>NZ_BAAAPB010000004.1:100818-104185 GCF_039530925.1 Nocardioides panacihumi | reverse complement strand
GATGCGCCGACTCGGCGTCTTAGGATGATCGGGTGCCAGCGGCAACCCGCTCGGCTCTTCTCGGGCAGCTGGGTGAGCTCGTCGACGAGGCCTCGGCCGGACACGGCAGGGTCGTCGTCGTGTCGGGCGAGCCTGGAATCGGCAAGACCACGCTGGCCAGGACGCTCGCCGCCGGCCGACGGGAGCGAGTGCTCTGGGGCGCGTGCGAGCCTCTCGCGACGACGCGCCCACTGCTGCCGCTTCACGACTGGTCGGCGACGCTCGGCGGCGGGGTCGCGGCCGCCCTGGCCGGTGACGACCCCCGGCACGACGTCTTCATCGAGACGCTCGGGGCGATCGGCCTCGAGCCGACGGTCGCGGTCGTCGACGACGTGCACTGGGCCGACGACGCGACGCTCGACCTGCTGGTCTACCTCGGTCGCCGGCTGGCCGACTGCCCGGTCACCCTGCTGATCACCGTGCGCGACGAGGAGCCGTCGGCCGGGCCGCGCGTCGCCGAGGTGCTGCGACACCTCGGCTCGCTCCCGGACAGCCGGCGGGTCGTCGTACCTCCCCTGACGAGCGGCGAGGTCGCCGAGCTCACCGCCGGGACTAGGCTCGACGCCGACCGGGTCCGCGAGGTCACCGGGGGCAACGCCTTCTTCGTCGCACAGCTGGTCGGCTCGCCGGACGGAAGGCTCCCGGCCTCCGTGCGCGACACGGTGCTGGCGAGCCTCGCACAGCTGTCCCCGAGCGCGCGGCACGCGGTCGAGACGGTGTCGGTGGTGCCGGACCGCGCGGAGCTCGACGTGGTGTACGCCGCCGGGCCGGCCGACCCCGCCGACGTCGAGGAGGCTGAGCGAGCCGGCCTGCTCGTCTCCGACGGGCGCACCGTCCGGTTCCGCCACGAGCTGGGCCGCGAGGCGGTCGAGGCCTCCCTCCCAGGCGCCCGTCGCCGCGACCGGCACGCGGCTGTGCTGGCCGCACTCGTCGCCGACTCCGGCGGCCACGACGCGGCGATCGCCTACCACGCCGACCTCGCCGGCGACCACCAGGTGGCCGTGACGTTCGGGCTCCGCGCCGCCCGCGCCGCCGGCCGCCAGCGTGCGCGCCAGGAGGCCTGCGTGCACCTCTCGCGCGCGGCCGCCCACCTCGACCACCTCGACGCGACCCAGGCCGTGCACGTGCTCCGGGAACGCGCGGAGGCGCTCACCGTCGGGGGCGACGTGGCCAGCGCGGTGTCGTCGTCGGAGGACGCCGTGGCGCACGCGCGGACCCTCGACGACCCGGACGTGCTGGCGCAGCAGCTCGCGGCCCATGCGCAGATGCTGTGGCGGGGCGGGCGCGGCACCGACGCCCGCGGTGCCCTCGACGCGGCCCTCGACGCCGCGAGTGCCGTGCCCGGAGGAGCCGGCGAGCTCGCGGCGCTCGCCATGGCCAGCACGTTCCACATGCTCTCCCGCGAGATCGAGGCATCGATCACGACCGGTCGCCGCGCGATCGAGCTCGCCCGGCGGCGCGGCGACGAGCGACGGCTCGCGCAGTCGCTCCACGCGGTCGGGACCGCGTCCTGGTTCACCAACCCCGGGGACGCCGAGCGGATGATGCTGCAGGCCTACGACCTGGCCGAGTCCATGCAGGACGACGAGCACGCCGGCCTCACCCTGGTCAACCTCGGCTGCGGGGCGGGCGAGGTGCGTCGCTACGCCGAGGCCAGGCGCTGGCTGAAGCAGGCACTCGCGTACAGCAGGGACCGCGACATCGACATCTACGTGGGCTACGCGACCGCCTGGCTCTCGCGCGTCGAGCTGGAGCAGGGCGACTTCCGGGAGGCCGCCGCACTGGCCTCGTCGGTGGCCGACGTGCCGTACGTGGTCACCCGGATCGTCGCCCAGACGACGCTCGGCCGGATCGACGTACGGCTCGGCACACCCGGGGACCACCTCGACACCGCGTGGGCGCTCGCGGAGCCGACGGGCGACCTCCAGCGGCTCTGGCCCGCTGCCGCGGGGCTCGCCGAGGCCGCGTGGGCGGCCGCCGCTCCCCCGCCGGGCCGCGTGCTCGACGTGTTCGAGCAGGCCTCGTCCCTCCAGCACGCGTGGGCCGTCGGCGAGCTCGGCTGGCTGCTGGTCCGGGCCGGGATGCTCTCCCCCGACGACCCCAGGCTCGCGGCGGCGGCGCCGCCGTACGCCGCTCTCGTCGCCGGCCGCCCCGAGGAGGCGGCGCGGCTGTGGGACGGCCTGGGATGCACGTACGACGCCGCGCTGGCCCGCTCGGAGGTCGGCGACGCGACGTCGCTCGTCGGCGCCCTCACGACGCTCGACGAGCTCGGCGCCCGCGGCGACGCCGACCGGGCGGCCAACCGGCTGCGGCGGCTCCACGTGCCGGTGCCCCGGCGCCCGCGTCGTACGACGGCGGCGAACCCGTCCGGGCTGACCGACCGCGAGCTCCAGGTGCTGCGTCTGCTGCGGGAGGGCCTGACGAACGGCGAGATCGCCGAGCGGATGTTCATCTCGTCCAAGACCGCTGAGCACCACGTGTCCGCGATCCTGACCAAGCTCGGCGTCGAGTCGCGCACCGCGGCCGCGCGCGTCGACCTGGCCGGGATCTAGCCGGAACGCAATGTGGGGGGAGGTCACCCATGTGCGGGGGGCGCGGCCGCGCGAGAGTGGTGGCATGAGCGTCGACATCACTCTGCTGGGCGGCTTCTCCGTCCGCGTCGCGGACGTGCCGGTGGCGGATCGTGCGTGGCGGCGACGTGCCGCGAGCGCGGTGGTCAAGCTGCTCGCACTCAGTGAGGGGAGGGCGCTCCACCGTGAGCAGGTCGTCGACCTGCTCTGGCCGGAGCTGTCACCGGCGGCCGCCCTGCCACGGCTGCACCAGGCGGCGCACTACGCCCGCACGGCCATCGGCCGGCCGAACGCGATCGTCCTGCGGCTCGACCGCGTGATGCTGCTGCCGGACGCCGACGTCCGGGTCGACGCGTCCGAGTTCCGTCGCAGCGCCGAGCAGGCGCTCGCCACAGGCACGGCAGACGCCGCGGCCGATGTGCTCGCGTCGTACGCCGCCGAGCTGCTCCCCGAGGACCTGTACGCCGAGTGGCTGGCGCCGCATCGCGAGGCGCTCGGAGCCCTGCGCGACCGGTTGCTGCAGCTCGCCGGTCGTACGACCGGCCCGGGCGAGGCCCCGGGCCCGGCTCGGACCCTCGTCGGCGCCGCCCACCACGGCCGGTCGCGGGGCCTCCTGCTCGTCATCGACGACCTGGCCGGAGCCGACGCCGCGTCGCTGCGGATGCTCCACCACGTGGCCGCGAACATCACCGCCCGCGGCATCGGCCGGGTCGTCGAGCTCGGTTGACGGCCGAGTCGGCGCAACCTTGCACGCGAGC
>NZ_BAAAPB010000004.1:48538-100778 GCF_039530925.1 Nocardioides panacihumi | reverse complement strand
CGAGCGCCAGCGAGCTGCGAGGATGCGCCGACTCGGCCCCCGTGAGCTGCGAGGATGCGCCGACTCGGCCCCTCAGGCCGCACCCTCCGCGACGGCGGCCAGCCCTTCGAGCAGGACCACCTCGTCGGCCATCGCGACGCTCAGCTCCTTCACGAGGGGGACGACGCCGGCTCCGCGCCAGGAGTACGACGCGATCCGGTCGCTGACGTCGAGCATCGGCCGGGCCAGCTCGTCCCGCAGGTGGCCGAAGGCCGGCAGCGCCGAGTGGTCGCCCGCGAGTGCCGCGACGACCGCGTTCGCGGCGAGCTCGGCGTCCCGCAGTGCGTCGGTGATGCCGTGCGTGCTCATCGGGTCCTTGTAGAACCCGGCGTCGCCCACGAGCACCCAGCCCGGGCCCGAGGCCTGACGGAGGACGCCCGGGAGGCCGCTCCAGCCGTGGAAGCGGTCGACCCGACGGGCGTCGACGGCCGGGTGGCCCGGGGCCATCTCGGAGAGCGCGGCGCGCCACTGGTCCTCGGACCGCATCCGGCCCAGGCGCGCGGGGGTGCTGCTGACGAAGACACACGACGCGCCCCCGCCGGTCGGGATGACGCCTCCGGCCACACCGTCGCCGTACAGCCACTGCGTGCCACCGCCGGCGGCGTCGGCGTCGGCGTCGAGGTCGACGTAGGTGTAGCGCACGGCGCTGCGGTGCCGGCCGGCTGCGAGCAGAGCCGCGCCGGCCTCGGCGGCGACCAGGGACCGCACGCCGTCGGCGCCGACGACGTACCGCGCCGCGAGGTCACCCCCTGACGTCCGGACGCCGCGGACACGACCCGTGTCGTCGCGGAGCAGGCCGGTCACGGCCGTGGCGTGGCGCACCTCCACGCCCGCCTCGACGGCCGCGTCGACCAGGATCGCGTCCAGGACCGTGCGCCGGGGCGCGTAGAGCGCCTCGACGCCCGGACTGGGACGGATCGCGACGGTCACCGGCGCCTCCCCCGGGTAGCGGAAGGTGGTCGAGGTGATCGCCGGCGTACCGGCCGCGACGACGCGCTCCAGCAGCCCCCAGCGCGACAGCTGCAGGACACCGGCACGCATGAGCGCGTGGGTGGACACCATGTCGGCCCCGCGCCGGCCCCGGTCCAGCAGCAGGACCCGGGCCCCGGCACGGGCCAGGAGCATGGCGGTCGATGCGCCCGCGACACGGGCGCCGACCACGATGACGTCGTAGCTCATCCTGTCTCCTCCATCTCGAACAGGGCCGCCCGCAGGCCGCGGACGTCGTCGGCGCAGAGGTGGGAGACGACGTCGCGGGCGCCGTGCCGCGCGCCGTCGATGGTCGCCGAGTCGCGACGGTGCTGAAAGCGCTGCCCGACGACGTACAGCCCCGGCGCCGGGGTGGCGCCACGCACCTGGCGGATCGTGCCGTCCGGGTCGGTGACCGGGACGCGCAGCCACGGGTGGTGCGGCCGGTAGCCGGTCGCGACGATCACGGTGGTGATGCCCTCGGCCCGGAGGTCGATGGCCTCCCGGGTCGGACCCACGCGCACCGGAGCGGGTCGCTGTGACGGACCCTCCGGCGCGGTGCGCCACTCCTCGATCGTCCCCCTGAGCGTGTCCTCGTGCACACGTCGGTCGGCGGCGTCGAGGAACCGGTGCATCCGGCGGTCGGCCAGCCCCACGGTCGCGGCGAGCCCGCCGGCGTTTCCGAGGCGGATCCGATGTCCCTCGGCCTCGTGGAAGCGACCGACCAGCTCCACCCCCAGCGCCTGGAGGGCGCCGAGGTCGAGGTCGGGCGTGCGGGGGTCACCCGGCGCGCGCCCGACGATCTGGTACGACGCCTCGCGCCGTGCCGCGGCCCGGTCCGGCATGGTGTCGATCGTCCGCGACAGCCGCCCGGTGCGCTCCAGCCACCAGTAGGCGTCCAGACCCCGGTAGCGACGCGGCATCCGGGTGTGCCGACCGACCGCGAGCACGACCCTGCGGCCGGCGACAGCGAGCTCCTCGGCGATCTGGACGCCGGAGGAGCTGGCCCCGACGACCAGTACGCCGCCGGGCGCCAGCGCGTCCGGACGCCGGTAGCGCAGCGGGCTGATCACCTCGACCCCGGGATCGAGGCCGAGGAGCCCGGCCGGCATCGCGGGCCGACCGCTCGGACCGGTGGCGACCACGACGTGACGCGCCAGCCAGGTGCGGCCGGGGGTGACGACCCGGTAGCCGTCGCCCACGGCGTCGACCGACTGGACCGTCCGGCCCGTCTCGACGGGCAGGCCGGCGGCGTACTCCTCGAGGTGACCGACGAGCTGCGAGAGCGTCAGGTAGCCGTCCCGCTCCGGACCGTCGTAGCGCCACCCCGGAAGCCGGACCATCCAGCTCGGGCCGAGCAGCCGCAGGGACTCCCAGCGCTCCGTGCGCCACGACTCGGCGACGCGGCCGCGGTCGAGCACGACGTGGTCGCGACCGGCGCTGGTGAGCAGGCGGCTGACGGCGAGGCCGGCGTGGCCGGCTCCGACGACGACGGTGTCGATGCGGGTGACCATGGCACGGCCTCAGGCGGCCTGGCGCGCAGCGACGTCGATGCGGACCGTGGTGCCGTTGGTCAGCACGTCGTAGACGGCCGACCGGCGACGCGACTGCTCGACGATGCCCCGCAGGGTCTCCTCGTCGGCGTCGCACTCGATCTCGAACGACACCGTGATGCCCTGGTAGCCGTTGCGGACCTGGTCGGACAGACCCAGGATGCCGCGCAGGTCGATGTTGCCGACGACCGTGGAGGACACCTTCGTGAGCGTGACGCCGCGTGCGGAGGCGATGTTGACGACGCCCGAGGTGACGCAGGCGGCGATCGCGTGGAGCAGGTACTCCACCGGTGTCGGAGCCTTGTCGGTGCCGACGAGCACCTCCGGGTGGTCACTCTCGACCACGGTGGCCTCCCGGTGCTGCATCTCCTGCATCGCACCGAAGAAGTCGGAGTAGACGGTGCGGCTGTGGGTGCCGGACTGCCAGGTGTTCTGGGCCCGGAACTGGAACGCCGCGATGGCGGGGTTCTCCTTCACCGCGTCGAGCGTGGCGAAGAGGGTCGGGACGTCCACGCCGTTGCGGGCCGGACGCGGGGTGGTGGTGACGGTCATCTCGGTGCCTTTCGGTGGGGCGGCGCCGCCCTGTGCGGTGCCGCTCGACGCCGAGGTTCGCAATGCTTCCTTCCGGTCACCTTCCGCCGGAGCGCCGGAGTGGAAGGTTCGGGGAAGGTCGCCCTCGAAGGATCGGCCCATGACCATCACCACTCCGGCCGTCGGGGCCGTCGCACGGCGTACGCGTCTCGTGTCCGCCCGCGACATCGAGCTGTTCACCGAGATCAGCGGGGACCGCAACCCGATCCACTACGACGAGGAGCTGGCCGCGAGATCGCGCTTCGGTGGCGTCGTCGTCCAGGGCGGGGTGACGTCCGGGCTGCTCAACGCCGTCGTCGCCGAGCAGCTGCCCGGGCCCGGCAGCGTCTTCCTCGAGGTGTCGTGGCGCTTCCTGGCGCCGGTCCGGCCGGGCGACGAGATCACCGCGACCGTCGAGGTGACCGCTGCCCGCACGGACAAGCCCGTCACCACGTTGGCCACCACGATCACCAACCAGGCCGGTGTCGTCGTGCTCGACGGGACGGCTGTCGTGTGGCGCGACCCGGTCGTCGCCGGAGCATGACGGCCGCGGGGACTACTCGGCGCGCTCGGCGGCCTTCGCGGCCTGCCAGAGCTCCTCGATCTCCTCGATCGTGTAGCGCCGGCCCGACTCCCACACCGCCTGGGCCTCCGGCCCGAACACGTGCGGGTTCCGGCGCTTCATCTTGTCGGTCAGCCCGGCGATCACGTCGTCCATCGTGAACTCGCCCGCCTCCTCCGCGATCGCCGCGTGGAAGTAGATCTGCAGCAGCAGGTCGCCGAGCTCCTCCGCGAGATGCTGCGGGTCGCCCTCCTCGATCGCCTCGAGGACCTCCGCGGACTCCTCCCGGAGGTACGTCGCGAGGCTCCGATGCGACTGCGACGCCTTCCAGGCGCAGCGCTCGCGCATGAGCCGCATCAGGTCGAGGAACTCGACCAGGCCCTCGCCGGTGGCGCGCTCGTCAGCCACGGCTCGGGCCCTCAGCAGCTACGGCTACCGGGCGCCGGCGACGCCGACGGGTCCGCGGCGCTCTTGACCGCGGCCTTCGCCTGGTCGCTCGCGGCGACCGACAGGCTCGGGTCGACGTGGGTGAACTGGGCCCCGTCGAGCTTCATCCCGTAGACCGGGTTCACCACGACGTCCTGGCCGCCGAGCCACTCGGTGAACGACTGCTGGCCGACCTGGCCGACGACCGCGGTGACGTACGCCGGCGCGCCCTCGACCTCGATGATCGCGTCCTGGGTGGCCTGGTCGAACGAGGTCAGCTGCGCGCGCAGCTTGGCCTCCTCCGTCGCGTACGACGAGTCCGGCTTGATGCCCCGGACCTCGGCGAACTGGTCCGCCACCATCCGCGCGGCGAGCGCGCTGACGACCTGGGTGCGCACCGTCTGCGTCGTGGCCTGGGTGCCGACCTTCGCCAGCGCGGAGCAGTAGTGGGACGCGACGTTGTCCACGTGTCCGGTCGAGACGCTCATGCCGTCGATCGCGAGCGCGGTCCCCGGCCGGGGCCCGGAGCCACCGCAGGCGGTGAGCATGAGAGCGAGGACAGGGACGATCAGGAGTGTGACGCGGCGCACGGGTGAACCCTAGAGGATGAGCCTCAGAGTGTCGCCGAGTCGGCGCGTCCTCGCGTGCGAGCGGTGCCGAGTCGGCGCATCCTCGCAGCGCGAGCGGTGCCGAGTCGGCGCATCCTCGCACCGCGAGCGCAGCGAGCTGCGAGGTTGCGCCGACTCGGCGCCCTGGAGCTGCGAGGTTGCGCCGACTCGGCGCCCTGGAGCTGCGAGGTTGCGCCGACTCGGCGCTAGAGGGCGCCGAGCTGGTGCAGCAGCTGGCGCAGCAGCGAGCCGCGGCCACCCTCCATGTCGCCGGCGATCGCCTCGGCAGCCGCCTCCTCGGGGGTCAGCCAGGTGATCTCGAGGGCGTCCTGGCGAGGCTGGCACTCTCCGGAGACGGGCACGACGAAGGCGAGCGCGACCGCGTGCTGGCGCGGGTCGTGGAGCCGGTCGGGCCAGGGGAAGTACTCAGCCACGGCCGCAGGCACGGTGCTCACGGGGAGCACCGGGAAGGCGGTCGGGCCCAGGTCCTTCTCCAGGTGGCGCATGAGCGCGTCACGGATCCGCTCGCCGTGCAGGACGCGCCCCGACACCAGGGAGCGGGTGATCCGTCCGGTGGTCGGCGAACCGCGCAGCAGCAGGCCGACGCTGGCCACGCGGCCGTCGGGCTCGACGCGGACGGGCAGCGCCTCGACGTACAGCATGGGGACGCGGCGGCGCGTCTGCGCGAGCTCGCCCTCGTCCAGCCAGCCGGGCTCGACGTCCGCCGGCAGCTCCCACCGGGACGCCTCCTCGCCGAACTCCTCGCCGAACGCCTCCATCGTCATGACGCGACCCTATCCGGCGGCGACGCCCTCGCTGACAGGGTCGATCACCGCGTCGATCACCCCGCGCGCCCACTGCAGCAGCGCGATGCCGTCGAGCGGCTTCGCCGGGAAGCCCGATGAGATCGGCCGCGGCACCAGGATCGTGTCGACCTGCGTCTTGACCAGGGACTTCGGGTAGAGCCGCTGCAGGCGCACCTGCCGGCTCTCGGGGAGTACGACGGGCGCGAACCGCACGTTCTTGCCGGCGATCGTCACCTCGCCGACCCCCGCCTTGCGCGCCCGGGCCCGGAACCGCGCCACGAGCAGCAGCGAGGAGACCTCCTGCGGCGGCTCGCCGTACCGGTCGTCGAGCTCCTCCTCGATCGCGTCGACGTCCTCGTCGGAGCGGACCTCGGCGAGACGCTTGTACATCTCCAGGCGCAGCCGCTCCGACGGGATGTAGTCGTGCGGCAGGTGGGCGTCGACCGGGAGCTCGATGCGGACCTCCCTCATGTCGTCCGCGCTCGGGCCATCACCCTTGAAGTCGTTGACCGCCTCACCGACGAGCCGGACGTAGAGGTCGAAGCCGACGTCCGCGATGTGCCCGGACTGCTCGCCGCCGAGCAGGTTGCCCGCGCCGCGGATCTCGAGGTCCTTCATCGCGATCGCCATGCCGCCGCCCAGGTCGGAGTGCTGGGCGAGCGTCGCGAGCCGCTCGTGGGCGGTCTCGGTCAGCGGCTTCTCGGCCGGGTAGAGGAAGTAGGCGTACGCGCGCTCGCGGCTCCGGCCGACACGGCCCCGCAGCTGGTGGAGCTGGCTGAGGCCGAGGGTGTCGGCCCGCTCGATGATCATGGTGTTGGCGTTCGAGACATCGAGACCGCTCTCGACGAGGGTCGTGCAGACGAGCACGTCGAAGCGCTTCTCCCAGAAGTCGAGCATCACCTGCTCCAGCTGCTTCTCGTTCATCTGGCCGTGTGCCGTGGCGACCCGCGCCTCGGGCACCAGCTCGCGGATCTTCGCGGCCGCCTTCTCGATCGACTGCACCCGGTTGTGGATGTAGAAGACCTGACCCTCGCGCAGCAGCTCGCGCCGGAGCGCCGCGACGACCTGCCGGTCCTCGTAGGCGCCGACGTAGGTGAGCACCGGGTGGCGCTCCTCCGGGGGTGTCGTGATCGTCGACATCTCGCGGATGCCGGTGATCGCCATCTCGAGCGTCCGCGGGATCGGCGTCGCGCTCATGCTGAGCACGTCCACAGCCGTACGGATCCGCTTGAGCTGCTCCTTGTGCTCGACGCCGAAGCGCTGCTCCTCGTCGACGATGATGAGGCCGATGTCCTTGAACCGGACGTCCGGGTTGAGCAGCCGGTGGGTGCCGACCACGACGTCGACGGACCCGTCGGCCATCCCGGCCATGATCTCCCGCGCCTCCTTGTCGGTCTGGAAGCGGCTCAGCCCGCGCAGGACGACCGGGAAGCCGCTCATCCGCTCGCTGAACGTGCTCAGGTGCTGGGTGACGAGCAGCGTCGTCGGGACGAGTACGGCGACCTGCTTGCCCTCCTGCACGGCCTTGAACGCGGCCCGGACCGCGATCTCGGTCTTGCCGTAGCCGACGTCGCCGCAGATCAGGCGGTCCATCGGGACGCTGCGCCGCATGTCCTCCTTGACCTCCTCGACCGTGGAGAGCTGGTCGACGGTCTCGTGGAACGGGAACGCGTCCTCGAGCTCGCGCTGCCACGGGGTGTCCGGGCCGAAGGCGTAGCCCTGGGTGGCCTGCCGGGCGGCGTACAGCTTGATGAGCTCGGCCGCGATCTCCCGGACCGCCTTGCGGGCGCGGCTCTTGCGCTTCTGCCAGTCGGCGCCGCCGAGCCGGTCGAGGCTCGGCTGCTCGCCGCCCACGTAGCGGGTCACCTGGTCGAGCGCATCGGCCGGCACGTAGAGGCGGTCGGGCGGGCCGCCACGCTTGGAGGCGCCGTACTCGAGGACGAGGTATTCGCGGACCGCGCCGCCGACCTCCCGCTGCTTCATCTCCACGAAGCGGCCGACGCCGTGCTGCTCGTGGACGACGTAGTCACCCGTCTTGAGCTCGAGCGGGTCGATCTGCCGCTTGCGGCGCGCCGGCATCTTCTGCATGTCGCGGGTGGACGACTTCTGGCCGGAGATGTCCTCGCCGGTGACGATGGCGAGCTTGGTCTCGTCGTCGACCAGGCCGGTGGTGATCGAGCCGCAGGTGACGGTCACGACCGCCGGGTCGGGGTCGCCGTCGAGCCGCGCCGGGACGTCGCGCTCCCCCAGCGCCTCGACGGTGCGCTGCGCGGGGCCGTGGCCGGGGTGGACGACGACGGTGCGGTAGCCGGCCAGGCGCCAGGCGTCGAGATCGGTGATCGCCTTCTCGACGTCGCCGCGGTAGGGGTCGACGGGGTTGTGCGGGAGGGTGCGGACCGGCACGCCGGCGGTGTCGGCGGTGATCTGACCGGCGACGGCGTCGGCGTCGTCCGCCAGCCCGAACGGGCTCATCGACCACCAGCTCTGCCGTCGCGCGAGGGCGTGGGCGCGCACGTCGCCGAGGTCCCAGTAGGACGCCTTGCCCAGGTCGATCGGCGCGCTGCCGCCGCTCGCCGCGGCCGCCCAGCTCGCGCCGAGGAACTCCTCGCTGGTCGCCACCAGGTCGTGCGCGCGGCGGCGTACCCGCTCCGGGTCGAGCACCAGGACCTGGGTGCCGGCCGGCATCAGGTCGACCAGGAGCTCCATGTCGTCGACGAGCACCGGCGCGAGCGACTCCATGCCCTCGGCGGCGATGCCGGCGGAGATCTTGTCGGTGAGCTCGATGAGCTGCGGATGCACCTCGCCGAGCACCTTGGCGCGTGCCCGCACCTCGTCGGTCAGCAGCAGCTCGCGGCACGGCGGCGCCCACAGGCGGTCGGTGCCCTGCCCGTTCGGGGCGGCCATCGCCCGCTGGTCGGCGACGGAGAAGTAACGGATCTCCTCGACGTCGTCGCCCCAGAACTCCACCCGCAGGGGGTGCTCCTCGGTCGGCGGGAAGACGTCGACGATCCCGCCCCGGACCGCGAACTCACCGCGCTTCTCCACCAGGTCGACGCGGCTGTAGGCGGCGTCGGCGAGGCGGCGTACGACGTCGTCGAGGGGGGCCGTCTGGCCCGGCACCAGCTCGACCGGCTCGAGGTCGCCGAGGCCCTTGACCTGCGGCTGCAGGATCGAGCGGACCGGCGCCACGACCACGCTGATGGCCGGGTGCTCCGGAGTCGGATGGGTCAGACGGCGCAGCACGGCGAGGCGGCGGCCGACCGTGTCGGAGCGCGGGCTGAGCCGCTCGTGCGGCAGCGTCTCCCAGCTCGGGTAGTAGGCGACCGACTCGGGGTCGAGCAGGTCCCGCAGCGCGGCGACCAGGTCCTCGGCCTCGCGGCTGGTCGCCGTCACGGCGAGCACCGGCCGGTCGGCTCGGGCCAGCCCCGTGACCAGGAAGGGGCGCAGCGCCTCCGGCCCGGTGACGTCGAGCGTCGCGACGGCGCCACCGCGCGCGTCGGCGAGCACCTCCGCGAGGGTCGGCTCGGCGAGGACGGCATCGACCAGGGCTGACAGCACCGGCAGTGGGCGGGGCATGCTGACTCCTCCGAGCGGCACGACGACAGCCCCCGGTCAAGGCACGACAGGGGGTGGGAACTGCCTCAGTCTACGGTTGGGGGTGTGAGGCTGGAGAGGGCGGCGCGAGGGGTCTCGCTGTGCGTTGCGCTAGCCGTGCTCGCGCTCGTCGCCGGCTGCTCCTCGGAGCCGACCACGGCGGGACCGAGCACGCCGACGGTCACCGTGACGACCACGGTCACGGCCACGCCGACGACCAGGGGGTCAACGCCGCCGACCACGCGGCCGCCGTCGTCGGCCGCAGCGACAGCGTCGGCCACCGCCCGCCCGGCGGTGGGGACGGTGCCTCCGGCGTGGCTCGGCACGCGGGTCCTGCCGAGGACGGCCGCCGGGTACGGCGAGATCCGGCCCACCCCCCGGGAGCTGCGTGACCGCCGCTTCACGCTGCCCGACACCGTGCCGATGCTGCCGGGGACGGGCTTCGCGAGCCGCGTCGAGATCGCGCCGGCGGACGTCATCGCGCGGTCCACCTGGGTGCAGGGGTGCCCCGTCGCCGCGTCCGACCTGGCCTGGGTGCGGCTGACCTTCTGGGGCTTCGACGACCGGCGCCACACCGGCGAGCTCTTGGTGAAGGCCTCCGTCGCGGACCAGATCGTGCAGGTGTTCGGCGACCTCTACCGAGCGCGCTTCCCGATCGAGGAGATGCGGATCACCACGCGCGCCGAGCTCACCGCCCCACCGACCGGCGACGGCAACGACACCGGCTCCTTCAACTGCCGCCCGAAGGCGGGCCAGAAGACCGGCTTCTCACAGCACGCCTACGGCCTGGCGGTCGACGTCGACCCGTTCCAGAACCCCTACGTCAACGGTTCGCTCGTGCTGCCGGAGCTGTCGTCGTCGTACGTCGACCGGAGCGACGTACGGCCCGGGATGATCCTTCCCGGCGGTCCCGTCGTACGCGCCTTCGCCCGCATCGGTTGGACCTGGGGCGGCGACTGGCACTCGCTCAAGGACCTCCAGCACTTCAGCCAGAACGGCACCTGACCGCCGAGCCGTCAATCCCCACGGCCCGAGCCGTCAATCCCCACGGCCCGAGCCGTCAATCCCCACGGCCCGAGCCGTCAATCGGTCGAGGCGTTCCGGAACGGATTGACGTCTCGGACCGGACGGATTGACGTCTCGCACCGGATGGATTGACGTCTCGGCGGGGAGGGGGTCAGCCGAAGCGGCCGTTGACGTAGTCGTGCGTCCGCTGGTCCTGGGGGCTCGTGAACATGGCCGTGGTGTCACCGTGCTCGACGATGGCGCCCGGGGTGCCCTGGGCGGCGAGGAAGAACGCGCACTGGTCCGAGACGCGGGCCGCCTGCTGCATGTTGTGGGTGACGATGACGATCGTGACCTCCTCCGCCAGCTGCTTCATCGTCTCCTCGATGACGCGGGTCGACGTCGGGTCGAGGGCCGAGCAGGGCTCGTCCATGAGCAGCACGCGCGGCTTGATGGCCATCGAGCGCGCGATGCACAGGCGCTGCTGCTGACCGCCGGACAAACCGCCGCCGGGGGCGTCGAGACGGTCCTTGACCTCGTTCCACAGCCCGCCGAGGCGCAGGCAGTGCTCCACGAGGTCCTCCTTCTCCGCCTTCGTCGCCTTCGTGCCCGTGAGCTTCAGCCCGGCGAGGACGTTGTCGGCGATCGACATGGCGGGGAACGGGTTCGGCTTCTGGAACACCATGCCGATGTCGCGTCGGGCCCTCGTGATGCGCACGGAGGTGTCGTAGATGTCCTCGCCGTCGAGCAGCACCCGGCCGGCCATCGACGCGCTCGGCACCATCTCGTGCATCCGGTTGAGGGCACGCAGGAACGTCGACTTGCCACAGCCGGAGGGGCCGATGAGGGCCGTGATCCTCCCGGCGGGCATGGTCAGCGAGACGCGGTCGAGCACCTTCCGCTCGCCGAACCAGCAGGAGACGTCGACCGCCTCCAGCTGGGCGAGACCCTCGCCGGGGGGCGCGACGTTCGGCACCACGTCGAGGTCGACGTCCGGGGGCAGAGCGGGCATCACCAGGGTGTTGTCCTGCGTGTTCGAGGCGGGCATGGCTCTCCTTGGGCGAAGCTCGCCCGCGATGTCGCCGCGGGCGAGGGGTCCGGCTAGTACAGGTTGGGCAGGACCACGACGGCCTGCTCGGCGATCTGCGCCCCGAGCGCGAGGACGACCGGCACGGCGACGATCCAGGTGTGCCACCTGCCCCAGCGTCGCAGTGACCAGACGAGCCCGACGCCGACCACGATGGCCAGCTCGAGCAGCAGGAACAGCGGCAGCCAGCCACTCGGGTCGGTGCCGAGCGGATCCTCCGCCGTGCTCAGCGACCCGAGGCGTAGCACCGGCTGCGGAGCGGGTTGGGCCGTGCCGACCAGGTCTGCGTCGACGCGCACGACGTGGCCGCCGGAGAACAGGGAGCCGGACGAGGTCACCAACGTCAGCCGACCGGCCTTGGCCGACGGCAGCGCGGCGACCTGGTCGCCGGCGTGGCGGATCGCGGTGACCTCGTAGGTCGCCGTGCCCTGGCCGGTCACCGTCGTGATCCGGTCACCGGGCACGAGCGTGTCGATCGCGCGGAACGGGCCGCCGTACGCCGCCTGGCGGCCGTAGACGACGCTCGCTCCCTGCTGGCCGGGCAGCGGAGTGTCCCGACGGTGCCCGGGGCCGTCGAGCAGCGCCCGTGAGGACGTGCCCTCGACGACGGTCTGGGAGAGCCCGAGCGCCGGGATCCTGACGAGCGCCACCGGCGAGCCCGGCGCGAGGAGGGCGCCGTCGACGCCGACCTGCCCGACGGGGGCGGTGCCGGCGGCGAGCTCCGAGCGGAACTGGCCGTAGAGGAGCCGCTGGCTCCGCTCCTCCGCGAGGTGTGACATCAGCGTCAGGTGTGCGACGAAGCCGGCGAGGAGGACGACGAAGAGCATCATCGCCCACCCGGAGACCCGGAGCATCGTGCTCTCCGAGGGCAGCGGGACGGCGCGCCTGAGGTCCGCCGGCGCCGAGGTGTCGACGACCCCGAGCCGGTCCCGAGTGCGGCGGGACGCCTGTGCGAGGCGCGCGCGCACGGCCGTCGTCGTACGGCGGAGCACCGCCCCGGCCTTCGCCGGTGCGGTGCTCCAGTCGCTCGACGCGTGGTCCGACAAGGTCACTTCACCTTGAGGGTGGTGACGGACCTCAGCGCGACCCGGTTGACCTTGGCGTCGCCGGTGTAGGAGACGAACACCGCGTAGGAGCCCTTCTTGAGCTTCTTGGTCAGGGTAACGACGGCCTTGCCGCTGACGAGCGGCCTGTTCGCCACGGTGACGAGGGTCCGCGTGCCCTTCTTGACCACGACGGTGACCTTGCCGGTCGGGACGGTGCGCGACGCGGTGACGGTCACGGCCACCTTGGCCTTCTTGGTGTGCGAGACCTTCGGGGCGACGGCCCTGATGGTCGCGTTGACCTTGACCGGCGCGACGACCGGGGCCTTCGCCACGGCGAAGGAGCCGGGAGCCATCTGGGCGGGAGCCACGCCGGCGAGGTTCGGGGTGAAGGTGCCGGTGTAGGCGAAGGTGCCCGCCGCGGGGGTCGGGACCGTCACGGTGCCGTCGGTCTGGCCGGCGGCGACCGTGCCGGTGTAGTCCTTGCCGGCGACGGTGATCGTGGCGGTGCCGCCACCGTTGCCGTTTGACTGCACGTTGACGTTGAAGACGGTCGACTTGCCGGCGACTCCGGCGGTCTTGACGCTGGGCGTGACGGTGGCCGTCGACGGGGTGTCGTACGTCTTCGTGGTCGCGCCGCAGTTGTCGGCGGTCAGGAAGCCGAAGGCGGTGATGGCGCTGGCGGCCTGGCAGACCTTGGACGTCGCGCCGACGAAGGTCGAGTTCAGCAGCGCGTACTTGGCGTTCGCCGTCGGGTTCTTCCACGCGGCCGTCGGGATGATGTTGTAGACGTCGCGGAAGAGGTTGAACGCCGCGCCCTCGGTGCCCTTGGTGGCGTAGGTCTTGTAGCCGGCGTTCGGTGCGTAGACACCCGCGTTGTCCGTGTACGGCAGGACGCCGCTCTCACCGCCCGCGACGGTCGACTTGAACGGGACCAGCTTGTAGTCGGTGCCGGCGGTCCTGCCCGCGTCGGGGTCGGCGATCTTGCCGTTGTGGTAGCCGATGAACTTCGCGCCCGAGAACGGCGCGATGGCGGCGACCGTGGACGGCTCGGAGGTGAGGACGGTGGCGTCGTGCTCCTGGACGGCCGCGCCGGCCGAGTCGACGGCACCGATGAACGGCCCGGTCGCCGAGTAGGTGTTGGCGGTGTAGAGGCTGTCACCCTTGTTCGTGCCCACCGCGATGCCCTGGCCCTGCGTGGCGAGCTGGGTGAGGAAGAACTGGCGGCTGCCCGAGGTCGGCTTCGGCACGAACGCGTGGATCGGGATCCTGTTCGTGCCGGCGGCGGTCTCGAGCGAGCCGTCCGTGGTGTCGACGTAGGTGTCGACGCCCGCGTAGATGTTGTACAGGTCGGTGATCGTCAGACCCGCGCCGGCGTTGGTGAGGAGGAACGGGCTGCCGGCCGGGACGGCCACACCCATCGTGTCGACGGCGAACGGGATGTCCGTCGTGACGCCCGAGGTGCCGGTGGCCGCGATGCCCTGGGTGCCCGAGGCACGCGCGAAGTCGACGTCGCCCGCGTTGGCGTTGCCGGCGGCGGTCAGGCCGATGGAGTCGTTGAGCGCCTTGTAGCCGGCGCCCGAGCCGTTGGGCCTGGCCGTGGCCTTGCCGCTGCGGTAGGTGATCGTGGTCCCACCCGTCGCGGTGTACGACGCGATGACCGGCGTGGCCTGCCCGGCGTTGATCGCCTGGGCGACGCCGTACATCACGTCCTGCGTGGTGTCCGACCCGACGCCGACGAGAGTCGTGGCCGCGGGGGTCCCGGTCGGGTCCTCCTGCGTGGCGGTCGGACCGGTGACGGCGAACGCCGTCGTGCTGAGGCCGAGCGTCAGCGCCGCGACTGCGGACGCGCTCACGGCGGCCTTCGCGAAGGTGGTGACCTTCATCGAGTGGTGTCCTTTCGAAGGTGAATGAGTGTTGCGACCGCCCGGCCGGTGGCAAGCGCTCCGGACGCTAGAAGGGGCGCGGGAGCGTGGGGGGTGCTGTCGGTGAATGGGCGAGGAACACCCTGTGAATCAGCGGCTCCGCCGCCCGGCCCGGACGATCGTCGGCCCGGCGACGAGGCACGGGAGGGCGAAGAGCAGGGCTGCGAGCACGGCGTACCGGGCGGCCGGACTGACCTGGGCGACGGGCGTGATGCCGAGTGCCCGCGCGTCGACGACGGCGCCGGGCGCAGCGGCGGTCGGCGCCGCGACCGGGGCCTGGACCACGGCCGGGGCCGTCGGCCCCGAGAGCGGCGGCTGTGCCTGCGTCGGCGGCGGCGTCGGAGTCGGGGGTGTCGTCGTCGGGCCCGAGGTCGGCGACGGGTCGGCGGTCGCCTGGTGCGACGGGCACCGGGGCTTGGCGATCTCCGCTCGGAGGTCGGCGGCGACGGACCTCGCCTGGGCCTTGTCGGCCGCTCCGAGCGGTGCGTAGCCGAGCGGGAGCTGACCCAGCTTCGTGCCGGGGTTCTGCCCGCCGCCCGCCACGTAGTCGAGGAGCCGCGCGTACGCCGTCAGCTCGGTCGTGCCGGCCGCGCACACGTTGATCGCCGCGTAGGTCTGCATCGTGAGCGGGTAGCCGCCCTCGACGTCCTTCATCGGGTCGACCCGGTAGACGCCGGGGGCCGCCGTGGCGACCCGCCGGGCCAGCTCCTTCGTCATCGCGTCCGCGGTCGGGGCGACGCCCGGGCCCGTGTCGGTCCGGTCCGAGACCAGCGAGGCGACGGGGAGGCCGTAGAGGCTCGCCGCCTGGGAGGTCGTGATCGCCATCTCGAAGCGCGTGCCCGGGGTCTGCGAGCCGTCGCTGACGTACTGGGCGGGCACCTTGGTGACGTCCCAGGTCGTCTTCGAGCCCGAACTGGCCGTGACCGTCCTGCGGGCGCCGTCGGTGAAGCTCGAGGCGTAGGGCCGCATGTCGAGCGTGCCGAACTCGGGGGCGGTCTTCGGGGCGGACGCGGGGAGGAACGTGGCCCCGTCCGCCTTCGGGAACGACGCGAGGGTCTCGTCGGACTCCAGCCCGAGGTCCCTGTACGCCGGGTTGATCGTGACTCCCCCGACCGTCTGGCCGCTCAGGAAGCGACGCGTCGCGGTGTCGGAGCGCAGCCACGCCCACACCGCCTGCGCGGCGTCCGTGTCGCCGAACGGCACGACGAGCCCGTCCGGGGCCGACGACTTGTAGAAGTACGCGAAGTCCGGGTTGAGGGCGAGGAACTCGGGATCCGTGCGGATGCTGACCGGGTTGTCCTTCGAGACCTGGGAGGTCTGACCGTTGCCCGGGGTGTCCCCGCGGTAGGACTGCGTGAGCAGCTTCGCCACGAGCAGCGGTGTCAGCCGGAGGTCGGTGACCAGCGTGCCGTTGGCGCCCCGGTCGGGGTTGTCGGTGTCGCCGGTGTAGTTCTTGTCGATCAGGTAGCTGACGACCAGCCCCGAGGTGGACACGGGCGCGTACTCGATGTCGGCGTCGCCCGTCGTCGCGGGGTCGATCGGGTCCGTCATGAAGGTCAGGCCGGGAGAGCCGTCGCCGCCCGCCTGCAGGGCGGAGCGGGCCTGGCCGTCGCCGACCTGCGAGTAGCCCAGCGTCGTGCCCTGCGAGCAGAGGGCGGACTGCCACGACGAGAACGCGGCGGCGACCAGCTCGGAGCCGGCCGTGGCGATCTCGTTGTCCCCCAGCCGGCAGCTGGCGCCGATCGCCGTGAACGAGAGCCTGACCTGGATCCGGTCCTGCCACGCGGACGCGGACAGCGGCGAGCCGGCGACGTACTGCGAGTTCTGCGGCAGCGAGTCGTCGTGGGTGTCCGCCCTGGCGCCGTTCAGGTTGAACTCGCCGCGCGGGACGACGACCAGCCAGCAGGAGTAGCCCGCCCTCGTCAGGGTCGGGTTGCCGCAGCCGAGGTACGGCGAGCTGAGCGCGCTCTGCAGGTTGACGATGTATTGACCCGTGCCGTCGGCGGCCGTCCTGGCGTAGGTCACCTCGTTCGACTGCGCGGAGTTGTACGGCGGCTGGTTGTAGGCGTCGTTGACCCAGCCGAGGTCCTTCTTCTCCGGGTCGTCGACCGACCAGAACGGGACGAGCTTCTCGGGGTCCCGGCCGAACTGGGCGTGCGTGCGGTCCGCGCCCAGGTCCTGCTTCGGGTCGGCCTCGTCTCCTTCGAAGAGCAGCCGCGTCGACGTCGCCGTCCCCGTCTGGGCGGCGACCGCTCCGCTCGGCGTGCCCCACTGGCACTGCTCCGGGGTGGGTCCGGACGCGCCGGGACCGGCCCAGCACTGCATCAGCTGGAGGAAGTCGGCGCCGGCGCCGCTGCCGACGCTCGGCCTGCCGCCCTTCCAGGACACCTGCAGGCCCTGGTCCGTCAGGTCCTTGGTCTGGGAGACCGTGACCTCGAGGTCGGTGAAGAGCGGCTGGTTCCTGTCCTGCGGGTCGGGCGTCGTGGCGTCGACGTAGTCAGGGTCGAACGAGGCACGGTCCTCGACCCACCTCACCGTCACCGAGCTGCCCGTGGACGCAGCGGAGGCAGTGGCCGACGACGTCTCGGCAGCACCGGCCGACACGGCCAGGGCAGTGAACAGGACGCCGAGACCGAGGTCGACCACCAGAGCGGCCGCGGCGACGCGGCGCAGCCGGCGCGAGCGCAGGAACCAGGGCGTCGTCCGCATCAGGACTTCGCCTTCCGGCTCGACAGCACCAGCGCCGGCGGGGCGAGGATGAGGCAGAGCAGGAGGCCGATCATCAGCCAGACCGCCCACCTCGACACGGCGGAGACGTGGTCGAGCGGCAGCTCGGCCGGGGAGGCCGCCAGCTGGGTGCACTGGCCGGTGTCCGGGTCGCACGACGTCTTGCCGTCGGGGTTGAGGATGCTCACCTGACCGCCGCTGCCGGTGCCCGCACCTGCGCCGGCTCCTGCCGCCGCGCCAGCACCGGCGCCGGACGCCGCGCCCGCAGTCGTGGCACCGGGCGCCGCCCCGCCGACGACGGGGGTGCCCGCCCCACCGGTGGTCGCTGAGCCGGTGCTGGTCGTGGTCGAGCCGGTGCCGGTGGGCTTCGCGCCGACCGAGTTCTGATCGCCCTGGCCGCCCGTGCTGGCGGACTTCGAGCCGTTGGACGGGGTGCCGTAGACGCAGCCCGCCTTCGCCGTGCTCTTGTCGCACAGGTCGGGGTAGAGCGCGTTCTTCGCGAGCGTGTTGGTGCCGTCGGCGGAGAAGGTCGGGTTGTTGCACTTCTTGATGTCGATGGCCGCCGTCTCGGCCCCCGGGATCCGCTTGACCTGGTTGAGACCCGCCTGGACCAGGTTGATCGGCAGGGGCGAGTAGCCGAGCGTCGGCGCCTTCTGCTGGCCGTCGCACAGCGCGTAGCGCACGAAGGCGCTCAGGGTCTTCCCCTTGGGGTTCGTGAAGCCGTTCTGAAGCTGGGTCGGCACCACGAAGTAGGAGTAGGACGAGATCGGGTAGTTGCGCGGGTCCGGGTCGACGTACACCCCGTCGAGGTTCTGGGTGAGGTACGTCGGGCCCGGCGTCATGGTGATCTTCGCCTTGAGCAGCGCGACCGCGACGTTCGACGCCGTCGGCAGGGTGTAGAAGCCGGCCTTGTTGAGCACCTTCGCGACCGGGAAGCCGCTCTGGAGCGCGTAGGAGTACTCGACGTAGCCGATGCTGCCGGCGTTGCCGGCCTGCGCGACGAAGCCCGCCACGCCGTTGTCGCCCGACTTGGCCTGGTGGGTGGTGGCCTTGTAGCTGCCGCACTGGGTGAAGAACGAGATCTGGCCGCACTTCCACACCGAGCCGAACTGCTTCGCCATCCACAGCGAGAACTGCGCCGTCGACCCCGAGCCGTCGGAGCGGACGACGGGCGTGACCTTGAGGGGCGGCAGCGCGACGCCGGGGTTCTCGGCGGCGATCTTCGGGTCGTTCCACCGGGTGATGCTGCCGGCGAAGATGCCCGCGATCGTGGGACCGGAGAGCTTCAGGTTGGTGAAGCGCTTGCCGGCGACGGTCAGGTTGTACATCAGGGCGGTGCCGCCGGCGACGTCCGGGATGTACGCGAAGGCACGGCCCGGCGGGTCCGGGCTCGTGTCCTTGACGCCGTACGGGATGTCGCTGGCCGCGAAGTCGTCGCTGTTGCCCTGGGCGAACCCGGTCAGGCCGGCGACGGACCCGGCGGCCGCGAAGTTGACCTTGATGCCGGCGTTGACGACCGAGGCGCGCCAGTCGTCGATGGCGTTGGCCGCCCACGACGAGCCCTCCCCCGTGATCGGGGTGTAGGCGTCCGCCATCGCGGGGGCGCTGGTGAGGCCGAGGCAGGCGACGGTGGCGAGGACCGCCGTGACGACGAGGCCACGGAGACGACTAGGCACTGGTGCTCCTGTGAGAGGACCCGGAGTGGTCGGGGTCTGCGGGTGCGGAACGGCGGACGAGCGCGGCGGCCCTGCGGGTGAGCGCCTGGCGACGGACCGCGCGGGCGCGTCTGCGCTGACGCCGGGCGGCGCGCTTGGCGACGTCCTGGGAGCCGAGGACGCGCGCGAGGACGAAGAGGACGAGCACGAGGCCCATCAGCACGACCGCAGCACCGAAGCCACGGTCGACCATCGTCTGCTGCGGCGACTTCACGAACTGGAACGTGAGGAGCGGCAGGGAGACCATCGGGCCCGAGAGGGGGTTCGCGTTCAGCGAGGCGGTGAAGCCGGCGGTCAGCAGGACCGGGGAGGTCTCCCCGATGCCGCGGGCGGTGGCCAGGATGATCGCCGTGGTCAGGCCCGACCGGGAGGTCGGCAGCACGACGTGCAGGACCGTCCTGAGCTGACCGGCGCCCAGGCCCAGGCTGGCCTCCTTGAGCGTGTGCGGCACGAGCCGGAAGACGACGTCCGCCGCCCGGATCATGATCGGCAGCATCATCACCGTGATGGCGAGTCCGGCCGCCAGGCCCGACTTGTCGAACCCGAGCATGAGGACGAACGTCGCGAGGATGAAGAGGCCGGCGACGATCGAGGGAAGCGCGGTCATCGCCTCGACGATCGTGCGGACGAAGCGGGCGAACCTTCCGGGCACCTCGGAGAGGAACAGCGCCGTCGTGACGCCGAGCGGGATGGTGATCGCCAGGGCGATCGAGATCTGGATGAGGGTGCCCACGATCGCGTGCATCACGCCGCCCCTGGTCAGCGGGTCGAGCGGACCGGCCAGCGTCATGTCCTGGGTGAACATGTTGAGGTGCAGCATCGAGCGGAAGCCGCGGCCGACCGTGTAGACCAGCACCGACGCCAGCGTCCCCACGAGCAGGAACGCACCCGACTGGACGAGGACCGCGATCACCCGGTCGCGCACCACCGGCCCGGTCTCGTCGAGGGAGACCAGGACGGCGTACACGACGAGGAAGAGGGCGTACGCCACCACCACGAACGCGAGGACACCGCGCATCGGCGCGATCTGCGAGGAGATCAGCGTCGTCAGTGCGAGGGCGGCCGCCGCCGCGCCCAGCAGGGCGAGCAGGTCACCGATCCGGACGCCGCTGGTGAAGCGACGGACCTCGGCGGTGTCGGGGCGGGCGTGCGTCCGGGGCAGCACGGTGGAGGCCACGAGAGGCTCGACCACCTCACGCTGTGCGAGCTCGGTCAACTGCTTGCTCCGGATCGGGACCGGGCGACGACCGAGGATGCCGCGAAGTTGATCATCAGGGTGAGGAGGAAGAGCGTCAGGCCCGCCGCCATCAGCGCCGAGAGGCCGAACGGGCTCGCCTCGGCGAAGTGGAGGGCGATGAGCGAGGACACCGAGATCGCGCCGCTCTGCAGGATGTGGGGCTGCACGGCGAAGACCGGCGTGATGATCATGTAGACGGCGATCGTCTCGCCGAGCGCGCGGCCGAGGCCGAGCATCGTGCCGCCGATCATGCCGCCCTTGCCGAACGGCAGCACGACGGACCGGATGACGCCCCACTTCGTGGCGCCGAGCGCGAAGGCGCCCTCACGCTCGCCGATCGGGACCTGCGAGAAGACCTCGCGCATGATCGAGGTGACGACCGGGGTGATCATCATGCCGACGACCAGCCCGGCGATGAGCGTGGACCCGGTGAACACCGTCATCGAGGGCAGCGGGTCGTCCTTCTGGACGCCGTCGACCCGGAAGAGCGGGATCCAGCCGAAGTGCCGCGAGATCCACGCGGCCACGGGCGCCACCTCGGCCTGGAGGAAGAAGAACCCCCACAGGCCGTAGACGACCGACGGGATCGCGGCCATCAGGTCGATCACCGAGACCAGCAGGCTGCGCATCCGGTCCGGCGCGTACTGGGTGATGTAGAGCGAGGTCGCGGTCGACAGCGGGAACGCGATCAGGACCGCGACGAACGCGATCAGGATCGTCCCCGTCAGCACCGCGGCCACGCCGAAGTGACCGGCGTCCGGCTCCCAGGCCCGCGTCGTCAGGAACGACAGCCCCGCCCGCTTCAGCGCCTGGAACGCGCGCACGCTCAGGAAGACGCCGACGAGCAGCATGATGGACAGCACCACCACGCCACTGCCCGTCGCGACACCTCGGAAGATCTTGTCGGGCGTGTCCCGAACGAGCTTGATCCTGCGAGGCCGGTCCTCAGCGGCGGGTGCGTCGTCTAGTTCGATTGCCAGCCCCACATCGCGCAAGGGTGGACAGCATCGGCGACCCCACGCTCGTGAACCGGTGGACGTCAGATGAACACCAGTGCGGGATCCGATGACGATCGCCGTGGCCCCTCGTCCTGCCGCGCGGGCGCGGGTTCGCCGGCCGCCGGGATCGCGCCGTCCTTTACTCCCCTTTCTTGGGTAGATGCCACGAGCGGCCCCGAGGATCCCGCCCTCGCCGTCCAGCCTTGAGGGAATCCGGGGGGACGTAGCGAGCCCGGCAGGTGAGGGACTTGGAGGGGGCATGTCGGCACCGACCGCCGAGACCGGGGCTCTGACGCGATCGGACGTCATGAGCGCGGTCGACGTGACCGTTCGCGGCGAGGTCGAGCGCCTGACGGCACTCGCCGTCGCCGGACTGCCGCACGCCTACTACCCCGCGACCGGTGAGTTCGCGCAGACCGTCCGCGGGGTCACGCGCCCCGACGGCGTCGCACTCCAGCGCGAGGGGGTCAACCTGCGGTACGCGGCGATGGCCGCCCTCGGCCTGGCGCGCACGTCGGACGAGGCGCAGCGCAGCGTCCTCGCGGGCCGCACCGCCGGCGAGATCGTCAGGCTGGCGGCGGAGCGCGCGGAGACGTCGGCCGACCCGGGCGCCGTCGCCCTCGCGGTATGGGCCGTGGCCGAGGTCGAGAACGACTCCGTCGACACCCTCGTGGCCCGCCTGCGCGGCTTCCTCGACGGGAGGGCGTTGCCGACGGTCGACGCCGCCTGGATCCTGACGGCCGCGGTCGCGGCGTCGTCGTACGCCGACACGAGCGACGTGGTCGCGAGCGCGACGAGACTGCTGGCGTCCCACGCGGGTCGCTCCGGGCTCTTCCCCCACACGCTGCCCGCGTCGGCGCAGGCCCGCTGGCGGGCCCACGTCGGCAGCTTCGCCGACCAGGTCTACCCGCTGCAGGCCTTCGCACGGGCGTCAGTGCTCACCGGCGATCGCAGCCTGCTCGAGCGTGCGAACACGATCGCCCGCCGCCTCTGCGACGTGCAGGGCGCGGCCGGTCAGTGGTGGTGGCACTACGACTCGCGCGACGGCTCCGTCGTGGAGGCGTTCCCCGTCTACAGCGTGCACCAGCACGCCATGGCGCCGATGGTCCTCTTCGACCTCTGGGAGGCCGGCGGTGATGACCACCGGGCGCGGATCGCCCGGGGTCTGGGCTGGCTGAACCGTCATCCCGAGGTCGTCGACGAGCTGGTCAGCGAGCGCCACCACCTCGTCTGGCGCAAGGTCGGGCGTCGGGAGCCGCCGAAGGCCGCCCGCGCGATCGGTGCGCTCAGCACGTCGCTGAAGCAGGGGCTGCACGTGCCGGGACTCGACCGGCTCATGCCGGCCGGCGTGGTCGACCGCGAGTGTCGGCCCTACGAGCTCGGCTGGCTGCTCTACGCCTGGCTCTCCCCCGCGAAGGCGGCCGCAGATGACTGAGCACACGACCGAGCTGCGCCGACTCTTCGGGCTCCAGGTCGCGCCACTGACCCTCGCCGAGGCCACTGCACTCGCCGCGGACGCGGTCGCGCTCCGGACGCGTCTGCTCTTCGGTGTCCTCAACGCCGCCAAGGTGGTCAAGCTGACCCGGGACGACCTGCTCCGCGACTCGCTCCTCGAGGCCGACGTGCTGCTGGCAGACGGTCAGTCCGTGGTCTGGGCCAGCCGACTGCTGCGGCAGCCGCTCCCCGAGCGCGTGGCCGGCATCGACCTCTTCGAGTCGCTCCTCGAGCTCGCCGACAGTCAGCACCTGAGGGTCTACCTCCTCGGGGCGAAGCCCGAGGTGCTCGCCCGGCTCGAGGACGTGGTCCGGACTCGCTGGCCGAACATCGTGCTGGCCGGCAGCCGCGACGGCTACTTCACCGAGAGCGAGTCGGCCGACGTCGCGGCCGACATCGTGCAGGCGAAGCCCGACATGCTCTTCCTCGGCATCACGACGCCGAAGAAGGAGATCTTCCTCGGCCGGCACGGCGATCTGCTCGGCGTGCCTGTCCTGCACGGCGTCGGCGGCTCGTTCGACGTCTTCGCCGGCGTCACCAAGCGCGCCCCGCTGCGCTGGCAGCGCCTCGGCCTCGAGTGGGCCTACCGACTGGTCCAGGAGCCGCGGCGGCTCTGGCGCCGCTACCTCACCACGAACGTCAGCTTCATCGGCCTGCTCGCCCGCGAGCTGGTCAAGCCCCGCCCGATCTACACCCGCCCGGCCGGGGACGCCGAGCGAACCAACCACCACGAGGACATGTCATGGACACACAGTTCAACGGACGCGTAGCCGTCGTCGGCCTCGGCTACATCGGCCTCCCGACGGCCGCCTGCCTGGCGACACGGGGCGTCGAGGTCGTCGGCATCGACGTGAACGAGGCGACCGTCAAGTCGGTGGCGAACGGCGAGGTCCCGTTCGTCGAGCCCGACCTCTCGGCCGCCGTCAGCGGGGCCGTCGCGATGGGCCGGCTGACCGCCACGTCCGAGATGCCCGAGGCCGACGCGTACATCATCGCCGTACCGACCCCGTTCGAGGCGAACCACCAGGCGGACCTGCACTACGTCCGCGCAGCGACCGAGGCGATCGCCCCGAAGCTGCGCGGTGGCGAGGTGGTGATCCTCGAGTCGACGTCGCCGCCGGGAACGACGCACGCGATCAGCCAGTGGCTGGCCGACCTGCGTCCCGACCTGGTGCTCCCGCACGCCTCCGAGGGCGTCCCCGACGTGTACGTCGCCCACTGCCCCGAGCGCGTCCTGCCCGGACGGATCATGATCGAGATGGTCACCAACGACCGCGTGGTCGGCGGCATCACTCCTCGCTGCGCGGAGAAGGCTGCGAGCGTCTACCGGGTCTTCACCCAGGGCCAGCTCGTCATCTCGGACGCCGCGTCCGCCGAGATGGCCAAGCTCGTCGAGAACGCCTACCGCGACGTCAACATCGCCTTCGCGAACGAGCTCTCGCTGATCAGCGAGGACCTCGAGCTCGACGTGTGGGAGGTCATCCGGCTCGCGAACCACCACCCGCGGGTCAACGTCCTGACGCCCGGCCCGGGCGTCGGCGGACACTGCATCGCCGTCGACCCCTGGTTCATCGTCGGCGCCGACCCGGACCGCTCACAGCTGATCCGCCGGGCGCGCGAGATCAACGACCACAAGCCGGTCCACGTCGCGGAGCAGGTGGCGGCCAAGACGTCGAGGTTCGTCAACCCGACCGTCGCCGTGCTCGGGCTGGCGTACAAGGCCAACGTCGACGACCTGCGGGAGAGCCCCGCGATCGAGATCGTCAAGCACCTGGCCGTTGCGTGCCCGGACCTGGACATCCGGGTGGCCGAGCCGCACGTCAACGTCCTACCGCACCACCTGGAGGAGCATCTCAACGTCCGCCTCCAGCCCGCGTGCGACGCCATCGCCGCGGCCGACATCGTCGTGCTCCTCGTCGGGCACGACCACTTCAAGTCGCTGAGCCGGTCGCGGCTCGCCGGCAAGGTCGTCTACGACACCGTCGGGTTCTGGAGGTAGTCGTGGCTGCACGACCCCGGGTGATGGTCATCTACGGGACCCGTCCCGAGGCCATCAAGCTGGCACCCGTCGTCCGCGAGCTGCAGGCGTCGCCGTACGTCGACGTCATCGTGGCCGTCACCGGCCAGCACCGCGCGATGCTCGATCAGGTCAACGGCCTCTTCGACATCGTCCCCGACGTCGACCTGGACGTGATCCGACCCCGCCAGCAGCTGCACGAGATGACGGGTCGGATCCTGTCCGGCCTGACCGACGCGATCCGCGAGATCGGCCCCGACGCCGTGATGGTCCAGGGCGACACGACGACGACGTTCGTGGCCGGGCTGGCGGCGTTCTACGAGAAGGTGCCGGTCCTCCACGTCGAGGCAGGCCTGCGCACCGACGAGCGCTACAACCCGTTCCCCGAGGAGATCAACCGGCGGCTGACGTCGCAGCTCTCCTCGCTGCACCTCGCACCGACCGCCTCCTCGCGGGCCAACCTGCTGCGCGACGGCATCGCCGCCGGGGACGTGGTGGTCACGGGCAACACGGTGATCGACGCGCTCGTGGACGTCGTCTCCCGCTCGCTCCCGCTGGAGGACCCCGCCGTGTCCGTGCTCGCCGAGGGGACCGGCGTGCTGATCACCAGCCACCGCCGGGAGTCGTGGGGCGAGCCGATGGCGCGGACCGCGAACGCGATCGCACGCCTGGCCAAGGAGTTCCCCGACGTCCGGTTCCTGCTGCCCGCGCACCTGAACCCCGCCGTACGCGAGGTGCTGCTGCCCCCGCTCGAGGGGTTCGACAACGTGACCGTCACCGAGCCGCTGTCCTACTCCGACTTCGCCCGGGCGATGGCCATGAGCTCCGTCTGCCTGACCGACAGCGGCGGGGTCCAGGAGGAGGCGCCGAGCCTGGGCAAGCCGGTGCTCGTCCTGCGTGAGACGACGGAGCGCCCCGAGGCCGTCGAGGCGGGCACGGTGCGCCTCGTCGGGACCGCCGAGGACCTCATCGTGCGCGAGGTGTCCGCGCTGCTCACCGACCCGTCGGCGTACGACGCCATGGCGCGAGCGGTGAACCCGTACGGCGACGGCCGGGCCTCGATGCGCATCCGTGCGGCGGTCGAGGCGTTCTTCGGCAGCGGTGAGCGGCTGCCCGACTGGGCGACCTGAGCCGTCCATCCCCCATATGCGGTAAATACGGCCACCGGATCCCGGATTGGGGTCCCTCGCGGGTGGATCCTGTCAGTTTCGGTGCTTTAGTTGCGGCTGTTCTCGGCCCGCAGGTCTTGATTAGGCCCATGCCAGCCCCGCCCCCCTCGAGACTGACTGGATCCTCATGAAACACACCGAACCTCGGTCGCTTCGCCATGCCCGCAAGCGACTCGCTCTCATCTTCTCCACGGTCGTCGCGGTAGCGACCGCCCTCGGTATCTCGCTCCTGGTGCAGCCGGGTGCGAACGCCGCCGAGGAGACCGTCTTCCCCAACACCGCGCCCCCCGCCCACACCGACCCGGACCGCACCAGCGTCGAGCTCGGCATGCGATTCTCCGTCACCGTCCCCGGCACGGTCGTCGGGGTGAAGTACTACGGCACCGACAAGAACACCGGGACCCACACCGGCAGCCTGTGGTCGGCCAGCGGCAAGCGGCTCGCCACGGCCACGTTCAAGAGCTCGACGGGCGCCGGCTGGCAGAGCGTCGGGTTCGCCACCCCGGTCCACGTCGACCCGGGGCAGACTTACACCGCCTCCTACCTCGCGCCCACCGGGCGGTACGCCGTCGACGACTGGGGCTTCAAGCAGGGAGTCACCCGCAACCACATCACGGTGCCTCGCAACGGCGGCGTCTACGCCTACGGCGCCACCGGCGGCTTCCCGCGCGACACGTGGAAGAGCGCGAACTACTTCGTCGACGTGCGGTTCGTGCCGGACGCAGTGAGTGGTGTCGCGACGTCGACCACGACGTCCGTGCCCACGGGCACCGCGACCGGGTCGCCGGCCAGCACGCCGACCTCGGCCCCTCCGACCACGAGCACCTCGACCCCGACGCAGTCGCCGAGCAAGACCGTGACGCCGACCCCCACCCCGACGGCGCCGGCCACGACGACTGCGCCGGCCAGCCCGTCGACCTCCGCGGCCCCGACGCAGAACGGCTGCGCCGCGGCTCCCAGCAAGTGCGGGTTCCCCGACAGCAGCAACACCGGCCCCGCCGCCGGCACGGTCTTCCGCAGTGTCCCCGGCGACGTCACGAGCGGTCCGGGCTGGACCTACGACCCGCGCGGATGGATCACCGTCGACGGTGACGGCGCTGTCCTGGAGAACCTCGACATCCGGGGCATCTCCATCGAGGTCCACTCCTCCAACGTGACGATCCGCAACAACCGGCTCACCGTCGTCGGCGAGAACTGGGCCGTCGGGATGCGCGAGGGCACGAACATCCACGTGACCCACAACCTCATCACGGCCCCGAGCGCCACCGGGACGGACCGCGGCCTCGTCGCTGTCAAGGACATCTTCGGGAAGGTCGTCGACCCGGTCGTCGACCACAACGACATCTCGCGCATGTCCACCGGCATCCAGATGGACGCCGGCACCGTGGCCGACAACTACATCCACGACATGGGCTACAAGAGCGGTGACCACCTCAACGGGTTCACCTCCAACGGCGGCACGCGTCCCCTGGTGATCGACCACAACACGATCTTCAACTCCTACGACCAGACGGACGCGATCAGCCTGTTCCAGGACTTCGACGTCCAGGCCAACCGTCGCGTGACCAACAACCTCATCGGCGGCGGCGGCTACACCATCTACGCCGGCGGTGGGCCGAAGGGCACCAGCAACCACATCACCGTCACGGGCAACCGCTTCGCCCGGACCTACTTCCCCAACTCCGGGCACTGGGGCCCCGTGACCGCCTGGGACGCGAACGGCACGGGCAACACCTGGAGCGGGAACATCTGGGACGACAACGGGGCAGGGGTCTCCGGCTCATGAACCAGCGAACCGTCGCCGCGCTCGTCCGCGGCTCCAAGGTAGGCGCCCTGCTCGCCTCCGTCCTCCTGGTCGCGACGCTCGCGCCAGGCGTGTCCACGGCCCCGGCCGTGGCGCGGACGGGGGCGACCGGACCGGTCTCCGTGCGACTCTCCGTCGCCACGCAGGTCTCCGACCAGGCGAAGCCACGAGCGGTCGTCACCCTGACCCGCGGCGTCAGCAAGCTGCCGCCGGGCATCGTCGTCGTCCGAACCAGTACGAAGGTGCTGGGGACGGCTCGGACGACGAAGTCGGCCAGGAAGGTCAAGGTCGCGGTGCGACTGCGCCCGATCCGGGCGGGCAGCCACCGTGTGTACGCCGTCTTCAAGGCCGGCGGCCACAGCCTCGGGTCGAGCGCCCGGAAGACCGTGACCGCCCATCGGGGTTGCGTCTGGCGCCCCCGGACGTGCGGCTTCCCGGACGGCAGCAACACCGGCCCCGCCCGCGGCACCGTCTTCCGTAGCGTGCCGGGCGACGTCAGGAGCGGTCCCGGCTGGACCTACGACCCGCGCGGATGGATCACGGTCAGTGGCAACGGCGCTGTCCTGAAGAACCTGCGCCTGAGCGGGATCTCCATCGAGGTGCACGCCTCGAACGTCACCATCCGCAACAACCGCATCACGGTCGTGGGTGACAACTGGGCCGTGGGGCTCCGCGAGGGGTCGAACATCCACGTGAGCCACAACCTCATCACGGCACCGAGCGCCACCGGCAGCACTCGCGGCATGGTGGCTGTCAAGGACATCTCGGGCACCGTCACCAGCCCGGTCGTCGACCACAACGACATCTCGCGCATGTCCACCGGCATCCAGATGGACTCCGGCACCGTAGCTGACAACTACATCCACGACATGGGCTACAAGGCCGGAGACCACCTGAACGGGTTCACCTCCAACGGCGGCACCCGACCGCTGGTCGTCCACCACAACACCATCCTGAACTCCTACGACCAGACCGACGCGATCAGCCTGTTCCAGGACTTCAACATCCAGGCCAACCGTCGTGTGACGGACAACCTGGTCGGTGGCGGCGGCTACACCATCTACGCCGGGGGCGGCTACAAGGGCCTCAGCAACCACATCACCATCACCGGCAACCGCTTCGCCCGGTCGTACTTCCCCAACTCTGGGCACTGGGGTCCTGTCACCGCCTGGGACGCCAACGGGGCACGCAACATCTGGAGCCGCAACGTCTGGGACATGAACGGGAGACCTGTCACCCACTCCTGACCTGAGCGTCGAGCCCCGGCGACCTGGCCTCCTTATCCCCTTCCTTGGGGATAAGGAGGCCATCTCGCTTCTCGGGTGATCGTGCGTTCTACGGTGCCGACATGGGGGGTACGAAGACGGGCGCCGTCGCCTTGTCGGTGCTCCCGCTGGGGCCGGCGCAACGGATCCGCCGTCGGATCGACGGCGTCTCTCTCCTCACCTGCTACCTCGTGGTGCTCCTGGCGATCCCGTCGCGACTGTCGTTCGCGCCGCTGGGCGGCGCAGGGTCGCCCGCCGTCGTCGTCGGCCTGATGGGCTTCGGGACGTGGAGCTACTTCCACGTGATGCGGAACCGTCCGTGGGGGCAGGGCCGGCAACCGGTGCGTACGGCGCTCTTCTGCCTGCTCTTCTGCTTCGCGATCAGCTACGTCGGCGCGATGAACCGGGCGATCGACCCGGACGAGTCCAGCAGCGCCCAGCTGAGCATGGTGGTGCTGCTGTCCTGGTGCGGCGCGATGGTCCTTGCCAACGACGGGATCCCCGATCGCGCGCGGTTCGAGACACTCTTGCGACGTGTGGTCTACGGGGCGGGCGCGCTCGCAGCCCTGGGGCTCATCCAGTTCGTCACCGGGAGGACCTGGGTCGACATGGTCTCGATCCCCGGCCTGACGGCGAACCAGGCGCTCTCCACGCTCACCTCCCGTGAGGGCTTCCACCGCCCGGCGGGGACCGCGATCCACCCGATCGAGTTCGGTGCCGTGCTCACGATGGCGCTTCCGATCGCGGTCAACCTGGCGATCGCGGACAAGTCGCGCGACTTCGTCCTGCGCTGGGCTCCCCCGCTCGTCATCGCGATGTCCATCGTCGTGTCGATCTCACGGTCGGCGGTCATCTGCGCGGTCGTCGGGCTGCTGCTGCTCGTCCCCAGCTGGACGCGCTCCATGCGGTGGGGAGCGCTGGCGTGCTCGATCGGCTTCGTCGGGTTCGTGTACGTGATGATCCCCGGGCTGATCGAGACGATCGTGCGACTCTTCACGGGCATCGGGCAGGACTCGAGCGCCGCATCCCGGGTCGACTCCTACGCGCTCGCGGGCGAGTTCATCGCCCGCTCACCGATCTACGGTCGTGGCTTCGGGACATTCCTGCCCAAGTACCGGATCCTCGACAACCAGTACCTCGGCCTGCTGATCGAGGTCGGGGCGCTCGGTCTCATCGCCATGTTGAGCCTGGTCATCACGGCCATGGTCTGCTCCCGCCTCGTGGTGGGGACGACCTCCGACGAGAGGGTGAAGCTGACCGGTCAGGCGATGTTCGCATCGGTCGCGGCCGGCGGGGTCGGACTCGCGTTCTACGACGGTCTCGGCTTCCCCATGGCGGCCGGCTTCCTCTTCCTCGTCCTCGGGATCGCGGGTGCGCAGTGGCGCATAGCCCGTCGCGAACCGGGCTTCAGCGACCCTCGCGCACGGTCGCTGCGCGCATCACGTCGGCGACGCCACGCCACATCAACCGATGCGTGAACCGACGCCTGACGTCCTCTCCGGCCGCTCTTCCCAGTGACTCTCGTCGGTCGGCGGCCGCCAGCAGCTCCGTCATGTGCCGCGCGAGCACGGGCGCGTCGCCGGGCGGGCTCAGCACACCGGTCACGCCGTCGTGGACGTACTCGCGCATCGCCGGGGAATCCGTCGTGAGCGTCGCGCGACCCATCGCCATCGCCTCCAGGACCACGCTCTGGCCGCTGGGGTAGGCGGGCGCCGTCGTCGTCGTCACCACCAGGTCCGCCTCGTGGAGCAGTCGCCGGTAGTCGGCGTCGTACACGTCGTGCAGGAGTGTGACCTCCGGCGGTGGCCGCAGCCCCTCGACGTTGCGCGGCTGGCACAGGACCGCGACCGGCACGTGTGCCAGCTCCGCTGCGGCGAAGAGCGTCGCGTAGTCGCGGCGCGAGTCGCTGCCCACGGCTACGAGGCCGCGTCCGCCCGGCGGCGACGCCACGCGGGAGGGCGAGTAGTAGTCGGCGTCCACCCCGAACGGGACCACGTCGATCCGCTCCTGGTCGGCACCGAGGTCCGCCAGTGCCGCGACCTGGTTGCTGGAGAAGACCACGATCCGGCTCGCGCCTCGGAGCGACCGGGCGACCGAGCGACGCTGGCCGCCGCTCATCGTGGTGGCGTCCTCCGCCAGCCAGCAGACCATCATCACGTGGGCCACGCGACGGTCCCGCGGAAGGACGGCCTGCACCCGCGCATAGCCGAGACCGATGTTCTCGAACACCGACAGCGCGACGTCCGGTCGCGGCCGCACGCGTACCCCGTTCGCCGCCGGGACGAGGCCCTGGAGCCCGGGCGCCGCGGCCCGCGCGCCACGGTCGATCGCCCGCGCGGCGTACGCCGTGGCCCGGTGGTGGCGGTAGGACTCGTCCCAGACGAGATCGAAGTCGCCGGATAACTCGTCGAGGCCGTACGGCAGCGCCCCGCCGGGCCTCTCGCCATCGTCGGCCTTGGCCCGCCAGGCGCCCAGGTCCTGCATGGTCAGCAGCAGGGCCCGGGGCATGTCTGGATGCTAGCCATCGCCGCTGTCGGCCACAGCCGATCCTCGGCGCCGACCGTCCCTATAGTCAGAGTTGGGTATGTCAGGAGCATGCTGCTCCAGTGCGAGCACCCCACCCGGGACCCTCATAGCACGAGGTCATTGGGGCAAACGGGGGATGGATTCACGTGTACGTGCGCGACTTGCTGATGAGCCTGATCCGCCGGTGGTACCTGGTGGTCGTCGCGCTCCTGCTCATCGCCGGGGCGTCCGTCGGAGTGGCGCACCTGGTCACCCCGACGTACGAGGCGAAGGCGAGCCTGGTGCTCATCCCGCCGAGGGACACCCAGTTCCCCAGCACCAACCGCTACCTGATGCTGGGAAACGTCGGCCAGGCGAGCAGTGTGGTCATCCGGGCGCTGAACGGTGACGAGACCCACCAGATCATCGGGCAGGGGCTGACCGGCGTCGACTACAGCGCGGCTCCGGACTACACGACCAACGCCCCGCTCGTCGTGCTCACCGCGACGGCCAAGAGCCCGGCGGCGGCGCAGGAGCTGCTCGAGCGCATCGTGACGCAGGTCCCGGCCATCCTCACCCGCCTGCAGGCCTCGGTCGGCATCGAGAAGTCAGCACAGATCACGGCCGTCGCGGTGACCACCTCGCAGAAGCCCGTGAAGGTCGTCAAGAAGCAGGTGCGGGCCGTCGGTGCCTGCGCCGCGGTTCTGGCCGCCATGCTGCTGATGCTGATCGGAGGCCTCGACGGCTTCCTGCAACGCCGCGCCTCCAGCGCCGCGGCCGAGGAGGACGAGCCGGGCACCGACCGCGGGTCGTCCGGTCGGCGACGCCCGGCCGCCGGCCTCAAGCAGGCCGACCTCCCGACCGTCCACGCGGACGAGCCCGTCGAGGACCCCGTCGCCATGTTCGACAGCTCCAAGCGGCGCGGACGTCGTTGACGACACGTGCCACGCAGCCCTGAGGTGACGGAGTCAGCATGACGACCGAGCGACTGGTGAGGATCCTGCTCAGACGGTGGTACGTCGTCGGGCTGGGTCTGGCGATCACCGTCCTCGGCATGCAGCAGGTCCGTGCACAGCAGGGCGTGTTCTTCTCCCAGGTCGACGTGGTGTTCACCGCGCCACCGACACGCGTGGCGCCCAACACCATCCAGGCCAACGCCAGCGGTCTGGTCTCGATCGCCGGCATGGTCGCGGCGGAGGTGAACAAGGCCTCCAACACCCCCGTCACCGCGTCGGCAGGTGCCACGCTGGCGGGGCAGGGCGTCCGTGACGGCTACCAGGTGCGCCTGCCGAGCGACGGCGGCCAGTGGTCGCGGAACTTCGACAGACCGGTGCTGGACGTGCAGGCCATCGGAGCAGAGCCCGAGATGGTCCGCCAGCGTGTGGTCACCGTCGTGGCGGAGATCGACCGTGTCCTCGCCGAGCTGCAGAACGCCGACGGGATCCCTGCGGAGGACCAGGTCAAGACGCTTTCCGCACCCACGTCCGCCCAGATCTTCTACCGGAAGGGCAACACGTCCCGGGCGACGGCGGTGACGGCCCTGCTGGGCTTCTGGCTGACCGTCGTCCTCACCGTCGCGGCGGACAGTGTCCTGGTCCGTCGCCGCCGGGCGCGGGTGGCGGTCCGCCGGGTCGACCGGGTGCCGGTGGGGGCACGATGAGCGGGCGCGTGCTCTACAACCTCTGCTTCCACGGCATCGGCACGCCCGAGCGTCCTCTCGAGCCCGGTGAGGCCGACTACTGGATCACGCCCCGGACCTATGCCGACGTACTCGACCTCGTCGTCGGCCGCGACGACGTGCGCCTGAGCTTCGACGACGGGAATCGCTCCGACGTGGCGATCGGGCTGCCAGGCCTGCTCGAGCGCGGCCTGAGCGCTGAGTTCTTCGTCCTGGCGGGGCGGATCGACGAGCCGGGCAGCCTCTCCGCCGCCGACATGAGGGCCCTGGCCGCAGCCGGCATGAGGATCGGGTCGCACGGCTGGGACCACGTGTCCTGGCGGGATGCGACCGACGCCGGCCTGGAGGACGAGCTCGTCGCGGCGAGGAGAGCGATCGGCGAGGTCGTCGACCGTCCGGTGGACACGGCCGCCTGCCCGCTCGGGCTCTACGACCGCCGGGTCCTCGGCGCGCTGCGCAGGCTGGGCTACACCAGGGTGATGACGAGCGACCGCGCGGTCGCTCGCCCGGACGCCTGGATGCAGCCGCGGTTCAGCCTCCGCGCGGGCGACGACGCGGCGTACGTCGCGGAGCTGCTCCGACCTCCGGGCCGGATCCCGACCTGGAGCGCAAACTCCCGCATCCTCGCCAAGAGCCTGCGCTGATGGCCGTCGTCCTCGTCGGATTCGCCGAGTCGCTCGCGGCGATCGAGACGATCTGGGACCTGCTGGACAGCGGCCACGACGTGCGGGCGTTCTCGCGCGGCGGCCGGACCCCGCCCATCGGCCACGACCGGCGCGTGCGGGTGACGCCGGTGACGCCCCCCGAGCGTGACGTCGACGCGACGATCCGCGACGTCGTACGGCTCGCCGACCGGCTCGGTGGGCCGGTCTGCATGCCGCTGGACGACGCCGCAGTACTCGTGCTCGACAGGGTCGCGGCCGAGCGCCCGGACCTGGTCGTCGCGGGTCCGGTCCGCGCGCAGGCCAGGCTCGCCCTCGACAAGCGGGTCCAGCTCGACGCGGCCGCGCGGGCGGGACTGCTCGTACCGGCGACGCTCGTCGTCGAGCCCGGCAGCACGCCCGGCCTGCCTCCCGGCCCGCCGCCGTGGATCGTCAAGCCGGCGCTCGCGCTGGAGGTCGTCGGCGGTCGCGTGACGAAAGGTGGCGCGAGGTTCGTCGCAACCCTCGACGAGCTCCACGAGGAGCTCGGGTCGCGGCATGACACCGTGCTGGTGCAGCCAGCGCTGCGCGGCGGCGGGATCGGCGTCTTCGGAGTCGCCGTGTCGGGTTCGGCGTTGGCCGTGAGCGGGCACGAGCGGGTGCGGATGATGAACCCGAGCGGCTCGGGATCGAGCGCCTGCGTGTCGCGCGAGCCGGCGGCGACGATGCGCGAGGCCGCCGACACGTTCGTCGGGATAGTCGGCTGGCAGGGTCTGTTCATGCTCGAGCTGCTCGAGGACGCCGACCGGCAGGCCTGGTTCATGGAGCTCAACGGCCGCCCGTGGGGCAGCATGGCGCTCGCCACGGCGCGCGGACTGCACTACCCGTCGTGGACCGTTGCGGCCGCGCTCGGCCGGCCCGTCGACGTGGGTCCCTCACCGGACACGCGGCCGGTCCTCGCGCGCCACCTGGGGCGCGAGGCGCTGCACCTCGCGTTCGTCGTACGCGGCCGGATCGAGGCCAGGAGGCGCAGCCGGCACGGTCTCTCCCCGAGGCCCGACCTGGCCCTGTATCCCACGGTCCTGACGACGCTGCGCAGCCTGCTGACATGGAGCCGCGGATCTCGCCTCTACAACGCCCGCCGACGACGGCTCCGGGTCCTGGCCGCCGACACGCTCGCCACCCTGCGCGACGCCATCCCGGCACGGGGTCGATGATGTCGGCCCGCGTCGCCGTACACCTGCACACCGGCTGGTCCTTCGACGGGCACTGGCCCCTCGAACGGCTCGTGCGCATCCTGCGGCGCCGCGGCTACGACGCGATGCTGACCGCTGAGCACTCGCAGAGCCTGTCGCCTGAACAGTGGGAGCGTTACCAGGAGGCGTGCGCCGCGCTGACGACGCCGGACTTCCTCGTCGTCCCCGGCCTGGAGTATCGCGACGCCGACAACGTGGTCCACGTCCCGGTGTGGGGCGAGCGCATGCCCCACCTCGGCGACCGCCGGGAGACCGGCGAGCTGCTCGCCGACGTCGCCGGCCACGGCGGCGCCGCCGTCCTGGCGCACCCCGCCCGCCGCGCCGCCTGGACCTTGGTGCGCCCGGAGTGGGTTCCGCTGCTCAGTGGCGTGGAGGTCTGGAACAGGAAGTACGACGGCCTGCGGCCGAGCGACCCCGGCGCGACCCTCGCCCGCGAGCGCGACCTGCCCGCCCTCGCGTCGCTGGACTTCCACCGGCGGCGGCAGCTCGCGCCGCTGGCCACGCGGATCGACGTCGACGGTCCGCTCGAGACCTCGACGGTCGTGACCGCGCTGCGGGCCGGCAGGGTCCGGCCGGAGTTCCTCGGCCGCCCGGTCGCGACGTGGACGCGGGGCGCGCCGAGTGTGGCGCTGCGCGGTGCCGAGGAGGGGCGCCGAATGGCGGCCGCAACCGTACGCAGGCTGCGACGCGCATCCACCTAGCCGGCTGAACCCGCGTCGGGCATCCCCGATCTATCACCGTGACAGTTTGCGCAGTCGGTGACACTTACCAACTGTCACCGACCGCCCGAACTATCACCGTGACAGTTTGGAGAGCGCCGGCCGCCAGCCGCGCCAAGCGCTACGGCAACGGGCGACCGAGCACCTCGGCGTACACCTGCTCCATAGCGCGGACGCGCTGCTCCCACGTGCCCACGTCGAGCGCCCGATCGCGCGCCGCCCGTCCCATCGACAGTCGCCGCTCGGGGTCGGTGACGAGCGCGCGTACGGCGTCGGCGATCGCGGCCGCGAACTGGTCCGGGTCCTGCGGCGTCACGAGCGTCGCGCAGGCGCGCGAGACGGCCGAGGCCGGTCCGCCGCGGTCCGCGACGATGAGCGGCAGGCCCCACGAGAGCGCCTCGAAGGGCGCGTTCCCGCCCGGCTCGCGATAGCTCGGGAACACGAAGACGTCGGCGCGGCGATAGAACTCGTCGACCTCGACCCGCGGACGCTGCCCGTGGAAGACCACAGCGTCAGCGACGCCGATCTCGCGCGCAAGCTCCTCACACGCCGCGCGGTCGAAGCCGTCACCCACGACGTCCAGCACGACCGGCAGGTCGGTGAGGCACCCCATCGCGCGGACCGCGTCGCGCACGCCCTTGGTCCTGATCACCCGGCCGACGAACAGCAGGCGCACCGGGTCCGGGTCAGGCGACCGGTCGACCGGGTCGGGCACCGACTCAAGCCCGGTCTCGCTCATGACGACGAACCGCCGCAGGGCGACGTCGGACAGGAAGTCGCCGACGTACGACGCGATGCCGCAGACCGCGCCGGCCCGCTCGTAGGTCCGGCGCAGCAGCGGGTCGCGACGCATCCGCCATCCGTCGAGCCCGCGCAGGCCGACGTACCACGGAGCGGTCTCCTCGTCGCGGAACCCCGGTGGCGTGCCGAGGCTGCCTCCGACCGGACCGATGACGAAGGGGATGCCGCTGCGCGCCAGCGGCGAGGGGTAGCGCATCGCGACCGGCGTCGGCTGGTGGCCGATGTCGAAGGTCCGTCCCATCGCGAGCGCGTCGCGGATCCAGCCGACGCAGCGGTGGTGGAAGTAGGGGTACCACGGCTTGAGCAGGCTGCTGAAGCGCTCGGGGCGCGCGATCAGCCTCGGCTCGTCCCACTCGACGACCTCGACGCCGGGCAGCTGATCGACGGCCGACGCGCGCCCACGCTTGCGATGGGTGAGCAGCGTGACGTCGTGCCGCTCGGCCAGGCGGCTCGCCCACTGGAACCCGACCCACGCCTCGCCGACGTCGCGACGATCCACGCCGGGAGCGACGAGCAGGATCCGCGCCATGCACGGACAGTAACGACGAATCCCGGCGAGCGCCGACGATCGGCGCCGACTACCCCTAGGCTGATGACGTGTCCGAGCCGGTCACCACCGTCGTCGTCACCTACAACAGCGCCCACGTCATCGACGGGCTCCTCGACAGCCTGGGCCCGGCCCTCGACGGGTTGGCGTCCGACACCGTCGTGGTGGACAACTCCTCCACCGACGGCACGGTCGACGTCGTAGGCCGCCGCGACGACGTCACGCTGGTGCGGGCGCCGAACCTCGGCTACGCCGCGGGCATCAACCGGGGCGTGGCGGCGTCGGCCGGCTCGGGACCGATCCTCATCCTCAACCCCGACGTACGGCTCGAGCCGGGCTCGGTGCGAGCGCTGCTCGAGGCGCTGCGCCGTCCAGGCACGGGTGTCGCAGCCCCGCGGGTCCTCGACAGCACCGGTGCCCTCGTCCCCTCCATGCGCCGCGAGCCGACCCTGGCGCGCAACCTGGGCCTGGGCGGCACCGGCCGGCCCCGCTTTGCCGAGTACGTCGAGGAGCCCGGCGCGTACGACGCCCCCGCAGTGTGCGACTGGGCGCTGGGCGCCGTCCTCCTCGTCTCCCGCGAGTGCCACGAGGCGCTGGGCGGCTGGGACGAGTCCTTCTTCCTCTACTCCGAGGAGACCGACTTCTGCCTGCGCGCCCGCGACCGCGGCTTCGTGACCCGGTACGAGCCCTCGGCCGTCGCGATGCACATCGCCGGCCAGTCCGGCCGCAGCCCGCGCATCCACGCGATGCAGATCCTCAATCGGGTGCGCCTCTACCGACGTCGCCACAGTGCTGTCGCCTCGACCGCCTACTACCTGCTCAGCGTGCTGAGCGAGATCTCCTGGGTGCTGCGCGGCCACCGCGACTCGCGCGGTGCGCTCAGGGCGCTGGTGTGGAGGCCGGCGCGTCCCGCGGAGCTCGGTCTGTCAGGGAGCCTGGTGCCCCGCTGAGCTCGAGGGCCTGCCCGCGCACGACCCGCTCGACGATCGCCGCGAACTCCGTCCCCGGCACCTCCCAGCCGTCACGACGCACCGACCCGGCCGCGGCCACCGCCGTCCCCGCGGTCCAGCCCTCGACGACGCGGCAGAGCGTGTCGGCCAAGGCCCCGGGCGTGGGGAGCGACCACGCCACGCGCGGGTTGTCCAGGTCGGCGCGAGCGTCGGGGTGGTCGTTGACGATCGGCACGCAGCCCGACGCGAGCATCTCCTCCGCGACCAGCGAGATGTTCGTGAACGACATCGCGAAGCCGGCCACGGAGCGGTTGTAGAGCGCGTTGAGGTCTTCCGGACTCATCCGGTCGTGGCGTACGACGGGGACGGTCAGCCCGGCCGCCTCGTCGCCGTACGTGTGGATCGGCTGCTCGGGGTGGCGCCGGTGGAACTCCTCGAGGGCCAGGGCCGCCAACCGGTAGCCACGGCGCGCGACGTCGGGCTTGGTGTAGAACACGATCCCGCTGCGCGCACCGACGTTGTGGAGGTGGTAGACGGAGGTGTCGACCGAGAACGGGATGAGCTCGGACCCGACCGCCAGCTCGACGCGGAGCCGGTCCTGCACCATGTGGCCGAGCGCGACGTTGGTGAACCCGAACCGGTACGTGTCGGCGGCCAGCTCGTGCTCCGAGCCCCGCGGGAAGAAGAACGGCTCATAGTCCTGCACCAGGTAGAGCAGGTGCACGTCGTCGGGCGCCCGGCTCGCCAGCACGTGGGCGGTCGGCCAGCCGGTGGCCACGCAGGCGTCGAGATCGGCGAAGCCGTCGTCGACCGAGCGCACCTCCGCTGCCACCCACGGCCATCCCGCCCGGACGACGGCGGCCTGCTCGACCGCGTCGCCGCCGTGCCGGTCGTACAGGAGCACGACGCACCGGTGACCGCGCTCCTCCAGCGCCTTCACCATCCGGAACATGGTCGTGTGGCCACCCGACCCTCGGCTGGGCGGCGTGCACAGGAACCCCACCGTGTGCCGACCGTCGTCGCGCGGAGCCGGGGCTCGCGCGGCCAGCCTCGTCGAGTCGGCGACGTCGCCGGGCAGCAGGGGGAAGTCGAGCTCCGCGGCGCCGAGCCGGGCGTGCAAGCGGCGTACGACCCGCTGTGCCGTCGATCTCGGCGTCTCGCGGCGCAGGCGTCGCACCAGGCTCCCCACGGCCCCGCCAGGGGCGCGCGCGCTCATCTGACCACTCCGACCGGCTGGGAGGACCGGACCAGGATCTCCAGGTGCCGGTCGAGGCAGACCTCGGGTGAGAACCGCGCCTCGGCCTCATGCGCGATCGGCTCCCGGCGAGCCGCCCACGTCGCGCGCTGCGTAGCCATACCGATCATCGCCTCGGAGAGCGCCGCGGCGTTCGGCTGGTCACGGAACCGGGCGGCGGCTATGCGGTCCCAGGTCACGCCCAGCGGGTCGCTGAGCGGGTTCGGCACGACGACCCCCGGCGCCACGTCCCAGTCGACCTGCTCGACCGCACCGCCGACCTCCGCGAGGACCACCGGCAGCCCGGCGGTCAGCGCCTCGGTCGACGCCAGCGACCACCCCTCGAAGAAGGAGTCGAGCACGAAGGCGTCCGAGGCGGCGAGCAGGGCTCCGGGGGCGGTCGAGTGCTGACGGACGTGGATCCGGTCCCGGTGCGGCGACTGCTCACGGCGGTCGGCGACCTGTGCGAAGTAGGCCTCGTCGTCGACGCGCCCGGCGAGGACGAGATGGGCGTCGGGCACGGCGTCCGCGACGGCGTCGAACGCGACGACGAGCCCGTACTGGTTCTTCTGCAGGCAGTACCGGCCCAGGCACGTGAAGACGAACTCGCCGGTCAGGCCGAGCGCGGCGCGGGCGTCGTCTCGCACCTCGGTCGGCCGCCACCGCGACGGCACGCCGTTGGGTACGACCAGAAGACGGCGCTCCTCGAAGGCGGGAACCCACTCGAGGTATTGCCGGCCGACCAGCTCGCTGACCGCGACGACCGCGGTCAGCATCTGGGCGCGGGCGGCCAGCCGCTCGCGGTCGTAGAACGTGTGCATGCCGTGCAGGGTCTCGACGACGGGGATGCCCCGGTCGTGGGCGGCCTCGACGATCCAGTCCGGCACGCCGTGGACGCTGAGGCAGTCCCAGGAGCCACCGTCCAGGTTCTGCGCGGCGCTTTCAGGGTCGGAGACCAGCACGTCGAAGCCGTCCGCCCGGAGACCCTCGGCGAACCTGCCCACGACCTGGTCCGGCCGGTCCGCCGCGACGAGGACCTCGGTGCGCACACCGCGGGACCGGAGACCTCGTGCGAGGAAGTCGACGAACCCGTCCATCCCACCGACGTCCAGCGAGCCGGTCACCACCAGGCAGGACAGCGGCTGCGCGGGCGCCCCGACGAGTCCGACGACGGGCTGCGGCGTCGGCTCCGGTCGGTCCAGCCCCACTCCCCCGGAGCCGGGGATGAGCGGGGAGGACCAGTCCCGCGGCCCCGTGCGTCGACCCTGCAGCGCACCGGGCACCAGGGCGCGCAGGGCGCGCCGGACCGGGCCGGGGAGCAGGACGGCCTTGCGCTGCAGGGACAGGACGAGTCTGTGCACCATGGACACCAACCGCCTCTCGACGGGATCGGGGAGCTCACGGACGATCGAGCGGCCGACCGCCAGCAAGTAGACGACGACGCCGGCCGTCCCGCCGGCGAGGAGGGCGACGGGGTCGGCGTGCAGCCACGCGTTCGTCGCGGCCGCGACGCCCCAGGCCGTGACCCCCGCAGCAGCGGAGGCGAGCAGTGCGGGGGTGACCGCGGCGCGCAGGTCGCGGACGGTCCAGCGCAGCGACCTCGGCACGCTCAGCACGTAGAGCGGGAGCGCGACGACCGTCACCACGAGGACGTGTGCCCACGCGACGCCGACCAGGCCGGACACGTCCAGCAGCCGCAGCATGAGCGGGGTGAGCACGACGATCCATCCGACCTGAATCGCGAGGAGCCGCCAGGTGAGCCCGAGGGCCACCATCACGTTGGCCAGCAGCAGGCAGTAGGCGAAGACCGTCCCGTACACCGCCAGCACCTGCAGCACCGGGATCGACTCGGCCCACTTGTCGCCGTACAGGGTGAGGACGACGGGACGGGCGAGCGCGAGAACGAGCGCGCCCACCGGTAGGGCGCACAGGGACACGATCCGCAGGGAGGTCACCAGCGCCGCCTTACGCGCGCGGGTCTCGTCACCGACGCGCGCCAGAGCCGGCACGACGATGCCGTTGAGCACGCTGCCCATGACCACTGTCGGCCAGCTCGCGACCGTGAAGGCAAGCATGTAAGTGCCGACGAGGACCTCGCTCGACGCATGGGCGATGACGAGGTAGTCGGCGTTGAGGAGCGTCCAGTTCACCAGGTTGGCGAAGGCGAGCGGCAGCCCGAAGAACACCAGTCCCTTGACCAGGCGCGGGGCCATCCCGGGCCAGTAGAAGCGGCTCAGCCCAGTCACCACGACGACGCCGGTCACCACCTGGCCGATGACCCTCGACCAGGCGAACGCGGTCGCACCGTCGCCATGCATCGCCAGCAGGACGAGCGCGATGTTGGAGGGGATGAACGCGGCGGCGTTCGCGAAGAACATCCGGCCCTGCCGGAATTCCCAGGTCAGCTGGGCGCACGGGACCGCGAGGAGACCGTTGAGCACCAGACACAGCGACAGGATGCGCAGCGGACCCGCGGCGCCGGGCGAGCCGAGGAGGTCAGCCAAGGGGCCGGCCGTGGCATACATCAGCACCGCGAGCGCGCCGCCGAACACGACCGCGAGGGTCGTCACGGTCGGGGCGATCGCGCGAGGATCCTCGGTCGACCGTGTCACGGCGGCACCCAGGCCGAGCTCGGCCAGGCTGCTCACGACGAGGTAGACGGCGGCGGCGACGGCGAACACGCCGAAGTCGGCGCGGGTGAGCACGTGGGCCACCACGGCGGTGACACCGATGTTCGCCACGCGCATGAGGAGGCTGCTCGCGGCCGTCCAGAGCGCACCCGAGAAGACCGCGGAGCGGGTGAGGGCCGGCACCGTCGCGTCACCCACACCGGTGTCGCGATCGGTCGTCGAGGTCACGACGACCTCCGGGAGACCCGGGCCCTCAGCGACGCAGCGGCGTCACGGGCGATGATGCGCCGCGCCGCCACGCTGCGCGGGAGGCGTCCGGGCACTGCGTCGAGCGCCGCCCGGTAGATGTCGACCAGGGACCGCGTCGCGGCACCGAGGCCGAACCGTCGGTCGACGTCCTCGAGACCGAACCGCGCCATCCTCGCGCGGCGCAGGTCGTCGGCGCTCAACGACTCGAGCAGTCGCGCCAGCTCGTCGGCAGGACGCAGCGGGCCCCCGATGCCGTAGAAGCCCTCGCGCCGGAAGTGCCGGACGTGCTTCACGTCGTAGGGCAGGAAGAACCCGCGCTCGCCGAGCACCACGACCGGCTTCCCGTGGGCGAGACCCCTGATCGCGGCCCCGCCCATGCCGAGGACCACGTCCGCGGCGGCGTACGCCGGGTGGGGGTCCAGCAGCGCGCCCGTCAGCAGCACCGCCTTGCGACCGAGCCTCGCGTTGGCGCGGTCGGCCGCATCGGCGATCATTCGGGTTGCGTCGCCGTCCCCGACGACGGCGAGCCGCAGGTCGCGCCCGGCCGTGCGCTCGAGTGCGTCGATGGTCAGCAGGATGCCCTCGGCCTTCATCTCACGGTCCAGTCGGCTGACGACGACCGCGAGGAAGTCGTCGGGAGCGACTCCGTGCTGGGCCCGGAAGGCGGCACCCTGGGCGGGATCGGGACGGTCGGTCTCCTGGTCCACCGGTGGCTCCATCAGGTGGACGGCCGCGCGCCGGCGCTGCTGTGCCTCGTCGCGCATCGCGCCGGTCCCCACGACGAGCGGCACCCGCGGGGAGCCCCAGAAGGCATTCACCATGTTCCAGTTGGTCTCGACCGCGGCGCGCCGCGACCAGCCCGCGGCGGCGACGCCCAGCGGACGGGCCAGCCACGGCGCGAAGACGTGGACCACGTCCGCGTCCCGCGCATCGGCGAGTGCCGCGATCTCGCGGGCCGAGTCACGCAGCCCTGGACGGACAGGCAGCGTGACCACGGAGAAGCCGGCGGCCTCGGCATAGGGAAGGATCGTCAGCTCGACCGAGTCGTCGGCGACCGCGAACAGGCTCACGTCGTGGCCGAGCCTGCGCAGCTCGCGGGCGAGGTCCACGGCGTTGATCTGACACCCGCCGAGCTGGAGACCCGCGAGACCGATCAGCACTCGCAGGCGATCCTCGGATCCCCCTGCGACGGACCGGACCTCCCGTAGGTCCGAGGTGAGCTCTCGGGTCACACCCGGTTCACCGCCGCGCGGAGCCGCTGGACGACGTACTCCTGCTGCTCCCCCGTCAGGTGCGGGAACATCGGCAGCGAGACGATCTCGCCGGCGGCCCGCTCAGCGACGGGGAAGGTGCCGGCGGGCAGGCACAGGTCGGCGTACGCCTCGGTCAGGTGCACGGGGGTCGGGTAGTGGATCCCGGCGCCGACGCCCGCCTCGGTCAGCGCGGCGAGCACGCGGTCGCGGTCCGCGACGCGGACGACGTAGAGGTGCCAGACGTCCTCGTTGCCCGGGGCCGAGGCCGGCACCCGCACACCCCGGACGTCGGCGAGGAGCGTGGCGTAGCGCTCAGCCGCCTGACGGCGCAGCTCGTTCCACTTCTCCAGCCGCGCCAGCTTCGCCCGCAGTACGACGGCCTGGACCGTGTCGAGGCGCGAGTTGCGGCCGACGACCTCGTGGACGTACTTGGTCGGCGAGCCGTGCGCGCTCAGCACCCGGACCCGCTCGGCGATGCCGGCATCGTCGGTCATCACCGCGCCCGCGTCGCCCGCCGCACCCAGGTTCTTGCCCGGGTAGAAGCTGGTCGCGGCGACCCTGCCCAGCGACCCGGCCGGACGGCCCGCGCGGCGAGCGCCCTGGGCCTGGGCGGCGTCCTCCAGGACCGGGATGCCGAAGCCGAGCAGCTGCTCGACGAACGCCGACTGCCCGAACAGGTGCACCGGCGCGATCGCCCGGGTGCGGTCGGTGATCGCCCGCTCGACGGCCGCCGGGTCGATGAGGAGGTGCTCCTCGTCGACGTCGACGAGCACCGGCGTCGCGCCCACGGCCGACACGGCCTCGGCCGTCGCGATGAACGTGTTGGCGGGCAGGATCACCTCGGCGCCCGCGCCGACCCCGAGAGCGCGCAGGGCGAGCTCGAGGGCATCGGTGCCGTTGCCGACGCCGACGCAGTGCTCGACGCCGACGTACGCGGCGTACTCCCGCTCGAAGTCGGCCACCTCGGCGCCGCCGATGAAGGCGGTCCGCTCGAAGACGGAGTCCAGACCGAGGCGGACCTCGTCGGCGATCTCCGCCTGCTGCGAGGCGAGGTCGACGAAGGGGACGTTCATGGCACCATCTGCTTCCTCGAGGCGACGCTGCGGGCGGGCACTCCGGCCCAGGTCTGCTCGGCGGGCAGGTCCTCCAGCAGCACGGCGCCCATGCCGAGCACGCTGTCGCGCCCGACCCTCACGTCCTGGCGGACGCTCGAGTTCATGCCGAGGTAGGCGCCCTCCTCGACGGTGACCCGACCGCCCAGCGCGACGCCGGCGCACAGCGTCGCGTAGTCGGAGACCACGTCGTCGTGCGTGAGGATCGCGTGCGGCATGACGACGACGTGCCGGTGCAGGTGCACCGCCGTGGTCATCACGACCGAGGAGAGGACGATGCAGCCGGGTCCCACGCTGCACCCCGGCGGCAGCTCGACCGTCGGGTGGACGAGCCGCCCGTACGCCGACGACCCGACGCCCATCGCCGCGAGCCGACGGGCGATGTGCCGGCGGGCCAGGCCGCTGCCGGCGCAGATCAGCAGGTCGCCGTCGAACTCGTCGGCCGCCAGCGCGATCGGCCCGACGACGGGCACGCCGTCGACCGATGTGCCCTGCAGGGCCGGGTCGTCGTCGAGCAGGTACAGCTCGTCGTAGGCGCCGATGGCGGACTCGACCGCGATCACCTCGCGCGCCAGGCCGCTCGCCGCGAGCAGCAGCAGGGCGCTCACAGGGCCCTCCTCGGATCGCGCAGCACGTCGATGACCCGCGCCTGCTCGGACTCCGACATCTGGTGGAAGAGGGGCAGGATCAGCGTGCTGTCGGTCAACCACTCGGTGACCGGCAGCCGCGCCCCGTCGTGGTGGGGCGACGTGTCGCGACCGGCGTACGCCGGCTGGCGGTGGGCCGCCATGATGCCGCGTCGCGCGGAGATGTCGGCCGCCGCGAGCGCCCCCATCAGCTCCTCCCGGTCGAGCGGGTAGCCGGCCTCGACCTCCACCCAGAACGACTGGAAGTTGCACGTGCCCCAGACCGGGTCCGCCACGGCACGCAGGCCGTAGATCTCGGTGATCTCCTTCGTGTAGGCGGCAGCGAGCTCGCGGCGACGCGCGACCACCTCGGGCAACCGGCGCAGCTGCACGAGCCCGACGGCGGCCTGCAGGTCGGTCATCCGGTAGTTGAAGCCGATCTCGTCGTACTGCTCCGGGGGCGCGAGCACGCTCGCGTGGCGCGCGGCCGCCGAGACGCTCATCGCGTGCTCGCGCAACCGGCGGGCGCGGTCGGCCCAGTCCCGGCGCGAGGTCGTCAGCATGCCGCCCTCGCCCGTGGTGAGGATCTTGCGGGGGTGGAAGGACCAGGCAGCGATGTCGGCACCGGCCCCGACGGGCCGCCCGCGGTACGTCGACCCGGCGCCGCAGGCCGCGTCCTCGATGACCACGATGCCCCGGGGGTCGCACACCGCGCGGATCGCGTCCAGGTTGACCGGGACGCCGCCCTGGTCGACGGCGATCACCGCGCTGGTGCGCTCGGTCAGCGCCTGCTCGACGGTCCTGGCGGTGAGGTTGCCGGTGACCCCGTCGACGTCCGCGAAGACGGGCCGCGCGCCGACGTACGTGGGGGCGTTGGCGGTCGCGATGAACGAGAACGACGGGACGACCACGTCGTCGCCGCGCTCGACTCCCGCGACGAGCAGGGCCAGGTGCAGCGCGGTCGTGCAGTTGGACGTCGCCACGGCGTGCTCCGCCTGCTGGCTCTCCGCGAACGCGAGCTCGAACGCCGCGACCCGCGGGCCCTGCGCGACCCAGCCCGACTCGATCACCTCGGTGAGCGCGTCCGCCTCCTCCTGGCCGAGCCAGGGCTGCATGACGTTGAGGCGGCTCATCGGGCCGTCACCAGCCGTCCGGCCGCGATCTCCTCGCGGAGCGGGCGCCACCACTCGACGAGCATCCGCAGCCCGTCCTCGAGCCCGATGGTCGGCGCCCAGCCGAGGTCCACGCGGGCCGCGTCGATGTCGGCGAGCCGCCGCGTCACGCCGTTCACAGCGCGCTCGGGACCGTGCTCGACGCCGAGGTCGGAGCCCATCGCCCGCAGCAGGGCCTCGGCGAGCTCGAGGAGGCTGGTCTCGCTTCCGCTCGCGATGTTGTAGCGGCCGTCGACGACTCCGCTCGCCGCGGCGAGGATGTTGGCCCGGGCGATGTCGGGCACGCAGACGAAGTCCATGGTCTGGCGGCCGTCGCCGAAGATCAGCGGCGGCAGGCCGTCGGCGATGCGCTCCATCCAGCGCACCAGGACCTCGGTGTACGCGCCGTGCACGTCCATCCGCGGGCCGTAGACGTTGAAGTAGGCGAGCCCGACGTAGTCCAGGCCCCGCATCGCCCGGAAGCTGCGGACCAGGCCCTCGTTGAAGGACTTCGCGGCGCCGTACAGCGTGTCGTTGTTGTGATGGTGGTGGCGCTCGGTGGTCGGGAACTCGTCGGCGAGGCCGTAGACCGAGGCCGACGAGGCGTAGACCAGCTTGTCGACGCCCGCGTCCGCCGCCGCCTCGACGACGTTGAACGTGCCGTCGACGAGCACCTCGAGTGCCAGCCGAGGCTCCTCGGCGCACTGCGTGATCCTGATGGCGGCCTGGTGGAAGACCAGGTCCTTGCCGCGAGTGAGGTCCTGCACCAGGTCCCGGTCGCGGATGTCGCCCTCGACGAGGGTGACGCGGCCAGTGGCCAGGGCGTCGTCGAGGTTGGCACGCCGACCGCGGACGAGGTTGTCGAGGACGTCGACGTGCGCCACGCCGGCCTCCAGGAGCTGGTCGGTGATCGTCGAGGCGATGGTGCCGGCGCCGCCGGTCACCAGGACGTCGGCACCTGCGAGGGCGGTCATCGGACCAGCTCCAGCGCCGGCGCCTGCTCCGCGATCTCGACCTGCGCGCCGCGGGCCCGCAGGCTGGTCGCGGCCGCCTCGAGCACCGAGAGCACCCGCAGACCGGCCGCGCCGTCGGTCGCCGGTGGGCGGCCCTCCCTGATGCTCGCGGCGAACTCGGTGACCATCTGGCCGAGCGCCTCGCGCTCCGGGAGCGCGGGAGCCCAGGTGTCGCCGAGGCGATAGCTGATCGACGCCGTACGCCGGTCGGCGCTGTCCACGGTCTGCTGGACGAGGTCGACGCCCCGGTCGAAGACGCTGAGCCGCTGCTGCGGGTTGAGGTCGTCCCAGACCAGGGTCCGCTCGCTGCCGCCGACGACCATCTGGCGGATCTTGGTGGGGCTGAGCCAGTTGACGTGCACGTGGGCGAGCGCGCCGCCCGGGAGCGGCAGCGACAGGTAGCCGACGCACGACTTGCCGGCTCGGATCGGGTCGGCCCCCTGGGCGGCGACGCCGGTGGGCCGCAGCCCGTCGGGGAGCACGTAGTCGAGGATCGAGAGGTCGTGCGGCGCGAGGTCCCAGAACACGTCGACGTCGGGCTGGACCAGGCCGAGGTTGATGCGGACCGAGTCGACGAACAGGATCTCGCCGAGCGAGCCGCTGTGGACCAGCTCGCGGATCTTCTGGACCGCCGGCGTGTAGCAGAACGTGTGGTCGGTCATCAGCACCAGGCCGAGCTCGGTTGCCGTCTCGACCATCGAGCGGCCGGCCGCGACGCTGTCGGCCAGTGGCTTCTCCACCAGCACGTGCTTGCCGGCGCGGAGCGCGGCCTCCGCGATCGCCTGGTGCGTCCGGGCCGGTGTCGCGATCGCGACCGCGTTCACGTCGTCGCGGGCGAGCACCTCGTCGAGGCTGTCGGTCACGAGGACGCCGCTGCGGGCCCCCAGCACCGCCTCGGCGCGCTCGGTGTCCAGGTCGCACACGGCGACCAGGTCCCAGTCGCGGCTGGTGCGGAAGTTGCGGATGAGGTTGGGGCCCCAGTAGCCGGCGCCGACCACCGCCACCCCGAACGGCGCGGTCACGTCTGCGGTCATGATGTGTCGTCTCCCCCTGATGTACGCGGCGTCGAGCAACCGACGCTCGAGGCTCCATGCAATCGAGTGGTAAAGCGACTCCGGCGGGCCGTCGCCGGGTATCCCCTCAATTGGGGAGCACCACCGAGTCGGCGCATCCTCGCGGCCCACACACGTCGAGTCGGCGCATCCTCGCGACCTTGCTGCGAGGAAGCGCCGACTCGGCAGTGGCCGCGGTCAGATCAGACCGGTCGTGAAGGTCCAGCTCGTGGTGGCGAGGGTGGCGCCTGCCGCCGTCCTCGCGCCGGTGATCGTCACCGTGTAGGTCGTCAGGATCGCGAGCGAGGAGCTGGGGGTGAACGTCAGCGTGAGGTTGTTGGCCGAGCGCGCACTGGTGCCGGTCACGTTCGTGGTCCCCCGCCGGAGACTGATCGTCCCGGCCGACAGCGCCGCCGAGAAGGTCGCGGCCGGCTTGGTCGACCGCGCGACGTTCGTCGCGTTCGAGGCCGGCGTGCGGCTGGTGATCGTCAGAGCCGGTGGTGTGGGCGTCGCTGTCGGCGTCGGAGTAGGCGTGGGCGTGGGCGTCGGCGTAGGCGTCGGAGTAGGCGTCGGCGTAGGCGTGGGCGTAGGCGTCGGCGTAGGCGTCGGCGTAGGCGTCGGCGTAGGCGTCGGCGTAGGCGTCGGAGTCGGCGTCGGGGTCGGGGTCGGCGACGGACTCAGGGCCGCTTGCGTCGCCGCGCTGTCGGGCAGGAAGTCGACGTCCACGAAGTAGTTCGTCGAGCTGAAGCTGTTCGTCGGGAACCCGCCAGCCGCGCCTGAGATGTAGCGGCCGTTGTTGCCGGCCGGTGCCGTGAGGCTGCCGGACACCTTCGGGTTGGTGGCGAAGTAGCCGCTGGTGGCTGAGTAGTTGCCGTTCGGCGCCAGGTACGAGACGACGTACTCAGCTCCCGGCGTCAGCCGGACGGGCGTGCTCAGCTGCGCGCGCTGCCAGCCGCTGGCCGTCTCCTGCTGGAAGGTGACCGAGGCGAGCCGCGTACCGCTCGAGTCCCAGAGAGAGCCGACGTGGGTGCCGGTGTTCGTCGCGCCCTTGTAGAACCGGATCCCGGTCGCGACCCCCGGCTCGGAGGCCGTGAAGGCCGTGCCGACCTCGATCGGGTCAGGATCGTTCACCGCCGGCGTGGTCGGCTGCTCACCCCCGAAGAGCGAGACGGTCGAGGAGCGGGCGAACACGACGTCCACGAAGTAGTTCGTGGCGTTGTAGCTGAACGTCGGCATGCCACCGGCGGCGCCGTACAGATAGCGGCCGTTGCTGCCCGCCGGGGCGGTGAGGTCGCCCGAGGTCCACGCGCTGTTGAAGAAGCCGGACGAGACGGCGTAGTGACCCTGCGGGGCGAGGTACGACACGACGTACGTCGTCCCTGCCGTGACGGCCACCGGCGTGCCCAGGTCGACCTGCTGCCAGCCTGTCGCCGTCTCATTGGTGAAGGTCGCCTGGGCCAGCAGTGCACCGGAGCTGCTCCACAGCGAGCCGACATGGGTCCCGGCGTTGCCCGCTCCCTTGAAGAAGCGCAGCGACGTGATGGTGCCGTCCCGCGTCGGGGTGAAGGCCGTTCCCACCTCCACGGGCGAGGAGTCGTCCGCCGACCACGACGCCGGGACCTGGTCGCCGAACATCGTCTGGGCCGACGTCGACTCGGGTGCACGCGTGTGGAAGGTCCACCGCTGGGTCGGCAGCGCCGCGCCGTCCACCGAGACGACGCCGCTCAGCGTCGCCGTGATGTCGGTGTCGGCAGGCAGCATCGACGTCGGCGTGAACGTGAGCGTCGTGCCGGTCGAGCTCAGCGCGACCGTGCCCGGGATCGCGGTCGACCCGTTGGCCAGCGTGAAGGAGTAGCCGCTGGTGATCGGGTTGCTGAGCGTCACGCCCACGGTCGTGCCGCGCGGCACGGCGGTCGCACCCGGTGCCGGGTCCTGCGACGACACCGAGATCGTCGGCGTGCCCTTCTCGAAGACGACGTCCACCAGATAGCTGGACGCGGACGAGGACGACGGGAAGTTGTTCCCGTACGCATACGCCCCGGACGACGCCGTCACGTGCAACGGCGACTTGGACAGGTCTGCGCTGGCGAACGCGTTCGGTGTCGCCGAGTAGGCGCCACTCGTGCGGTACGACGCGACGTACTGCGTGTTCGCCTGGATCGACACGGGCTGCGCGAACGTGAGCGTCTGCCAGCCGGACGTGCTCTCGTTGGAGAACGTGCCCTGGGCCAGGACCGTGCCGGTCGCCGACCACAGCGTGCCGGTGTGGGGCGCGACGTTGTTCACGCCCTTGTAGAAGCTGATGCCGTCGACCTTGCCCGTGGTGTCCGCCGTGAAGCGGACGCCCAACGTCAGGTCGGCGTGCTCCACGTCCTCGACGACGGTCGGCACCGTGTCCTCGTCGAAGAGCGAGCACGGGCAGACTCCCGGCGTGGCCGGTGGCTTCGCCGTGCGGAACGTCCAGGTGCTGCCGGTCGACACGGTGTTGCCGAGCGAGTCCGTCGCGGTCACCGTCGCGGTGTGGACGACGAACCCTGCCAGCGTGGTGGAAGGGGTGAAGGTCACGGTCCGCGTCGCCGCGTCGTACGCAGTGGTGCCGGGGATCGATGTGCCGTTCGCGTCCTTCAGCGAGAGTGCGACCGAGGAGGCCACGACAGGCTTCGAGAAGCGAGCGCTGACCGTCGTGTTACGAGCCACCGAGGACGAGCCGGGGGCCGGCCACTGGGTCATGGCGATCAGCGGCGAGTCGTCGGTGGTGGTGAAGACCGGGTCGACGAAGTAGTTCGTGTTGAAGTAGGTGGAGGTCGGGAAGCCGCCGGGGGCGGCGTACACGCCTGCGGGAAGCGCCCCGTAGCCGCCGTCGACGAAGAGGGGTGGCGAGTCGACCGGATCCGCGGAGAACGCGTTGGGCGTCGCCGCATAGTGGCCGCTCGGTGCCGTGTAGGACACCACGTAGGTCTGGCCCGCGGTGACCGGGACGGCGCTTGCGAACGACGCGGTCTGCCATCCCGAGGCCGACTCGTTCGAGAACGTCACGGTGCCGAGCCGTGCCCCTGCCGAGCTCCAGAGCGAGCCGACGTGGGTGCCGGTGTTGCCGGTCCCCTTGTAGAAGCGGACGCCAGTCACGTAGCCGTCGGCGACCGGGGTGAAGCGAAGCCCGAGCTCGGCGCCGGACGCGTCGGTCGTCGCAGCAACGCCGGGGGCGGTCGGCGCGGTCGCTCCGAACACGCTGCACGGGCAGGCGACGGTGAACGAACGCGTGACGGCCGATCCGATGTTGGCGCTGTCGTCGATCGCGCGCACCTGGACGGGGACAGACCCGATCCCGTCCTGGACGTAGCTGAAGCTCCATGTCGTCGTGCCGGTGGCAGGCTTCCACGACTGGCCGCCGTCGGTCGAGACCTCGACACCCGCGACGATGCCTCCGACGTCCGCAGCCGTCCCGGAGAGCGTGACCTGGGCACCGTTCGCCTGCGCGGACCCTGCGGCCGGGCTGCTGATCGAGACGGTCGGCGCGGTCGTGTCCGTCGACGCCGCGGCGGGGGCGAGCCCGCTCATCAGCGTCAGCGGCTGGGCTCCCATGTCGGCGAGCAGGTTCACCTGTGCCTGTTGCATGCGTACGTCGGCGGGCGACGGGGTGGTCGGTGCGTCGTGCTCGCTGTCGAGCCCCCAGGTCCACTGCACGCTGCCGGCGCTGAAGACCAGGGCTCCGCTGCTGGCCCGGTACATCGTCAGGTGGTGCGTGGTCGTGCCGGGGGCCGTGGTGTTCCCGAAGTCCTGGAGGTAGTCGGTCACCGATCCGGTCGTCGTCGACATGCGGATCAGGCCACCGGGGCGCGAGGAGTTGAGCAGGTCCTCATCCGACTCATACCCGACCGTGTGCGGGGCGAGCGCCACCGAGCCCGAGGAGAGGTTGGCCAAGGAGGTGTTGCGCCAGAGTCTGGTCTTGCCCTCGGCCGCCGACACGGTCACTGCCATGTCCGTGAAGTTCGACATGTACGCCGTGCCGGTCAACCCGTTCTCGGGCACGCCGGCGCCCTTGCTCTTCGGGGCGAACCGTGGGTCGCGCCACGTCCCCGTCCACTCGTCGGAGGGGTCGATCTTCTGGTTCGCCCACGTCTCCTTGTAGCTGACGAGCGTGCGGTACGCGGTGTGGCTGGGGTCGATCGACGGCTCGTAGCGCGTCTTCCAGTAGACCTCGTTGCCGCTG
>NZ_BAAAPB010000004.1:0-48479 GCF_039530925.1 Nocardioides panacihumi | reverse complement strand
TCCAGTACTCGTCGTGGCCGACGGAGAGGAAGACCTTGTGGTTGAGCAGCTCGCTGCCGTAGCGGTCGGTGTCGACCCCGGCCAGGTAGCTGACGTCATACCCATTGCGCTCGAGGAAGCGGACGAGCGGGTACTCGTTGGAGAAGAAGAAGTCGCGTCCGCCCACGCCGTCGCGGGTGTAGATCGGGCGGTTGTAGCTGATCTTGTACGCACGCCCGTTCGCCGCGCCCTGGTAGAAGTCGGAGCCGCCGTAGGTGTTGTAGGCCTGCCACGTCGGGTCGGAGGTCTGGAACACGACGGCGGAGTGGCTGGAGTCGTCGCGGACGATGAACGTGATCTCGCTGGCCCCGTTGGTGTCGGGCCGGTAGAGCCGCGCGATGTAGACGCCCGAGACCGCCGTCGACGGGACGTTCCAGGACGCGGACACGGCCCAGTTCCCGCAGTCCGTGAGCCCGGTGGTCGCGTCGTTGATGCAGTTCGGCTGCGTCTGCGGCAGGGAGACCGACGGGGTGAGGGCGGTGATCTTCCGCGCGCCCAGGCCGCCGTAGTAGCCGAGCCGATAGACGTCGATGTCATAGGCGCGCGCGTTCGTGTCGATCTTGAAGTCGATGCGCGAGCCGACGTTGACGCTGATGTCGGTGGAGAACCCCTGGATCGAGGGGTCGCCCATGCCGTTGATCTGCCACTCCGACGGATCGGTCCCCGGCTTGCTGTTCTCGCACGCGATCGGGTTGCCGCCCGCCGCGCACGGGTCGGTGGCCGCCCGCGCCGTGTTCGCGACGGCGACGAGCCCCGCGAGGGTGAGCACGACTCCGAGCAGGAGGATGAGCGCCTGCCTGCTCGTGTGGCGATGACCTAGCAGCGACATCGTCGCTCTCCTTCGGTTGTTCATGCACGCGAGCTCTCGTCGCGCAGCCAGGTGGTGAAGTCGGCCGCCCGAACGGCATGACGCGCCTCCCACCGCGCCCGGAGCGCGACGGCGAGGAAGACAGGGACACAGACCGCGACGCGGGGGTCGCGGAAGCCGATCACGGCCAGGGTGGAGATCGAGGTCGAGGTACGGCTGGCGCCCGAGCCGTCGTACTGGGCGTTGCCGGTGGCGACGCGGATACGCCGGCGGACCAGGTCGGCGACCGTGCGCGGCGGGTGCACGACCACGACGGCCCGCGGGACGATGCGCCGGTCGGCCTCGGCGAACGCCTCCGACATGGCGAGGTCGTCGCTCATCATCGCGGGCAGCGCGTCGACGCGGGCCTGACCGGCCTCCGAGAGGGCGACGACCCCACGTCCGAAGAGTCCGTCCCGCACCTGGGGCAGCGCCTGCCAGACGCGGTAGAACGCCCGCACGGGCCAGGACGACTCCCCGGTCGGCACGACGCGCTCCGGCGCGACCGCGTGGACGCCGTCCTCGCGGAGTGCATCGATGAGGCGGACCACGTCCGCGCCGCCGAGCGTGACGTCGGCGTCGAGGTGGATCCGGGGGAAGATCGACGTCGCGAGGTTGCCGACCTCGACCGCACGGGCCTTCGAAGGCTCCGGGATCTCGAGCACGCGCACGCCCGGCACCGACCTGGCGACACTTGCGGTGTCGTCGGTGCACCCGTTGCATACGACGAGGACGTCGAGCGCTCCGTCAGGCAGGCCTGCGAGCAGCTTGACGAGGTTGCCGCGCAAGCAGCGTGCCTCGTTGTGAGCGGGGATCACCACGCTCGCCAAGGCACGTCGGACCGACTCGCTCATGAACGGCAGCATCCGCGCGAAGCACGAGGGCGGTCGGCGCTGCCGGACCCATCACCCAATATTGAGTAGGTCTGTCCACGCGTCGGTCACGTGTGGCCCTGCGAGCCGTCGACTCGTGCCGTGACAGCACCGACGACGGAGACCCCGCCGGCAGGTGGGGATCCGGTCCCCCACGGGACGCGGACGTGGTCGCTGGCCGACCTCGACGTCGAGCCCGAGGGTGCCCGCGGGCCCGGTGAGGCGTGCGGCGACGAGTCCGGCGGAGCCCCGCTCCGGCGTCGGCGTCGCAGGAGTCGGCTCCGCCGGGTCCTGCTCGCGACCGTTGTCGTCCTTGTCCTCGTCGCGGCCGTCCCGCTCGGCGTCGGGTGGTATCTCCAGCACCGGCTCACCAGCCAGATGGGTCGCATCGACGGCGTCTTCCAGGGCCTGACCCAGCGACCGGAGAAGCCCGCGGCGGGCACGCCGGGGGCCGGGGCGGTGAACATCCTGCTGATGGGCACGGACCGGGTCTCCGAGGTCGCCACGACAGGCGATGCCGCGGCGTCGCCCGCCTGGGTGGCGGGCGAGCAGCGCTCCGACGCCCTGATGGTGCTGCACATCGACGGCAGCCGGAAGGTCGCCGCCGTCGTGTCGATCCCCCGGGACTCCTGGGTGCCGATCCCCGGGCACGGCTACGGGAAGATCAACTGGGCGTACTCCTTCGGCGGCCCGTCGCTGACCGTCGCCACGGTCGAGCAGCTCACCGGCCTGCGCATCGACCACCTCGCGATCGTCGACTGGGAGGGCTTCAAGGAGCTCACCGACCACGTCGGAGGCGTCGACATCGACGTGCCGGCCACCGTCGTCGACCCGCACAACCACGTCACCTGGACGGCCGGCCGCCACCACCTCGACGGCGAGCAGGCGCTCCTCTACGTGCGGCAGCGCTACGGTCTGCCGGGCGGCGACTTCGACCGGGTCAAGCGGCAGCAGGCTTTCCTGAAGTCGGTGATGGAGGCCAGCATGCACACGGCCATGCGCAAGGACCCGAAGATGCTGTACGGCTTCCTCGACACGCTCGCACGCAACGTCAGCGTCGACTCCGGCTGGTCGACGACCGACATGGCCAAGCTGGTCTTCTCGATGCGCGACTTCCGGTCGGCCAACCTGCGCTTCCTCACCGCCCCGGTGCTGGGGACCGGTCAGGTCGGGACCCAGAGCGTCGTACGGCTCGACGACGCCGCGGACAAGGACCTCTGGCGTGAGCTGCGGAGCGACCGGATCGACCAGTGGTCGGCGGTCCACTGGCAGGAGCTCACCGGCGCGACGGTCCGCTGACGTCTCCCCAAATCAGGTGATCGCGACCCGGAAGCGAGCGCGCCCGCACGCGCGAGCGGGTGCACTGGCCTCACGACCCGGGTCGCCCGTGCAACGGCCAGCCCGGGCCCGTCGACACCAGGGGGATCCATGGCGAGCACCCGCACGGTCGCGCTGAGCGCGACCGGTCTGCTCGCGGTCATCGCTGCGGCCGTCATCGGCAGCAACGTGGGCACCGAGCAGGCGGATCGCAAGGCCGCCTCGACGAGCTCGTCGTCGGCGGGCGCGACCACGTCGACGAGCGCCCCGAGCTCCGGCCGTAGCACGACTCCGCCGCCGACGCCGCACGCATCCCGGACCCCGACGGCTTCCCCCCCGGTCCCCACGACCCCGGGCTCCAGCGACGCGCCGACCGGTACGGGTGGCGGGCTGGAGGTCCTCCCGACACCGGCCGGCGAGCCCGCCGCGACCGGGTACAGCCTGCCGCCGATCACGACGACCGAGCCCTCGCCCGTGGTCAGCGGCTCGCTGCAGCCGGGGACCGCGAATGGCCGGCTCGTGGCGGGCTTCCCGACCGCACTCGCGCCACCACCGGGCACGGAGGTCGAGTCGAGCAGCATCGCCGTGGCCGGCGACATGGTGCAGGCGGCGCTCGTCGCGACGGGCGGCGATCCCGAGGCGATCGTGGCCCACTACCGCGAGGTGCTGACCGCGCACGGCTACGTCGAGAAGAAGGTCCAGGGCGTCGAGAACAACCCCGCGGCCGCGTTCAAGAAGGGCAGAAACAGCATCACGGTCACCACCGGTGACGGGAAGACCAACCTGCTCGCCCACCTCCGGGCGAAGGGCGCCGCGGACTGATGTACCTCTCCCTCAGCGATCGCCCGGCCTCGGCCGCGAACCGCGCTCGCGGTCGGACCGCCCGACCACGGGTCGCACGACTCGTCGTCACCCTGGGCGTCGTCAGCCTGCTCACCGACATCTCGAGCGAGTCGGTGAGCGCCATCCTGCCGCTCTACCTGACCAGCGTCGTCGGGCTCAGCACGGTCGCGTACGGCTTCGTCGACGGCCTCTACCAGGGCGTCAGCGCGCTCGTGCGCATCGCCGGCGGCTGGGTCGCCGACAAGAGCGGCCGGCCCCAGCAGGTGGCCCTCGCCGGCTACGGCCTGAGCATGCTCGCCCGCGTCGCGCTCCTGTTCGCCGGCGGCGTCGCCAGCATCTCGACCGTGATCTCGGCCGATCGGATCGGCAAGGGCCTGCGTACGGCGCCCCGCGACTCGATGATCACAGCCGCGAGCGACCCCGCCCATCTCGGCCGCAGCTTCGGCGTGCACCGCGCCCTCGACACTGTCGGCGCCGCGATCGGCCCGCTGCTCGCGTTCCTCATCCTGTGGGGGATCCCCGACGGCTACCACACCGTCCTCGTCGTCTCTCTCGGCTTCGCGGTGCTCGGCGTCGTCGTCCTGGGCCTCTTCGTCCCTCGCGACGCGGGCGGCGTACGACGCCACGAGCCGCTGCACTGGCGCGAGGCCCTCACCCGGCCGATGCTGCGGCTCCTCCTGGTCGCCGGCTTCCTGGCGCTGCTGACCGTCGGCGACGGCTTCGTCTACCTCGCGCTGCTGAACAGCACCGATGCCGCGGCCCAGTGGTTCCCCGTCCTGTACGTCGGCACCAACATCGTCTACCTCGCCCTGGCGGTCCCGCTCGGGCGGCTGGCCGACCGCGTCGGTCGCACCCGCGTCCTCGTCCTCGGCCACCTCCCCCTCGCCGGCGCCTACCTGGCCGCGTGCGTGGCGACCGGGCTGCCCGGCGCGCTGGCCGCGCTCGGCCTGCTCGGCACGTTCTACGCCTGCACCGACGGGGTGCTCGCCGCCGTGGCCGCGCGCACCGTGCCCGACGAGCTGCGCACCAGCGGCATCGCGTGCGCCCAGACGGTCGTGGCGCTGGCGCGGATGGGCGCGAGCATCGGCTTCGGCGTGCTGTGGTTCGCGATCGGCCCGCAGCAGGCCCTCGTCCTGGTCGCCGGCGGGCTCGCGCTGGCGGTCGGCGCAGGCGCGGTCGTGCTGCGGATCGGCCCCTCGCGTCAGCAGGACGCCACGTGACGACGCGTCAGCGCCTCCTGGTCCTGCTGGTCGTCATCCTCGTCGTCGCGACCGGCAGCACGGCGTACGCGCTCGCCGAGCTGCGCCGATCCCGCGACCTGAGCAGCCGGCCACCGAGCGTCCCGACGGCGACGCAGTCGGCGCTGACGGGCCCGCGGCTGGTGTTCCGCCACACCGGCCTCGACCAGGAGTACGGCGTCGTGGCCGAGGTGCCCCTCTCCGATCCGGGTGGTGCGCGGACGTTCACCGGACTCTCCTGCGACCGTGTCGACGCGACGGCCACGGCGGCCTCCTGCCTGCGGACGAAGCGGGGCGTCGTGACCACCTTCCAGCAGCTCGACCTCGACGCGGACTGGAAGCAGGTCGGTCAGGAGGGTCTGCCCGGCATCCCGAGCCGCACCCGGCTCTCGGCGGACGGCACCCTGGCCGCCAGCACGTCCTTCGTCGCGGGCCACTCCTACATGACGGCCGGCTTCTCCACGGCGACCGAGATCCACCAGGTCGGCGGCGGGCGGAGCTACGGCAACCTCGAGGGCTTCGCGCTCTACCTCCACGGCAAGCGGTCGACGCCGAGCGACCGCAACATCTGGGGCGTCACCTTCGCCCCCGACGACGACACGTTCTACGTGACGGTCGCGACCGGCGGCGCCACGTACCTCGCCCGAGGCGACCTCGCGAAGCGCACCCTGACCACGATCGCCGACAAGGTCGAGTGCCCCTCGCTGTCCCCCGACGGCACGAGGATCGCCTTCAAGGAGAAGGTCGACCACGCCAACGGCACCTGGTGGACACCGGCCGTCCTCGACCTCGCGACCATGTCGCGCACCGTGCTCACCGGCGAGACGCGCAACGTCGACGACCAGATCGCCTGGCTCGACGACGACACGCTCCTCTACGGTCTCGCTCGCGCCGACGAGGCCGGCGTCACCGACGTCTGGTCGCTCGATGCCAAGGTGGCGGCCAAGCCACAGCTCTACGTCGAGCAGGCCTGGTCGCCCGCTGTCATCCGATGATCCGGAGGAAGAACCCATGACCCGCATCCACGCGTCCGCCGACGTCGACCCGTCCGCCGAGGTGGGCGAGGGCACCCTCGTGTGGCACCTCGCCCAGCTGCGTGAGGGCGTCCGGGTCGGGACCGACTGCGTCATCGGTCGCGGCGCCTACCTCGGTCCCGGCGTCGTCGTCGGCGACCGCTGCAAGATCCAGAACCACGCGCTCGTCTACGAGCCGGCCGTGGTCGCGGACGGCGCCTTCATCGGCCCCGCGGTCGTCTTCACCAACGATCTCAACCCGCGGGCCGTGACGCCCGCCGGCCGCCTCAAGGGTGCCGACGACTGGGAGTGCGTCGGCGTCACCGTCGGGGAGGGTGCCAGCATCGGCGCCCGCGCGGTGTGCGTCGCGCCGGTGCACGTCGGCGCGTGGGCGATGGTGGCGGCCGGCTCGGTCGTGACGCGCGACGTGCCGGCGTACGCCCTCGTCGTCGGCGTGCCGGCCCGGCAGATCGGCTGGGTGGACCGCTCGGGGCAGCGGGTGGCCGAACGGCCGGCGGACACGACTCAGGCGTGAGCGCCTCGGCCACCTCGGGGTGGTCGAGACCCTCGAGCACTCGACCGTCTGCTACGCGCGCAGCTCCATCGACTCGAGCGAGTCCAGAGAGTCGAGCGACCCCAGCGAGTCCATCGCCTCCAGCGCGAGCAGGTCCCCGAGCGCGGCGACGGCGCCGAGCTGGGTGTTGACGTGCAGCTTGCGCAGCACGGCCTTCACCTGGCTGCGCACGGTCGCCGGGGAGACCTCCAGCAGCTGCGCGATCCGGGCGACCGGGTCGCCGGCGTACAGCATCGTGAGCACCTCGTGCTCGCGCGGCGTCAGCGACTGCACGCGCTGGCCGACGAGCTCGCGCCGCTCGAGCAGCTCGTTCCACTGCCCGATCAACCGCTCACGTTCGGGGGGCGCCGTCGTCACGCAGCCGCGGGCGACCCCGAGGACGACCTCGCAGACCTCGTCGAAGCTCGTGCTGCTGGGCAGCACGATCTTCGCGCCCGCCTCGAGCGCCGCGCCCCACATCGGGCCGTGCGGGGCCGCGGTCAGGACGACCCAGGGCAGCCGCACCTGCGAGATGAGGAGAGAGGCCGCGCGCAGCCGTGCCCAGCGATCGAGGTCGCTGATCAACAGCCCGACGTCGTACCCGTCGTGAGTGGCCGCGCGCCGCGGTGACACGAGCTGCTCGCCCGGCCATCGCACCGTCGCCGCCTGGAAGTCACGGCTCCCGAGACTGGCCCGGACAGCGTCCGCGACCAGCGCCTGCTCCGAGGCGACGGCGACACACAGTCGCCGCGCCGGCTCCGACCCAGACATGCATCACCCGCAATCCTCGACGGCCTGGTGGCCCCTGTGTGAGCCCTGTCACCATCGTCGGGTCGCTCGAAGCGGGTCCCCACCGCCGCCGGGGGCATCCCCCAGTTTTGGGGACGGCGTGGTCTCCCCGCTGATCCTCAAATTGAGGTAACGCATCCGCCTCATGCGGTACGCCGGGCTCAGATCGCTACGTTCGTCAGCGGGACATCGTTCACATGGGGAGGCGCCCTCGGGGGCACGACCGGTGCCGGACCGAACAATCCGGACCGACCCGACGATCAGCCACGAGGGGGCCGACAGACATGTACGCGTTCAGCGCCGCGAGCAGCAATGCCCGACTGTGCCCAGACCGACCGCTCTTCAGTGAGGAGCGGCGGGCATGACCATGACGATGCCAGTCACACAACAGCCCAGCGCTCGGGGCCAGCTGCGCATCCTGATCGTCGAGGACCACATGCTCTTCGCGGAGTCGCTGGAGCTCGTCCTCTCCGTCGAGGGGTACGACGTCCGGCGGATCGCACTCCCGGACAACTCCGGCTCGCCAGGCACGATGCTCTCGTCCCTGGTCCGGCTCCGCCCGCGGATCGTGCTGCTCGACCTCGACCTGGGCCGCTTCGGTGACGGCGTGCGCCTGATCGCACCGCTGGCCAAGGCCGGCATCAACGTCGTCGTCGTGACGGCGTCGTCCGACCGGGGTCGCTGGGGCGAGGCGATCAGGTACGGCGCCCGCACCGTGCTCTCCAAGGCGCAGCCGCTCAGCAACATCCTCGCGACGGTCCGCCGGATCAACGAGGGGCTTCCGGTGCTGACCCACGAGGAGCGGGAGGACCTGCTCCGCACCTGGCACCAGCAGCGCTCGGAGCTGCAGGAGCTGCTGACCCGGCTCTCGCTGCTGACGGCACGTGAGTCCCAGGTGCTCGGCCGCCTCATGCAGGGCCGCACCGTGCACGACATCGCCGTGCTGAGCGTCGTCTCCGAGGCGACCGTCCGCACGCAGGTGAAGTCCATCCTGGCCAAGCTCGAGGTCTCCTCGCAGCTGGCGGCCGTGGGGCTGGCCCACCAGGTCGGCTGGCACCCGCCGGCCCTCTGAGGGCCGCCGGGTCCTGGGGCGCGCGCGAGGGTGTTGCTCTCAGCGCCTGCCCCGGGGGGCGCCCTGGCCGGAGTCCCGGGCGGCGCCTCGCGCAGCATCCCGAGAAGGGTCTCGAGCAGGGTCCCCCTGCTCCGGGGCCCGGGGCTTGGGCAGCCGGTAGACGGGCCGCCGCTCGAAGACGTCCAGGACGTCGTCGAACGCGGCCACCGCGGCCAGCTGGTTGTTGACGTCGAGCTTGCGCAGGACCGACTTGACCTGGCTGCGCACCGTCGCGGGTGCGACCTCGAGCATCTCTGCGATGGTGGCGACGGACGAGCCGCCGTACATGAGCCGCAGCACCTCGCGCTCACGCGGCGTGAGCCGGGCGACGCGCTCCGCCACCTCGTCGTGCCGAGCCCGCATCTCGCTCCAGGCGGCCTCGAGCTCCGCCCGCTCGTCGGCGGGGGTGCTGATCTGGTTCTGGACCACCGACAGCAGCAGCTCGCTGATGTTGTCCAGCCGGGTCGTGCCGGGCAGGACGACCCGCGCGCCGGCGGAGAGCACGCCGCCCCAGGCCGGACCGCGCGGCGAGGTGGTGAGAGCCACCCAGGGCACACGGATCTGCTCCACCACGAGCGTCGCGGCCCGGATGCGTGACCACCGGTCGAGGTCGCTGAGCAGCAGTCCGACCTCCGTCAACGGCACCTGCGGAGACTTGCGCCGCACGCCCTGCACGCGGGTGTCGCCGGGCCAGCGGACGACGAGCGCCTCGTGTCCGCGGCTGGCGAGCGCGGCGCGGACCGCGTCTGCGATCAGGGCCTGGTCTGAGGCGACCAGGACCCGCAGGCGTTCCGGTGCCGGCGGCGTTGCCATGGGCTCTCCCCGCATCGTCTGTGAGCGGGCCGCGCGGCCCGCCTTGCGACGGCCCCCTCCGTCCTTGGCCATGGTGGCGGGAGCGCAACCACATCGCGCCGGCCACCGAGTCTGTCCCCTAGATTTGGGGATGCCCGTCCGGCCGACCGGAGGGATGCTGGTCACGCCACCAGCCGCTCGGGAGGGAGCCAAGCGTGCGAGAGGCTTGTTGCAGCGGCTTTCCACTTTCGTCCCCCAACGGGAAGTCGAACGGGTCTCGCATCAGCGTCATCTCCCCCACGGCGACGCCGGCAACCACCGGGCGGCTGGTGAATCTCCGTGCGGACCCACTGGGGTCCCGGAAACTCCTCACCTTCGCCATTCACGGGCCCGCTCCCCAAATTGTGGTATAGCGTCCTGGACCAGGAGGGCGGGATTCTTGGGGCCGCAATACCTTCGAGCGGATTTCTGGAGGATTGACTGACCTGGGGGTTCAGCGGTCTCGGCCGCGAGCTGACGACTCGATGGGGAGCGAGTCGTCGGTCTTCCCCCCACAGGGGGCTGGGGGCTCTGCATGACGTCAGCACGCATACCAGGGGGGAGCTGGACCTGGCGCCGTACGTGCTTGGTCCTGGGCGTCGTCCTGATGCCGGTGCTCGCGCTCAGCCTGTTCACGTCTGAGGGCGACCGGCTCGCCGGGACGGCCCGCTTCGACGGGGTGATCGTCTCGCCGGCGGCGCTCGTCTCGGCGATCGCCTGCTACGCCGCGTGGCGGGTCAACCCCCGCCCCGGGCTGGCGTGGACAGCCTTCGCGGTCACGCTGCTCGGCTGCCAGGGGCTCACGCTCGCGGCCGTGCAGCTCATCCGCTTCCCCCGGCCCGTGGAGGGCCTGTGGGTGCTCGCCGCCGACCTCACCATCGCCCTGGTCGTGCTGTTCTCGGTCACCGTCGGGCACCTGGTGAACTTCCGTCCCGACCCTGCGGCCGCCGGCTTCGCGCTGGGCTCGGTCATCGCCGTGCTGCGCCTGCTCTGGCTCAGGGACAGCCCTCAGCTCGGCCACGACCTCCCCGAGGCGCTGGTGGCGACCGTCTCCGTCGCCGCGTTCCTCACCGCGGCAGCGTTCCTGTTGCGGGTCACGTCGATGCCGGCGTGGGCGCGGCAGCGGATGGCGCTGACCATCCTGCTGATCGGCGGCGCGCACCTGGCGCTCTACCTCAGTGAGAGCCCGGCCGCACAGCTGTCCGCCATCGTCGGCGAGACGCTCGGCGCGACCGCCCTGGTGACCACCTCGCTCTCGCTGTTCTTCATCGAGGTGGAGGTCGACGAGCGCAACCGCAGCCACCTCAACGACGAGCTCGAGCGCGCGCAGCGCGGGATCCGGGTGCACCGCGCCCAGTTCCACGAGATCAACTCGACGATCGCGGGCATCACGTCGGCGAGCCGGCTGCTCCGCTCCGCCCGAGGTATCAGCGAGCAGCGTCGCGTCCTCCTGGAGGACATGATCTTCGCCGAGCTCAGCCGCCTCGAGCGGCTGATGGCCCGGCCTGCCGACGCGTCCGCACCTCGGCTGATGGACCTGGACGAGGCGATCGGCACGCTGGTCGTCTCGCAGGAGGCACGCGGCAACCGGGTCCGCTGGGAGCCGTCCGGGCTGAAGGTCAACGCCCAGCCGGACGCCGTGGCCGAGGTCGTCAACATCCTTCTCGACAACGCGGCCAAGCACGGCCGCTCGGCGGCCGAGGTGACGGTGACGCAGATCGGCGACACGGCCGAGATCTCCGTGCACGACGACGGGCCGGGGGTCGAGGAGTCGCTGCGGCGGCGGCTCTTCGACTGGGGTACGCGCGGCCCACGCTCCAACGGGCAGGGAATCGGCCTGCACATCGCCCACGAGCTGATGACCCGGCAGGGTGGCTACCTCGAGATCCGCGACGGCGGGGACGGCGGGGCCACCTTCGTGATGGGCCTTCCCATCGGCCGCGACAACGACCAGGAGCCACAAGATGGCGACGACGACGATGAACCACCAGCACTCGCAACCGACCTCACGTAGCCAGGTCCGCATCCTGATCGTCGAGGACCACGTCCTCTTCGCGGAGTCGCTGGACCTGGCGCTCTCGGTCGAGGGGTACGACGTCCGCCGGGTCGACGTGCCCGACGACGGCGCGTCGACCGGCGCCCTGCTGACCACGCTGCTGCGGTTGCGGCCGCGGATCGTGCTGCTCGACCTGGACCTGGGCGGCTTCGGCGACGGCGCCCGCCTCATCGCGCCGCTGGCCAAGGCCGGCGCCAACGTGGTCGTCGTGACCGCCTCGGCCGACCGCGGTCGCTGGGGCGAGGCGCTGCGCCACGGCGCCCGCGCGACGCTGTCCAAGTCGCAGCCGCTCAACGACATCCTGGCGACGGTCCGCCGGATCAACGCCGGCCTGCCCGTGATGACCCACGAGCAGCGCGAGGAGCTGCTCAAGGTCTGGCACGAGCAGCGCAAGGAGACCCAGGGCATCCAGGAGCGGTTCACGCAGCTCACCTCACGCGAGGCACAGGTGCTCGGCCACCTGATGCTCGGACACACGGTCCACGACATCGCCGTGGCGAGCGTGGTCTCGGAGGCCACGGTCCGCACCCAGGTCAAGGCGATCCTCGCCAAGCTGCACGTCTCCTCCCAGCTGGCCGCGGTCGGGCTGGCGCACCAGATCGGCTGGCGCTCCCCGTCCCTGTGACGTGTCAGGTTCTTCCCGCATTTGCGGCATGCCCGCCCCCTCAGCCTGTTCTTAGGTTGGTCATGGCCGATCCACCGACCGGCCGCGGAGGGGGTTCCAGTGGTCACCGTTCCGACCGCTTTGTCGTCGACCCGATCCGTCGCGCGACCGCGGCGGATCGCGCGGACGCGGCACGCGGCGGCTCTGCTCCCCCTGGCCGGCGCGACCGCCGCGGCCGGGATCGCGGTCCTGGCCCTCAGCCTCGGCTGGCTGACCGGGACGGTCCTCGGCGCGATCGTCGCCTGGCCGCTCCTGCTCGTGACCTTGACCGGGAAGGCGCCGGCGGCCGGGCCTCTCGGACGTCACCACCGGCACGCGCTGACCCGCGCGTTCGTCGTCGTCGCGGTCGCCCACTGGGTGACGGGACCGTGGGTCGAGGTCGACGCGACCGCCCTCCTGGTCACCGTCGCGGCGCTCGCCGCCATCACGCTCGTCGGCACCGCGCTCACGGAGATGGCGGGGCGACGGGCCGGCGTACGCCCCCGGGCCCTGGTCGTCGGCGACCTCCCCGACCTGCGGGTCGTGATGTCGCACGTGGCAGTCACCGCGGGGCGCGAGGTCGACGTCATCGGCGGATGCACGCCGGACGAGCTGGCCATGACCGTCGACCAGGTCCGGCCTGAGGTCGTCGTCGCCATCCCGAGCACCCAGCTGTCCGGCCGGGCGCTGCAGCGGCTGGCCTGGCAGCTCGAGCGCGGTCCCGACGGCCGCGAGCTGCCGCTGCTGCTGATGAGCGGCCTGGAGGACGTCTCCACCCGCCGCGCGAAGACGCTGAACCTCGGCGGCCTCGGTGTCACCCAGGTGGTGACGGCGCGGCAGACCGGCCCGTCCGGGGCGGCGAAGATCGTGTGGGAGCGCGCGGCGGCGGCGTTCGCGCTCGCGTTCCTCGCCCCGCTGCTGATGGGTCTGGCGATGCTGATCAGGCTCGACTCGCCGGGGCCCGCGCTCTTCCGGCAGACCCGGGTCGGGCGCGACGGCCGGCACTTCACGATGCTCAAGCTGCGCACGATGCGGACCGACGCGGAGGCGGTGCGCGACGAGCTCGCCTCCGAGGTCGACCAGGTGCTCTTCAAGGTGCGTCAGGACCCGCGGGTGACCCGGATCGGCCGCCTGCTGCGGCGCTACTCGCTCGACGAGCTGCCGCAGCTGCTCAACGTCGTGCGCGGCGACATGTCGCTGGTCGGCCCCCGCCCGGCGCTGCCGGCCGAGGTGGCGGCGTACGAGCACGACCCGCTGCGCCGACTCGCCGTCCGCCCCGGCCTGACGGGGCTGTGGCAGGTCTCCGGCCGCTCCGACCTGTCCTGGAGGGAGTCGGTCCGGCTCGACCTCGACTACGTCGACAACTGGTCCCTGCCGCGCGACCTCTCGATCGTCGGGCGCACGCTGCAGGCCGTGCTGGGGCACCGCGGGGCGTACTGACCCCTGCGACGGGCGCCGCGCTCAGCTGTTGAAGCGCTGCTGGGTCTTCTCGAGACCGTCCTCGACCAGCGACTCGACGGCGTCGGCAGCGGCGTCGACGCCGAACTGCAGCACCTTGCGCTCGGCGGCGGTGTAGTTGGTCAGCACGAAGTCGGCGACGTCCTGCCGCCCCGGTGGGCGGCCGATGCCGACCCTGACCCGGTAGAAGTCGCCGGTGCCGAAGCTCGCGCGCAGCGACTTCAGGCCGTTGTGGCCGTTGTCGCCTCCCCCGAGCTTCACCCGCATCGTGTCGAAGGGGATGTCGAGCTCGTCGTGGATGACGACGATGTGGTCGGGCTGCACCTTGTAGAAGGTCGCGAGCGCCTTGACCGGGCCGCCGGTCTCGTTCATGTACGTCCGCGGGCGGCCGAGGACGAGCCGAGGGCCGCCCATCCGCAGGCGGCCCTCGACGACGTCGGCGCGGCCGGTCTTGTGGGACTTCCAGGTCCCACCCAGCCGCCGGGCGAGCTCGTCGTTGACGAGGTACCCGATGTTGTGACGGTGCCCGGCGTACGCCGGCCCGGGGTTGCCCAGGCCGACGACCAGCCAGACCTCGTCAGATGTCACTACTGGTTCACTCGGCCTCGGTGGCCTCGGCCTCGGCCGCGGCCTCCTCAGCGGCCTCGGCGATCGCCGCGTCGGACTCCTCGTGGACGATGCCGGCCTCGGCCTCGGCGGCCTCGAGCTCGGCCTCGAGCTGGGCGGCGGTCTGCGCGGCGGCCACGTTGACGACCTGCGACTCCGGGTCGGCGACCAGGGTGACGCCCTCCGGGAGGGTGATCTCGCCGGCGGTGATGATCGTGCCGGCCTCGACGCCCTCGACCGAGACCTCGATCGACTCGGGCACGTGGGTGGCCTCGGCCTCGACCGTCAGGTCCGAGTTCTCGAGGGTCACGAGCGTGTCGGGGGCGGCGTCGCCCACGGTGACGACCGGGACGTCGACGGTGACCTTCTCGCCGACCTTCACGGCCACGAAGTCGATGTGCTCGATGACGCGGTGGATGTGGTCGACCTGGACCTGCTTGGTCAGGGCGAGCTGGGTCTTGCCGTCGATGGTGAGCTCGAGGAGGGCGTTCTGGCCGTGGTGCTTGAGCGCCATCATGGTCTCGTGGCCCGGCAGGGTCACGTGGGTCGCGTCGGAGCCGTGGCCGTAGATGACGGCGGGGATCTTGCTCTCGCGACGGATGCGACGGGCGGCGCCCTTGCCGAACTCGGTGCGGGTCTCGGCGGTGATCTTCTCGCTGGTCATGGTGTGCTCCTCAGTTGATCGAACATGTTCAGGTCGGCCACACCCGGCCGAGAGACTCCGACAAACACAGAACGCCGCGACCCGTCAGGGCACGCGGCGTGAGCCAGCCCTGTCGATCACGGAGTCCCTGTGTCAGTGGGGCTCCCTCGCCGAGGCAACTGGACGAGTCTAGGACCGGCCCCGGCCCGCACCGAAATCCTCACGCCGAGTCGGCGCTGGCTGCCCCTTGCCCGCCCCAACTATCACCGTGACAGTTGGGTCGGCGGCCCGAACTATCACCGTGACACTTCGAGGCAGCGGTGACACCTAGCAACTATCACCGAACGCCCCAACTATCACCGTGACAGTTTGGTCGCCCGGCCCCAACTATCACCGTAACAGTTTGGATCGCCGGCCCGAAGACGGCCCCACCGTCAGGCGCCGACTCGGCGTGAGGATCAGGCGTGCCCGTCGAACATGCTGGTGACGGAGCCGTCCTCGAAGACCTCGCGGATCGCACGGGCCAGCATCGGGGCGATCGACAGCGTGGTCAGCTTGTCGAACTGCTTCTCCTGGCCCACCGGCAGCGTGTTGGTGACGATCACCTCGACGGCAGGGCTGTTCTTGAGCCGGTCGACGGCCGGGTCGGAGAGGATCGCGTGGGTCGCGGCGAGGATGACGCCCGCGGCGCCGTGGGACATGATCGCCTCGGCGGCCTTCACGATCGTGCCGCCGGTGTCGATGATGTCGTCGGTCAGCACGCAGATCTTGCCGCTGACGTCACCGACGACGCGGTTGGCGACGGTCTCGTTGGGCCGGTTGATGTCCCGCGTCTTGTGGATGAACGCCAGCGGTACGCCGCCCAGCCGGGCCGACCAGCGCTCGGCGACCTTGATCCGGCCGGCGTCGGGCGAGACGACGGCGAGCTCCTGGTCGCCGTACTTGTCCTTGATGTAGTCGGCGAGGATCGGCAGCGCCATCAGGTGGTCGACCGGACCGTCGAAGTAGCCCTGCAGCTGGTCGGCGTGCAGGTCGACGCTGATGATCCGGTCGGCGCCGGCGGTCTTGAAGAGATCGGCGACGAGGCGGGCCGAGATCGGCTCGCGGCCGCGGTGCTTCTTGTCCTGGCGGCTGTAGCCCCAGAACGGCATCACGACGGTGATCCGCTTGGCCGAGGCGCGCTTGAGCGCATCGACCATGATCAGGTGCTCCATGATCCACTCGTTGATCGGAGCGGTGTGGCTCTGGATCACGAAGGCGTCCGAGCCGCGCACCGACTCCTCGTAGCGCACGTAGATCTCGGAGTTCGCGAACTCGTAGGCGCTGGTCGGGACGAGGTCGGTCCCGAGCAGGTCGGAGACCTCCGCCGCGAGCGCGGGATGGGCCCGACCGCTGAAGACCATCAGGTGCTTCTCGGTGGTCTTCTTCATTCCGGTCACAAGCCGCTCCTACCTCGAGGCGCCGATATCGGGCATCCTTCAGGATTCTGACGCACCGGCAGCCGACTCCCCAACTTCCGGGGAGTCGTTGTGAGACGCCTCATGTTCACCCGGCGTTCTCGCGCCGACAGCACCGCTCGCCGCCTCCGCGGCCGCCGCCTGCTTCGTGCCGGCTCGCCGCCGCTGGGCCCACCCCTCGATGAGGCGGAGCGGACCGGCGCTGACGGCGAGCGCGCCCGGCGGGACGTCCCCGCGTACGACGGTGCCACCGCCCGTCGAGGCGCCGTCGCCGATCGTCACGGGCGCGACGAACGTGTTGTTGGAGCCGGTCTTCGCGTGCTTGCCGACCCGCGTGCGGTGCTTGGCGACCCCGTCGTAGTTGGCAAAGATCGTCCCCGCCCCGATGTTGGTGCCCTCGCCGATCTCGGCGTCGCCGACGTAGGACAGGTGCGGCACCTTCGCCCCGTCGCCGATCCGCGCGTTCTTGGTCTCGACGAAGCCGCCGATCTTGCCTCCGGCGCCGAGGACCGTCCCCGGCCGCAGGTAGGAGAACGGGCCGACCTCGGCGCCGGCGCCGATGACGGCCAGCTCGGCGTGGGTGCGTACGACGTGGGCGCCGGCGCCCACCTCGCAGTCCTTCAGCGTCGAGTCGGGACCCACCACCGCGTCCTCGTCGACCTTCGTCGCGCCCAGCAGCTGCACGCCCGGCAGCAGCGTCACGTCGGCGGCGAGCTCGGCGTCGGCGTCGATCCACGTGGTCGCGGGATCTACGACGGTGACGCCGTCGCGCATCCAGCCCGTCACGATGCGTCGGTTGAGCTCCTTGCCGAGCGCCGCGAGCTGGGCGCGGTCGTTGGCGCCCTCGATCTCGAACGGGTCCTCGACCGGGCGGGCGCCGACGTGCCGGCCGCCCGCGCGTGCCAGGGCGATCGCGTCGGTCAGGTAGAACTCGCCCTTGGCGTTGTCGTTGCCGATCCTGCCGAGGGCGTCGGCGAGGAAGGTCGCGTCGAAGGCGAGGATCCCCGAGTTGATCTCGGTGATCGACCGCTGCTCGTCGGTGGCGTCCTTCTCCTCGACGATGGCCTCCACTCCCCCGTCGCCGCCACGGACGATCCGGCCGTAGCCGAACGGGTCGGACACGACGCCGCTCAGGATGGTGACGGCGTTGCCCGCGGCCGCGTGGTCGTCCAGCAGGGCGCGCAGGCTCTCCGCGCGCAGCAGCGGCGTGTCGCCGTACGCCACCAGGACCGTGCCGGTCACCTCGCCGACGGCCTCCACCGCCATCCGTACGGCGTGCGCCGTGCCGAGCTGCTCCGCCTGCACGGCGAGCAGTCCGTCGGGCAGCAGCCCGCTGACGTGCGGCTCGACCAGCTCGCGCTGGTGGCCGACGACGGTGACGACGCGTGTCGGGCCGAGAGCGCGCACGGCGGCCAGGACGTGCCCGACCATGCTCCGGCCCGCGACCTCGTGGAGGACCTTGGGCGTCTTCGACTTCATCCGGGTGCCGCCGCCGGCGGCGAGGACGACAACAGTCAGCTCTGTCACGGTGCCGAGCCTAGGACTCACACAAGGGAGCCGGGGTCGTCGGGGACGTCGACCCCCGCCGCGCCGAGCGCCTCGCGCGGGACCACCTCCAGCGCCCGCTGGTTCGTCGAGGCGAGGACGACGGGGGCGACGACCCCGTCGGCGTACGCCTGGAGCCACCGCGCCGCCACCACGCACCACCGGTCCCCGGGTCGCAGACCCGGGAAGGAGAACTCGGGTCGGGGCGTCGACAGGTCGTTGCCCACCGCCGCCTGGTGGTCCAGGAACTCCCGCGTCATCACCGCGCAGACGGCGTGCAGCCCGACGTCCTCGGGCCCGCACGAGCAGTCGCCGTCGCGGTGGAAGCCGGTCATCGGATCGGTGCCGCACGGCTCGAGCGGCCCGCCGAGCACGTTGAGGTCGGACATGGCTCCAGCCTGTCAGAAAGTTTCTCGTTCCGGTCGGTGCGATGTCGTATCCAGAGGGCCCTGTTCGTGGTCCTCAATGAGAGAACGCGGGCGTGTAACCGAGCAGCACCGAACAGGAGGCACCGCCATGTGGGACACCGTCCAGACCAACGAGACGCACCTGTCGCACGACCTGCCGTGCCCGCGCTGCGGCCACGCCGTGCACACCTACCTCGCCTGCAGCGACACCTGCGCCTGCGAGCCGACGAGCCTTCCGGGCGGCGCCTCGCTCGCGGCCTGACACCCGATTCAGCGCAGGTCGCCCAGCGCCTCGATGATCGGGCCCGGGTCGGGCGCGTCCTCGGGCGCCTCGAGCACGACCGTGTCGGCCCCTGCCGCGGCGACCACCGCGACGAGCTCGGCGATCCGGTTCGCGAGGTCACTCGGGCGCGTGTCGACCGGCGTGTACGCGACCACGCGGGCGCGGCCGGGACGGCCAGCCGCCGCGCGGGCCTCGTCGACGAGGTCGCGCGCGCGGCGTACGTCGTCCAGCGTCCCCTCGCCGTCCAGGATCACCCCGTCGGCGATCTCGCCGGCCAACCGCACCGTCTTCGGTCCCCGGCCGGCGAGCAGCAGCTCCGGCTGCTCGGGCGGCGGCCAGTCGAGCGTGACCCCGGCGAGCCGGACGTAGCGACCGTCGACGTCGACCGTCCGCCCGGCGAGCAGGTCACGGACCGCGGTCGCGTGCTCGCGCAGCAGCGTCATCGGCGAGTCGACACCGGCGCCGACCTGGCGCATCCAGTCCTGCACGCCGTGACCGAGCCCGAGCACGAACCGCCCGGGGAAGAGCCGGGCCAGCGTCGCCGCCTCCATGGCGGCGAGCGCCGGGTTGCGCAACGGGACCGGCAGCACGCCGACGGCGACCCTCAGCCTGGTCGACCAGGCCAGCGCAGCGACCGCGGAGGTCAGCCCGCCCTCGAGGAAGCAGTCCTCCCACAGCCAGAGCTCGTCGACAGCAGCCGCGTCGGCGGCTCCCACGACTGCCTGCAGCTCCTCCGGCGGCAGCTGCGGCCGGAAGGTGAGACCGATCGTCGGCTCCATGCGACCCATCGTCGCAGACAGACCCCGCGCGCGTCAGAGTCCGGCGAGCCGCTTCAGGGCGGTGAGCCCCTCGGGGGTGCCGGGCCAGTGCCGGTCGAGCGCGTCGACGCCGGCGACCCGGCTGATCGAGCGGAGAGTCAGCGCCACGATGACGACGTCGTCCGCGTAGCCGACGACCGGGATGAAGTCGGGCACGAGGTCGATCGGCATCGCGAGGTAGCCGATCAGCGCGAACACGCGCAGTCGCACGCCCCGGGGAAGGCTGCGGTCCTTGACCAGCCGGTGCAGCAGCCGGACCACGTCGGGGATGAGCCGGAGGATCTCGCGCACCCGCGGCGGGTCGTCGTACCGGCGCCCGGCGACGTACAGCACCGCGACCAGGGCGAGCCACACGCACAGCAGACCGGCGAGCACGGTGACCGCGACCTGCAACCAGGGGTTCACCCTGCCATCGTGCCAGCCCGGTCCGAGACGACCCCGATGGCAGCGACCGGGGCCGTGATCGGAGGGCTCGTCGTCGCGCGATGATCGAACAGTGGTGCGGTTGGGTACCTCGTGTCCAGGGAGGGCTGACGACCTGATGTCAGCCTGGACAGCAATGTCTTGGACAGAAGTGAGGTCTCATGGAAATCATCGGCGTCATCATCGCGGGCATCATCATCGGCCTGCTCGGCAAGTTCGTCGCACCGGGAGACAAGGACAACACGCCGCTCTGGCTGACGATCCTGTGCGGCATCGGCGGCGTGATCATCGGCTGGTTCATCTACAGCGCCTTCGGCGGCAACGGCAGCGCGGGCATCGACTGGACCCGCTGGATCGTGGCCATCATCTGCGCCGCGGTGCTCGTGGTCATCGCCTCCACCGTCACCGGTCGCAACTCCGGCAGCCGGGTCGGCCGACGCCTCTGACCCACAGCTCCACCGCACCGGCGTCGCCCGTACACCACGGGCGGCGCCGGTGCTGCGTCAACCTGCTCCCCGGGTAGGAGTCGAACCTACGTCGCTAGTCCTGATTCAAAGTCAGGCGGGCCCTGCCGGCAGACCAACCGGGGATTGCTTACCGGCCCGCCTGCGGGACTGGGTTCACAGTCCGGCAGACCAACCGGGGATTGCTTACCGGCCCGCCTGCGGGACTGGTTCACAGTCCGGCAGACCAACCGGGGATCGTGACAAGCGCGGCGGCGGCGTGCCGCCCACCCTCACGGATGGGGCCAGACCGCCCGCATGCGTGCCACGGCCGGGTCCGGCTGGTCGAACATATCGGTCCCCGGGCCGATCTCGACAAACTCGACCACACCGCCGTGCCGCTCGATCTCCTTGCGGAGCCAGTCGGGGTCGAAGCGGCGGGTGAGGCCGGTCGGCTCCGGCAGCGGCAGGTCGATGCCCGGCACCGTCGCCGAGAACTCCAGGAACAGCGACTGGCCGCGCCGCAGCACCGCACCGGCCAAACGCAGCAGGTTGTCCCGCGCCTGCTCGTCCAGGGAGCCGACCAGCCCACGCGCGTAGAGGTGGTGCGGGTCCCGGGCCAGCGGCGCGACGAGTGACATCACCCGGCGCGTCTCGTTGAGGACGAGCATCTCGATGCTGACCCGACCCTCGTCCCTCGCGTCGCGGAGCTGGCGGATGTGGCTGAGCGCGGTCAGCGAGAAGTCGGTCGCCAGCACGGGGTGCCCCTGGGCGGCGAGCCAGAACGCGTCGCGACCGGTGCCGGCGCCGACGTCGACCACCTTCGCGCCCTCGCCGAGCTGCGGCTCGACCCACCGCGCGAACGAGGACGGCCCGGTCGGCACGCGGTCGAGCATCGGCGCCTTGAAGACGTTCGACCAGGCCGGCACCTCGGTCCGGAAGCCGCGGAACCAGCCGTCGAGCCGACGGGTGCCGCGCGGGTCGTCCTGGTAGCGGAAGCCCGGGTCCGGCACGCGCCAGTTGGGGCCGTAGATGAACGAGAGCATCTCCTCGGGATGCTTCGGCGCGGGGAACTCCTCGCCCTCGAGCGTGACCGTCCCGAGAGGCAGGAGGTGCTCGCCGGCGTCGAAGCGCCCGTTGCGGTTGCCGAACTGGTAGAAAGTGCCGTCGATCGTGAACGCCGAGAAGATGTCGATGTGGGCCTCACGCCCGTCCGAGAGCGGCCAGAAGACCTTGATGTCGCCGCCCGACATCCGCAGCACGCGCCAGTCGAGCGAGCGCAGCGCCCGCTGGATCCGGTAGCTCTCGGCGATGATGTCCGCCGGCGCGGTGTGGCCGGTGTAGTAGCAGAGGTCGATGTCGGAGTCGTGCCCGAGCATCGTGCCCTGGCGGACGGCCCCGAGCAGCGCGCCGTAGCAGAGGTAGGCGTCGAGTCCGCACCGCTCCCGCAGCTCGCGCAGCACGGTGTGCGTCGCCTCGAGCAGCTCACGCTTGACGTCGTCAGCGGTCTCCTCGAAGGCATGGGTCAGGTGGCCGACCTTGTCGATCGAGTACGGCGCACCCTGCTCGTCGACGAACGCGACGCGTCCCCCACCGGCGCCGAAGGTGACCTCGTCGTCGTGGAGGACCAGGTCGTCGTCGTACGTCGCGACCCGCACGCGCGTCGTCCCGGACAGGAACGGCCGCATCGCGTGCGGCCACGGGATGCGGAAGACGTCGCCGTCGGTCGTGCCGTCGCGTCCGGGCGTGAAGGACCAGACGTACTGGGTGTCGAAGTGGACCAGCAGGGGGACGGCCGGCGCCTCGACGAGGACGAGCCCCTGCTCGCTGATCTCAGATCGAGCCACGCAACGCCGCCAGGAGCTCCTCGACCCTGGCGTGGTCCTTGTCCTGGACCGCGACCAGGACCTGCGCCAGCTGCTCGGTGAGCTCCTCGACCCTCCGCCGGAGGATGCGGTTGGCGGCGACCTCCTGCTCCAGCCGCGCCACGCGCTCGCCCAGGGTCTCGATGCCGGCCATCAGTGGTTCTCCTTCGGGTGTGGCCAGGTGATCCGCATACGACACACGGCCGGGTCGGGTGCGTCGAACATGTCGACGCCCTCGGCGGTCTCACGGTAGTCGATCCTGCCGCCGCTGGCGGCGACCTCCGCGGCCACCCTGTCAGGGTCGAGCCGGGCGACGAGGTGGCCGGGGTCCGGCGGCAGCGCTCCGGCGAGCGTCGCCGAGAACTCCAGGAACATCGAACCGCCCCGGCGCAGCGACATCGACCCGAGCTTGAACAGGTTGGCGCGGGCGGCCTCGTCGAGGCAGCCGAGCAGCTCGCGCGCGTACAGGTGGTGCGGGTCCCGGGCGAGCCGCGTGCCGAGGATCAGCACGCGGCGCAGCTCGTTGAACATGGTCTGGTCGGAGCGGACGCCGTCGATCCGGCGGGTGCGCGCGAAGGAGCGACGCGAGAAGTCGACGGCCCGTACGTCGTGTCCCTGCTCGGCGAACCAGCGCGTGTCACGGCCGGTGCCGGCGCCCAGGTCGGCGACCTTGTCGCCGGGGGCGAGCTGCTCCCCCACCCACCGGGCGAAGTCCGAAGGCTCCCGCTGGACCTGACCGGCGCGTTGGTCGTAGACGTCGTTCCAGAGCGGCAGGTCGTCGCGGAACCCGCGCAGCCACCCGTTGAGCCGGATGACGCCGAACGGGTTGTCGCGGTGCACGAACGACGGGTCGGGCACGCGCCAGTGCGGCCCGTAGACGAAGGACAGCATCGCCTCGGGGTGCTTCGGCGCCGGGAACTCGACGCCTTCCAACATGACCGTGCCGAGCGGCAGGAGGTGGGCCGCGGCGTCGAAGTCGCCGCTGCGGTTGCCGAGCTGGTAGAACGTGCCGCCGATCGTGAAGGCGCCGAAGATGTCGATGTGGCACTTGGCGCCGTTGGAGAGCTTCCGGACGACCTTGATGTCGGCGCCGGACATCCGCGTCACGGTCCAGCCCTGGGCCCGGACGATCCGCTCGATGCGGTAGCTCTCGAGGATGATGTCGACCGGCGTCGTCCGGTGGCTGTAGTAGCAGACGTCGACGTCGGAGTCGTGCCCGATCATCTTGCCGTTCCGCACGGCGCCGAGCAGGGCGCCGTAGCAGAGGTAGGCGTCGGCGTCGCACTGCTCGCGCAGCACGGTCAGCACCTCCAGGGTCGCCTGGAGCAGCTCCTGCTTGACCTCCTCCGGCGTCTCCAGGAAGGAGCGGCCGAGGTGGCCGACCTTGTCGACCGACAGCGGGACGCCCTCCTTGTCGACGACGGCGACGCGCTCGGTCGACGTGCCGAACTGATGCTCGGCGTCCCACCAGACGTGCTCGCCGTCGACGTCCTGCAGGCGGATCCGCACGACGCCGTCGAGGAAGCGCACGAGGTTGCCCGGCCACGGCACGAAGCTGCCGTCCGCCCGGGGCTGCCCGTCGCGCGCGGGCGTGAACGACCACAGGTAGCGGCCGTCGAAGTGGACCATCACCGGCTCGGACGGCGGCTCGGCGAGCCAGATGCCCTCCGCCGTGATCTCGGCCGTGATCTCTGTCGATGTCACCGACGGATCCTCGGTCAGATCGTCTTCCGGTACTGGGAGAGCACCTCGGCGACCCGCTCCTCGTCACGGTCCTGGATCGGCACGAGCAGCTCGGCGACGACGTCGGAGAGCTCGGCGATCTTGCGGTGCAGCTGGCGGTCGGCCTCGAGCTCCTGCTCGAGGCGCTGCACGCGGCCGCGGAGGCTGCGGTCGAACACGCCCGACGCGCGCACGCGGTCGCGCACCTTGCGTGCGACGTCCTTGGCCTTCTCGCCCTTGGCGCTCGCCATCAGACACTCTCCTTCTCGTCGGCCGACGTGTCGGCCTTGTCCGCGCGGGGCCCGGCGGGCCAGGTGACGCGCATCCGGGCCACGGCCGGGTCTGGATTATCGAACATGTCGACGCCCGGGGCGACCTCGAGGTGTGCGACACGCCCACCGCTGCGCTCGATCTCCGCCGTGAGTACGCCCGGGTCGACCCGGCGGACCAGCCCGCGTGGCTGCGGGTCGGACGCTCCGGGGTGCGGCACGGCGAACTCCAGCCACATCGACCGGCCGCCGCGCAGCACGGAGGCGCCGACGCGGAAGAGGTTCTCCCGCGCGGCGTCGTCGAGGCACCCCACCAGCTGCCGCGCGTAGATGTGGTGCGGCTCGCGGGAGAGCAGCGCGATGAGGTGGAAGACGTGCCGGGTCTCGTTGAGGATGACCTGGCGCGGCGACACGTTCGTCACGCCCAGGCGCTTCATGAGGGCCTGCACCTCGACCGCTGACCGGCGCGAGTAGTCGGAGGAGCGGACGGGGTGCCCCTGGGCGGCGAGCCAGACGCTGTCGCGCCCGTTGCCGGCGCCCAGGTCGAGGACCGCCTCGTCGGGGCCGATCCGCTCGTGCACCCACGCCGCGAAGTCGGAGCCGTCGGTGGGCACCTTCGAGGTGGCCTTCGCCGAGCCGCGCAGCAGCGGCGTCCAGCCGCTCATGCCCTGGCGGAAGCCGCGCAGCCAGCCGTCGAGCCGGACCATCGCGTGGCGGTCCTCGACCGGGTTGAAGGCCGGGTCGGGGACGCGCCAGGTCTCGCCGTACCAGTAGACGAGGAGCGCCTCAGGGTCGCGCGGCGCCGGGAAGTCGTAGCCGTCGAGCGTCACGCTCCCGAGCGGCAGGAGGGCGTCGAGGTCGAGGCGCCCGCTGCGGTTGCCCAGCACGTAGAAGACGTCGTCGACGACGAACGACGAGAAGATGTCGATGTGGACGCGGCGGCCGTCGCTCAGCGGCCAGATGACCTTGAGGTCGCCCCCGGACATCCGCAGGACGTCCCAGCCCAGCCCCTTCAGCTCGCGCTCGATGCGGAAGGTCTCGAGGATGATGTCGGCCGGGACGGTGTGGCGGCTGAAGTAGCAGACGTCGGTGTCGGAGTCGTGCGCGATCATGCCGCCCTCGCGAACGGCGCCGAGCAGGGCGCCGTACCCCAGGTAGGCCTCGACGCCGCAGCGTTCGGCCAGCTCGCGGATGACGACCTGCGTGCCCTCGAGGATCTCCCGCTTGACCTCGTCGGAGGTCGACTCGAAGGAGCGGGTGAGGTGGCCCATCTTGTCGACGGCGTACGGGTGGCCGGCCCGGTCGACGAAGCGGACCCGCTCCTGCCCGGACCCGAACCGGTGCTCCTCGTCGCCGTACACCTCGGAGCCGTCGAGGTTGGCCAGACGCACCCGCGTCGAGCCGTCGAGGAAGGGCCGCAGGACGTCCGGCCAGGCGATCGAGGTGCCGCCGTTGCGCTGCACCCCGTCGGCGCCCGGTGTGAACGACCAGATGTGCTGGTCGTCGAAGTGGACCAGGACGGCGGGGCTGTCGGCGCCCAAGCCCTTGACGAAGAGCCCGGCGTCGTTGATGGCCACCCGGCCGACCGTCGCGCGCGTCGGCACAGCCGGCCCGCTCATGCCGCCGTCACGACGCGGCTTCCCCGCCGCGGGCGAGGTGCTTGCGCAGCGCGGTGCTGGAGGTCTGGATGGAGTACGGGAAGTACACGACCTCGACGCCGACCTCGGCCATCTGCTTCTCGAGGCGGTCGCCCTTCGGCATGCCCTTCCAGTCGTCGCCCTTGAACAGGCGGTGGAAGCCGACGTCGCGCCAGGAGTCGCGCTTGTCCAGGGTCACCTCGACGTACGTCGCGTCGACGATGCCGATCGCGTCGACGATGGCGACACGCTCCTCGAGCGGGACGGTCGGCCGGATGCCCTTGCCGAGCTCGCACATCTCGTCGGAGACGACGCCGGCGACGAGCACGTCACACCTGCTGCGAGCCTGCCGGAGCATGTTGAGGTGCCCGACGTGGAAGAGGTCGAAGACGCCCGGGACGTACCCGACGATCTCGCTCATGCAACGTTCCTGTCTTCCTGCGTTTGCCTGCCAGCCTAGGTGAGGTCACCTGCGGCGGCCGAATCACCCGCCGCCGTCGCGCGCGCCGCTCAACTAGGCTCGGGCCGTGGATCTTCCGGTCATGCCCCCGGTCCTGCCGATGCTAGCCAAGTCGGTCGCGTCGGTCCCGACGACCGGCGGACACAGCTTCGAGCCGAAGTGGGACGGCTTCAGGTGCCTGGTCTTCCGCGACGGGGACGAGGTCGAGCTCGCGTCGCGCAACACCAAGCCGCTGACGCGCTACTTCCCCGAGGTCGTCGCCGCCGTCAAGGAGCAGCTGCCCGAGCGGTGCGTCCTCGACGGCGAGCTGTTCGTGGCGTCGGGCGACCGGCTCGAGTTCGAGGTGCTCCAGGAGCGCATCCACCCGGCCGCCTCGCGCATCAAGCTGCTCGCCGAGAGCACGCCCGCGTCGTACGTCGCCTTCGACCTGCTCGCGCTCGGCGACGAGTCGTACGTCGACCGCCCGTTCAGCGAGCGGCGCGCAGCCCTCGAGGCGGCGCTGGCGGACCTCCCGGCCGCCGGACCGTGCCACCTGACCCGGACCACGACCGATCCCGCGGAGGCGGAGCAGTGGTTCCGCCAGTTCGAGGGTGCCGGGCTCGACGGGGTGGTCGCCAAGCCGCTGGCCGCGGCGTACGCGCCGAACCAGCGCACCATGCTCAAGATCAAGCACGCGCGTACCGCCGACGTGGTCGTCGCCGGCTACCGGCTGCACAAGAACTCCACCGACGACCAGCCGCTGCTCGGCAGCCTGCTGCTCGGGCTCTACCAGGACGGGCAGCTCCAGCACATCGGGGTCTCGGCCTCCTTCACCGCGAAGCGGCGCGCCGAGCTCGTCGAGGAGCTGCGACCCCTCGAGGTGCCGCTGGAGGAGCATCCGTGGGGGCGGTGGGCCGAGTTCCTGACCGCGAACCCCGACCGGGTGCCCGGCACCCAGTCGCGCTGGTCCCAGGGCAAGGACCTCTCCTTCGTCCCGCTGCGGCCCGAGCGCGTCCTCGAGGTCGGCTACGACCACATGGAGGGACGGCGGCTGCGGCACACCGCCCAGTTCAAGCGCTGGCGCCCCGACCGCGACCCGGAGTCGTGCGGCTACGACCAGCTCGAGGAGCCCGTGTCCTACGACCTCGGAGAAGTGCTGAACGGCTAGTCAGTGGTCTCCGCGACCGCGGGAACGGCTAGCCTTGCAGACATGAGTTACGACGTCGTGCTTCTCGTCGAGCAGGCGCTCTCCTCAGCGGACGCCGTTCAGGTGCGGTCGCTGCACGAGGGTCTCGACGAGCCCGTGGCCTATCACGTGATCCTCCCGATGGAGGACGCAGCCGCGAGGATCGAGGCCTCGCTCGGCACGCTGAACGGCGGGGAGATCCTGGGGACGCCGTCGCTGCTCGTCAACGAGGTCGATCTCGACGCCGTACGCAAGGACTGCCTCGACCGTGCCACCGCGGAGCTCTCCGACACGCTCGGCGCGCTGCGCACCGCCGGGGCGACCGCCGAGGGCCAGGTCGTGGACGCCTCCCCCATCGAGGCGCTCAAGGCCAAGGTCGCGGAGGTCGACGGCCGCGAGGCGATCATCCTCACCCGCCCGCACGTCGTCGCGGAGTTCTTCCACGTCGACTGGTCGTCGCAGGCGCGGCGCAAGATCGGCGTCCCCGTGCTGCACCTGCTGGAGCACGAGACCTTCGACGAGCAGGCCGGCGAGGGCGAAGGCATCACCGGCCTCTGAGCGGCGTACGCGCAGGTCATCGCCCAGGTCGTCGCCCAGGTCGTCGAGCCGCGGTTGTCGATCTGTTACCGATCGCTGGCGGCTGCGTGGACCTGACTTGGCAGGCCGCTCTTTACTCTTGGCGTGTCGGGAGTGTCCGGGGGGACTGCCCGACACGGCCGAGTCGCCGTCGCCTCCACGGAGGATGCGCGGCAGAGCCGTCGAAGCACCAGGGGGTCCGCTCCTGAAGCGGCAACCGCGTCAGGGGCGCGGACGGCGCGGTGCCTCGTGGAGGGCCCGCTGGCAATCGGGGGATGGCCGGCGGGCTCTCGACTATTTCAGCCCTCGACCTCAGCCCTGGACCTCAGCCCTCGACGCGGTTGCCGTCCTCGTCCCAGTGGGCCGCGACCTTCTTGCTCGGCTGCACCCGCGGCGGCTCCCCCGGCATCTTGGGGTAGTCCGGCGGGAAGCTCTGCTCGACGCCGTCCCACAGGGCGATCAGCGGGTCGAGGTCGTGCGCCCGGTCGTCGATGCCCGCCCACGGGTCCGCGTCCGTCATCCGGTCCGGCACGGTGAAGAGGTTGAGCTCGCGCGGGTCCTTCAGCTCGGCCAGCTCCGCCCACGTGAGCGGGGTGGAGACGGGCGCGCCCGGGCGCGGTCGCAGGGAGTACGCGGACGCGATCGTGCGGTCGCGGTTGTTCTGGTTGAAGTCGACGAAGATCCTCTCGCCACGCTCCTCCTTCCACCAGTTGACCGTGACCCCCTCGTCGCGCCGTGCGAGCTCCTGGCCGAAGCCGATCGCGGCGTGCCGGACGTCCTCGAACGGCCGCTCCGGCTTGATCCGGACGTAGATGTGGACACCGCGGTTGCCGCTGGTCTTCGGGTAGCCGGCGATGCCGAGCTCGTCGAGCAGCTCCTTCGCGACGCCTGCGACGCGGACGGCGTCGGCGAACGTGGTGCCCGGCTGCGGGTCGAGGTCGATGCGCAGCTCGTCGGGGTGGTCGACGTCGGGACGTCGTACCGGCCAGGGGTGGAAGGTGAGGGCGCCCATCTGGGCGCACCACACCGGCACGGCGGGCTCCGTCGGGCAGATCTCGTCGGCCCTGCGACCGCTCGGGAAGGCGACCTGGACCGTCTCGAGGTAGTCGGGGGCGCCCTTCGGGGCGCGCTTCTGGTAGAAGCCGTCGCCTTCGCGGTCGGTCGGACCGGTGGCGAGCCGCATCCCCTCCCGCCACCCATCGGGCCAGCGCTCGAGCGCGACCGGCCGCTCCCCGATCGCGCGCATCAGCCGGTCGCCCACGTCCGCGAAGAACTGCGCGACCATCAGCTTGGTGACCTCCGGCGTCCGGTCGGTGGCCTCGTAGACCACCCGGTCGGGGCTCGAGATGCGCACCGCGCGGCCGCCCGCCTGCACCTCCGCGGAGGGTGTCTTCGCCATGGCCCTCAACCTATCGGGGACGTCGTACGAGGTGGCAGTGTCAGCAGCCGGGGCGTATGACGCTCCGCGTAGACTCGAGCCGTGGCCTACAACGTCGACAAGAGTGACGCCGAGTGGCGTGAGCAGCTCAGCCCCGAGGAGTTCCAGGTGCTGCGAGAAGCAGGCACCGAACGGGCGTTCACGGGTGAGTACACCGACACCGAGACGAAGGGCGTCTACCGCTGCAAGGCGTGCCAGGCGAAGCTCTTCGAGTCCGACACCAAGTTCCACTCCGGCTGCGGGTGGCCGTCGTTCTACCAGCCGCTGACCGACACGGTCGAGTACCTCGAGGACGACTCCCACGGCATGAAGCGGGTGGAGGTGCGCTGCGCCAACTGCGGATCACACCTCGGCCACGTCTTCCCCGACGGGTACGGCACCCCGACCGGCGACCGCTACTGCATCAACTCGATCAGCATCTCGCTCGAGCCCGCCGACAACGCCTGACCCCACCCGCCGAGAGGTCAATCCAAACGGCTCGAGACGTCAATCCGTAGGGAAGACCGCCGGGAGTACCGGCGGTCTTCCCTACGGATTGACGTCTCGAGCCGTTTGGATTGACCTCTCGGCGTCTTCAGTCAGGGGAGCTGGTCGAGCAGCTCCGCGACGTCGACGCGGCGGCCGGTGTAGAAGGGCACCTCCTCGCGCACGTGGCGGCGCGTCTCGGAGCCGCGCAGGTGCCGCATCAGGTCGACGATGCGCGAGAGGTCGTCGGCCTCGAACGCGAGGATCCACTCGTAGTCGCCGAGCGCGAACGACGGCACCGTGTTGGCGCGCACGTCCGGGTAGTCGCGGGCCATCTGGCCGTGCTCGGCGAGCAGCCGGCGACGCTCGGTGTCCTCGAGGAGATACCACTCGTAGGACCGGATGAACGGGTAGACCGCGACGTAGGAGTGCGCGCGCTCCTCGGCGAGGAACGCCGGGAGGTGGCTGCGGTTGAACTCGGCCGGGCGGTGCAGCGCCATCTGCGACCAGACCGGCACCAGGCGCGTGCCGAAGCGGGTGCGACGCAGCCGGTGGTACGCCGCCTGCAGCTGGTCGGACGAGCTCGCGTGCCACCAGACCATCACGTCGGCGTCCGCACGCAGGCCGGCGACGTCGTACACCCCTCGCACCACGACGTCCTCGGCGGCCAGCTCGGCGAGCAGCTCCTCGACCTCCACCGTCTCCCGCTTGCGGTCGGCGTCCTCGCCGAAGCGGTCCTCGAGACGGAAGACCGACCACATCGTGTAGCGGAGCGTCTCGTTCAGCTCGTTGATCCGCGCGGCGTTCGACTGGATGTGTGCCTGGGGGTCGGTCTCGGTCATGCCACCATTATTCGACGCGCTCAGTCGCGCCCGTAGCCGGCCTCCCGTGCCTTGACGATCGCCTCGGCCCGCCCGGCCGCGTGCAGCTTGGCGTAGATGCCCGAGACGGCGTTGCGCACCGTCTTCGAGGAGACGTACAGCTCCCCCGCGATCTGGTCGTTGGAGCGCCCCGCGGCGAGCAGCCGCAGCACCTGCCGCTCGCGCTCGGTCAGGTCGGGGAAGGGCTCGGACGCCTCGGCCCGGACAGCGCCGGAGAAGTACGACGCCACCTTGGCCGCCAGTGACGCGCCGAAGACCATCCCACCCGCGGCCGCGGCGCGGATCGCGTGCTGGACCTCGTCCGCGCCGGAGCCCTTGAGCAGGTAGCCGCTCGCGCCGTTGCGGATGGCCGCGAGCACGGTCTCGTCGTCCTCGTTCATCGTCAGCATCACCACCCTCACCCCCGGGTGGCGTGCGGTGATCCGGCGGGTCGCCTCGAGCCCGTCGAGGCGCGGCATCTGGATGTCCATGACGACGACGTCGGGAGTCGTCTCGTCCACGAGGTGCAGCGCGTCCACGCCGTCGGCGGCCAGGCCGACGACCTCGACGCCGTCGAGGGCACCGAGCAGGGCGTTCAGCCCGTCGCGCACGATCTGGTGGTCGTCGGCGACGAGCACGCGGATGTCGGTCATCTCTCTCCTCCTGCGGTTCCTGCGATCGGGAGCGTCGCCGTCACGACCGTGCCCCCGGACGGCGGGCAGGCGACCTCCACGCGCCCGCCGAGCTCGAGGGCGCGCTCGCGCATCGACCGCAGCCCGACGCCTGCCTGCACGTCAGCGCCGAGGCCGCTGCCGTCGTCGGCGACCTCGAGCCGCAGGGCGCCGTCGGTCGCACACAGGCGTACGTCGGCCCGCTCCGCCCGGGCGTGCCGGACGGTGTTGGTCAGCGCCTCGGCGACGATCCGGTACGCCGCCACCTCCACCGCGGCCGGCAGCGGCCCGATGCCGCCATCGCTCACGGCGATCTCGGGGCCGCCGCGCTCGAGCTGGCCGGCGAGCTGCCGGAGGGCGCCCACGAGGCCGAGGTCGTCGAGCGCGGGCGGGCGCAGGTCGTGCACCAGGCGCCGTACGTCGGCCACGACCTCCTGCACCGTCCGGCTGGCCTCCCGCAGGCGGACGCCCGCGGTGGCGGGGTCCTTCTCGACCAGGAGCCGGGCACTCTCCAGCTGGAAGACGACCCCGCTCAAGACCGGCCCGAGACCGTCGTGGAGGTCCCGGCGGATCCGGCGGCGCTCCTCCTCGCGGGCGCTGACGAGTCGCTCGCGGCTGCGCTGCACCTCCTCGGCGAGGCCGCTGGTGCGGGCCGCCGTCGCCGCCTGGCGCACGAGGTCGCGGAGCAGCTGCTCGTCGCGGCGCGAGAGGCGGCTGCGCGGGCCGCGGGCCGGCAGCACCAGCCGGCCGACCTCGTCGCCTCGGAAGAGGATGGGCGTGCTGCGCACCTGCGTCGGGCGGGCGCCGTGGGTGGCGACCAGTCGCTCCCCGTCGCCGCGGTCGACCTCGACGGCGACGTACCTCACCCGGAACGCGGTCGCCACCGCACGCGCGACCGCGGCGAGCTGCTGGGGGCCCTCGTCGACCGACTCGAGCGTGGACGCCAGGCTCGCGACGACGTCGTAGGGGTCGGAGCGCTTGCCGAGCAGGAGCGTCTGGACCCACCGCGCCAGCCGGCTGCGCAGCGGCGCGTAGAGGAGCACCGAGACGAACAGCACGACGAGGACCAGCTGACGCTCGGTCAGCGAGTCGTCGAGCACCGCCGTCAGTGCGGTGAGGACGACCAGGTCGGCGAGCAGGATGGCGGCGGCCAGCGCGGCATACACGAGCGTGCGCGCCAGGAGGTCGTCGATCGCCACCAGCTGCGGGTCGACGACGCCGATCGTCATGGCGACGGCCGGCAGCAGCATGATGACGAAGATCGCGGCGTCGCCCAGCCCGCGGACCTCCAGGCCCACCGAGACCACCAGGACGAGGGCGATCGCGACGACGCTCCACAGCAGCCACCGCATCCGGTCCCGGTCCAGGCCGCGAGCGCGTCGGTAGCGGACGACGACGGCGAGCATCGCCGAGAGCAGGCCGGCGACCTGGACCGCGATGCTGGCCGAGACGGCGCCGTGCGAGAGGCCGGTCGGCAGCGGGAGCGCGCCCCAGTCGACGTCGACCTCGGGGGGCAGCGCCACGTCGGGCAGCACGCCCTCGGCCGGGGCGAGGACGACGAGCAGCGCGGCGAGGCCCATCGCGATGGTGGTCACCCAGCCGGCGATGCGCCAGCGGCCCGGGAGGAACCGCCCTGTCGGGAAGAGCAGCAGGAGGAGCGCACCGGCGAGCGGCAGGAAGGCGCCGAGACGGTTGAAGGACCAGAGCGCCAGGTTGGCCAGCGGCAGCGCGTCGTCGGCCCGGACGGCGAAACGCGCGTAGGACTGGCTCAGAGCGTCGACGGACCAGAAGAGCCCGGCCAGCGCCAGTCCCCACCCGATTCCCTGGCCCGGTGACCTGACGAGGACGAGCGCAGCGAGGACCGCGAGCAGCAGGCCGAGCAGGGCGTAGCTCCAGCCCCAGCCCTGGACCAGCTGCGCGCCCGGTCCGGCCGTGTCGGTGTGCAGGTCGAGCAGCACCGTGGCGACGAACGCCGCCAGCGTGACCAGCACGACCGACCCGGCCGCCCACAGGGCGACCGGGCGTCGGGCGCCGGACGGGTGCACTGGGCCATTGTGATGCCGGTCCGGCCCCGCCGGGGCCGGACCGGCGGATTCGGTCGGGCTCACTGGTGGCGGAACTGCTTGTCGCCGAACGTGAAGCCGACCGCGGTCACCAGAACCATGAGCGCGCCGGTGAGGCCGGCCATGTACTCCAGCGGCGAGATGCCGAGGAGCAACGTCAGCCCGCCCAGGACGAGGCCGACGCGACCGATCCAGCGCGGCACGCCGCCCAGGCGGGAGACCGAGAAGGTGGCCAGGCCGGCGAGACCCGACAGGACCCACACCCACGGGATCGTGCCGATCCAGTGGTTGTAGAGCGCGGTGTTGTAGACGTCGACGGAGCTGTCGTCGAAGCTCAGGCTCATCATGAACTCGGTGTCCAGGCCCGAGCCGAGGACGACCACGACGGCCGTGCCGAGCAGACCGGCGAGCGCGATCAGCGGGGCGGCCGAGTCGGCGGCCACGGCCCGCAGACGGTGGAAGAGCCCGACGCCGAAGACGACCAGCAGAAGCGCGCCGACGACCGCGATCGAGTGGAAGGCGAACATCGCGCCGGTCTGGCCCGCGATCTTGTCCGCGATCGCCTGGGGATGTCCGGCCAGGTCCTGGTCGTAGACGCCGTTGACCATCGTGGTCGTGGCCAGGATGCCGAGACCGCTCAGGCCGGCGCCGATGCCGGCGATCGACCAGCGCCGCGACCGGGTCGGGCGTACGGTCCCGCCACCGAACGTGACGTCGTCGCGGGCCGGGTGTCGGGTGGTGACGTGGGTGCTCATGGTGCTCTCCTCAGATGTCGTGCTCGGCGTCGTTGCCGATCTGAGAAGACCCTCGCGGGCCGGTTGTCCCGGGGCCCAGGGACAACGGGGCAAGGTTCGCCCGCCTCTGCCGCCGCGTCAGCGGGACATGATCTCGTCCGCCGCGCGGCGGGCCGAGGCGATGACGGCGGGGATGCCGACACCGTCGTACGCCGCCCCGGCGATCGCCAGGCCGGGCACGTCCGACACCGCGCGGCGCATCGCGGCGACCCTGGCCGTGTGGGACACGGCGTACTGCGGGAGGCCGAGCGGCCAGCGCTGGACGTGGGTGTCGACCGGCGCCGCCCGCAGCCCGGTCGCCTCGGCGAGGTCGGCCAGCGACTGCGCGACCAGCTCGTTGTCGGTGTGGTCGAGCGTGTGCGCCTCGCGGGCGCGGCCGATGCTCGTCCGGACGTGCAGGACACCGCGGGCCTCGCCGGCCCGACGGACCCAGTCCCACTTGGCGAACGAGAACGTCGAGGCCTTGATCCGCCGGCGCTGGTCGGGCGGGACGAGGAAGCCGCTGGTGTCGTGGCCGAGCGGCCAGTCCTCGATCCGGAACGCGTGCGTGATGACGGCCACCGACGCATGGTCGACGAGCGCGAGGTCGGCCGCCGCCCCGTCGAGCAGGTGGGCGGTCGCGTGCGCGGGCGTGGCGAGCACCACCGCGTCCGCGGCCTCGGAGCCGTCGAGCGTCTCGACGGTGAGTCGGCCCGCCGTGCGCACGATCCTGCGGACCGGTCGGCCGGTGCGGACCTCCAGCCCGGCGGCGAGTGCCTCGGGCAGCAGTCCCATGCCGCCGTCGATGCCGGCGAAGACCGGCAGGTCGCTCCCTCGTTGTCCCCCTGGTCGATACAGCACGGCGAGCTGAGGGGTGAGCGGTCCGCGGTCATGGAGCGCCGCGAGCTTCGGGACGGCGGCCTTGACGGAGATCTCGCGGGCACGGCCGGCGTACACGCCCCCGAGCAGCGGCTCGACCAGGCGGTCGGTGACCTCGCGCCCGAACCGTGCGTCGATGATCGAGCCGACGCTCGTGTCGCCGTCGCCGAGCGGGTCGGCCGGTCCGAGGTCGGCCTCCGCACGGGCTCGCGCCATCCCGTCGGGGCTGAGCACGCCCGACGCCTCGAGCGCGTCGAGGTCCATGGGAGCGCCCATGAGCGTCGGAGGCAGCGGGCGCAGGGCGCCGTCGACCCAGAGCTTCGAGGTCGCCTTCGTCGGGTGCACGACCGGCAGTCCGAGGTCACGTGCGAGGTCCGTGCCCTCGGCACGCCGGGCGAGCATCGCCTCGGCCCCGACGTCGACCGTCACGTCCGCGACGGAGGCACGCCGGAGCTTGCCGCCGACCTGCTCCCCTGCTTCGAGTACGACGACCTCGTGGCCGCCGTCCGCCAGGAAGCGCCCGGCCGCCAGCCCGGCGATGCCAGCACCCACGACGACGACCACCACGTGCGTCAGTGTCCCAGAAGGGAGCCTCGCGCGGCAGCGACGGGGTGCAGTCGCCGCCGCCGCGCGAGGGGTCAGGGGGTCACGCGGACTCGGCCAGCCGGCCGAAGCCCGAGCGGTGGAAGATCAGCGGGCTGCCGGTCTCCGGGTGCTCCACGGCGTGCAGCCGGAGCAGCACGATGAGGTGGTCGCCGGCCTCGACCTCGTCGTAGATCGTGCAGTCGAACCGGGCCAGCCCCTCGTCGAGCGTGACCGCACCGTCGTCGGTGGCGCTGACGGCGATCCCGTCGAACCGCTCGTCGACCGGCCCGGCGAGCTGCCGGCACACCTCGCCGTGGTGGTCGGCGAGGATCGTGACGCCGAGATGGGCGGTGCGCCGCAGGTCGGGCCACGTCTTGGAGGTGTTGGCGACGGAGAAGGAGACGAGCGGCGGCTCGAGGCTCACCGAGGTGAACGAGCTCGCGGCCAGCCCGAGCAGCCGGCCGTCGACCTCGGCGGCCACCGCGACGACGCCGCTCGGGAAGATCCCGAACGCGCGCCGCAGCCGGCTGGGGTCGAGGTCCTGGTTGGTCTGCAGGCTCATGCGGGGGCTCCTAGGAACGCGGTGACGACAGGCGAGGTCGCGGCCAGCCAGTCGGCGTACGCCGCGGGGTCGTCGTGCTGGGAGTCGACGACGTACAGGCCGCGACCGGGGACGGTCCCGCCGATCTCGGTGAGCACGGGCCGCAGGGTGAGCTCGGGGGCGAGCGCGTGGGCGGGGCTGCCGCCGAGCATGAGCGGGACGGCCAGGCCGCCGAGGCCGGTGCCACCGGCGAAGCGGTCGAGGAACAGCTTGAGCAGCCCCGTGTAGGCGCCCTTGTAGGTCGGGCTCGCGACGACGACGAGGTCGGCCGCGCCCACCTCCTTCACCAGCCCGGCGACGGTGTCGTCGGACCAGTCGAGGATCGCGGGACCGAGGGTGGCCAGGTCGACGACGAGGTCGGGCTCGGCCGACGCGAGCGAGCGGGCGACGTACGTCGCGGCGGCGAGCGTGCGGCTGGCCGGCTTCGGGTTGCCGACGACGACGGCCGTGACCGGGGCGCTCACGATGCTGCCGCCTTCCCCGCGAACGGGACGGTCGCGGTGTGCCGGGCGACCGGGCCCTCCCACAGGCCGCGGCGGACGAGCTCGGGCAGGACGCCCTCGCCGAACCGGTACGCCTCCTCCAGGTGCGGGTAGCCGGAGAGCACGAACTCCTCGATCCCGATGGCGGCGTACTGCTCGATCAGGTCGGCGATCTCGGCGTGGCTGCCGACCATCGCGGTCCCGGCTCCCCCGCGCACGAGGCCGATGCCGGCCCACAGGTGGGGGTGGATCTCGAGGCCGTCCAAGGTGCCGCCGTTGAGCTCGAGCATGCGGCGCTGCCCTTCGGACTGGCTGCGTCGCAGGTTGTCCTGGACGAGGCGGATCTGCTCCTCGGAGAACTGGCTCAGCAGCCGCTCGGCCTCGGCCCAGGCTTCCGCGGAGGTGTCGCGGGCGATCGTGTGCAGCCGGATCCCGAACCTGATCTCGCGACCGTGTGCGGCGGCGCGTGCGCGGACCCGCCCGATCTTCTCCGCGACGGCGGCGGGCGGCTCGCCCCAGGTGAGGTAGACGTCGGCGTGCTTCGCCGCGACCTCGATCGCCGCCGGTGACGAGCCGCCGAAGTAGATCTCGGGCAACGGGTCGGGGATGAGCTGGAGCACGGCGTCCTCGACCGCGAGGTGCTCGCCGCGGAACGTGACGCGGTCGCCGGCCCACAGGGAGCGGACGATGTGGAGGAACTCCCCGCAACGCTCGTAGCGGGCGTCCTTGTCGAGGAAGTCGCCGAACATCCGCTGCTCGGCGTCCTCGCCGCCGGTGACGACGTTGAGCAGCAGCCGGCCGCCGGAGAGGTTCTGGAACGAGGCGGCCATCTGCGCGGCGAGGTACGGCGACACGGCGCCCGGCCGGAATGCGACGAGGAACTTCAGCCGCTCCGAGAGGCTGCTGATCATCGCGGTCGTGATCCACGCGTCCTCGCACCAGGCGCCCGTCGGCGTGAGCGCCGCCTCGAAGCCGAGCTGCTCGGCGCTGCGCGCGATCTGACCCAGGTAGGGCACCGAGGCCGGCCGGCCTCCGCCCACCACCGTGGCACCGTGGCCACCGCCCACGACGGCCCGGCCGTCGCCGCCGTTGGTCGGGAGGAACCAGTGGAACTTCACGCCACTCTCCTTCACCCCATTGTCGATTATCTTTCTTGACTTAATGGAGCGTAGCAGTCCTGGAACCGGATCCCGCGCACGCTCGTCCCATGGACATGCTGACCACAGTCGCCCGCGCCACGGCCGCGCTCGCCGTCCCGCTCCTCCTCGTCGCCGGGTGCTCGTCGGGCTCCTCCGGCGGCACCTCCGAGTCCTCGAGCTCCTCCGGCTCCGCGTCGCACAGCACCGCGTCGTCAGCCGGCCGCCAGGCGGCCGACATGGCGGCCGGACCTGCCGCTGCTCCGGGGGCCGCCGCCGGCGCATCAGGCGCGGAGGCCGCGCCCACGGTCGAGCAGCCCTCGATCATCTCCACCGGCAGCGTCTCCCTGCACGCGAAGGACGTCGCCAAGGCCCGCGCGGACGCGCAGCACGTGGCCGACAAGTACGGCGGCCAGGTCACCGACCAGGAGACGACGACCGCGGACGACAAGAAGATGGGCTACGCGAGGCTGGTGCTGCGCATCCCGGCCCGGTCGTTCGACGACGCGATGGCCGACCTCGAGCAGGTCGCCGAGCTGGTCGACTCCAACACCACCAGCGAGGACGTGTCGACCCAGGTCATCGACGTCGACGAGCGGGTCAAGTCCGCTCGGGCGAGCATCGACCGGATCACCACGCTGCTCAGCCGTGCCGAGAAGATCGGCGACATCATGGCGATCGAGGCGCAGCTGTCCCAGCGCGAGGCCGACCTCAACTCGCTCCTGCGCCAGCAGGCTCACCTCGCCGACCAGACGGCGCTGTCGACGATCTCGGTCACCATCGACCGCCCGACCGTCGTCCACCACACCGCGAAGACGGCCGACAAGGCGGGCTTCGTCGCCGGGCTCAGCGCCGGGTGGCACGCCCTGAGCGGCTTCGCGATCGGCGTCGCGACCGTCGCCGGCGCGGTCCTCCCCTGGGTGCCGGTCGCCCTCCTGATCGGCATCCCGATCTGGCTGGCCGTCCGCCGGAGCCGGCGTACGTCGCCTCCTGCCGAGCCCGCCTGACCCGCGGGACCCGTCGCGGCTAGACGGGGTAGGCCTGGACGAACTCGGTGAGGCGCTTGAGCTGGTCGGGGTCGGTCGAGGGGATGACGCCGTGGCCGAGGTTGAAGATGTGGCCCCGCGCGGAGCGGCCGGCCTCGATGATCTCGCCGGCACGGGCGAGCATCACCTCGGTCGGCGCGAAGACGAGCGTGGGGTCGAGGTTGCCCTGGACGCAGTGGCCCTCGGGACCGCCGACGCGGGCGATGCCGTCGGCGAGAGGCGTGCGCCAGTCGATGCCGACGACGTCCGCGCCCGCCTCGCCCATGAGCGTCAGCAGGTTGGTGGTGCCGACCCCGAAGTGGATCCGCGGCACGCCGAGCGTGCCCACGCGCGCGAGCACGTCGGCCGAGTGCGGCATCACGTGGGTGGCGTAGTCGCCGGGCGTGAGCGCGCCGGCCCAGGAGTCGAACAGCTGGACGGCCGACGCCCCGGCCGCGACCTGCACCTCGAGGAAGGCCGCCGAGATGCCGGCGATCTTGCGCATCAGCGCGTCCCACACGTCGGGCGCGCCGAACATCATCGCCTTGGTGAGCGCGTGCTCCTTGGACGGCCCGCCCTCGACGAGGTACGACGCCACGGTGAACGGCGCCCCTGCGAAGCCGATCAACGGGGTGCCCCCGTTGATGCCGGCGAGCTCGGCGACCAGCTGCCGGACCGCCCGGGTGATCGTCGGGACGGCGTCGGGCGTCAGGTCGGGGATCGCCTCGACGTCGGCGAGCGTGCGCACGGGACGGGCGACGACGGGCCCGACGCCGGGCTTGATGTCCAGGTCGACACCGACGGCCTTGAGCGGCAGCACGATGTCGGAGAAGAAGATGGCCGCGTCCACGCCGTACCGCCGGACCGGCTGCAGCGTGATCTCCGTGGTCAGGTCGGCGTCGAGGCAGGACTCGAGCATGCCGACCCCCTCGCGCACCTTGAGGTACTCGGGCAGCGAGCGCCCCGCCTGTCGCATGAACCAGACGGGCGTGTGCGGCACAGCCTCACCGCGCGCGGCCTTGAGGAAAGCGGAGTCGGCGAGGCCCTGTGCTGCTGTCACGGTGCGATCGTCGCACTCGCTCCGGCGTGTTCGCACATCCGTACGAGTCATGCCGACCTAGGGTGGGGGCATGGTGGTGCGTCAGGAGACGCCCCCGGGCACGGGTGCGTCCTCAGGGAGCAGCGAGGTGCCGTCGGAGTTCCGGGCGGCCGTCCTCGCCATGCAGTCGGCGACGCTGCGCCCGGAGATCTTCTGCGAGGAGATGCCGGCGCCGCAGCGGATCGCGCCGTACGCGTCGGCGCTGAGCGCCGACGTGACCGTCGACGACACCGAGATGGGCACGGGCCGGCTGATCCTGCTGCACGACCCCGCGGGCAACGACGCGTGGGGCGGCGGCACGTTCCGGTGCGTGGCCTACGCCCGTGCCGAGATCGACGTCGAGCTCATCACCGACCAGATGCTCGGCGAGGTCGGCTGGTCCTGGCTGCTCGAGGCGCTGGCCGCCCATGACGCCTCCTACATCGCCGCCTCCGGCACCGTCACGCGGGTCGCGACGGAGAGCTTCGGCGGCATGGCGGACGAGGGCGGCACCGCCCAGCTCGAGATCCGAGCGTCGTGGACGCCGGACGCGGGCGAGGACGGCGTACTCGATGTCGGTGCGCACGTCGAGGCCTGGGGCGAGCTGCTCTGCACCGCCGTCGGCCTGCCTCCGGTCCCCGATGGCGTGGCCGTCATGCCGAGCCGTCGTGGCCAGCGCGGCCGATGAGCTCCGACGACGCTCCCGACGAGCCCGCCGACGTCGCGGTCGAGCCCGAGGCACCTCCGGCGCCGTTGCTGACGCTGCGTGACGGACTGCCGCGGGTGACCGACACCGACGAGGGCCTCCGTTCGGCGTGCGCGGCCATCGCGGCCGGCACCGGACCGATCGGCATCGACGCCGAGCGCGCCTCCGGCTACCGCTACTCCAACCGCGCCTACCTCATCCAGCTGCGCCGCGAGGGCTCCGGCACGTGGCTCATCGACCCCATCGGGCTGACGACGCTCGTGCCGCTCCAGCAGGCCCTCGACGGCAACGACTGGATCCTGCACGCCGCCACCCAGGACCTGCCCTGCCTCGCTGACATCGGGCTGCGCCCCACGGCCGCGCTCTTCGACACCGAGCTCGCCGGCCGACTGCTGGGCTACCCGCGTGTCGGCCTCGCCACCCTGGTCGAGACCGTCCTCGGCTACTCGATGCTCAAGGAGCACTCCGCCGCGGACTGGTCGACACGGCCGCTGCCGGAGTCCTGGCTCGAGTACGCCGCCCTCGACGTCGAGGTCCTCGTCGAGCTGCGTGACGCGCTCGCGGGCGAGCTCGAGGCCGCGGGCAAGGCCGAGTGGGCACGCCAGGAGTTCGAGTTCCTGCGCTCGTTCGAGCCGACGGCCAGGGTCGAGGCATGGCGCCGGACGTCCGGGACGCACAAGGTCCGCGGTCGTCGCGGGCTGGCGGCCGTGCGCGAGCTGTGGGAGGCGCGCGACGCGATCGCGCAACAGCGCGATGTCACGCCCGGACGGATCCTGCCCGACTCCGCCCTGGTGGCGGCCGCGACCGAGCTGCCCACCGACCGCAGCTCGCTCCTGGCGACGAAGGGCTTCCACGGCCGCGGCGCGGAGCGGTACGCCAGCCGCTGGCTCGCCGCCCTCAACCGCGCCGCCGAGCTGCCCGAGGACGAGCTCCCGGCCCGGGCGCCCCGTGGCGACGGTCCCCCGACTCCACGCGCCTGGGCCGACCGCGACCCCGTCGCCGCGCGCCGTCTCGCGCTGGCCAAGGACGCGATGGCCGAGCTCAGCGAGCGGCTGAGCGTGCCGGTCGAGAACCTGCTCACCCCCGACTTCCTGCGGCGCACCCTCTGGACGCCGCCGTCGACCCGCGATCCGGGCGACCTCATCGACAGCGTCACGGCCCAGCTGTCGGCGTACGGCGCGCGCGGCTGGCAGATCGCGTTGACCGCTCCGCTGCTCACCACGGCGATCCTCGACGCCGAGACGTCAATCCCCACGGCCCGAGAGGTCGATCCGTAGGGCCCGAGACGTCAATCCGTCCGGTCCGAGACGTCAATCCATACGGTCCGAGACGTCAATCGGGTCACGCAGTGACTGCCGGTGCGCATTGATTGACGTCTCGCGCCGTGGGGATTGACGTCTCGCGCCGCGGGGATTGACGTCTCGGCGGTCAGTCCGAGGGCGTCGCAGTCGGCGACGCGGAGAGCGGCGCCAGCACCGGCTGGGAGAGCGAATCGATCTGCGCGGTGAGGGTGTCGAGGTCGACGGTCGGGCCGCCTTCGAGCAGCTCCTTCACCGGCGTGGACACCGCCTGCTCCATCGCCGCCCACTGCTGGGTGAGCGGCAGGATCTGCATGTTGCGCACGCTGTTGACAAAGACCGCGGCGTGCAGCGGCTGCAGCAGCGGCTGCCGGAAGTCCTCCGACAGTGCGACCTGCTGGTTGACCGGCACCATGTAGCCGGTCTGGGCGACGGTCTTCACCATCGCCTCGGACGAGAGCGCGACGAGCAGGTCGGCCGCGTCCTCGATCCGCTTGGAGGACTTGGACAGGCACAGGCCCGTGAAGTCACCGACGGTCGCGGCATGGTCGACCGTGGGCATCGGCATCACGTCCCAGTGCAGGTCCTTGACCCCGCGCAGCTGCGGCACCAGGCTGCGGTCGCCCGCGATCATGGCGAGGCGGCCCTGCTCGAACCACTTCAGCGCGGGCTGCCTGGCACGCTGCTGGTCCGTGAGCGTCAGCTGGGGGTTGCTGAGCGTCCCCAGGACCTTCTGGAGCGCCGCCTTGGTGCTGCTGTCGGAGAAGGCGAGCGAGGTCTGCTGGTCGTTGACGACCTTGCCGCCGCCGGAGTAGATGAACGGCGCCAGGCCGGACACGGTCGGGTCGATGTCGAAGCCCCGCACACCCTTGCGGCCGGTGGTGGCGAACGTCGCCGCGGTCTCGAAGTCCGACAGGGACCAGCTCTTGTTCTCCGAGCCGGGCACCTGGATCCCGGTCGCCTTCATCCGCGCGAAGTCGACGAGGTCGGTGTTGTAGTAGATGACCCGCGGCGAGACGGCGTACGGCATGCACTGCAGGTGGTGGTTCGCGGAGAAGGCCTCGAGCGCGTCGCGGGAGTATTCGTCGCCGATGTCGACGGCGCGGGCGTCGAGGTAGGAGTCGACCGGCTCGATCTGCTTGCCGTCCTCCACCTGCTGCAGGTCGCCGCGCGAGACGAGGAAGACGTCGGGCACGGGCTGGCCCGACGAGATCGACTGCATCATCGAGGCGTCGTCGCGCCACGACTTCAGGGTGACGTCGGCCAGGTCGGTGCTGCTGTTGTAGTCACTGACGACCTGTTGGTAGGCCTCGACCTCCGTGGGGCTGCCCCACACGCCGAACGTCAGCTTCGCCGGGTTGTTGACGGGCGTGGTCGTCGTCGGCGGCGACGCCGTGGGCGTGGTCGTCGGCTGTGCGTCGCCGCTGCAGGCCGACAGGCCCAGCGACAGCGCGGCGACGAGGATGGCTGCGCGGGTGACGGCGGTGCGCAGTGTCATCGACGCAGGTCCTCCTCAGGGGTTCGGGCAACCCGCCCACCCTACCGAGTCGGCAAACGCGCCGAGGACCAGGTGCACGCCGGACCGGGAGCGCCTCACGGCGCGTGGCCGCTCGTAGCGGCTGATATTGGGACCCGGGGCTGCCGCGGCCCGGCGTGCACGACCACTGTAACCGTGTCAGACCAGTCCTTGTTCCAGTTCCGTGTGACCGGCCTCCTCGAGTTGCTCCGAGAGCGCCAGCATCCGGCGTACGTCCTCGTCGGGTGCGTCGTGGAGGACCGCCCGGCCGGCGGCGACGACCCTGGCGAACGCCGCCGCGCGGAAGAGCACGTCGGCGAAGTCACTCCCGGCGATGCCCCGCAGCACCTCGTCGACCATCGCGCGCAGCTGCTCGGGCCCCGGCGGGTCGGCGACCCCGGCGACCACCCGCGCCACGGAGGCCGAGGCACGACCTGCCTCGAACTCGCGCGCCACGGCGACCGGCGCGGCGTGGACCCACGAGCGCAGCAGGAACAGCCGCCACAGGCAGCCCGAGAGCGTGTCGGCGGGAGCCCCCGACCAGACCTCGGCGATCGTCTCGATGCCCTCGCTGTCCGCGAGGTGCAACAGCCGGTCGGCCACCTCGGGATCGTCGGCGTCGCGAGCCCCGCGGACCAGCAGCGTCGCCGCCTGATCCGCCGCCTCACGCACGCGCGCCGGGTCGGCGCCGCTCTCGATCGCGTCGAAGAAGCGGTCCCCCGGCTGCATCGGACGATGGTGCTGGCGCATGGCCACGACCCTACGTCGAGAAGCCGGGCGGGGCCCCGGGATCGACGGAGACCCCCGTACGCCTCCGTCGCTCGGGCCGATCCAGCAGGGATGGTGCCCGATGTCGCTCCGGGCGAAACCCGACGGACCCGACCCGCGGGGTCAGGTGCCGAGGAGCTTGCGGATGCGCGCGTCGCTCACGCTCACCGCGGTGCCGAGCTGCTGGGCCCAGAGGGACACGCGGTACTCCTCCAGCAGCCACCGCACCTCCCGCAGTCGCTCCCCCGGCGGGCGCCCGTCGGCCAACGCAGCGAGCTGGTGGAGGTAGAGCCCCTGCAGGTCGCTGAACCGCGCCATCAGGTCGGCGTCGGCGCGCAGGCTCTCGTCGAGCCGCCGCCGGCGGATCACCATCGCCTGGAAGTACGTCGGGTAGCGCCGCAGCCACGTCGGGCCGGCCTCGGCCACGAACCCGGCCGGGGTGAGTCGGTCGAGCTGCGCCCTCATGTCCGTGACGGCGGGCAGCTGGAACATGTCCACCCGCCCCGAGAGCGCCTTGTCGGCCTCGCGGTGCGCCGCCAGCGCGCGGAGGGCATCGGCGAGGACCGCACGCACGGCCGCCTCGTGCTCGGCCGGCGGGCCGACGGCGGTGAGCAGTGCGGCGTACTCCTCCTCGCTGCGGGCGGGTGGTCGCGCGTCGACCAACGCGCGCACGACGGCGGCGCGGCAGTCCTCGATCACATCGCCGGCGGAGGGATACGGCGCCGCCACCAACCCGAGCTTCTCGGTCGTCGTGAGCGAGTCGAGGATGCGCTTGGTGGGCGACGGCGTGCCGATCAGGAGCAGCCGTACGACGCCCAGCCGGTGGCGCGCCTCGGCCTCCTCCTCCGTGCCGACGACCGTGAGCCCCACGCTCGACCCCTCGTCGACCAGGCAGGGGTGCACGGTGACCTCGTGGCCGGCACGCTTCTCGGTGACGGTGCGACGCAGTGTGCCGAAGGTCCACGTCCGCTGCCCCGTCGCGGTGAGTCCCGCGTCACCGGCGACCTCGGCGATCGCCCTCTCGAACTCGCCCGCGAGCGGAGCCTTGAGCGCCTCCAGGTCCTTGCCGCGCGCCTGCTCGCGCCCGCGCTCGTCGACGACGCGGTAGGTCGGCCGCAGGTGCTCCGGCACCTTCGCCCAGTCCCAGTCCTCGCGCGCCACGACCACGCCGGCCGTGCTCCGCGCCCACCGCTCGAGGGCGTCGAGCAGCCCCTCCTCGCCCGGCGGCACCGTGGCGAGGAAGTCGCGCGCCTTGTCGGGCGCCGGCACGAAGTGCACCCGCAGCTGCTTGGGCAGGCTGCGGATGAGGGAGGTGACGAGCTCCTCGCGCAGGCCGGGGACGTTCCAGGAGAAGTCCTCGCCGTCGACCCGGTTGAGCGTGCCGACCGGGACGTCGATGGTGAGGCCGTCGTCGGCCGCTCCGGGCTCGAAGTGGTAGCTCACCTTGAACGTCAGCGGGCTGGTCGCGTCGCCGGCCAGCCACTCCTCCGGGTAGTCCGAGACGTCGACCTCGCGCGCCAGCATCTCCGGGTCGAAGGTGAGGAAGCCCGGGTCCTCCCGGCGCTTGTCCTTCCACCAGCGGTCGAAGTGCGCTCCGCTGACGACCTGGGGAGCGATGCGGCCGTCGTAGAAGTCGAACAGGCTGTGCTCGTCGACGACGATGTCGCGCCGGCGCGCCTTGTGCTCGATCTCCCGCGCCTCCTCCAGCAGCCGGGCGTTGTCACGCAGGAAGCGGTGGTTGGTGGACCACTCCCCCTGCACGAGCGCGTGCCGGATGAAGAGCTCGCGGGCGACCTCGCGATCGACCCGGCCGTAGGGGACGAGGCGGTCGGCGACCAGCGGTACGCCGTACAGGGTGACCTTCTCGTGCGCCATCACCGAGGCGCGCCGCCGGCTCCAGTGCGGCTCGGAGTAGCTGCGCTTGACCAGGTCACCGGCCAGCTGCTCGGCCCACTCCGGCTTGACCGCCGCGACCTGGCGGGCCCACAGCCGGCCGGTCTCGACGAGCTCGCCGGCCATGACGAACGCCGGGTTCTTCCGGCTCAGCACGCTGCCGGGGAAGATCGCGAACCGCGTGTTGCGGGCGCCGAGATACTCGCGCGGACCGCGCTGCTTCTCGCGCTTGTCGCGCTCCTCGAGCAGGCCGATCTGCGAGAGCAGACCGGACAGCAGCGCCCGGTGGATGCCGTCCTCGTCCGGTGTGTCTGCTGGCTGGCCCGCGCCCACGCCCATCTCCTTGCAGACCTGGCGCAGCTGCGACTCGAACTCCTGCCACTCGCGCACGCGCAGGTAGTGCAGGTGCTCACGCACGCACATCCGCCGGAACGCGCTCGACGACAGCTCGCGCTGCTGCTCGCGCAGGTAGCGCCACAGGTTGAGCCAGGTGAGGAAGTCGCTGGACTCGTGCTTGAAGCGGGCGTGCAGCTGGTCGGCGTGCGCCTGCTCCTTCGGACGGTCCGGGCCGGGGCGCTCGCGCGGGTCCTGCAGGCTGAGTGCCGCGGCGATGACGATCACCTCGCGTACGACGCCCAGCCGGTCCGCCTCGAGCACCATCCGCGCCAGCCTCGGGTCGACGGGGAGCCGGGCCAGCCGGCGGCCGAGCTTGGTCAGCTGCGGACCACTCGTCGGTCGAGTGGGCGTATCGAGGCCCCGTCCGGTGGTCTCGATACGCTCGCCGGCGCTCGCCACCCGACCGACGGAGATCGCGCCGAGCTCCTCGAGGAGCTGGACGCCCGCCGCGATGTTGCGTCGGTCGGGCGCCTCGACGAACGGGAACCGCTCGATGTCGCCGAGCCCGAGCGAGGCCATCTGCAGGATGACGCTGGCCAGGTTGGTGCGCAGGATCTCCGGGTCGGTGAACTCGGGGCGGCCCTCGAAGTCCTCCTCGGAGTAGAGCCGGACGGCGATGCCGGCCTCGACGCGGCCGCAGCGGCCGGAGCGCTGGCTGGCGCTCGCCTGGCTGATCGGCTCGATCGGCAGCCGCTGCACCTTGGTCCGGGCGGAGTAGCGGCTGATGCGGGCGACGCCGGTGTCGACGACGTACCTGATGCCGGGCACGGTCAGCGACGTCTCGGCGACGTTGGTCGCCAGCACGATGCGGCGGCCGGTGTGCGAGGAGAAGACGCGGTGCTGCTCGGCGGCGGAGAGGCGCGAGTAGAGCGGGACGATCTCGACGAGACCGGTGCTCCTTCCGCGGTCGAGGCCGAGCGCCGAGTTGAGCGCGTCGGCGGTGTCGCGGATCTCGCGCTCGCCGGGCAGGAAGACGAGGATGTCGCCGGGCCCCTCGGCGGAGAGCTCCTTGACGGCGTCGACGACGGCCTCGGTCTGGTCGCGTACGACGGGCTCGCCCTCGTCGTCCGCCTCCGACGTGCCCCCGGCGAGCTCCATGAGCGGCCGGTAGCGGATCTCGACGGGGTAGGTCCGCCCGCTGACCTCGATGATGGGAGCGGGCTCGCCGTCGGCGGACGCGCTCTGCCCGTCCTCACGAAGCGCGAAGTGCTCCGCGAACCGCTCCGGGTCGATCGTGGCGCTGGTGATGATGACCTTGAGGTCGGGGCGGCGCGGCAGCAGCCGGCGCAGGTAGCCGAGCAGGAAGTCGATGTTGAGCGACCGCTCGTGGGCCTCGTCGATGATGATCGTGTCGTAGCGCCGTAGGTCGCGGTCCCGCTGCAGCTCGGCCAGCAGGATGCCGTCGGTCATCAGCTTGATGCGGCTGGCCTTCGAGGTCCGGTCCGTGAACCGCACCTGGTAGCCGACCAGGTCACCGAGCTCGGTCCCCAGCTCCTCGGCGATCCGCTCGGCGACCGAGCGCGCGGCGATCCGGCGCGGCTGCGTGTGGCCGATCATCTGCCGCCCGAGCTCGAGGCAGATCTTGGGCAGCTGCGTGGTCTTCCCGGACCCGGTCTCGCCGGCCACGATCACGACCTGGTGGTCGCGGATCGCCGCGGCGATGTCCTCGCGCCGCTGGGTGACCGGCAGCTGCTCCGGGTAGGTGATGGCCAGCTGCGGGATCAGGGAGTGAGGCATAACCCGGTCATTCTCCCCTACGCCGAGTCGGCGCGTCCTCGCACGCCAGCAGGGCCGAGTCGGCGCAACCTCGCACGCGAGCAGGGCCGAGTCGGCGCAACCTCGCACGCCAGCAAGGCCGAGTCGGCGCAACCTCGCACGCGAGCAAGGCCGAGTCGGCGGATCCTCGCACGCGAGCGC
>NZ_BAAAPB010000003.1:181519-306737 GCF_039530925.1 Nocardioides panacihumi | reverse complement strand
GGGCATAACAAACTAATTCGTCGACTATGACACACTGTTGAGTTCTCAAGAATCACACGCGCACCGTGGTTCGAGCTTGTCGCTCTCCCCTGCGGGGCTTGCCCTACTTTATCGGATCGTTTCGCACCGAGTCAATTCGGTGTTTCCCGTTCCGGCTTTCGGTGTTTCCTACTTTAGCTTCTCGCTCCGGCGCCTTGTCAATTCGGCGCTTTTCGCTTTCCGCTTCAGTGATTCACACTTTAGCCCGGAGAGTTATCCGGCGCCTAATCGGCGCTTTATCCCTCTCCCACTTCCGCAGCACCGTTGACCGGACTCCGTGGCCGCTGATGCGCGCACACGTCACCCAGGAGGAGTGTTGTGGAGGTGGCCGCCTCGGGGCCGGCAGCCCGATCTCGCGATCTTGCTGCCCGCCGCTCCGTTGGCGACTCGGAGAAGATTAGAGGACTCGGCGGCGGCACACAAATCGACGCAGCGCCCGCATCGTTTCGCCTGGTCAGAGCCCAGTTCCGCAGTCGAGACGAGCCCTCAGAGGGCACGTTCAGACGAGCTCGACGCCCGCGAAGCGCTTCTTCCCCCTCCGAAGCACGACCCACGACCCACCGAGGAGGTCCGGCTCCGCGAGCACGGCTTCGGCATCCTGGATCCGGACGTTGTTGAGGTAGGCGCCGCCCTCGCCGATCGTGCGGCGGGCGTCGCCGCGGCTGGAGGCCAACCCCGAGTCGACGAGAAGGTCAACCACCGCGGGCAGCGACTCACCTCGAGTCATCGTCACCGCGCCGGCCTCGCGCAATGCCGCAGCCAGCGTCGTCGTGCTCAAGCTGGTGAGATCCCCGCCGCCGAAGAGCGCCGCGGCGGCGTCCCGGGCCTGGCGGGTCTCCTCCCCGCCGTGGACCAGCGTCGTCACGTGCTCGGCGAGTGCCCGCTGTGCGGCGCGCAGGAACGGCTTCTCGGCGTGGGTCGCCTCCAGCTCCTCGATCTCGGCGCGGGGCAGGAAGGTGAAGACGCGCAACAGCTCGCCGACCTTCTCGTCCTCGACGTTGAGCCAGAACTGGTAGAACGCGTACGGCGACATCATCTCCGGGTCGAGCCACAGGGCTCCCCCTTCGGTCTTGCCGTACTTGGTGCCGTCCGCCTTGGTGACCAGCGGCGTCGCGAAAGCGTGTGCGGTGCCGCCGTCCGCGCGCCGGATGAGCTCGACGCCGCTGGTGAGGTTGCCCCACTGGTCCGACCCGCCGAACTGCAGGGTGACGCCGCGGTCGCGGTAGAGGTTGAGGAAGTCCATCGACTGCAGCAGCACGTAGGAGAACTCGGTGTAGCTGATGCCGGTCTCCAGGCGTCGCCTCACCGTCTCCCGCGCGAGCATCCGGTTGACCGGGAAGTGCTTGCCGATGTCGCGCAGGAAGTCGATGACGGACATCTCGGCGGTCCAGTCGTGGTTGTTCACCATCGTCGCGGCGTTCTCGCCCTCGAACGAGAGGAACGGCTCGATCTGGCGGCGTACGCGCTCCACCCATTCCTTGACGGTGTCGAGTGAGTTCAGGGTGCGCTCCCCCGAGTCACGCGGGTCGCCGATCATGCCGGTGGCGCCGCCGACCAGCGCGTACGGCGTGTGGCCGGCGCGTTGGAGCCGCATCGCCGTCACGATCTGCAGCAGGTTGCCCATGTGCAGGCTCGGCGCCGTGGGGTCGAACCCGACGTAGAACCTGACGCTCCCGCCGGCGAGCGCGTCGGCGAGCGCGTCGCGGTCCGTGGAGTGGGCGACGAGGCCGCGCCACTCGAGGTCTTCCAGCAGGGTCGGGTCGATGGGCACGACAGGCCTTCCAGTCACAGGGTTCTCGCGGTGATGCCGCCGCCCAGCCTAGTGAGTCGCCCGACGGCGGTCCCAGCCGCAGCCCGCGGACCGGGCAGGACCCCTCAACATCACCGGTAACGGGTGTAGTGACCACGGTGGACACGGGTGAGCGTGGGCCCATGTCCGCAATCACGGACGCGGTCCCGTCGACGAGCCGTCGCGGACGGCTGGACACACCCTTCTTCCGCGCGAAGCTACGTCCGCCCAGTCCGCCACGGCACCTCGTCCCGCGCCCTCGACTCGCGGCCCTCCTCGACGAGCTCACCGAGTATCCGATCGCAGCGATCGTGGCGCCCGCCGGCTCCGGGAAGACCGTGCTGGCCGCTGACTGGGTCAGCCGTTCGGGCAGGCCCTGCGCGTGGCTCGCCCTCGACGCCGCCGAACGGAGCGTGACCGAGCTGCGATCCTCGCTCGTCACCGCTCTGGACGTGCTCGCACCGGGGAGGACCGACGGGAGCAGGCACCTGCGCCCCGGCGACGACGTGTCGGCCACCCTCGCGCGTCTGTCCGCGTCCAACGGACACACGTCGCCGATGACCCTGGTCGTGGACAACGTCGACCGGGTGGGCGACGACGACGCGGCGCGGGCGGTCCTCACGTCGCTGGTCGAGGGTCGGCCCCCGGGCCTCCACCTGCTGCTTCTCAGCCGTCGACGCCCGCCGCTCCGTGTCGACCGTCTGCGGGCCAGCGGCGAGCTCGCCGACATCAGCTTCGGCACGCTGCGGTTCTCGGAGGAGGAGGCGGCGCTGCTGTTGACCCGCCTGTGCCCCGAGCTCCGGGACGACGAGCTGGTCGCGGCCGTCGAGCGCGCGAACGGCTGGGCGGCGGCACTCCAGCTGACGGCGCTCGCGATCCGGTCGCACCGCGCGACGGCGACCCCGTCCGTACCACCGATGTCATCGGCACGTCCCTCACGTCGCTCCCAGTACGCCGGCGGGGATGCGCCGATCGACGACTACCTCGGCGAGAGGTTGATCGACGAGTACCTCTGGGAGGAGGTGCTCCAGTCCGAGCGGCCCGAGCTCGTCGGGCTGCTGCACTCCGCCGCCGTCGTGGGACGGATCAACTACGGCCTCGCCGAGGCGTTGACGGAACGCCCCGACGCGGGCGATCTGCTGGAGGAGGCCGATGCGGCCGGGCTGTTCCTGACCGCGTTGCAGGGCGGCTGGTTCGAGGTGCACAGCCTGGTCCGGGACACGCTCCTCACCCGCCTCCAGAGGCGCTCCCCCGACGGCCTCAGGAAGAAGCACGCACGCGCCGCGCAGTGGTTCGAGAGCCTGGGCGACGATGTCGCCGCCCTGGACCACTGGCTGGCGGCCGAGCGCCCGGCCGATGCGCTGCGGGTGCTCTCCGACCTCGCGCTGCCGCTGATGGACGCGGGCCGCTCGGCCCGGGTCGTCGACGCCCTCGCGCAGATCCCTGCCGACGTCGCCTCGCGTGACCCGGACGACGCGACCCGCTTCGCCTGGTGCCACCTGGCGGCGGGCGGACCCGCCTTCCTCGACGTGCTGTCCGTGGCGGAGTCCGCGGCCGCGTCGCTCGCCGAGCCGTCGCCCTCCGGGTTGAGGACTCTGCGCGCGACGTCCTCCTGGCTGCGCGCCGACTGGGAGCGCGCCGCGTCCCAGGCACGCCGCGCGAACGAGCCGGCGGACCTCGCTGCCGGCGATCCCGTCAGCCGCTTCTCGTGGCGCATGATCACCTGCGGCATCGCGCTCGACGAGGGATGGGACGACCGGCACCCGGTCGTCGGCCAGGCCTGGGCCGCCTGCCTCAAGGACCCGGCGAGCCGATGGTCCTTCGAGGGCGCGAGGGCGGTCGGGCTCGCGCTCGCCGGCAGCCCCCTGGACGCCAAGCGCGTCGCCGACAGTGCGCGGGACGTCGCAGGCTCTGGCCGCCACGAGTCGCTGCGCCTCACGCTCGCACTGGCCGACGCGATCATCGACCGCGAGCTGGACCATCGCGCGTCCGCGCGGACCTTGTTGGAGGACCTCGCCACCACGTCGACGTACCCGGATCCCGTGCTGCAGCTCGTCGCCCAGCTCGAGCTGGTGCGCCTGCGGATGAGCGCCGGAGAGATGGAGGCAGCCTCCGCGCAGCTCGACGAGAGCGACCGCCTGTACGCGCGGCTGGCATCCGCCTCACCCGGCGCGGCCGAGTCCGACGCGGCTCCCGACTCGCCGCCCTGCGGCCTGGTCGCGCGCGCCGGCGTGGACCTGGCGCTCGCCATGGACGACCCGACGACAGCCGCTCGCTGGGCGGCCCATGTGACCGACACCTTCTGGGGCCCCGTGTCCACCGCGAAGATCGACCTGGCGCGGGGCAGGAGCGACGACGCCGAGCACGCCGTACGCCGGGCCGAGCCCCGGTGCGTCCGCCACCGGGTGGTCTCAGGCCTGCTGCTCGCCCAGGCACTCGCCCCGCGGGACCGGAGCGCCGCAGCGGAGGCGGTCGTCGGCACGCTCGACCTCGCAGCCCGGCACGCGATGCTGCGCACCGTGGCCGCGGAGGGAGCGCCCGTCATGGAGCTCATCGAGCTCGCCGCCTGGCGCGTGCCCGACACCTGGATGGACCGCCTGCGCCACGCGCTGGTGCCGACGTGGACCGGGCACGACGCCCAACGGCCGATCGAGGACCTGACGGACCGCGAGCGCGAGGTGCTGCGCCTGCTGCCGAGCCGCCTGACCATCGGCGAGATCGCCTCGGAGCTCTACGTCTCGCAGAACACGCTCAAGTTCCACCTGCGCGCGATCTATCGCAAGCTCGGCGTCGAGTCGCGATCGCAAGCCGTCGACGGGGCGCGTCGCATGCGACTGCTCCCCCGCGGCTAGGCACCCACACGCTGCTCGGACATGGCGATGTCCGAGCAGCGCGGCCGGCCCGGTGTCGTGGACGTCACCCGGCCAGCAGACGGGCCTTCTGGACCTCGAACTCCGCCTCACTCAGCACGCCGCTGTCACGGAGTCGACCCAGCTTCTCCAGCTGCGCGATCAGGTCGTCGGTGTCGACGCCGGCCGCCGGGGCCGGCGGCGGTGGCGGTGGCGGTGGCGCGTACTGCTGCGGTGGCGGCGCTTCGTACGCCTGCTGCTGTTGCATGTCCTGAGCCGCCCAGCGCCCGGCCTGGCGCCGAGACACGCGGTTCGACACGGCCGTCGCGGTGCCCGCGACGACCGCGGTCCTCGCCATCCCGCCGATGAGTCCCATTGCTCCTCCTCGTTACCTGTCCTGCACGTCACACACGTCCTGGTCAGCCCTCTGACCCCTCGAGCTCGTCCAGCATCGCGATCACGTCCGCCGCCGGGATCCGGCCGCTGGCGACCACGTCGGCGCCGGCCTTCCTCAACGCGGCGACGAACGGCCCCGCCCAGGTGTTCTCGTAGAGCAGCACGGCGACGGCGTTGCCGGGCTCGGCGAGCGTGGCGCTCGCAGCCACGTCCTCCTCGTCGAGGAGACCGGACCGGACGCCCGCGAACATCGTCAGGTCGAGGGTTCCGTCCCCGTCGAGGTCGGTGAGCTCGACGGCCGTCACGGTGCCGTCCCCGTCGACCTTGACGACGCTCAGGTCGAGGATGCGGATGATCCCGCGCTCCACCAGGTCCATCAGCGCGTTGAGGCCCTCGCCGTTCAGTCTCGCCCCCGGGAACTCGACGGCGAGAAAGTCGATCGGCCCGACGAGGTAGTCGTCCTGGTCCTGCTCGGTCTGCTCGACCTTTCCGATCTGATCGGTCATCACTCGTCCTTCCGACGTCGGTCCACGAATCAACCTCGACCCCGACCGTCGCACCGACCCCACCCCGCACGCACCACCCCCGGACGGGTGGGGTCGAACCACCCGCTGCCGTCCGACGATGCGTAGGAACGCACTGCGACAGCCCACACGGGCGCCGCCCGACGACGGGAGCCGCCGATGACCACCCGCAACGCCGACCTCGGCACACCGCCAGGAGATACCGTCAACCCGGTCGCGGTGGACGCCGCGGCCGTCGCGAGCGCCTTCGGCGTCGACCCGGCACAGGGCCTCTCGGCCGCGGAGGCGCAGTCGCGGCTCTCCTCGTCCGGACCCAACCAGCTCGCCCAGGGAGCGCAGGAGCCGGGCTGGCGTGCGTTCCTGCGCCAGTACGAGGACTTCATGCAGCTCGTGCTGCTCGTCGCAGCGGCCGTCAACCAGATCGTGACGGGCGACACCGGGACGACGGTGGTCCTCGCGGGACTGACCGTCTTCAACGCGGTGATCGGACTGCGTCAGGAGGCGAAGGCCGAGGAGAGCGTCAAGGCGCTCGCCCAGATGATGCGGACCGTCGCACGCGTACGCCGTGACGGCCAGGCCGTCGAGATCGACGCCGAGCAGCTGGTGCCCGGCGACATCGTGCTGGTGGAGGCGGGCAACCGGGTCCCCGCGGACGCTCGCGTGTGCGTCGCGGCCGGCCTGGAGATCGAGGAGGCCGCGCTGACCGGGGAGAGCCTGCCGGTCGCCAAGTCGGTCGACCCGGTCCTCGGCGAGGAGGTCCCCCTCGGCGATCGCACCTGCATGGCGTACATGAACACCTCCGTCACCCGCGGGCGCGGCGAGCTGATCGTGACCTCGACGGGGATGGGCACCGAGATCGGCCACATCGCCGACATGCTCTCCAAGACCGAGACCGGCAAGACGCCTCTGCAGAAGCAGCTGGACGCCCTGTCCCGGATCATCGCCGCGATCGCGGCCCTCGCGCTGGTGCTGGTGGTGCTGCTCGGACTGGCCCGCGGTCAGTCGTTCGACACGCTCTTCGTCACCGGCGTCGCCCTCGCGGTGGCGGCGATCCCGACCGGGCTGCCCGCCGTCGTCACGGCCCTGCTGTCGATGGGCACGCGCGAGATCGCCCGCCGCAACGCGATCGTCAAGCGACTGCCCGCGGTCGAGACGCTGGGATCGACCTCGGCGATCTGCTCGGACAAGACCGGCACGCTGACCCTCAACAAGATGACGGCCCGCGAGCTCGTGATCCCGGGCCACCACCGCTACTCCATCTCGGGCGAGGGCTACAGCACGACCGGCGAGATCACCCACGTCGGCGGGGAGCGCTTCGACCTCGACCCCTACCTGCTGCCGATGGTGCTCTGCGCGGACGCGGTGCTCGACGGCGAGGGCCTCATCGGCGACCCCACCGAGGGCGCCCTCATCGTGCTCGGCGCCAAGGGCGGCCTGGACATCGGGGACACCCGAGCCGCGCTCCCCCGCGTCGGCGAGGTCCCGTTCGACTCCGACTACAAGTTCATGGCGACGTTCCACGAGATGACCGACGAGGCGGGCCGGCCGGTCGTGCGGTGCTACGTCAAGGGCGCGCCCGACGTCCTCATCGCGCGCGCGGCGACCATCCGGGAGCCCGACGGCACGCTGACACCGGTCACCGACGCCAACCGGCACCTCGCGCTGGAGGCCAACGACCGCATCGCCAACGCGGGCGAGCGCGTCATGGTGGTCGCGCAGCGTGACCTCGACCCCGCGACCTGGGCCGCCGCCGAACGACCGTTCGACCTGGTCAGCGACCTCACCCTCCTGGCGATGGTCGGCATCGTCGACCCACCGCGGGCCGAGGCCAAGGCCGCGATCGCCGAGTGTCGCAAGGCGGGCATCCGGGTCCGCATGATCACCGGCGACCACGCGGCCACCGCCGCCGCCATCGCGACCGAGCTGGGCATCGAGGGACGGGCCGTGACCGGTGCCGAGTTCGCCGCGATGAGCGACGAGCAGCTGCGCGAGGAGATCGACCACATCGGCGTCGTGGCGCGGGTCGCGCCCGAGGACAAGGTCCGCCTGGTCCGGACGCTGCAGGGGAAGGGCGACGTCGTCGCGATGACCGGCGACGGCGTCAACGACGCACCGGCGCTGAAGTCCGCGGACATCGGTGTCGCGATGGGCATCACCGGCACGGAGGTCTCCAAGGAGGCCGCCGTCATGATCCTCACCGACGACAACTTCGCGACGATCGTGAGCGCCGTGTCGTACGGCCGCACCCTGTACGACAACCTGCTGAAGTACCTGCGCTTCCAGATGTCGACCCTGGTGGCCTACATCGCCATCTTCATCGGAGCCGGGATCGTCGGGATCGCCGACGGGGCACCTCTCGGACCGCTGCAGATCCTCTGGCTGAACATGGTCGTGGACGTGCCGCTGGCGATCGCCCTCGGGTTCGACGTGCCTGCGAAGGGCCTGATGAGCCGGCCACCGCGGCCGTACGGCGCGCCCGTGCTCACCACCGGCAACTGGGTCAGGCTCTGCGCGCAAGGGGCCGTGATGACCATCGGCGCCCTCGTCGCCTACCAGATCGGCGACTCGCAGGACGGCGCGTTGATCGCCGCCACGATGCTGCTGACCTGCCTGTCGCTGTTCCACCTGGCCGGCGCGCTCCTGTGCCGCGACCAGACGAACACCATCTTCGACCGCGACGCCGTCCCGGCCATGACGCAGCTGCGGCGCTACGGCATCGCACTGCTGGCGATCGTCGCGGTCACGGCACTCGGCTTCCTGCAGCGCATCTTCGACACCGCCGCACTGTCGTTCGCCCAGTGGTGCATCTGCATCGGCCTCGCCGCCTCGCTCGTCGTCGTCGAGGAGCTCATCAAGCTCGTGCTGCGCCGACGAGGTGCCCCCGGTCCGGCCGAAGTGCAGCCGGAGCCCCTCACGACCGCCCCGACCCCCGCGTGACCGTGAAGCACGAGCAACGAGGAGATGCCCGATGACGACCTTCACCGTGTGGCGGTTCGAAGACCCTGCGGGCGCCCAGGGCGCCGTACGGATCCTGGAGGACGCCGCGTCCGAAGGGCTCGTGCGGATCGTCGACCACGCCGTCGTGGCGTGGCCGCCGGGAGAGGACCGGCCCCGCATCGACCATGCGTACGACGACCCGAAGCGCGGCGCTGCCTGGGGCGCGCTCTGGGGCGTCCTCGCCGGCGCCCTGTTCGCCGTGCCCGTCGTCGGTGGCATCGTCGGCGCCTCGATCGGCACCATCACCAAGGCGACCGAGGGGACCGGCATCACGAAGGACGACCTGGCCCGGATCCGCACCGACCTGACCCCGGGCACGTCGGCGCTGTTCCTCGTCACGGACGGCGCCGACCTCGACCGGCTCGGCGAGCGCTTCCGCGTCGACGGCACCACCTTGCTGCGCACCAACCTGACCGAGGCCGAACGAGAGACCCTGCTCGAGTCCTTCGGAGGCACGTGAGATGCCGGTCCACAAGCCGGACTACCCGCTCATCGCGGACCACGGACTCATCGGCGACCTGCACACCTGCGCGCTGGTGGCCACCGATGGCAGCATCGACTGGTTCTGCGCACCTCGCTTCGACTCACCGAGCATCTTCGGATCCCTCCTCGACCAGGGGCACGGCGGCCACTTCCGCATCGGCCCGATCTCCGAGCAGGTCACCCGCAAGCAGCTGTACATCCCGGGCACCGCCGTCCTGGTGACCCGGTTCCTGACCGAGGCCGGGGTCGGCGAGGTCATCGACTTCATGCCGATCTCCCCCGACTCGACCGCCACCGACACCCACCGGCTGGTCCGGATCGTCCGCTGCGTGCGCGGGGAGATGACCTTCGCGATCGACATCGCACCGCGCTTCGACTACGGGCGCGAGCCGCACCGGCTACAGCTCAGCGAGGACGGCGCGGTCTTCGAGACCGCCACGACGGCCCTGGCGATCAGCCAGGTCCGGGAGCACGACGACGCGAGGCTCGCGCGGGCGGAGCAGGCCGAGAACGACGTACGCGCGAAGGTCACCCTCACCGCCGGGCAGACCCGCGGCGTCATCCTGGAGACCGGTCGCCGCGCACGACCCGACGTGGTGCGGCCGGCGGCGGTCTGGGAGATGTACGTCGAGACGCTGGCGTTCTGGAAGACGTGGCTCGCCCGGTCGACGTACCGCGGGCGGTGGCGCGAGATGGTCGAGCGCTCCGCGATCACGCTCAAGCTGATGACCTACGCCCCGACCGGTGGCATCGTCGCGGCTCCGACCGCGGGGCTGCCCGAACAGCTCGGCGGCGAGCGCAACTGGGACTACCGCTACACCTGGGTGCGCGACGCGTCGTTCTCCGTCTACTCCCTGCTCAGCCTCGGCTTCACCGACGAGGCCGAAGCCCTCGGTCGCTGGATGCGCTCCCGCATCGACGAGAACATCGGCGGCGTGGGCGGGCCGCTCAACATCATGTACCGGGTCGACGGTGGCTCCGACCTGGAGGAGACGGTCCTCGACCACTGGGAGGGCTACCGCGGCTCCGCGCCCGTGCGCATCGGCAACGGCGCCGCCGACCAGCTGCAGCTCGACATCTACGGGGAGGCGATCGACAGCCTCTACCAGGGCGAGCAGCGCGGGCTGATCATCGGCCACGACGGATGGAACCGGGTGTCCGAGCTGCTCGAGTGGCTCGTCGCGAACTGGGACCAACCTGAGGAGGGCATCTGGGAGACGCGGGGCGGGCGGAAGGACTTCACCTACGGCCGGCTGATGAGCTGGGTGGCCCTGGACCGTGGCATCCGGCTCGCCTGGGACCGCGGACGACCGGCTCCGCTCGAACGGTGGCGGACCCAGCGGGACGCGATCTACCAGCAGATCATGACGCGGGGATGGAGCGAGGGACGCGGCGCCTTCGTCCAGCACTACGGCAGCGACGTACTCGACTCGTCCCTGCTGCGGATGCCCACCGTCGGCTTCGTCTCGCCGCGCGACCCGCGATGGCTCTCGACGCTGAGGGCCATGGACGGCGAGCTGGTCACCGACAGCCTGGTCTACCGCTACGACCCGGCCGCCTCCCCCGACGGGCTCGCCGGCGAGGAGGGGACGTTCTCGTTGTGCAGCTTCGCCTACGTCACGGCACTCGCGGCGTCGGGCATGCTCGAGAAGGCGCAGCTGGCGTTCGAGAAGATGATGACGTACGCGAGCCACCTCGGTCTGTACGCCGAGGAGATCGGGCTGACCGGCGAGCAGCTCGGCAACTTCCCCCAGGCCTTCACGCACCTGTCGCTGATCGACGCGGCCGTCATGCTCGACCGGAGGCTGGAGGGGCGTCCCGACCTCCCGGCCGACGCCGTCACCAGCGTCGCGGCGATCAGATGACGACGCACGATGGATCCGCGCAGTCCGAGCCGCGCCGCGACCCCCTCGGTCTGGTGACGGGCGGCGAAGGGGCGATCACGGGCACCGTCGTGTGCGCGGCCGCCATCGCGTACGGCGCCGGGCACGTCAAGTCGACCGCCGAGCTCTGCTTCGCGATCGTCGGCACCGTCGCCGTGTACTGGCTGGCACACGTGCACGCAGTGACGCTGGGCAGCTCCCTGACCCACCGGCATCATCCGATCGCCGCGTTCCGGCACGCCCTCGTCGAGACAGTGCCGATCCTGGGCGCGTCGATCGTGCCGCTGCTGGTCCTGATCGTCGGCAGGCTCGCGGGCGCCGAGATGCGCACCGCCGCGTGGATCGCGCTCGGCGCGACGATCGCGCTGCTGACGATCTACAGCTACCTGGCGGGTGTGCGAGGCGGGCTGGACACCAGCGGCCGGATCGCCAGCGCGGCCGCCGGGGCCGCCCTCGGGATCCTCGTCGCGCTGCTCAAGGTCGCCCTGCACTGACCGGCCCCGTGGCCTCAGCCGAGGACGTCCTCGACCCCCGACCGGCGTTCGAGCTCGGGCAGACGCACCATGCGGAAGGAGAGACCCAGCCCGATCAGTGCGCTGACGATGGGGACCCCGAGCCCGATCTGCAGGGCGAGAGGCCGGACGTCGGTGTTGATCCGGATGATCTCGTCGCGGACGTCCGCCGGCTGACCGGCCAGCTGCTCGTTGAGCTGCGTGTTGCTCATGACCTCGGCGTCGTCCTCCAGCGCTTGGGCGACCTGGTCCTTGCTGCCGGACGGGAGGACGTCGCTCGCCTGTGCCTGCGCGGTGAAGGCGGCCGACAGGGACGCCAGCATCACGGCACCCGCGAACGCGAGCCCGAACGACAGGCCGAAGGAGCCCGCGGCCGAGTTGACGGCCGACGCCTCACTGACGCGCTCCTCGGAGATCGGGGCCAGCGTGTAGTTGTTCAGCTGGGACACCAGCAGCCCGAGGCCGGCGCCGGTCACGGCCAGTGGCAGGGCGAGCGCCCAGCCGGAGTCGGCATGCGGCACGACGAGCACGACGGCGAGCAGGCCGAGGGCCAGGAGCAGGAAGCCGATGCGGATGATGCCGCTCGCCCGGCGATGGGCGGCCCGCTTCCCCGCCAGCGCGGACAGCGCGAACATGCTCAGCGAGAGCGGCGCCAGCGAGATGCCGGCCTCGAGGGCGTTGTACTCGAGGACCATCTGGAAGTAGATGGGCAGCACGATCATGGCGCCGCCGAGGGCGATCTGCTGCAGCATCTGGCTGGAGATGCCGAGCCGGAAGTAGAGCGACCGGAAGAGTGTGGGGTCGACGAGCGTGGGGCGCCCGGCGCGGTGCCGTCGTACCAACCAGTAGACGAGGGAGCCGAGGCCGACGACTCCCACGGCGATCAACGCGCCGACCGCGGTGCCGCCCTCCTGCCACACCAGGACGCCGAGGACGAGCCCGCCCATGCCGAGGACCGACAGCACCGCTCCGACGACGTCCACCTGCCGTGGCCCGCTGTAGGGGACGTCCTTGACGAGGCCGGCGCCGCTGAGGACCACGGCGATGATGACGGCCTCCCCTAGGAAGGCGACCCGCCAGGACAACAGCGTGGTCAGGAAGCCGCCCACCAGCGGACCGACGGCGGCGGCGATCGCCGCCGACGCGCCGACCAACGCGTAGACGCGCTTCTGGTCGGCGCCCTCGAAGTTGCCGTGGATGAGCGACTGCATGCCCGGCAGCAGGAGCGAGGCGCCGATGCCGCCGACGATCGCCCAGAAGATGATGATGGCCAGCAGGTCCTGCGCGAGCGTCATGGCGATGGCGCCGATCCCGTAGCCGCACAGTCCCAGGATGTAGGCGCGCTTGCGCCCGATCAGGTCCGCGACCTTGCCACCGATGAGGATGAACGACGCGGAGACCAGGGCCTCCAGCGCGATCGCCGACTGCACGCCGCTGACGGTGGCGTCGAGGTCTCGTACGACCGCCGAGATCGACACGTTCATCAGCGAGGTGTCGACGACGAGCACGAACATCGCCATCGACAGCAGCAGCGCCAGCCGACGGTTGAAGTCTTCGCTCGGTACGGGCTCGCCGGCCGTCGCATCGGACATGCGCGCTTCCTCCCCGTACGCCGCCTGTTGGCTTCCAGACTAGGAATCGGAGCCCTGCCCGACACCACCCGCGAACGGGTGGCTCGCGCAACCGGGCCGGCTGCGATCGTCTGGTCAGGAATCCGCCGCCAGCAGTAACGTCGGAAGGCTCGTCGACGACGACGCCGGCGGGTCCTCCGTCAGAAGGGAACGTCACGAATGAACCCACAACACGGACGACGTCGAGGTTGGACGATCGCGGTCGCCAGTGCGGCAGTGCTGGCAACGGCTGCTGCCCTTCCCGCGGTCGCATCGAGCGCGACACCCACCGCTCCGACCCCCGACGCCAACCCGGCGGCCTGTGCCCACCGGGTCAACAACACGCCCCAGAAGCTCGTCGACTGCGTCACCAAGGCCGATCTCTGGGCCCACATGGTCAAGTTCCAGCAGATCGCGGACGCCAACCCCGGCGCCGACGGCCACCCGTCGCGCAACTCGGGTGAGCCCGGCTACAAGGCCTCGGCCGACTACGTCGCCAACGTCATGCGAGCTGCGGGCTACGACGTCACGTTGCAGGAGTACAAGTTCCACTACTTCAGCTTCATCGGTGACCCCGTGCTCCGAGAGACCCTGCCGACACCGCACTCCTTCGGGCTCGGCACCGACTTCAACCCCGGTCCGGTCGCAGGGACGACGACGGCCAAGCTGCAGCCGGCCGGCGGGATCGTGGTGCCCGCGACGCCTGCGCCGAGCTCGGCCAGCGGGTGCGCAGCGTCCGACTTCGCCGGGTTCGGAGTCGGCAACATCGCCCTGATCCAGCGCGGGACGTGCACCTTCGCGCAGAAGGTGGCCAACGCACAGGCCGCCGGCGCCTCGGCGGCGATCATCTTCAACGAGGGCAACCCCGGCCGCACCAGCCTGTTCAGCGGCTCGCTCGCCGGGACCGAGCACATCCCGGTCATCTTCACGTCGTACGCCGTGGGCACCCAGCTGCTCGGACAGTACGTCCCCGGGACCGGTCCGACCCTGAACATCGACGTCAAGGCCATCGACGACCCGAACCGCTCCGACTGGAACGTCATCGCCGACTCCAAGGGTGGCGACCCGAACAACATCCTGGTCGTCGACGCCCACCTGGACGCCATCTACGGCGCTGGGATGCTCGACAACGCGTCGGGCTCGGCGACGATCCTCGACATCGCCCAGCAGCTGAAGAACACCAACACCCGCAACAAGCTGCGCTTCATCTGGTTCGGCGGTGAGGAGCTGGGGCTGCTCGGCTCGGAGTACTACGTCGAGACCCTGCCGGCGGACGAGCTCGCGAAGATCAAGTTCGACCTGGATGCTGACGTGACGGCCACGCCGAACTACGTGGCGGGCGTCCTCGACCCGAAGGACGGGGTCAACCTGTTCAGCCGCGACCCCGGCACGCCGATGCCGCCCAGCATCTGGGCTCCGTCCGCGATCGGGCGCGACCACGGGATCGACTACCTGAACTCGATCGGGCAGAACCACATCTTGTTCTCGGCGGATGGAACCGACGCATTCATGTTCCAGCAGGCCGGGATCCCTGCGAGTGGGGTGCTCACCGGTCAGGACTGCTGCAAGCTGGCCTCGGACGTCGCACTCTTCGGCGGCTACGAGGGCAACTTCGAGGGCACGGTGCCTGGGGACGACGGAGGCTGCGTGGACAACCCCTTCCGTTGGTGCGACAACCTCAGCAACAACGACCCTGAGGTGCTGACCTGGATGTCGAAGACCTTCGCCAACATGGTCGGCCACATGGCCTACGACACCCAGGTGTTCGACTCCTCGAAGAAGAACGGGGGTCATCTCAAGAACGGGGCACGGCCGAAGGTCGCAACTCCGCGCGGCCCGGTCAGCTGACCACGCCCGTCGGCGGGCGCCTCTTCCGGGTGCGGAAGGGGCGCTCTGCCGCCGCGTCGGCCACCGCTGCTCAGCCACGCTCATCTCCCGCATCACTCGGGAGTGCCACCCATCAGCCGAAGCCCGGATGTCACCCCTCAGGCGGAGCAACACAACGCACTGTGTAGGGCGGGTGGGGCTCGAACCCACGACCCAAGGATTATGAGTCCTCTGCTCTGACCGACTGAGCTACCGCCCCTCGCGCGGTGACCTTACCGGCCGACACACCCAGTCCCCGCGCACCCCACCCGAGACGTCATACGCATTGGCTACCCAGGCAGCCAGCTCGTATGACGTCCGGCGATGCAGAAGGGCCGCCGACCTGTTCAGACAGGTCAACGGCCCTTGATTGCTCCCCCGGTTGGACTCGAACCAACAACCCTGCGATTAACAGTCGCATGCTCTGCCAGTTGAGCTACAGGGGATCGCTTGGCAGCGGGCGAAACCTTAGCAAGTCGCGCCCGAGCCGACGAAATCGGCCTCGCGATCAGTGGCGTTCACGGCCGTTCACGCGTCGCCAAGATCGTCGCGGGCCGAGGCGAGCGCCGCCCGGACCAGCGCGACGACCGCGGGGTCGTCGGGGTCGGCCAGAGCGTCGTACTCGACGAACCACGTCACGTCCCGGTTGCCCCCACCCGCCCGGCGGGCGACGACCCGCGCGCTTCCGAGCGGCAGCGGCACGGCTCGCTGCAGCACGACGCTCGCGGTCACGCGCTCGCGGACGAGCTGGAGCAGCCGGACGGGACTGTCGACCGCGAGCCGGTGCACGGCGCCCGCGCCGACCTCGCTCACGGTCAGGACGCTCGAGTCCTGATCCCACGACGCGGCCTCGACCTGCTCCCACGGCAGCCGGCGGTCGGCGACGTACAGCGCCTCGCGGGTGCCGGCGACGACGCCCTCGCCGCCGATCAGCGGGGCGCTGGCGAGGACGCGCTCGCCGGTCGCGACCGACACGCTCGATCTCCTGAAGATGCTCACGACGAGACGATCCGGTCACGCAGCGCGCGGCGCTGCTGCTCGAGACGGTTGAGCTCGTTGAAGGCGGAGAGGTAGCCCTCGGGATCGGCCGCCGGGTCGCTGCGCTGCAGCCGGCTGTGGACGTCGGCGATCTGCCGGATGATGGTCGCCTCGCGCAGCCGCACGATGTGCTCGAGGACGTAGGCCGGGTCGGCCTCCTTCGCCCGGATCGGCTCCACCGCCAGGGCGCTGACCACCTGCCCGAGCCGCGGGTCCGTCGCCCGGGCCCGGACTGTCGACACCCACTGCGGGTCGGACGCCCCGTCGACAGGGCCGCCGGCAGCGGCGACGAGCTCCCACACGGCGCGGTAGACCGGGTGCGTGAAGTCGGCCGGACCGACCTCGGCCGTGGTGCGGCCGATCGCGATCGGGTGCTGCAGGACGAGCTTGAGCGTCTCGCGCTCGACCGCGAAGCGCGGGTCGCGCAGGTCGGGCAGTCGCTGCGCCGGTACGGCGGGCTGCTCCTGGGTCTGCTGGCGTCGATCCGTCGGCGGCGCCTGGCCACGGGCCCCTCGCCCCTGGTCCCTGCTCTGCGCCCTCCGCACCTCTGCGAGCGCATGCTCCATGTCGACGCCGACCATGCCGGCGAGCTCGCGCGCGAACGCGTCGGCCTTCGACCGGTCCCGGATCGACGAGACCAGCGCCGAGCCCTCGCGCAGCGCGTCGATGCGTCCGTCGGCGCGGTCGAGGTCGTAGCGGGCGAGCACGTTGCCGAGCACGAACCGATAGAGCGGCTGCCGTCCGGCGACGAGCTCGCGCACAGCCTCGTCACCCTGCTTGATCCGCAGGTCGCAGGGGTCGAGACCGTCGGGCGCCACCGCGACGTAGGTCTGTGAGACGAACTCCTGGTCGCCCTCGAACACCTTCATCGCCGCGGCCTGGCCGGCCTTGTCGCCGTCGAAGGTGAAGACCACCTCGCCCGAGGATCCCTTGAAGTCGGCCATGAACCGCCGCACGACCTTGCCGTGGTCGGTCGTGAAGGCGGTGCCACAGGTGGCGACCGCTGTCGTGATGCCGGCCAGGTGACAGGCCATCACGTCCGTGTAGCCCTCGACGACGACCGCCTGCCCGGTCTGCCGCATGCCGACCCGGGCGAGGTCGATGCCGTAGAGCACCTGGTTCTTCTTGTAGATCGGCGTCTCGGACGTGTTGACGTACTTCCCCGACATCCGGTCGTCCTCGAACAGCTTGCGCGCCCCGAACCCGATGGCATCGCCCCCGGGCTCGCGGATCGGCCACACCAGCCGGCCCTGGAACACGTCCCAGCGGTTCTGCCGCGACAGGCCGGCGACGACGATCTCCTCCTCGGTGAAGCCGCGGCCGCGCAGGTGCTGGAACAGCGCGTTCCCGGAGCGCGGCGCGAAGCCGAGACCGAAGGTCTCCGCGGCCGCCTGGTCGAAGCTGCGCTCGGCGAGGAACTGGCGGGCCGGCAGGGCGTCGGGCGTGAGGAGCTGCTCGGCGAAGAACTCCTGGGCGACCTTGTGCGCCTCGACCAGCTTGCCACGGGACGGTCCGCGCCGCTCCGGCGTGGCGTCGCCGTCCTCGCGCAGCAGCTGGACGCCGAACTTCTCGGCCAGGCGCTCGACGGTCTCGCCGAAGCTGAGCGCGTCGATCTTCATCATGAAGTCGATGACGTCGCCACCCTCGCCGCAGCCGAAGCAGTGGTAGTAGCCCCGGGCGGGCGTGACGTTGAACGACGGCGACTTCTCGTCGTGGAACGGGCACAGGCCCTTCAGCGAGCCGCTCCCGGCGTTGCGGAGCGTGACGAACTGGCTGACGACGTCCTCGATCCGGGCCTTCTCGCGCACCTCGGTGATGCTCTTCTCGAGGATGCGTCCGGCCACGGCCCGATCCTACGGTCAGGAGGTACGCCGGCGGGCGGGTCCTCCACACACGGGGGTCAGTACTCGCCCGTCATCACGTTCGCGAGCGCCTCCCCCGCGGCGAAACGCTCCAGCTGCTCCCGCACCAGCCGGTGCGCACGCGGCCACATCGCGCTGCTCGCGCCGCCGACGTGCGGGCTGACGAGCACGTTCGGCGCCGTCCACAGCGGATGCTCGGCCGGCAGCGGCTCGGGGTCGGTGACGTCGAGCGCGGCCCGGATCCGGCCGGTCCCCAGCGCCGCCACCAGGTCGTCGGTGACGACGACCGCGCCGCGGGCGACGTTGACCAGCAGCGCGCCATCCCTCATCCGGTCGAGGAAGGTCGTGTCGACGAGCCCCCGGGTCTCGGCGGTCAGCGGCACGATGAGGACGACCACCTCGGCCGTCGGGAGCAGCTCGGGCAGCTCCGCGATCGCGTGCACCCCGTCCCGGGCGTGGCGGGCGACCGGCACGACCTCGCACTCGAAGGGGCGCAGCCGCGCTGCGATGGCCGAGCCGACGGAGCCGTACCCGACGAGGAGGACGCGCTTGTCCGCCAGCGACTGCTCGAAGCCCCCGCGCCACTCGTGGTCGCCCTGCTGGCGCACGAAGCGCGGCAGCCCGCGCAGGCTGGCGAGGATCAGCGCCAGGGTCAGCTCGGCGGTCGAGGTGTCGTGGATGCCGCGTCCGTTGCACAGCGTGACGCCGGACGGCACGTGACCGCGCACGTTGTCGACACCGGCGGACAGGGTCTGGATCACCTGCAGCGACGTCATCTGCGGCAAGGCGTCCGCGATGCGGGGGCCCATGTCGTAGGGCGGCACGTAGAACGCGACGTCGGAGACGCTGTCGGGCACGTGCCTCATCGGGTTGACGACCTCGTACCGCAGCCCGGACGGCACCTCCGCCAGCTCCGAGGGGTCGAAGGGCAACCACACAAGAGGCTCAGACACCGGACTCCCCCGTCAGTCGTGCGTGCCACGCCACCGCCGTGACATCGGTGAGCGAGGCGACCTGGTCAATCACGACGCGCAGCCGCCCGGCGTCGTCGGGGGCTGCCCTCCAGTCGTCGGCGAACAGCCGGTCGAGCGCGTCCGCCCCGCGGTCGACGAGGACGGCGACCAGCTCGGCCAGCAGCTCCCGCTGGCGCTCGAGCAGCAGCCGCCGGTCGTCGGACCGCATGACGTAGTGGACGGCGATCGCCTTGAGGACGGCGATCTCCCGCAGCGTCTGCTCCGGCACGACGAGGTCGGCCCGGTAGCGGGCGAACGCGCCGGGCGCACCCGAAGCCGCCTGCACATCGCCGCAGAAGCGCCCGATCAGGTCGCTCGTGAGGTTCTTGAGTGCCGCCAGGCTCCGCCTGCTGCCGTCGTACGACGCCTCAGGCCAGCTGCCGACGGCCCGCAGCCCGCTCAGCGTGGCGGAGAGCTCGTCGTCCGATGCGCCCGGGAGGTACCACTCACGGACGATCTCCCACACCGGCTCGGCGTCGAGCCGGGTCAGGTCGACGCGACCGGCGACGACGCCGTCCTCGACGTCGTGCACCGAGTAGGCGACGTCGTCGGCGAGGTCCATGATCTGCGCCTCGACGCACTTGCGATGGCCCGTCTCCGGCGAGCGCAGCCAGGTGAAGACGGGCAGGTCGTCCTCGTAGACGCCGAACTTCGCACTCCCCCCGAGGGTCGAGGGTGCCTCCGAGCGCCGCCAGGGGTACTTCGTGCAGGCGTCGAGGGTGGCGCGGGTGAGGTTCAGGCCCACGGACTCGCCGGCGGCGTCGAACGTCTTCGCCTCGAGGCGGGTGAGCAGGCGCAGCGTCTGCGCGTTGCCCTCGAAGCCGCCGCACGGCTCGGCGAGGGTGGCCAGGACGGCCTCGCCGTTGTGCCCGAACGGCGGGTGTCCCAGGTCGTGGGCCAGCGCCGCCGTCTCAGCGATGTCGGGCTGGCTGCCCAGCGCCCGGGAGAGGTCGCGGGCGACCTGGGCGACCTCGAGGCTGTGGGTCAGCCGGTTGCGGACGAAGTCGTCCGACTGCGGACCGACCACCTGCGTCTTGGCCGCCAGCCGGCGGCTCGACGCCGCGTGGACCACGCGCGCACGGTCGCGCTCGAACGGGGTCCGCTCCGGTGCGTCGACACGCTTGGGCAGCTCGGCGACGATGCGCTCACGGTCGGCGTCGTCGTACAGGCTGTCCACACCGGAACCCTAGCGAGCCGGAGGGGCGCTGAGCGTCGCGCAGGGTGTGCGGCCGCAAGGCGGAGGGCCGAAGGCGGCCTTGGCAGCGAAGCGGCCGGCGAGGCCCGACAACGCAGCGGACGCTCCGCTGCGCGACGCTCAGTTCGTGCCGATGTGGACGTGGTCCATGTGATTCGCGGTCGCCGACCCGTGGTCGCCGTAGTCACGCCAGCCCTCGGAGGAACGGACCGGCGTCCAGATGCGGTCGTACCAGATGAGGTCGTAGAGATCGAGCTCGCCGGCGTGGCTCTGCGCCCAGGCAGCGATCTCGTCGCCGAGCGCCTTGTCGCCGTACACCATGACGTCGATCGCGTTGCCGGTGTTGTGCTCGGAGCGCGCCGCCCAGCCGCCGTACTCGGTGACCTGCGGGAACGCGTGGCACACCGACCGGTAGACCTTGATGGTCTGCGGCTTGAGACCGCTCTCGACGCTCATGTCCGGGCACGGCTCGTTGGAGAGGCCCGCGGGCTCCGGGGGCTTCGGCGCCGGCTTCGTGGCGGCGAGGTAGCCCTGGGTCACCCAGGCGACGGCGCCGTCGACGACGACCTCGACGCGACCGTCGAGCTCACGCCCGGTGGCGAGCACCTTGGTGCCCGGCTTGGCCTCGCCCGACTTGCCGGCGTGCTTGCCGGGGACCTTCCACAGGTCCAGGGCCGTGGTCGTGTAGCGCGTCTTCCCGGTGCGTGCCTGGACGGCCTGGCGGCGGCTCAGCGAGCGCGACACCGTGGTGCTGCGGTCGTCGAGTCGCACCGCGGCGCTCGGGACGGGCGCGGCCACCACATTGCTCACGTCGGCGGCCGCGGCAGCCTGGTCGTTGGTCGCGCCGCCCCCGGAGGTCAGTCCGGCGGTGACGACCGCCGCGGTGGCCATCACGGCCACCGGCGCAGCCACCAGAGCGGCACGAGACGGCTTGAATATGGGTTTGATGAGTGGTTTGCGAGAGGGCTTCGGTGCGAAACCGCGGGCATCGGTGTCCCGCTTGTGGCGGCCTTGAGCCACAGCGCTGATCCTTAGCTTCGACGACAGGTCACACGGCTCGTCCAGTCCCCACGACAGACGAAACGCGGCCTCCACTGAAGCACACCGGTGGTGGCCGCCCCGCATCGGGGACAGTAGAGCACCTCGTGGCGCTCGTCACCCCGGGCGGCGAAATCTGGGGAGATCAGCCGCCGGAGACGGTGTCCTCGGCGATGACGCAGCCGATGCCGTCGGTGTCGTCGAGCCACCCCTCGGGCAGCACGACCTTGTCGCGCGGCGACCCCTGTCGGCCGCGAGGAGCGCCGAGCTCGGAGACCGGGAAGGCCTCGTCGGGGTCGAGGTCCGCGAGCAGCTCGTCGAGGTCGGCGAGCGTCTTGACCAGCCCGAGGTCGCGCCGCATGGCGCCGCCCGCGGAGAAGCCCTTGAGATACCAGCTGACGTGCTTGCGGAACTCCTTGCAGCCGCGCTCCTCGCCCATGTGCTGGCAGAGCAGCTCGGCGTGGCGCCGCATCATCGTGGCGACCTCGCCGAGCGTCGGCAGCGTTGCGACGGTCTCACCGGCGAACGCCGCGGCCAGGTCCCGGAACAGCCACGGGCGGCCGAGGCAGCCCCGACCGACGACGACGCCGTCGACGCCGGTCTGCTCCACCATGCGCAGGGCGTCGGCGGCCTCCCAGATGTCGCCGTTGCCGAGCACCGGGATGCTCGTGACGCTCGCCTTGAGCTCGGCGATGGCGTCCCAGTCGGCCACACCGGAGTAGGCCTGCGACACCGTGCGGCCGTGCAGCGCGATCGCGGCGGCGCCGCTCTCCTCGGCGATCCGCCCGGCGTCGAGGTAGGTCAGGTGGTCGGCGTCGATGCCCTTGCGGGTCTTCATGGTCACCGGGATGCCGTACGGCTCGGCGGCCGCGACCGCGTGCCGCAGGATCTCACCGAGCAGGTTGCGCTTCCAGGGCAGCGCTCCCCCGCCGCCCTTGCGGGTGACCTTGGGGACCGGACAGCCGAAGTTGAGGTCGATGTGGGCGACGCCGTACTCCGCGCACAGGATCTCGGTCGCCTTGCCGACGTACACGGGGTCGGTGCCGTACAGCTGCACCGACCGCACCGTCTCGAGCTCGTCGAAGACCAGCATGTCCTTGGTGTGCTGGTCGCCCTCGACGAGGCCGCGCGACGTGATCATCTCGCAGACGTAGAGGCCGGCGCCCTGCTCGGCGCAGAGGCGGCGGTACGCCGCGTTGGTGATGCCCGCCATCGGCGCGAGCACCACGGGCGTGGCGATCTCGAGGGTGCCGAGCCGGAGCGTCATGTCACCCATTGTCCGACGCGCCCCGGCACCGGACCCAATCCTTGCCCGGCGCCGCCCTCAGGAGGCCGACTTCCACACGATGGGCGCGAAGTCCTGGGTCGGCCGGAAGGCCGCGCCGACCAGCTGGCCGCGGCCGGGCACCAGGTAGACCACGCAGACCGGCACGCTCCTGCCTGCGGGGAACGGCTTCGGCAGCACACTGGGATGGCACGGCTTGAAGGTCTCCTTGAAGACCGCCGGCTCGACCAGCGCGTTCGCCGCGCTCTCGCCGTAGAGCGGGACCGCGGCGCCGCCGAGGTCGCTCGTGCCGAGGTTGGTGACGTGGGCGTGCACGAAGTACGGGGCGTAGGTCTTCGTCGTCGCGTCGACCCGCCAGTCGCGGAAGCTCTTCACGAACGTCGTGCGCTCGATCCTGTCGACCTTGATCCGCACGGTGCCGACCTGACCCTGCCTCGGCTCCCAGGACACGGTCGCGTCCGACCCGAGGGCGACGGTGGTGCCCGGCTCGGTGAGCACGGTGCCGGTCGGCGCGCCGGAGGGGTACGCCGTGGTGGCCGACGTACTCGGCGTCCGGCCGGCTGCCGACGCCGACGGGCCGCCGGAGCCACCCGAGGCGTCGGAGCCACCCGAGCCGCCCGAGCAGCCCGACAGCACCGCCACGGCGAGCAACGCCGACACGACGAGCGTCGGGCCCGTCCCCCCGCGGCGCGTCACGTCAGCAGCCCAGAAGCCGTTCGGCGAGGTACGCCGGCACGCGGTCGAGCGAGACGCGCTCCTGCGACATCGTGTCCCGCTCGCGGATCGTGACCGCCTGGTCGTCCAGGGTCTCGAAGTCGACCGTGACGCAGAACGGCGTGCCGATCTCGTCCTGACGGCGATAGCGGCGGCCGATCGCGCCGGCGTCGTCGAAGTCGACGTTCCAGCTCTTGCGCAGCTCCGCCGCGAGACCGCGCGCCTTCGGCGAGAGGGCCTCGTTGCGGCTCAGCGGCAGGACGGCGACCTTGACCGGGGCGAGCCGCGGGTCGAGCTTGAGCACGACGCGCTTGTCGACACCGCCCTTGGTGTTGGGCGCCTCGTCCTCGGTGTAGGCGTCGACCAGGAACGTCATGAGGCTGCGGGAGAGGCCCGCGGCCGGCTCGATGACGTACGGCGTGTAGCGCTCGTTCGCCGCCTGGTCGAAGTAGCTCAGGTCGGTGCCGGAGTGCTTCGAGTGCGTGGTGAGGTCGAAGTCGGTGCGGTTGGCGACGCCCTCGAGCTCGCCCCACTCCGAGCCCGGGAAGTTGAACCGGTACTCGATGTCGACCGTGCGGGTGGAGTAGTGCGACAGCTTCTCCTGCGCGTGCTCGTAGAGGCGCAGGTTGTCCGGGTCGATGCCGAGGTCGGTGTACCAGGCCATCCGGGTGTCGATCCAGTACTGGTGCCACTCCTTGTCCTCGCCCGGCTTGACGAAGAACTCCATCTCCATCTGCTCGAACTCGCGGGTGCGGAAGATGAAGTTGCCCGGCGTGATCTCGTTGCGGAACGACTTGCCGATCTGGGCGATGCCGAACGGGGGCTTCATCCGCTGGCTGGTGACGACGTTGTTGAAGTTGATGAAGATGCCCTGCGCCGTCTCGGGGCGCAGGTAGTGCAGGCCGGACTCGTCCTCGATGACGCCGAGGTAGGTCTTGAGCAGGCCGGAGAAGTTGCGCGGCTCGGTCCACTGGCCGCGCGTGCCGCAGTTGCTGCAGGCGATGTCCGACATGGGGACGTCGTCGGGGTCGGCGATGGACTTCTTCTCGGCGTACGCCTCCTGCAGGTGGTCGGCGCGGAAGCGGTGGTGGCAGCTCAAGCACTCCACCAGCGGGTCGGTGAACGTCGCGACGTGGCCCGACGCCTCCCAGGTCTGACGGGGCAGGATCACACTCGAGTCGAGGCCGACGACGTCGTCGCGGCTGATGACCATCGAGCGCCACCACTGGCGCTTGATGTTCTCCTTGAGCTCGACACCCAGCGGGCCGTAGTCCCACGCGCTCCTGGTGCCTCCGTAGATCTCACCGCACGGGTAGACGAATCCCCGACGCTTCGCGAGGGAGACGACGTTGTCGACGGTCGATGCGGGCGGCTTGGCCACGTGGTCCTGCTTCCTGGTACGGCGGCTCGGTGAGCGATCAGCCTATCGAGTGGCACGGGCACGGTGTGCTTCGCGTGGCCACAGCCGGAAGATTGACAACCGTTCTCAATGCGAGTGAGAATCATTGTCATGTTCCGGATCGTCGCCGTCGTCGCCGCGACGCTCGCGCTGACCGGCTGCGCTGCGTTCTCCGAGACGGCGCCGACGCCCGACGACGGACACATCGACGTCGTGACAGCGTTCTACCCGTTGCAGTTCGTCGCCGAGCGAGTCGGCGGCGACCTCGTCAGGATCAGCGACCTGACCCGCCCCGGTCAGGAGCCGCACGACCTCGAGCTCTCGCCCAAGCAGACGGGGGAGGCCGCGTTGGCCGACCTCGTCGTCTACGAGAAGGGCCTGCAGGCCTCGGTCGACGCCGCCGTGAAGCAGTCCGCCGCTCGCAAGGTCGACGCGGCGGCTGTCGCCGGTCTCGAGCCGATGAGCCACGCGGGCCACGACGACACCGCTCACCACAGCGGCGAGACCGCCGACGAGGAGGCCGGGCAGGCGCACGACCACGGAGACCTCGACCCGCACTTCTGGCAGGACCCGCTCAAGCTCGCGAAGGTAGCGGACGCAGTGGCTGCTCAGCTGTCGACGATCGACCCCGCCCACGCGTCGACGTACCGCTCCAACGCGGCGGCGCTCGACGCCGAGCTGACGGCCCTCGACCACGAGTACGCCGCCGGCCTGGCGCACTGCGAACGCGACACGATCGTCGTCTCGCACGACGCGTTCGGCTACCTGGCCCGCTACGGGCTGTACGTCGAGCCGATCGCCGGCCTCTCCCCCGGCGCCGAGCCCACGCCGGCCGACCTGGGGCGGCTGCACGACCTCATCGAGTCCGACGGCATCACCACGGTCTTCGGGGAGAGGCTCGCGCCGGCGGAGCTCTCCCGGACGCTGGCCACCGACATGGGCGTGCGGACCGCGGTGCTCGACCCCATCGAGGGCCTGACCGACCAGACCTCGAACGATGACTACCTGTCCTTGATGCGCGCCAACCTGAAGGCGCTGGAAGAGGCGAACGCATGTCACTGAGCCCGCTCCCGGCCGCCCCGCCCACCGCGCCGCCCATCACGCTCACCGGCGGCGTCGTCGCCATCGGCGGGCGACCCGTCCTGCGCGGCATCAACCTGAACGTCGAGTCGGGCGAGTTCGTCGCCCTGATGGGTGCGAACGGGTCGGGCAAGTCGACCCTGGTGCGCGCACTGACGGGCCTGCGGCCGCTGGCCGGCGGCCACCTGGAGCTGTTCGGCACGCCGTTCGACGCGTTCGACGCGTGGCACCGGATCGGCTTCGTCCCGCAGCGCGTCGGCGCCACCTCCGGCGTCCCTGCGAACGTGTGGGAGGTCGTCGCATCCGGCCGGCTGACGCACCGGCGGCTGTTCCGTCCGCTGAGCCGGGCCGACCGTGCCGCGATCGACGACGCGCTGGAGGTCGTGGGGCTCGCGCACAAGGGCCATGAGGGTGTCGCGACGCTGTCCGGCGGCCAGCAGCAACGTGTTCTGATCGCGCGTGCCCTCGCCGCGGAGCCGGAGCTCTTCTTCCTCGACGAGCCGACCGCCGGCGTCGACCTGCCGAACCAGCACGCGCTGGCCGACGCGCTCGCGCAGCTCAAGGCCCGAGGGGCGACGATCGTGCTGGTCGCGCACGAGCTCGGCCCCCTCGAGTCGCTCGTCGACCGCGCCGTGGTGATGGGCGACGGTCGCGTCGCGTACGACGGGCCCCCGCTCGCGCACGCCGACGTGCATGCGCCGCACCACCGGTCGGCGTACGACCTCCACGCCGACCACGCACCGCACGTCGCCTCCCCCCTCGAGGCCGACGAGGAGACCCATCGATGACCCCCGCGGACCTCTTCGGCCTGCCGTTCATGCAGCGGGCTCTCATCGCCGCCGTCTTCACGGGCCTCGCCGCCCCCGCGGTCGGCACCTACCTCGTGCAGCGCCGGCTCGCCCTCATGGGCGACGGCCTCGGCCACGTGGCCGTCACCGGCGTCGCGCTCGGCCTGCTCACCGGCGCCTCACCGACCTGGACGGCGGTCGTCGTCGCGGTCCTGGGCGCGACCCTGATCGAGATCATCCGCGAGCGCGGCCACGCGAACGGCGACGTCGCGCTCGCGCTGCTCTTCTACGGCGGTCTCGCCGGCGGCGTCCTGCTGACCGGCATCAGCGGCGAGTCGGCGACACACCTGCAGGAGTATCTGTTCGGCTCGATCACGACGATCGGCATCAGCGACGTCGTGGTGACCATGGTGCTCGCGGCAGTCGTGATCACCGTCGGGGTCGGGCTCTCCCCGCAGCTCTTCGCGGTCGCCCAGGACCAGGAGTTCGCGAAGGTCTCCGGTCTCAACGTGCGCGCCTACAACCTGCTCGTCGCCGTCCTGGCGGCGGTGAGCGTGACCGTCGCGATGCGCACCGTCGGGCTCCTGCTCGTCAGCGCGCTGATGGTGGTGCCGGTCGCGACCAGCCAGCAGGTCTCCCGCTCGTTCCGCACGACGCTGCTGGGCGCGATGGCGCTCGGCACGTTCGCATCGCTCGGCGGGCTGGTGATCTCGGCGTTCGCCTCCTTCAAGGCGACCGTCGCGCCGGGTCCCACGATCGTGCTGCTGGCTCTCGCCTGCTTCGCGGTCACCTGGCCGATCGGGTCCCTGCTCCGCCACCGGCGCCGCCTCGCGGCCCCCTTCCCCGTCGAGGCGGAGGCGCCGGCCGAGCACGAGACGTGCGAGATGACGCACGACCACGAGCACGGGCCGCACTGCGGCCACCTGGCCGTCGAGCACGGCGACCATGTCGACTACGTCCACGACGGCCACCGGCACGCGGTGCACGTCGACCAGACGGGAGCGCCCCACTATGACGAGCACTGACGCCTCCGGGCTCCGCCCCACCAAGCAGCGACTGGCCGTCGCCTCCGCGCTGGGCGCCACGGAAGGCTTCCACTCGGCCCAGGAGATCCACGAGATCCTGGCGCGGCGCGGCGACTCGGTCGGTCTGGCCACCGTGTACCGCACCCTGCAGAAGCTCGCCGACTCCGGCGAGGTCGACATGATGCGCACCGAGGACGGCGAGGCGATCTACCGGCGCTGCTCCGACAGCCACCACCACCACCTGGTGTGCCGCTCGTGCGGTCGCACCGTGGAGGTCGAGGGGCCTGCTGTCGAACGCTGGACCAACGCGATCGCGGCGGAGCACGGCTACGCCGACGTCTCCCACACGCTGGAGATCTTCGGCACCTGCCCTTCGTGCCGCTGACCCTCATCCGCCGAGACGTCAATCCCCACGGCCCGAGACGTCGATCGGCGCTGACGGACCGACGTGCCTTCCACCCTGGATCGACGTCTCGACGGCACCTATGCTCGGACCATGGTGTCCGCCGTCAGCAGTGATCACGAGCCGGAGCGCTTCAAGCACCTCCCGCCGCCGATCCCGCGCGAGCGGCTCGTGGCCGATCGAGGCACCGACGCCCACGAGGAGTGGGACGACGCCTTCCGCGAGATGACCTGGTTCGTGACGTTCGTCGGCTGAAGCGGTCCCGCGCCGTGGGGATCGACCCCTCGAGCCGTGGGGATCGACCCCTCGAGCCGTGGGGATTGACCTCTCGGGCCGTGGGGATCGACCCCTCGGGCCGTGGGGATTGACCTCTCGGGCCGTGGGGATTGACCTCTCGCGGTCAGGGGCGGTTGGGGAGGGCGCCGCCGTAGCGCCGGTCACGGCGGGCGTACGTCTCGCAGGCGGCCCACAGGTGGCGGCGGTCGACGTCGGGCCAGAGCACGTCGGTGAACACGAACTCGGAGTACGCCGCCTGCCACAGCATGAAGTTCGAGAGGCGCTGCTCCCCCGACGTACGCCAGATGAGGTCCGCGTCGGGCAGCTCGGGCACGTAGAGGTAGCGCGCGAAGACCTTCTCGTCGACCTTGTCCGGGTTGAGCCGCCCGGCGGCGACGTCCTGTGCGATACGTCGGCTCGCGTCGGCCAGCTCGGAGCGGCCGCCGTAGTTGACGCACATGGTGAGCGTGCAGACGTCGTTGTCCTTCGTCAGCTCCTCGGCGATCTGCAGCTCCTTGATCACCGACCGCCACAGCCGCGGCGCGCGACCGGCCCAGCGGACCCGCACGCCGAGCTCGTGCATCTCGTCGCGGCGCCGCCGGATGACGTCGCGGTTGAAGCCCATGAGGAACCGGACCTCGTCGGCCGAGCGGGTCCAGTTCTCGGTCGAGAAGGCGTAGGCGCTGATCGCCTTCACCCCGATCTCGATCGCGCCCTCGACGACGTCGAAGAGCGAGGACTCCCCCGCCTCGTGGCCCTTGGTCCGCGGCAGGCCGCGATCCTTCGCCCAACGCCCGTTGCCGTCCATGATCACCGCGACGTGCTCGGGGACGAGCTCTGCGGGGATCGGCGGCGGAGTCGCACCGGACGGGTGCGGGGTGGGTCGGCGGATCTCCCTCGTCGAGGCCTGGCGGGCGGCACGCTTCACGAGAGGAGCCTAGGCCGCCCGGGGCGTCAGACGATCCAGGAGTCCTCTCCATGCCCGTCGTACGCCGTCCGCGGGCCGCTCACCATCAGCGCGGCCAGCGCCGTCGTGATGGGCATGGCGAGCACCAGGCCGATCCCTCCGGTGAGCGAGCGGACCACCTCCTCGGCGATCTCCTCCGTGCCGAGCAGGTCGAGCAGGGGCCGGTCGTAGAGCTGGACGGCCAGCAGCAGCGCGAGCGACGTGCCGACGTAGGCGAACGCCAGCGTGTAGATGGTCGATGCGACATGGTCGCGACCGATCCGCATCGCGCTGCGGACGAGCTCGGCACGTCCCATGTCCGGCGCGGCCGCCCGCAGCTCCCAGACGGCCGAGGCCTGGGTGATCGTGACGTCGTTGAGCGCGCCGAGGCCGGCGATGACGACCGACGCGACGAGCACCCGCTGCAGGCTGAGCCCGGGCACCTGCGCGATGAGCACACCGCCGCCCTCGTCGACGACACCGGTCAGATGGGTGTCGCCCACGGCGTACCAGGCCACGAGCGCCGTCAGCGCGATGCCGGCGAGGGTGCCGCCGAGGGCCACGCTGGTCCGCAGCGAGACGCCGTGGGTGGTGTACAGGACGACGTACATGATCGCCACTGCGGCGACCACCGCCACCGCGACGACCGGATGGCCGCTGAGCATCGCGGGCAGCAGGAACCAGCCGACGACCGCAGCGGCGACACCGAGCCCGATCAGCGCCATCAACCCGCGCAGCCGCGCCACGAGCAGCACCGCGATCGCGAAGACGGCGCCGAGCAGCCAGAGAGGTGTGTTGCGCTCGATGCTGAAGTAGCTGTAGGTGGCGGGCTGCCCGTTCGCCCCGGGGATGCGGAGCAGCTCGAGGGAGTCGCCGGGCGACAGACCCGCCTCCGAGACCTCCGGCGGCACCTCGACGGTGACCGCCTTGCCCCGATCAGGGCCGTCCGCCACCTTCGCGGCGACGTGACCACACCCGGCGGAGCCGCTGGCGCCGACCTGCGCGCATCGCCCCTCGACCTTCGTGGCGGTCGCGGGGACGTACGTCGCCCCCTGGGCCGTGAACGCCATCGAGCCCTGGAGCTTGTCCACCCGGCCGGAGTCCGGCCACCAGTGCACGATGCCGACGAGCGTGGCCGCCGCAACGGCGACCAGGAGCGCCGTCAGCGCGATCCGCGGACCGCGCCCGACAGCGACGTCCGGCGCCGGCCCGTGGCCGTGGCCGTGCCCGTGCCCGTGCGCCGGTGCGTGCTCGTCCCGTCCGCGGGCGTGCCCGCCCGCATGCTTGCCCGCCACCGTCAGCGCTCGACGTATTCCAGCGACCGGAGCCCGCGCTCCAGATGCCACGCGAGATACGCCGCCACCAGGCCGCTCGCCTCGCGCAGGTGACGCGGCTCCGCGGCCTCGACGACCGGCCAGTCGCCCGCCAGCAGTGCGCCGAGCACGGTCAGCGTCTCAGCCGCCGGCGATGCTGAGCCGGGCACTCGGCACGTCGCGCAGAGCACGCCGCCGAGCGAAGGGTTGAACCACCGGTGCGAGGCGCCCGGAGAGGGCCCCGCAGAGGTCGGCAGAGTGCCGCAGCGGGCGCACGCGTCGAAGCTCGGCGCATAGCCGGCGACCGACATCGAGCGGAGCAGGTAGGAGTCGAGCACCTGCGACGGGCTGCGATCCCCCGACGCGAGCACGCGCAGCCCACCCACCAGCAGCAGGAACTGCTGCAGCGACGGCTCACGCTCCTCGGCGACGAGCCGGTCGGCCGTCTCCAGCATCACCGTGCCGGCCGTGTAGCGCTCGTAGTCCCCGCCGATGCCGGCGTGGAACGGCGTCAGCGTCTCCGCCTGGGTGATGTGGTCGAGCGAGCGTCCGTCTGACAGCTGGAGGTCCACGTGCATGAACGGCTCGAGCCGGGATCCGAACCTCGACGTCGTGCGACGCACCCCCCGAGCGACCGCGCGCACGCGCCCGTGCTGACGTGTCAGCAGGGTGATGATGCGATCGGCCTCGCCCAACTTGTGGGTACGCAACACGATCGCCTCGTCGCGGTAGAGAGGCACTCCCCTATTCTGCGTCAATGACCCCAGGTGCGTGGGAAGGCTCGCAGCCGATCCGCCCGACCCGTGAACGAGCGGCGCGGGAGGAGCTGCGACGGATCGAAGGCCGGCGCGGCACGATCGTCGACTGGTTCCTGCTCGTGCTCGCCGCGGTCGCCGTCGGCCTCCCGCTGTGGTTCCTCTACGGTCCGCAGCCGCCGTACTCGGGCTCCGGAGCCGATTGGCACGAGGCGCTGCTGATCGTCGACCTCGTCGTGTGCGTCGTCTTCTTCGCCGGGATCTGCTTCCGATGGCTCCGGTTCCGGACCGGGCGCATCTACCTGCGCCGACACTGGTGGGAGATCCCTGCGCTCATCCCGTTCATCATCCCGGAGATCGACGGCCGGACCTGGCTGATGTGGGCGCTGCTGGCCGCGCGCGCCGCGCGGCTGGCCGACCGCACCGACAACATCTTCGGCGACCGCTTCACCGTCGCTCTCATCCAGCACTTCTCCGACCCGATCATCGACGCGATCAAGCGCCCGCTCACGGTCGCGGTGCTCGCCGAGGTCAACGACGTGCTCAAGAAGGGCACGTACGCCGCCAACATCCGGCGCGCGGTCGCGGAGAACCGGCCCCAGCTCGAGGCGATGATCCTCGAGCTCGTGAAGGAGGACCGAGCTACCGGCCGGCTGAGGTTCGTGCCGTTCCACGACGACCTCGTCCGGTCCACCACCGACACCGTCCTGCGCATCGTCGAGCGCGCGCTCGACGACCCACGCACCGACGAGCTCGTCAGCGACATCATCGCCACCTCGGTCAGCCAGATCCAGCTGGAGGTGCGCGAGCGCCGCTGACCGCTCAACCGGCGCGCAGGAAGCGCAGCACCGCCGCGACCCGGCGATGCGACTCGGTGTCGTCGGGATAGAGGCCGAGCTTGGCGAAGATCCGCTGGGTGTGCTTCTCCACAGCCGCGGACGTGACGGTCAGGGCCTCGGCGATGGCGGCGTTGGACCGGCCCTCGGCCATCAGTGCGAGCACCTCCCGCTCACGCGGGCTGAGCGCCGCGACCGGGTCGCGCCGGCGCGCGAGCATCTGCTTGACGACCAGCGGGTCGAGGACGGTCCCGCCGTCGGCCACGGTGTCCAGTCCCGCGAGGAACTCGGCGACGTCGCCGACGCGGTCCTTGAGCAGGTAGCCGACGCCGCCCTCGCCGTCGCCGAGCAGCTCCTCGGCGTAGGACAGCTCGACGTACTGCGAGAGCACCATCAGGCGGGCCGCGGGCATCCGGCGACGTACGTCGACCGCCGCGCGCAGCCCCTCGTCGGTGTGGCTCGGCGGCATCCGTACGTCGACGACGCCGAGCTCGGGCCGATGCGCGAGCATGGCCTCGACGAACCCCGGACCGTCCCCGACGGCCGCGACGACCTCGTGACCCGCCTCGGCCAGGAGCAGCTGCAGGCCCTCGCGCAGAAGCACGGAGTCGTCCGCGACGACCACCCTCACGGCCGGTCCAGCGTGGAGGCGACGAGTGGCAGTGTGGCGACGACGAGCGTCGGGCCGCCCTCGGGCGAGTCGAGGCTGAAGGTGCCGTCGGCCGCGTCGAGACGTTGGCGCAGACCGGCGAGCCCGAGCCCCTTGGCCAGGTGCGCGCCGCCCGTGCCGTCGTCGGCGACCGCCACATGGAGCCGGTCGCCGACCGGGACGACGGTCACCGTCGCCGTGCGGGCGCCGCTGTGCTTGGCCACGTTGGTGAGCGCCTCGGCGACGACGAAGTAGGCGGCGGTCTCGACGTGCGGAGGAAGCCCGTCGGGGATGTCGAGGTTGGCGTGCACCGGCACGGGCGACTGCACGAGCATCTCCTCGATCGCCGCCCGCAGACCGCGGTCGACGAGCAGCGGAGGGGCGACGCCGCGGGAGAGTGCCCGTAGCTCGGACACCGTCGCCCGGGCCTGCTCGAGCGCGCCGTCGATCAGCACGGCCGCTGCCTCGGGGTCCTCGCCGATGCGGTGCCGGGCGCGCCCGAGGTCCATGGTCAGCCGCACCAGCCGTTGCTGAGGACCGTCGTGGATGTCGCGCTCGAGACGGCGCATCGAGGTCGCCTCCGCAGCCCGGGCGGCGGCGCGACCGCTCTCGACGCGCACGACCTGCTGCTGCAGCTCGGCGCGCGAGCAGAGCAGCGCGCCTGCCAGCCGGCCGTGCAGGAGGGCGACCCCGCGGAGCGCGAGCGGCAGGGTCAGCGCGAGGACGGCCCCTGCGGCCAGGTTGACCCAGCTCTCGGCCGTCCTGGTGTCGCCGATCCCGAGCACCCACGCCAGGCCGTGCTCGTCGGGGCTCTCGGGGATGAACCGCTGCCAGAACCAGTAGGTCAGCCCGCCGACCGCCCCCGCCCACCAGGCGACGGCGACCGAGAACGCGAGCGTCCCGGTCACGAGCCCGACCAACGACCAGAGCACGTCGAGCCACGACTGCGGGTCGCGCAGCGGAGTCAGGGAGCGCCGCCAGAAGCCGCTGCCCGCCGGCGGCCGCACGTAGGCCGGCGTCGGCGCAGCCCACCGCATCATGCCCCGCAGCCGCAGGCGCTCGAAGAACGCGTGCCCGCGGGCGACGTACACCGTCAACGGGAGGATCAGGACGCCTCCGACGACCACGGCCAGACCGACGGAGAGCGCGAGACCCGTCACCACGAGGACGAAGAACGTCAGCGTGATCGGGAACGCGCTCACCGCGTACACGGTGTCCAGCCCGACCCGGGTCGGCCAGGCCACCCGGCAGGGATCGGCAGGACGCGCTTCGGCCACCGGGACATCTTCGCGCAGTCCTGGCCCGTCGGTGTCCAGGCCGGCCGCATCCCAGATCGTCGTCTCGTTCATGGGCACAACGCTAGGAAGCGGAAGGCCCGACCACGATCCTGCCCGCTGGCGGGTTCGTGGTCGGGCCAGCCCGACATGTGCGTGTCAGTCGACGATCGCCTGGCCGCGGTTGACCGCGGAGATGACGGCCTTGAGCGATGCCGTGACGATGTTCGCGTCGATGCCGACGCCCCAGAAGATCTCCGACCCGACCGAGCACTCGACGTACGCCGCCGCGACGGCGTCGCCGCCCGCCGACAGCGCGTGCTCGGCGTAGTCGAGCACGCGGACGTCCCAGTCGTGGCCGAGCCCGTTGATCGCGTCGACGAAGGCCGCGATGGGGCCGTTGCCGGTGCCCTCGAGGGTGCGCAGCTCGCCGTCGACGTACACGTTGACGGTGAGGGCGTCCTTCTCCCCGGCCGCCGACGAGGTGTGCACCGAGTTCAGCTTCAGCGGCGACTCCTGGTCGAGGAACTCGGCGCGGAAGATCTTCCAGATCGTCTCCGGGCTGACCTCGCCCCCCTCGGCGTCGGTGTGCTGCTGGATCACGCGGCTGAACTCGATCTGCGCGCGCCGCGGCAGGTCCAGCTTGTGCTCGGACTTGAGGACGTACGCCACGCCGCCCTTGCCGGACTGGCTGTTGACGCGGATGACCGCCTCGTAGGTGCGCCCGACGTCCTTCGGGTCGATCGGCAGGTACGGCGCCTCCCACGGGAGCTCGCCGACCGGCACACCCCGGTCCGCCGCGATCCGGTCGAGGTCCTCCAGACCCTTCTTGATGGCGTCCTGGTGGGAGCCGGAGAAGGCGGTGTAGACCAGGTCGCCGGCGTAGGGGTGACGCGGGTGGACCGGCAGGTTGGTGGCGTACTCGACCGTGCGCCGGATCTCGTCGATGTCGCTGAAGTCGATCATCGGGTCGATGCCCTGGCTGAAGAGGTTCATGCCCAGCGTGACCAGGTCGACGTTGCCGGTGCGCTCGCCATGGCCGAACAGGCACCCCTCGACGCGGTCCGCGCCGGCCATCAGGGCCAGCTCGGTCGCCGCCACGGCCGTGCCCCGGTCGTTGTGCGGGTGCAGGCTGATCGCGCTGACGTCGCGCCGGGTCAGGTGGCGGCCGAAGTACTCGATCTGGTCGGCGTAGGTGTTCGGCGTCGACATCTCGACGGTCGCCGGCAGGTTGAGGATGATCTCGCGCCCGGGCTCGGGCTGCCAGACGTCGGACACGCGCTCGCAGACCTCGAGTGCGAAGTCGGTGTCGGTCTGGGTGAAGATCTCGGGGCTGTACTGGTAGCCGAAGTCGCCGGTGCCGACGATGTCGCCGAGGTACTGCTCGGCGTACTTCATCACCATCTCGGTGCCGCGCGTCGCGATCCCGATGCACTCACCGGGCGTCACGTTGAAGACCACACGGCGGAACAGCTCCGCCGTCGCGTTGTACAGGTGGATGTTCGCGCGCGGCGCGCCGACCAGCGATTCGGCCGTCCGGGCGATCAGGTCGTCGCGTGCCTGCGTCAGGACCGAGATCTGTACGTCGTCCGGGATCCGGTCCTCCACGATCAGCTGCCGGACGAAGTCGAAGTCGGTCTGGCTCGCGCTGGGGAAGCCGACCTCGATCTCCTTGTAGCCCATCCGCACGAGCAGCTCGAACATCTGCAGCTTGCGACCGGGCGTCATCGGGTCGATCAGCGCCTGGTTGCCGTCGCGCAGGTCGGTGGAGAGCCAGCGGGGGGCGTGGGCGATCTTCTTCGTCGGCCAGGTGCGGTCGGGGACGTCGACGGGCACGAACGCGCGGTAGCGCTCGAACGGCATGCCGGACGGCTTCTGCTGGTTGCTGGTGTTGCTCAGGCTGGTCATGGCTTCGCTCGGATCCTTCTGCTGCGGGTGGGCGCCGGGCGCGCTGAGAACTCCGCAGCGAGGGGGTCCGGCGTCAGGCCCCGCTGCGGCAGCTAAGGAGGAGGCTGCGCATCATGATGCGACTCACGATACCTCACCTGGTGACGGCGGTGAGGCCGTGCTGGTTGACTTGAGACGGGCCGGCACCGCCGGACCGTTGCAGGGGTCGCTGGCGGAAGGGACTGTGATGGCGGAGCTGGTTGAGCTCGGACAGGACGAGAGCTGGGAGCTGGTGGGCCGGCAGCCGATCTGCCGGATCGCCTGGGCCTCGGGACACGGGCCCTTCGTGCTGCCGGTGAACCACGTCGTGCACGGTCGCTCGATGTGGATCCGCACGTCGGCCTACTCGACGCTGGTGCGCGAGGTCGACGACACGCGCGTCGCGATCCTCGTCGACGACATCGACCTCGACACCCGCCTGGGGTGGAGCGTGCAGCTGCGCGGTGTCGCGCACGTCCACTGGCACATCGCCGAGGTGCCCGAGGACGTTCGCACGCTGCACACGTGGGCGTCCGGCCCGCGGCCGCTGTGGATCGAGCTGACCCCCGACGAGGTCAACGGACGCCGCCTGGTCTCCGGCGACTGACGGGACGCGCCGCCCGGGTGAGGGCTCGGCGCGACCCGACGACGCTGCTAGGTTCGTGAAGGACCTGCACCACCACCACTCGGGATGGAGGCTGGAGATGGCAGCTACCGCACGCGCCACGGTGCCCACGACGACAGCACCTGTCGGACACCGGTTCGCGCCCCGGCCTCGCAGCGTCGGACCGGACGGCGACCTCGCGATGTCGCGGGAGGAGCGGGCCGAGACCACGGAGGGGCTGCTCGCCATGGCCGAGCACGCCGACGACGAGGCACACCGCCAGCGGCTGCTCGAGGAGGTCATCCTGCTCAACCGCGGCGTCGCTGACGCGGTGGCCTCGCGCTACCGCCGGCGGGGTGTCCCGATCGAGGACCTGCAGCAGGCGGCGTACGAGGGACTGGTCAAGGCCGTCAACCGCTGGGACTCCTCCCACGGCCGGTCGCTGCTCACCTACGCCGTGCCGACGATCCGCGGGGAGCTGCAGCGGCACTTCCGCGACCACGGCTGGACCGTCCGCCCGCCGCGCCGCGTCCAGGAGCTGCAGTGGCAGGTGGCCACCTGCATCGCGGAGCTGACGCAGGAGCTCGGCCACGAGCCGAGCGAGACCGAGGTGCAGGACCGGCTCGGCATCACGAACGCGGAGTACGCCGACGCGATGACCGCGTTCGGCTGCTACCAGCCCACCTCCTTGGACCAGCCGGTCGGTCACGAGGCGGCCGCGACGCTCGGCGAGCTGCTCCCCGCCCCGGCCGGCGGTGAGGCCGGCGTGGACGAGCTCGCCGCCGCGGACGCCCGCGCCACGCTGGGTCCGGCGGTCAGGTCCCTTCCTTTCCGCGACCGCCGGATCCTCTACCTCCGCTTCTTCGAGGAGCAGACCCAGGAGCAGATCGGCGAGGAGCTGGGCGTCACCCAGATGCAGGTGTCGCGGCTCCTCGCCCGCATCCTGCGCGACCTGCGCTGCGCCATCATGTGACCTTCCCGCGCCGCTGAGGCGGCCCTCGCTGGGGTGGACGGCTAGCATCGATCGCCGTGCGCCCCGCCCTGTTTCTCCTCTCCCTGCTGCTCCCGCTGACGCTCGTCGCGGCCTGCGGCGGGAAGAACGTCCCGGCAGGCGCCGATCCCGCCCAGGTGGACTCGGCCAAGGTGCCCGCGGTCGGCGCCTGCCGGAACCTGCGCCGGACCGACATGGCGGACCCGACCAACGCCGGCAAGCTGGTGCCGTGCACCGAGCCGCACAACGCCGAGACGTTCGCGGCCGGCAAGCTGCCGGCTCGGTTCCAGCACGCCGACTACCACGACGCCGGACTCGACCAGTGGGCGTACAGCACGTGCGGCCAGGCCCTGACCCAGCACCTCGGCGCCACCGACAGCGTCGTCATGCGCGCCATCCTGAGCTGGGTGTGGTTCCGACCCTCGGAGAAGGCCTGGAGCAAGGGCGCCCGTTGGTATCGCTGCGACGTGCTCGGCGGCGGAGCGGGGTCGCGGCGCTACCTGGACCTGCCCACCACGACCCAGGGGCTGATGGCCGAGAAGCCCGACGACCACTGGATGACCTGCGCGCGCGGCACCGACCCCGACCACGGCGCCAAGCTGCCCTGCTCGAAGCAGCACAACTGGCGCGCCGTCACGGTCATCAAGGTCGGCGAGCCCGGTGACACCTATCCCGGGGACGCCGCCGTGGCCAAGAAGAGCAAGGACTTCTGCTCGTCCTCGGTGGCTGCCTGGCTCGGCTACCCGGCGGACTACGACTACGCGTACACCTGGTTCCACGAGGCCGAGTGGAAAGCCGGCAACCGTCGGTCCGTGTGCTGGGCGAAGACGACCCAGTGATGAGCCCCGAGCTCCGTCCGACGATGCGCCCGACGATCCGCCCCGTGATGCTCCTCCTCGGCGCCCTCGCGTCCGTCGTCCTGCTGGCCGCCGGCTGCACCTCCGGCGGCGACCAGCCACGCGCCGGCTCGACGTCGACGCCCGCAGCGGCCGCGACCGCGACGCCCCCGCCGCGTGCGACCGCCGCTCCGGCACCCCAGGACCGGACGTGCCACCGGCTCACCTACGCCCAGGCGCTCGCCCCCACCACCACCGACGCGCCGGTCACCTGCCGGTCCTCGCACACCTCCCAGACGTACGCCGTCGGCCGGCTCGCCACCGAGGTCGGTGGCCACCTGGTGGCCGTGGACTCGCCCCGGCTGCAGCGTCAGGTCAGCACCACCTGCCCGCAGCGGCTCGCGGGCTTCCTCGGCGCCTCGCCCGAGCGGCTCCGCCTCTCCATGCTGCGCGCCGTGTGGTTCACGCCCACCGTCGACGCCTCCGACCAGGGCGCCGACTGGTTCCGCTGCGACGTCATCGCGGTCGCCGCCGCCAAGCAGCTCGCGCCACTGGCCGGCAACCTCAAGGGCGCGCTCCGCGGGACCGGCGACACGTACGCCATGTGCGGCACCGCCGAGCCCGGCACGAAGGGCTTCCGGCGTGTGCTGTGCCGTGAGAAGCACTCCTGGCGGGCGCTGCGCACGGTCGCCCTGGCCGGGAGGTCGTACCCCGGGGAGACTGCCGCCAAGGCCGCCGGGCAGAAGGTGTGCCAGGAGGCGGGACGCAACGTCGCCGCGGACGCGCTCGACTACAAGTGGGGCTACGAGTGGCCCACCGCCCAGCAGTGGGCAGCGGGCCAGAACTACGGGATCTGCTGGGCACCTGCCTCGTAGTGTGGCGCCATGCGCCGTACCGTCTTCAACGAGGACCACGAGTCGTTCCGCACGACCCTGCGTGCCTTCATCGCTGCCGAGGTCGTGCCCCACTACCCGGAGTGGTTCGAGGCAGGCCTGGTGCCGCGCGAGTTCTACTTCAAGCTCGCCGAGCTGGGCCTCTTCGGCATCGAGGTCCCCGAGGAGTACGGCGGGGCAGGCATCGACTCCTTCAAGTACGCCGCCGTCCAGTACGAGGAGACCGCCCGCGCCGGGGTGAGCTTCGGCGGGTCGGGCGTGCACGTCGCGCTCTGCCTGCCCTACCTGCTCAAGCTCGGCACCCCGCAGCAGCTCGAGCGCTGGATGCCCGGCTTCGTGTCGGGCGAGACCATGTTCGCCATCGCCATGACCGAGCCCGGCACCGGCTCCGACCTCGCGGGCATGCGGACGACGGCACGGCGCTCCGAGGACGGCAGCCACTACGTGCTCAACGGCGCCAAGACGTTCATCACCGGCGGCTACCTCGCCGACCGGGTGATCGTCTGCGCGCGCACCTCACCGCCCCTGGAGAGCGACCGGCGCCACGGCATCTCGCTCTTCGTCGTCGACACCGGGTTGCCGGGCTATGCCGTCGGCCGCAAGCTCGACAAGCTCGGCCTGGGCACCTCCGACACCGCCGAGCTGTCGTTCACCGATGTGGTCGTGCCCGCCGAGGAGCTGCTCGGCGAGGAGGACGAGGGGTTCTCCTACCTCGGCCAGAACCTCCCGCAGGAGCGGCTCGGCATCGCCTACGGCGCCTACGCGCAGGCCGCGGCGGCCGTGCGCTTCGCGCAGGACTACACCGAGCAGCGCGTCGTGTTCGGCAAGGAGGTCGCGTCTTTCCAAAACACCAAGTTCGAGCTGGCAGCGTGCAAGGCCAAGGTTGACGCGGCCCAGGCCGTCGCCGACCGCGCGCTCGAGGCGCTCGACGCCGGCGAGCTGACGGCCGCCGAGGCGGCGTCGGCGAAGCTGTTCTGCACCGAGATCGCCTCCGAGGTGATCGACCGGTGCCTGCAGCTGCACGGCGGCTACGGCTACATGAACGAGTACCCGATCGCCCGGCTGTACGCCGACAGTCGGGTGAACCGCATCTACGGCGGGACCAGCGAGGTGATGAAGACGATCATCGCCAAGGCGATGGGGCTCTGATCAGAAGCCCAGCTTGCGCAGCTGCCGCGGGTCGCGCTGCCAGTCCTTCGCGATCTTGACGTGCAGGTCGAGGTAGACCGGCACGCCGAGCAGCTCGGTGATCTGGAGCCGGGCGCGCTTGCCGACGTCCTTGAGCCGCGAGCCCTTGTGACCGATGACGATGCCCTTCTGAGAGTCGCGCTCGACGTACAGGTTGGCGTGGATGTCCATCAGGGGCCTGTCCTCGGTGCGACCCTCGCGCAGACCCATCTCCTCCACGACCACCGCGATGGAGTGCGGGAGCTCGTCGCGTACGCCGTCCAGGGCCGCCTCGCGGATCAGCTCGGCCACCAGGATCTCGTCGGGGCTGTCCGTCAGGTCACCCTCCGGGTAGAGCGGCGGCCCTTCCGGGAGCAGCCTGAGCAGCAGGTCGGCGAGCAGGTCGATCTGGTCGCCGGCCTTGCTGGAGACCGGGACGACCTCGGCCCACTCGATGCCGAGGTCGGCGCCGAGCGCGGTGATGTCGAGCAGGTGCTCGGCGATCCGCTCCGGGCTGGCGAGGTCGGTCTTGGTGGCGACGGCGACCCGCTTGATGCCCTTCTTGAGCTTCGCGAGGTTGCCGGCGATGTGGCGGTCGCCGGGCCCGATCTTCTCGTTGGCGGGGAAGCAGATCGCGACGACGTCCACCTCGGTCCAGGTCGCCTCGACCAGGTCGTTCAGGCGCTCGCCGAGCAGGGTGCGGGGCCGGTGCAGACCGGGAGTGTCGACGAGGATCAGCTGACCGTCGGAGCGGTGCACGATGCCCCTGACGACGGTGCGCGTGGTCTGCGGCTTGTCGGAGGTGATCGCCACCTTGGTGCCGACCAGCGCGTTGGTCAGGGTCGACTTCCCGGCGTTCGGCCTGCCGACGAACGAGACGAACCCGCTCCTGAACGTGTCTGCTTCCGGGCTCATCGCTCCGCCGCCTCGTCGTAGTTCTGCCAGATCTGCTCGTCGCTGAGCCCTGCGGCCTTGCCGGCACGGTAGACCGGACCAGGATCGACCGCCCGCGGCTGGCGGCCGGTGCTCGCCCGCCAGTACCCCATCACGTCGTAGGCGTGACTCGACAGCTGCCGCTCGCGCATCAGGTGCTTGCGGATCGCCCGCATCTGCGACGACTCGCCCGCCATCCAGAAGTAGCCCTCACCCTCCGGCCACTCGAGCGCCTCCACGGTGGCCGCCAGCCCCTCGCCGCTGCCGGCGATCCAGGTGACGTCGGCCGAGTCGGGCAGGTAGCCGGTGAGCTCGTCCAGGTCGGGCACCTCGGCCCAGATGCGGGTGGGCAGGCGTGTCTCCGAGGCGATCCGCGCCATCGCCGGCAGCGCCGTGAGGTCTCCGACGAGCATCAGCCACTGCGCGTCCGGCGGCTGCTCGAAGGAGCCCTTCGGCTCGGTGATCGTGACGGTCTCCCCCACGATCTCCTCGCGCGCGGCCCACTCGGTCACCAGCCCGGTCTCGTGGACCACGATGTCGAGGGTCAGCCGGACGGCCTCCTCGCGTGGCACCACGGACCGGACGGTGTAGTAGCGCGACTGGAACTGACCGGGCACCACCAGACCGACCCACTCGTCCGGGATCCCGGTCGAGGCGAACGCCACGACGTCGAGCACGACCCTCACCAGGTGCGGGGAGAGCTGTTCGCGGCTGATCACCTCCGCGGCGTACTGCTCGGCCCTGACACTCACCCCGCCAGGCTATCGACCGGCGCGTCAGACCCCGAAGTCGTGGCGCAGCGGGTAGTCGGAGACGCCCTTCAGGGTCTTGGTGGCCAGTACGTGGTGCAGCTGGATCATGTTCCGCTCGAAGCCGAGCCGCGAGCCCGCCATGTAGAGCCCCCACACCTTGGCGGTGCCGATGCCGACCTCCGCCACGCACTCGTCCCAGTGCTCGACCAGGTTCTTGTTCCAGCCGGTGAGCGTCTTGGCGTAGTGCAGCCGGAAGTTCTCGTGGTGCTGCACCTCGAGACCCTGGTTCTCGACCGCGGTCACGATGGTGCCCGAGCCGATGAGCTCGCCGTCGGGGAAGACGTAGCGGTCGATGAACGCGCCGGCCTTGGCGTTGTGGAGGTTGTCGTTGCGGGTGATGCAGTGGTTGAGCATCCGGCCCTGCGGCTTGAGCCTGTCGCGGATGAAGCCGAAGTACGCCGGGTAGTTCTTCACCCCGATGTGCTCGGTGAGACCGATCGAGCTGATGGCGTCGAACTCGGACTCGGGGACGTCGCGGTAGTCGGAGAAGCGCACCTCGGCGAGGTCGTCGAGGCCCTGGCGCTTGATCTCCTCGCCCGCCCAGTTGGCCTGCTCGCGCGAGAGCGTCACACCCAGCGCCTTGACGCCGTAGTGCTTCGCCGCGTGGCGCACCATGCCGCCCCAGCCGCAGCCGAGGTCCAGCAGGCGCTGGCCCGGCTTGAGGTCGAGCTTGCGGCAGATGAGGTCGTACTTGTTCGCCTGTGCCTCCTCGAGGGTGGCGTCCTCGGTCGGGAAGACCGCGCAGGTGTAGGTCATCGACGGACCGAGGACGTGCTCGTAGAACGCGTTGGACACGTCGTAGTGGTGGTGGATCGCGTCGGCGTCGCGCTCCTGCGAGTGGCGTGCCCACCTCAACGCGCTGCCCACGTTGGTGCGCAGTCCCTCGATCGTGTGCCTCCAGGCCGGCAGGTGCTCCTGGGGCGGCGGCTTCGGGGGGTTGAAGTTCGAGATGCCGAGGTTGCGGACCAGCCCGACGATGTCGGCGATCGACGGGCGCGCGAAGTCGGTCTTGTCCAGGATCAGCGAGAGCAGCGGATAGGGGTCGCCCTCGTGGGTGCCGTGCATCGCGAGGTCACCGCTGACGTAGGCACGGGCGAGGCCGAGGTCGCCGGGCGCGGTCAGGATGTACTGCAGGCCGCGCTGGTTGAGGACCTCGAGGCCGTACGGCGAGTCCAGGTCGCCCGCCTCGCTGCCGTCGAAGGCGGTGAGCCGGACGGGCAGCCCACCCTCGAAGAATCCACTGATCGTTCCTGCGATGTTCTGTTGGGTCACCGCTTCTTCACCGCCTTGTCGTAGAGGCTCGTGAGCCTGTCATCGGGGTCGTACTTCGCCTTCACGGCCGCGAGGTGCGGCCCGTCGTACAGCTCGTCGAAGGTCTCCGGGTCGTAGAAGGCCTCCGAGTAGAGGGACTTGTGGCCGCCGAGCTCGTGCACCTTGGCCTCGATGGCACGGTTCTTGGGGCCGTTCACGGCGTCGGGCCCGACGTGGACCGTGCCCCAGAACCCGGCGTTGACGTAGACCTGGTCGGGCTCGAGGGGGTACGTCGGCCACTTCTGCCGCGCCGCCAGCGGGCACAGCCACACCGGGCGCATGCCGACCTCGTCGTCGAACCAGTCGAGGAACGCCGGCAGCGCCTCGACCGGCACCTCGATGTCCTGCACCACCCGCTCGCGCAGCGGCCGCCCGGCACGCCGGTCGAGCCGGTCCGCGATGTCGAAGCGGCGGTCCAGGCCGAGCAGCTTCATGTACACGTCGCTGCGCCGGAGCCGACGCGGCCACAGCCGGCGGACGAGGGGGTGCTGGGCCCCGAAGGCGCCCGAGCACCAGAACCAGTCGGTGTCCCAGCGCCACAGGTAGTCGTAGATCGTCAGGAGGTCGGTCGTCCGCTGCTGGACCGACCGGTAGTAGACCTGCTGGCCCGTGTAGTCGCTCGGGGTCTCGCCGGCCGTCGCATCCGTCCAGGTCGCCAGTGTCAGGTAGTACTCCCCCGGCGCGAACGCGACCCCGTCGAGGCCGTCGACACGGGTGCCGTCGTGCTCCCGCGCCGTCGCGATCTCCGCGATCGCCTTCGCGAGCTCCGCGGGGTCGTCGAAGCGGAGGTGGCGCAGCTGGACGAAGCTCGGCACCTTCTCGAGCCTGATCCTGAGCCGGGTCGCATAGCCGAGGCTGCCGTAGGAGTTGGGGAAGGTCTCGAACAGATCGTCGCCCGGCTTGGTCGTGACCACCTCGCCGGCGCCGGTGAAGACGTCCATCTCGACGACGGACTCGTGCGGAAGCCCGTTACGGAAGCTGGTCGACTCGATGCCGAGTCCCGTGACGGCCCCGCCGAGGGTGATCGTGCGCAGCTGCGGGACGACGTACGGCATGAGGCCGTGCGGCAGCGTCGCGTCGACGAGGTCCTCGTAGGTGCACATGCCCTGCACGTCGGCCGTCTGCGCGGCGGCGTCGACCTCGATGACGCCGTCGAGCCCGCTGACGTCCAGGCCGGGCGCCGTCGACGCGGCGCGGGCGCGGAACAGGTTCGTGGTCCGCTTGGCGAGCCGCACGGGGGCTCCCGGGGGGATCGCGGCGTACGACGCGCGCAGCCTCGCCACTGCCTCCTCGTGCTGCCGCCAGGCAGTGGACTGGGTGGGGCCGGTCGTCACGTCGGTCAACTTACTCCCATTTGATTTCGTCCGAGTCCCGGGTGGGCCGTCGGTTCTGTGCGCGTGGGTCGTCTCATCTATCCTCGTGCGCGCCCCCCACCACCCCCGCGGAGCGAGGAGAACCCGTGTCGAGCGCTGCCGAGCGTGACGCGATCGCGACCCTGGCCGAGAAGGCCTGGCCCTACTTCGAGAACAACCAGGTCAAGTGGCGCAGCAAGCCTGTGACCCAGGCACGCCTCGCCCTGGCCATCGAGGCCCTGGTGCAGCACATGCGCGCCAAGAAGTCGGACATCGCGACGATGACCGGACTGACGGCCTACCGCGAGGAGGACGGCATCCACATCACTGTGGAGCTGGGGCACCTCCCGCTGGAGTAGCGCGCCCACCCCTGGTTCACGCCTCCCGGGCGAAGGTCTCGTGGTTGCGGATCACCTCAGCGATGATCACGGCGAGGAACTTCTCGGCGAACACCGGGTCGAGGCCGCTCTCCTCGGAGAGCCGGCGCAACCGCTCGATCTGGACCGCCTCGCGCTCCGGGTCGGCGGGCGCGAAGCCGGCCCGGGCCTTGAGCCGGCCGACCTCCTCGGTGCACTTGAAGCGCTCGGCGAGCAGGTGGACCAGGGCAGCGTCCAGGTTGTCGATGCTGGACCGTAGCCGCAGCAGCTCCTCCTGAGGGTCTTCGACCGCACTCACGCCTGCCATCCAAGCACGCCGGCGCGGGGCGTCCGCACGTCGCTCAGGACCCGGACAGCGCCTCAGCTGAGCGTGGTCGTGGCGATGGTCCCGCGGGCGTCCCCGGCGTGCACGGGCACCCCCGGGCCCCCGAAGTCGCGGACCACGGCCAGGTCGGCGTCGCTGACCGACCCGTCGCCCAGCACGACGACGGCGTCCAGGCCTGTCGAGCCCGAGGAGACGGCCATCGCGACACACACGCCGACGGCCGAGACGGCGAGGCTCGGCAGGGTGACGGTCGCCGCGGCGTACGTGCGGCCGTCCCGGTCACGCACTGCGGCGCCCTGCGCGGCACCCGTGCGGGCGCGGGTCGCGCGGGCCAGCGTGACGAGCTTGCTGTCCTCGGCACTCAGCTCGGCGGCGGGCTCACTCATCGGGCTCACTCATCGGGCTCACTCATCGGTCTGGGGCTCCTTCTCGAGTCGTTCGATCAGCACGGTTCCGATCCGGTTGCGACGCCCGGCGGTCTCCTCCGCGGTGAAGCGCAGCCCGTAGGCCTCGACGACCGACCCCGGGATCGGCACGAGGCCCAGGTGCTTGGCCATCAGGCCGCGGACCGAGTCGACGTCCTCCTCGTCGACGTCGACGCCGACGAGCTCGTCGAGGTCGTCCACCTGGAAGCGCGCGGGCACCCGGACGACGCCCGCGTCGAGGATCTGCGGCGAGTCGTCGCCGGAGTCGTACTCGTCGGTGATCTCACCGACGATCTCCTCGAGGATGTCCTCGATGGTGATGAGGCCGGCGGTGCCGCCGTACTCGTCGACGACGATGGCGAGGTGCTGCCGGCGCGCCTGCATCTCCTTGAGGAGCTCGTCGACGGGCTTCGACTCCGGCACCCAGAACGGCGGCCGCATCATCTCGTCGACGCGCTGGGTGAACTCGACGTCCGGCGCCTCGAAGTCGCGGCGCACGATGTCCTTGAGGTAGGCGATGCCGACCACCACGTCGAGGTTGTCGTCGACCACGGGCATCCGCGAGAAGCCGCTGCGCAGGAACAACGACATGGTCTGGCGCAGGTTCTTGTGGCGCTCGATGTAGATCACGTCGCCTCGCGGCACCATCACCGCACGGGCGGTGGTGTCGCCGAGCTCGAAGACGGAGTGGATCATCCGGCGCTCGTCGCCCTCGATCACCGACGACGCCTCGGCCAGGTCGACCAGCTCGCGCAGCTCGGTCTCGGTGTTGAACGGGCCCTCGCGGAAGCCCTTGCCGGGGGTGAGCGCGTTGCCGACGAGGATGAGGAGCCGCGGCAGCGGGCCGAGCACGCTCGTGATCGCGGTGACGGGGCCGGCCGCGAGCAGGGCGACCCGCTCGTTGTGCTGGCGGCCGAGCGTGCGCGGCGCGACGCCGATCGCGACGAAGGACACCACGAGCATGACGGCCAGCGCGGTGAGCACGGTGGGCCACCAGGCGCCGCCGTACAGGTCGGACAGCTCGAGCGTGACGATCACCGTCGCCGCGACCTCGCACAGCAGGCGGATCAGCAGGACGGTGTTGAGGTAGCGCGGCGGGTCGGCGAGCAGCGTCACCAGTCGCTTGGCGCCGGCCTTGCGCTCCTCGGCGAGCTCCTCGGCGCGAGCCGGCGAGAACGCGCCGAGCGCCGCATCTGCGGCCGAGAACAGGCCGGCGAGGGCGACCAGGAGGGCGGCCGCGACGAGCAGCCAGAAACCGGACATGTCGGGAGGGCGGCCGGCTACCGAGGAGCCTGGGCCTGCGAGCCCCACTCGCGGAGGATCTCCGCCTGGAGATCGAACATCTCCTTGTGCTCCTCCGGCTCCGCGTGGTCGTAGCCGAGCAGGTGCAGGATGCCGTGGGTGGTGAGCAGCTCGACCTCGGCGAGGGTGCCGTGGCCGGCCGTGGCGCCCTGCTTCTCGGCGATCGCCGGCGCGACCATCAGGTCGCCGAGGACGCCCTCCTCGGGCTCCTCGTCGAGCAGACCGGGACGCAGCTCGTCCATCGGGAAGGCGAGCACGTCGGTCGGCCCCTCCTTGCCCATCCACTGCTCGTTGAGCTCGGCGATGGTCGCCTCGTCGACGAGCTTGATGCACAGCTCTGCCTGCGGGTGGACGCGCATCCTGTCCATCACGAACCGTGCGAGCTTCGCCAGATGGTCGACGTCCAGGTCGGCGTCGGACTCGTTGAGGATCTCGATGCTCACTGATGCCTCTCCGGGCCGGGCTGCTGGGCGTCGAACTCGTCGTACGCCGCGACGATCTTGCCGACCAGTCGGTGCCGTACGACGTCGTGGCTGGTCAGCCGGTTGAAGCTGATGTCCTCGACCTCGTCCAGGATGCCCTCGACGACCCGCAGGCCGGACCGCGTGCCCCCGGGCAGGTCGACCTGGGTGATGTCGCCGGTGACGACGATCCGGGAGCCGAACCCGAGCCGGGTGAGGAACATCTTCATCTGCTCGGGCGTGGTGTTCTGCGCCTCGTCGAGGATGATGAAGGAGTCGTTGAGCGTGCGACCGCGCATGTAGGCCAGCGGCGCGATCTCGATCGTGCCCGACGCCATCAGCTTCGGGATCAGGTCGGGGTCGAGCATGTCGTGCAGCGCGTCGTAGAGCGGCCGCATGTAGGGGTCGATCTTCTCCGTGAGCGTGCCCGGCAGGAAGCCGAGCCGCTCGCCGGACTCGACCGCGGGGCGGGTCAGGATGATCCGGTTGACCTGCTTGGACTGCAGCGACTGGACGGCCTTCGCCACGGCCAGGTAGGTCTTGCCGGTGCCCGCAGGGCCGATGCCGAACGTGATGGTGTGCTTGTCGATCGCATCCACGTACCGCTTCTGGTTGAGCGTCTTGGGCCGGATCGAGCGGCCGCGCGTGCTCAGGATGTTCAGCGAGAGGACGTCGGCCGGCCGCTCCTCGGTCTCGGCGCGGAGCATGCCGATGATCCGCTCGACGGCCTCGGGCGAGAGGCCCTGACCGGTGCGGATAAGGGTGACCATCTCCTCGAGCAGTCGCTCGATGAGGGCGATCTCACCCGGCTCGCCGTGCAGGGTGATCCGGTTGCCGCGCACGTGCACGTCGGCGTCGAAGTGGGACTCGATCACCCCCAGGTGCTCATCGGCAGGTCCGAGGACACTCACCATGTCCACGCTGTTGGGGACCACAACGGTGTGCTTGGTGGTCAGCTGCTGCTGCGGAGTCTCAGTCACGTGAGCTTTCTGGTCGACGGCTGGGGGCCATGTAGGGCCTCCATGCTACGCGTGAAGAACGCCTGGGCACACCGCACTTGTTCCGGCGTCTCTCAGACCGGCAGGGCGGTGATGCCGCCCGCCAGCAGGTGCAGGTGGGTGTGGAAGATCGTCTGGCCGGCCTCGGCGCCGGTGTTGAAGAGCAGGTTGTAGGCGCCGTACCCCTCGCGCTCGGCGATGACGGCCGCCGACGCGACCAGCTCGCCGACGATGGTCGGGTCGGCGGTGGCCGACGCGGCGGCGTTCGGCTGGTGGTCGCGCGGGGCGATCAGGACGTGCAGCGGCGCCTTCGGCGAGATGTCGCGGAAGGCGACGAGACGGTCGTCCCGATGGACGACGTCACCGGGGACCTCGCCCGCGATGATCTTGCAAAACAGGCAGTTCGCGTCCGTACCCACGCGCACGATGGTGTCACACTGGTCCCATGCGAAACAGCCCCGTGCTCGGGAACAGCACCCTGCTCCGCCGTACGTCCGTCCTCGCCGCGGCCGCGCTGACGACGCTCGCCCTCGCGGGCTGCGCGAGCAGCAGCGGGAACGACTCCGTCGCCCAGGACCCGGCCACGGAGACGACGACCAGCTCGGCGCCGACCACGACCGCGCCGGTGGAGCCCACCGAGACCCCCAGCACGTCGAGCTCGACGCCGACGCAGACGGCCACGCCCGTGTCGGCGGACACCCTGATCACGCTGGACACGCCGACGGACGGCACCACCGTCTCGGGCTCGTTCGACGCCAAGGGCACGGCCAACTCCCCCGAGGCCAACGTGCCGTGGCGGATCCTCGACGCCGGCGGCCAGAAGGTGCTCCACGGGCACTTCACCGCCGAGGGCTGGATGGACAAGCTCTACCCGTACGCCGGGACGGTCGACGTCTCGAAGCTCGCGCCCGGCTCCTACACGTTCGAGGTCAGCGTCGACGACCCCTCCGGCGGCGAGGGCAAGGCGCCCCAGAAGGTCGATCGCTCGATCACGGTGCAGTGAGGCTGACCCGGCGCCGCCTCAACCGGACGCTGCTGCTCCGCCAGCAGCTCCTCGAGCGCGGCACCGGATCGCCGTCGGCGCTCGTCAGGCACCTCGTCGGGCTGCAGGCGCAGGAGCCGTTGCCGCCGTACCTCTCGCTCGCGGCTCGGCTCGAGGACCTCGACCCGCGCGAGGTCTCGCGTGCGCTCGAGGAACGCACCCTCGTGCGGATCGTGTGCCTGCGCGGCACGATCCACCTCGTCGAGCCCGCCGACGCCGTCACGCTCCGGCCGTGGACGGACCCCGTCCGCGAGCGCGAGCTGAAGGCGTCGCAGGTCGTGCGGCCGGCCGCGGGGCTCGACCGCGAGAGGTTCCTCGCGGCGCTGGCGGACGTGCTCGCCGACGGCCCACTCCCCCAGCCGGCGATCTCGGCCCGGCTCGCGGAGCGCTACCCCGACGTCACGCCGGCGGCGCTCGGTCAGCTCGCGCGGATCCTGGCGCCGCTCGCCCAGCTGCCGCCGCGCGGCTGCTGGAACGCCTCGGGCGGCGTCGTCTACGACTACGTCGACCGCTGGACCGGCCTGCCGCTCGCGGAGCCGGACGTGCCGGCGATCGTCCGCCGCTACCTCGCGGCGTTCGGACCGGCCACAGCCGCCGACGTGACGGCGTGGTCGGGTGTGACCCGGCTCGGTCCGGTGCTGACCGGGATGGCCGACCTCGTGCGGCACGAGGACGCGGACGGCCGGGTGCTCTTCGACGTGCCGGACGGGTCGTTCGCCGACGAGGACACGCCGGCGCCGGTGCGGCTGCTCGGCACGTATGACAACGTCTGGCTCTCCCACGCGACCCGCGACCGGGTGACCGACCCTGAGAAGCGGCGCGCGTGGATGGGGGCGAACGGCGGCGTGGGCAACGTGCTCCTCGTCGACGGCTGGCTCGAGGGGATCTGGCGGGTCGAGGACGGCCGGGTCCGGGTCGTGGACCTGCTGCGCCCCTTGAGTCCGAGCGAGCAGGCCGGGCTCGACGAGGAGATCGCCCGCGTCGAGGCGCTGCTCGGTCGGTGATGCGACGGGCGACCTGGTGCGGCGCCTGGTTGCCCTGAGTCACCCCGAGCCGCCCCGAGCCGCCCCGAGCCGCCCCGAGCCGCCCCGAACTATCACCGTGACAGTTCGAGCGGTCGGTGACAGTTCCGATGTGTCACCCGTGCCCCCAAGTGTCACGGTGACACTTTGCGGGGCGCGCCGGTTAGCCTCTCGCGTGCCCTACTTCATTCGCACCGGCGCGACCGCGTTCACTCCGACGGAGCACGTCGAAGGTGCCTGGACGACCGAGGAACAGCACGTCGCGCCCGCTCTCGGGCTGATGACCCACCTCGTCGAGGCAGACCACCGGCGCCGCCGTACCGGGGACGAGCTGGCGATCTCGCGGCTGTCGTTCGACATCCTCGGGGTGCTCCCGATGGACGAGGTGCAGGTCGAGGTCAGGCTGGTCCGCCCAGGTCGCACGATCGAGCTCGTCGAGGCGGTGCTCACCCACGGCGGTCGTCCCGCGGTCGTGCTCCGCGCCTGGCTGCTCGCGAGCCTCGACACGAGCGGCCTCGCCGGCACTGACCTGCCGCCGCTGCCCGGGCCGGACGCGATGCCGGAGTGGGACCCCACGCAGGTCTGGCCGGGCGGCTTCATCGCGTCCGCGCACGTACGCCGCGACGAGGCCACCCCGGGTCGCGCTCGTTACTGGGTCCGCACCGACGTACCGCTGCTCGACGAACCCACCGGTCCGCTCGCGAGCGCGGCCGGGCTCTTCGACATCGCGAACGGGATGACCGTCCGCGCCGACCCGGCCGAGGTCGCCTTCCCCAACGTCGATCTCACCGCACATCTCGTCCGAGCGCCGCGTCCCGGTTGGCTCGGTTTCGACACGAACGTCACGTTCGGACCGGACGGGCACGGGCTGACCAGCAGCACGATCCACGACGAGCACGGCCCCGTCGGGACCGTCGCGCAGACGCTCACCGTCAGGCCCTCGTGATCCACGCAGGGCTTCGGCCGCGATGATGTCGAGAACGAGCGATCCGCTCCGTCCCGGGGTTGAGCGCGACCAGAATGGGTCGCACCAGCGCGAGGAGTAACACCATGGCCAAGTACCTGCTGCTCAAGCACTACAGCGGCGCACCGGCTCCGCTCAACAACGTGCCGATGAGCCGGTGGACGCCGGAGGAGATCTCCGACCACGTGAAGTTCATGCAGGACCTCGCCGCCCGGCTCGAGGGCACCGGCGAGTTCGTCGACGCCCAGGCGCTCGCCCCGGAGGGCTCGTGGGTCAGGTACGACGGCGAGGGCCGTCCGCCGGTCACCGACGGGCCCTTCGCCGAGACCAAGGACCTGATCGCCGGCTGGATGGTCGTCGACGTCGACGCCCACGAGCGTGCGCTCGAGGTTGCCGCCGAGCTCTCGGCCGCTCCGGGCGCCGGTGGGGAGCCGATCCACGAGTGGATCGAGGTCCGCCCCTTCATGACCGAGCTCCCGCCGACCATCACGGAGTGATCCCCGCGATGGACGAGGCCCTGCTCCGCAGCCTCGCTCCCGGCGTGCTCGGGATCCTCGTCCGCCGCGGAGCAGACTTCGCGGCGGCCGAGGACGCCGTGCAGGACGCGCTGGTCGAAGCGGTCCGCGTGTGGCAGGCCGATCCGCCGCGCGACCCGAAGGGCTGGCTCGTCACGGTGGCGTGGCGCCGGTTCCTGGACGCGACCCGGGCGGACACGGCACGCCGCCGGCGGGAGGGCCTCGTCGACGAGGAGCCCGCAGCCGGGCCCGTGCCCGACACGGACGACTCGCTCCAGCTCTACTTCCTCTGCGCCCACCCGTCGCTGACCCCGTCGTCCGCGGTCGCCCTCACCTTGCGAGCCGTCGGCGGGCTGACCACGCGACAGATCGCGCAGGCCTACCTCGTGCCCGAGGCGACCATGGCGCAACGCATCAGCCGCGCCAAGCGCACCGTGTCCGACGTACGGTTCGACCAGCCCGGCGACGTCGCGACGGTGCTGCGGGTCCTCTACCTGGTCTTCAACGAGGGTTACTCCGGCGACGTCGACCTCGCCGCGGAGGCGATCCGGCTCACGCGGCAGCTGGCGACCTCGATCACGCATCCGGAGGTGGCCGGGCTGCTTGCCCTCATGCTGCTCACGGATGCGCGGCGCGCCGCCCGGACCGCGCCCGACGGCAGCCTGGTCCCGCTCGCTGAGCAGGACCGCAGCCGGTGGGACACCCGGCAGATCGCCGAAGGCGTCCACCTGCTGCAGACCGCTCTGGCCCGCGACCGGGTGGGCGAGTTCCAGGCGCAGGCCGCCATCGCGGCCCTGCACGCCGACGCGGCCCGGGCCGAGGAGACGGACTGGGTGCAGATCGTCGAGTGGTACGACGAGCTCGTCCGTCTGACCGACAACCCGGTCGTCCGGCTCAACCGGGCGGTCGCGGTAGGCGAGGCCGAGGGTGCGCGCGCCGGGCTGGCGGCCCTCGCCGAGCTCGAGGACTCGCTGCCCCGCCACACGGCGGTGGCGGCGTACCTCCACGAGCGCGACGGCGACCTGGGGACCGCCGCGCGCCTGTACGCCGACGCCGCGCACCAGGCGCCGAACCTGGCCGAGCGCGACCATCTGACGCGCCAGGCCGCGCGGCTCAACGCCGAACTGTCACGGTGACAGTTGGAGCTGTCGGTCACACGTACGAACTGTCACCCACGCCGCAAAGTGTCACGGTGACAGTTGGAGCTGTCGGTGACACGTACGAACTGTCACCCACGCCGCAAAGTGTCACGGTGACAGTTGGAGCTGTCGGTGACACGTACGAACTGTCACCCACGCCGCAAAGTGTCACGGTGACAGTTTGGAAGTGTCACGGTGACAGTTCGGGGAGGGAAGGCGTGCGGGCGGTCAGACCCAGCGCGACGTGCGCGCCAGCAGCGCGGACACGGCCGCCAGCCCGGCGGTGGAGGTCCGCAGCACCTCGGTGCCCAGCCGCACCGTCACGGCCCCGGCGGACTCGAACGCGGCCACCTCCTCGGCTGACAGGCCACCCTCGGGGCCCACGACGACCACGATCTCGCCCTCGGCCGGCAGGGCGACAGCCGAGAGCGGGGCGCCGGCCTCCTCGTGGAGCACGACGGCCACGGGTGCGGCCACGATGCGCGTCAGCACGTCGGCGGTCGACGCCAGCGGGGCCACCTCGGGGAACCAGGAGCGGCGCGCCTGCTTGGCGGCCTCACGAGCGGTGGCACGCCACTTGGCGAGGGACTTCTCCGCGCGCTCGCCCTTCCAGACGGCGACGGAGCGCGACGCGGCCCAAGGCACGACCGTGGAGACGCCGATCTCGGTGAGCACCTCGACCGCGAGCTCGCCCCGGTCGCCCTTCGGGAGGGCCTGCACGACCGTGAATGCCGGCGCTGGTTCGGGGGCCGAGGACACCGACACGACCGTCACCGTGAAGACGCGCTTGCCCGTCGACGCGACCGAGCCCACGACCGACAGCCCGGCCCCGTCGGTGAGCACGACCGACTCGCCGACGCGCAGGCGGCGTACGGCGACCGCATGGTGCGCCTCGTCCCCCTCCACCGTCACCGACGAGCCCGCGACGATGTCGGCGAGGGTCGGCACCAGATGGACCGGGAGGGACATCAGCGTGCTCTCAGTGGCCGTTGAACGCGTTGCGCAGGCGGCCGAAGACGCCCTTCGACGCGGCGCGCAGCTGACCCGACGGATGCGTCTCGCCGCGCAGGCCGGCCAGCTGCTCGAGCAGCTCCTGCTGTGCCGGGTCGAGCGAGGTGGGCGTCTCGACGATCACCGTGACGATGAGGTCGCCGCGGCCGCCGCGCAGGCCCGGGACGCCGTACGCACGGATGGTCTGGTCGGTGCCCGACTGCGTGCCCGGCTTGACCTCCAGCTCGAACGACGTGACCAGGTCGGACGACGACGTCTCGGAGACGAGGTCGGCCTCGAGGGTCGGCAGGGTGAGCGTGGTGCCGAGCGCGGCGGCGGTCATCGGGACCGTCACGGTGCAGTGCAGGTCGTTGCCCTGCCGGTTGAAGACCGGGTGGCGGGCGACCTGGATCTCGACGTACAGGTCGCCGGCGGGGCCGCCGCCGGGGCCGACCTCGCCCTGGCCGGCGAGCTGCACGCGGGTGCCGTCGTCGACGCCCGCCGGGATCTTGACGGTCAACGTACGACGGGTGCGGACCCGACCGTCGCCGCTGCACTCGCGGCAGGGCTCGGGGATGATCGTGCCGAAGCCGCGGCAGGCCGCGCAGGGGCGCAGCGTGCGGATCTCGCCGAGGAACGAGCGCTGCACGTGCGCGACCTCGCCGGCACCGCCGCAGGTCTCGCACGTGATCGGCTTCGACCCGGGGGCCGCGCCGTCGCCGTGACACGTCTCGCAGGTGACGGCGGTGTCGACCTTCAGCTCGCGGGTGACGCCGAACGCCGCCTCGGCCAGGTCGACCTCGAGCCGGATCAGGGCGTCCTGCCCGCGGCGCACCCGCGGGCGCGGCCCGCGACCGGCCGCGGCACCGCCCTGGCCGCCGAAGAAGGCGTCCATGATGTCGGTGAAGGAGAAGCCGGCTCCGGCGCCGAACCCTCCGCTGAACGGGTCCCCACCCCGGTCGTAGGCCGCCCGCTTCTGCGGGTCCGAGAGGATCTCGTAAGCGTGCGAGACCTCCTTGAACCTGTCCTGGGCGACCGGGTCCGGGTTGACGTCGGGGTGGTACTCCCGAGCCAGCTTCCGGTAGGCCTTCTTGATGGTCGCGTCGTCGGCGTCGCGGTCGACGCCGAGGAGCTCATAGGGATCCAACGTGTTTCTCTTCCTTGCTGTCCGGGCGGCGCTCAGGCCTCGTCGAGGATGCGCGAGACATACCGCGCCACCGCTCGCACGGCCGCCATCGTGCCGGGGTAGTCCATCCGGGTCGGGCCCACGACGCCGAGCGTCGCCAGAGCCGAGTCGCCCGGGCCGTAGCCGGTCGTCACGACGCTGGTCGACGAGAGCTGCTCGTAGGGTCCCTCGGCGCCGATCCGCACCGTCACCAGGCCGCCGGCGGTGGCCTCGCCGATCAGCTTGAGCAGCACGACGTGCTCCTCCAGCGCCTCGAGAAGCGGCCTCACCGAGGTCTCGAAGCTGTCGCCGTACCGCGCCAGGTTGGAGGCGCCGGCGACCGCGATCCGCTCGTCCGAGCGGTGGTCCGACATCGCCTCGACGAGGGTGTCGACCACCACCGCCGCCGCGCCCTCGTGCGGGGCGACCTGGGCCGGCAGCGCCCGGAGGGCCGTCGCGGCGTCCGCGATCACCTCGCCGGTGGCCGCGCGGTTGACCCTCGCGCGCAGGTCGCCGAGGGAGTCCTCGTCGACCGCCGCGGGCAGCTCCACCAGACGCTGCTCGACCCGGCCCGTCGAGAGGATGAGGACGACGAGGAGCCGCCTGGGGGTGAGGGCGACCAGCTCGACGTGGCGCACCGTCGAGCGGGCGAGCGTCGGATACTGCACGACCGCCACCTGGCGGGTCAGCTGCGAGAGCAGGCGTACGGAGCGCTGCACGACGTCGTCGAGGTCGACCGCGCCGTCCAGGAAGCTGGCGATCGCGCGCCGCTCCGCCTGGCTCATCGGCTTGACCGTGCTGAGCTTGTCGACGAAGAGCCGGTAGCCCTTGTCGGTCGGCACCCGGCCCGCACTCGTGTGCGGCTGGGCGATGTAGCCCTCCTCCTCGAGGACGGCCATGTCGTTGCGCACGGTCGCGGGCGAGACACCCAGCCCGTGCCGCTCCACCAGCGCCTTGGAGCCGACGGGCTCCTCGGTGGACACGTAGTCCTCGACGATCGCTCGGAGCACCGCCAGCCTGCGGTCGTTCTGCATGCGGCACCTCCTGCCGACGTACGGTGCCGATGCCTTGGCACTCACCCGTTTGGAGTGCCAATCGTACAAGGGCGGTCGAGGATCGCCGGCCTCGCGACACTCCTTGCCCCTACGCTGCTGCGGTGACCGACACCGGCTTCCAGGAGATCGCGGACCGCGTCTGGCTCGCACGCTACGAGTGGTGGGACGTCAACGTGACGCTCATCGGCGGCTCGGCAGGGCTGGTCGTGGTCGACACCCACGCCTCCGCAGCAGCCGCCCGCCAGGTCGTCGAGGACGTACGCCGCCTCGGCGTCGGCGGCGTGACACGGATCGTCAACACCCACGAGCACTTCGACCACACCTTCGGCAACGCCGAGCTGCGGGCGGCGTACGGCGTCGTGCCGATCCACGCCACGGAGGTGGCCGCGGTCAACACGATCGCCTCGGGCGAGCGAGCGAAGGCGCGCTACGGCGCAGACCCGTCCGACCCGAGGGCCGCGGAGATCATCGCCACCGAGATCGTGCCCGCCGACACGACGTTCGCGAGCGTCGCGGCCATCGACCTCGGCGACCGGCTCGTCGAGCTCGCCCACCCGGGCCGCGGGCACACCGCCGGCGACCTCGTCGTGCGGGTGCCGGACGCCGACGTGGTGCTCGCGGGCGACCTGCTGGAGGAGTCGGGGCCACCGGTCTACGGCGAGGACTCCTATCCCCTGGAGTGGGCGCTCACGATCGACGTCGTGCTCGGCATGCTCACCACGTCCTCCGTCGTGGTGCCCGGTCACGGGCTGCCGGTCGACCGGTCGTGGGTGGAGCAGCAGCGCAACGACCTGGCCTGGGTGACCTCGAACATCCGCGAGCTCGCGGGCCGCGGCGTGCCCGTCCAGGAGGCGGCCGGAGCCACCGAGTGGCCGTGGCCGACGGACGACTGGCGCTTCGACGGAGCGATCGCCCGCGGATACTCCCAGCTCCCGCGAGCCGCCCGGGGCCTCCCGCTGGCGTAGCCCCGGCCCGGCCCCGCGTGTTGCTGCTGGGACGGGGGTGGCTCCTGGGACAATTCGTAGCATGGCTGACCGCTACGGCTCCGACGTCCTCTCCACCGACTGGCGCGCCCCCAAGCGCGGCCGCGCCGTGGAGGCGCCGGCGGAGATCGGCGCCGTCGTGGAGGCCGTCGCGATCGACGGGGCGGGCACCGACTGGGTCGGCGAGATCGTCGCGGTCGAGCGAGACCTCGGCACGGTGACCCTGGAGGACCGGCGCAACCGCCGCCGGACCTTCCCGCTCGGGGCCGGCTTCCTGCTCGACGGGCGCCCGGTGATCCTGACCGCACCGGTGCGCGCGGCCGCGCCGACCGGCCCGCAGCGCACGGCGTCGGGGTCGATCGCGGTGCCGAACGCCCCGGCCCGCGTCGCCCGGGCGAGCCGCATCTTCGTCGAGGGGCGCCACGACGCGGAGCTGGTCGAGAAGGTGTGGGGCGACGACCTGCGCATCGAGGGCGTGGTCGTGGAGTTCCTCGGCGGCGTCGACGACCTCGCCGACCACCTCGTCGACTTCAAGCCCGGGCCGCAGCGCCGGGTCGGCGTGCTCGTCGACCACCTGGTGAAGGGATCGAAGGAGTCGCGGATCGCCGACGCGATCGTGCGCTCCCCCGCCGGGAAGCACGTGCGGATCGTCGGCCACCCGTTCATCGACGTCTGGCAGGCGGTCAAGCCCGACCGGCTCGGGCTGAGCACGTGGCCGACCATCCCGCGCAGCATCGAGTGGAAGAAGGGCGTCTGCCAGCACCTCGGCTGGCCGCACCGCGACCAGGCGGACATCGCCCGCGCGTGGCAGCACATCCTGTCGAAGGTCAGGTCCTACGACGACCTCGAGCCCGAGCTGCTCGGTCGGGTCGAGGAGCTCATCGACTGGGTCACGGCCGAGGCGCCCGTCGCGGGCTAGTACGTGCGCCGATCCTCGTTCGGCATGATGATCCAGAGCAGGATGTAGGCCAGCACCTGCGGGCCGGGCAGGAGGATCGACAGCACGGCGATCACCCGGACCAGTGTCGGGTCCCAGCCGAAGCGGTAGGCGATGCCGGCGCAGACTCCGGCGATCACGCGGCCGTTGCGGGGGCGGTAGAGGGTCGTTGCGCTCATGCCTACGACGGTAGGCCCGTCGGCCGCCCAGCTCCATCGGGATCCACCCCGGTCCGCCCCTGGGTCGGAACCCGGGGAGGACCCCACAGCCTCAGGGCAGCAGCTCCCGCACGACCCCGTCGGCGAGCAGCCGACCCTGCGGTGTGAGGACGAGCCGGTCACCGCTCACGGTGACCAGACCCCTCTGCGCCAGGTCGGGTACGGCGGCGCGACCCGCGTCGTCGATCACCTCGAGCGGCAGCCCCGTGTCGAGCCGCAGCTCGAGGAGGACCCTCTCCACGTGGCGGTCCTCGTCGCTCAGCACCTCACGGGCGTGTGCGGGGCTCACTCCGGCGGCGATCCGGTCGGCGTACGCGACCGGGTGCTTGACGTTCCACCAGCGCACGCCGCCGACGTGGCTGTGCGCGCCCGGCCCGACGCCCCACCAGTCGGCGCCGGTCCAGTAGAGCAGGTTGTGGCGGCACCGGCTGGCCTCGTCGCGGGCCCAGTTCGAGACCTCGTACCACTCCAGCCCCGCCTTGCGGACCCGCTCGTCGACGAGGACGTACTTGTCCGCCAGGTCGTCCTCGTCCGGCATCGGCAGCTCGCCGCGCCGGACCCGGCGGGCCAGCGCGGTGCCCTCCTCGACGATGAGCGAGTACGCCGACAGGTGGTCGGGCTCGCAGGCGAGCGCCGCCTCGACACTGGTCTCCCAGTCGGCGATCGACTCCCCCGGCGTGCCGTAGATCAGGTCGAGGCTGACCTGCTCGAACCCGGCCTCCCGGGCCCAGCGCACGACGTCCGGCACCCGGCGCGGGTCGTGGGTGCGGTCCAGCGTCGCCAGCACGTGCGGCACCGCGCTCTGCATGCCGAACGAGAGCCGGTTGACGCCACCCTCCCGCAGCACGCGCAGCGAGTCCGGGGTGACGCTGTCGGGGTTCGCCTCGGTCGTCACCTCGACGTCGGCGGTCAGCCCGAACTCGTCACTGATCGCCGCCACGATCCGGGTGAGGTCGCCCGCGTCGAGCAGCGTCGGCGTGCCGCCGCCGAAGAAGACCGTCTCGACGGGGACGTCGCGCGTCCCCAGCACGCGACGCGCCTGCCTGATCTCGGCGATCGCGGCGTCGGCGTACGTCTGGCGGCTCGCGCCGGGATGTCCGCCGACCGGTCCCAGCTCCAGGGCCGTGTAGGTGTTGAAGTCGCAGTAGCCGCAGCGGACCGTGCAGAACGGCACGTGCACGTAGAAGCCGAGCGGCCGCGCGCCGAGTCCGTCGAGCGCCGACCCCGGCAGGCGCCCGTCGGTCGGGACGGGGTCACCGTCGGGCAGCGCGGAAGGCATGTCTCCAGTATCCGGCGCGCTCGGTCAGCGGCTGAATCGGTGCGCGAGCCGGGCGTGCTCGGCGGTCGGGCAGGCGGTGAGGGCGAGCGCCGGTGCCGGGTCTGCACGGGTGACCTCGAGCCGCCACCACATCGTCCCCGCACGTACGACGAACGTCGCGGTGCTCTCCCCGTCGCCGGCGAGCACGCCGGCGATCCGTGCCGGGCCACCCAGGGCCTGTGCGGCGGCGAGCGCCCGCCCGAACGTGCCGCCGGCGCCGCCGGTCGGAGCCTGACCCGACACCGCACGCGCCGCGACCGATGCCAGCGCCTCGGGCGGGTCCGGGACGGCAGTGAGCTTGAGCGACTGCACTGCCGGCTCGGGCGTGGGCGCGACCTTGATCTCGACGTCGTAGCGACCTCGCTCGGCCGGCACCGACCACGACGCCTGACCCAGGCCCTCGGCGTACGGCTCCTCCGCGGGACCGCTCGGCGCCCCCACCAGGGCGCGCGCGGCCGACAGCTGCTCGAGCCGCTCGGCCTCGGGCACGTCGAGCTCGACGTTGAAGGTGAACAGGTCGTCGTTGAACGGGTCGCCGCTCGTGCGGAGCTTCGCGGACACCGCCTCGACGACCTCCCGGCTGGCGGTGGGCGAGGCGGCAGCCGTGCGCTCACCCGCCACCAGCGCCCGGAGCGCGTCGCGGCAGACGTCGACAGGAGCGGCGTAGGTGCCGTTCGCGAGGGCGATGACGCCGAGGCCGGTCTCGGGGTGCCAGCGCATGTGCGACCCGTAGCCGGGATAGCCGCCGGAGTGCTGCACGACGTCGCCGTGGTCGCTGTGGTGTTCCACGAACAGCCCGAAGCCATAGCCCGCGGCACTCGCGGCGAGGGCGGCGCCGCCCACCGGCACGTCGACGGAGAGGGCGCCGGAGACGCCGATCAGGCGCTGCAGCTGCTGCATCTCGCGACGGCTGGCGGAGGACAGCGGGTGCATGAGGTCGGGTCGCCGGAACGCGTCGGTGAAGCCGCCGACCCACCGCGCCAGGTCGGTCAGTGAGCTGTGCAGGCCGCCCATCGCCGAGAACGTCCCGGGCAGCACGGCCGGCTCCACGGCCCAGTCCTCGCCGCGCCGGTGGTGGCCGACGACGAGGGCGGGGCCGACGTCGCGGACGTCGTACCGCGTGGCGGTCATGGCGAGCGGGCCGGTGAGCTCGTCCAGCACGAACCGGCGGTAGCCGCCCTCGCCACCGGTCAGCGCGTCGATGGCCCGGCCGAGGAGGGCGTAGCCGAGGTTGCTGTACTCGAACCGGGTCCCGGGCACCGCGCCGACGGTGAAGCCACCCGAGAGGAACTCGCCGAGCTCCGCGTAGGTCTGGGGCTCGTTGCGGTCGCCCCACGGGTCGTCGGTGAGGAGCCCGCCGCTCATGGTGAGCAGGTGGCGGATCGTGAGGTCCGGCAGGTCGACCTCGGGAACGTACGCCGCCACGGGGTCGTCGAGCCGGAGCGCGCCCCGGTCCCGGAGCAGGAGGACGGCGCTAGCGGTGAACGACTTCGTCATCGACGCGATCCGGTGCACGCTGTCGGCGGTCGGCAGGGTCTGCTCCCCCGTGCCGATGGAGCCGATCCCGCGCGAGTGCAGGATCTCGCCGTCCCGGACGACGGCGTAGACCAACCCCGGCGACCGTTCCTTCGCCAGCTCGGCGGCGAACAGGTCATCGACGGTGCTGGGGTCGAGGGTCACGGGCACATCCTGCCGCGCGCTCAGCGGAAGTCGCGCGACCGGTGCCGCGACTGCAGCGCCTGCTCGGCGCTCGGAGCGACGTCACCGAGAGGCGCGAGCCGGTCGGCGGCGAGGTTCGTGACACCGTCGCTGCGCTCGAGGATGCCGCGGATGAGCATCGCCGAGGACGAGACGGCGATCTTGCGATGCCGGCGCCACAACCCCTCGGTGCAGATGACGTTGAGCATCCCGGTCTCGTCCTCGAGGTTGAGGAACGTGACGCCACCGGCCGTGCCGGGGCGCTGACGGTGGGTGACCAGGCCGGCGACGGTGACCCGGCGACCGCTCTCGACACCGGCCAGGTCGGCGATGGATCGCACCCCGCTGCCCGACAGCTGGGAACGCAGGTGGGCGAACGGGTGGCCGTCGGGCGTCATCCCGGTCGCCCACAGGTCGGCAAGGGTCAGCTCGACCTCGTCCAGCTCCGGCAGGGTCGGCGCCTCGACCACCGGCGCCGTGCCGCGCAGCTGGTCGGCCGACTCGGTCCAGCCGGCCGACCAGAGCGCCTCGCGCCGGCTCAGTCCCTGGGAGATGTCCTGGGCAGCGCCGGCGGTGGCCAGCGCCTCCAGCTGCTCGCTGGTCAGCCCGGCCCGCCGGGACAGGTCGGCGAGGTCGACGAACGGCCGCTCACTCCGAGCGGCGACGATCCGCTCGGCGGTCTCGGTCCCGATGCCGCGGACCGAGTCGAGCCCCAGGCGAACGGCGAAGGCCCCGTCACGCCGGTGCTGGGGAGTCGGGTCGGGTGTGCCCGGCACCCAGCGCGTCGGCTCGGGGTGGTCACGGAGGCAGTCGTCGCGAGTCTCGCCGAGTCTGCGCTGGTGCACCCGGTCCCTGGGACCGTCATCCCCAACGCTCGGGTGCACAAGCGCCGACTCGGCGAGAGCCTCGAGGTCGGCGGTCGCGCCGGAGCGGAGCAGGTCCGGACGGCGTACCTCCACCCCATGGCGGCGGGCGTCCTGCACCAGCGACTGCGGCGAGTAGAAGCCCATCGGCTGCGCCCTCAGCAGCCCGGCGAGGAACGCGCCGGGATAGTGCAGCTTGAACCACGAGCTGGCGTAGACGAGCTTCGCGAAGGACAGCGCGTGGGACTCGGCGAAGCCGAAGCTGGCGAACGAGAGGATCTGGACGTACGTCGCGTGCGCGACGTCGTCGCTCATCCCCTTCTCGCGCATGCCGTCGAGCAGCTGCGCCTTGAGCGACTCGATCCGCTCGACACCCCGCTTGGAGCCCATCGCCCGGCGCAGCAGGTCGGCGTCGTCGGCGGAGAAGTCGCCGAGCACACGACCCATCTCCATCAGCTGCTCCTGGAAGAGCGGGACGCCCTTGGTCCGCTCGAGGACGGGGATCAGCAGCGGATGTGCGTACTCGACCGGCTCGCGACCGGTGGCGCGTCGCACGTAGGGATGCACCGCGCCGCCCTGGATCGGGCCCGGCCTGATGAGCGCGATCTCGATGGCGAGGTCGTAGAAGCTGCGCGGCTGCAGCCGCGGCAGAGTGCCGATCTGGGCACGGCTCTCCACCTGGAAGACGCCGATCGAGTCGGCGCGACAGAGCATGTCGTAGACGGCCGGCTCCTCCTTGGGGATCGTCGCCAGCTCCCAGCGCTCGCCCAGGTGCTCGGCGGCGATCCGCATCAGGTGGTCGAGGGCGGCGAGCATCCCGAGCCCGAGCAGGTCGAACTTCACCAGCCCCATGAACTCGCAGGAGTCCTTGTCCCACTGCAGCACCGTCCGACGGTCCATCCGACCACGTTCGATGGGGCACACCTCGCCGATCGGGCGCTCGGTCAGGATCATCCCGCCGGAGTGGATGCCGAGGTGGCGCGGTGCCCCGTGGAACTGCTGCGCCAGGGCGAGGACCGGCTCGGGGATGCCGGCGTCCTCAGGAGCCTCGACGCTCGTCCAGCTCGACACGTGCTTGGACCAGGCGTCCTGCTGCCCCGGCGAGTGGCCGAGCGCCTTGGCGGCGTCGCGGATCGCCATCTTCGGCCGGTAGCCGATCACGTTGGCGACCTGGGCGGCGTTGTGCCGGCCGTAGGTCTCGTAGACCCACTGGATCACCTCCTCGCGCCTGTCCGAGTCGAAGTCGACGTCGATGTCGGGCTCCTCCTCACGGTGCTCGGAGATGAACCGCTCGAACGGCAGCCGGTAGAAGACCGGGTCGATCGCGGTGATCCCCAGCGCGTAGCAGATGGCGCTGGCGGCCGCGCTCCCACGGCCCTGGCAGAGGATCCCCTGGCTGCGCGCGAACGCCACGATGTCGTGGACGATCGCGAAGTAGCCGGGGAAGTTCTTGCGGATCACCACCTCCAGCTCGTGGTCCACCCGGTCACGGGCGCGCGCGACGAACGCCGGGTCGGCGGCGTACGCCGCGGCGTACCGCTCGGCGAAGCCCTCCTCGACCAGGTGCCGCAGCCAGCTCGCCGCGTCGTGACCTGCGGGGATCCCGCGACTGGGCAGCTCCGGCTTGGCGGTGCGCAGGTCGAACGCGCACTCGTCGGCGAGCGTGACCGACCGTGCGACCGCGCCGGGGTAGCGGGCGAACCTGGCCGCCATCTCGTCCCCGGCGCACAGGTGGGCGGCCCCGGCGGGCAGCCAGCCGGCCATCTCCGACAGCGACCGCCGGGCGCGGACCGCGGCCATCGCATCGGCCAGCCGGTGCCGCTCGGGCGTGGCGTAGTGGACGTTGTTGGTGGCCACCGTCGGGAGACCGGCGTCTGCGGCGAGCCGGGCGAGCAGGTCGTTGTGGCGCGAGTCGAGCGGCAGCCCGTGGTCGGTGAGCTCGACGGCGACGTTGTCCCTCCCGAAGCGGCCGACGAGACCCGCCAGGGCGTCGGCGGCCGCACGCGGGCTCTCGGCCGTTCCTCGGGCCAGCGCTTGGCGAACGGCACCCTTGCGGCAGCCGGTGAGCACCAGCCAGTCGCTGTCCCCCGGTCCGCCGGACCGCTCCGCGAGCTCGTCGAGGTCGTAGACGGGGCGCCCCTTCTCGTCGCCTCGCAGCTGGGCATCGGTGATCGCCGCGGCCAGCCGGTGGTAGCCGGCCACCCCGCGGGCCAGCACCAGCAGGTGGCTGCCCTCCGGGTCGGCGACGCCGAGCTGTGGGCCGCTGAGGCCGAGGGAGAGCTCGGCACCGTAGATCGTCCGCGGTGCGGACGGCTGCAGCCGCGCGGCCTCGGCGAACAGGGGCGCCCCGTAGAATCCGTCGTGGTCGGTGATCGCGAGCCCGTGCAGGCCGAGCCGGATCGCCTCGACGACCAGCTCGGCCGGCCCGCTCGCTCCGTCGAGGAAGCTGAAGCTCGAGTGGCAGTGCAGCTCGGCGTACGGCGTCCCCGGCTCCGCCGGCGGCGCGACGTCACTCGCCGTGAGTCGACGCTTGCGCGAGACGGGCGCCTCGTCGCGGCCGCCCTTGCCCGACAGCCGTCGCTCGAGGTCCTTCCAGGGGATGGCGGGGTTGTTCCAGCCCATCAGTCGGCCCTGCTAGTCATACGCCGCCTCCGTGACCCATCCGGCGAGCGCGTCGTCGAAGGTGACCAGCCAGGCCCTGCCGTCGGCGGCGACGAGCTGGAACCGCGCCACCCGACGACCGCCACCGGGCTCCCACCACAGCTCCTCGACCGGCCAGGGGCCGGCCCAGGCGGCGACCGGCAGCCAGCCCTCCTCGCCACCCGGGCGGAACCGCGCCGGCGGGGAGCTCACCGTGCCGCGCCGGCCGACCACCACCGGACGTCCGGCCGGGTCGACGACGGCGGCGGGGCACGGCTTCGCCAGCACCCGGGCCGGGTACGGCGGCGGGATGCTGCCCGGCCACGGCAGCTCGCGCGGCCGCAACGACGTGGCGCGCGTCCCCCACGGCACCATCGCCTGCCGCTCGGCGGGCGATCGGCCACCCTGCAGGACCGGTGCGACGACCGCCTCCGGTCCGAGCATCCCCTGCACCCGGGCGATGCCGCGCTCCACCCGACCGTCGGTGCCACCCCAGAGCCCGTCGGCGTGCACCGACTCGGCGACGACGCCTTCGGGCACCAGCCGGACCCGGGTCACCGGCGATCCGATCCGGCCGGCCTTGAGGGACCCGACGAGCTGCCAGTGGAGCCGGTCGACGAGGTCGGCGGAGGTGAACCAGCGCGGATGCAGCCACCGCCGCTCGGACGCGACCACGTGATCGGCGGAGACCTGGATGAGCACGTCGGTGCAGACCAGCTGCCGCTGCCCCAGCTGCTCGACGAACCGCTCGGCGGTGCGCCGGGTGCTGAAGCAGACCGCCTCGGCGTCGGCCAGCGGCGGCTCGAAGTCGACGTGGACCGCCAGCTCCGGCGGCGGCGTACGTGTGTCGAGCGGCCTCGCGCCGCCGCCGTGCAGCACCCGGTGCACCCAGGCGGCCCGCTGCCCGAGCCGGGAGGCGACGCTCGCCGACGGGAGCCCGGCCAGGTCACCGAGGCTGGTGAGCCCGAGCCGCCGCAGGAGGCTGACCGTCTCCGGCTCGTCGAGCGCCTCGACCGGCAGCGGACGCAGGAACGACCCTGACTCCCCCTCCGGCACGACGACGCTCTCCTGCACCGGCGCGCTGCGAGCCGCCTGCTCGGCGGTGAACAGCTCGTCGGCGATCCCGACCCGCACGTCGCGGATCCCGAGCCCGACCACGCACTCGGCGAGCACGGCGCCGGCCTCGGTCTCGCCGCCGTAGAACCGGCCGGGCGACCGCAGCGCGACCAGGCCCGGTCGCAGCGGCGCCACCCCGGGCCGCAGCGCTTCCAGCGCCTCCAGCACCTCCTCGAAGGCGCGCGCGTCGCGATCGGGCTCGGCGTCGAGCACGAGCAGCTCCGGACAGCGGGCCTGCGCGTCGCGGCGTCGCATCCCCCGGCGCACCCCGAACTCCCGCGCCGCCGCGTTGACCGCCTCGGCCCTGTTGGCGGCGAAGACCGCCGACGGGAGACGGCTCGGCAGGTCGCGGCTGCGCAGCGCCGCCACGACCGGCCAGTCGGGACACCAGACGACCAGGACGCGGCCCGTGCTCCTGGGCGTCGTCATCCGACGTCCCTGATCTCGGCGACCCGCTCGCTCCCGACGGCTCGCAGCGCGAGGTCGGCGTCGGGGAACCACAGGTCGGTACGCCGCGGCGGGGCCGTGCCGCGCTGGACGGCGACCGTCACGTGCCGGGCACGCAGGTGCCCATCGCCGCGGCCGGCGCCCGACCAGCGGGGCGTCTCCACGGCGAGCCGTACGTCGGCCCGCGGCCACGGCCCCAACGAGACGAGCGCCGCCTCACGGGTGCGCAGACGTGCCGCCAGCTTGCCGGCGTGGGCCTCGCCGACGCGTCCGGGCGGCCGCACCACGACGATCGTGACCACGTCGACCAGCGCGGCGACCGCCTCGAGCCAGAGCTCTCCGGGGTCGGGGACCAGCACCGTCCTGTCGAGCCGGACGCCCAGCGAGGCGGCCGCCTCCGCCCCGAAGTCGGACATCCCGACCACGGCGCCCCATCCGCCGACCGCCGAGGGGCCGGCCAACAGCGCGAGGGCGAGCCCCGCTCCGCCGTACTCAGGCGCGACCTCGTAGGTGCCGCCCGCCCGCAGCTGCACGATCCCCGCCAGCGCGGGGTGCGTGTCGAGCGCCCGAGCTGCCTCTCCGGGGCGCCCCTGCAGTCGGCTGATCCGCTCCCGCAGCCGGTCTATCTCGGCGTGCTTGTCGGGTCGGTCAGCCGATCTCAGCAGGGTTGGTGATGCCACACCCCATCGTCGAACATTTGTTCGAACAACGCAAGGTCGGAGTACCCGGTTAACCGGGTACTCGTGACCTCACCCAGGGAACTCCGGAACTTCCGGGGTGTCATGAACCCCCGGAAGTTCCGGAGTACCCGGTTAACCGGTGACTCCGCCCGCCGGTCAGATCACTCGTAGAACGCCTTGAGGCGCTCCTGCTCGTTGGTCTCGACCACGTTGCGCTTCACCTTCATGGACGGGGTCAGCTCGCCCGACTCGATGGTGAGGTCGCGCTCGAGGATCTCCCACTTCTTGATGCTCTCCCACCGGTTGAGCTTGGTGTTGAGCTCGTCGACGTAGCCCTTGACCATCTCATGGGCGGCCTCGGACGTGACGATGTCGACGTACGACCGACCCTCGAGACCGTGTTCGTCGGCCCAGGCGACGATCGCCTCGGGATCCAATGCGACCAGCGCGACGGCGAAGTTCCGCTCCGCGCCGAAGACCAGGAACTGGCTCGCGTAGGGGCAGATCGCCTTGAACTTCGCCTCGATCTGGGCGGGCGAGACGTACTTGCCGCCCGAGGTCTTGAAGACGTCCTTGATCCGTCCGGTGATCGTGAGGTAGCCGTCACCGTCGATCGAGCCCTTGTCGCCCGTGTGCAGCCAACCGTCCTCGGTCAGCACCTGCTCGGTGGCCTCCGGGTTGTTGTGGTAGCCGGCCATGACGTGCGGGCCGCGGATGAGGACCTCGTCGTTCTCGCCGATCCTGACCTCGCTGCCGGGGAGCGCGGGGCCGACGGTGCCGATCTTGTTCAGCTCGGGGTGGTTGACCGTGGCGCCCGCGGAGTTCTCGGTCATGCCGTAGCCCTCGAGGATGAGGATGCCGGCGGCGTTGAACCACGACGCGATGTCGGGGTTGAGCGCAGCGGAGCCCGAGATGAAGAAGCGCACCCGGCCGCCGAAGCGGGTCCTGATCTTGCGGAAGACCAGGATGTCGAAGAGCGTGTGCTGCAGCTGGAGGCCGATCGGGATCTCCTGCCCGGCCGCCACCAGTGCGTCGTACCTCTTGCCGACGGCGAAGGCGCGGTCGAAGAGCTTCTTCCGCGCGCCACCCTCGGACTCGACCATGGTGACGATCCGCGAGTGGGCCTTCTCGAAGATGCGCGGCGCGGCGCCCATGAAGGTCGGCCGCACGATGCCCAGGTTGTCGACGATCTTGTCGACCCGGCCGTCGATGGCCGTCGGGAAGCCGATCGCGAGCTGCGTCGAGAGCAGCACCTTGCCGAAGACGTGGCTCATCGGCAGCCAGAGGAACTGCAGGTCGTCCTCGTGCAGGATGTCCTGCGCCTTGATCGCGGAGCCCTCGTAGACCCACGAGCGGTGCAGCAGCCGCACGCCCTTGGGACGGCCGGTGGTCCCAGACGTGTAGACGAGCGTCGCCAGCTGGTCCGGCGCGATCCCCTTGGCCACCTGCTCGATCAGCCCGTTGTGCTCGGCGAGGAAGACCTCGCCGATCTCCTCGAGGTGCGCGAGCGTGATGACGTGGTCGTCTCCGAACTTGTGCGATACGGGTGAGCCGTCGAACGTGACGATCTTCACCAGGTCCGGCAGGTCCGCGTCGGCGAGCTTGGCGAGCTGGGTGTCGTCCTCGGCGAAGACGACGCGGCACTGCGAGTCGTTCAGGATGTACGCCGTGTCCTCGGCGTTCGTCGACGGGTAGACGGTCGTCGTGGCGCCGCCCGCGCACATCACCGCGAGGTCGGCCAGGATCCACTCGTAGCGCGTGCTCGAGGCGATGCCGACCCTCTGCTCGGGCTCGATCCCGAGACTGATCAGGCCGGCGGCCAGCTTGGTGACGCGCTCACCGACCTCTCGCCAGTCCACGGAGTGCCAGTGGTCCTCGCCGTCCTCGGTGTGCGGGAAGAGGAAGGCCTCACCCTCCGGCGTCGCGGCGACCCGCTCGAGGAACTGCACCGCCACGTTCGGCGGCATGTGGTCCAGGAACGAGATGTCGGTCGTGGGCGCTGTCATGTCGGAAACGATCCCCTTCGGATTGTGGGTCGCACGAACCCTAGACCGCCGTCCTACCCGGCGGTAGCCCTTCCGTGATCCGGGCCGCCTTCACCCGCACCTGCTCGACCAGGCCGTCGATGCACAGCAGCTGCGGCAGCAGGGAGTGGTCGAGGTTGATCGCGCGGAACATCGTGGACACCGTCACACCGTGGCCCTGCCGGTGGACCGTCTCGATCTCGTCACCCGCGGCGATCTCGCCCTGCCGCAGGACGCGGAGGTAGGGCCCGGGCCGGCACTCGGCCATGAACCGCTTCACCCACTGCCGGTCGTCGAAGCCCGACTCCCCCATCCAGCCCTTGAAGTCGTTGCACGGGGTGCGCACGTACGCGATCTCGAAGATGGCGGTGCCGATGCGCCAGTGGTCGCCGATCTCGGCCTCGTTGACGTCGATGCCCTCGGTGGTGAGGTTCTCGCCGAACTGGCCGTCGCGGATCTCACGGCCCAGCTCGCGCTCCCAGCGGTCGAGGTCCTCGCGAGCGAACGCGTAGACCGCCTGGTCGGCGCCGCCGTGGTGCAACGTGTCGGACACGACGTCGCCGACCAGCCCCATCCGGTGCGCCCGGACCGGCCCGGTCACGGGCCGCTTGTCGATGGAGGTGTAGCCGAGCCCGGCCCACTCCTTGTCCTTCGGGCGGCCGACGTTGACGGAGCGCAGCACGGGCATGGCCGACATCCTCGCATCGTCAGCCCTGGACCGCCTTGGCAATCGTCAGCATCGTCGTGACCCAGTCCCGATCCGGTGCCCCGTTCTCCACGAGCTCGTCCTTGACGTTGACCAGCATCCGCACCACGACCCAGTCACGCGCCCGGTCCTCGTCGAGCCCGGCCGCGTCGACCAGCGCGAAGAAGCGGTCGCGGATCCCCTGGCGCACCCGCCCCGCGAGCTCGTCGAAGCGGTTCCACAACATCGGCGCGAGCTCGAAGTGCGGATCGCCGGACAGCGGCTTCGGGTCGATGGCCAGCCAGTCCTCGCGCCCGGCGGCGAGGACGTTCTCGAAGTGCAGGTCCGTGTGGACCAGGGTGCCGTCGGTCGCCGGGTCCGCCGCGAAGGAGCGCGCGAGCGCGCGGGCCTGATCGACGAGGCGGTGCGGCACCGGCGCGCTCCTTCCGAGCGCAGCGAGCTCGTCGGCCCACCTGGACGCCTGCGCGGACAAGGTCAGCATCTGCGGAGGAGCCGGCACGTGGAGCCTCCCGTAGAGGCCGCCGACGATCTCGCAGGCCCGCAGGTCCCACACGTCGGTCAGGTCCTCGGGCTGCAGCCGCTCCAGCAGCATCGCCCACCGGTGTGGATCGGCGCGGAGCAGCCGTACGGCGCCGCGGCCGCCCCACCGTTGCAGGGCGAGCGCCTCGTGCTCAGCCTCCGGGTGTGGCCAGCCGACCTTGAGCACGGCCGCGTCGCCCGTGGCGGTGCGCACCGGCACCACCAGGGCCGTGTTGCCGTGCGTCGCCTCGCCGTCGGCGCTGAGCTCCCACTCCTCCAACAGGTCGCGTACGACAGCCGGCAGGCCGTCGATCCAGGCGGCCCAGTCGGCCCCGCGGTCGGCGTACGCCTGCAGGCCGGGCGGGATCACGCCCAGAAGACTAGGTCGTGGGAGGTGACTCCCGTCGCGGCGCGTCGGTCGTTGACGCCGCCGCAGCCCCGGTCGAGGCTGGCCGCATGTCGTTCCCGCCGTTCCTGCCCTACCCAGCTGACCGCTACGACGGCACCGAAGGTGAAGCGTCCGCGACGCTGCGCCGGGCCGACGCCGAGCCCGACCTCGTCTACCCCAACGGCGTCCGGGTCGACTACCTCGCGACCGGGGCGTCGACCGACGGCGACTACGGCCTCTATCGGTGGACGTTCGGGCCCGAGGAGACCGGCCCTGGGCCACACTTCCATCGCGCGGTCGCGGAGTCGTTCTACGTCCTCACCGGACAGGTCAGGATCTACGACGGCCGGGAGTGGGTCATCGCCGGCTCAGGCGACTTCGTGCACGTCCCGCCCGGCGGGCTGCACGGCTTCCGCAACGTGCCCGGCGAGCCGGCGTCGATGCTGCTGCACTTCACCCCCGGCGCCCCGCGCGAGGGCTACTTCGAGGGTCTGCTGGCGTTGCGGGACGGGTTCGAGCCGAGCGAGGAGGAGCTCGACGAGTTCTACCGTCAGCACGACAACTACTGGCGCTGACGGCCACAGGCGCTAGGTCGTCCTGATCCAGTGGTCCGGTGGCACGTGCGGCTTGCCGGGGACCGGCTCGGTCGTCTCCGTCCAGGCCTCGCCCCACGCCGCCGAGGCCACGGCGCGCCAGAAGGTCGTCGCGGCCGCGTTGTCGTGCTGGAACGGGATCTCCCACGGACCTCGGTGCCGCCCGATCACGTCGCGCGCGAACCGGCGTCCGAGCCCGTCGCGCCGGGCCGCCGGCACCACGAAGAAGGCCTGCATGGTGCGGGACGTGGTGTCGAGACCACGCACGAGGGCGAAGCCGACAGGCGCGTCCTCCCCGGTGTTGGGGTGGGGTGCCCAGGCGAGGTAGCCGCAGCGGTCGGGGGACGGGTACTCGTCGAGCCACTCGTGGCGGTAGCGCCCGTCGGCGTACGGGAAGCCGTGGACGACGGACGCGAGGTCGTGGCGGAAGTCCTGCCACAGCCAGGCCACGACCGGCCACTGGTCGTCCGCGACCGGGCGGACGCTGAAGGTCACTTCTTGGCGGCCTTGTCGCCGGCCGGCTGCGAGGTGGACAGGGCGGCGACGAACGCCTCCTGGGGGACCTCGACGCGGCCGACCATCTTCATCCGCTTCTTGCCCTCCTTCTGCTTCTCCAGCAGCTTGCGCTTACGGGTGATGTCACCGCCGTAGCACTTGGCGAGCACGTCCTTGCGGATCGCACGGATGGTCTCCCGGGCGATCACCCGGGCGCCGATGGCGGCCTGGATCGGCACCTCGAACTGCTGGCGCGGGATGAGGTCCTTGAGCTTGCCGGCCATCATCACGCCGTAGCTGTAGGCCGCGTCGCGGTGGATGATCGCCGAGAACGCGTCGACCGGCTCACCCTGCAGCAGGATGTCGACCTTGACCAGGTCGGCGGCCTGCTCGCCGGAGCGCTCGTAGTTGAGGGACGCATAGCCCTTGGTCTTGGACTTGAGCTGGTCGAAGAAGTCGAAGGCGATCTCGCCCATCGGCAGCGTGTAGCGCATCTCGACACGGTCCTCGGAGAGGTAGTCCATGCCGAGCAGCGTGCCGCGCTTGGTCTGGCACAGCTCCATGATCGTCCCGATGTAGTCGCTCGGGCTGAGGATCGTCGCGTTGACGACAGGCTCCCTGACCTCTGCGATCTTGCCCTCGGGATACTCGCTCGGGTTGGTCACGGTGAGCTCGGAGCCGTCGTCCATGACGACCTCGTAGACCACGTTCGGCGCGGTCGAGATCAGGTCGAGGTTGAACTCCCGCTCCAGCCGGTCGCGAGTGATCTCCATGTGGAGCAGGCCGAGGAAGCCGCAGCGGAACCCGAAGCCCAGGGCACCGGAGGTCTCGGGCTCGAACGTGAGCGAGGCGTCGTTGAGCTGCAGTCGCTCGAGGGCGTCGCGCAGATCGGGGTACTGGTCGCCGTCGATCGGGTAGAGACCCGCGTAGACCATGGGGTTGGGATGCTTGTAGCGACCGAGCGGCTCGACAGCGCCACGGTGCTGACTGGTCACGGTGTCACCGACGCGGGACTGACGCACGTCCTTCACGCCCGTGATCAGGTAGCCGACCTCGCCGACGCCCAGGTCGCCGGCCTTGACCGGCTCGGGGCTGATCACGCCGACCTCGAGCATCTCGTGCACGACCCCGGTCGACATCATCTTGATCCTGTCGCGGTGGCTGAGCTTGCCGTCGACCACCCGGACGTAGGTGACCACGCCGCGGTAGGTGTCGTAGACCGAGTCGAAGATCAGGGCGCGGGCCGGCGCGTCCGGGTCACCCACCGGCGGCGGGGTCTGCTTGACGATCTCGTTGAGCAGGGCCTCGACGCCGAGGCCGGTCTTGGCGCTGACGAGCAGCACGTCCTCCGGCTCGCACCCGACGAGGTTGGCCAGCTCGAGGGCGTACTTCTCGGGGTTGGCGCTGGGCAGGTCGATCTTGTTGAGCACCGGGATGATGTGCAGGTCGGCGCCCATCGCCAGGTAGAGGTTGGCGAGCGTCTGCGCCTCGATGCCCTGGGCGGCGTCGACCAGCAGGATCGCCGCCTCGCAGGCCTCCAGCGAGCGCGAGACCTCGTAGGTGAAGTCGACGTGCCCGGGGGTGTCGATCATGTTGAGGACGAACGTGCGGCCCTCGTCCTCCCCCGCACTCGCGGTCCAGGGCATCCGGACCGCCTGGCTCTTGATCGTGATGCCGCGCTCGCGCTCGATGTCCATCCGGTCGAGGTACTGGGCGCGTGCCGCCCGCTCGTCGACGACCCCGGTGAGCTGGAGCATGCGGTCAGCGAGGGTCGACTTGCCATGGTCGATGTGCGCGATGATGCAGAAGTTGCGGATGATCGCGGGATCGGTGGCGCCGGGCGTGGGAGCGGTCATGATGGGCTCATTGTCGCGTGTCAGTACTGGTGGAACCAAAGGGACAGGTACGTCGACCCGCCGGGGCAGGTCACGTCACGGTCGCGGGAGCCGTCGCGGCGAGCGTCGACCCACTGCGTGAGCACGGCGGTGCCGCCCTGGAACATCTGGTCCGGCCCACACCTGCGCAGCGCCTCGGCCCGTGACGTCTCGCCGGCCGCACGCCACTCCGGCAGGCTGAGCCGGAGGTCGCCGACGACGCGCTGCCAGAGCGTGGCGGTCGAGTAGACACCGACGGTCAGGCCCTGGTCGGCGTACGCCGTGACCGCGCCGCGCACGACCGCGGCGTTCGCCTCGACGTCCGGTGGCCAGTCGAAGCCGGTGACCGGCTCGACATCGAGCCAGACGGCGGGCACCGAGAGCCCGGCCGACTGCATCGTCCGGATGTTGAAGAGCGCCTGCTGGTAGCCGATGTTGGCAAGCCGGCCGAGCCTGCTGCGCGGTTCGAACGGTCCCTGGTCGCCGAACTCGGCGAACTGACGCTTCTCCGGGTAGCTGACGACCGAGTAGGCGCCGGCCATCAGGTGCCGCTGCCGGATCCAGGCGACCTGGTCGGCCAGGCAGGGGTTCGGGTAGAAGCCGGGCCCGTTCGTCAGCCCGAGCACGACGAAGCGGGCCGAGCCGAGCGGCATCGGCGCACCCTCCGAACGCTTCTTCGGGATGCCCATCCCCTTCGGGCACTGCGGCCAGCTGACGTCGGCACCCTCGACCGGACCCAGGGCGTCCGGCGTCGGCAGGTCCGGGATCGTGATGGTGGGGGCGACCGCTGTCGACGGGGCAGTCGACGGGGCTGTCGACGGGGTGCTCGGCGGGGTCGTCGCGGAGGTGGGCGACGGTGCGACGGGACTCGCCGCGGGCGTTCGAGGGGAGACGGTCGGTCCCGGGTCCGGGTCAGCGGTCGTCGTACGACTCCCGCACGCGCCGAGCGAGACCGCTGCGCAGACGGCCAGCGCCGCGACCACCGCCCTCACAACGCCCCCTGCCGTGTCTGTGCCGTTAACCGCCGGGATCGCTCGATCCTCCCAGATGCCGCCCGACGACGCCGGTCCCGTCGTTTGCACCGAGGTCGCCCACGTGTCCGAAGATGTCGGGGTGACCCAGGCGCATCCCACGACCATCCCGCACGGCCGCACCGCGCGGCGCCTCGACTGGGTGCACCTGCCGCCCATGGTGCGCCGCGTGGTCGAGACGCGGCTCGGCTCGCGGGTCGTGGAGGCGGAGTCGCAGGACTCCGGCTTCACGCCGGGATTCGCGTCCGTGCTGACCTGCGCCGACGGCTCGCGCCACTTCGTCAAGGCGGCCTCGGTGAAGGCGCAGAGGATGTTCGCCGACTCCTACCGGCTGGAGGCACGCAAGCTGAGGTCGCTGCCGCCGTCGGTGAGGGCCCCCCGGCTGCAGTGGGTCCTCGACGAGGACGACTGGGTCGTGATCGGCATCGAGTTCGTCGCCGGCCGGGCACCGCACCGGCCGTGGACGCCCGACGACCTGGCCGCCGCGAGCGCGATGCTCGTCGACACGGCGCACGCGCTGACGCCGCCTCCCGGCATGGGGCTGGACAGCTTCGCCGACGAGTTCGCCGGCTTCCCGGCGTACTGGGAGGACCTGGGGAACGTCGCCCACGCCGAGGATGCCGCCGCGCTGGCCGCGCGCTACGACGAGGTGACCCGTGGCAACACACTCGTGCACACCGACGTGCGCGACGACAACCTGCTGATCACCGACGACGGCCACGTCTATCTGTGCGACTGGAACTGGCCGGTCGTCGGAGCCGCCTGGATCGACTCGCTGCTGCTCCTCATCGGACCCCGAGGTGACGGACTCGACGTCGACGCGCACATCGCCGCGCACCCGCTGCTGTCGGCCGTGGACCCCGAGGCGATCGACATCGTGCTGGCCCTGGTCACCGGCTACTTCCTGAGGTCGGCCCGCGAACCCTCGCCGACGACCTCGCCGTGGATGCGCGAGGGGCAGCGGTGGCAGGGTGAGGTCTGCTGGACGTGGCTCGCCGAGCGCCGGGGCTGGATCTAGCGTCGGCCCTGCACGGCTCGGATTTGAGGCGTCTCCTCCGCCGCTGGTAACCTTCATAGCTGCGTGTTCGAGGCCCCTCCCCTCTCATCCCACGAGTGGCCGGGAGAGCGCGCCCGAACCGAATTCACTGACGCGAAGGACAGCTAGCCCGATATGGCGAACATCAAGTCGCAGATCAAGCGCAACAAGCAGAACGAGAAGGCGCACGAGCGCAACAAGGCCGTCAAGACCGGTCTGAAGAGCGCGGTCCGCAAGTTCCGCGAGGCCGCCGAGGCCGGTGACAAGGAGGCCGCGACCGTGGCCGGCCGCGACGCCGCCCGCAAGCTCGACAAGGCTGTCTCGAAGGGTGTCATCCACAAGAACCAGGCCGCCAACCGCAAGTCGGCGATGGCCAAGAAGGCTGCCACGCTCTGACGCTTCGTCGAGTTGGCGCCTGCACCGAGTCGGCGTTAAGTCGCACGAAATCCACAGCACCCCGCGGCGTCGGCTGCGGGGTGCTGTGGATTTCGTGCGACTTAACGCCGACTCGGCTACGACCGTAGGCCCGTGATCGTCAGCACCAGCCGCTCCAGCGTGTACGCCGGGTCGCTGGCCGCTCCCTTGAGGTCGGCGTCGGCCCGCGCGACCGCGCGGATGGCCTCGCCGAGGGACTCCCCGTCCCATCCCCTGGCCACGGCCGGCAGCTTCTTGAGCTGGTAGGGGTTGATGTTCTTCCGGTTGCCGCCGACGTAGTTGGCCAGCGTGCGCAGCTGACCGGCCACACTGCTGAGCAGGTAGACCGGGCTCGTGCCCGAGTCGAGCGCCCAGCGCACGCCCTCCATCGCCTGGAGTCGGCGACCGGCGAGCATCGCATCGGCGATCTCGAAGTTCTTCACCTCGGCGCGGCCGCCGAAGTACTGCGCCACCTCGGCCTCACCGATGGTGGCGCCCGGGAAGTCGCTGACCAGCTGGTCGACGGCGGACGCCAGCATCCGCAGGTCCTCGCCGACCGCCTGCACGAGGGCCCCGGCGGCCTCGCCGTCGATCCTGGCGCCGCGCGCCCCGCCCTCGGCGACGACGAACTTCGGCAGGTCCCACGGCTTGACCGGCTCCGACTTCACCTCGGTGACAGCCGGCAGCTTGCGCAACTTGGCGAGCAGCCCGCTGCCCTTCGGTCCGCCGCCGTGCACGAGCACCAGGGCGACGTCCTCGACGGGCGCCTGTGCGTAGCCGACCAGTCCGTCGACGGACCCGTCCGGCAGGTTCTCCAAGGCACGGACGACGACACACCGCACGCTGGAGAACAGCGACGGCGCTGCCATCTCGCCGAGCGTCGCGAGGCTCAGGTCGGCCGCAAGGGCGTCGCCGAGCTCGGCGTCCGCGTCGTGGGCCTTCACGGCCGCCTTGACCGCCGTCACGGTGCGCTCGCCGAGGAACTCCTCCTTGCCCGTCACCAGGATGACCCTGCCGAGCACATCCGCCGCTGTCGGGCCCCGCCCGCCTCGCTGTCCGCTCATCGAGGGCAACCTTGTCACACGCCGGGGACAGTCGGCTCAATGCGTGACCACCTGGGGCTCACCCCCGCGCGCGACGACCGCGACCGAGCCGTCCTGGTCGGTGCGGTAGAGGTCGACGCCCGCCTTCGCCAGCGGGTCGAGGGTCCGGCGGGAGGGGTGGCCGTAGTCGTTGTCCGCTCCGACCGACGCGATCGCGACGGCCGCCTCGAGCGACACCAGCCAGCCCTCGTCCTGGTAGCGGCTGCCGTGGTGCGGGATCTTGAGCACGTCCACGTGCAACCCGCGCAGCTGCCGGGCCAGCACCACCTGGCCCTCGGGCTCGACGTCGCCGGTGAGCAGCAGCCGCAGCCCGTGCGTCTCGACGAGCAGCACCACGCTCGCCTCGTTGGCCGTCGACCCGTCGCCGGGCCCCTTCACCGGCGAGTCGGGCAGGGGCCAGAGCACCTGCACGGTCACGTCTCCGAGCCGCCGGGTCGAGCCGTACGCCGCTCGGCTCACCGTGACGCCCGCCCCGGCGGCAGCCTCCGTCACCTCCCTCACCCCGAACGGCGGGTCCGCCAGTCGCGTCGTCTCGATCGCTCCGATCCGTCGGCCGGCGATCACGCCCGCGATCCCATCGACATGGTCGGCGTGGTAGTGGGTCAACACCAGGAGCGGCACGGACCTGATGCCCAGCCCGTCCAGGCACCGGCGCGAGGCTTCGGGGTCCGGACCGGCGTCGACGACGATCGCCGACCCCGGCCCCGCGCGGACGGCCAGCGCGTCGCCCTGACCGACGTCGCAGACCACCAGCACCCAGCCGGGCGGCGGCCACCCCGGCGACGGGAGCCGCACGGTCACGACGACGACGAGCACCAGCGCCGACCCGAGAGCGAGCCAACGGTGCCTCACCAGACGCGGGCCGAGCAGGGCCACCACGATCGTCCCGACGGTCAGCGCGAGGAGGGCCAGAGCACCGGTGCCCCACGCGATCCCTGCGACGGGCAGGGCCGCACCTCGGTGAGCGACGAGGACGATCCAGGCCACACACCACGAGGCCATCAAGCCGGCGCCGCGGCCGAGCGGGTCCCACACCAGGCCGAGAAGCCCGCCGGCGAGCCCGAGCACCGTCGCGGGGCCGACGGCCGGTTCGGCGAGCACGTTCGCCCCGACGGCCGCCAGGCTCACCTGCCCGGAGATCGCGGCCACGAGCGGCGTGCAGGCGAGCTGGGCGGCCATGGGCACGGCGAACGCCTCGGCGAGCCGGCGTGGCAGCCAGCGCGCCAACGCGTCGCGCCACGGCGGCCCGAGCAGCAGGATGCCTGCGGTCGCGAGCACGGAGAGCGCGAAGCCCGTCGAGGTCGCCAGCGCCGGGTCGAGAAGCATCAGGCCGAGCACTGCGGCGCCGAGACCGCGCAGCGCGCGTTGCCGCCCGTTCGAACCCATCGCGACCAGGCCGATCGTGCCCATCGCAGCCGCCCTGACGACGCTCGGCTCGGTCCTGGCGAGCAGCACGAAGCCGACGATGCCGAACGCTCCGGCGGCGTACAGCCAGCGACCGCGGACCCCGCACCACCTCGCCAGCACCAGCAGGAATCCGACGACCAGGGTCAGGTTGGTGCCCGAGACGGCGAGCAGATGGGTGAGTCCGGTGGTCCGGAACTCCTGCGCGAGTGCGTCGGGCACCTCGGCGTCGTCGCCGTCGACCAGTGCCGGCACCAAGGATCTCTGCTCCAGCGGGCGGCCGGCCACCGCGTGGCGGATCGACGCGCGGACGGCGGCAGCGCCCCGCCACCAGATGCTGGGCCGCCTCTCCACGTGCACCGGGCCACGAGGCGTCATCACGGCCGACTCCCCCGGGTCGTCCGCAGGCCCCAACCTGCCTGCGACGCGCACCGAGGCCCCGAGCGGGAGACGCCGCCACTCCTGGCCCCCGAGCACGAGCACCGGCGCGCGGAGGCTGACGACCGTCCCTCCCACATCGACCGACCGGACATCGAGCCGCACCATCACCGTGACCCCGAACCTGCCCGGCACGATCTGCGGGTCGGACGCGACGGTCCCCGCCGCCTCTACGGCGGCCCGCCGGCCGGCCAGCGCCGCCAGCGGGCCGTCCGACACCTGATGTTGGCGGAGGAGGCCGAGGAGCGCGACCGTGGCGAGCACGACCGCTGCCGCAACCACGGTCAGGCGCCGGCCGCGGCGGAGCCGGACGACCAGGACAGCCAGCACCGCCGCCGCGGCCGTTGCGCATCCGGCACCCGCCCACGGGTCGTGGGTGGCCAACGGGGCCAGCAGGCCGCCCGCCCACGCCGCGGCGCCGATGACGGGAAGCCGGAGGTCGGGCCGCTGCACTAGACCGTCACGTGTGGGGCGATCCTGCTGAGCGTCGCCTCGCCGATGCGGTCCACGTCGAGAAGCTCGTCGACCGACCCGAAGCCGCCGTGCTGGGTGCGGTAGTCGAGGATCGCCTGCGCCGTCACGGGCCCGACGCCGGGCAGGGTGTCGAGCTCGTCGAGGGTGGCCGTGTTGAGGTCGACCAGGACGTCGGGTCCCCCTGGCGTGGCCCCCGCCGCTTCCGACGGCGCTCCGGCCGCCGCCCCCGAGGCAGCGCGTCCCCCCGGAGCACCGACGAGGATCTGCTCCCCGTCAACGAGCACCCGAGCGCGGTTGAGGCTGCTCAGGTCTGCGCCGGGGCGCGCGCCGCCGGCCGCCGCGATGGCATCCACGACCCGTGAGCCCGTGGGAAGGTCGAGCACGCCGGGGTGCCGCACCTTTCCGGCGATGTCCACCGTCACGGTCGCGGAGCCGCCCGTGGCGCTGGCCGCACCCGCCCCCGCGGTGGCGGTCGGCCCGGCGGGGGTCGACGGAGCGCTGCTCACCGCGACCAGGGGCGCGGCGGACGCTGCGGCCACCGATGTCACCTTCGGGTCGCCTCGGAGCACCCACCAGCACGTCACGGCGAGCGCCGCTGCGACCAGCAGCGCGACCACGGTCAGGTGCCAGGGCCCGACTCCGCCCCCGCCGTGCAGCGCCTCGGGCACCGCCGCGGCCACGCGCTGACGCAACAGGCTCTGCGGCGAGGCACGGCGGCGCGCCGCGTGCCGACCCGGCACCGGCACCAGCGGAGGACCCGGATCGCCGACCACGGGCGGCGGCACCTCGAGGAGGGGTGCCGTCTCCCACCACTGCTCGTCCTCGACGGCCGACGCGACGTCGGGGTCGAGCTCGGCGCGAAGCAGATCGAGTCGTCGGGCGACGGCCTCACGGTGGTCCGGTCGGTTACGCATGCCGCGACGCTAGGGACGGGAGCCGACGCCGCCGATCCAGGTGCGGATGGCCTGTGGACGACGCGGTCGCGCTGCTGATCTGGGGACGCTGAGCGGCCCGCTCAGAGCGCCGGCGAGACGCAGACGGCGATCATCCCCGGCCCCACGTGGGCACCGAGAGCCGCACCGAGCTCGCCGACTCGCACCGCGCCAGCGAGGCGTTCGGCGAGACGCTCGGCCACGCGCTCGGCGAGACGCTCGGCCCGCTCTGCGTTGCGCAGGTGCGCGACCACCACCTCCACGCGGGGCACGTCGGCGACCGCTTCGAGGGCGAGCTCCTCGAGACGCGCGAGCGCTCGGGCCGACGTACGGACCCGCTCGTGCGCGACCACGCGGCCACCCTCGATCGTCAGCAACGGCTTGACGGCGAGAGCCGAGCCGAGGACGGCGGCGGCCGCTCCGATGCGGCCTCCGCGGCGCAGGTACTCGAGCGTGTCCACGTAGAAGTACGACGTCGTCGCCGCCGCCCGCGCCCGCGCGCGTTCGCCAGCCTCAGCGGCGGAGGCCCCGCCGGCGATCGCGTCGGCGGCCGCCAGCGCGGCGAACCCCAGGCAGGGCCCCACGGCGCGCGTGTCCACCACGACGACGGGCACAGGCGCGTGCCGTGCAGCGAGCTGCGCGGACTCGAGGGTCCCGCTCATCTCGCCGGACAGGTGGACGGCGAGGATCTCATCGGCGCCCTCGTCGGCGAGCCGCTGGTACAGCGAGGCGAGCGCCGCCGGAGCCGGCCTCGACGTGCTCACGGCTGTCCTCGAGGCCAGTGCGGTGGCGATCTCCTCCGGGCTGGTGCCCGGCTCGCCCTCCTCCATCTCGTCGTCGCCGATCACGACCCTCAACGGCACCACGACGATGCCGTGGGCCTCGGCGACGTCGACAGGAAGCATCGCGCTGGAGTCGGTGACGACCACGACGCGCTGCCCCATGGCGGCGACACTACCGGCCGCCAACCCCGGGCGGGGACCCTGCGCTTCGCCCTAGGGTGTCGCCATGCCGCGCCCAGCCTCTGCCAGCTTCACGGCCTACACGCCTGCGGTCGCGCCGGACGTCGACGGCGAGGACCGCTTCGAGATCGCGGACGTCGGGCGCTACGGCCGCTCGCTCGTCCGGCGGTTCGTCACCCAGGCCCGCGCGGCCGACCGGCCCACCCTCCGCTCGATCATCGGGGACCATCTCGGCGTGCCGGCAGACCAGCTGCCGGTCGTCGAGGAGTCGTGGGCGCCGTACGAGCATGTCAACGTGCAGGCGGCGCTCGACAGCTGGCTCGCGGAACCGGCCCGCAGCCACGAGCTCGTCGGCCTGACCGCCTACCGACACCGCGGGCCGTTCGGACTCTCCGACCTGCTCAACGCCGACCCGTTCGACTTTCACGGCGTTCGGCCCGGGAACGTCACCAGGGTCAGCCTGCCGAGCGGACCCGGGGGCGCGACCCGCGAGTGTCTGCGAGCGGCCGTCGTCCTGGTCACCGAGGGCGAGGAGCGACTCGTGCTGCTCGTGCGCGGTGCCGACCCGGAGAGCGGCCAGGAGGGCGTCGGACTCGAGGTCGTCGCGACCGGGGAGCGGACAGCTCGCGAGGCGGCCGACCGGCTGCGTGAGCTCGCGATCGAGCTCAACGTCTACCGGGGCCAGGTGGTGTCCTTCGGGCGCAGCATGTTCGGCGAGCGAAACTCGCTGCTCCGGTTCCACGAGCGCCCTCACCTGTCGGACGCGGACCTCATCCTGCCCGAGACCACGTTCGCCGACCTGCGCCGCCAGGTCGTCGGCGTCGCCCGCAACAGCGAGCGGTTGCGGGCGGCCGGCCAGCATCTCAAGCGCGGTCTGCTGCTCTACGGGCCTCCTGGCGTCGGCAAGACCCACACGGTCCGCTACCTGATGGGCGAGCTGACCGACACCACCATCGTCCAGCTCACCGGTGAGACGCTCATGGGCATCCGGGACGCATGCTCGATCGCCCGCACGCTGCAACCCGCGATGATCGTCGTCGAGGACGTCGACCTCATCGCGCAGGAGCGGGATCACTACGCGGGTGAGGGCTCGCTGCTGTTCACCCTCCTCAACGAGATGGACGGCCTTGACGACGACGCCGACGTCGTCTTCCTCCTGACGACGAACAGAGCCGACCTGCTCGAGCCGGCTCTCGCGTCACGGCCGGGCAGGGTGGATCAGGCCGTTCACATCGACCTTCCCGACCGAGAGTCGCGTCGCCGTCTCGTCGAGCTCTACCGAGGGCGCCTCGACATCGACCTGACTCGGCTCGACGAGGTCCTCGACGCCACCGACGGGGTCACAGCCTCGTTCCTCAAGGAGCTGCTGCGCCGCGCAGCGGTCATCGCCGCCGATCGGACCGAGACCGACCTCCGTGTCACCGCCGACGACCTCGACGCCGCCGTCGCCGACCTGCTCGACACCCGCAACCAGATGACGCGCGTGGTGCTCGGGTTCCGCGGGGGTTCAGACGACGATGTTGACCAGCTTGGGCGCCCGCACGATGACCTTGCGCACCTGCCGTCCGTCGATGGCGCGTACGACGGCCTCGTCAGCCAGCGCCAGTGCCTCGAGGTCGGTCTCGCTGATCGACGGCGGGACCTCCAGTCGGCCCTTCACCTTGCCGGCGATCTGGACGACGGCGGTGACGGTGTCCTCGACCAGCAGCGCCTGGTCGACGGCGGGCCAGCCGGCGCGCGCCACGGTGGGCTCGTGGCCCAGCCGCTCCCACATCTCCTCCGCGGTGTAGGGCGCGACCAGGGACAGCAGGATGGCGACGGCCTCGGCGGCCTCGCGCACCGCAGGGTCCTCGGCGCCGCAGCCCGAGTCGATCGCCTTGCGGGTCGCGTTGACGAGCTCCATGGTCCGGGCCACCACGACGTTGAACCGGTAGCTCTCCATCAGGTGCTCGACCTCGTGCAGCGTCTTGTGCGTCACCCGCCGCAGCGCGACGTCTCCGTCTTCGACGGGCACGCCCGGCGCCGACCTCACGTCACCGGAGAGGCGCCACGCACGCTGCAGGAACCGCACCGAGCCGCTGGGCGACACGTCGGCCCAGTCGATGTTGTCCTCCGGCGGGGAGGCGAAGACCAGCGTCAGGCGTACCGCGTCGACGCCGAAGCGGTCGATCTGCTCGCCCAGGTTCACGCCGTTGCCGAGGGACTTCGACATCTTCTTGCCCTGGTTGATGACGACGCCCTGGCCCATGAGCCTGGTGAAGGGCTCCTCGAAGTCCACCATGCCCATGTCGTGCAGGACGTAGGTGAAGAACCGTGCGTACAGCAGGTGCAGCACGGCGTGCTCCATGCCGCCGACGTACTGGTCGACCGGGCCCCACTCGCGCACGGCCTCGACGTCGAACGGACCGCCCTCGTAGCTCGGCGAGCAGTAGCGCAGGAAGTACCACGAGGAGTCGACGAACGTGTCCATCGTGTCGCTGTCACGCTTCGCCGGACCGCCGCACTGCGGGCAGTCGACGTTGACCCACTCCTCCACCGCGGCCAGCGGCGAGACGCCCTTCGGCTTCAGGTCCGCGCCCCGGATGTTGTCGGGCAGGCGCACCGGCAGCTGGTCCTCGGGGACCGGCACCTCGCCGCACGCCGCGCAGTGGATGATCGGGATCGGCGCGCCCCAGAACCGCTGCCGCGAGAGCAGCCAGTCACGCAACCTGAAGTTCACCGTGCCGGTGCCGCGGCCGTCCGCCTCGAGCCGGGCGATGATCGCCGCGATGCCCGACGACTTGTCGGCCAGACCCTCCAGCGCCGGACTGTTCACGTACGCGCCGTCACCGGTCGTGGCGACGTAGGTCTCCTCGGGGTTGTCGGCGCTGGGCACGTCGATGACCCGCCGCACCGGCAGCCCGAACTCCCGGGCGAAGTCGATGTCGCGCTGGTCGTGGGCAGGCACGGCCATGATCGCGCCGGTGCCGTAGTCGGCCAGCACGTAGTCGGCCGCCCAGACCGGCACCTGCTCGCCGGTGACCGGGTTGGTCGCCGTGACGCCCAGGTCCACGCCGGTCTTGGGCCGGTCGGTGGCGAGACGGTCGATGTCGGAGGCCTTGCGCACGTCCTCGACGTACGCAGCCAGGGCGTCCGCCTGCCCGGGCGCGACGATCTCGGACGCCAGCGCGGCATCGGCCGCGACGACCATGAAGGTGGCGCCGTACAGCGTGTCCGGCCGGGTCGTGAAGACGGTGACCGTCCGGACCTCACCGGACGCCAGCGTGATGTCGAAGTCGACGTGGGCGCCCTCGGAGCGACCGATCCAGTTGCGCTGTGAGTGGATGACACGCTCGGGCCAGCTGCCCTCGAGGGTGTCCAGGCCGTCCAGCAGGCGCTGCGCGAAGTCGGTGATCTTGAAGTACCACTGGGTCAGCTCCTTCTTGGTCACCACCGCACCGCAGCGCTCGCAGGTGCCGTCGGCCAGCACCTGCTCGTTGGCCAGCACCGTCTGGTCGTTGGGGCACCAGTTGACCGGGGAGTTCTTGCGGTAGGCCAGGCCGCGCTCGCGGAACTTCAGGAAGAGCCACTGCGTCCAGCGGTAGTACTCCGGGTCGGAGGTGTGCAGGCGGCGCGACCAGTCGAAGGAGACGGCGTACTTCTTGAACGAGTGGAACTGCGTCTCGATGTTGGCGTAGGTGTAGGTCGCCGGGTGCTCGTCGTTGCGGATCGCCGCGTTCTCGGCGGGCAGGCCGAACGAGTCCCAGCCCATCGGGTTGAGCACGTCGTAGCCGCGGTGCCACCAGTAGCGCGCGATGACGTCGTGCAGCGCCATGACCTCGGCGTGGCCCATGTGCAGGTCGCCGGACGGGTAGGGGAACATCGTCAGCGCGTAACGCTTGTCGGCTCCCTCACGTACGCCGGCCCGGAACTGGTCGAGCTGCTCCCACACCGGCTGCCACTTGCCCTGCAGCGCGTCGGCGTCGTAGACGATCTCGTCCTGGGTCTGTTCCTGCGTCATCTTCGTTTCTCTCGCTCGTCAGATCCGGCTGGGTCGAATCCCACTGTCTTGAACCCTTTTCGGCATGAAAAAACCCCTCACACAGGGAGGGGTTGCCGCGCTGCGCGGGGCCCCGGTCGGGGCCCGGCTCGGTCAGCGCGGCTGACCAAGAAGCAGGATCGTGGTCCGCACGGTCACAGGGTACTCCACCGGCCTGCCCGGCAGCGGGTCGCGATGCCGGATGGGATCGCTCCCGTCGGGGCCGGTCCTCGACGCGCCGACCCCGTGACCCCTGTTTGATCGGCACCCCGCGCCATGTCAGACTGTCCCCGCCCGCCGGCCCGGGTGGCATCACGGCGGAGCGAAGACCCCCCCATTTCGCTCCGCTGCGCTCCCAGGTCGGCGGTGCCTTCTTCGTGCACGGGAATGTGGCGCGGCGCGTCGCCGTTGGGACCGACATGGCCACCACGGAACTCAATGCCGCCACGTTCGAGCAGACCATCGTCGACAACGACATCGTCCTGGTCGACTTCTGGGCGTCCTGGTGCGGCCCGTGCCGCCAGTTCGCGCCCGTCTACGACGCCGCCTCTGAGACCTACCCCGACATCGTGTTCGGCAAGGTCGACACCGAGGCCGAGCAGGCCCTGGCCGGCGCCGCGCGGATCACGTCGATCCCGACCCTGATGGCCTTCAAGAAGGGCCACCTGGTGTTCTCCCAGCCGGGCGCCCTCCCGAAGGAGGCGCTCGCCCAGGTGATCGACGCCGTTGTCGAGCTCGACGTCGACGCCGCGCTCGCGGCAGCGGAGCAGCAGGACGCCTGACGCTTACGGTTCCGGGGCGGTTCACGCTTAGGGTGACCGCCGTGGAACCGACCGCAGCACCCCTGGCGACAGCGCCTCCCGCGGGCATCGACCCCGACAAGCTCGCGATCACCCTCGAGGTCCTCGGCCAGCTCCACGAGCTCCCGCCCGACCACGCCGACATCCAGACGGTCAAGCGTGCGACGTCGTACATGTGGAAGCTGCTGAAGAAGTCCCGCCGGGCCGAGATCCGCCTCGAGAAGCAGGCGCACGACCAGGCGATCATCGAGCTCACGGCGACCGGCTCGCCGGTGCGGATCGATGACGAGACCGCCGGCATCCCCCTGGTGTCCAACGCGCCGGGCGCGTTCGCCGGGGAGCTCGTGACGGCGCGGGGCTGCTACATCTGCAAGCAGGACTTCACGCTCGTGGACGCGTTCTACCACTGGCTGTGCCCCGCCTGCGCGGCACTCAGCCACGTCAAGCGCGACCAGCGCACCGACCTCTCCGGGAAGCGCGCGCTGCTCACCGGAGGCCGCGCGAAGATCGGGATGTACATCGCGCTGCGCCTCCTGCGCGACGGCGCCCACCTGACCATCACGACGCGGTTCCCCAAGGACGCCGTGCGCCGTTTCGCGGCGATGGAGGACAGCGTCGACTGGCTGCACCGGCTCAAGGTCGTGGGCATCGACCTGCGTGACCCCACGCAGGTCATCGCACTGACCGACGACGTCGCCGCCGATGGCCCGCTCGACATCATCGTCAACAACGCCTGCCAGACCGTACGCCGCCTGCCGGGCGCCTACTCGCACCTCATCGAGGGCGAGAGCGCCCCGCTCCCCGAGCCCGGTTTCTACGGGCACCGCGAGCTGCCGGAGATGGTCACGTTCGACCGGATCTCCGAGGCGCACCCGGCCGCGATCGCCGGCGCGCTCACCGCGCATCCGGTCGCACACCACGACGGCGAGTCGAACGCCTCAGCTCTCGCGGCCCACAACGCGGCGACGATGACAGCGCTCGCCCTCAAGGCCGGAGGCGCCTCGCTGCAGGCGCACCTCGCCGGGACCGCGGTGGACGCCGGTGGCCTGATCCCCGACGTGCAGACCAACAACTCCTGGACCCAGGTCGTCGACGAGGTCGACCCACTGGAGCTGCTCGAGGTGCAGTTCTGCAACTCGATCGCACCCTTCCTGATCGTCTCCCGGCTCCGGCCGGCCATGCGGGCCGCCGTCGCGCGCGGCGCCCGCCGGGCGTACGTGGTCAACGTCTCCGCGATGGAGGGCCAGTTCAGCCGTCGGTACAAGGGTGCCGGCCACCCGCACACGAACATGGCGAAGGCGGCGCTCAACATGCTCACGCGCACGTCGGCCGGTGAGATGTTCGAGACCGACAACATCTTGATGACGGCCGTCGACACGGGATGGATCACCGACGAGCGACCCCACCACGAGAAGCTGCGCATCGCCGCCGAGGGCTGGCACGCGCCGCTGGACCTGGTCGACGGCGCGGCGCGCGTCTACGACCCGATCGTGCGCGGCGAGGCCGGCGAGGACCTGTTCGGCTGCTTCCTCAAGGACTACGCCCCGTCCCCCTGGTGAGGCCGAGTCGGCGCATCCTCGCACCAAAATCCACAGCACCCCGCGGCGTCGCCGCGGGGTGCTGTGGATTTTGGTGCGAGGATGCGCCGACTCGGTCTCAGGTCAGACCAGGTCGAAGCGATCGTTGTCCATGACCTTCGTCCATGCGGCGACGAAGTCGTTGACGAACTTGGTGGTCGCATCGTCGCTCGCATAGACCTCGGCGAGCGCCCGCAGCTGCGAGTTCGAGCCGAAGACCAGGTCGTTCGCGGTCGCCGTCCACTTGAGCTCGCCGCTGCTCGCGTCACGGATCTCGTAGACGTGCTCGGCGTCCGACGCCTTCCACTCCGTGCCAGCTGCGAGCAGGTTCACGAAGAAGTCGTTCGTGAGCACACCGGAACGGTCGGTGAGGACACCGTGATCGGCGACCGTGGTGCCGAGCGCCCGCAGGCCACCGACGAGGACGGTCATCTCGGGGGCGGACAGGTCGAGCATGTAGGCGCGCTCGACGAGCAGCGTCTCGGGCGGCAGCTTCTCGCCGGGCCGGACGTAGTTGCGGAAGCCGTCGGCCCGAGGCTCGAGCACCCGGAACGAGTCGGTGTCGGTCTGCTCCTCGGTCGCGTCGGTGCGGCCCGGGTGGAACGGCACGGTCACCTCGACGCCCGCGTCCTTCGCCGCCTTCTCGACCGCGGCGGCGCCGCCGAGGACGATGAGGTCGGCCAGCGAGATCTTCTTGGCCCCGGCGTTGAACCCGGCCCGGATCTCCTCCAGCTTCTCGAGCACCGTGGCGAGCTCGGCCGGCTGGTTGACCTCCCAGCTGCGCTGCGGCTCGAGCCGGATCCGTGCGCCGTTCGCACCGCCGCGCTTGTCGGTGGAGCGGAAGGTGGCGGCCGACGCCCACGCGGTCGTCACGAGCTGCGGGACGCTGAGGCCCGAGTCGAGCAACGTCGCCTTCAGACCGGCGACGTCCTCGTCGGACACCAGCTCGTGGTCGACGGCGGGCACCGGGTCCTGCCACAGCTGGGCCTCGGGGACCCACGGGCCGAGGTAGCGGGTCACCGGTCCCATGTCACGGTGGAGCAGCTTGTACCAGGCCTTGGCGAACGCCTCGGCGAACTGCTCGGGGTGCTCCAGGAAGCGGCGCGAGATCTTCTCGTACGTCGGGTCGAACCGCAGCGCGAGGTCCGACGTCAGCATCGTCGGCTTGCGCTTCGGCGAGTCCGCCGCCGGGCCGGGGATCAGGTCCTCGGCATCCTTGGCGACCCACTGGTGTGCACCGGCCGGGCTCTTGCTCAGCTCCCACTCGTAGCCGAACAGGATCTCGAAGAACTCGTTGTCCCACCGGGTCGGGTGGTAGGTCCAGGTGACCTCCAGCCCCGAGGTGATCGCGTCGGCGCCCTTGCCCGTGCCGTACGTCGACTTCCAACCGAGACCCTGAGCCTCGAGCGGTGCGGCCTCCGGCTCGGGTCCGACGTTGTCCGCCGGGCCGGCGCCGTGGGTCTTGCCGAACGTGTGACCGCCGGCGATCAGCGCGACGGTCTCCTCGTCGTCCATCGCCATCCGCTTGAACGTGTCGCGGATGTCGCGTGCCGACGCGAGCGGGTCGGGGTTGCCGTTCGGGCCCTCGGGGTTGACGTAGATCAGACCCATCTGGACCGCGCCGAGCGGGTCCGCGAGCTCGCGCTCGCCGCTGTAGCGCTCGTCGCCGAGCCAGGTGTCCTCGGAACCCCAGAAGATCTCCTCCGGCTCCCAGATGTCCTCGCGGCCGAAGGCGAAGCCGAAGGTCTGGAAGCCCATGTCCTCGAGCGCGACGTTGCCGGCGAGGACGAGCAGGTCGGCCCAGGAGATCTTCTGGCCGTACTTCTTCTTCACGGGCCACAGCAGACGGCGCGCCTTGTCGAGGCTGACGTTGTCCGGCCAGCTGTTGAGCGGGGCGAAGCGCTGGGCGCCGTCACCGGCGCCGCCACGACCGTCGTGGATGCGGTAGGTGCCCGCGGCGTGCCAGCTCAGCCGGATCATCAGGCCGCCGTAGTGGCCGAAGTCCGCCGGCCACCAGTCCTGCGAGTTGTTCAGCACCTCGACGACGTCGCGCTTGACCGACTCGACGTCGAGCTTCGCGAACTCCGCCGCGTAGTCGAAGTCGGCGCCGAGCGGGCTGCGTGCCGGGTTGTTGGCGTGGAGGACGGAGAGGTCGAGCTGGTTCGGCCACCAGTCCTTGTTCGTGTGGGGACGACCGCCGGTCTTGGGGGTCGGCGAGTCGATGACCGGGTTCTCGCTCTCGCCGCCCTGGCTCGTCGCGCCGTCATGCATGACGGGGCAGCCGCCCTCGGCCTTGCGGTCGGCGCCCTGCGGGCTCTCGTTCTCAGTCATGTGCTTCCTTCCAGGGGCGATAACTCAGGAACTCGTGTGGAGCAGTCGGGGCACAGGCCCCAATAGATGACCTCGGCCTCGTCGATCACGAACCCGTGGTCGTTCGAGGCGGTCAGACAGGGTGCCGCGCCATGGGCGCAGTCGACGTCGGCGATCGCGCCGCAGGAGCGGCAGACCACGTGGTGGTGGTTGTCGCCCACGCGGGACTCGTAGCGCGCGACGGAACCCGACGGCTGGATGCGACGCACCAGCCCCTTCGCGGTGAGCGTGTGCAACGAGTCGTAGACGGCCTGGTGGGACACATCGGGCAGGTCGGCGCGCACCTTGCCGATGATCGAGTCGGTATCCGCATGCGCCAGTGTGTTGACGGCACCGAGCACGGCGATCCGCGGACGGGTCACCCGGAGCCCGACGCCCCTCAGCATCTGCTCGAGGTCGGTCAGTGGCACCTCGCCACTCTTGTCCGTTTTCTTGAACAAGTCAAGAATATTGCCCGGCGCGTGTCAGGGTGTCGACGAGGCAGCGGCGCTCGGCGTGGCATCGCTCGACGGCGCCTCAGTCGACGGCGCCTCGCTCGGAGTGGCTGCGGCGGTCGCCAGCGGCCCGAGACCGTCGATCGTCTGCGGGAGCGCGGTCACCAGGTCGTCGACGGCCGCGTCGGCCTCGGTCGCGGTCTTCCCGTCCAGCGCCTTCGCGCAGGTCGCGATCGCCTGGTCGTGGGCTGCCGTGGTGGCCTGCGGATAGGCCTTCTCGATCTTGTCGGTGCACAGCTTGGTGAGCTCGTCGGCCGTGGCGGCCGCGGCCGGCGTCGGCGTGCCGTCCCCAGGGCTCGGCGGATCGGTGGCGGGCGGGTCGGTGGCGGGCGGGTCGGTGGCGGGCGGGTCGGTGGCCGGCGGATCGGACGCGGGCGGTTCGGTGGCCGGCGGCTGGGCCGGCAGCTCCGGCTGACCGGTCGCGGAGTCGGTCGGGTCGCCGGCGCCGTGATGACCGGCCGGGTTGCCCGGGTCCTTGGTCTGCGCCGGCTGCGTGCCGGCGCCGGGGACCGCGGCGGCGCCGTGTCCACGGCCCTTCGTGCCACCGGTGGCGGCGGGCTCGGTGACCAGCACGTCGCCGGTCGCTGTCCCGACCGAGAACGCGCGAGTGGCGAGGAACCCTGAGGTGGCGAAGCCGGCGGCTCCGAAACCCACGCCGGTGCGGTACTGCGCCGCGACGCGCATCACCGTCGCGACGTACGACGGCGAGTGGTTGTAGCGCAGCAGCGCGGCCTGCTGCCCGGCGCCCGTCGCGAGGTCCTCCGGACCGGAGCAGAGGTACACCCCGGCCGCGAGTGCGGCGTCGTTGATGTCCTGCGGGTCGCGCTGGCCGTCGCCGTCCGCGTCCACGCCGACGGTCGCCCAGGTGGAGGGCAGGAACTGCATGGGCCCGACCGCGTGGTCGAAGCGGGTGTCGCCGTCGAGGCGACCGCCGTCGGTGTCGGTCACGAGCATCGTCCCGGCGAGCCCGGTGAGCGAGGGGCCGACGATCGCGGGCGTCGCCCGTCCGTCCGCGGAGAGCTGGCTGCCGCCGTGGGTGCCGTGGCCCGACTCGACCAGGCCGATGCCCGCGATCAGGCTCCAGTCGAGGTGGCACGCGGGATCGGCGGTGTTCATGACGGTCGCCGCTCGCTGGTAGGCAGCCAGGGCGACCGGCGGGATGGCGGTCGTCGAGACCGCCGGTGCGGCGACCACGGCGGTCCCGGGGGTCGCCGGGGCGACGCCCCAGACGCTCGCCGGGGCCTGCGTCCCGGGCGGCACGACGAGGGCCGCGTCAGGCAGTGTCGGGGTCGTCGGCGTCTGGCTCGGGGCGGTGGTGCTGCTGGTCGCGCCGACGATGGTGGCCAGGTCGGGCTGCGGCGTACGGACGACATCCACGGTCCACACCACGGACAGTGCCGCAAGCGGCACGAGCGTGATGGCCTTCGGCAGATTGCCGAGCCGCGGCGTCATCCTGAGACCACTCCCCTGTTCTGGCGCCGCCCAGGGAGTAAAGGGCGACACCGCATCATCCCTCCTTGGGAGGGTGCCCGGAACCTCTTGTCATGAATCCTTCACCAATCCTGGGTGAAGGTAAAGGGTCAGTGTGCGCGGAGACGCTGTCGGCGGGACGTGAGGAGCCGGTCGTCGGCCACCTGCCCCGGCTGGTCCTCGTCCACGGCCGCGATGTGGATGACGGCGTCGCCGGTGTTGACCAGCGGCGCCCGGTTCACGCCGATGACGATCCCGGGCCGGTCGGCGTGCACGAGCCGCACCCGGCGGCCCAGGGTGTCGCTGATCCCGCCGAGGCGCCGACCCTCCTCGACGAGGTCGCCGAGCTGGACGTCGGTCTGGAGGATGCCGCTCCCCCGGGCGCGGACCCAGCCGCTCGCCCGCGAGACCAGGGTCGCGGCCGCGCCGCCGGCCTCCTCCTCGTCGGCGTCCTCCTCCTCGGGCAGCATGCCGAGCGCGTTGAGCACCCGCAGGACCCCTGCGACGCCGGTGCCGATCGACTCGTCGTCGAACCGGAGCGCCTCGCCTGCCTCGTAGACGAGCACCCGCGCACCGGCAGACCGCGCGGCCTGGCGCAGCGACCCGTCGCGCAGCGAGGCGTGCAGGGCGACCGGGGCGCCGAAGGCGAGGGCCATCCGGCGGGTCTCGGGGTCATCGAGGTCGGCCCTGACCTGGGGCAGGTTGGCGCGCCGGTCGGCGGCCGTGTGCAGGTCGATGCCGAGCTCGCACTTGGCGACCACCTCGGTCATGAACAGGTGGGCGATCCGGGACGCCAGCGAGCCGCGCGTCGAGCCCGGGAAGGAGCGGTTCAGGTCACGCCTGTCGGGCAGGTAGCGATCCCCGGTCATGAAGCCGAGCACGTTCACGACCGGTACGGCGACGACGGTGCCGCGCAGCGTCTTCGCCGACACCTGCCCGAGGACGCGCCGGATCACCTCGACACCGACCACCTCGTCGCCGTGGATGGCCGCGTTCACCCAGACGACCGGGCCGGGCTCGCGCCCGTGCACCACCTGCACCGGGATGCTGACGTCACCGCCGGTGACCAGGCGGGTCAGCGGCAGCTCCACCGACCTGCTGGCTCCGGCACGCACCCGTACGCCGCCGATGGCGAACGACTCACGCGCCATCGGCGCGCCTCCGGTTCGACCGTCGCACGGCCCGCCCCGGGCGACCGCCGCAGTAGGAGGTCGAGACGTCGACGACGTAGCCCTGCTCGAGGACCTCGCGTCCGATCAGCAGGCGGAAGCCCATCTCGTCGCGGCGCGTGAGGGTCACCTCGGCGGGCACCACGCGGTCCAGCAGCCGTAGGTCGAGCCTCACGACGACGCGGTGCTGGGAGTGCCCCGACGAGCTCCGGACCGTACGCCGGTCGAGCACCGGCACCTCGACCACGACCGCGTCCTCGGCGCTGCGCTGCCACGGGTGCACCTCGAAGCGGGCCCACCACTCGCCGTCTCGCTCGAACTCCTCGAGGGCGAAGGCGTGCAGCGACGACGTACGCGCGCCGGTGTCGATCTTGGCCTTCATCCACTCGACGCCGACACCCGGAAGGCCGACCCACTCACGCCAGCCGACCACACTGGTTAGATGAGTGCCGGACACGTCCCCTATCCAAGCAGGGTCCCACCTTGAAGCTGGCCATCCTCTCGCGCGCGCCGCGTGCGTACAGCACCCAACGGCTCCGCCAGGCCGCCACGGAGAGGGGGCACGACGTCAAGGTGCTCGACACGCTCCGCTTCGCGATCGACCTGTCCGACCACGAGCCGGACCTGCAGTTCCGCGGCAGGCGGCTCTCCCTCTACGACGCCGTGGTGCCGCGGATCGGGAACTCGATCACCTACTACGGCACCGCCGTGGTGCGGCAGTTCGAGCAGATGGACGTCTACACGCCCAACACCGCCAGCGGCATCTCCAACTCCCGCGACAAGCTGCGCGCCATGCAGATCCTGTCGCGGCACGGGATCCCCATGCCGCCGACGACGTTCGTGCGCGACCGAGCCGACGTCATCCCGGCGATCGAGCGCGTCGGAGGTGCGCCGGTCGTCATCAAGCTGCTCGAGGGCACGCAGGGGATCGGAGTGATCCTGGCGCCCCAGATCAAGGTCGCGGAGGCGATCATCGAGACGTTGCAGTCGACCCGCCAGAACGTGTTGATCCAGCGGTTCGTCAAGGAGTCGAAGGGTCGCGACATCCGCGCCCTGGTCGTCGGTGACCGGGTGGTCGCCGCGATGCGGCGCACGGCCAGGGGCGACGAGTTCCGCTCCAACGTGCACCGCGGCGGGTCGGTCGAGAGGGTCGAGCTCGACGCCGACTTCGAGCGCATCGCCGTACGAGCCGCCCAGATCATGGGACTGAAGGTCGCCGGCGTCGACCTGCTCGAGGGGGACGAGGGTCCGCTGGTGATGGAGGTCAACTCCTCCCCCGGACTCGAAGGGATCGAGACCGCCACCAAGCTCGACGTGGCCGGCGCGATCGTCGACTACATCGACAACCAGGTCGCGTTCCCGCAGATCGACGTGCGCGAGCGGCTCGCGGTCTCGACCGGGTACGGCGTCGCGGAGCTCGTCGTCCACGGCGATGCCGACCTCGTCGGCCGCAGCCTGGGCGACTCGGGCCTGCGCGAGCGGGACGTCGCCGTGCTGACACTGCACCGCGGCTCCGTGGTCATCCCCAACCCGTCGTTCCGCCAGGTGCTCGAGGCCGAGGACCGGCTGCTCTGCTGGGGACGACTCGAGGAGATGCGCTCGATGATCCCCGAGCGGCCGAAGCGCCGGCCGCGGGTGAAGAAGCTGCCCAAGCACCCCCTGCCGGAGGAGTGAGCAGCATCCTGTCGTTGCTGAGGCGGTCACTGCTCGACGTCGTGCCCCGGGACCATCGGGAGGCGCCGGCCGTCCTGCGACGGCGGCAGCTCGTCACCGCAGGGTTCGCAGTCCTCGGCGCGCTCGTGCTCGGCGTCTCGTTGCGGATCGAGCCCGGGAACGGCTGGTTCTACCCCGCGACGGTCGCGCTGGCCGCGGTGTGGGTGATCGGCTCGTTCGCCTCGGGCCGGCTGCACCTCGGCTGGATCGGCGGCGGGAGCGGCGTCGTACGCCCCGTGCTGGCGCCGGTGCTCGTGGGGCTCCTCCTCGCCGGGCTGTTCGTCGTGGGCGCGCTCGTCGTGCGGCAGGTGCCGTACCTCGGCGACCGCGTCGCCGGCGTCCTCGGCTACACCGACGAGGGCTCGCGGACCGTCCTCCTGCTCATCGCCGGACTCAACGGCGTCGCCGAGGAGCTCTTCTTCCGCGGGGCCGTGTACGCAGCCGTCACGCGCCGCCCCGTGCTGTGGACCACGCTCGGCTACACGGCCGTGACGCTGGCGACAGGCAACGTCATGCTGGCGCTGGCCGCCGCCGTTCTCGGCCTGGTGGTCGGCCTGGAGCGACGCGCCTCCGGCGGGATCCTCGCGCCGGTGCTCACGCACGTGACCTGGTCGGCGGTCATGCTGCTGGTCCTGCCGCCGCTGTTCTGACTAAGGACGCCGGTCGTCCTCCAGCGCGCGGGCGACCGCCTCGCGATAGGTGAGCGGCCGGCCCGGCACCACCTCGCGGATGGCGAGGTCACGCTGGACCACCTCGTTCGACATCGAGTCGATCAGGTTGCGCCCCGTCGTCGGGTCGACGCTGGTGACCAGCGAGATCCAGTACGACGAGAGCCGAGGTGTCAGCACGGGCACCTGGAAGATCGGCAGGTGCCGGCCGTTCATCGCCTCCGCGGCCTGCTGCAGCATCGCGAGGTAGGTGAGCCGGTCCGCTCCCCCGACGTCGAAGGTGCGACCCATGGCGGCGTCGTTGCCGACGACGCCGGCGAGATACCGCACGACGTCGTCGAGCGCGATGGGCTGGGTGAGCGTGCCTGTCCACTTCGGCACCACCATCGCCGGCAGGTTCTTCACGAGCTGCCGGGTGATCTCCCACGAGACGCCGCCGGCGCCGACGACGATCGCAGCCCGCAGGACCGTCACGGGCACTCCGGACTCCCCGAGCAGGTGCTCGACCTGGCGCCGCGAGCGCAGGTGCGCGGAGAGTCGGTCGTCGTCGCTGCCGAGACCACCGAGGTACACGATCTGGCGCACCCCTGCCGCGGCGGCCGCCGCCCCGAAGCCCCGCGCGGCCGCGGCGTCGCGACGCTCGAAGTCGGGGTCGCCGAGGGAGTGGACCAGGTAGACGGCCACGTCGACGTCCGCGACGGCCTCGGCCAGGCTGCCCGGGTCGTGGACGTCGCCGCCGACGGCCTCACCCGGACCCGTGTAGGCATCAGGACGGCGCGTCATCGCCTTGACGTGGTGTCCGGCCTCCTGGAGCGCCGGCACGAGGCGGCTGCCGACGAAGCCGGTGGCTCCGGTCACCAGCACGGTCAGGCCGGTCATCGCGAGCCGCCCTGCTGGACGGAGCGCAGGACGGAGTGAGCAGCACGGGCGCCGCTCACGAGCGCGCCCTGCTGCGACGCCGTGTCCCGGTGGTCGCCGCAGACCCAGGTCACCTCGTCGACCCGCTGCTCGCGACGGTGGTGCAGTGGAGCCGCCTGCGCAGGCAACGCGTCGGGCACCTCGTGACGACGCACCAGCATCCAGCCCCGCGACGACGTGCCGAGCATCTCCGCGGCATGGCGCCGGGTCTCCGTCTCGGGCACCGCCTCACCGCCGGCCGGAAGCAGGCTGGTGACCTGGATGAGATGACGTCCGGGCGGGGCGTACGTCGGGGCGGCGGCGGAGACGACGCAGGCGTTCACGGCCGGGCCGCCACGCTCGCGGACGTCCAGGTGGAGGATGCCGCTCGACGTGGGCGGCCGGTCGACGGCGTACCAGTCCGTCACGACGCCCTTCGGCGCCGGCGCGCTCACACTTCCGGCGCCCAGCAGCGACTGTGCGGACCATGCATCGGTGGCGACGACGACCCGACGCGCGCGGAACATCCGCTCGGTGGTGGCCAGCCGTACGCCGTCGTCACGCCGCTCGAGCTGGGTGACCGTCTCACCGAGCCGGATCCGCTCCCGGACCGGAGCGGCCAGGGCACGCGGCAGCGCGTCGGCGCCTTCGCGTGGCAGGCCCGGCGTCCCGCGCACGAAGCTGCGCACGAGGAGCATCGCGAAGGCCGCCGACGTCTCACCCTCGTCCTCGAGCACGACGCCGGCCAGGTAGCGCTGCAGCACGCTGCGCAGCAGACCGTGCGCGCATGCTGCGTCCAGGGACTCGCGCAGCGAGGTGTCGGGCCGCGCGTCGAGCAGGTGACGCACGAGGCCGTGGTCGCGGCGCAGGCCGGTGATCAGGGGCGACGCCCAGCGGGCCAGCGCCAGGGCTTCCTTCGGCCGCGTCAGGCTCGCCCGGGCCGTGGCCGGGATGCTCGTGGGCACGCGCCAGGGGTCGGCAAGCGTGCGCGGGCCGTCATCGGTGAGGACCTGCACCCCGGCGGGGAACCGCTGCAGGCCGAGCTCCTCGACGTCCACGGCCGCCCGCAGTGCTGGATACCAGGGGTTGACGACCTGGAACCCGCGATCGAGCAGGAAGCCGTCGACGCGGTCGGTGCGGACACGCCCACCGATCCCGTCGGCCGCCTCGAGCACCGTGACATCGACGCCGGCGCCGTGCAGGATCGCGGCGCACCGCAGTCCGGCCAGGCCCGCGCCCACGACCAGCACCTCGGTCTCCTCCATGGCTTCGGGGTGCCCGCGTACGGCGTTCCCTACACGCCCGGCGCGTGCCGGGTGGCGAGTCGGGCCATGAAGGTCTCGCTGTCCACGACGGCACGGCTGATGACGCCGCCACCGAGGAGCTCGCCGCTCTCGCGGTCCTTCGCCTCGACGTCGAAGGCCAGACGGTGTCCCTCCGACCGGGACAGCACCGCGCTCACGATCACACACGCGCCGACGGGTGACGCTGCGACGTGGTCGACCACGATGCCCGTCCCCACCGTCGTCTGGCCGTGGGCCAGGGTGTCGTGGGTCGCCGCACACGTCGCCGCCTCCAGCCAGGCCACCAGCCGCGGCGTCGCGAGGACCTCCAGCTCACCGGAGAGCAGCGCCCGCGCGGTGTCGTCGGTGGTCACCTGGAACTCGATGCTCGCACTCGGCCGGTCCTCCATGTGACCCATCGTCGCGGATCTGCGCCGAGCCCGTGGTTCCGAGCCCGTGGGTCAGGCCAGCGCCTTCGCCTTCAGAGCAGCGAACTCCGCCTGGTCGATGCTGCCGGACGACAGCAGTGCCTGCGCCTTCGCGATCTCCTCCGCCGGCGAGGCCGTGGCCACCGAGCGGATGTGCTCGTCCTGCGCCTTCCGGAGCTCGGCGTACGCCTCCTCGTGCCTGCGTGCCATCCCGCCGCCCCGCGCGATCAGGTAGACGAGCGCGGTGAGGAAGGGCAGGAAGATGAGGCACACGATCCAGACGGCCTTCAACCACCCTGAGACGGAGTCGTCCCGGAACAGGTCGCCGAGGATGTTGAACATGATCATCAGGTACGCGATGAAGGCGAACGAGACGATGATGAACCAGATGATGTCCCAGAAGCTCATGGCTTGCCTTTCCTCGCGTCCGTTTACCGCACTATGGGCTGATCGTGCGGGAGACGGTGGGCCAGGGTGCTCACCCGCAACGGGTGATCGTGACTAGCGGATCCCCGCGGTCTGACAGGCGCTGCTGGACTCGAAGGACTGCTTGAGCTCGTCCGCGCCGTCGAGCCCGGACAGGCTCTGCGCCGTCGCCGCGAACGCCGTCCCCATCGTCGTGATGGCCTTCTGCAGCGCCGGGAGTGCTGCCGCGAGCTGGCGAGCCGTGGTGACCCCCGCGAGCGTGTCTGCGATCACCTGCTGCTGCTCGTCGAGGGTGTCACCGAGGTCGGAGAGGTCCTGCTGCGCCTGGTCGCCGGCCTGGGTGTCGGGCATGCCCAGATCCCGCAGGTCGGAGGCGAAGGACGAGGTCGCTGTCACCATCGTCGAGAGCGACGACCTCAGTCCGTTCGCGCTGAGGTTCGCCGTATCACGCAGCTGGGCGGTCGCGCTGTCCAGCTGTCCCTTCCAGGTGGCCGCGGCCGTGCAGAGGTTGTTCGCCCATGCCTCGGTCCCCGCCGACCCGCTGGTGGACGACGAAGGGGACGATGCCGAGCTGGCGGCGCCGTTGTCGTCCGAGCCGCATCCCGCGGACAGGAGCAGCACGGCGGTGGCAAGCGCAGCACACGCGCGACGCATGGCGTCGATGCTAGTCCCCGACCTGCCGATGCCGTCGAGCCCGCCGCGGTCTGAGGACGCCGAGTCGGCGCATCTTCGCAGTCTGAGGACGCCGAGTCGGCGCATCTTCGCAGGATCCAGCTCGCACCTCGGCGCAGAAGGGCCGACTCGGCGCTCTCAGAACGTGCAGTAGCGCCGACTCGCGGTTCGGGCTGGCGAGTCGCGGCTGCCGCCCGACCGCGTGCCGACCATCTCGGATGGGTACCCGTGCCGCGATCGAGAACGTTTCCATCCAGGTGGGCGGGGTGCGGCAATGCACACGCTTCCGTCGCCCACTAGCCTGCACCATGACCAGCCCCGTTCAGGGGCACACGAGCAGCCGAGAAGGGGCAGCCATGAACAAGACCGAGCTTCGGGACGCGGTAGCGGAGGCGACCGGCCTCAACGGCGCACAGGCCGACAAGGCCCTCAACGCCGTCCTCGACTCCATCTCCTCCGCGCTGGCCTCCGGCGACAAGGTGACGCTGCCGGGCTTCGGCACCTTCGAGACCCGAGAGCGCGCCGCCCGCCAGGGCCGCAACCCGCAGACCGGCGAGGCGATCGACATCGCCGCGTCCACCACCCCGGCCTTCAAGGCCGGTGCGCAGCTGAAGCAGGCTGTCAACAAGAGCTAGGCCACACGCCGCCGGCCCGCCGCTGACCTCGCCGCCCGGCGCAGGTCAGTTCGGCGGGCCGAGCTCCTGCTGTGTTCGAGACAGCAGGCAGAACTCGTTGCCCTCGACGTCGGCGAGGACGACCCACGAGGCGTCCGCGGACTGCCCGACATCGACCGGACGGGCACCCAGCGCCTGCAGGCGCTCGAGCTCCGTCCGCGTACTGACGCCGTCGGCACGCAGGTCGAAGTGCAACCGGTTCTTCACCTGCTTCGGCTCCGGCACCGTCACGACGTCGATGGTCGGACCCGTTGCGTCCTCCAGTCCGATGCTGACCACCTCACCGTCCCGCTCGAGGACCTGCCAGCCCAGGGCGTCGCACCAGAAACGAGCCACCCGCTCCGGAGCGACGGCATGGATCGTGATCACGCTCAGACGACTCACCATGATCTCGCCGTTTCCGCATGACGCGACCGGCAATCGCGGTTCCTCCCCCACGTCCCGTCGATGAGCCTTACTGTGGGCTGACACTCGCCGCTCGGGAGTCGCCATGCCGCAGATCCGAACTCGCCCCCGTCGCGCGTTGCTGGGCGCCCTGGTCGCGGGGCTCCTCGCGGTCGGACTCCTCGCGGTCGTCGGCACAGGCACGCCCGGTGCACAAGCCGCGCCGGCCGGTACGCCGCACCTGCCGGACCTCCGGACGATCCTGCCGACCGACTCGTTCTCGATCGTCAACGGCACGGAGGGTCGAGAGTTCCGCTACACCCACCGGATCTACAACGCCGGTGAGGGGCCGCTCGACATCGCGCCGTTCTACAGCACCAGCGCCGGCACCTACCTCGGCCGCCAGCAGGTGATGACCCACGACGCCGGCGGCAACTGGTCGGCCCTCAGCACTCGCCGGGTCGCGGACGAGTTCAAGTACCACGCCGAACACGGGCACTTCCACTTCCCGCTCGCGTCCTTCGGCCTCTACACGGTCACCGCCGCCGGCGGGTTCGGTGCGCCGGTCACGATGTCGCCGAAGGTGGGGTTCTGCATCAGCGACTCGGGGATCCTGCCGGACCCTGCCGAGCACAACGGAGTCGGCAACAGCTGGTGGGGTGGCTGCAACGACCCGACCAGCCTGCGCGGCATCTCGGTGGGCGGCTACGACGAGTACGACTACCGCGATCCCGGTCAGTCGGTGCCGCTGGCCGGTGTGCCGAACGGGCGTTACTGGTTCCGCGCGATCTCCGACCCGAACAACGACTTCGTCGAGAGCAACGAGGCCAACAACGAGGAAGATGTGCTGGTCACGATCTCCGGCAACAGCGTCACCGTCGGCGAGGTCAGGTACCCCGACACGACCCCGTGCACGGCATCCCTGGTCACGCCCGTCGAGGGCAGCACGCGTGCCGGGCGGGTGCTGCTCACCGCCCGCACCAACGCGGGCTCGGGCGCCGTCGTGAGCTACCTGGTCGACGGCCGAACGGTCGGCCGGTCCCGCGTGGCGAGCAGCCGGTTCGCCGTCGCGTGGAGGTCGGCGTCGGTCGTGGACGGCACTCACTGGGTCGCCGCGCAGGTGACCCGTGCGAACGGCCGGCGCTGCACGTCACCGGTCGCCAGCGTCAGGGTGCGACAGGGCGCCGGCCATGGCTCCGCTGCGCCGCTGCTGCGGTTCACCGACCCCCGGCGGGGCAGCACCGTCCGCGGCCGGGTGGCGATCGCCGTGAGCGCCGCGGACCCGGACGGAGTCGCGCGGGTGAGCTTCAAGGTGGACGGCCATCGGATCGGGAAGGTCGACAGGCACCCGCCGTTCTCCATGATCTGGAACAGCCGCCGCGTCGCTCCCGGCAGGCACCGGATCAGCGCGACCGCGGTGGACCGGCTGGGGCACGCCGCCACGCGCGCGATCCGGGTGACGGTGCGCCGAGCGCCGAGGCCGCTGCGCATCCACATCGACGGCTCCGCCGTCGGGCGTGGCCGGGACACGGTCACCACACCGGGGCTCTCCACCAGCGTGCGGGGCGCGGTCCTGCTGGCGTTGGTGTCGTACGACGGCCCGGCCGGCGCCGCCGGGCAGGCCGCACGAGTCGCGGGCGGCGGGCTGCGCTGGCGTCTGGTCAAGCGCAGCAACAGCCAGGCGGGGGTGTCCGAGATCTGGGCCGCGAAGGCGGCACGCCGGCTACGCGGCGTACGGGTGACGGCCACGCCCCGCGCCGGCGGCTACGACGGCATGCTCAGCGTCTTCGCCTTCCGCAACGCATCCTCGGTCGGGGTCGCCGCGGCGGCGGGCAGTCCGTCGGGGGCGCCGAACTTCTACGTGCCTGCCGTGCAGGAAGGATCGTGGGTCTTCGCCGCCGGGAACGACTGGGACGGCGCCAGCGCCCGCCGGGCCGTCCGGGGTCAGACCGTGCGATCCCAGTGGCTCGACACCGCCGCCGGGGATACGTTCTGGGTCCAGGCGCTGAACCGCCCGACCACGAGCGGACGGCTGGTGACCATCCGCGACACCTCGCCGACCGGTCACCAGTGGAACTACGTCGGCGCCGAGGTCACGGCGAGGCACTGACCAGGCCCGGTCCACTCCGCGGCGAATGGTGGATTCGCCTGGCGGCGTCGGGCCCGAGAGGCGACGACGGCCGGGCTGCCGAACGGCGTGGTCACCGGTTCGCGACGCCGCTGACGCTCGGCTGCTGGATCGAGCCGGATCTCCCCGTGGGATCCCGGCTCGCCGGCCGTCGGCTCAGGTGGCGTCGTCGGTGCGCGACGCCGAGGCGGCCTGCTTCTCCCGCCGCTCGTGCAGACGCTGCTGGGCCGCGGGCAGGAAGGCCAGGCACGGCGCATCGGCCCCGGGGTGCTTCTCCTTGAGGTGGAAGATCCACCGGTCCATCGCGGCCATGAACCCGTTGTCACCGCCCGGGCGGTACGCCGACCAGCTGCGCGTGCCACCGGCGACGCACTCGGTGCAGCTGATCTTGTAGACGAACTGACCGTCGACGCCGAGGTCGATCTTCACCTTCGCCAGAGGACCGGCCTCGGAGGCCGCCTTCCTCTCACGAGCCGATCGGCTCGCCACCATGTCGTACCTCTGTTCGTCTCGTGGGCGGGGTTCAGGCGTCCGCCGGGACGGCCGGTCTCTCCGCAGTGGCTGCGTAGGTCATCTCGAGGAGCGTCTCCGCGACGTGCACGTGTCCGGCCCGGGCCTCGGCCTCGGTCGCATAGCGAAGTGTGTCAGGCGTGAGGCCGAAGACGCGCGGATCGGGAACGCCGTCCTCCAGCCGCTCGATCAGCGTCCGGAAGACCGCCGGCGCCCGCCGGTTGCCGGGCGGGCGGGGCCCGGGCACCGGCACAGCGCCGGTGTCGATGCCGAACCACAGGGTGGAGACGAAGTACGGGCCGATCCGCTCGCTGGTGACGTGCTCACACCCGGGGTTGTCGAGGTGCAGCTGCACGTACGTCGCGAAGTCGATCCGCTGTCCGCCACGGTCGTACAACGGCGGCATCAGACCGGGCGTCCGGCTCGCCTGCGCGGCTGGGGTGCCCGAGTTCTCCCATTGGCTCATGCGGCCCAGGGTCCCCCGTGGATTCGCTCGGTACAACATCGCGTCCGCGCCGGCACGTCACAACGTGTCGTTCTCGTCCGTTTGCACCGGGAATCGACCGCTCGCCGAAATCACGCGACCAGGCCGGGTCGACCCGTCACGAAGCTCGGATGATGCGCAGCAGCTCGTCGCCGCCGGCGACGAGGACGACCTCGCCCGCCACGTCCTCGGGCAGGTGCGCACGCTGTCTCTCGTCGGTGATGCAGGTGGGTCCGTCCGCCGGCATGATCACCCAGTCGGCGGCCCGCGCGCCGTCGACCAGGAGCTGCCACGGCGCCTGCCCGACCACGTGGTTGACCATCATGTCGTCGTCGCGCAGGTAGACGTCGGCCGAGCCGTCGCCGTACTCCAGGAAGGCGAAGGAGCGCTCCGGGTCCTCGTTGGTCAGGAACGGCTGCAGGACCAGGCGCATCGACTCGCCGCCGCCCGGCACCGCACTCCCGTCCTGGAACCGCTGGAAGTAGACGTCGAAGGACACGGGGACACTGTGGCACGGGAGACCGGCCCACGGGGCGGTACCGCGCGGTCGGGGGCGCTCAGGGCCTTTCGGTCAGCGCCCGCCCAGCTCCCCCACCGTGGTCGGCATGGTCCCGTCGTGCGTGAACCCGACCGCGGCGACCGAGGTGCGGACGCCGGCCGGTGAGGACAGGCGCAACCGGAACTGCAGGTAGCGACCCGCGCCACCGAGCTCCAGCCGCCGCACCCGGTGCCAGCCCGACCACGAGCTGCCCGGCTCGGGCCCACTGCCGGTGCGCACGCTGAGGATCCAGCGCAGTCCCGGCGTACGGGCGTGGTCGACGACGGCGCCGGTCCAGTGCACCTTCTGCCGGGCGTCCAGGACCCCGGAGACGAAGGTCCCGGAGCCGCCGCGTGGCAGCACCAGCGCGCCGAGGCCGCGGTCGCTGACCCGAAGGTCGCCACGGGTGAGGCCGGTCCGCAGGTCCGGTGCCGTCTGCAACGCGACCCCGGCGCCACCCGTGCGGATCGTGACGGGCGTGCCTCGGCCGCGGTTGCCGGCCGCGTCGGTGGCGCTCGCGACGACGCGGTACGTCGTCAGGGGCCGCAGCCCGGTGAGCACGACCTCGTGCCGCGTCACCAGGCGGTCGTCACGCCTGCTGTGGACGGGCCGGAGCCCGGGGCGGCGGTACCGCACGACGGACGTCGAGGGCTCGGTGGTGCGCCACGTCACCCGGGCCGTGCCGTCGGGCAGCGGGACCACCCGGACGCGCACCGGGGCGGGCGCCAGCCGATCGGCCGCCGCTGTGCGGAACCGGGCCGGGGGTCGGCCGACGGCGGGCCAGACGCGTGTCGCGCCGTCCGCGGTGCGGGTCACGATGCGATAGCGGTACGTCGTCCCGGCGGCGAGGCCCTTGAGGGTGACCTGGTGGCGGGTCGTGCTGTCGGCGGTCGTCGTCACCCGGCCCAGGGACCCGGCCGTCCTGCCGAACTTGACCGTGGACGTCGACGGCTCGCTGGTCGTCCAGCTCACGGTCGCGGCGCCCGGGGCGTCGGCGACGCGCGCCGTTGTCACGGCCGCGCTCCCGCCGCCGCCGTACGTCGCCGTCCATGCTCCAGCCGACGCCGGGAAGACGGCGTACTCCTGGCCCTTGACCGTCATCAGGGTGAACGGCACGGCCGTCGCGCCGCGGGCGACAGCGGTCAGCGACGTCGCCCCGGGTCCGGTCGTCGGCAGCATGGCCGTCATCCGGGAGGCGCCGGTGCCGACCGCGATCGAGAAGGACAGGGTCGATCCCGTCCAGCTCAGGTTGGCGAACGACGAGCCGTTGCGGCCGTCCACCCAGGTCAGCATCTGCCGGGCGCTCACGAGCGGGACGCCGTGGGCCTGGGCCGAGGCGAGCAGCTGGCTGCTCTCGAAGGTCGTCGCGTTGTCGGTGTGCTCGTTGGCCGTGAACGCTCCGTAGTAGCCGAGCGGACCGAGCGCCCGGTCGAGCAGGGTGTCCGGGGTGAAGGGGTAGCTCTGCTCGGACTCGTCGGTCATGACGGTCTGGGTCTGGTAGACGTCGATCATCGACCCGTCGGTGTCGGTGAAGCGCATCGGGATGCCGGAGCCGTTCATGAAGCCGGGGCGGTCCCCCACCCACGAGCCGGGCCAGAAGTAGTAGTTGGTGTCGAACCTGATGCCGTTCGCGAGCTCGGCCTTCGGCTGCGAGCTCCAGTCGCTGAAGACGATGCAGTGGGTCCGGTTCGTGACGGGCGCGGGCAGGCTCGAGTACTTGGCCCGCCACGCCGCGAGCTGGCTGCTGTAGCTGGTCTGCAACGAGCTCAGCGAAGTGAAGTCGGCGCAGTCGGTTGTGTGGTGCAGGCCGACCTCGAAGCCCTGGCCGTTGTACGTCGACGCCTGGGCGTTGCTCAGCGGCGTCGACGTGTAGACGTACGACGTGAACCGCGGGCAGGTCCAGGCGGCCACCGAGCACCCCGCCGGGCTGGCGGCGACGTACGCGTTGAAGCGGCCCGCCGTGCCGCCGGTGCCGTGGTCGTCCCCGGTCGCGACCACGACGGCCTTGTAGGTGTCCGGGAAGTACCAGAAACGGGGCATCGGCATCCGGTCGCGCCGCATCACCGTGATCAGGTTGGCCAGCAGCCGCTGCTGCTCGTCGGCCTGCGGGATCTGGACCTTGGCGAGGTTGACCCAGTCCGTCGACGACCCGCCGAAGTACAGGTCGTCGGACCGGATGGGCGTCTGGGCGTCGCGCTCCTGCCCGGTCCAGGCCTGGTTGCCCTGGTGGGTCTGCACGACCGAGCGGGCCAGATCGTAGGAGAAGGTCGCGACCTGACCGCCGCTCGTACCGACGCTGCGCCAGCTCACTGCGGGCTGGCCGGTGGACGCGGTGGCGTTCGTGTAGAGGGTTGCCACCGTCGAGGCGCCGTTCAGCGCGTAGCGGTCCGCCGTGCCGTGGAACTGCATCGTCTCGGTCGTGATCCCGGCGCCCGGGGCCGTCGTGCCGTCGACCGCGAGGTAGCCCTCGCTCACCGTGCCGGTCTGGGCGGTCAGCCCGGCCAGCGGGAGGAACCGACTGTCGGGGCGCATCAGCACCAGGTCACCACCGGCGTTCACCCAGTCGGTGACCGCGGCGACCTGGGCATCGGTCACCGGCACCTGGCCGATCACGAGAGCGCCGTACGACGCCAGGTTGGCTGAGGTGAGGCCCGCCGGGCCCATCGTGGAGAACTCGTTGAGACCCTCGGCCCGCAGGATCTCGGCGAGGTACGTCGACACCGGGTTGCCGGCGCTCGTCACGACCGCGATCGGACCGCCCGGGCCCTGGTCCGGTGGTGGCGGGGCCGGCGCGGCGGTCTGGAACGACCAGCTGGTCGTGGCCGCCGTGTTGCCCGCGGCGTCCTTCGCGCCGCTGATCTGGACCGTGTACGTCGACGAGGCCTGCAGCGCCGACGCCGGCTGGAACACCACGCGGGTGCCGTTCGTGTCGAGGGTGATCGTCCCGGGCAGCAGCGTCCCGGCCCCGTTGCGCAGCTCCACGGTCGTGCTGCCCGGCTGGATCGCCTCGTTGTACGTCGCCGTGACCGTGGTGTTCGTCGCCACCCCGGTGGCGTTGGATGCGGGGGTCCGATCCTGCAGTGTCGGGGCGGTGGTGTCGGTCGCGGACTCCTGGAAGACCACGTCGACCCAGTAGTTCTCGCTGTTGAAGCTGCTGTTGGGGAACGCGCCCGCTGTGCTGGTGTAGCGGTAGAGCCCGTTGCCGCCGTCGGTGCCGTCGCGCAGCGCGGTCAGCGGGCCACGGGTCGTCGCGGCCGAGGCGAAGTAGGCCGAGGACACGACGTAGCGCGACGGCGTGAAGTAGGACGCGACGTACGTGGTGTTCGCGGTGACCGGCACCGGGCTGGCGAAGCTCGCCTGCTGCCAGCCGCTCGCGCTCTCGCCGGTGAAGGTCACCGCGGCGAGTCGCGTGCCGGTCGACGTCCATAGGGAGCCTACGTGCGTGCCCGACGTCACGGTCGGCTTGTAGTAGCGGATGCCCGTGATGAAGCCGTCCTGCGTGCTGCGGAAACGCACGCCCAGCTCGACCGGGCTCGTGTCCGGGTCCGTGCCGGCAGGGGTCGCCGTCGGCGCCCAGATCGTGCACGGGCAGTTGCTCGTGGAGGCGGCCGTGGTGAAGGTCCAGCTCACCGGGTCCATCACGTTGCCGGCGGCGTCGGCCGCGCCGGACAGGGAGACCGTGTAGGTGGTGGACGGTTGCAGCGCGGCCGTCGGGGTGAGCGTGGCGGTCCGCGTGCCCGCGTTGTACGCCGTGGTGCCGCTGATCAGCGTGCCGCCCGCGTTGCGCAGCTGGAACGTCACCGAGGCGGCCGTCACCGCCTCGCTGAAGGTGGCCGTCGGGGCGACGCTCGTCGCGACCCCCGTGGCCCCCGCCGCGGGGCTCTGCGCGGTCACGGTCGGCTTCGTCGTGTCCGGCGGGGTCGTGGTGAACGTCCAGGAGACCGGGTCCATCACGTTGCCGGCCGCGTCCGCCGCCCCCGAGACCGTGGCCGTGTACGTCGTCCCCGGCGTCAGCGCGGACGTGGGCGTCAACGTCGCGGTCTGGCTCGCCGCGCTGTACGCCGTGGTCGCACCCACCTGGGCGCCCGCACCGTCACGCAGCACGAAGCTCACCGAAGCCGCCGTCACCGGCTCGCTGAAGGTCGCCGTCGGCGCCACCGACACCGCGACGCCCGTCGCCCCGGCCGTCGGGGTCCGCGCGGTGAGCGTCGGCTTCGTGGTGTCCGGAGCGGTCGTCGTGAACGACCAGGACGCCGGGTTCATGACGTTGCCGGCCGCGTCCGCCGCCCCCGAGACCGTGGCCGTGTACGTCGTCCCCGGCGTCAGCGCCGCCGCGGGGGTCAGCGTGGCGGTCTGGCTCGCCGCGCTGTACGCCGTGGTCGCACCCACCTGGGCGCCCCCACCGTCGCGCAGCACGAAGCTCACCGACGCCGCGGTCACCGGCTCGCTGAAGGTGGCCGTCGGAGCCACCGACGTGGCCACCCCGGTGGCGCCGTTGGCCGGCGTCGTGGCGCTCAGCGTCGGCTTCGTCGTGTCCGGCCCGTTGTCGTAGACGACATCGACCCAGTAGTTCTCGCTGTTGAACGTGCCGGTGGGGAACGATCCGGCGGTACTGCCGTACCGGTAGACCCCGTTGCCGCCGTCGGTACCGTCGCGCAGCGCTGTCAGCGGCCCGTTGGCGACGGCGGCGGTGAAGTACGCCGAGCTCACGGCGTACCGCGACGGGGCGAAGTACGACGCGACGTACGTCGTGTTCGCGGTGACGGGGATCGGACTCGAGAAGGTTGCCTGCTGCCAGCCGCTCGCAGTCTCGCTGGTGAACGTCGCCGTCCCGAGCTTGGTGCCGGTGCCGGTCCACAGCGTCCCCACGTGGGTGCCGGTCGCCTGGGCCGGCTTGTAGTAGCGGATGCCAGTGATCGAGCCGTTCTGGGACGCCCGGAACTTCACCCCCAGCTCGACGGACGCGGTGTCCGGGTCGGTCTTCTGGGGCGTAGCGGTGCTTGGCCAGATCGTGCACGGGCAGGTGCCCGTGCCGCCGCCGGACCCGGCGCCGACCGTCACGACGATGGCGGGTTTCGGCGTCTCGATGTTGCCGGAGTCGTCCGCCGCCCGGCTGCGGACCTTCAGGGTCGCGTCGGCGTTCGGCGTGAACGTGTAGGTCCAGGTCTCCCGGCCGGTGGCCCGATGCCAGGTCGCGCCGTCGTCGATGGAGACCTCGACGCCGCCGACCCGGCCACCGCCGGTGTCGGCCGCGGTGCCGCTGATTGTGACGGGGTTGCCGGGCGGGACGGTCGCGTTGTTGGCCGGGGCCGTGATCGTCGAGGACGGCGCCGTGGTGTCGGTGGACGCGGTCGCCGCGGTCAGCCCGCTCTGCAGGGTCGTCGGCTGCACGCCCATGTCGGCGAGCAGGTTCACCGTCGCCTGCCGGGCGGCCGTGTCGGCCGCGGCCGAGCCGCGGTCGTGGTTGGCGTCGAGCGCCCAGGGCCACTGGATGGTGCCGGCGCCGAAGACGAGGGCGCCGCTCGGTGCGCGATACATGGTCATCGAGTGGGTCGCGGTCCCGTTGGCGTACGTCGAGCCCCAGTCCTGCAGGACCTCGGCGCTGCCCGTCGTCTGGGAGAGCCGGAACAGCCCCGCCGGCCGTGCGCCGTTGTCGGCGTCCTCGTCCCACTCGTAGCCGATGACGCTGTTGCCGATCGTGGTGGTCTGGTTGGTGCCGAGCGTGGCGACGCGGGTGTTGCGCCAGAACCGCATCTTGCCATCGGCGGAGGCGACGACCATGTTGATCGCGCAGCAGTTCGACGTGAAGATCGTCCCGCTCATCGCGTTCTCCGGACGGCCTCCGTCCGAGGGCGGGCTGAACCGCGGGTCGCGCCAGGTGCCCGTCCAGGTCGGCGGGTCCTGCGGGTCGATCCGGGCGTCGGCGTGCGTCTCCTTGTACGTCACCAAGGTCCGGTACGGCGTGCCGGAGCCGTCGATGCTGTTCTCCCACCGGGTCTTCCAGAAGCTCTCGTTGCCGCTGAAGAACGCCAGGTTGACCCCCGCCGCACGGGCCGCCTCGACGTTCGCCCGCTGCTGGCCCGACCAGTACTCGTCGTGACCGACCGACATGAAGACGCGGTGCTCCAACAGCTCCGCGCCGCGACGGTCGGTGTCGACACCCGAGGTGTAGCTGACGTCGTACCCGTTCGACTCCATCCAGCGCACCATGGGGTACTCGGAGTTGAAGACGAAGTCCTCCGGCGCGTTGTCACGGGTGGTGAAGGGCCGGTTGTAGCTGACCTTGTACGCACGGCCGGCGGGCGCGCCCGTGTAGAGGCTGTTGCCGCCGTACGCGTTGTAGGCCTGCCACGTCGTGTCGGAGGTCTGGACGAGGATCTGGGAGCGGGCGTTGTCGTTGCGGACGACGAAGAAGACATGGCTCGCCCCGGCCGGGCCGTCGGTGCGGACCAGCCGGGCGAAGTAGATGCCGGAGACCGCATCGGCCGGCACCGTCCAGGAGGCGTTCTGCGACCAGTTGCCGCAGTCGACGAGGCCGGTCGTGTCGTTGGTGAGGCAGTTCGGCTGGTTGGGGTCGATGTTGTTGGGAGCGACGGTGGCGACCTTCCGGGCGCCCATGCCGCCGTAGTAGCCCATCCGGTAGATGTCGAGGCGGTACGCCGTCGCGGGCGTGTCGATCTTGAAGCCCTCGGTCTCACCCACGTTGACGCTCATCTGTGTGGCGAAGCCCTGGATCGAGGAGCTGCCGGCACCCGTGATGCCCCACTCGCTCTGCGGGTTGCCGGTCTTGGTGTTCTCACACGCGACCGGGCTGGCGATCGGGGCGTCGCAGGGCGCCGCGACCGCCGGCGCGGAGAAGACCATCGCCAGGCCTGTCGCCACGAGTGCGCCGACCAGCGAGCCCAGCAGCACGCGCGCACGCGTCCTGGATCCTGCACGTGTTCCGCCAACGTCCATGGTCCGCCCCGATCCTCCAGGCTCTCGGGCAGGCAGCCCGAGGGCGTCCGGACTCGTCGCACGCTAGGGAGGACCGAGGGCGACCTCGTCGGCTCCGCCGGCATATACCGAGCATCGGGGAGGTCGGGGCCCCGAGGGTGCGCCTCGCACGGGCGACGTCCGTGCGGTCAGACGACCGGCATCTCGTAGATCGTCTCGAGGCCGTCCTCGTCGTCCCACTGCTCGCCGACCTCGACGAACGGGAACTGCCGGGCGAGCGCCAGCGACGGCCCGTTGTCGGGCGAGATCGTCAACCGGAAGACCCGCGCGGCCGGCTCCGACCGAGCCCGGGCGATCAGTGTCCGCAGCGTCGCTCGCGCGTAGCCGCGGCGCTGGAAGTCGGGGTCGACGCCGTACCCCGCCTCCACCATGCCGTGCTCGTCCGGCGCCGCGTGGAAGCCGCCCGCCCCCACGGCCTGCCCGATCTCGTCGGCGACGATCAGCCCGGTGACCCACGCGAGGTCGGCGGGTGTCTCGACGACCTGGGCCGCCCGGCGCCGCCAGACGCTTCGCGGGTGCTCGGAGACGAGCCACGGCGACAGCGGCACCGGCGCGAGACGCTGGGCGGCGTCGAGGTCGCCGCCGGCCGGCGCGAGACGCTGGGCGGCGTCGAGGTCGCCGCCGGCCAGCGCCCGGATCGCTTCGAGGTCCAGCTGCACGATGCGTACGGACGTCACCGCGCCAGTATCCCGGTCGGCGCGGGGCCGCCGCCGACTACGGGGCCTTGTCGCCGTAGATGTTCTGGTCGAGGCCTCCGGCGCGCGGGCACGTGTCGCCCGTGATCGAGCCGTCGGCGAGCGTGGTACGGCACTGCAGGACGTCGGCCCCGGCGTCACCGTCGTCGTCGCCGACCTCACGCTGGTCCGTCCCGGCGACCGTGTTGCGGTAGTCGGTCCAGGTGGCGAACGCCGTGTCCCCGAGCGAGCTCACCCAGATGTAGTCGCCCAGGAACGGAACGAGCCGTCCGCTGAACTGCTCGTAGTTCGGGTTCGAGCTCACGTCGGTGAGCCGCGTCGACGGTGCGATCGTCGTGCCTTTGTCGGTCGACCGCGAGGCGTAGACGTCGAGGGACGGTACGACGCTGCGGTCGGCGCAGTTGCCGACCGGCCTCGTCGGCGAGTAGCAGGGATCGTTGCGGCTGTCGTACCAGATGAAGTGCTGGACGCCGCCGTCCGCCGAGACGTCGGCCCAGAACTGATGGCCCTTGTTGGCGGTCCGGTCCGTGGGGTCGATGAGCCGTGGCGTCGTGGTGGCGCCGGTGGCGCCGTTGAGCCGCATGAAGTAGACGCCACCCTGTCCGCCAGTGCCCGGCTCGACGGTGCCGAACGTCGTGCCGGTTGGCGTCTCCGTGCCCGGGATGGTCTGCTCGAAGACCACGTAGAGCGTCTCGTCGGTCGGCGCCGCGAGCTGGTCGGCCGCCGCGCGCGGAGCCGCGTCGACCCGGGGGTAGGTGTAGCCCGAGGCGCACGCCTCGGTAAAGTCGCCACAGTCGCGACGGGTGCCCGCGGGCGCGTCCGTCTCGTCCTCGCCGACGTTGTCCTCCGCGCCCGCTTGCGCCGGTCCGGTCGTGGCGGCCGGCTGGTCGACGTAGGAGAACTTGTTCACCGTCGTCAGCAGCCGTGACGGGGAGAACGTCGCGCCGCAGTCCGTCGACTTGTTGTAGAGGATCGCGTCCTGGGTCTTGTTCGCGTGGTGGATGGTCGCGCTGTAGGTCACGTAGACGTGGCCGTTCGACGTCACGACGATCTCGGGGTCCTGGACGTCGTTCACGTTCGTCGTCAGCAGGCTGCCGTGGCTGAAGGTCGCGCCGTGGTCGGTCGACCGGTGGAAGTAGATGTTGGACCGACCGGCGTTGCCGGTGAACTGCGAGTTGGCGAAGTAGACGTTGTTCCGGCAGGCGCTCGCCGAGTGGTCCGCCTCGATCGCCGTCTTGTCCTGGAACTTGCCGAGCAGGTTCGGTGCCGACGTCCCGCGCGCGACGATCACGCTGCGCTGGAACTCCTTGCCGTCGTTGACGGTCGCCCCCGCTGGCCCCTGCGGGTTCACGAAGGTCGCCACCCACACGTCTCCGAACGTCTTCTTGGTGCCGGCCGGGTCGTCCGAGGACTCCGATCCGGCGAAGAGGCGGCCCTCGGCGTCCCACGCGAGCACGGGGTCACCGGCGCTCGCGGTGCGCACCTGGGCGCGGGCGGCGTACGGCGAGCTGTCGCCGGGGTAGCCGGGCACCAGAGAGCTCGTGAACGACGTACCGCCGTTCTCCGACCGGTAGTAGCCGAGCCAGATCGGGCCCGAGGCGATCGGTGCTCCGAACTCGTCCACCCCGTCGTTGTAGACGCCGCAGTAGTCGTTGGAGCTGCCCACCATCACCTGGGGGTTGCGGGGGTTCACGGCCACCGAGGGCTCGTTCTCACGCCCCCGCGAGCGCGAGCACTCCTGCAGCGTCGCATCCGTGTACGGCGTCCCGGTCGCCAGCGTGTAGTCGCTGACGTAGCCGGGCGTGGTCGGGGCGTCGTTGGTGAGGCGTACGTCGCTGCCCGGCGTGGACCCCGCCGCCATCGACGCCATGGCGAGTACGACGCCGCCGGCGCCCGCCGCACACCCGATCAACCTGCCCCTACGCGTCCTGATCACCGTCATCGTCGCTCCCCGTCCCAGGCAATGAGGGCAACGACTTTACCTTCTCGTGTGACGCAGATCACTCCTCCAAGTCGGGGATAGGTGGCGCCCTTCTGCGCCAGAGTCTGCGCTCACGCAATTTTGCATGACTGCAATCTTGCGGTACCGTAGATACATGACCGATGAATCGCCGAAGCCCGGGTTGCGCGACCGCAAGCGCGCCGCCACGCGGGCGCGGATCGAAGCCGCGGCCATCGAGCTCGTCCTCCGCGACGGGATCGAGGCAGCGACGGTCGACGCGATCAGCGAGCGTGCCGACATCTCCGCGCGCACCTTCTTCAACTACTTCGAGAGCAAGGACGCCGCGATCCTCGGGCTCCAGCCGCAGGCGCTGGACGAGGACGACCTGGCCGAGCCCCTCGCCGCCGCCGACCACCTCGACCCGATCCAGGCTGTCGTCGGCCTCGTCGTGGCGACGATGGGTGTCGCGCACGACGGCAACACCGACCTCCACCAGCAGCGCATCGAGATCATGCGCCGGCACCCGGAGGTCGTGACGAGCCAGTTCGCCCAGCTCAACGCCCGGAAGAACCGGCTGGTCGACCACGTCCGTCAGATCCTGGCGCGCGGCGGTCGCTTCGCCGACGACGCCGAGCTCTCGGGCCGCGCCACGATCGTGCTCGCCCTCTGCGCGAGCGCGGTCCGCGCAGCGGTCGAGACGTGGGTCGAGACGGCGAACGCCTCCGCCCCCACCGACTCCGACGCGCCGGACGAGGTCGACCTCATCCAGCAGCGCGCCCTCTCACTCATCACCAGCACTCTGAAGGAACTTCTATGACTCACGCAGCGACTGCCACCGTCGAGGAGACGGTCGGCGCGCAGCCCCGCCGCAGCATCGCGCTGGTCTTCGCCGGCCTCATGGTCGCGATGCTCCTGGCATCACTGGACCAGACCATCTTCAGCACCGCGCTCCCCACGATCGTGGGCGAGCTCGACGGCGTCGACCACATGCTGTGGGTGACGACCGCCTACATCCTGGCCTCGACGATCATGATGCCGGTCTACGGCAAGGTCGGTGACCTCATCGGCCGCAAGAGCATCTTCATCGCGGCGATCAGCCTCTTCATGGTCGGCTCGCTCATCGGCGGCGTCGCCGACTCCATGACGGTCCTCATCATCGGTCGCGCGGTCCAGGGCCTGGGCGGCGGCGGACTGATGATCCTGTCCCAGGCGATCATCGCCGACATCGTCCCGGCCCGTGAGCGCGGGAAGTACATGGGCATCATGGGTGGCGTCTTCGCGCTCTCCTCCGTCGCCGGCCCGCTGCTGGGCGGGTTCTTCACCGAGGGCATCGGCTGGCGCTGGGCGTTCTGGATGAACCTGCCGCTCGGCGTCCTGGCCATCGCCGCCGCCGTGTTCTTCCTGCACCTGCCTCACCACGAGCGGACGCGTCCGCGTATCGACGTCGCCGGCATCGCGCTGCTCGCGCTCGCCTCCTCGGCGCTGGTCCTCACGTCGGTCTGGGGCGGCACGACGTACGCATGGGACTCCACCGTCATCCTCGGCCTCATCGCCCTGACCGTCATCGCGGTCGTCGGCTTCGTGCAGGTCGAGCGCCGCGCCGCCGAGCCGGTCATGCCGCTGCGGATGTTCCGCGAGCGCAACTTCAACCTGACGACCGCCGCCGGCCTGATCATCGGCATCGCGATGTTCGGCGCGCTCGCCTACATGCCGACGTACCTCCAGATGGTCACCGGCGCCAGCGCGACCAAGGCGGGACTGCTGATGATCCCGATGATGGGCGGCCTGCTCGTCACCTCGACGATCTCGGGCCGAGCCGTCAGCCGGACCGGCCGCTACAAGGTGTTCCCGATCGTCGGGACACTGGTCACCGGCGTCGGCCTGGCGCTGCTCTCGACGATGACCGCCGACACGGCCGTGGCGGTCACCTGCGCCTTCCTCGCGGTCATGGGCATCGGGCTCGGCCTGTCGATGCAGATCCTCATCCTCATCGTGCAGAACACCTTCCCCGCCCGCGAGGTCGGCACGGCGACGGCGGCGAACACCTACTTCCGCCAGATCGGCGCCTCCCTCGGCTCGGCTGTCGTCGGCACGATCTTCGCCTCGCGCCTCACCGACCTGCTGACCGCGTCCGCAGGCTCGGCGGGAGGTGGCGTCGGCGACACCAACTCGCTGACGCCGGAGGCCGTCCACCACCTGCCCGCCGCCGTCCAGCACATGATCGTGAACGCCTACAGCGACGCCCTCACCCCGGTGTTCCTCTACCTGGTGCCGCTGCTCGGGATCGCGGCCGTGCTGCTGGCGTTCGTCACCGAGAAGCCGCTGGCGACCACCATCGAGGACACCCCCGCCGAGACCGCCGGCCTGCCGGTCCCCGCGCTGGCGCTCGACTGACCCCACCCGTCGACATGTCCCTCCTGCACCCACCTCGTCCGCGGGACGCCGTCACCGACGTACGGCGGGCCTCGCGTGTCCCCCGGCTCCGACCGGGCGCACGCGAGCTCGTCGTGCTCGGGCTGCTCTACGTGGCCTACTCGTCGGTCCGCATGCTGGCCTCCGACGACCTCGCCGACGCCCTGGCGCACGCGTCGCGCATCCTCCGGCTCGAGCAGCTCCTGCACCTCGACGGCGAGCAGTGGCTGAACGGCGTCTTCTTCGCGCACCGCGCTCTCGAGGTCGGCGCCAGCTTCTACTACGCCGCCGCGCACTACCTCCTCACGCCGGCGGTGCTGTTCTGGCTGTGGCGCCGACACCCCGACCGTTACGTGACGGCGCGCCGCGCGCTGGTCGCGGCCAGCCTGGTCGCGCTCGCGATCTTCCTGCTCCTGCCCACCGCTCCCCCGCGACTGTTCGGCGGCTACGACGACCTGCTCGCACTGACCGCCGACGTCGGCTGGTGGAGCACCAGCGCCTCGGCACCCCAAGGACTCGGCGACCTCACCAACGAGCTCGCGGCGATGCCGTCGATGCATGTCGGGTGGGCGCTGTGGTGCGCGCTCGTCGTGGCGACCTACGCCCGCAGCAGGACGATGAGGATCGTCGGCTGGGCCCACCCCCTGGTGACTGTGCTCGTCGTGGTCGGCACCGGCAACCACTGGATCCTGGACGCCGTCGCGGGCGCGGCGATCTCCCTGTCCGCCTGGATCGCCTGCGTGGTCCGCGACGACTCCCGGATCGGATCCGTCCGCACCGAGGAGCTCAGTAGCCGCTGCCCTGCTTGACCTGCTGCCGCTCCGACTCGTGGGTGCCGCCCTTCTTGTCGAGCGTCTCGCAGGCGTCGTGCATGTCCCGGCTCAGGCGCTCCACCTGCTCGCGGCTCATGGTCTCCTTGACGAGCGCGCGGAGGATCTTCACGTGCTCGGCGTTCGGCGGAAGGGTGTACGCGGGCACCATCCACCCCCGCTCGGCCGCGAGCTGCCACGCGATGTCGGACTCGTCGTACGTGTGCTTGCCTGCCAGCTTGAACGCGACCAGCGGCAGCTGCTCGAGGTCGCTGCCGATCACCTCGAAACGCCCGCTCTCGGCCGCGTGGCGGGCCAGCGCCCGCGCGTTCGCCTGCATCTGCCGCATCACGTAGGTGTAGCCCTCGCGACCGAGCCGGACGAAGTTGTAGTACTGGGCCAGCACCATGGACGCACCGGTGGAGAAGTTCAGCGTGAAGGTGGCGTCGGTCTTGCCGAGGTAGTTCTCGTAGAACACCAGGTCCTGCGCGAGGTCGGACTCCTCACGGAAGACCAGCCAGCCGATGCCCGGGTAGACCAGGCCGTACTTGTGGCCCGACACGTTGATCGAGCGGACCTGCTCGAGCCGGAAGTCCCACTTCGACTCGGGGTAGAGGAACGGCCACACGAACCCTCCACTGGCTCCGTCGACGTGGATCGGGATGTCCAGCTCGTGCTCCTGCTTGAACCTCAGGAGCAGGTCGTTGATGCCGACGACGTCGTCCTTGTGGCCGGTGAAGGTGGTCCCGACGACCGCCACCACTCCGATCGTGTTCTCGTCGAGATGGGGTTCGACGTCGTCGGGGCCGATCGTGTACTTGTCCTCGGCCAGGGGCACGATCCGCGGCTCGACGTCGAAGTACCGGCAGAACTTCTCCCACACCACGTGGACGTCTCCGCCGAAGACGAGGTTCGGGCTCTCGGTCGACCGCCCGGCGGCCTTGCGGCGCTCCCGCCACTTCCACTTCAGCGAGAGCGCGCCGAGCATGATCGCCTCGGACGACCCCTGGGTCCGGCAGCCGGTCGTGGGCCCGGGCGCATGGAAGAGGTCCGCCAGCATGCGCACACAACGCTGCTCGATCTCGGCCGAGATCGGATACTCCGCGTGGTCGATGAAGTTGCGATGGAGGTTCTCGGCGATCAGCCGCTGCGCCTCCGGCTCCATCCAGGTGGTCACGAACGTGGCCAGGTTGCGCTGCGGGTCGCCCTCCATGGCGAGGTCCTCGTCGACCAGCCGCATGGCGTCGACAGGGCTCATCCCGGTGTCCGGGAAGTGGGTCGAGGGTGCCGGCTGGGTCAGGAAGCGGTTGCCGTACAAAGCGGCCGCGATGGCATCTCCAGTGGTCATGCCGCCCACTCAAACACCTTCCCGGCGCCGGGTGATCCGCCGAAAACGGTGAGCCGCCCCGCTCAGGCCTGGGGCTGGGTGAGCGGGAGGCGGACCTCCATGACGTTGTCGCCGGGCTCGGGGTGGATCAGGATCTGCCCGCGATGGCGGTCGACGACGATGCGTCTGGCGATGTCGAGACCGAGGCCGGTCCCCTGACCGACGTCCTTCGTGGTGAAGAAGGCCTCGAAGGCGCGAGCCTCCACGTCCGGCGCCATCCCGGGCCCGCTGTCACCGACCTCCACCACGACGTGGTCACCGTCCAGCCGGGTGCTGATCCGCAGCGTGCCGCTCCCCTCCATCGCGTCGAGCGCGTTGTCGATGAGGTTCGTCCAGACCTGGTTGAGCTCGCCCGGGAACGCGTCGACGGCCGGTACGTCGTCGCCGTAGTCGCGCACGACGGAGATGTCCTCGGACACCTTGTGGCCCAGCATGACCAGCGTGCTCTCCAGGCCCTCGGTGACGTCGGTGCTCTGGCGCGACCCGCGGTCCATCTGCGAGTAGGAGCGCACCGCGGAGACCAGCTCGGAGATCCGCCTGGTCGACTCCCGCACCTCGCCGAGCAACGCGGTCGACGAGAGCGTCGCGGCCACCCACTCCAGACCGGGTTGCAGGTCGGCTCCCAGGACGTCGCGGACCTGGTCGCACCAGGCGGGCTCCGCTCCGGCCGCGGCGAGGACCGGCGCCAGCTCCCACGCCATCGCGACGTCGTGCTCCTCGAGCCACTCCGTCAACGCGTCCTCGCGGTCGGCGACGGCCACGGGATCCCGCAGGCGGGGGCGCCCGCCCAGATCGAGTCGCAGCGCATCGAGGGCCGTGAACTGCCCCGCGGAGATCCCGTGCTCGGCGAGGCCGCGCAAGGAGGCGAGCAACGCCGCGCTCGTCTCCTCCAGCGCCGCCACGGCACGGACCGCCGCGGCGGCGGGGTTGTTGAGCTCGTGCGCCAGCCCGGCGGAGAGGCGGCCGAGAGTGACGAGCGAGTCGCGCTGCCGGACGGTCGCCTCGATCCGACGGGCGGTCCCGAAGATGCCGTTGATCAGGTGGACCCCGAGCGGCAGCCACGCCCGAAGCCGTCGGCCGAGCGCCTCGGCGGGCACCTGGAGCAAGCGCCCCGGCTCCTCGCCGCAGCCGGTGGCGAGGTAGACCCCCTGCTGGTCCCAGGCCCGGAAGCCCCCGGACCACACACCGGGCATCGCCATCCGGCCGACGACCGCGTCCTCGTCGCCGAGCCGCCGCGTGAGCGTCAGCGAGCCGTCGACCAGCACCCACCAGAAGTCGGCGTGCTCCCCTTCGCGGAAGATGACGTCCCCGCGCCCGAAACGCACCTCGGCACCGTCGTCGAGCAGCTCGGCGAGCTGGTCGTCGCTGACCCCGTCGAAGAGCGCGATGGGGCGCAGGTCCGCGACGTCCATTCAGACCGTCGCCAGGTAGCGGTGGACGTGATAGACGGACATGGCGCCCTCCCCCACGGCGGAGGCGACCCTCTTCATCGAGTCCAGCCTCACGTCACCGGCCGCGAAGACGCCGGGAACGCTCGTCTCCAGCGCGTACGGCGCCCGCGCCAGCGGCCAGCGCACACCCTCGCGGACGAGGTCCGTGCCCGTCACCACGAACCCCTTCGCGTCGCGCGTCACGTCGGGGCCGAGCCAGTCGGTGCGCGGCGAGGCGCCGATGAACACGAAGAGCCAGGACGCCGGCACCTCCTCCGTCACCTGCCTGGTCCGGTCGGACAGGACGAGCGCCTCCAGGTGACCGTCGCCGCGCGCGTGCACCACCTCGGTGCACGGTCGTACGTCGATGTTCGGGGTGGAGCGGATCCGGTCGACGAGGTAGCGCGACATCGTGGCGTCCAGCGCATCGCCGCGGATCAGCATGACCACGCGCTTGGCGTGCTTGGCCAGGTTGAGCGCCGCCTGCCCTGCCGAGTTGGCCGCGCCGACCAGGTAGACCTCCTCGTCGGCACACTGCCGGGCCTCGGCCGCGTCCGCGCCGTAGAAGATCCCGCGGCCGGTGAAGTCCTCGGCCCCTGCAGCCTCGAGCCTCCGGTAGGAGACGCCGGTCGCGACGATCATCGCGCGCGCCTCGATCTCGCCACCGCCGTCGAGAAGCACGACCCGAGCAGGGCCCCGCTCCTCGAATCCTGTGACGTCGCGCGCCAGCACCAGCTCGGCACCGAACCGGGAGGCCTGCGCCAGTGCCCGGTGCGTCAGGTCGGCGCCCGTCAGGCCGCGCGGGAAGCCGAGGTAGTTCTCGATCGAGGCGCTCTGCCCGGCCTGCCCGCCCGGCGCCTCCCGCTCCACGACGACGGTGCTGAGGCCCTCGGAGGCGGCGTACACGGCGGCGGCCAGCCCGGACGGACCGGCCCCCACGATGCAGAGGTCGTAGACCTTCTGCGTCGCCATCGTGCTCAGCCCGAGGGCGCCCGCGAGCTCCATCGCCGTCGGTGCCAGCAGCGGCTCCCGATCGGGGACCAGCACCAGCGGCAGCGCCCGGTCGTCGGCCCCCGACACGGTGACGAGCGGTGCTGCCTCCGCGTCGCGCTCGACGTCCAGCCATCGGTACGGCACATGGTTGCGGGTGAGGAACTGCCGGATCTCGTGCGCCCGGTCCGACCATCGGTGATCGACCACCCGCACTGAGACCGACGCCTCCGGGTTGGCACTGCGCCAGTCGTCCAGCAGGTCGTCCACCACGGGATAGAGCCGCTCCTCCGGTGGATCCCACGGCTTGAGCAGGTAGTAGTCGAGGCCGATGTCGTTGATCGCCCGGATCGCGACGTCGGTGTCGGCGTACGCCGTGAGGAGCAGGAGCTTCGCTGTCGGCGCGTGCTCCCGGGCCCGCCCGAGCAGCTCGATGCCGGTCATCCGCGGCATCCGCTGGTCAGAGGCGATGAGCGCCACCGGATGGCCGCGCATCGCCAACCGCACGAGCGCGTCGAGCGCCTCCGCACCGGATGCCGTCCGGACGATCCGGTAGTCCGCGCCGTACCGACGGCGGAGGTCCCGGCTGATCGCTGCGGACACCTCGGGGTCGTCGTCCACGGTCACGATGGCCGGCTTGGTCACGCGCGCCTCCCAGGTCGTGGCCGAGACACTTGCCACGGACCTTACGCCGACACAGGACCGTCGTCATCGCCCGGATCGAGACGCGCCGGAGGCACTCATCGACCGCTGTCGGGCTGACCGGGCCGGTAGAGCGCGGTCATCCTTCCCTCCGGGTCGAGCCGGGCCAGCACGGCGTCACCGATGTCGGCGAGCTGGCGGACCTGGTCCGGTGCCAGGGCGTCGAGCACCTTGTCGCGCACGTGTCCGACGTGATCCGGGGCCGCGGCGACCACCGTCTCCCAGCCCGACCCGGTGAGGCGCGCATTCGTCGCCCGTGCGTCCTCGGGGCACGGGAAGCGTTCGACGAGGTGCCTCTCCTCCAGTCGACGCACGACGTGGGAGAGGCGGGCCAGGGTGGCGTTCGTCCGCTGGGCGAGTGCGCTCATGCGCAGCGTCCGCTCGGGCGCCTCGGACAGCATCGCCAGCACGAAGTACTCGAAGTGGCTCAGGTCCGCATCACGTCGCAGCTGGGCGTCGAGTACGCCGGGCAGCAACTCGGTGATGGCCACCAGCCGCAGCCAGGCGGCCATCTCCTCCTGGTCGAGCCATCGGGTTCCCATGAGGCCATGCTAGCCGACTTACTTGACGCTACAACCTTCTGCGGTTACTGTCTTAGTTGAAGCCACAACTAACTCTCGAAGGACATCTCATGGCGCATCACTCCACCGCCGGCAGGCCGTCATGACCATCAACGCCGTCCGCCTCAACCATGCCGTCCTGTTCGTGGCCGACCTCGAGCGCAGTGTCGCGTTCTACGAGAAGGCCTTCGGCATGACGGTGATGGCGCGCGAGCCTCGCGCGAACGCCGCCTTCCTGCGGCTGCCCCGCTCGGGCAACCACCACGACCTCGGCCTGTTCGGGGTCGGCGCTCAGCCGCCGAGGCCCCGCGGGTCGATCGGGCTCTACCACCTGGCGTGGCAGGTCGACACGATCGACGAGCTGGAGCAGGCCCGGCTGACCCTCGCCGAGCTCGGCGCCTTCACCGGTGAGTCGAGCCACGGGGCGACGAAGAGCGTGTACGCAGCCGACCCCGACGGGAACGAGTTCGAGGTGATGTGGATGCTGCCCCGCGACACCTGGGGCGAGTTCGAGAACGCGGCACCCGTCGAGCGGCTCGACCTCGGCGCCGAGGTCGCCCGCTGGTCGGGCGTCGGCACCGCTGCCGACCTCAACCAGGACGTCACCCGGTGAGCGAGTTCGCGGCACCCGTCGTCGCCACGTACGGCAGCACGGACCCCGGAGCCCCCTTGGTCGTCCTGCTGCACGGACGCGGCTCGCACGAGCAGCAGATCATCACCCTCGCACCGCACCTCCCGGCCGGACCGGCGTACGCCGCCGTGCGCGCGCCGATCGCCGAGGGCGCCGGCTTCGCCTGGTTCGCCAACCGCGGCATCGGGCGTCCGGTCGCGGACTCGCTCGCCGCGACCATGGCCTGGTTCCGCGGCTGGCTCGACGAAGTCGCGCCGGCGCGACGTCCGGTCCTGCTGGTCGGGTTCAGCGGCGGCGCGGCGTTCGCGGGCGGCCTGACCCTCGCCGACCCGCGGCGCTACGCCGGCGCCGCGATCCTCTACGGGACGCTGCCGTTCGACGCGGGCGTCCCGGTCGACACCGGTCGCCTCGCGGATCTGCCCGTGCTGGTGGCGCAGGGCGACGCCGACCAGGTCATCCCCCGCGAGCTGCTCGACCGGACCTGGCACTACCTGCTGGAGGAGTCCGGTGCAGCCACCGAGGCCGTTCGCGACCCCGGCGGCCACGGCATCAGCGCGGCCGCACTCCATCGGCTGAGCGAGTGGATCGAGGCCCGGGTCCACGACGACGCCGACGCGGGTCGGGCAGACCAGCGATGAGCGAGCCGATCGCGCCGGCCGAGGCGGCGTCGCTGCTGCGGACGGCACGCCTGGAGCGTCGTACCCTCGACCCTCTCACCGACACCTGGACCGACCTCGACGAGGCCTGGGGATATGCCGTCCAGGCGATCGACCGGGACGAGCGAACGACGGCGGGCGACGCGCTCGTCGGCGCCAAGCTCGGGCTGACCAGCGCCGCGAAGCAGGAGCGGATGCACGTCGACCGGCCGATCGTCGGCTTCCTCACCGCCTCGATGCAGGTCCACCCTCGCGAGCTCGGCAAGACCCTGGCGGACTGGGCGCAACCGCGCATCGAGCCGGAGATCGCCTTCGTGACGGCCTGTGACATCGCTCGGGCGCTCGACGACGACGAGGTGGCCGGCGCGGTCGCGTCGGTCGGCGTCGCCGCCGAGATCATCGACTCCCGCTGGACCGGATACCGGTTCCGCCTGCCCGACGTGGTCGCCGACAACACCAGCGCCGCCGGCTTCCTCCTCGGCACCGACCCGGTCTCGTTGCAGGAGGCGGGCGACCTGGCCGACCTGCGCTGCACGGTGACCGTCGACGGCGCGCTGGTCCACGAGGCGACCGGCGCCGCGATCCTCGGGCATCCCTTGCGTGCCCTGCGCCTGCTGAGCGAGCACCTCGAGCGGCACGGCCGGACGCTGCCGGCCGGCTCGCTCGTGCTGGCCGGCGCGCTCACCGACGCTGTCCCGCTCACCGCGGGGCACGACTACCGCTTCGCGATCGACGGGCTCGGCACGATCATGGTCCCCACCCATCCGGCGTCGAAGGCGTAGCCCCGCCTGGGAATACGTCAGGCACATGACCTGTTCAACTAATTGAATCTTCCACTTTCTCGTAGGAGCACTCCTGATGGGCATCTTCAGCCGCAAGCGCAACACCCCGACGTCGCACGTGGCCCCGAGCCGCGTGGCCGTGCCGGCCGGCACGACGTTCGACACCCCGACCGCCGTCGTCGACGACATCACGGGTGACTACACGCTCGACGCCAGCCACACCCGCATCGGGTTCTCCGCCCGCCACGCGATGGTGACGACCGTGCGCGGCGCGTTCACGGACTTCGAGGGCACGGCGCACATCGACACCGCCACGCCGGCGAGCTCCTGGGTGAAGGTCAGCATCAAGGCCGAGTCCATCAACACCGGCAACGCCGACCGCGACGGCCACCTCCGCTCCGGCGACTTCTTCGAGAACGAGACCCACCCGGAGATCACCTTCGCGTCCACGGCGGTCGACGTCGACGGCGGCACGTGGAACGTCACCGGCGACCTGACCATCAAGGGCGTCACCCACTCGATCACCGTCCCGTTCGAGCAGACCGGCTCCGCCCAGGACCCCTTCGGCAACACGCGCGTGGGCTTCGAGGGCGTCGCCACGCTCGACCGGAAGGACTGGGGCCTCGTCTGGAACGCCGCTCTCGAGACCGGCGGCGTGCTCGTCTCCGAGAAGATCAAGCTCGAGTTCGACATCTCCGCCATCAAGAACGCCTGACCCTTCGGGTCACCGCGGCCGGCCGCGTGCGTCCCAGGCGCCCGCGACAACGGTCACGAACGGCGGTCCACCC
>NZ_BAAAPB010000003.1:139083-181478 GCF_039530925.1 Nocardioides panacihumi | reverse complement strand
TCCTGGCGAAGGGTGAGCGCGACCGCGGGCGCGAGAGGGCCCGCAGAGTCTCACCAGGTGAGCTCGATCTCCAGCTCGCTCTCGTCGCCGATCTCGACCTCGACCTTGAGGTCGACCTCGTCCGGCACCTGGACCGTGATGCGTTTGCCGGCGCGCTCGAACTCGACCGAGTTGCTCCGCGCGAGCGCGTCAGCGAGGTCACGCAGCCGAGCGGCGGCGTCCTCACGACGAAGGCGCTGTGTGTCGTCGATGGCGAACAGGTCCATGTCAGCTGCTCCTTGATCGTCGGCGGTCGACGCAGATGACTCCGACGGCGTCGTTGCCTCGCATGTCGGTTCAAGATAGGACGCACTCTCCGGCCCTTCCTCACCCTGTCCGGGCGAAGGGAGGACGGCACGCCTGAGTGCCTCGACCACCCACGGGTGGCCGCGACACTCGAGGCTCGGACGATCCCAGCAGGAGCAGACATGAGCAACGCCACCGCCCGCGACGATCGGCTTCTGCGCCGGGGCCGGCTCCTCGAAGGAGCCACGCTGGGCTGGAACGTCGTCGGGATCGTCGTCCTGGCGGTCGCCGCGATCCGTGCCCACTCGGTCGCCCTCGCCGGGTTCGGGCTCGACTCCTTGATCGAGATCGGCGCGAGCACGGTCGTCCTCTGGGAGCTGTCGGGTTCGGGGGTCGACCGGCAGCGGCGCGCACTTCGACTCATCGCCGCCGCGTTCCTCGCCCTCGCCGCCTACCTGACGATCCAGACCGTTCTCGTCCTCGTGACCGGCCATCACCCGCAGCACAGTCCGCTCGGGATCGCGTGGACCGCCGTCACCGCTCTCGCCATGTTCGGCCTGGCGTACGGCAAGCACCGCGTCGGCACGGCACTGCGCAACCCGGTGCTCACGACCGAGGCCCGGGTCACGGTCATCGACGGCCTCCTTGCGGCAGCAGTCCTGGTCGGGCTGCTGCTCAACGCGGCCCTCGGCTGGTGGTGGGCCGACCCGGTGTCAGGGCTCGTCATCGTCTACTACGCCGTGCGGGAGGCCCGCACCATCTACGCCCAGGACTGACGACACTCAGCGGGCACGTCACCTGAACCTCGCTCCACTCTTCGTTGCGAGCAGGCAATCAATGCGCTCCCGCAAACCGATCTCGATGGCGCACCTGGCCTATCGTGAGTGATCCATCGAACGTCGGACCGAGGGAGAGCGCGATGAGCGTCGCGAGGGAGCAGACGGCCGACGCCTTCATCACGGCCAGTCGCGCCCTCGTCGGGATGGCGATCCGCTCGATCGACTCCGTCGGCGAGACGGTCACCGTCGCCCAGCACCGCGTGCTCGTCGTCCTCGCGGCCAGAGGCCCGCAGACGATCGGCGACGTCGCGTCCGAGCTCGCCGTGAACCCGTCGAACGCGACGCGCCACTGCGAGCGGCTCAGTCGGCTCGGCCTGGTGACGAAGCAGCGCTCGGCGCTCGACGCGCGGATCGTCGAGGTGTCCCTCAGCCGTCAGGGCAAGCGGCTGCTCGACACCGTGACCGACGCTCGCCGTCGCGAGGTCCTCGCCGTGCTCGACCGGATGGAGCCGGCGGAGGCGGCTGCCGCGATCCAGGCGCTGGCGGCATTCAGCGACACGGCTCGCGAGGTGCACGACGCCGACTGGGTCACGACTCCCTGGTGACGGCTCGACCGTTCCGTGCGCCGTCGCATCTATTGCGGCACGCCAACATCCTCGGGTGTCCCAACCACCCAGTGCCGGCCGAGGCGCTCGAGGCCGGGACGGGGCGAAGGTCCCGATCGGCGCGGCACCATGACCCTGTCATCGCCTCGCAGCCCCTGCGCAGCATCGGGCCATGATGCTGACCACCGCCGGGCTCGTTGCCGACGCGATCAGCCGGGATGTCTCGCACCTTGGAAGCGAGGGGTGTTACTGATGAGCCGGGACATGCACGTTCCTGAAGGGGCCGACGAGCCGATCGGTCCGGAGCCCGCGGTGCGAGACCCCGCGGCGTACGCGCGGTCGGGCAAGCTGCGCACCGCGATCTACGAGCACGAGGTCGCTCGGCTGCACGAGCAGCTGGCTCGCTTGCAGTACTGGATCCAGTCCCAGGGCCTGAGGGTGGCGGTGGTCTTCGAGGGTCGCGGTACGGCGGGCAAGGGGGGCGCGATCCGTACGATCACCGAGCAGCTGAACCCTCGCGCGGTCCGGGTGGCCGCACTGCCCAAGCCGAGCGAGCGGGAGCGGACGCAGTGGTACTTCCAGCGCTACGTCGAGCATCTGCCGGCGGCCGGCGAGATGGTGCTGTTCGACCGCAGCTGGTACAACCGCTCGAACGTCGAGTGGGTGATGGGCTTCTGCACACCTGCGGAGCACGAGGAGTTCCTCCGCAGCTGCCCGGAGTTCGAGCGGATGCTGGTGCGTTCAGGGATCGTGCTCCTCAAGTACTGGTTCTCGGTGTCCTACCGCGAGCAGCATCGGCGCCTGCTGGCGCGAAACAGGGAGCCGATCAAGCGTTGGAAGCTCTCCGACATGGACGTCGCCGAGCACGAGCTCTACGTCCGCTACTCCATGGCCAAGGACATCACGTTCCAGCACACCGACATCAAGCAGGCGCCCTGGTACGTCGTGCCCTCGGATGACAAGAAGGCGGCCCGGCTCAACTGCATCGAGCACCTGCTCTCGCAGTTCGACTACGCCGACGTGGTCCCCCCGGTGGTCCACCTACCCCAGATGCGGGAGATCGCCTACGTGCGGCCGCCCATCCACGAGCAGACGTTCGTTCCGCAGCTCTACTGAGCAGCACGACCGGCCGGGTGAGTGTCTCACCCGGCCCGGTCGTGCTTCTCGACCGTCGGCCGCGGCTCAGGGCACCGTGCGAGTGCCCTCGCCGGCGTGAGTCAGGCCCGGCTGACCGCAACCTTGTGCGGCTCCTTGGCCTCGGGGCCAGGAGGGTGGGGGACGCGGACCTCGAGGATCCCGTCACGGTAGGTCGCCCGTACGTCCTTCTCCGACACCCCGTTCGGCAGGCGGAGACTTCGCACGAAGCTGCCGTAGCGGAACTCGCTGTGGTAGCCGTCGGGGCGCTCGTCCTCGGATCGCTCCTCGCGGGACGCGCTGATCCGTAGCAGGTCGTCCTCGACGCTGATGTCGATGTCCTTGGGCGGGTCGAGGCCGGGCAGCTCGGCCCGGACCACGGTCTCGTCGCCGTCGGTGAAGGTCTCGATCCGCATCCAACGGCTGCCCCCGTCGAAGGGCCACTCGAAGGGGCTCTCCCCTGTCAGCAGACCGCGCAGCCGGTCAGCGGTGAAGGAGTCGAAGAGCTCGAGTCCCCACGGCCGCTCGAGGGTTCGCGGAAGGCTTCGCTCCCGCTTGGTGATGGTCATCTCATGTCTCCTCTCGTGACGAACCGACACTCCGGGTTGTCCTGCACGCAACCACCGCCACAGGGCCGTTCGTCCCTCCGGGCGCGTGACCTTGTGCCGGTGGCCGCCGCCTGACTCCGGACTGGCGGGCGGCGAAGGTCTGCAAGCCGTTTGACACGGCATGGGAGCCGTGGCGGACGCGGACTGGTCGGCCGCGGTTGCCGCCCATCTTCCCGCTCGGGCCTTCGTCGCCCACTTCTGATTCAACGCCGTCGACGGGCGGACGGGCAGGGTCGTTCGACCCAGGTCGGACGAGAACAGGTGCCTGGCCGAGCAGGGGCGTTCGGCCCTGTCCGAAGCCGAGTTCCGGAGCGAGGCTTGGTCGCAGAGAGCAGCACCGACGGAGTGATGGCGAGCGACAGGGCCACCGTCACCCCGGGCGGCGACAGTCAGGCAGGTGTGCGATGAGCCAGTTGCGGTCACTGGCATCCCCGGTGCCGGCGTTCGAGGTGGGCGGCGACTTCTCGCTGGGTGCCGAGGAGGAGCTCATGCTCCTGGACCGAGACGGCTGCCTGACCGAGGCTGGCCCGGCCCTGACACAGCTGACGCCGTGGCCCGATCCGAGCGGACGGTTCTCACCCGAGGTCTTCACGTGCGAGATCGAGTACGGGACGTCGGTGGCCGCTACCGCGGGCGAGCTGGTGGGGCACCTCGGACGCGGCCGAGGCCGGATCATCGCCGCGGGCCACCGACCGCTGGCGCTGGGTCTGCATCCGCTCGCCGAGCTCGGAGAGGTCCGGTTCGTCCACACCCATCGGTACGACGCGATCTCGACCGAGCTGGCTGGACTCATGCGGACACCGACCGCGGCTTACCAGGTGCATGTCGGCATGCCGGACCCGGCGGCGATGGTGAGCGCGTTCCGCGCGCTTCGCAACCGCCTCTGCCTGTTCCGGGCCCTCGCAGCCGGATCGCCGTTCTGGTACGGGCGCGATTCGGGGCTGGCCTCCGCGCGCGCAGCCATCATGTGGTCGTATCCACGGGTGGGGGTGCCCCCGGTGTTCCACAGCTTCGACGAATACGCGGACGCCGCATGCCAGCAGATCACCGCTGCCGGCGTACCCGACTACACCTACCTGTGGTGGGATCTGCGGCCACAACCACGGCTGGGCACCATCGAGATCCGGGTGATGGACTCGGTGCCCTCACTCGAGCTGGCCGCCGGACTGGCCGCTCTCGCCCAGGGGCTCGCACGAGACGCCGTCGAGCGCCCCTCCTCCGTCGACCTTCCCGAGGCAGTGCTCCGCGAGAACGACTTCCGGGCCGTGCGCTACGGCCTCGAGGCGCGGGTCACGGACCTGGACGGATGCGAGCGACCGATCCGCGCGATCGCGCAGGACGCCGTCGCTCAGGCCCGTCTCACGCTCGGTCCCGATGGTGCAGCAGACCCTCTCGACTGCGTCTCCGCTGCCCTCGCAGGCGAGTCGGAATGTGCGCGGCAACGGAGGTTGGCGAGCCGGTGCGGCCTCGACGCTCTCCTGCGCGACCTGTCGCGCAGGACCGCGTCGTCGCTCGAACGCATGCCGGAGGCACTGCTCGCCTGAGGTGGCACGGACCACCACGTCGACGAGAGTTCACCCCCACGGGTGAGTGCAGGCGAGCGTCGAGACAGGTAGACAGGTTGCTGCCCGGCCGAACCCGGGGCGCATGGGCGACGACTCACGCAGGGTCACCCGCGTCCCGGGGCCGGGTCCAGGGCCTGGACCGGCCCGTGCAGGCCGTGCCGGGCGACGGCGGTGGCGACCGGGCAGCACCTCTCGAAAGCGCCATCCAGACGTCCACAGCGTCGACATGCACGGACCTGCGAACGGATAACGGGCGGCGTGCGGCAGACGATGAAGTTCGGGACACTCGACATCTCCTACGACGAGCGGGTCCTGCGGCCCCGGCCCTGGACGGAGCAGCAGGCCCATTGGGCTGCCCAGCTGCTCACCGACCCAGCGCCCGCGGGACCGGTTCTCGAGCTGTGCGCCGGCGCCGGACAGATCGGGTTGCTCACCATCAGCCTCCAACCACGCCCGCTCGTCTGCGTCGACCGTTCCCCGATGGCCTGCGGCTTCGCCCGCTCGAACGCCGCGGCAGCCGGCCTCGGGAGCCTCGTGGACGTGCGGGAGGCGAGCTTGGAGTCGGCACTGGCACCCGGCGAGCGGTTCGCCCTCGTCATCGCCGACCCGCCCTGGGTGCCCAGCGATCGGACCGGCGCCTTCCCCGAGGATCCTCTGGAGGCCATCGACGGCGGCCTCGACGGTCTCGACGTCGCACGCGCCTGCCTGCGCACGGCGATCCCACACCTGCTGCCGGGAGCCGCTGTCCTGCTGCAGCTCGGTGCGGAGGACCAAGCCGCCGCGCTCGCCGAGGAGTTCGACGAGCTGGTCGTACGCGAGACCCGCCGATGCGAAGGCGGCGTGCTCGTCCACCTGACGCTGCCCTCGCCGCGTTCTCGGCCTCTCGAAGCGGGTACCGCCACCCATGACCACCTCGCCCCGTCTCGTGGAAGCGGCGGACGTCCCCGAGACCCTGCCGCGCGCCCACGGTGACTCCGCCGGATTCCACGACTGCCGAGACGTATGGCACTCCTGGAACGAGGAGGACTGATGGACCTGCCCAAGCCTCGCGGCCCCTTGAGCGAACGAGTCCTCGGCACCCTCGCGTCCGGCCGCTCAGGCGGCATCGGGCCGCTGGCCGCGCTGCCCGCGCCCGAGACAGGCGACGACGCGGCCCTCACCCTCTGGTGCCTCTACGAGTTGTCCTACCGCGGCTTCGAGGACGTCGACGACCGCCTCGAGTGGGATCCGACGCTCATCGCCGTCCGGCGTGACCTCGAGGACGATCTGGAGAGGCGGCTCCGCGCCAGCTGGAGCGGCCGACCGTCGTACGAGGGGGACTTCGCGGAGGCGTTCTTCGCCTCCGTCGAGACACACGAGGGACCCTCGCTCGCCCGCTACGTGCAGCGAGAGGCGACCGCCGACCAGGTGATGGAGCTGGTGCAGGCGCGCTCGATCTACCACCTCAAGGAGTCCGATCCGGTCGCGTTCACCGTGCCGCGGCTTCCCACAGGGCCGCGCGCGGCCCTGATGGAGCTGCAGTACGACGAGTACGGCGCCGGCAGACCCGAACGCCTGCACGCTCACCTGTTCGCCACCGGCATGACCGCGCTGGGTCTCGACCCGGCCGAAGGCGCCTACCTCGACCAGGCGCCGCTGCCGGTCCTGGAGCAGAACAACACGATGAGCCTGTTCGGACTGCACCGCCGGCTCCGCGGGGCCTCGCTCGGCCACCTCGCCGCGTTCGAGGCCACCAGCTCCGGCCCGTGCAGACGGATGTCGCAGGGCCTTGCTCGGCTCGACCTCGCCCCGCAGATGCAGGCCTACTACGACGAGCACGTGCAGGCCGACGCCGTCCACGAGCAGCTCGCCGTCCGCCTCATCTGCGGGCCGCTCATCGAAGCCGAGCCGGAGCTCGAGGACGACGTGTGGTTGGGCGCCTTCTCGTGCCTCGACCTCGAGGACCGCGTGGCCGAGCACTACCTCGACCGTTGGGGCGTCACCGCATGAGCGGCCCGAGCACGCCCGGTACGCCGGACGTGGTGATCTGCCCGGGTGGGCCGCTGCTGCTGCGCGGCGACCACCTGGTCCGCGACGAGGATGGCGTCGAGCACGCGACCACCCGGCCAATCTCGGCCGTGTGCCGATGCGGAAAGTCGGCCACCAAGCCGTGGTGCGACGGCAACCACAAAGCGATTCCCGAGAAGCTGCGCCCGTGAAGCGCGGTAGCTCGAGCGCCCCCGATGCGCATCTGCGTCCCTGGGTGTGGAGTCATCCGGTTCACGCCCGTGGGTACCAGCACACTCCCGAGAACCCGGACGAGCCGTGAAGGAGAGACGTCGTGAGTGACGAGCAGGAGAAGGTCGTCGACCTGATGAAGGACCTCCATATCGGGATGCTGACCACGTTCGGACCCGAGGGTCCACGGTCGGTGCCGATGGCGCGTCAGCAGGTGGAGCCGAGTGCGGAGCTGTGGTTCATCTCTGCCCGGGACACGCGGCACGTCGAGGACATCGCGCGCGACCCGAAGGTGCATCTCACGTTCTCGTCGAACGCCACCTGGGTCGCGATGTCGGGTCGGGCGCAGGTCGTCGATGATGGGGCGAAGCTCGAGGAGCTGTGGACGACGTTCGCCGAGGCGTGGCTGCCCGGTGGTCCCGAGGATCCGAACGCGACGCTGATCAAGGTCGACGTCGACGAGGTGGAGTTCTGGGACACCCCCGGCGGCAAGATCGCCTCGCTCGTGAGCCTGGCGAAGACGAAGCTGACCGGCGAGACCTACGACGCCGACCACGGGACGGTGCAGACCTCATGAGCGAACATCGCTGAGTGTCTCGACCACCCAGGGGTGGCCGAGACACTCGAGCCTCGGGCGACCCTGTCAGATGCGAAACGGCGGCCTCCCTGCGTTTCCGCAGGGAGACCGCCGATTTCCTTCGGTGGAGCTGAGGGGACTCGAACCCCTGACCCTCTGCATGCCATGCAGATGCGCTACCAGCTGCGCCACAGCCCCGTGGCGTTGTCCCGGATGATCAGCTCCGGGCAACGACGAGAACATTAGCGGACCGCCGAGACGATCACGAAATCGGGGTCAGCCTGTTGTACGCGACCAGTCGCGCGGGGCTTCCAGCAGCGAATGTGAGCTCCGCCCAGCCGCAGTTGTGCATGCCCCAGAGGGTGTCGACGGCCTGACTGTCGGACCAGCCGAGCAGTCCACCGACGCCGAGCTTGATGGCGGCGCCATGGGCGACGGCGACCGCGACGGCACCGTCCTCGGTGGCCTCCAGCTGGTCTCGCAGGGCGCCGACGACGCGGGCACGGACGTCGGTCGAGCGCTCGGCCCCGGGCACAGCGTCGTACCGGCCCACCCGGAAGGCGGCGTACGCCTCCGGGTCGGCGGCCTCGAACTCGTGGTGCGTGAGACCCTCGCGCTCGCCGAAGCCCCACTCGCGCAGCCGCGCATCGGGGACCGGCGTCAGGCCGCACGCCTCGCCGACGTACGACGCCGTGGTGGCTGCCCGGGAGAGATCGCTGCACCACAGCGTGCTCGGACGGTACGTCGCCAGGACCGGTGCGACCGCGCGCGCCTGCGCGTGGCCGGTCTCGTCGAGCGCGACGTCGGTGCTGCCCTGGACGCGCCCGATCCTGTTCCACTCGGTCTGCCCGTGCCGGACCAGGACCAGCCGCTTCACCGCTGGTGCGAGACGACGTCGTCCGGGAGCGAGATCGTCGGGCAGTCGCGCCACAGCCGCTCGAGGGCGTAGAACTGCCGCTCCTCCTCGTGCTGCACGTGGACGACGACGTCGCCGTAGTCGATCAGCACCCAGCGCCCGTCACGCTCGCCCTCGCGGCGGATCGGCTTGGCGCCGAGGTGACGGAGCTTCTCCTCGACCTCGTCCACGATCGCGCGGACCTGGCGGTCGTTGGACGCCGAGGCGAGCACGAAGGCGTCGGTGATCGCCAGCTGCTCGCTGACGTCGAAGGCGATGATCTGCTGGGCGAGCTTGTCGGAGGCAGCCCTTGCGGCAGCGGCGACGAGCTCGAGGGCGTGTTCAGTGGCGGTCACGGTGTGGCCTTCATGGCGAGACTTCCGGGTGGTTCGGGTAGAGGTTGTGCTTGCCGATGTACTGCACGACACCGTCAGGCACGAGATACCAGATCGGTTCCCCGCGCCGGTGCCGGTCACGACAGTCGGTCGAGGAGATCGCCAGAGCGGGGATCTCCAGCATCGTCACGCGGTCGGCCGGGATCTGGTCGAAGGTGCTGATGTCAATGGTGTACCCCGGACGGGTGCAGCCGATGAACTGGGCCATCTCGAAGAGCTGTCCGGCATCGCGCCAGGTGAAGATCTCCGTCAGCGCGTCGGCGCCGGTGATGAAGAACAGGTCGTCGCCGGGCCGGGCCGCCAAGATGTCGCGCAGCGTGTCGATCGTGTACGTCGGCCCGCCACGGTCGATGTCGACGCGGCTCACCGTGAAGCGCGGGTTGGCTGCCGTCGCGATCACCGTCATCAGGTAGCGATGCTCCGCCGGCGACACCTCGCGGTCGGCCTTCTGCCACGGCGCGCCCGTCGGCACGAAGATGACCTCGTCGAGGCCGAAGACGCCCTGCACCTCCGACGCGGCCACGAGGTGGCCGTGGTGGATCGGGTCGAAGGTGCCGCCCATGACGCCGACGCGGCGCCGGCAGGGCTGGTCGGTCATCCCTGCGAGCGACTCAGGAGTGCTCGCGGCCACCGGCGAAGGCGAGCAGGATGCCCATCAGCGACAGCAGCAGCACGAGCGCAGTGGCCCCGACGACCCAGTGGTTCACCTTCTCGGAGTGCTTGGCGGCCTCGGCGGCGTGCAGGGCGAGGATGTTGACCATGGCGCACACCCTACCGGTGACCGAGCGACGCCCAACGCACGCCCTGGCTGCGTTGCGGCCGCTCGACGGCCGGCTCCGCCCTCAAGGCCGCCTTCGCGGCCGCGCCTTGCCAGACCGCACGCTGGACGGCGCTCACGCGCTCACCTTGTGTGGCCGTCGCCGGTGATGACGTACTTCGTGGAGGTCAGCTCGGGCAGCCCCATCGGGCCGCGGGCGTGCAGCTTCTGGGTGCTGATCCCGATCTCGGCGCCGAAGCCGAACTCGCCGCCGTCGGTGAAGCGCGTCGACGCGTTGACCATCACGGCGGCCGCGTCGACGGTCGCGGTGAAGCGACGGGCGGCGGCCAGGTCCTCGGTGACGATCGCCTCCGTGTGGCCGCTCGACCAGCGCCGGATGTGCGCGACGGCCGCCTCCAGGTCCGGCACGACGGCCGCAGCGATGTCGAGCGAGAGGTACTCGCGTCCCCAGTCCTCGTCGGTGGCCGGCAGCACGCCGTCGTGCGCGCCGAAGGTCGCGTCGCCGTGGATCGTCACGGACTCCGCCTGCAGCGCCTTGACCACGCGGGGCAGGAACTCCTTCGCCACGGCGGCGTGCACGAGCAGTGACTCGGCGCTGTTGCAGACGCTGGTGCGAGATGTCTTGGCGTTGACGACGATCGCCAGCGCCTTGTCCAGGTCCGCGGCCGCGTCCACGTAGACGTGCACGTTGCCGACGCCGGTCTCGATCACCGGCACCGTGGACTCCTCGACGACGCTGCGGATGAGGCCCGCTCCCCCGCGTGGGATGAGCACGTCGACGAGGCCGCGCGCACGCATCAGCGCCTTCACGGAGTCGTGGCCGTCACCGGGCACGAGCTGGACCGCGTCCGCCGGCAGGCCGGCTGACGCCACGGCGTCGCGCAGCACCGCGGCGATGGCCGCGTTCGACGATCGTGCACTCGAGGAGCCCCGCAGCAGGGCCGCGTTGCCGGACTTGAGGCACAGGCCGGCAGCGTCGGCGGTGACGTTCGGCCGCGCCTCGTAGATCATGCCGACGACGCCGAACGGCACCCGCACCTGCCGCAGCTCGAGCCCGTTGGCCATGGTCGAGCCGCGCACCACCTCGCCGACCGGGTCGGGCAGTGCGGCGACGTCGCGCAGCCCCTGCGCCATGTCGGCGAGTCGCTCGTCGGTCAGCCGCAGCCGGTCCACGATGTTGGCCGGCGTACCCCCGCCCTCGGCGCGCGCGACGTCCTCGGCGTTGGCGGTCAGCACCTCGGCCGCACGGGACAGGAGCGCGTCGGCCATGGCCTGCAGGGCCGCATCCTTGACGGCGCGCGTCGCAAGGGCGAGCTCGTAGCTCGCCTCTCGCGCACGCAGCGCGACGGCCCGTACGGCGGCCTCGGGCGTGGCGGTGTCGCTCATGCCCCCAGCCTAGAGCGGCACGGCCTGCCGCTCACTCGCGTATCAGGCCGGCGGACCGTTGAGCGGCTCGATGCCCGCGCGGTGCGTCGCCCGGCCCGTCCAGAGGTGGTTGAACTGACGGAAGTAGGCCTGGTAGTACGCCGGGTCGGTGAACCGCACGACGACCTCCTCGTTCGCGAACGAGATGCCGCTCCAGTTCTCCGAGCCGGTCCACACGGACTTCGTCGGCTGCTGCACCCCGTCGGGCCCACGGTAGGAACCGCTCACGATCATCGCCTTGAAGTGGGCGTAGAAGCGCGGACCCCAGCCGGCCAGACCGTCCTCCTCCGCGGGCACGCGCTCCGCGAAGCTCCAGTCAGCCATCCGGACCGGGACCCCGGCGTGCTGCATGATGCCGATCGCGGACGGGCTGAAGACCGCGCCGATGACCATCACGTCGCAGCCGCCGCGCTTGAGCGCCGCGATCGCGTTGGCGATCTGGTTGCCGCGGCCGCCGAAGAGCGCGTACTCCATGATCCGCACGACCGTGTGACCGTTGGCGTTGCCGTATCCGGCGCGGGTGTTGCAGCCGACGCTGCGAATGCGCCGCACCACTGGGTCCTGTGCCGCGGAGCGGGCCAGCGGCGCGGTGGCGCTGCCGACCGTCTGGCGCTGCAACCAGATCTGGTACGGGTGCGCCACGTGCGACTGCGATGTCTGCACGACCCGGGCGCCGCGGCGGTGCTGGAACTTCATCTGCTTGAAGAACCCCACCCAGGTGTTGAACACCTTCGGGTCGTAGGCGATCGCCCACGAGTCGTTCCACTGGCGGTAGACCGCCTTGGACGTCAGGTTGCCCGAGCCGCCGATGATGAGATCGCGGGTGCCGCCGGTGCGGGTGAAGCTGAAGATCTTGATGTGCTGGTTGCCGCCGTCGCCGGGCGCGCGGCACCGACCCGGGCAGGTGACGACGAAGTTGTTGCGCCGCGGATTGCTGCCGAGTGTCCGCTGCAGCGAGAACACCACGCCCGAGGCAGTCCTCTCGTTCACGATGACCTGCACGCGGACGCCGCGACTGCGCGCCTTGCGCAGCGCCGCTGCGATCTCGCCGCGGTCGAACGAGTAGGTCGCCATCCGGATCGTCTCGCCCCGGGGCGTGTGCCGGATCGCCTGCAGCACGCGGTTGACGATGGCCGTCGAGCGTGCCTTGCCCGGCTCGTTGAAGATCGGGCCGAGCGAGGGCTTCCAGCCCGGCAGCGGCGGCAGCAGCGCCGGCGAGGCCGCGGCCGCCGCCGACGCCGGCGGGGCTCCCGCAGGCGTCTCGAGCACTCCGACCGTCGACGCAGCGAGCGCGCCCGTCATCGCCACCATGCCGGCGACCAGCAAGCGTCGCACCCTGTCCCCCATGTGTCTCGCCTGTCTTCTTCTCAGTGACCGATGCGGCCCGCCCATGTCGACCGACTACGGCGCGCGGAGTGGCTTGACGCCCATCCTGTGGGTCGCGCGACCGTTCCACATCGCGTTCCACCTGTCGATGTAGGAACGGTAGACGGAAGCATCGTTGATCGTCAGGACAACCTCCTCATTGGCAAAGGAGAGGGAGTCCCAGTTCTCGGATCCGGTCCACACCGTCTTGGTCGGCTTGCCGGCGTAGGTGCCGTTGATGGCCATGAACTTCAGGTGCGAGTAGAAGCGCGGCCCGAATCCGGAGATGCCGTCCTCCTCCGAGGCGACCCGGTCGGCGAACTCCCAGTCCGCGCTGCGCAGAGGGATCCCCGCCTTCTGCATCGACTTGTAGGTGTGCCCGCCCGGCACGCTCATGATCATGCTGATGTCGCAGCCCTGCTGCTTCTTCCGGATCAGGGCCTTGGCGAGCGCCTGTCCACGGGTCTTGAACATGCCGTACATCGCGATCCGCAGGACCGTGTGGCCGCCGATGCCGTAGCCCTTCGGGGCGACGCAGGAGACCTGCTGGATCCGCTTCCAGGCCGGGTCGGCACTCGGCCGGTAGCGACTCGTGCTGGTCTCCGACGTCGCGACCTGGTTGTTCTGCGACGCGAGCGAGCGCTGGAACTCGTAGTTGTAGCCCTGCGTGGTCGTCGTGTAGCTCAGCCGCCGTGCCGTCGTGCGCCGCTGGTGCGCCATCTGGCTGAACATGGAGCCCCACGTGTCGTACAGCTTCTTGTCGTTCGCGACGGCGTAGCTGTCGTTCCACTGCCGGTAGACGCCCTTCGACGTCATGTTGCCGGAGCCGGTGATGACCAGGTACTGCGCGCCACCGGTGCGGCTGAAGGTGTAGACCTTCGCGTGCATGTTGCCGCCGCTGCCCTTCTTGCGGCAGCGGCCGTCGCAGGCCACGACGAAGTTGCGCCGGTTGGGGTTCTTGCCCAGCTTCGCCTGGAGGCTCGCCACGCCGGACGACATCACGGACTTGTTGACGACGACCTGCACGTTGACGCCGCGCGAGCGCGCACGGCGCAGCGCGGACAGCACGTCACCACGGTCGAAGGAGTAGACGGCGATCCTGATCACCGAGCGACGCTTCGCGTGGTTGATCGCCTTGACCAGGCGCGTGACGATCGCCGTCTGCGCCTTCGGCCCACCGAGCGGGTCGTTGAAGACGGGGCCCAGCCTCGGCCGCCAGCCCGGCTGCCAGGCGACGCAGTTGGCCGGAAGCGAGGAGCTGCCAGGTCGCGGCGCACAGGGGTCGACGGCGGCCGACGCTCGGGAGGCAGGGTCGTGTCCCGAGACCTCCACGGCCTGGGGCACGAGCGCCAACACCACCGCGATCAAGATTCCGGCCGCGGTCCCGATCCGAGATCGTCGCACTGCCACACTCCCCAGTTCCATCCAACACCGTCCCCATCCAGCCCGTGCGCCGGGCAGCGCATCTGGTCGATCCTAGGTTGCGACGCCGACACCTCGTCGGAACGACGCGACACGACCCCAACAGTCACATGGGACCTCAGACCCAGTCAAAGTAAACCGCCCCCGGAGCGAGACGAGCCCCGGACCGACCCGGCCCGGGGCTCGCTGGGAACGGCGGTGCCGTCCGTCAGGCCTTGCGCTGCTTGATCGCCTCGGTGAGCGCCGGCAGCACGGTGTGCAGGTCGCCCACGACGCCGAAGTCGACGAGCTCGAAGATCGGCGCCTCCTCGTCCTTGTTGACCGCGACGATCGTCTTGGAGGTCTGCATGCCGGCCCGGTGCTGGATCGCACCGGAGATGCCGTTGGCCAGGTAGAGCTGCGGCGAGACCGTCTTGCCGGTCTGGCCGACCTGGAAGCTGTGCGGCTTCCAGCCCGAGTCGACCGCGGCGCGCGAGGCGCCCACGGCGGCGTGCAGCTCGTCGGCCAGCGCCTCCACGGCGGTGAAGTCACCACCGGTGCCACGGCCACCGGAGACGATGATCGCGGCCTCGGTCAGCTCGGGGCGGCCGGTCGCCTGCCGCGGCTGGGTGGCCACGATCTGGGCGGTCTTGGCCGCGTCCGAGATCGTGACCGCGAACTCCTCCACCGCAGCCGCGCCGGCGGCCTCCTCGGGGGCGGCCGAGTTGGGCTTGACCGTGATGATCGGGGTGCCCTTGGTGACCTTGCCGACCAGCGTGTAGTTGCCGGCGAACACCGACTGCGTCACCAGCCCGCCGTCGGCGATGTCGACGGCGTCGGTGATCAGGCCGGAGTCGAGCTTGACCGCGAGGCGGGCCGCGATCTCCTTGGTCTCCGCACCCGACGGGATGAGGATCGCCGCCGGGCTGACCTTCTCGGCCAGCTGCTGCAGCGCCTCGGCCTTGGGGGCCACCAGGTAGCCCTTGATCTGGGCGTCGTCGATGACGTAGAGCTTCTCCGCGCCGTACTTCTTCACGGCCTCGGCCACGCCCGCGGCGTCACCGGAGCCCCCGATGAAGACGGCCGAGGGCTCGCCGAGCCGCTTGGCCAGGGTGAGCAGCTCGAAGGTGGGCTTCTTGACAGCGCCGTTCTGGAAGTCGACCAGGACGAGAACTTCAGACATGTCTATCTCCTCTACTCGCAGGCCGGCTCAGATGAACTTCTTCGAGGCGAGGAAGTCGGCCAGCGCCTTGGCGCCCGAGCCGTCCTCGTCCTTGACGATCTCACCGGCGGTGCGCGGCGGGCGGGCGGTGGCGTCCTCGACGGCGGTGTACGCCGCCGCCAGACCGACCTGGCCCGCGTCGACGCCCAGGTCCGAAAGCGACCAGACGTCCAGCGGCTTCTTCTTCGCGGCCATGATGCCCTTGAAGGACGGGTAGCGCGCCTCACCGGACTGGTCGGTCACCGACAGCACCAGCGGCATCTTCGCGCCCACGACCTCGGTCGCGGCGTCGGTGTCACGCTTGATCCGGACCTGGTCGCCCTGACTCTCCACCACCGCGGCCAGCGTGACCTGCGGCAGGTTGAGCCGCTCGGCCAGCATCACCGGCACCACGGCACCCGACGCGTCGGTCGACGCCATGCCGGTGATCACGAGGTCCACCGGGGTCTCGGCGCCGATCTTCTCGATCGCCTTGGCCAGCACCAGCGAGGTGCCCAGGTAGTCCGAGCCGGCGACCGCGTCGTCGAGGACGTGGACACCCTTGTCGGCACCCATCTGCAGCGCCTTGCGGACAGCGTCGACCGCCTTCTCGGGGCCGACCGTCAGCGCGGTCACCTCGATGGCGTCGTCGGGCCGCTTCTCCTTGAGCTGGAGCGCCTGCTCCACGGCGTACTCATCCAGCTCCGAGAGCAGACCATCGACCTCGACGCGGTCGACGGTGAAGTCCTGCTCGAACCGCCGGTCCGCGGTCGCGTCGGGGACGTACTTCACGAGGACAACAATGTTCATGGTGGTGCGGCCGGTACGGCCCCTCCTGTGCGATGGGGTTGTGCCTGGGGAGGCAGGTGGCATGGGGTGTCCGGGGACACGCCCGACTCAACGGTCAGGTTACCGAGAGGTCACTTGGGGCGGTATCCGCTGACCACGTTGACAATGTCACAACCGCGTCACCGGGTCGTCGCGGATGCCGAGGGGCGGATCAGCCGATCGAGGACCCTGCCGGCGATCAGCCAGACCAGGGCCGCCAGACCCCAGTTGAAGAGCGCGTTCTTGGTCTCGGCGTTCGCCGAGGTCCACTGCTTGACGCCGTCGTCGCGGTCGAAGACACCGAGGTCGAGGGTGTCGGCGACGTCGAGGACGAACTTCACCAGCGCGTTGTCGGTGTTGGCCTTGAACGCGATGAAGAGCGCACCGAGCGCGAGGAACAGCGCGGCGATCGAGCAGACCACCCAGACCACGTGCGCCAGCACGGCGCGGACGCGGTTGACGGAGCCGAGCGTCGATGTCGCGTGGCTCATCCGGCTCACCGGCCCTTGAAGACGGCCTTGCCGGGCCCGTTCTCCACGAACGAGGCCATGCCGTTGCGGGCGTCCTCGGTGCCGAAGACGGCGGCGAACCGGACCTTCTCGATCTCCAGCCCGGTGGCGAGGTCGACCTCGAGGCCCTGGTCGATCGCCTCCTTCGCAGCACGCACCGCGTACGACGCCGCGCCGGTGAACTGCTTCGCCCAGGCGACGGCCTCGGCGTAGACGTCGGCGGCCGGGACGACGCGGTCCACGAGTCCGATCGCGAGTGCCTCGTCGGCCTTGACGAAGCGGCCGGTGAAGATCAGGTCCTTGGCCCGGCTCGGGCCGACGAGCCGTGCCAGGCGCTGCGTGCCACCGGCGCCGGGGATGAGACCGAGCAGCACCTCGGGCTGGCCGAGCGTGGCGTCCTCGGCGGCGATGCGGAAGTCAGCGGCCAGCGTGAGCTCGCAGCCACCGCCGAGCGCGAAGCCGGTCACGGCGGCCACGACCGGCTTGGGGATGCGGGCCACGGCGGTCACGGCGGCCTGGACGGAGTCCCCGCGGGCGACCATGTCGGCGAAGGACAGGTCGGCCATCTCCTTGACGTCGTTGCCGGCGGCGAACAGCCGCTCGCCGCCGTACAGCACGACGGCCTTGACGTCGTCGCGCCCGGCAGCCTCCTCGGCGACGGCGCGGAGCTCGGTCTGCACCTGGAAGCTGATCGCATTCATCTTCGGCCGGTCCAGCCGGATCGTGCCGACGCCGTCCTCGACCTCGAGACGGACGAACTCCATCGGGGGCTCCTATCTCTCTCGCCCAGCAGGGCACCTCGACCCTAGTGGTCGCCGGATGCAACGAGCGAGGCGGCGTTCCGTCACAATGGTGCGATGGTTCGATGGACCCGGCTGGGAGACACGGCGAGTGTGTGGCCGGGGCGCAACTGGCCCCTGGGTGCCACCTGGACCCCGGCCTCGACCAACTTCGCGGTCTACGCCCCCAACGCCACCGCGATGTGGCTGTGCCTCTTCGACGACGAGGGCACCGAGACCCGCCACGAGCTGACCGAGCAGTCCCTCGGCATCTGGCACGGCGCGCTGCCGGACATCGCCCCCGGCACCTGTTACGGCTATCGCGCTGACGGTCGGTGGGACCCGGCCGGCGGCCACCGCTTCAACATCGAGAAGCTGCTGCTGGACCCGTACGGACTGGCCACCTCCGGCACGATCCGCAACGACCCGGCGCTGTTCGGCTACCGCTGGGACGCACCTGAGGAGCCGGACACGCAGGACTCGGCGCCGGTGACCGCGCGCTCGGTCGTCGTCGACCCGTCGTTCGACTGGGAGGGCGACGCGCCGATGAAGACGCGGTGGCGCGACACGGTCCTCTACGAGCTGCACGTCAAGGGCTTCACCCGGCTCCACGACCGTGTCCCCGAGCCGTTGCGCGGCACGTACGCCGGCCTGGCGACCCCTGCCGTCGTCGACTACCTGCGCGACCTCGGCGTCACGGCCGTCGAGCTGCTGCCCGTGCACCAGTTCTTCTCCGAGCCGAGCCTGCTCGACCGCGGCCTGGTCAACTACTGGGGCTACAACACGATGTCGTTCTTCGCCCCCGAGGGCTCCTACTCCGCCTCCGGCGACCGCGGTCAGCAGGTCGCCGAGTTCAAGGAGATGGTCAAGGCCTTCCACAGGTCGGGCATCGAGGTCATCCTCGACGTCGTCTACAACCACACCGCGGAGGCCGGCCCCAAGGGGCCGACGCTCTCGTTCCGCGGCCTCGACGACAAGGGCTTCTACAAGCGCGTGCCGAACGGCGTCGAGGCCGGGCACTGGGACGACACCTACTGGGACGTGACGGGGTGCGGCAACACCGTCGACACCTGGGACGACCTGGCGCTGCGGCTCATCCTCGACTCGCTGCGCTACTGGGTCACCGAGATGCACGTCGACGGCTTCCGCTTCGACCTGATGTCCGCGCTGACCCGCACCGGCGCCGACATCGACTTCCACTGCGCGCTGTTGATCGCGATCGGCCAGGACCCCGTGCTGCGGCACGTCAAGCTGATCGCGGAGCCGTGGGACGTCTCGATGGACGGCTACCTGGTCGGCCGGATGCCGCCGCCGTGGGTGGAGTGGAACGACCAGTACCGCGACACCATCCGCGACTTCTGGCGCGGACAGTCCCACGGCGTGCGCACCGTCGCCACCCGGCTGGCGGGATCGTCCGACCTGTACGCCGACGACGGCCGGTCGGCGTACAACTCGGTCAACTTCGTCACCGCCCACGACGGCTTCACGCTGCGCGACCTGGTGTCCTACGACAGCAAGCACAACGAGGCGAACGGCGAGGACAACCGCGACGGGTCGGACAACAACCGGTCGTGGAACCACGGCGTCGAGGGCGAGACCGACGACGCCGAGATCGTCGCCCTGCGGCGGCGTCAGGCGGCCAACCTGATGGTGACGCTGTGTCTCTCGAACGGTGTCCCGATGATCACCGCCGGCGACGAGCGGGGGCGCACCCAGCGCGGCAACAACAACCCCTACTGCCAGGACAACGAGATCTCCTGGATCGACTGGCGTCCCGACCCGGTGCCCGAGGACGGGTACGCCGGGGCGTGGCTCGACGTCTACGAGATCACCAAGACGGCGCTCCGGCTGCGCCGCGAGCATCCGGCGCTGCGGCAGCGGCACTGGTTCGAGGGCTCCCCCGCGATCGTCGGCGGGCCGAAGGACCTGGCCTGGCTGCACCCGAGCGGCCGCGAGATGACCGACGCCGACTGGGCCGACACGTCCCTGGCGGCCGTCGGGTCCTTCGTCTCCGGTGTCCCGCTGCGGGAGCCCGGCCCGTGCGGTGAGCAGCTGATCGACAACTCGTTCCTGCTCTGGTTCAACTCGTCGGCGGAGCCGCTCGACATCACGCTGCCCGTGAACGACTGGGTGCAGACCGGCGAGGTGGTGCTCTCCACGGACGACGCCTTCGCCCTCGGCACCGGGGTCAAGGCCGGCCAGGACCTGACGCTCGGCCCGCGTGCCGTGCTGGTCATCCGCAGCACGTAGTCGCCCGAGCCCGCTCGCCGAACTGTCACCGTGACAGTTCGGGCGGTGGGTGACAGATCGGAAGTGTCACCGACAGCCCGAACTGTCACCGTGACACTTTGGCGTTGGCAGCCGGGCGGCCGGGCGGCGCGAGCCCGGATCAGCCGACCCACTCGAAGCGGTGCTCCGGCCGGCCGGTGGTGCCGTAGCGCAGCGTCAGCCGCACCCGGCCGTCGCGGGCCAGGTCGGACAGGTAGCGCTGGGCGGTCGCGCGCGAGACACCGGTCGCCTCCGCGACGTCGAGCGCGGTCACGGCCTCGCCGGCCCGGCGCAGCACGTCGGCGATGGACTCCGACGTCACCGCCGACCGGCCCTTGCGCACGGCGGCGACCGGCGAGTCGCCCGAGCGCAGGGACTGGAGTGCGCGGTCGACGGCCGTCTGGTCGACGTGCGCGCCACCGTCGAGCATCGTCCAGAAGCGACGGAACGCCTGCAACCTGTCCGCGAGCTCCGACGGCGGGAACGGCTTGAGCACGTAGTTCACGGCGCCTGCGGCGATCGCGTGCCGGACGACGCCTGCGTCGGCGGCCGCGCTCACCATGATCACAGCCGCGCCGAGTCGGCCTATCAGGGCGGAGCCGCTGCCGTCGGGGAGGTACTCGTCGAGCAGCACCAGGTCAGGCGCGAGCTCCTCGGCCAGCCGGAGCGCGTCGGCGGCCGTGTGCGCGCTCGCGACGACCTCGAAGTCCGGCATCGAGCCGACGTACGCCGCGTGGAGGCCGGCGACCCGGAAGTCGTCGTCGACCACGAGCACCCGGATCATCCGCGTCGCTCCCCCGCCGCAGACGCGGCCGCGTTGAGGACGCCCGCGAGGCGGGCCTCGAAGGCGGCCCCGCTGTCCGGACCGCACCGGCTGACCAGGCGTACGTCGCCGCCGTGCGCCCTGGCCGTGTGGCGGGCCAGCGCGAGCCCGATGCCGTGGCCGGTCGCCTCGCCCTCCCGGGTCGTGAACCCGCGCTCGAAGACCTGCCCGACGTGCTCGGCCGCGATCCCGTCGCCGCTGTCGACGACGTGCACCAGCAGGTCGGCGCCATCGGCCAGCAGCGTCACCTCGACGCTGCGCGGCAGTCGGCTGCCGCGGGAGGCCGCGCCGATGCCGTTGTCGATGAGGTTGCCGACCACCGTCACGGTGTCCAGCGGGTGCGCCACGCGGCGGTCCAGCCAGGTCGCCTCGGAGACCCGCAGGAGCACGCCAGCCTCCGACGCGGTCGCCGACTTCGCGGCCAGCAGGCCGGCGAGGTAGGGGTCGTCGACCCCGCTGAGCCACGTGCCGGCGTCGCTCAACCCGGTCAGATAGCTGTTCGCGGCGTCGACGTCGCCGTGGTGGAGCATGCCGATGAGCGCGTGCAGCCGGTTGTTGTGCTCGTGCGCCTGCGCGCGCAGCGCGTCGGTGAGCGCTCGGGTCGCCTCCAGCTCGCCAGCCATCTCGTCGAGGTCGGTCCTGTCCCGCAGGATGAGCACGCTGCCGAGGTCGCGCTCACCCCGTTGGACGGGCAGCCGGGTGGCCACGACGACGCGTCCGCCGATCACCCTCAGGGCACCCGACGGGGCGGGCTCCTCCTCGAAGAGCGCCAGCGACTCCGGCGCGACACCCGCCTCCGAGAGCCGTACGCCGGTCACCAGGTCGGCCCCGAGCAGCCGGCGCGCCTCGGGGTTGCTGACGGTCACCCGTCCGCGGCCGTCGACGGCCACGACACCGTCGCGGACGCCACCGAGGACGGCGACGTGCTCGCGCACGAGGTCGGCCATCTCCTCGGGCTGCAGGCCGAGCGTCGTCCGGCGCAGCCGGCGGCCGAGCAGCAGCGCACCGGCGAGCCCGACGGCGAGCGGCACGAGCGCGACCAGCGCCAGCACCACGGTCAGTGTCCCGGCCTCGTGGGCCACCTCGGACGTGGCGATCCCGACGCTGACCTCCCCGACGATGCGCCCGCTGTCGTCGCGCAGCGGGACCTTCCCGCGGGCGGAGTAGCCGAGCGTGCCCCTCTCGACCGCCACGACGTCGCGACCGCTCAGCGCCTCGTCGGCGCTCGTGCTGACACGGCGGCCGACGTTGGCGGTCGTGGGGTGGCTGTAGCGGATGCCGGCGTCGTCGGTCACCACGACGTACAGCGCACCGGTCAGACGACGTACGCGCTCGGCCTCGGCCTGCACCGGACCGTCCGGCGTCGGCGATGTCGAGGTCACCGCCGTGCCCAGCCCGGGAAGCGCCGCCACGCTGTGGGCGATCGCCAGGGCACGCTGCTCGTACTGCCTCTCGAGGTCGCGCCTGACGACGGCCGTGGAGACGGCCAGGGACAGCAGCACGACGAGGCTGAGGAGGACGAAGAGTGCGACCACGGCCTGGGTCCCGAGAGCCAGCCGGCGCGTCCTGATCACCACGGGAGTGTAACGACGCTCACGCCGCTGGACGGCCGTGAGCAGAACGCGCAGAACGTCGTTTGTGCCGGGTTCGGGCACAACTGGCGCAAGGCTGGTGACGGCCATCACAGCACTCGTACGGTCCTGCGCCATGACCCAGATGCACTCCTCCGCCAGCGGGGCCGGCCCTGCTCCGGCGATCTCGCTGAGCGGGGCCACCAAACGATTCCTCACCAAGGACGGCACCCCGTTCACCGCGATCCGCGACGTCACCCTCGAGGTCGCGCCCGGCGAGTTCGTCGCGGTCGTCGGCCCGACGGGCTGCGGCAAGTCCACGACGCTCTCGCTGATCTCCGGTCTCGAGGGGGCCTCCGAGGGCACCGTCGAGGTCGCGGGCGCCGCGGTCGACGGCATCCCCGACGGCGTCGGCTACATGTTCCAGGGCGACGCCGTGCTGCCCTGGAAGAACGTGCTCGACAACGTCGCGCTCGGGCTCCGCTTCCGTGGCATGGGCCGCCGCGAGGCCGACGGGCTCGCCCGGGACTGGATCGGCCGTGTCGGGCTCACCGGCTTCGAGGACCGCTACCCGCACCAGCTCTCCGGCGGCATGCGCAAGCGCGTCGCCATGGCGCAGTCCCTCATCACCGAGCCGTCGGTGCTGCTGCTCGACGAGCCGTTCGGAGCGCTCGACGTGCAGACCCGCGAGCTGATGCAGGACGAGCTGCTCGGCCTCTGGTCGGGCACCGGCGCGGCCTGCGTCTTCGTCACCCACGACCTGACCGAGGCGATCAGCCTCGCCGACCGGGTGGTCGTCATGACGGCCGGCCCGGCCACCGTCAAGGACGTCGTCACGGTCGACCTGCCCCGGCCCCGCCGCGTCGAGGAGATCCGGCTGACGCCGGAGTTCATCGAGCTCTACAAGCGCATCTGGGACAGCCTCCGCGAGGAAGTCGAGATCACCCGAGCCAGAGGAGCCTCCCGTGTCGCATGACACCGCCACCCCCGTCACCACCCCCGCCCTCGAGCAGACCGTGCCCCAGGTTGCGACCGTGCCCGGCCCTCAGCGGGTCGCCCGCCGCCGGCCGTGGCGGGTGTACGCCGTCCGGGTCGCGCTCGTCGTCGTCTGGCTGGGCTCCTGGGAGCTCGCGGCACGCACGGTGATCGACCCGTTCTACTACTCGATGCCGAGCCAGATCTGGAACCGGCTGGTCGACTGGTTCACCAACGGCACCTCCCAGGGGTCGATCTGGACCAACATCGCGGCCACCCTCGAGGAGGCCGTCCTGGGCTTCCTGCTCGGCACGCTCGCCGGTGTCGTCCTCGGCGTCGTGCTCGGCCGGAGCCGGTTCACCGCCGACGTACTCGCCCCGTTCATCAAGGGCGCGAACGCGATCCCCCGCATCGTGCTGGCGTCGCTGTTCGTCATCTGGTTCGGCCTCGGGATGTCGTCGAAGGTCGCGACCGCCTTCGTGCTGGTCTTCTTCGCGGTCTTCTTCAACTCCTTCCAGGGTGCCCGGGAGGTCGACCGGGTCCTGGTGGACAACTCGCGGATCCTCGGCGCGACCCGCTGGCAGCTGATGCGCAGCGTCATCCTGCCCAGCGCCACCTCCTGGATCCTCGCGAGCATGCACGTCGCCTTCGGGTTCGCGCTGATCGGCGCGATCGTCGGCGAGTTCACCGGCGCGGACAAGGGCCTCGGCCTGCTCATCAACCACTCCCAGGGCAACTTCGACGCGGCCGGCATCTACGCCGGGATGCTCATCACCACCGTGCTCGCGCTCGGCGCCGAGTGGCTCATCACGCAGCTCGAGGTCCGGCTGACCTCCTGGCGGCCACCCGCCCACACCGCCTCCTCCGGCATCTGACACACACACCCACAAGAAAGCGATCACACCCATGCAGCAGCGCACCCGCCGGATCCTCGCCGGCACCATCGCGGCCGCGGCCGTCACCACGTCGATGACGGCCTGCCGCGGCGGCGCCAACGCCGACGACAGCTCCGGCACGCCGAAGGTCAGCATCATGGTCGGCGGCATCGACAAGGTGATCTACCTGCCCGCGAAGCTGACCGAGCAGCTCGGCTACTTCAAGGACGCCGGCGTCGACGTCGACCTCAAGACCGAGCCCTCGGGCGCGAGCGCCGAGAACGTGATGCTCGCCGGCCAGGTCGACGGCGTGGTCGGGTTCTACGACCACACCATCACCCTCCAGGCGCAGGACAAGTGCACCGAGAGCGTCGTGCAGTTCGCCAAGGTCCCCGGCGAGGCCGAGGTCGTCTCGACCAAGGCCGCCGCGGTCTCCGGCGCCGCGGACTTCAAGGGCAAGAAGCTCGGCGTGACCTCGCCGGGCTCCTCGACCGACTACCTGACCCAGTACCTCGCCACGAAGAACGGGACCGACACCAGCGCCTACACCACCGTCACGGCCGGTGCCGGCTCCACGTTCATCGCGGCCCTGCAGAACGGCGGCATCGACGCCGGCATGACGACCGACCCGACCATCGCCACCGCGGTGGACAAGGGCCTCGGCAAGGTGCTCATCGACATGCGGACCGAGGAGGGCACCCAGGCCGCCCTCGGCGGGCTCTACCCGGCGGCGTCGCTCTACATGACCTGCGACTACGTCAAGAAGAACCCGAAGACGGTGCAGAAGCTGGCCGACGCTTTCGTCAAGACCATGACGTGGATCAGCACGCACAGCGCGGCCGAGATCGCCGCGAAGATGCCCCAGGACTACGCCGGTGGCGACCCGGCCCTCTACGAGCAGTCGATCAAGGACTCCTCGCCGATGTTCACCACCGACGGCAAGATGCCCGACGGAGGCCCCGAGACCGTGCTCGACGTCCTCGGCACGTTCAGCGACACGGTGAAGGCGAAGAAGGACACGATCGACCTGTCGAAGACCTACACGACGGAGTTCGTCGACGCGGCCAAGTGAGCCCAGACGCAGAGCGCGGAAGGCCGGTCCACCCCTCGGGGCGGACCGGCCTTCCGGCTTCGTCGGGACGGATCAGGCCGTGGAGACCACGCCCATCTCGGCGTACGACGACAGGTGGCCGTTGCGCGGCACGACCCGCACCGTGTAGCCGAACGGGCCGGCGTGGTCGAGGGTGACCTGGCCACCGAAGCCGTGCCGCCCCGCCTCGTAGGACTCCGTCAGCGCGAGCACCGTGCAGGTCGTGTCGGACAGCAGGTCCTCGGCGTCGGCGCGGCCGTGCAGCAGCTGCACGTCGACGTCCTCGGGCGAGAGCTCGCCGAGCGCGACGAACGCCCGCACCGACAGCACCGCCCCGACCTCGGGAGCGTCGCCGACGCCGCTGCTCTCCACGTGCTCGACCCGCACCTGCGGCCAGGCCGCCTTCACGCGGTGCTTCCAGGCCGCGAGCTCGCGGGCTCCGGCGTAGTCGCTGTTGAGCGAGCGGGCGTTGTCGGTGGCGGGACCGTAGAGCTGGCGGACGTAGTCGCGCACCATCCGGGTGGCCAGCACCTTGGGGCCGAGGGACTTCAGCGTGTGGCGGAGCATCTCCATCCAGCGCGTCGGGACCCCGTCGTGGTCGGTGTCGTAGAAGCGCGGCGCGATCTCGTGCTCGATGAGGTCGTAGAGCGCCGCGGCCTCGAGGTCGTCACGCCGGTCGGGGTCGTCCAGGCCGTCGGCGGACGGGATCGCCCAGCCGTTCTGGCCGTCGTACCACTCGTCCCACCAGCCGTCGAGGATGGACAGGTTGAGGCCGCCGTTGAGGGCCGCCTTCATGCCCGACGTGCCGCAGGCCTCGTAGGGACGCAGGGGGTTGTTGAGCCACACGTCGCAGCCGGGGTAGAGCGGCTGGGCCATGGCGATGTCGTAGTTCGGCAGGAAGACGATCCGGTGCCGCACCTCCGGGTCGTCGGCGAAGCGCACCATCTCCTGGATGAGCTTCTTGCCGCCGTCGTCGGCCGGGTGCGACTTGCCGGCGATGACCAGCTGGACCGGGCGCTCCGGGTCGAGGAGCAGCCGCTTGAGGCGCGCGGGGTCGCGCAGCATCAGCGTCAGCCGCTTGTACGACGGCACTCGCCGCGCGAACCCGATCGTGAGCACGTCGGGCGAGAGTGCGTCGTCGATCCACCCGAGCTCGGCCGTCGCGGCGCCGCGCTTCTCCCACGACCGGCGCAGGCGCCGACGGGCGTCGTGCACGAGCGTCTCGCGCAGCTGGCGCTTGACCGACCAGATCTGCTCCCCCGGCGCCTTGTCGGCCGCGCTCCAGTAGGAGTCGAGGTCCTCGGGGTCGGCGCCGACCTGCGCGGCGAGGTCGAAGAGCTCGCGGGCGACCCAGCTCGGCGCGTGCACGCCGTTGGTGATCGAGCCGATCGGCACCTCGGCCTCGTCGAAGGCCGGCCAGAGACCGTTGAACATGCCGCGCGAGACATGCCCGTGCAGGAGCGAGACGCCGTTCGCGCGCTGCGCGAGTCGGAAGCCCATCACCGCCATGTTGAACACGGACGCGTCGCCACCCTCGTAGTCCTCGCAGCCGAGAGCCAGCACCCGCTCGACCGGCACGCCCGGAGTGGCACCGGAGCCCTCGGCGAAGTACTGCTCGACCAGAGTCCGCGGGAAGCGGTCGATGCCGGCCGGGACCGGCGTGTGGGTGGTGAAGACGGTGGAGGCCCGGCCCACCTCGAGCGCGGTGTCGAAGTCGAGCCTCGGGCCGCCCTCGGCCACGGTCAGCTCGCGGATCCGCTCGAGGCCGAGGAAGCCGGCGTGACCCTCGTTGGTGTGGAACACCTCGGGCGCCGGAGCACCGGTGATCCGCGAGTAGACGCGCAGCGCGCGCACGCCGCCGACGCCGAGCAGGAGCTCCTGCCGCAGCCGGTGCTCGCTGTTGCCGCCGTACAGCCGGTCGGTCACGTCGACGTAGTGGTCGGGGTTGCCCTCGACGTCGGTGTCGAGCATGAGCAGGGGCACCCGGCCGACCGACGCGACCCAGATCCGGGCGACCAGGTCGGGGCCGCCGGGCAGCGCGATCGAGATCGTCGCGCGGCTGCCGTCCGCCTCCCGCAGCGCCGAGATGGGCAGCCCGTCGGGGTCGAGGACGGGGTAGGTCTCCTGCTGCCAGCCGTCCCGGGACAGCGACTGCTTGAAGTAGCCGTGCTTGTAGAGGAGGCCGACACCGACGATCGGGACGCCCAGGTCGCTGGCCGCCTTCAGGTGGTCACCGGCGAGGATACCGAGGCCACCGGAGTACTGCGGCAGGACCGCGGTGATGCCGAACTCGGGCGAGAAGTAGCCGATCGCCCGCGGGCCGTCGGCGACGTGGCGCTGGAACCACCGGTCCTCGGTCAGATAGCGCTGCAGGTCGGCCTCGGCTTCGCGCAGGCGCCCCAGGAAGCCCTCGTCGACGGCCAGCTCCTCGAAGCGCGTCCGGCTGACGGCCCCGAGCAGACGGACGGGGTCGCGTCCGGTCGACTCCCACAGATCGGGGTCGACGGCCGCGAAGACGTCCTGGGTCGGAGGGTGCCAGGACCAGCGCAGGTTGCCCGCGAGGGTGCCCAGCGCGGAGAGCGGCGCGGGCAGCACGGGACGGACGGTGAAACGACGGATGGCACGCATGGGGACGAAACTAGCCCACAACCCTTGGATCGATCCAACATCCGCCGGGGTCTTTATCGAGTCGTGCTCTGAGCGAGGAAAGTCGTCCTCGGTGCGGCAAGATCGGTCGGCGGGCGGCCCTGCCACGACGCGCGGCGCATGGGAACTGCCCCGGCCGGATAGTTTGAAGCCATGGTTGGACGCATCCCCGTGCTGGACGTGCACCCCGTCGTCGATCTCGGCAGGCAGCCCGCGAAGGCCTCCGTCGGCGAACCCTTCCCCGTCAGGGCGACGGTCTTCCGCGAAGGCCACGACATGCTGGGCGTCGAGGTGATCCTCGCCGACCCCAGCGGAGAGCGCAGACCGCCGGTGCGGATGACCGAGACCGGACCGAAGAGCGACCGGTTCGAGGCGTGGGTGACGCCCGACGCCGAGGGCCTGTGGTCCTTCGAGGTGCAGTCGTGGTCGGACCCGATCGGCACCTGGCTGCACGACGCTCCCATCAAGATCGACGCCGGCGTCGACGTCGAGCTGATGTTCACCGAGGGCCGGCTCCTGCTCGAGCGGGTGCTCGCGGACCCGTCGCTGACCCGCGCCGAGGCCGCCACGGTCAAGGCCGCCGCCGATGCCGCGACCGACACCACCCGGCCCTCGGCAGCGCGCATCGCGGTGATGACCGCACCCGACCTCGTCCGCGTGCTGCGCCAGCACCCGCTTCGCGAGCTCGTCACGATCGAAGGTCCCTACCCGGCGTACGCCGACCGGCGCCGTGCGCTCTTCGGCAGCTGGTACGAGTTCTTCCCTCGCTCGGAGGGCGCCGCGCCGGACAAGAAGGGGGTGCTGCGCAGCGGCACGTTCCGGACGGCGGCGAAGCGCCTCGACGCCGTCGCCGCGATGGGCTTCGACATCATCTACCTGCCGCCGGTCCACCCGATCGGCGAGGTCAACCGGAAGGGCCCCAACAACTCGCTGACCCCAGGCCCCGACGACGTCGGCAGCCCGTGGGCGATCGGCTCGAAGGACGGCGGCCACGACGCCATCCACCCCGACCTGGGCACGTTCGAGGACTTCGACGCGTTCGTCGCGCGCGCCGGCGAGCTCGGCCTGGAGGTCGCACTCGACCTCGCGCTCCAGGCCGCGCCGGACCACCCGTGGGTGAAGGCCCACCAGGAGTGGTTCACCACCCGGGCCGACGGCTCGATCGCCTATGCGGAGAACCCGCCCAAGAAGTACCAGGACATCTACCCGATCAACTTCGACAACGACCCCACCGGGATCGCGAAGGAGGTGCTGCGGGTCGTCCGCGTGTGGATGTCCCACGGCGTCCGCGTCTTCCGGGTCGACAACCCGCACACCAAGCCGGTGGCGTTCTGGGAGTGGCTGCTGCGCGAGGTGCGGCGCACCGACCCCGACGTGATCTTCCTGTCGGAGGCGTTCACCCGGCCCGCGATGATGCACGCTCTCGGCTCGGTCGGCTTCCACCAGTCCTACACGTACTTCACCTGGCGGGTGGAGAAGGGCGAGATCGAGGACTACCTCGTCGAGGTGTCCTCGGAGTCCGACCACCTGATGCGGCCGAACTTCTTCGTCAACACCCCCGACATCCTGCACGCCTCCCTGCAGTACGGCGGCCCGGCGGCGTTCAAGATCCGCGCGGCGCTGGCCGCGACGGGCTCCCCGTCCTGGGGTGTGTACGCCGGCTACGAGCTGTTCGAGCACGTCGCCGTGCGACCTGGCAGCGAGGAGTACCTCGACTCGGAGAAGTACCAGCTGCGCCCGCGCGACTGGGACGCGGCCGAGCGCGAGGGACGGACGTTGGCGCCGTACCTCACACGGCTCAACGAGATCCGCCGCGCGCACCCCGCCCTGCAGCTGCTGCGCAACGTCACGGTGCACTCCTCCGACGACGACCACACGCTGGTGTTCAGCAAGCACCACGAGGGGGACGTCGTCATCGTCGTCATCAACCTCGACCCGCACGGCGTGCGGGAGACGATGGTCCACCTCGACCTCGCCGCCCTCGGCCTCCCGGAGAGCTTCGTCGTCCACGACGAGATCACCGGCGAGGACTGGACCTGGGGCCGTGACAACTACGTCCGCCTCGACCCGGGCTGGGAGTCCGCGCACGTCCTGACGGTGAGGAGCCTTCGATGACCGAGCAGACCGACATGCCCATGGGCGACACGCCGATCGGCGGGATCATCAGCGAGGAGCCGTTCCCCGACTCCCCCGGCGTCGACCACCAAGGTGAGCCCGAGTGGTTCAAGTCAGCGGTGTTCTACGAGGTCCTGGTGCGGTCCTTCAAGGACTCCAACGGCGACGGCACCGGTGACTTCAAGGGCCTGACCGAGAAGCTCGACTACCTGGCCTGGCTGGGCGTCGACTGCCTCTGGCTGCCGCCGTTCTTCCCCAGCCCGTTGCGCGACGGCGGCTACGACGTCGCTGACTTCACCGGCGTCCTGCCGGAGGTCGGCACGATCGAGGACTTCCAGCAGCTCCTCGTCGCCGCCCACGAGCGCGGCATCCGGGTGATCATCGACTTCGTCGTCAACCACACCAGCGACCAGCACCCCTGGTTCCAGGCCAGCCGCAACGACCCCGAGGGGCCGTACGGCGACTACTACGTCTGGTCCGACAGCGACGAGCTCTACCAGGACGCCCGGATCATCTTCGTCGACACCGAGCCGTCCAACTGGACGTGGGACCCGGTGCGCCAGCAGTACTTCTGGCACCGCTTCTTCTCCCACCAGCCGGACCTCAACTACGAGAACCCGAAGGTGCACGAGGACATCCTCGATGCGATGCGCTTCTGGCTGGACATGGGCCTGGACGGCTTCCGGCTCGATGCCGTGCCCTACCTCTACGAGGCGGAGGGCACGAACGGGGAGAACCTCCCGGAGACCCACGAGTTCCTCCGCAAGGTCCGCCGCGTGGTGGACGACGAGTACCCCGGCACCGTGCTGCTCGCCGAGGCCAACCAGTGGCCCTCGGACGTGGTCGACTACTTCGGCGACTTCGAGTCCGGCGGCGACGAGTGCCACATGTGCTTCCACTTCCCCGTCATGCCGCGCATCTTCATGGCGGTCCGGCGCGAGTCCCGCTTCCCGATCAGCGAGATCCTGGAGGAGACCCCGCCGATCCCCCGGGGCTGCCAGTGGGGCATCTTCCTGCGCAACCACGACGAGCTGACGCTCGAGATGGTCACCGACGACGACCGTGACTACATGTGGGCGGAGTACGCCAAGGACCCCCGCATGAAGGCCAACATCGGCATCCGCCGCAGGCTCGCGCCGTTGCTCGACAACGACGTCAACCAGATGGAGCTCTTCACCGCGCTGCTCCTCTCGCTGCCGGGCTCACCGGTGCTCTACTACGGCGACGAGATCGGCATGGGCGACAACATCTGGCTCGGCGACCGTGACGGGGTGCGTACGCCGATGCAGTGGTCCGGCGACCGCAACGCCGGCTTCTCCGTCGCCAACCCCGGCAAGCTGGACCGGCCGGTCGTGCAGGACCCCGTCTACGGCTACCAGGCCGTCAACGTCGAGGCGCAGCTGGAGGACTCCTCCAGCCTGCTGCAGTGGACGCGTCGACTGATCCACGCCCGCAAGCAGCACCAGGCGTTCGGGCTGGGCAGCTTCACCGACCTCGGCGGCACGAACCCGTCGGTGCTCTCCTACTCACGCGAGCACCTCAAGGAGGACGGCACCAGCGACGTCATCCTCTGCGTCAACAACCTGTCCCGCTTCCCGCAGCCGGTGCAGCTGGACCTGCGCCGCTTCGAGGGGATGGTGCCCGTCGAGCTGATCGGCGGGGTGCCCTTCCCCGCGATCGGTGAGCTGCCGTACCTGCTGACTCTCGGTGGGTACGGGTTCTACTGGTTCCGGCTGACCCGGCCGGACACCGCACCGATCGAGCCGGAGACCGGCCTGTCCGGGGAGGAGCTGCTGTGAGCGCTACACCGGCGACCGCCGACCATCTCGACCGCGAGGTCTTCGCGGACTACCTGACCCGCACCCGCTGGTTCAGCGGCAAGGGCCGCACGTTCGCGGTGACCCGCATCCGGGTGCTCGGCGAGGTGCCCGGACGCGTCGAGGGCAGCCCACGCGTGCTGATCCACCTCGTCGAGGTGACGTACGCCGACCCCGGCGGCACGGGCACCGAGCGCGAGCTCTACCAGGTGCCGCTGGCGTTCTACGTGCACCCGCAGGGTCGTCTCGACCACGCCTTCATCGGCTGGTGGGAGGACCCGGAGCTCGGCTGGGTCCACGCGTACGACGCCGTGCACGACCGTGAGGCGATGGCCTGCTGGCTGCGCTCCTTCGAGAGCGCGCCGGAGGGAGAGGGCCCACTCTCCTTCCACCGCGTCCCGGGCCACCAGCTCGACACCGGAGCCCACTCGTCGCCGTTCTCGGGCGAGCAGTCGAACTCGTCGGTGGCGTTCGGCGAGGACGCGCTGATGAAGGTGTTCCGCAAGGTGACTCCCGGCGTCAACCCCGACATCGAGATCCACAAGGTCCTCACCGAGCTCGGCTCGGACCACGTCGCGGCCCTGTACGGCTGGGTCGAGTCGAGCTTCGCCGACGAGCCGAGCGGCGCCGGCGATCCGACCGGTGCGGCCGACGGCGAGGAGCCGGTCATGCACCTGGCGATGCTGCAGCAGTTCCTGCGCACCGCGACGGACGGCTGGGACATGGCACTGGCGAGCGTGCGCAGCCTGCTCGGCACGCCGGAGCTGCACGCGACGGAGTCCGGCGGCGACTTCGCGCCTGAGGCGACCCGGCTGGGCGAGGCGGTGGCCGACGTGCACCGCCAGCTCGCCGCCAGCTTCCCCACCGAGACGCGCGGGCCCGAGGCCGCAGTGGCGCTCGCCGCGGCGATGAACGAGCGGCTCGACCGCGCCCTGGCCGTCGTACCGGACCTCGCGGTGCACGCCGAGCGGCTGCGCGCCCTGTTCGCGCGGGTGGCCGGCCTCGGCGGCCTCGAGGTGCAACGTATCCACGGCGACCTGCACCTGGGCCAGACGCTGCGCACCGCCAAGGGCTGGAAGATCGTCGACTTCGAAGGCGAGCCCGCGAAGCCGCTGGCGGAGCGGACGCTGCCCGACTCACCCTGGCGCGACGTCGCGGGCATGCTGCGCTCCTTCGACTACGCCCCGCGCTCGGTCGAGCACAGCCAGCCGGGCGGTGAGGGCGACGCCGAGCTCACCGACCTGCGCCGGCTGCGCGCGGGCGAGTGGGCGCACCGCAACCGCAACCACTTCCTGGTCGCCTACGGCGGCGACCTCACGGTCGAGCAGCGGGTGCTGCTCGACGCCTACGTCGCCGACAAGGCCGTCTACGAGACCGTCTACGAAGCGCGGAACCGTCCGGGCTGGCTGAGCATCCCGCTCGAGGCCCTCGCGCAGATCGGAGCATGACGTGACCGACAACCTCCACACGTCCACCGCCGTACCCGTCGACACCGCAGAGCTGAGCAGCCTCGTCGAGGGCCGGCACGCGTCGCCCCACTCCATCCTCGGGCCGCACCCGCACGGGGGCACCGTCACGGTCCGTGCCTTCAAGCCGCTCGCTTCCAGCGTCGTGGTCCGCTACCGGGTCGACGACGACTGGAGGCAGGCCGAGCTCAGCCACGAGCACGAGGGCGTCTGGGCGGGAGTGGTCCCGGTGGCGGAGGTCCCGGACTACCGCCTTCTCGTGACGTACGGCGACCACACCTCGGAGCTCGACGACCCGTACCGCTTCCTGCCGACCGTCGGCGAGGTCGACCAGCACCTGATCCGCGAGGGCCGGCACGAGCAGCTCTGGAAGGTGCTCGGCGCCCGGGTCCACCACTACGAGTCGCCGGGCGGCCCGGACGTGACCGGCACCTCGTTCGCTGTCTGGGCGCCCCGCGCGCACGGCGTCCGGCTGGAGGGCGACTTCAACAGCTGGGACGGCCGCGAGCACCCGATGCGGCAGCTCGGCGAGTCGGGCGTCTGGGAGCTGTTCGTCCCCGCGGTCGGCAGCGGCACGCGCTACAAGTTCATCATCCTGGGCGCCGACGAGCACTGGCGCGAGAAGGCCGACCCGATGGCCGGCTGGGCCGAGGTCCCGCCGAACACCTCCTCGATGGTGTTCGAGTCCGGCTACACCTGGGGCGACGCTGAGTGGATGGAGTCGCGCCGGTCCAAGCGTCCCGTGGCCGAGCCGATGTCGGTCTACGAGGTCCACCTCGCGTCGTGGCGGCGACACCGCAGCTACGCCCAGCTGGCGGACGAGCTGGTCGGCTACGTCAGCGACCTCGGCTTCACGCACGTGGAGCTGATGCCGGTGATGCAGCACCCGTTCGGGGGGTCGTGGGGCTACCACGTGACGTCGTACTTCGCGCCCGACTCGCGTCTCGGGACCCCCGACGACTTCCGCTACCTCGTCGACCGGCTCCACCAGGCCGGCGTCGGCGTCATCCTCGACTGGGTGCCCGGCCACTTCGCGACCGATGAGTGGGCGCTGCCGCGGTTCGACGGCGCCCCGCTCTACGAGCACCCGGACCCGCGCCGGGGCTGGCACCAGGAGTGGGGCTCGCACATCTTCGACTTCGGCCGCCCCGAGGTCCGCAACTTCCTCTACGCCAACGCGATCTACTGGCTCGAGGAGTTCCACGCGGACGGGCTGCGGGTCGACGGCGTCGCCTCGATGCTCTACCTCGACTACGCCCGCAACGAGGGCGAGTGGGAGCCGAACATCCACGGCGGCCGCGAGAACCTCGAGGCGGTCCAGTTCCTCCAGGAGATGAACGCCACCGCCTACAAGCGCGTCCCCGGCATCACCACGATCGCCGAGGAGTCGACGTCGTGGCCGGGGGTGACCCGGGCGACCGACGCGGGCGGCCTCGGCTTCGGGTTCAAGTGGAACATGGGCTGGATGCACGACACGCTCGACTACCTCGAGCGCGACCCCGTCCACCGGTCCTGGCACCACCACGACATGACGTTCGCGCTGACCTACGCCTGGTCCGAGAACTACATGCTGCCGCTCTCGCACGACGAGGTCGTGCACGGCAAGGGGTCGCTGCTGCGCAAGATGCCGGGCGACCGCTGGCGCCAGCTCGCGAACCTGCGCGCCTACCTGGCCTTCATGTGGGCGCACCCGGGCAAGCAGCTCCTCTTCATGGGCTGCGAGTTCGGCCAGGAGTCGGAGTGGGCCGAGTCGCGCGAGCTCGACTGGTGGCTCCTGGACCATCCCGAGCACCGCGGCCTGCACTCCCTGGTGCGAGACCTCAACCGGACCTACAAGGACAGTCCCGCTCTCTGGACGCTGGACAGCGACCCGGCGGGCTTCGCGTGGATCGACGCCGACGACACCGAGCGCAACGTCTACTCCTTCGTCCGTCGCGGCCCGGCCATCGACGGCGCGGTGGCGGACCAGCTTGTCTGCGTGGCGAACTTCGCGGCCGTCCCGCACGACGTCCGGCTCGGCCTGCCGCACGACGGGGTGTGGGACGAGGTCCTCAACACCGACGCCGAGGCCTACAGCGGCTCGGGCGTCGGCAACCTCGGCGCGGTCACGGCGGTCGGGTCGGAGCACGCGGGCTGGCCGGCGTACGCCGACCTGCGGGTGCCGCCGCTCGGGACGGTCTGGCTGCGCCCGCAGGCCAAGGCTCCGTGGTCGGCAGCGGCCGTCCAGGAGGCACTCGAGCAGGACCCGGAGGAGGATCCGCCCGGCCGGACGGTCTAGCGCGCCAGCGGCGTCTCGGACAGCACCCGGCCGAGCTTGTGCGGGTTGCGAACGAGGTAGAGGGCGGTCACCCGGCCGCCCTCGACCCTCATCGTCGCGATCGTGTCGAGCTCGCCACCGGCCGTGAGCCGCAACCCGGGCGCACCGTTGACGAGGACCTCCTCGGCCGCGACCGGCCCGGGCGCCTTGGCCGTGATGCCGACGAAGAAGCGCAGGACCTTGTCGGCGCCCACGATCGGGCGCAGCGCAGCCTGCTTGACGCCTCCCCCGTCGGTCATCATCACGACATCCGGGGCGAGGACGTCGAGCAGGCGCTGCAGGTCGCCCGTCTCCGCCGCGCTGCGGAAGGTCGCGATGGCGCGACGCGTGTCGGCCTCCGACACCTGGACGCGCGGGCGCCGCGCCTCGACGTGCGAGCGGGCGCGGTGCGCGATCTGGCGCACCGCGGCAGGCGCTTTGTCGACGGCCGCGGCGATCTCGTCGTACTCGACGTCGAAGACCTCGCGCAGCACGAACACGGCCCGCTCGGTCGGTGTCAGCGTCTCCAGGACGAGCAGCATCGCCGTCGAGACGCTGTCGGCCAGCTCGACGTCCTCGGCCACGTCGGGGCTCGTCAGCAGCGGTTCGGGCAGCCAGGGGCCGACGTACGTCTCCCGCTGACGGCCGAGCGTGCGCAGCCTGTTCAAGGAGAGCCGGGTCGTGATGCGGACCAGGTAGGAACGGGCGTCGCGCACCTCACCGTGGTCGACGTCGGCCCAGCGCAACCACGTCTCCTGGAGGACGTCCTCGGCGTCGGCGGCCGAGCCGAGCATCTCGTAGGCGACCGTGAACAGCAGGTTGCGGTGGGCGACGAATGCCTCGGTCGCCGGGTCGACGCTCATGCCTCGGAGCGTACGGCGCTCGGCGTCTCCAGCGGGATGTCGCACACGTCGCCGTAGCCCTGGCTCTGCGTGTGCTTCGCACAGCGCTCCATGACGGCGCCGTAGGGGCCGGTGGTGGCTGCCTTCGGCATCCGGAACCTGCTGGTGCTGGGCATCTCGGTGTCACCTCTCGTCGGGTTGCTCCTGCCCACCAGACACCGCCCGTCGCCCTGTTGTGACACCTCGGACGCGGGCATCCGTCGACCATTAGGGTGGTGCGCGTGAGCGCCAACGAGTCAGGGACAACTGTGCTGACCGTCGCAGACGGCGTCGCTCGCATCAGCTGGACGTCCGACGAGACGCTCGACGCCGTCCGCCACGAGGTCGCGGCCGCCCTGATGACCCACCACCGGGTCGAGGCACTGGTGGACCCGGCCGACGAGAAGGGCCAGCGCACCGCCACCTGGTCGGGCCTGCGTCGCGAAGGAGTGATGCGGGGCGTCACGGTCGACGGCGCGCCTGTCGACCGCATCGTCTACGCGCGGGTCGAGACCGACGTACCGGCCCACGAGCCGGAGGGCTTCCGGGCGCTCCTCAACTCCTTCCTCCCCCGCAAGCGGGCGATCGGACAGTTCCTCATCCGCGACTCGAACGACCGGGTGCTGCTCTGCCAGCTCACCTACAAGTCCGACTGGGACCTGCCCGGTGGCGTCATCGAGGTCGGCGAGTCCCCGGCGGTCGGCGTCAGCCGCGAGGTGGAGGAGGAGCTCGCCCTCGACCTCAAGGCCGGTCCGCTGCTCCTGACCGACTGGCTCCCGCCCTGGAGCGGCTGGGACGACGCCGTCTGCCTGGTCTACGACGGCGGCGTCCACGACCCCTCCATGCTCGACGCGATGGTGCCGGAGGCGCGGGAGATCCGCTCCGTGGCCTTCTGCACCCTCGAGGAGATCCGGGAGCGCTGCGCCGACTTCACCGCCCGCCGCATCGAGGCGGCCCTGGCGAGCGCGCACGGCAACGGCGTCACGTACACCGAGTCCGGCCGGCCCGTCGCCTGACCCGATCCCCGAGACGTCAATCCCTCCGGCCCGAGACGTCAATCCCTCTGGTCCGAGACGTCAATCCCTCTGGTCCGAGACGTCGTCTGAGGTAGGCGCCGACGGAAAGTGGGGACGACTGCCGATGTGGCGCCCTACCTCAGAGCGCGACCGTAGGGATGTCGGAAGGTCTCCGACATCCCTACGAGGAGCAGTGACATGAGCAACGCCAACATCCTGTACGCGAGCTTCGTCAAGGCCGAGAGCGCCTACCGCGCCCAGCGGATCCGCGAGGACATCGTCGGCCGCCACGAGAAGTCACGCCTGCGCCACACCCGTCGCAACCTGCTCGGCTCCGCCGACTCCTGAGCCCCGACCATGGTGTCGCCCGCGCAGGTCTGGTGCGGCGGGTTGCCGCGAGGCACGATGCTGTCATGTCCTCGCGTCGGCAGAACGCGACCGCGGGTGCCGTCCTCGCTGACGCCCGTGGCGACGGACGCGCGCTGCGGGTGACGTGGCACGACGAGGTGGGGGTCGTGGTGCTGAGCGTCTGGCGCGACAACGTCTGCACGACGACGGTGCGGCTGACGCCCGCCGACGCCGTCGACCTCATCGAGGTCCTGGCGGCGGGAATGCCCCGCGAGCACGACGTCGCCGACTCCCGCCCGGACGCCGCGGGAGCGTGAGCGTCGCTCACACCTGCATGGACGCGACGGCGTCGAGCAGCGCCTCCCGAACAGCCTGTACGGCGGGCCGTGTGGCGAGCGAGGACGGGGACGCCGTGAACACCGTGCGGACCGGCGCGTCCTCGAGGTCGACGAGCCGCACCGGCGGCGTACCACCGCGCCAGAGCAAGTCGGGCAGCAGTGCGACCGCGTTGCCCGTCGACACCAGCGCGACGTGCGCCTGCAGGTCGGCCGTCTCGAACTGCACGTCCGGCTCGAAGCCCGCGCGCCGGCAGAGCTGCTCGGCGAAGTGCCGGGAGGCAGCGCCGTGCGGCTCCATCACCCACGGCAGCCGCGCCGCGTCGTGGAGCGACCCGACGGACGCCTCCGACGCGGTCGCCAGCCGGATCGCATCCTCCGTGAGGGGCTGCCGATCGAGCTGCGCGTGCCACGGCGCGGCGTGGCCCGGGTACTGCTCAGCCACGACCAGGTCGAAGTCGCGCGCGAAGGTCTCGTGCAGCGCTGTCTCCGGCTCGCGCTGGGTGACGACGACCCGGACACGCGGCGTCCGCTCGTGGACCAGGCGCAGCGTCGTCGGCAGCAGCGCCAGCGCCGCCGACTGGAAGATGCCCATCCGGACCGTGCCCGTCGCCTCGTCAGCGGCGGCGAGGAGGTCCGACTCGGCCAGCTCCAGCCGCTCGAGAACAGCTTCCGCGTGGGCGACGAGGAGCTCGGCCTCCGAGGTCAGCTGGACGCGGCGCCCGACCTTGCGGAGCAGGTCCACCCCCACCTCGCGCTCGAGCTGGTTGAGCTGCTGCGACACCGACGACGGGCTCTGGTGGATGGCTGCGGCGACGGCCGCGATGGTGCCACGGACGTGGACCTCTCGGAGCAGTCGCAACCGGCGTACGTCGAGCACGAGACACCTCCCTGATCCGTCAGCGGATCTTACGCATATGAGTCAGAAATCAGCGCTTTTCCCGAACGATCAGGGCGAGCGAAACTGGTAGGTATGCCCACCCCGACGTACGACGACCCCGCGGCCGTCCACGAGCTCACCGATCTCCTCCCCGCCGTCGAGGAGACGGTCCGCCGCTGGCTCGACACGTCGGCCCAGATCAAGCCCGACAAGGCCGCCAGCCGGCTGGCGGACGTGCTCGACGACCCGGCCGGCCTCCCCTTCACCGTCGGGTTCATCGACGGCGTGATCCGCCCCGAGGACAAGCGCGTGGCCGCGCGCAACCTGGCGATGCTGGCCCGCGACGTTCCCGGCTTCCTGCCGCTGCACCTGCGCCTGGCCGTGCGCGCCGGTGGCGCCCTCGGCACGGTCGCCCCCGGCGTCGTGATCCCGGCGGCACGTGCCGCTCTCCGTCGGATGGTCGGCCACCTGCTCATCGACGCCGAGCCGCGACGGCTGGGCCGTGCCGTCGAGCGCCTGCGCGCCGATAAGAACCGGCTCAACCTCAATCTGCTGGGCGAGGCGGTGCTCGGTCGCGAGGAGGCGACCCGCCGGCTCAAGGGCACCCTCGCGCTCCTCCAACGGCCGGACGTCGACTACGTCTCGATCAAGGTGTCGGCCACGGTCGCCCCGCACTCCCCGTGGGCCTTCGACGCAGCCGTCCAGGTCATCGTCGACTCGCTGCGCCCGCTCTACGAGCGCGCCGCCGAGAGCGGGACCTTCATCAACCTCGACATGGAGGAGTACCGCGACCTCGACCTCACCGTCGCGGTGTTCACCCGGCTGCTCGACGAGCAGGAGTTCCTCGGCCTCGAGGCGGGGCTGGTGCTCCAGGCCTACCTGCCCGACGCGCTGGCGTCGATGATGCAGCTGCAGGACTGGGCCGCCGACCGGCGCCGCCGCGGTGGCGCCCCGATCAAGGTCCGCCTCGTCAAGGGCGCCAACCTGCCGATGGAGCGGGTCGAGGCGTCGCTGCGCGACTGGCCGCTGGCGACCTGGCACACCAAGCAGGACAGCGACACCCACTACAAGCGGGTGCTCGACTACGCGCTCCACCCCGACCGCGTCCGCAACATCCGCATCGGCGTCGCCGGCCACAACCTGTTCGACATCGCCTTCGCGTGGCTGCTGGCCGGCGAGCGCGACGTCCGCGACTCCATCGACTTCGAGATGCTCCTCGGCATGGCGCAGAGCCAGGCGGAGGCGGTCAAGCGGGACGTCGGCGAGATCCTCCTCTACACCCCGGTCGTCCGGGCGACCGAGTTCGACGTCGCCATCGCCTACCTGATCCGCCGGCTCGAGGAGGGCGCGAGCCGCGACAACTTCATGTCCGCCGTCTTCCACCTGTACGACGACAAGGCGCTCTTCGAGCGCGAGCGGGCGCGTTTCGAGGCCAGCCTCCGGGCGCTCGACCGCAGCGTCCCCGCGCCGCACCGCACCCAGGACCGCACCGCGCCCGTCGACGCCACGCCGGCAACGGTCTTCCACAACGTCCCCGACACCGACCCGGCCGTCGCGGCCAACCTCGCCTGGGGCGCCCAGATCCTCGCCCGGGTGCCGTCGAGCACCCTCGGCGTCGACCGCGTCGAGCGTGGCCGCGTCACGACCGCCGACGGCCTCGAGGCGCTGGTCGACACCACGACAGGTGCCGGCGCCGCGTGGGCGGCGCTGGGCGGCAAGGGTCGCGCGGAGGTGCTGCGGCGCGCCGCGGTGTCGCTCGAGAGCCGCCGTGCCGAGCTGATCGAGGTGATGGCCTCCGAGTGCGGCAAGACGCTCGACCAGGCCGACCCGGAGGTCTCGGAGGCGATCGACTTCGCGAACTACTACGCCCACCTCGCCGAGCAGCTCGACGACGTCGACGGAGCGGTCGCGGAGCCGGTCGGTCTCACCGTCGTCACGCCGCCGTGGAACTTCCCGGTCGCCATCCCGGCCGGCTCGACCCTCGCGGCGCTGGCCGCCGGGTCGCCGGTCGTCCTCAAGCCGGCGCCGCAGGCCGAGCGCTGCGGCGCCGTCCTGGCCGAGGCCCTCTGGGAGGCCGGCGTGCCGGGCGACGTACTCGCCTTCGCCACCATCGACGAGGGCGACCTCGGCCGCAGCCTGCTCGCCGACCCGCGCGTCGGTCGCGTCATCCTCACGGGTGCCTTCGAGACGGCGGAGCTCTTCCGCTCGTTCCGTCAGGACCTGCCGCTGCTCGCCGAGACGAGCGGCAAGAACGCCATCGTCGTCACGCCGAGTGCCGACCTCGACCTCGCGGCCCGCGACGTCGCCCAGTCGGCGTTCGGACACGCCGGCCAGAAGTGCTCGGCCGCTTCGCTCGTCATCCTCGTCGGCTCGGTCGCGACCTCGACCCGCTTCCGGCACCAGCTGCTCGACGCCGTCCGCTCGCTGCACGTCGGCTGGCCGGAGGACCCCTCCGCCCAGGTCGGACCGCTGATCGAGCCGGCGGCGGGCAAGCTGCTCGACGCGCTCACCCGCCTCGACGCCGGCGAGCGCTGGCTCATCGAGCCCCGCAAGCTCGGCGGGTCCGGTCGGCTGTGGTCGCCGGGTGTCAAGGAGGGTGTCCGGCCGGGCAGCCGCTCGCACCTCACGGAGTTCTTCGGGCCGGTGCTCAGCGTGATGACGGCCGAGACCCTCGAGGAGGCGGTGGCTCTGCAGAACGAGGTCTCCTTCGGCCTGACCGCCGGCCTGCACTCACTCGACCCGGCCGAGGTGCGTCAGTGGCTCGACACCGTCGAGGCGGGCAACGCCTACATCAACCGCGGAATCACCGGTGCCATCGTGCGCCGCCAGCCGTTCGGCGGCTGGAAGCGCTCGGCCGTCGGCACCGGCACCAAGGCCGGAGGGCCGAGCTACCTGCTCGGGCTCACCGACTGGAGCAGCACCTTCGCCACCTCCACGGCCACGCCGCGACCGACGTCGCAGCACCTGCTCGACGAGGCCCGGCGGGCCGGGCTCGAGGGCTGTGACCGACTCGAGCGCGCCTTCAGGTCGGATGCGGCCGCCTGGGAGCACGAGTACGCCGACACCCGCGACGTCTCCGGGGTCGAGGCCGAGCGCAACGCCCTGCGCTACCTGCCCGTGCCGGTGACGGTGCGGCACGAGTCGGGGCTGGTCACCGACCTCCTCCGGGTCGTCGGTGCCGGCCACACCGCCCGCTCCCGGGTCAGCGTCTCCACCGCGGCGCCGCTCGACCGCGCGATCGCGTCCGCGCTCGCCACGGCGGGCATCTCGGTGGCCGTCGAGGACGCCGCCGCCTGGCGGACGCGGCTCGCCACGATGCACGACGCGCGGGTCCGCCTCGTCGGCGCGGACGCGGCGACGGCGTACGCCGCGACCGGAGGCCGTCCCGACGTCGCGATCCACGCCCACCCGGTCACGGAGTCCGGTCGACTGGAGATGCTGCCCTTCCTGCGCGAGCAGGCGATCAGCATCACGGCCCACCGCTTCGGCAACCCGACGACGCTCCCCGACGAGGTCCTGCCGCTCAGCGTCTGACCGCTTCGCCTCGGGGGCTGACCCGAACTGTCACCGTGACACTTTGCGCGGTGGGTGATACATCCGAGCTATCACCCATCGCCCGAACTATCACCGTGACACTTTGCGCGGTG
>NZ_BAAAPB010000003.1:134498-139027 GCF_039530925.1 Nocardioides panacihumi | reverse complement strand
GCGGGCCGGCGGGTGCGGGCGACGCCGTTCGCGATGAGCGCCCCTGCCACCAGCAGGACACCGCCGACCAGCTCGGCGGGTGCGGGCGTCTCGCCGAGCACCAGCCACGCCGAGACGACGCCGACAGGCGGCACCAGCAGCACCCAGGGCACGACCGCGGGCGCGGGGTTGCGGGAGAGCAGCCCGTTGAAGATGCCGTAGCCGACGATCGACGCGAGCCCGGCCGTGTAGAGCGTCGACAGCCCCGCCTGCCACCCGAACGACGCGAGCCCGTCGCGGATGCCGCTCGGCCCGTCGAAGACCAGCGAGAGCGCCAACGCGGGCACGGGCACGACCAGCGCCGACCAGACCGTCAACGACAGCCCACCGGTCGCGCCCGACGCCCGGCTGACGACGTTGCCCGTCCCCCACGACAGCGCAGCCGCGAGGCAGAGCAGCAGCGCGCCGAGCGGCACGTGGCCGCCGCGCCCGAGTCCGACCACGAGCAGGCCGACGACGCCGAGCCCGACACCCGCGATCTGGTACGTCGTCGGCACCTCCCGCAGCACGCCGGCCGCGATCACGATCGTGAAGACGACCTGTGCCTGGAGCACGAGCGACGCCAGACCGGCCGGCAGCCCGGCGGCCATGCCGGCGTACAGGAACGCGAACTGGCCGAGCGACATGAACAGGCCCACCGCAGCGACCGTCCGCCACGGGACCGGCGGGCGGGGGACGAACCAGATCGCCAGGCAGATGACGGCGATGAACCGGATCGCGAGGAAGAGCAGCGGCGGGATGCCGACCATGCCACGGTCGATCACGACGAAGTTGAGGCCCCAGAGCACGGCGACGAGGGCGGCGAGGAAGGCATCGCGGCGGTTCACGGAGTCCAGGCTGCCAGGCAAGATCTTGAAGGACCAGCGAATAGTCCTACACGTCTCTCGGTAGCATCGCTACATGATCGACCTCGCCGCCCTCAGCGCCCTACGAGCCGTGGAGACATACGGCAGCGTCAGCGCCGCCGCCGAGACGCTCGGATTCACGCCGAGCGCAGTGTCACAGCAGGTCAAGCGGCTGGAGCGGCAGACCGGCGTACCCCTGCTCGAGCGGGTCGGCCGGGGCGTCATGCTGACGCACCACGGTCGCCACCTCGTCGAGGAGGGCGCGCGCCTCCTCGCCGACCTGGAGCAGATCGAGTCGGGTCTCCACCGCCAGGTCGGCGCGGTGGCCGGCAGGCTGCGGCTGACCGCGTTCTCGACGGCCATGCGCGGTCTCGTCGCACCGATCGCCAGCGGGCTGAGGTCCGCCCACCCCGACCTCGAGCTCGCGCTCGCTGAGCGCGAGCCCTGGGACACCGTCGACCTCGTCGCGTCCGGTCAGACGGACCTCGGCGTCGTCCACACCTGGGGCGACGTGCCCATCGCGGTGCCCGACCATCTCGTCGCCACCACCATCGCCCACGATCTCGCCGACGTGGTCGTCCACCGCGACCACCCGCTGGCCGGCCGGCTCTCCGTCACCCCGCACGACCTGGTCGACGAGGGCTGGATCGCGACGCCCGAGGGCACGATCTGCCGTCAGTGGCTGACCAGGATGTACGACGGCACCGGCCGACTGCCCCGGATCGCGCACGTCTCGATGGAGTTCGACAGCCACCTCGCCCTCGTCCGTGCGGGGCTCGGCATCGCGCTCGTCCCCCGGCTCGGCCGGTCGCCGCTGGGCGACGACCTGGTCGCCGTCTCGGCCCACGACCCGGAGCCGACCCGCGAGGTCATCGCCCTGCACCGGCGGTCGATGGCGGACTCCCCCGCGGTGAGGGCCGTGCTCGACGCTCTTTCCCGGGAGGCTTGAGTGTCTCGACCACCCATGGGTGGTCGAGACACTCGAGGATCGCTCAGAACAGAGCGGACGCCAGCGCCTGCCGGCCCTTGAGCACCCGCGGGTCGTCGTTGCCGACGGCGGCGAAGAGGCCGATCAGGTGCTCGCGGGCGGCATTGCGCTCGTCCCCCGACGTACGACGGACCAGCTCGACGAGCCGCGCGAAGGAGTCCTCGACGTGTCCCCCGAGCAGGTCCAGGTCGGCCACCATGATCTGCGCGGCGACGTCACCCGGGTCCGCCGCCGCTGCCGCGCGGGCGGCGTTGAGGTCGGTCCCCTGCGTGCGCTGGAGCACCTTCGCCATGGCGAGTCCGGCGGCGGCCTCCGCGTCGGCGGGGTTGGCGTCGACGAGCTTCTGGTACTCGGCGACCGCGCCGTCGATGTCGCCGGCTTCGAGTGCATCCTGCGCGGGGGCGTAACGCGGGTCGAGCGCCTGGGCTCCGTCCTCGTCCTCGGGGAGGCCGGCGGGCCTCCGGGGCTGGTGGCGTCCGGAGATGCCCTGGACGGTCAGCTGCTGGCCGAGCTGGTTGAAGAAGGTGCGCAGCTCGTCGATCGGCGGCGCGCCGGGGATCGGCTGCGTCGCGGGGCGGCCGTCGAGGATCACGTACATCAGCGGCACCTGCGGGATCTGCATCGCCTGGGCGATCTGCGGGTGGGCGTCGATGTCGACGAGGCCGGCGAGGAAGCGGCCGTCGTACTCCTCGACGATCGTGCTGACGTCGTTGGCGAGCGTGGCGCTCTCGGGCGAGCGGGTCGGCGAGTAGAAGACGAGGACCACCGGCGCCGTCACGGAGGCCTCGAGGATCGTCTGGAACGCCTGCTCGTCGACGTCGACCGTGTAGGAGCCCGTCGGGCCGGACGGGACGCCCCCGCCGGCGGGCGCGGCGGGTGCGCCCGGCCGGGACAGGCCGGACAGGTCGATCGCACCGGGACGGGAGAACGGCTGCTGCGTCATGGCGCCAATCCTAGGGTGGCCCGTCGGTCCACCGGACGACCCCGGTCACCAGACCCGCGGCCCGCGCAGACCGGCACGCTGGACGACCCGCTGGATCGCCAGGTCGCGCTGATCGGGGCGGCCGACGTGGCGGATCTCGCGCAGCCCCTGGTCCTGGGCCGCAGACTCGAAGACGAAGTGCCCGAAGCCGAGCAGTCGCCCGTGCAGCGGCCTGCTGACGGTGATGTCGAGGATCCGCGAGAGCGGCATCGTGGCCAGGTGGGTGGCCAGCACGCCGTGGACGCGGAAGACGCGCATGTTCGTGACGACGAAGCGGTCCCGGTGCTCGCGCACCCCCAGCCAGGCCGCGTGCAGCCCGACCAGCCCGCCGAGCACGAGCGGGAGCCAGCCGACGGCCACCGGCACGAACGGGGTCGCCAGGAGCAACGCCAGCCCCAGCAGGCCCTCGCCGACCGGGCGGACGTAGGCGACCCAGTGCTTGCGGACCTCGTCGACGATGACCTCGCCCTCGTCCCGGAGCAGATGCTTGGCGATGCCCGGGTCCAGCATCGAGGAGACGCTCACCCGGTCGTCAGAGAGCGCGCAGGTAGTTGATGACGGCTTCGAACAACGACTCCGTCGCCGACCACGCGTCGCTACCGGCCGTCTTCGACGACGCGGCCAGCCCGTTCGGGTCGGTGAAGAGCCAGAATCCGAAGAAGACCACGAGAACAGCGATGAGCACCTTCTTCATGGGCCACCTTCCTACCAAAGGCGGGCGCCGGCCCGGGGCAGCGACGCCCCGGTCATCGCGGTCGCGAGTGTGACTTATGTCCTAGGACCTGAGGAGTTTGTCCGCGGCGGCATAGGGGTCGCTCTCCCCCAGGGCCACGGCCGCGGCGAGGGTGTCGAGCTCAGCGGAGGTCCCGACCTCGCCCCAGCGTGCGCGGAGCGTGTCGAGCGCGATCGCCTCGATCTCCTCCCTCGCTCGCCGCGTACGCCGACGGGCGAGCTCGCCCGTCCGTACGAGCCAGTCGTGGTGCTCGTCGATCGCCGCCACCACCTCGGCCAGCCCCGTCCCCGTCTGCGCGACGGTCTTGAGGATCGGCGGCCTCCACTCCCCCTCGCGCCGGTCTGCCAGCGCCAGCATGCCGCGCAGGTCGCGGCGCACGGCGTCCGCGCCCTCACGGTCGGCCTTGTTGATCACGTAGAGGTCGCCGATCTCGAGGATGCCCGCCTTCGCGGCCTGGATGCCGTCGCCCATGCCGGGTGCGAGGAGCACGACGGTGGTGTCGGCCAGGGCGGCGATCTCGACCTCCGACTGCCCGACGCCGACGGTCTCGATGACGACGACGTCGAAGCCCGCCGCGTCGAGCACCCGCAGCGCCTGCGGAGTAGTCCAGGCGAGGCCGCCGAGGTGCCCACGTGACGCCATCGACCTGATGAAGACACCACGGTCGGTCGCGTGGTCGGACATCCGCACCCGGTCGCCGAGGAGCGCGCCACCGGAGAACGGCGACGACGGGTCGACGGCGAGCACGCCCACGCGTCGGCCGCCGGAGCGCAGCTCGGCGACCAGGGCGTTGGTGGTGGTCGACTTGCCGACCCCCGGGGAGCCGGTGATGCCGACGACGATCGCGTTCCCCGCGTACGGCGCCAGGGCGGCCATCACCTCACGCAACGCGTGCCCGCCCGTGGCCGGCGCCTCCTCGACGAGGGTGATGAGACGGGCGAC
>NZ_BAAAPB010000003.1:50959-134425 GCF_039530925.1 Nocardioides panacihumi | reverse complement strand
CAACGCCAGCGTCAGCTGCTCGGGACGCGCACGATGAGAGCGTCGCCCTGGCCGCCGCCACCGCACAGCGCAGCCGCGCCGACCCCGCCGCCGCGTCGCTTGAGCTCCAGCGCGAGGTGCAGCACGACGCGAGTGCCGGACATGCCGACGGGGTGGCCGAGCGCGATCGCGCCGCCGTTGACGTTGACCTTCGACTCGTCGAGGCCGAGCTCGCGGGCCGACGAGATGCCGACGGCGGCGAAGGCCTCGTTGAACTCGACGAGGTCGAGGTCGGTCGGGCTGATGCCCTCCTTCTCGCACGCCTTCGCGGTGGCGACCGCGGGCTGCAGCTGCAGCGACGAGTCGGGGCCGGCGACCTGCCCGTGCGCGCCGATCTCGGCGAGCCACTCGAGCCCGAGCTCCTCGGCCTTCGCCTTGCTCATGACGACCACCGCGGCGGCGCCGTCGGAGATCTGCGACGCCGAGCCGGCCGTGATGGTGCCGTCCTTGCTGAAGGCCGGGCGGAGCTTGCCGAGCGACTCCACGGTGGTGTCGCCGCGGACGCCCTCGTCGGCGGACACGACCACCGGGTCGCCCTTGCGCTGCGGGATGGAGACCGGGACGACCTCGTCCTCGAAGACGCCGTTCTTCCAGGCCAGCGCGGCCTTCTGGTGCGACTGGGCGGCGAAGGCGTCCTGCTCCTCGCGGGTCAGGTTCTGGGCAGCGGCGTTGCGCTCCTCGGTCAGCAGACCCATGGCCTGCGAGGTGAACTGGTCGAACAGAGCGTCGTACGCCATCGAGTCGACGAGCTTGACGTCGCCGAACTTGATGCCCTCGCGCGACTTGGGCAGGAAGTGCGGCGCGTTGGTCATCGACTCCATGCCGCCGGCCACGACGATCTCGCACTCTCCGGCACGGATGAGCTGATCGGCCAGCGCGATGGCGTTCAGGCCCGAGAGGCACACCTTGTTGATCGTCATCGACGGCACGCCCATCGGGATGCCGCCGTTGACCGCTGCCAGACGAGCCGGGTTCTGCCCGGCACCCGCCTGGATGACCTGGCCCATGATCACGTAGTCGACCTGGTCGCCCGTGACGCCGGCCTTCTCGAGCGCACCCTTGATCGCGTGACCACCCAGGTCGGAGGCGGACAGGTCCTTGAAGCCGCCGCTCAGGCGGCCGATCGGGGTGCGGGCCCCGGCGACGATGACGGATCCGGACATGCGAGCCTCCAGTTGACGTACGAGCTTTCCGCCAACCTACCTACGGGTAGAGACCATGGGGAGGGGGTGGGCGGCGGTCGCGGTGTAGCACTCGTCACACATTCTGTCGCGCCGACCGGGCACCACACCACCATGTCCTCCATGACCTCGCTGCAGCTGCCCGAGCACCTGTTCACCGCGATCGACCACGTCGGCATCGCCGTCGCCGACATCGACGAGGCGATCGCCTTCTACGAGACGACCTTCGGCATGCGACTGGCGCACCGCGAGGTCAACGAGGAGCAGGGTGTCGCGGAGGCGATGATGGCCGTCGGCGACTCCGGCTCCTGCATCCAGCTGCTGGCGCCGCTCTCCCCCGAGTCGACGATCGCCAAGTTCCTCGACCGCAACGGCCCGGGTCTGCAGCAGCTGGCCTACCGGGTCACCGATGTCGAGCAGGTGAGCGCGATCCTGCGCGAGCGAGGCGTTCGCCTGCTGTACGACGCCCCGCGCCGCGGCACCTCCGAGAGCCGGATCAACTTCGTCCACCCCAAGGACGCCGGGGGTGTGCTCGTCGAGCTGGTCGAGCCGGCCGCGGGCCACCCCGTGCCAGGGTGAGCGGAAAGTCACACCGGCTGGGCAGCCCGGTTACCCATCAGTAATGTTCCGCGCAATCCAGGGATACCGGGTCCGACGGACCACCCCCTGACCATCCGTCCACGAACGCAGACCTTGCAGGAGCCGACGTGCAGCACATCTTGGACGCCATCCTCGCCGGTGACACGCCGGCCGAGGAGTTCGCGAGCCTCGAGATCCCCGACCACTACCGTGCCGCGACCGTCCACAAGGACGAGGTCGACATGTTCGAGGGGATCGCGAGCAAGGACAAGGACCCCCGCAAGTCGCTGCACGTCGAGGACGTGGCCGTCCCCGAGCTGGGCCCGGGTGAGGCTCTGGTCGCGGTGATGGCCAGCGCGATCAACTACAACACGGTGTGGACCTCGATCTTCGAGCCGGTCTCCACGTTCGGGTTCCTCGAGCGCTACGGCCGGCTCTCCGAGCTCACCAAGCGCCACGACCTGCCCTACCACGTGGTCGGCTCCGACCTGTCCGGCGTCGTGCTCAAGACCGGCCCCGGCGTCACCAAGTGGAAGCCGGGCGACCGGGTCGTCGCCCACTGCCTGAGCGTCGAGCTGGAGTCGCCCGACGGGCACAACGACACGATGCTCGACAACGAGCAGCGCATCTGGGGCTTCGAGACCAACTTCGGCGGCCTGGCCGACGTCGCCATGGTCAAGGCCAACCAGCTGATGCCCAAGCCCGAGCACCTCACCTGGGAGGAGGCCGCCTCCCCCGGCCTCGTCAACTGCACCGCCTACCGCCAGCTCGTGTCCAAGAACGGCGGCGCGATGAAGCAGGGCGACAACGTCCTCATCTGGGGCGCCTCGGGCGGCCTGGGCGGTTTCGCGACGCAGTACGCCCTCAACGGCGGCGCCACCCCGGTCTGCGTCGTCTCCAACGAGGAGAAGGCCAAGATCGTCCGGTCGATGGGCGCCGAGCTCGTCATCAACCGCTCGGAGATGGACTTCAAGTTCTGGAACGAGGACGGCACCGCCCAGAACCCCAAGGAGTGGCAGCGGCTCGGCAAGGCCATCCGCGAGCTCACCGGCGGCGAGGACATCGACATCGTCTTCGAGCACCCCGGCCGCGAGACCTTCGGCGCGAGCGTCTACGTCACCCGCAAGGGCGGCACGATCACCACCTGCGCCTCGACCACCGGCTACATGCACGAGTACGACAACCGCTACCTGTGGATGAACCTCAAGCGGATCATCTCCAGCCACTTCGCCAACTACCGCGAGTCGTGGGAGGCCAACCGCCTCATCGCCAAGGGCAAGATCCACCCCACCCTGTCGAGGACCTACACCCTCGACGAGGTCGGCCAGGCAGCCCTCGACGTCCACCAGAACAAGCACCAGGGCAAGGTCGGCGTCCTCGCGCTCGCCCCGGAGGAGGGCCTCGGCGTCCTCGACCACGAGATGCGCGCCCGGCACCTCGACGCCATCAACCGCTTCCGCGGGGTCTGAGCCGCGGCCGGACCGGCTCGCGGACTGCTTCCAGGGCGTCCGCGGATCGGCCGCGCGACCGGGATCGACGACACGTTCGGGATGGGTCGCAGCATGCTGCGACCCATCCCGTTTTTGTGACAGCCTTCCATCAGCGAGGATGGGGGCATCCGCGCGCGACGACGCCGACGAACCACCGACCAATTCGGGAAGAGGAATCCGCCATCATGAGCGAACAGGGCCTGTCGATCTTCGACGACGAGCCGGAGCAGACCGCCAAGCGGGACGCTCCGGCAGACCAGGCCGCCGAGGAGACCCGGGTCATGCCCCGGGTGCCGGCCTCACCCTCGACCCCCGCCCCGGCCGCCCGGCCGGCCGGCGCGGCGACGCCGGCGGGCTCGAGCGCCGCTCCCCTGCCGGTCGTGCGCCGCGGCGGCTACGACCCGGCTGCGGTCGACGCGCGCCTCAAGCAGCACGCCCAGGAGAACGCCGGCCTGAGCAGCAGCCTCTCCGCGGCACAGCAGCGCATCACCGAGCTCGAGGGCAGGCTGAAGTCGGCCACCGACCAGCTCGCCGAGAGCCAGACCCCGTCGTACGCCGGCCTCGGCGGCCGGGCCAGCGCCATGCTGCGCCTCGCCGAGGAGGAGGCGGGCGAGATCATCGCGACCGCCGAGAAGGAGGCCGTCGAGATCCGCGACCGTGCCCGTCGCGACGCGAAGACGATCACGCTCGACGCCACCCGGGAGATGGACGAGTCCCGCGCCGAGCAGCTCAAGGAGCTGGAGACGCACCGCGCCCGTCTGGTGACCGATGCGGAGCAGCAGCGCAACCACGCCCGCGCGGAGGCCGACGACATGCTGGCCGCTGCGAAGCGTGAGGCCGAGCAGCTGCGACTCGCGGCCGAGCAGGAGACCACCGAGATGCGCACCCAGGCGCAGCGCGAGGTCGAGCAGGCGCGCGCCGGCGCCGACCGCGAGGTCCAGGAGGCGCGGCGGATGCTCGCCGTGGAGAAGGAGCGACTGGCCCGCGAGGCGACCGACTTCCACGCGAGCAAGCTCGCCGAGACCCGCCGGCTGGTCGAGGAGGCCGAGGCACGTGCCGCGTCGGCCGAGGACCGCGCACGGGTCGCCAACAGCTCGGTCACCGAGCTGCGACAGCAGGCCGAGAGCGACGCCGAGAGCCTGCTGACCCGGTCCCGCCGCGAGGCCGAGCAGATCCTCGCGGCTGCGCGCACGCAGGCCGAGCAGATCGCCTCCGCCGGCAACGAGGAGGCCGAGCAGGCCCTGGCCCGGACCCGGTCCGAGGTCGAGCGGATGGGCAAGCGGCGCGACGCGATCACGGCTCAGCTGTCGTCGCTCAACGACCTGGTGGCGCGCTTCACGCGCGGCGACGACGACGCCGACGCCGACGAGGCCGCGAGCCGGCCCAAGACCCAGACGAAGACCAAGACCTCGACGCAGCCGCCGACCCAGACCCAGGCCAAGTCCCAGAGCAAGGACCAGGACCAGGGTCAGGACGCCGGCGAGGAGACCGGCGAGGACACCGGCCAGGACGCCGAGTGACCGACGCCGACAAGGGCACGGCGACGGCGGACACCCCGGCAGACGAGGAGCGCGAGCCGCTCGGCCCGGAGGATCACACCGGGGACGATCTCGGCACGCCCGGTCCTCGGCTGTCGCGCCGTGCGCCGTACCTCGTCGGCTTCCTCGGCGGCCTCGGCCTGCTCTCGGCGTACGCCGTCGGCAACGCGGTCTGGTCGATCAGGAGCGTCCTCGTCCAGATCCTGGTCGCGTTCTTCATCGCGGCCGGCCTCAACCCGTCGGTGCGCTTCTTCGAGCGGCGTGGGATGCGCCGATCGCTGGCCGTGCTGACCGTGATGATCCTCCTGCTCGTCGCGGTGGCGCTGTTCCTCGTCGCCTTCGTGCCGGTGATGGTCGACCAGGTCAAGGCGATCAGCAACAGTGCGCCCGACTGGCTCGACTCGCTGCAGCGCAACCGCCGCATCCAGCAGCTGAACGACGACTACCAGATCATCGACAAGACCAAGGAGTACGTCACCAAGGGCGACTTCGTCAGCGGCATCTTCGGTGGCGCGCTCGGCGTCGGCCTCGCCGTGCTCGGCGCAGTGGCGAACATGTTCGTCATCACGGTGATGACGCTCTACTTCCTCGCCGGCCTCGACCAGGCCAAGAACGCGCTGTACCGCCTCGCGCCCGCGTCGCGCCGCGACCGGGTCCGCAAGCTCGGCGACCGCGTGATCGACGGCGTCGGCGGCTACGTCTCCGGCGCGTTCGTCGTCGCACTGTGCGCCGGCGTCTCCTCGCTGATCTTCCTGTTCGCTGTCGGCATGGGCAACTACGCCGTCGCGCTCGCGTTCGTCGTCGCGCTGCTCGACGTGATCCCGATGATCGGCGCGACGATCGGCGCGGTCATCGTCACCGCCATCGGCTTCGCCACCGACCCAACGATCGGCGTCATCTGCGTGATCTTCTACGTGGTCTACCAGCAGGTGGAGAACTACGTGATCTACCCGCGGGTGATGAGCAAGTCGGTCGACGTTCCCGGTGTCGTCACCGTGATCGCCGCCCTCGTCGGTGCGGCGCTGCTCGGCGTCGTCGGCGCGTTGCTGGCGATCCCGACGGCCGCGGCGCTGATGATGCTGACGCGCGAGGTGTTCGTGCGGCAGCAGGACGTCAGCTGACGGCGGTGTCGACGGGCTCGACCGTCACGACCCGCCCCTCGCCGAGCTTGACCGCGATGACCCCGGCCAGGATGAGCAGTCCGCCGGCGAGCTGGACGACGGCCGGGAGCTGGTCGACGAAGAGCCAGGCGAACCCGACGCCCGCGACCACCTCGAACAGCGCGATGAACGCGCCGAGCCGGGCGCCGAGCAGACGGCCCGCGGCGACACCCGTCAGGTAGGCGATCCCGGACGTCACCACGCCCAGCAGCAGGACGGGCACCCACCAGGGCGTCTGGTGTCCGGCGAGCACGACGTCGGAGGTGCTGGCGCCCATGGGCAGCACGCCGCAGAGCGCGAGCAGCCCCATCACCGCCGTACCGAACAGGAGGCCGCCCGCCGCGAGTGTCACCGGCGGCAGGCCGCTGGAGTGGTCGGCGTTGACGACGAAGTACGTCGCCGCGCCCGTCATCGCGAGCAGCGCCCACCCGACGGCGGCGACGTCCAGGCTCGCGCCGCCGGTCAGGTCGAGGACGAGCGTGAGCCCGGCCGCGGCCAGCACGGCGCCGAGCACCGTGACCGGCCCGGGGCGCTGCCCGTGCCGGAGCCAGAGCCAGAGCACGACGGCGGCGGGCGCCGTGTACTCGATGAGGAGGGCCGGGCCGACCTCCATCCGCTGCACCGCCATGAAGTAGCAGAACTGCGCACCGGTCACCGCCAGCACGCCGTAGGCGGTGAGCAGCCCGAGGTTGGCGCGCAGCAGGTGCCAGCGGCCGCCGAGCGCGGCCACCCCGAACGGGAGCGCGACGAGCGCCCCGATCGCGGAGCGGACCAGCGCTGTCGTGCCGGGCGTCCATCCGGTCTCGAACAACGAGCTCGCGAAGGACCCGGAGAGGCCGAAGGTGAGCGCCGACGCGATCGCCAGCAGGACGCCGGCGGCAGTCCGCGGCGCCGCCACGCTGCGCCGATCCTGCTCATTGGTCAAAGTGCTCATGACCCATGACACTACGGAGCGATCATGTAACCTGTCAACGTGGTTTTCGCCCATGACACCGAGATGTCGCTCCAGGCTGCCGCCGCGCTCGTCAACACCCTCGAGCCGCCGCCGACGCTCGACGCCGTCACCGACCTGACCGCATTCTTCGATCGCTTCGGCTACACGGGGCGACACGACCGGACCCGGGCCGAGCTCGATGACGTGCGCGCACTCCGGCCGCGACTGCGGGAGCTCCTCACCGCCGATCGTGACACCGCCGTCGGCATCGTCAACGACCTGCTCGCCCAGCACCAGGCGGTCCCGCGCCTGGTGCGGCACGCGCCGCTCGACTGGCATCTGCACGCGGTGCCGGACGACGCCCCGCTCGCGACCCGGATCGCAGTGGAGACGGCCCTGGCGATGATCGACGTCATCCGCGAGGACGAGCTGTCGCGGCTCGGCGTCTGCGCGGACGACGGCTGTGAGGGCGTCGTCGTCGACCTCTCCCGCAACCGGTCGAAGCGGTTCTGCTCGACGACCTGCGGCAACCGCAACGCCGTGGCCGCCTACCGCGCACGGCAGGCGGCCGACTGACCCGGACCGAGGATCAGGGCAGCGGCGGGATGAACCGGTCCGGCACGTCCACGAGCGGGTGGGAGTGGAGGACGGCGTTGATGCCGCCGACCGCCCAGCAGATCACCGTCTCCTGGTCCAGCACGTGCTGCGTGCCGCTCGGGTCGACGATGCTCGGGCAGGACATGTCGACGACGTAGTCGCGGAACGAGCCACCGTTCCCCCGCAACCGCAGCAGCGCCCACTCCCCGCCGCTGGCCGAGAAGCAGCTCGCCGGGCCCATCGGCCTGGCGTGGTCGACGGCGTCGACGAGGTACTTGGCCGGCCCCATCGTGAGCTCCTGCTCGTAGAGCAGGTCGTAGTCCAGCTTGGTGCTGGACGCCGCGTAGGCGCACACCGTCATCGACACGGGGATGAAGTCGGCGGCGGTGGTGCCGCCCGGGACCGGCGGGTTGTCGAGCCGCGGCTGGCAGTCGCCGGTCACCCGGTGGGCCGAGGCGAGGATCGACTGTCGCAACGCGCTGTCGTCGGTCGCCACCGAGACCGCGACGTCGCCGACGTCGACCGTCTGGCGCACCCAGCCGCCACCCAGGTCGACGCTGCCCGGGGGCACGTCGCCACCGATCCAGACGTACGCCGCCTGGGGCCGCTCGTGCGCCCAGCTGCCGTCGCAGGTGCCGGAGAGCACCACCGGCCGGCCGACGTACGGCAGCGTGGGGTTGTCGACCCGGTGCCCGTCCTCCTGCACCACCCCGGCACCGCACAGCACAGGGGCACCCCCGCCGACCGACGTCGGCGCCGAGCCCCAGCCCCAGAGAGCAGGCACGTAGACGCCCACGTCGTGCCAGAGCTCGAGCCGGTAGCCGCCGGGCATCGACGGGGCCACCGAGGGCGGGTTGAGGCTCGGCGTCGGCGACGCCGCGCCCTTGCCGCCGTCCGGCGGCCGCTGCAGCACGGCGATGCCGCCGGCCACGACGACCACCGCCGCCGCGACACCGGCGACCGCGAGGAACGCCGAGCGGCGTCGGCGGCCCACCCCGGACCGTGCGCGCGCCACCACCTGCCGCACGACGGCCGGGCTCGCGTCCGCGTCGTCGGCGAGCTCCGTCAGTGCGGACCGGAAGGCCTGCTCGAGGTCATGCATCGGACTCCTCCTCACCCAGCTCGCGCCGTAGCGCCTGCAGCGCACGGTGGACATAGGACCGCGCCGTCGCCTCGGAGCAGCCGAGCAACGCCCCGATCTCCGCATAGTCGCGGTCCTCGTAGAACCGCAGCGCGACGGCCACCCGCTGCCGTCGCGGCAGCCCGGCACAGACCCGGCGCACCGCCTCGGTCGTCGTCACCTGCTCTGCGGGGTCGGGCCCCTCGCTCAGCGAGACGAGCGCCACGGGCGACTCGTGCCGTCCGGAGCGGCGCCACAGCGACACGTGGGCGTTGACGACCATCCGACGCACGTAGGCGTCGGGGTCCTCGGCACGGGAGATCCTGTCCCAGCGCGGCAGCGCCCGCTCCAGGGCCGCCTGGACGGCGTCCTCGGCCTCTGCCTGGCTCCCGGTGACCACGTAGGCGAAGCGCAGCAGCGCCGGCACCCGGGCGCTCGCCCAGGCGTCGAACGCACCGGTCGTCCCGGCTCTGGCGTCGTCCACGGACACATCCACGCACGACAGACGCCCGGAGGCGAGGATTCGTGGCAGGCGTCGCCGAAACTCTTCGTCGGCGATGTCGCGTCAGTCGCCGAGGAAGCGCTTCAGGGCGGCGACGAACACGTCCGGTTTCTCCGAGTGCAGCCAGTGACCGGCGCCCTTGATCGTCACCTTGCGGTAGGACGGGAACCAGCGGCGCATCGCGTCGTCGTACGCCGGCTGCACGTATCCGGACTGGTCCCCCGCGAGCCACAGCACCTTGCCGGCGTACGCCGGACGTCCGGCGAGCGCCGCCTCGGGCCAGCCCGCGAGCGTCGCCCCGTCGCGCACGATCGCCTCGAGGTTCGCCGCCCACCGCCAGGTGTCCGGCCCGCGTCCGGTGTCGCGGCGGAGGTTCTGGAGCAGGAAGGAGCGGATCGTGGTGTTCGGCACCTCCTCGGCGAGCAGCCGGTCGGCGTCCTCGCGCCGCTCGACCCCGCCGAGGTCGAGGCCGAGCAGGATCCGCGCGTAGCCCAGGACGCCGCCGGTCGCCTCGGCCTCGTCGGAGTAGTCGACCGGCGACATGTCGGCGACGACCAGCCGCTCGACGAGGTCGGGCCGGGTCAGCGCGAGCACCATCGCCACCTTGCCGCCCATCGAGTGGCCGACGACCGTCGCGGGCCCGTCGGCCTCCATGACGGCGGCGACCTGGCCGGCCATCTCGACGTAGTCGATGTGCTCGGTCCAGGCCGACCGCCCGTGGTTGGGCAGGTCGACGAGCGTGACCCTGTGCCGGTCGGCGATCGCCTTCGCCACGGTCATCCAGTTGCGGCCCTGCCCGAAGAGTCCGTGCAGGAAGACGACGGGCGACCCGGTCTCGCCCAGACGCAGGACGTGGAGGTCGCTCATACCGCGGATCCGTCCGATCCGGGCCGGGGCATCTCGTCGCGGTCCTGCAGCCAGCGCTCCACCCGTCGATCGGGGATCAGCCACATCAGCGCGACGACGACGAACGGGATGACGCCGAGCCAGGTCTGCACGAAGCACAGTCCGATGCCGAGCGCGTACAGCGCCAGCGAGGCCTTGCCCTTGTAGTCGGCGCCGAAGACCTCGCCGAAGTGGGCGCTGGTCGGCAGCCGCCGGATCGCGAGGACGAGCAGCGAGTACGCCACGGCGCTGAGGAGCAGGTTGACGCCGTAGACGACCGTCGGGACCAGCGCCAGGTCGGACTCGTCCATCCACCGGGTGGTGAGGGGGTAGAGGGACAGCCAGAACAGCAGGTGCAGGTTCGCCCACAGCACCGTGCCGTCCACGTGCCGCGTCACCTGGAAGAGGTGGTGGTGGTTGCTCCAGTAGATGCCGACGTACACGAAGCTGAGCAGGTAGGTGAGCAGGCCCAGGCCGGTCTCGTCCCACAGACCGCGGAGTGTGTGCGACTCGGGCGTCCTGAGCTCCAGCACCATGATCGTGATGATGATGGCGAGTACGCCGTCGCTGAACGCCTCGAGCCGGTTGCTCTTCATTCCGCGGATTCTGGCATCGGGCGGGCCACGCCGGCAGCCGGGGTCAGAGGTCGAACCCGTCGAACATGTCCCCGATGCCGTCGCCGATGTTGCCGATCCCGTCCCCGATCCCGTCGAACGCGCCGCCGATCCCGTCCCCGATGCCGTCCGCCAGGCCTCCGAGCCCCCACAGGATGTCGTCGGCGAACATGCCGACGAAGAGCCAGTCGAGCGGGCCGAAGGTGCCGAAGTAGCCACGCGCGTACGGCTGGTACTGGGGACCGCCCTGCCAGTACGGCACCCGCTGCGGTCCGACCATCACCTGCCGGATGTCGGGCGCCGCCCCGACCCTCAGCCGGTCGGCGTCCAGCGCGCACGCGGGCACCTGCTTGACCGAGCCGTCGGGGAAGGTCCACGGCACGTCGGTCTTCGAGATGCCGTGGCGCGGGTCGAAGAAGCACGGCGGCCGCTTGGTCGGCAGCTCGATGCCCTTGACCCGGGCCCGGACGCAGTCGATCGCGTAGCGCCCGTCCTCGACGATGCTCGTGGCGTGCGCGATGTCCTCCGGCCTCGTCATCGCGTCCGCCGATGCCTTCGCCGACTCGTAGGCGTCCAGAGCACGCTGGTAGTCCGCGCGAGCACCCTCGTCGAGGTCGGTGCCGGCCACCTCGAGGTCGAGCGCCCGCAGCTGCTCGCCGAGCGCCGTCACGTCCTCGTAGGCCAGCTTCTTCACCGGCTCGAGCGCCGTGCGCTTGCGCTCGAGCTCCCGCCTCTTGTTCGCGCGCGAGACGACGACAACGACCACCGCGACGACGGCCAGCAGCACCAGGAAGCCCATGCCGTCCAGCCTACGGCTCGGTGCCCAGCGACACCTCAGCCCGCAGGCGCCGGACGCGTGCGCAGCGGCCGGTCGTCATCGCCCGAACCGCCGTCGTCCTCGACGGTGAGCGGCTGGGCGATGCTCTCCAGCGACCGGCCCTCTGCCTTCACGCCCAGGAACGCCTCGACGACGCCACCCGCGATCATCAGGACGGCCCCCACGAAGTAGCCCGCCGCGATCGCCGTGATGTCCTTGTCCGCCGACGCCTGCTGGATGAGCCAGCCGAAGAACAGCGGACCGCTGATGCCGCCGACCGCCGTGCCGATCGCGTAGAAGAAGGCGATGCACAGCGCGCGCGTCTCCAGCGGGAAGACCTCGCTCGCGGTGAGGTACGCCGCACTCGCACCCGCGGAGGCGAAGAAGAAGATGACTCCACCCATCATTGTGAGCGTGACGGCGTTGAAGTCGCCGAGGAAGACCCCGGCCGCCCCCAGCAGCACGCCCGAGAGGATGTAGGTGCCCGCGATCATCCTGACGCGGCCGACCTTGTCGAACAGCGGGCTCAGCACCAGCGCGCCCAGGAAGTTGAACACCGCGAAGACGGCGATGTACCACCCGGTCTGCTTCACCCCGAGGAACGTGGTCAGGGTGTCGCCGTAGGTGAAGAAGAACGCGTTGTAGAGGAACGCCTGCCCGACGAAGAGCGAGAAGCACAGGATCGTGCGACGGGGGTAGAGCGAGATGACCGTGCGGGCGATCAGGCCGAACCCGATGGACTTGCGCTGGCGGATGGTGATCGTGTCGTCCGGCTCGGACAGCCGCGCACCCGACTCCTCCTGCACGGTCCGCTCGATGTCGCGCACGATCTCCTCGGCCTCGTCCTCGCGGCCGTGGATGAACAGCCACCGCGGGCTCTCCGGCACATTTCGTCGTACGACGAGGATGCCGGCGGCGAGCACGGCGCCGAGGCCGAACGCGATCCGCCAGCCCCAGGCAGGGTCGACGATGCTCGGGTCGAGGAGTGGGATCGTGAGCAGGGATCCCGCCGCCGCGCCGACCCAGAAGGACCCGTTGATCGCGACGTCGACCCGGCCGCGGTGCGCAGCAGGGATCAGCTCGTCGATCGCGGAGTTGATGGCGGCGTACTCACCGCCGATGCCGGCGCCGGTGAGGAACCGGGCGGCGAAGTACCACAGCGGGTTCGGCGAGAACGCCGTCAGCACGGTGGCGATCGTGTAGATGCCGAGGGTGAGCATGAAGAGCTTCTTGCGGCCGAACCGGTCGGTGAGATGACCGAAGAACAGCGCACCGATGCAGGCGCCGGCGACGTACGCCGCTCCGGCGAAGCCGACGTCGAAGCTGTTCATCCCCAACCCGGTGTCGTGCGGCTTGAGGGCGTCGGACATCGACCCGACGATCGTCACCTCGAGGCCGTCGAGGATCCAGACGGTGCCCAGCCCGATCACCACGAGCCAGTGCCAGCGTGCCCACGGAAGCCTGTCCAGGCGGGCGGGGATGTCGGTGGTGATCCGACCGGTCTCGACACTCATGGAGCGCCGGTAACCAGAAATGCCTCTGTTTTACTCGGGCCGATACGGAGAAATTTTGCTGTCCGCTCAGCGGTAGTCGTGGAAGCCTCGGCCGGTCTTGCGACCCAGGTCGCCCGCCTCGACCTTGGCGACGAGGGTCTTCGCAGGAGCGAAGCCGGGCTCACCGAACTCGCGGAAGAGCTCCTCCTGGATCGCCAGCGACACGTCGTTGCCGACCACGTCGAGCAGCTCGAACGGGCCCATCGGGAAACCGGCGGACTCCTTGATGTCGGCGTCGACCGCCGCCAGGTCGGCACTCGACTCCGCGAGCTTCACGGCGTCGTTGAGGTAGGGGAAGAGCAGCGCGTTCACGATGAACCCGGCCCTGTCCCCACACGAGACGCCGACCTTGCCGGCCTTCGTGGTCAACGCCCTGATGGTCTCGTCGACCTCGGGACTCGTCAGCTCGGTCGTGACGATCTCGACGAGCTTCATCACCGGGGCGGGGTTGAAGAAGTGCATGCCGATCACGTCGCTCGGACGGTCCGTCGCCTTGGCGAGCTCGGTGATCGGCAGGCTGCTGGTCGTGGTGGCGAGGATGGCGCCGGGCCGCAGGATCCGATCGAGCTCCCTGAACAGCTCGGTCTTGACGGCGAGGTCCTCCGCGATCGCCTCGACGACCAGGTCGACGCCCGCCAGGTCGGCGCGCGACGTGGTGCCGATGAGCCGACCGAGGACGGCGTCCCTCGTCGCCGCGTCACACTTCCCGCGATCGATGGCGCGGTCGAGGTTCCTGGTCACGTAGCCGGTCACGCCGGCGAGCTTCTCCGCGCTGCGACCGACGACGATGACGTCGTACCCGCTCTGGGCGAAGACCTGCGCGATGCCGCTCGCCATCGTGCCCGTGCCGACGACGCCGATCGTCGCGATCTCGTGCTGCGGGCGGGCTTCACCGGGCACGGCGTCGCCGCCCCCGGTGAAGGAGCCGCCCTCGTCGGCCACCCTCTCGAGCAGCGCGGCGGGCTGGTGCAGGTGGTCGCCCGTCTCGGCGTGACGTGCCGCGAGGGCGTCTCGAACGGTCGCGGGCCCGAGCTCGTCGAGCGTCGCCAGGGGCCCTTGGGGATAGCCGCAGCCGAAGCGCATGGCGTTGTCGATGTCGGCCGCCGTGGCGTACCCCGACTCGAACATCCGGACCGCGTGGTTGAGGTACGGGAAGACCAGGGTCTCGAACGTCTGCGTCATATCGGCAGTGTGACAGTGGTTCCTACCCGTCGGTAACCCCATCGTGACCGAGGTCACGCCGGACTCTGACGTAGGGTGTCCGCCCGTGAGACTCGTCGTCGCGACCTGCCAGGTGGACTATGCCGGGCGGCTGACCGCCCACCTGCCGATGGCCACCCGGGTCCTCATGATCAAGGCCGATGGGTCGGTGCTCGTGCACTCCGACGGCGGCTCCTACAAGCCGCTCAACTGGATGTCACCGCCGTGCACGCTCAACGAGGGCACCGCTGACGACGGCCGCGTCGAGTGGACCGTCACGGCGCGGAGCACGGCGAAGGGACCGGCCGACACCCTGCGCATCACCATCGACGAGATCCACCACGACACCGCGCACGAGCTCGGCATCGACCCGGGCCTGCAGAAGGACGGGGTCGAGAAGCACCTCCAGGAGCTGCTCGCTGAGAACCCCGAGACCCTCGCCCCGGGCCTGCGGCTCGTGCGCCGCGAGTTCCCGACCGCGATCGGGCCGGTCGACCTGATGTGCCGTGACGCCGACGGCACGGCGGTCGCGGTCGAGATCAAGCGCCGCGGCGAGATCGACGGCGTCGAGCAGCTGACGCGCTACCTCGAGCTGCTCAACCGCGATCCACTCCTGACCACCAAGGGTGCCGTCCGAGGGGTCTTCGCGGCCCAGGAGATCAAGCCGCAGGCGCGGGTGCTGGCCGAGGACCGCGGCATCGTGTGCGCCTTGGTCGACTACGACGCACTGCGAGGTCTGGACGACGCGACCGACCGCCTCTTCTGAGAGTCCACAGGCACGAACCTCGCGCTGGCGCGTCGCTCAGACTCACACGTACGGTGACCGCCATGACCCGCGATCCCAGCCTCAAGCTCCGGGTGGCCCGGCTCGAGAACGAGACCGTGTCCATCGACGAGCTCATGACCGACATCAGGGCCACGCAGCTCGAGAACACCCAGCGCCTCGATCGGGTCGAGACCAGGCTGGACGGTGTCGAGACCGAGCTCGACGAGGTCTCGCGCCGGCTCCCCGAGCCGGCCTGAGCACGACGGGGGCACCGGTGACGGACCAGACCCGCGTCATCTTCCACGTCGCCACCGCCGCGGACTGGAGGGCCGCGCTCGCAGCGGGCGAGTACACCACCTCCACGATCGGGGTGTCCCTCGAGCAGGAGGGCTTCATCCACGCGGCGCGCGGTGACCAGTGGGAGCACGTACGCCGCCGCTACTACGCCGAGGTCAACGAACCGCTCGCCCTGCTCGTGATCGACGTCGCCCGGCTCGATCCCCCGTGGCGGGAGGACCCGGTCGGCGACGACACCTATCCGCACGTCTACGGGCCGATCAACGCCGACGCGGTCGTCGCTGCGGTGCCACTCGCGCCGTTCGGGTGACGATGGCGCTCGCTGTCTGCCTGCTCTTCGACCGGCGATCCGAACGCCTCGTCCGCGGCCTTTGGGCGCGGGTGGAGGAGCTGGGCGTGACGACCCTGGCCAGTCACACGCACGGCCGGCACCACCCGCACCTGTCGCTCGCCGTGCTGCGCAGCTGGGATCTCGACCGGGTACGGTCGGCGCTCGAGGCGCTGCCGGCCGGCGAGCCGATCAGCGTCTCGTGCCACGGCAGCCTCGTCTTCCCGCGAGGCCGGGTAGCGCTCGCGCCGTCCGCGGACGCGGACCTGGTGAGACGGCAGGAAGCCGTCGTCGCGGCACTCGGCCCGACCGGGGCGGACCTGCATCGCAACTACGCCCCCGGACGCTGGGTGCCGCACATCTCGGTGGCGACCCGGACGCCGGCGCCGCGGCTCTCAGCGGTCACGACGACGGTCGCGGACGCGGTGCCGATCGTCGTACGACTCGAGCGCGCAGCGCTCATCGACAGCAGCACCGGTCAGACGTGGCCGCTCAGCCACCTCGTCTGACCGGAAGGCGTCCGGGCTCAGGCGCCGGCGATCCTCGGAGCGGTCGGGTCGGCGCCGGCGCCGCCTGCTTCGCGAGCGACGTACTCCTCGATCTGCTCCACGTCGTCACGGTTGCGGGTGACCACCGCGAGCAGGTCGCTCATCGTGGCCACCTCCTCGACCTGCTCCGTGATGAACCAGCCCATGAACTGCTCGGAGGCGAAGTCGATCTCCTCGCGAGCGGTCCGGTACAGCTCGTTGATCTGGTCGGTGACCCGCTTCTCCTGCTCGAGGGCGAGGGCGACCGGTGCGACCACGCCGTCGAACGCCGACGTCGCGGCCGCGACGGCACCGATCTCCACCGTCGAGTCGGTGTCCAGCAGGTACTGCACCATCATCAGGGCGTGGTCGCGCTCCTCGGCCGCCTGGCCGTAGAAGAAGGCCGCCATCTGCGGCATCGTCAGCGCGTCGTAGTAGACGGCGCAGGCGAGGTACTGGTTGTGTGCGGCGAGCTCGTTCGCGATCTGGGCGTTGAGCTGCTGGACGAACCGGTCAGCGGGCAACACGGGCTCCTGCGGGGATCAGGCGGCTGCCTTGAGCCGCTTCTTGGTCACTTTGCTGCCATCGAGGCTGACGAGCTTGCGCTTCTTGACCGTATACCCCGCGGGCAGGGTGCCGTCCTTGAGCATCTGCAGGGGGCACCGCGAGCAGCGTGACTTGGACACGCAGCACTCGGTCTTCGGCAGCGACTTCACCTGCTTCTTCTTCCCCACGGGCGGCAGGCTACCCGAAAAGGTAAGCCTTACCTAATGTGGCGTCCGACGGGCCAGGACGCCATACGAGCCGGCGACCGGAGCAACCACTTCGTATGACGTCCGCGGCGGGTGTCAGTCGAGTCCGCTCGCATGGCGGATCACGTCGACGAACCCGCCCATGATCTCGGTCAGGCCGAAGTCCTTCGGCGTGTAGACCGCGGCGACCCCGAGCTCCTTGAGCCGGCGTGCGTCGGAGTCGGGGATGATGCCGCCCACGATGACCGGGACGTCGTCGAGGCCCGCCGCCCGAAGCCCCTCGAGGACGTCGGGCACGAGCTCCATGTGGGAGCCCGAGAGGATCGAGAGGCCGACCAGGTGGACGTCCTCGGCGACGGCGGCCGACACGATCTGCTCGGGGGTGAGCCTGATCCCCTGGTAGATCACCTCGAACCCCGCGTCGCGGGCGCGTACGGCGATCTGCTCCGCGCCGTTGGAATGGCCGTCCAGACCCGGCTTGCCGATCAGCACGCGCAGCCGGCCGCCCAACTGCTCGCCGGTGGCCTTGACCCGCTCACGCACGGCCGCGAGCTCGGAGCCGGCCTCACCGGCCTGCGAGACGGCCCCCACGGCGCCGGAGACGCCCGTCGGGGCGCGGAACTCCCCGAACACCTCGCGCAGCGTCTGTGCCCACTCCCCCGTCGTGGCGCCGGCCCGGGCGGCCGCGAGCGTGTAGAGCATGAGGTTCTCGTCGGTCTTCGCCGCCGCCGCGAGGGCCGCCAGCGCCTCGGCGACCTCGGTCGCGTCGCGCTGCGCCTTCCACGCCTCGACGGAGGCCAGGGCGGCCGCCTCTGCCTGCGGATCGGCGACCATGATCGCGGCGTCCAGGTCGGCCGTCAGGGGTGACGGCTCGGTGGTGTCGAACCGGTTCACGCCGACGACGATCTCCTCGCCGGACTCGATGCGCGAGCGGCGTACGGCGTGCGAGGAGACCAGCGCGGACTTCATGTAGCCCGACTCGACCGCCGCGATCGCGCCACCCATCGCCTGCACGCGGTCGATCTCGGCCCTGGCGCCCTCGACGAGCTCACGGACCTTGGCCTCCACGACGGGCGAGCCGTCGAAGAGGTCGTCGTACTCGAGCAGGTCGGACTCGAAGGCGAGCACCTGCTGCAGACGCAGCGACCACTGCTGGTCCCAGGGCCGAGGGAGGCCGAGCGCCTCGTTCCATGCCGGGAGCTGAACGGCGCGGGCACGTGCGTTCTTCGACAGCGTCACGGCGAGCATCTCCAGCACGATGCGCTGCACGTTGTTCTCCGGCTGCGCCTCCGTGAGACCGAGCGAGTTGACCTGGACGCCGTAGCGGAACCGCCGCATCTTCTCGTCGGTCACGCCGTAGCGCTCCCGGGTGATCTCGTCCCACAGCTCGACGAAAGCGCGCATCTTGCACATCTCCTCGACGAACCGCACGCCCGCGTTGACGAAGAAGGACATGCGCCCGACGACCTTGCCGAAGTCCGCCTCCGAGACCTGGCCCGACGCCTTCACCTGGTCGAGCACGGCGATCGCGGTGCACATCGCGTAGGCGATCTCCTGCACCGGCGTCGCCCCGGCCTCCTGCAGGTGGTAGCTGCAGATGTTGATCGGGTTCCACTTCGGGATCTGGTGGACCGTGTAGGCGATCATGTCGCCGATCAGGCGCAGGGAGTGGTCCGGGCCGAAGACGTAGGTCCCGCGGGAGAGGTACTCCTTGATGATGTCGTTCTGGGTGGTGCCGGCGAGCTGGGCGGCGACCTGCGCCCGCTCCTCGTCCGTCGAGGCTGCCGAGACACCGTTCTGCTCCTCGGCGACGACCTGGTACATCGCCAGCAGCCACATCGCGGTCGCGTTGATCGTCATCGAGGTGTTCATCTCGGTGAGCGGGATCTGGTCGAAGAGCTTGCGCATCTCGCCGAGGTGCGGCACCGGGACGCCGACCTTGCCCACCTCGCCCTTGGCGAGCGGGCTGTCCGGGTCGTAGCCGGTCTGCGTGGGCAGGTCGAAAGCCACCGACAGACCTGTCTGGCCCTTGGCCAGGTTGGTGCGGTAGAGCTCGTTGGACGCCGCGGCGGTGGAGTGCCCGGCGTACGTGCGCATGACCCAGGGACGGTCCTTCTCAGCCATGATCCGAGCGTAGGGCCGTAGTTACGCGTTGGTAACCGCCGCCGTTGTGGAAGATGTCACGTCGGCGGCGACGCGTCAGGCGCTGACCCGCTCGACCTCGACGACCCTAGCCAGGCGGGTCAGGTGCAGCATCCGACGGACCGCCGGGCAGCAGCCGCGGAGGGTGAGGTGCCGGCCCTCTTGCGCCGTACGTCGGGTGGCGGCGGCGAGCACCTTGAGAGCGGTCATGTCGACGGCGGTCACTCCGGCGAGGTCGACGACGACGTCGTCGTAGGTCGCGAGCAGGTCGTAGAGCGCGTTGCGGACCTGGAACGTGCTGCGCACGTCGAAGTCGCCCGCCAGAACCAGGACCGGTCCGTCGATCACGATGTCCATCGCCGCTGCTCCCTCAGGTCGAGCCGGGTCGGCGACCCGGCGGTGGGCCGGGCTGGTACCCGACGAGGTCCGTCGTCATCAACAGAGACGTCGTGGGACCGGATTCGGTTGCATCCGGACGGACGGGGCCGCGGGCGCGCCCCGTGCGCGCCGTAGAGTCGGGGCATGGTCAACCTCACCCGGATCTACACCCGCACCGGCGACGCCGGCACGACGCGACTCGGCGACATGAGCGAGACGACCAAGACCGACCTGCGCCTGGCGGCGTACGCCGACGTCGACGAGACCAACGCCCACATCGGCGTCGCGCTCGCGGCGGCGCCCGTCTCCCCCGACGTCGCCGCCGTGCTCACGCGCGTGCAGAACGACCTGTTCGACGTCGGCGCCGACTTCGCGACACCGGTCGTCGCGGACCCGGAGTTCCCGCCCCTGCGCGTCGAGCAGGCGTACGTCGACCGGCTCGAAGGCTGGTGCGACACCTACAACGAGTCCCTGACCAACCTGCGTTCCTTCATCCTGTCGGGCGGGACCCTCGCGTCGGCGCAGCTGCACGTGGCGCGCACCGTCGCGCGGCGTGCGGAGCGGTCCGCCTGGGCGGCGTACGAGGTGCACGGCGAGACGATGAACAAGCTGGCCATCACCTACCTCAACCGGCTCTCGGACCTGCTCTTCATCCTGGCCCGCTACGAGAACCGCGAGCAGGGTGACGTGCTCTGGGTGCCGGGGGGCGAGCGGGACTCGTGACCCGGCGGCTGCTCGGCTCCGCGGCCGCACTGGTCGCGGTGCTGACGACCGCCTGCACGCACACGTCCGACGCCGGCCGGTGGCAGCGTCCCGAGCACGCCGGACGAACGTCGACGGCGAGCGTCTCACGACCCGCCGTGGCCGCCTTCGCACTGACCACGCCACACGAGGCCCGGACCGCCGCTGACCTCGCCGCCCGACTGGCGGCGGCCGAGCGGATCAGCCGCGACCCGGCCGCACCCCGGGGCGCCGCGGCCCAGGCCGGCTTCGAGACACAGGCGCTCTACCGGCAGCTGGCACGGCGGCCTGCATGGGTCCGGCCGGTCGCGCGCGCAGTTCCGCCGCGCCTGCGCCGGACCGTCCGGCTGCACGTGGACGCGCGGCGCGCCTTCCGCGGCATGCACCTGCGCCTGTCGCGGACGCTCCCCGCCTGGAGGATCGTGGCGCCGGCGCCCGAGCCCGACCTGCTCGCGTTCTACCGTGACGGCGAACGCCGGTTCGGGGTGCCGTGGCAGGTCCTCGCCGCGGTGAACCTCGTCGAGACCGGCATGGGCCGCATCCGCGGGACGTCGGCCGCCGGCGCCCAGGGACCGATGCAGTTCATGCCGGCGACGTGGGCGGCGTACGGCAAGGGCGACATCGACGACCCGCACGACGCGATCCTCGGCGCTGCGCGCTACCTCGCCCACAACGGCGGCGGACGTGGGCACGTCGACAGGGCCCTGTACGCCTACAACCACTCGAGCCGCTACGTGCGCGGTGTCCAGGCGTACGCCGCCGTGCTGCGCGCCGACCCCGCCGCGCTGCGCGGCCTCTACGACTGGCAGGTCGTCTACCTGTCGCGGCGTGGCGACGTCTGGCTGCCGGAGGGCTACGCACGGCGCAGGCCGATCGGAGCCGGCGCCTACCTGCGCCTGCACCCGGACCGGCTGCTCACCCGGTCGGTGCGCTGACGCGGCCGGTGCGCCGGGCGCTCACGCTGTCACGGTGACACGTGGGCCCGCGGACGCGCGGCGAAGACCGTGAGCGAGGCCGGCACCATCAGCACCGCGACCACGACGAGGGCCTGGAGCGTGCCGACGGCGTCGCCCAGCACGCCGAGGAGCGGTGGACCCGCCAGGAACGCCGCGTAGCCGATCGTCGCCACGGCCGAGACCCGTGCGGCGGCGCGGGCCGGGTCGTCCGCGGCCGCGCTCATCCCGACCGGGAAGCCGAGGGACGCACCGAGCCCCCACACGACGATGCCGACGAACATGACGGCCAGGGACCCGCCGTACACGGTGATGAGCACGCCGACGGCGGCTGCCCCGGAGCAGATCCACAGCACGGGGGCGCGCCCGAGCCGGTCGAGCGCGATCGGCCCGACCAAGCGTCCTGTGGTCATCGCGATCACGAAGACGGAGAAGCCGGCGACGCCCACCCAGTGCGGGGTGTCGTAGCCGTCGATCACGGCGAGCGAGAGCCAGTCGTTGGCCGTGCCCTCGACGGTGGCGTAGCAGAGCACCATCAGCCCGATCAGCAGCGTGCGGGGCTCGCGCCAGGCGGAGACCCGCGGCTCGTCGGACACGTGAGCCTGCTCCTCGACGGGCAGGAACGTGCCCGCTGTGCGGATCGCCAGCGCGACCGCGATCACCCCGATGAGCGCGTCGTGCACCACGACGGGCACGGACAGCGCCGCCATCAGGATGCCGATGCCGGCGCCCGCGATCGAGCCGAGACTCCAGGCGGCGTGGAAGCGCGGCATGATCGTGCGACCGAGCCGACGCTCGACCTCGGCGCCCTCGACGTTCATCGCGACATCCCACAGCGAGGTGCCGACGCCGTAGGCGAACAGGCCGACGGCAGCCACCAGCGGCTGCCCCAGGACCGTCGCACCGACGGCGGTGACGAGGAGGCCAGCGCCCACCACCAACGAGCTGCCGCGGACCGTCGCCCGAGGTTTGAACCGCTCGATGACGCGGCCGCTCAGCGGGAGCGACAGGACCGAGCCGATCGAGGCGGAGATCAGGAGCAGGCCCAGCGCGGAGTTGGTCAGTGACAGGTCACTTCGCACGTCGGGAAAGCGGGACACGAGCGTCGCGAAGAGCAACCCGTTGAGCGCGAACGACAGCGCCACGGAGGTGCGCGTCTTCAGCAGGCTCGGCGGCGGCGTCGTGATGGTCACGCTCCCATTCGACCGTGCCGGACCCCGTCGGGTCGAATCCTCCGCCGCCTCAGAATCCGTACGCCGATCTGAGGCCCTCGAACCAGTCCACGAACACCGCGAGCTCCCACTCCCGGGCCTGCGCCAGCGCACGGTCCGCCTCCACCCCGGCCGTCGCCTTGTCGCCGGCCGCCGCGGCGGCGAAGGCGAGATAGGCCTCGACCGGTCCGAGCGCCATCGAGGCACCGAGGCTCACGGTCATCCCGGCGTATGACTTGAGGCGCTTGTAGCAGACCGCCGCCATGTCCGGGATGCCCAGGTAGAGGCTCAGCTCGGCGGCGTGCGCGACCGTGTGCAGCTCCACCTCTCCGTCAGCCGGCACGGCGAGGCGGCGGGCCGCGAAGTAGGTGCGCGCCTCGGCCTCCAGACCCGCGCGCCAGAGGTAGACCGCCACCGTGGGGACGAAGTCGTCGACGCCGTCGTCGAGCGCACGCAGGACCGGTACGGCGTCAGCCGGACGGCCCTGCCACAGCCGGATGGTCAGCAGGCAGGCGGCGATGGACTCGTCGACATCCGTGTGGGCCATCGCGAGCGCGATGCCCCGCAGCTCCTCGAGCCGTCGCTCGCACTCGTCGAACTCCCCGCGCATCGCGAGCCACGGCACCTCGAGCCCGTGCAGCATGGCCTCGGCGAACGCGATCCGCAACCGCCGTGCCTCCGCGCGGGCCACCTCGGCCGCCTCGGACATCTCCCGCGGACGGCCCAGCTCCCCGAGCACGACGGCGCGCAGCGTGGCCGCGACCAGGAACTCGCGCTCCTGCCCGGTCTCCCGCGCCAGCTCCATCGCCTCGGTCACACGCACGAGCCGCTCCCCCGCGGTCCAGACGGTCCAGAGCGCGACGAAGCCGACCAGGCACGCGTCGATGACGAGCCGCGGCTCACCGATGCGGCGGGCCATGTCGGTCGCCTCGTCGACGATCGCCGCCCGCTCCGCGAAGGGGGCCTGTTCGAAGAGCTCGTTGGCGAGAGCCAGCATCGTCCGGCAGCGCAGCTCGCCGTCGCCTTCGGGAAGCCGCTCGAGGGAGCCGCGGAGGGCGTCGACCACCTTCTCGTTCACCTCGCCAGGGGGCGCAGAGCGCCAGAGCGAGGACTGCGTCGCCGCCGTCGCCGCCCGGGCGACCGCCTCGGGGTCACGCATCTGCTTCGCGACGTCGATCGCCTCCTCGGCACACTCGACGAGCGAGGGCAGCAGCGCGGCCCAGCGGTAGGCCTCGATGAGGTCCATCAAGGTGTCGTAGCGATCCCGCAGGGTCGCGTCGGGGTCGTCCGCCATCGAGGACAGCGCCGCACGCAGCAGCTCGGCCGCTTCGTCGTACGCGTGCAGCCGGCGGCCGACCCGGGCGGCCGCGACGGCAGCGCGCCAGGCCTGCGCCGCGTGCCCGGGGCCGGCGGCCAGCCAGTGCCGGGCGACCTCCGTCTCCCGCTCGGGCTGCCCTTCGAGCGCCCGCGCGACCGCCGCGTGGGCGCGGGCGAGCCTGCTGGCGGCGACGTTGCTGCGCAGCGTGTCCCTCACGAGCGCGTGCCCGAACACGAACCTGTCGATGCCGTCCTCACGGACCAGGCCGGCGACCAGCGACGGCTCCACGACGTCGAGGATCGCGTCCTCGTCGCTCCCGGTCGCCGCCGCGAGCGTCGGCACGTCGAACCGACGCCCGATCAGGGCGGCATAACGCAGCGCAGAGACCGTCTCGGCCGGGAGGCGCTCGATACGCCGGCCGAGCACTTCGGCGACCGCCGTCGGCGGCCGTTCCGGCAGCCGGTCGTCGCGGTTCGAGGCAGCGAGCCGCGCGTACTCGACGAGGAAGAACGGGTTGCCGTCGGTCCTACCCTGCAGTTCGGCAGCGGTGTCGCCACCGAGTGAGCGCTCCGACACCGCGCTGAACAGCTCGCCGACGGCCTCGGCGCCGAGACCGGTGAGCTCGAGCCGCAGCGCGTGCTGGCGGGCCAGCGCCTCCGCCACGTCGGCGAGCAGACCCTCGGGCGCCGGGTGCGAGCGTCGGGTGCTGACGACGAGCAGGCGTGTGCTCGAGGGCGCCGTGTCGACGAGGAGTCGCAGCACCCGCAGACTCGACGGGTCCGCCCAGTGCAGGTCGTCCAGCAGGAGCAGGACCGGGCCCTCGTCCGCCGCCCTGACCACCTCGCCGCAGATCCGCTCCCACACCCGGAAGGCCGCGCCGATGTCCTCACCATCGGCATCGGGCAGCTCGGCCCCCAGGCTGTCGAGCACCGACCGCCACGGCCACAGCGGCGGTGCGCCGTCGTCCTGCGAGCACCGTCCGCGCAGCACCCGGACGCCTCGAGCACGCGCACGCGCGGCCAGCTCGGCGGCGAGGCGTGACTTGCCGATGCCGGGCTCGCCGGTCAGCACGGCGTACGACGCCCGGCCACCGGCCGACCTGTCGAGCAGCTCCACCAGAGCGCCCAGCTCGTCGTCCCGACCGCACAGTGGCCACGGCGCGACCGCGACGGGCCCGACGGGGGCCTCGGCCCGCGGTTGCGGCACGCTGAACTGAGCGGCGGCGGTGCCGACGGGGGGCGCCACCCACTCCAACGAGGGGTCCTGGCGCAGCACGGCCGTCTGCAGCTCGCGCAGCTCGGCCGACGGCTCGAGACCGAGCTCCTCGTCGAGCAGCTCGCGGACGCGACGGAGCGCGTCGAGGGCCTCCGCCTGGCGTCCCGCGCGCGTGAGTGCGAGAGCTCGCAGGCCCCAGAGCCGTTCGCGGAGGGGGTGCGCGGCGGTCAGCGCCTCCAGCTCGGCGGCGACCGTCGCGTGCTGCCCGAGGGCGAGGCGCGCGACGGCGCGGTCCTCCAGCGCCACGAGCCGCAGCTCCTCCAGCCGGGCGCGCTCGGCGACAGCGGCGGGGGCATCGGCGAGCTCGGCGTACGGCTCACCGCGCCAGAGCGCGAGCGCACCGTCGAGCGCGGAGACTACCGCCGTCAGGTCGGTCATCGACAGTGCTGGCTCGCCGGTGAGGTCGAGCCCCTGCACGGAGGAGTGCACCTCGACGACCGTCGCCTCGAACCGGGTGGCGTCGAGGCCGTCGCTCGCGACGCGCAGGGCGTAGCCGGGGGCGACGGTGACCAGCACCGTCGCCGGTGCCCGACGCTCCCGTCCGGGCTCGAGGACACGACGCAACTGGGAGACGTAGGCCTGCAGCGTCGCACTGACGCCGTTCGGCGGCGTCTCGCCCCAGAGCAGGTCGACGATGCCGTCGACGGAGACGGCGCGCCCTCGGGAGAGCGCCAGGGCGGCGACCAGCGCCCGCTGCTTCGGGGTGCCGAGGTCCACCGCGGCCCCGTCGAGGGTCACCTCCACGTGGCCCAGCACGGACGCCGCGACGACCGGCGCCGCCACGTCCGCCACGGTCGCCACCGCACCCGTCGTCGTCTGCACGGGAGAACTCTAAGGACCCCCGGCCCTCGGTGGCGCGGGTTTGTGCGCGTCCTCCCTCATCAGGAGGACGTCCACAGCGGACCCCAAGTCGCGCCCCAAGTCGTTCCCCAGTCCTTGTGCAGAGCTCCGAGGCACCGTCGGACCACTGAGTTCGGAAGCACCGACCCAACACCGAGGGAGAACCCCCATGTCCAGCACCACCACCCCCGTCCAGGACCCTTTTACCACCGCGGCGGTGCGAGGCCTCTTCGGCGGCCGCGCCGCGGACCGCGTCCACCTGCCCGGTGACCCCGGGTACGACGGGGCCCGTATCGCGTGGAACTTCGCGGTCGACCAGCGTCCCGCGGCCGTCGTCTCGGTCGCCACGCCCGCCGAGGTCACGGAGGTCGTCCGCACCGCCGCCCTCGCCGGCCTGCGGGTCGCGCCCCAGTCGACCGGTCACAACGCCGCTCCCCTCGCTGAGCGCGGCCTCGACGACGCCATCATCCTGCGCACCGGCCACCTCGACGCGGTCACCTACGACGAGGCCCGCGGGATCGTCCGGGTCGAGGGCGGCGCCGTCTGGGAGCCCGTCGTGGACGCCACGGCCAAGTACGGCAAGGCCGTCCTGCACGGGTCCTCCCCCGACGTGGGCGTCGCCGGCTACAGCCTGGGCGGCGGGATGGGCTGGTACGCCCGCAAGCTCGGCCTCGCGACCAACAGCCTCACCGCCGTCGAGATCGTCATCGGCGACGGCACCCTCGTCCGGGCGGACGCCGAGAACAACCGCGAGCTCTTCTGGGCGGTCCGGGGTGGGGGCGGCAGCTTCGGCGTCGTCACGGCGATGGAGTTCCGCACCTTCGACATCGAGACCGCGTACGCCGGCATGCTGATGTGGGACCTCGCCGACATGGAGCCGGTCCTGCGGGAGTGGGCTGCTTGGGGGCCGACCGCGCCCGAGGAGATCACGACCTCCTTCCGCGCGATGCGCTTCCCCCCGATCCCGGAGATCCCTGAGTTCCTCCGCGGTCGCTCGGTCGCCGTCATCGACGGTGCTGTGATCGGCAGCGACGAGCGGGGCGCCGAGCTCCTCGCCGGGCTGCGCGCCCTGCGCCCGCAGGTCGACACGTTCGGCCGCGTCCCGGCGCCGGCGGTGTGCCGCATCCACATGGACCCCGAGGGCGGAGCACCGGCTGTGTCACGGACCGCGACGCTGGGCAGCATGCCCGACGCCGCGATCGACGCCTTCCTCGGTGCCGTCGGCCCCGGTGCCGACACGCACCTGCTGCTCGCCGAGCTGCGTCAGCTGGGCGGCGCGCTCGGTCGACCGGCCGAAGGTGCCGGGGCGCTGTCGCACCTCGAGGGCGACTTCGTCGCCTTCGGCCTCGGGATGGCTCCCACTCCGGAGCTCGCCGAGCTCGGCAAGGTCGAGTCGGCCGCATTCGTCGAGGCGCTCGAGCCGTTCGCGACGGGCCGGCCCTACCTCAACTTCGTCGAGACGGCCGGCGAGACGCGCAGTGCGTACGGTGAGGACACCTGGCTGCAGCTCAAGGGCATCCGATCCGCGGTCGACCCGTACGGCGTCTTCGCTGCCAACCACCCTGTCCCGCGGCTCTACGAAGGCGGCCGTCCGACCGCCTGACCTACTCGCCGAGTCGGCGCTTGTGCACCCGAAAGCCCACCGCAGCGCAACGCTGCGGTGGGCTTTCGGGTGCGCAGGCGCCGACTCGGGGTGAGGGTCAGCGGGACCAGTCCGTCCCTGGCGGCCGGGACTCCAGCCACGCCTGGAAGCCGGTGAGCGAGGCCGGCGCCATGGCGAGCTCGACCAGCCCGCCGTCGTACTGACAGGTCACGACCACGTGCCCCGGGTAGAGCGCCATCGCCTCCGCGCCCTCGGGCATACGGCTGGAGTCGTAAGCCATCGTCATCCGCTCCCAGCGCCGCTTGGGCCGCGGGGCCAGCGAGAAGACGCGGAACCACTCCAGCGTCTCGCCGGAGTAGCGACCGACGCCGAGAAGCCAACCGCGTCCGGGCCGACCGGCCCGGACGCGATGACTCAGCTCGAAGGTGCCGCCGTGGCGTCCGAGAACGCGACGGCGCGCCATGAGGGCGACGAAGTAGCAGATAACGAGGATGAGCAGCACGCCGACGGCGTCAAGCCCCCACTCCCACGTCGGCATACCTCCCCGTCCTCGGCCTGTTTCCTGAGCCGTTCCCTCAGGAGGCCTTCTCGACGGCGCGGATGCGCGCCTCGGCACGACGGATGCGAAGCTCGCCCTCCGCCTGCTCGTCGGTCTGCAGCAGCGCACGCGCCTTCTCCAGCTCGACGTGCGCCTCCTCGACGTTGATCTCCTCGGCGAGCAGCGCGTGCTCCGAGAGGATCGAGACCCGGTCGTTGGCGACCGAGAGGAACCCGCCGTCGACGGTCGCGACGACGACGGGGCCCTCCTCGGGGTTGATCTCGACGACCGCGTCCGTCAGCAGCGAGAGCATCGGCGCGTGACCGCGCAGGACCCCGACGTCGCCCTCGGTGGTGCGGGCGATGACCATCGTCGCCTCACCGGACCACACGGTCCGGTCGGCGGCGACGAGCTCGACCGTCAGGCAGGTGCTGTCTTCGGGGCCAGCCATCAGAGGCTCTTCTGGATCTCGGCCCACTTCTGCTCGACGTCGTCCAGACCGCCGCACATGAAGAACGCCTGCTCGGCCACGTGGTCGTACTCGCCGTCGCAGATCTTGTTGAACGCCTCGATCGTGTCGGCGACGGGGACCGTGGAGCCCTCGATGCCGGTGAACTGCTTCGCGACGTAGGTGTTCTGCGACAGGAACCGCTGGATCCGGCGGGCCCGCGAGACGATGACCTTGTCCTCCTCGGACAGCTCGTCGACGCCGAGGATCGCGATGATGTCCTGCAGCTCCTTGTTGCGCTGGAGGATCTGCTTGACGCGGATCGCGGCGTCGTAGTGAGCCTGGCCGATGTACTGCGGGTCGAGGATCCGCGAGGTCGACGTCAGCGGGTCGACGGCCGGATAGATGCCGAGCGAGGCGATCTCACGCGAGAGCTCGGTGGTGGCGTCGAGGTGCGCGAACGTCGTGGCCGGGGCCGGGTCGGTGTAGTCGTCGGCGGGCACGTAGATCGCCTGCATCGAGGTGATCGAGTGACCGCGCGTCGAGGTGATCCGCTCCTGGAGCGTGCCCATCTCGTCGGCGAGGTTCGGCTGGTAGCCGACCGCCGACGGCATCCGGCCGAGCAGCGTGGAGACCTCGGAGCCGGCCTGGGTGAACCGGAAGATGTTGTCGATGAACAGCAGCACGTCCTGGCCCTGGACGTCGCGGAAGTACTCCGCCATCGTCAGCGCCGAGAGCGCGACGCGCAGACGCGTGCCCGGCGGCTCGTCCATCTGACCGAACACGAGCGCGGTCTGGCCGAAGACGCCGGCCTCCTGCATCTCGACGATCAGGTCGTTGCCCTCACGGGTGCGCTCACCGACACCGGCGAACACCGACACACCACCGTGGTTGCGGGCCACACGGGCGATCATCTCCTGGATGAGGACGGTCTTGCCGACGCCCGCACCACCGAAGAGACCGATCTTGCCGCCCTGGACGTACGGCGTGAGCAGGTCGATGACCTTGATGCCGGTCTCGAACATCTGCGTCTTCGACTCGAGCTGGTCGAAGGCGGGCGCCTTGCGGTGGATGCCCCAGCGCTCGTTGATCTCGAGCTTCTCGCCCTCCTCGAGGTTGAGGATGTCGCCGGTGGCGTTGAACACGTGGCCGAGGGTCACGTCGCCGACCGGCACCGTGATCGGGCCGCCGGTGTCGGTCACGGTTGCACCGCGCACCAGTCCGTCGGTCGGCTTGAGCGAGATCGCACGGACGACGCCGTCGCCGATGTGCTGGGCGACCTCGAGCGGCAGGACGGAGGTGTCCTCGCCGATGGTCACCTCGACCTCGAGCTTGTTGTAGATCTCCGGCATGGCGTCGACGGGGAACTCCACGTCGACGACCGGGCCGATGACGCGGGCGATGCGGCCCGTGCTGGCCCCGCCGGTCTTGGTCTGCGTCTCGTCAACCGTTGCAGTCATGTTGTTTCGGTCCTTGCTTCGTGGGTTCTCAGTCGTTGGCAGCGTTCGCGTCGGCGAGCGCGTTCACGCCGCCGACGATCTCGCTGATCTCCTGCGTGATGCCGGCCTGCCGGGCCTGGTTGGCGATCCGCTTGTACTTCTTGATGAGCTCCTCGGCGTTGTCCGTCGCCGACTTCATCGCCTTCTGACGGGCGGCGAGCTCGGACGCGGCGGCCTGGAGCAGCGCATACCAGATGCGACTCTGGACGTACCGCGGCAGCAGCCCGTCGAGCACGGCCTCGGCCGAGGGCTCGAACTCGTACAGCGGAAGCACCTCGTCCTCGGACGGGGGCTCGACCCCCTCGACGACCTCCAGCGGCAGCAGCCGGACAGCCGTGGGCTGCTGGATGAGCATCGAGCGGAACCGCGTGTAGACGAGGTGGACCTCGTCGACGCCCGGGAAGAGGGTCTCCCCCTCCTCGGTGGTCCGAGCCTCCGGCTCGTCGTTGAGGAACGCCGAGATCAGAGCCTGGCCAAGCTCCTGGGCGACGTCGTACGTCGGCTGGTCGGAGTGACCCGTCCATGCCTTGACGACCGGCCGCGCACGGAACCGGTAGTACGCCTCGCCCTTGCGTCCCGAGACGTAGAGGTCGACGTGCTTGCCCTCGCCCCGCAGCTTCTCGACCAGGCCCTCGGCCTCGCGCAGGACGCTCGAGGAGTAGGCACCCGCCAGGCCACGGTCGCTGGTGACGACCAGCACCGCGGCGCGCTGGGGGTTCTCCGGCTCGGTCGTCAGCGCGTGCTCGACGTTCGAGTACGACGCCACCGCCGAGACGGCCCTGGTGAGCTCTCGCGCGTACGGCGCGGCCGCTCCGGCCCGCTGCTGCGCCTTGATGATGCGGGACGCAGCAATGAGCTCCATGGCGCGCGTGATCTTCTTGGTCGACTCGACCGACCTGATCTTCGCCCGGTACTCACGCAGCGATACGGCCATCCGTCAGCCCCGCTTCTGCTTGACGATCTGCTCCTGCTCGACGTCGCCGTCCTCGAGCGCCTCGGCCTTCTCCGAGCCCGCCTTGATCGAGCCACCGTCGGAGGTCTCGAACTGGCCCAGGAAGTCGTCGTACGCCGCGGTGAGCTCGGACTCGGTGGAGTCCTCGAACTTCAGCGTCTCGCGGATGCCGTCGAGGATGCCGCCCTTCGACCGCTTCACGTAGTCGATGAACTCCTGCTCGAACTTGAGCACGTCGCCCACGGGGAGCTTGTCGAGCCGGCCGGTGGTGCCGAGCCAGAGCGACACGGTCATCTCGTCGACCGGGTACGGCGAGTACGCCGGCTGCTTGAGCAGCGCCATCAGGCGCTGGCCGCGGTCGAGCTGCTGACGCGAGGCGGCGTCGAGGTCGGACGCGAACATCGCGAACGCCTCCATGGCGCGGAACTGCGCGAGGTCGACCTTGAGCGAGCCGGTGACGGCCTTCATCGCCTTGGTCATGGCCGCGCCACCGACCCGCGAGACCGAGACACCGACGTCGATGGCCGGGCGCTGGTTGGCCGCGAAGAGGTCCGACTGCAGGAAGATCTGGCCGTCGGTGATGGAGATGACGTTGGTCGGGATGAACGCCGAGACGTCGTTGGCCTTCGTCTCGATGATGGGCAGACCCGTCATCGAGCCGGCGCCCAGCTCGTCGGACAGCTTCGCGCAGCGCTCGAGGAGCCGGCTGTGCAGGTAGAAGACGTCACCCGGGTACGCCTCACGGCCCGGCGGACGACGCAGCAGCAGCGAGACCGCACGGTAGGCCTCGGCCTGCTTGGTCAGGTCGTCGAACACGATGAGGACGTGCTTGCCGTCGTACATCCAGTGCTGGCCGATGGCCGAGCCGGTGTAGGGGGCGAGGTACTTGAAGCCCGCGCTGTCGGACGCCGGGGCGGCGACGATGGTCGTGTACTCCAGTGCGCCGGCCTCCTCGAGGGCGCCGCGGACCGAGGCGATCGTCGAGCCCTTCTGGCCGATGCCGACGTAGATGCAGCGGACCTGCTTCGACGGGTCGCCGGTCTCCCAGTTCTGCTTCTGGTTGATGATCGTGTCGATCGCGATCGTCGTCTTGCCCGTGGCGCGGTCGCCGATGATCAGCTGGCGCTGGCCGCGGCCGATCGGGGTCATCGCGTCGATGGCCTTGATGCCGGTCGCGAGAGGCTCGTGGACCGACTTGCGGTGCATGACGCCCGGAGCCTGGAGCTCCAGGGCGCGGCGGCCGCTGGTCTCGATCTCGCCGAGACCGTCGATCGGCTTGCCGAGCGGGTCGACGACGCGACCGAGGTAGCCGTCGCCGACGGGGACGGAGAGGACCTCGCCGGTACGGCGGACCGTCTGGCCCTCCTCGATCTTGTCGAAGTCACCGAGGACGACGACGCCGATCTCGCGGGTGTCGAGGTTGAGGGCGAGACCGAGGGTGCCGTCCTCGAACTCGAGCAGCTCGTTCGCCATCGCCGAGGGCAGGCCGGTGACGCGAGCGATGCCGTCGGCGGTCTGCGAGACAGTGCCGACCTCCTCACGGGCGGCCGTCTCCGGCTTGTACTCGGCGACGTACTTGCTCAGCGCGTCGCGGATCTCCTCCGGACGGATGGAAAGCTCCGTCATGTCCTGATGCCTTCTCTCTCGAATCTCTAGAAGTCGTAAGTCGGGGGTCAGCTGGCCAGCATCCGGCGCGCGTCGTCGAGGCGGCTCGCGATCGTGCCGTCGATGACATCGTCGCCGATCTCGACCTTGATGCCACCCAGCACCTCGGGGTCGACCAGCTGGTTGAGGTGGATCGGACGGCCGTAGGCGCGCTGCAGGGCGTCCGCCAGACGCGACGTCTCGGCGTCGGTCAGCGGCTTGGCCACCCGCACGGTGGCGACACCCTCGTCGCGCACGGCCGCGGCGACCTTCTGGTACTCGGCCAGCGCGACCGAGACGGTCCGGTAGGTGCCGGCCAGCGCCTGCTTGGCCAGCGTCACCGTCGCGGGCAGCGCCTTGCCGCTGAGCAGCGAGTCGACCAGGGCGGTCTTGTCCGCGGTCGAGCGCGCCGGGTCGGAGAGCGCGTCGCGCAGCTCCGGGTTCTGCTGCACGAGCTGGCCGAACGAGAACAGCTCGTCGGCGAGCCGACCCGCGTCGCTCGCGGACGAACGGACCGTGGCCACCTCGCTGAGGTGCTCGATCGCGTCCGGGAGGTCGTGGCTGCGGGTCCAGCGGCGTGCGACGGCCGAGGCGACCAGGCCGACGGTGCTGTCCGACACCTTGCCGCCGAGCACCTGCCGGACCAGTCCTTGCTTGGCCTCCGCAGGCACCGACACATCGGTCGTGAACCGGCGCAGGGCCGGCTCCGTCCGCAGCGTCCGCGAGACCGTGAAGAGACCGTCGGCGAGAGCGTCCGCCCCCTCACCCGAGCCGGTCAGTCCGACCAGCTCGTCGGTGAGGGCGGCGACCGCCTCTGCCGAAGCACCGCGGAAGTCCATCAGTTGGCCCCCGCCGCGTTGGACTCGAGCTCGGCGAGGAAGCGCTCGACGACGCGGCTCTGGCGAGCGTCGTCCTCGAGCGACTCACCGACGATGCGGCCGGCGAGACCCGTGGCGAGGCCACCGACCTCGGCGCGCAGCGAGGTGACCGCCTGCTGGCGCTCCGCCTCGATCTGGGTCTTGCCGTGCTCGACGATGCGGGTCGCCTCGGCCTGGGCCTGCTCACGCATCTCGGCAACGATCTGCGCACCCTGCTCGCGAGCCTCCTCGCGGATGCGTGCTGCCTCGTGACGGGCGTCGGCGAGCTGCGCCTCGAGCTCGGCGAGCTTGGCGTCCGCCTCGGCCTGCTTGGTCTCGGCGGCGGCCAGGCCGCCCTCGATCGCAGCAGTGCGCTCGGCGTACGCCTTCTCGAAGTTCGGGACGACGAACTTCGCCAGCAGCCACAGCAGCAGCAGGAAGACGACCGCACCGAGGATGACCTCGGCGAGGTGAGGGATCAGCGGGTTCGGCTCTTCCGCCGCAGCCGCTACGAACTTTGACGTCAACATGGGTGCTCCAGGCCCTTCTGGGGTCAGGGCTTGAGGACGAAGGCGAGCGCGAGGGAGATGATGAAGAACTGCTCAGCGAGGACGAAGCCGAAGATCGCGATGCTCTGCAGCCGGCCCTGCGCCTCGGGCTGACGGGCCACGCCGCTGACGTACGCAGCGAAGATCAGGCCGACGCCGATCGCCGGGCCGATGGCCGCGAGGCCGAGGCCGATCATGTTCAGGGTGCCACCCATGGGGGTTTCCTTTCGGTTTGGTGACGCGTGGTGCGTCGTCTCTTGCAGCTTGGTGTGAGGTTGAGCCGCTCAGTGCTCGTCGGCGACGGCGCCGCCGATGTACATCGCGGAGAGAAGGGTGAAGACGTAGGCCTGCAGGAACATCACCAGCATGTCGAGGAAGCTGACCCCGATCGCGAGCAGGAACGAGATCGTTCCCGAGGTGACGCCCACCAGGCGGGGCTCGTAGTGGAGGATCAGGTACGAGCCGCCGAGCGAGAAGAGGATGACGAGCAGGTGGCCCGCGAACATGGTCGCGAACAGACGCAGCGCCAGCGTGAACGGCCGCACGATGATGTTGGAGAAGAACTCCAGCGGAACCAGCGCGATGAGGATCGGACCGGAGATGCCGCTCGGCACCGTCTGGTGCTTGAGGTAGCCGCCGAAGCCGTGCTTGCGGATGCCGACCCCGTTGTAGACGACCCACGTGATGAGCGCGAGCGCCGTGGTGTAGCCGATGTGCGACATCGTCGGGAACTGGATGAACGGGACGACGCCGTAGAAGTTGTTGATCAGCACGAACAGGAAGATCGCGAACAGGAACGGCACGAACCGCGCGTAGTCGTGGCCGCCGATGGTGTCGCGGGCGATCGCGTTGCGGACGAAGCCGTACACGTACTCACCGGCGAACTGCAGCCGGCCCGGGACCACCGCGGCCTTGCGCGACATGGCGTAGAAGAGGACGAACGCGATGACGCCGGAGAGGACGACCAGGACCATCGGCTTGGTGACGGCGCTGTCGAGGATGCCAGGCAGGTTGAAGTCGCCCGGGCCGGGAGCATTGAACTCCTCGGTCCGAATCACCGCGGCGAGCGAACTCACGCTGTCTCCTGTCTCTGTTCTGGAGTGGGGGTCAAGAATGGGGGCCGGTGCAGCTGGTCACGCCGCGCCAAGACGCGCCGGACGATAGCAGGAGCGTGACGCTCACTTCACACCCGCCCTCCGCGGATCCCGGGTCGATCCCTGGGACTCGGCCTGGGCCGGGGCAGCACCGTCGCCGAGCGCCGCCGACAGGTCGAAGAGCGGGATCCGCTCACGACGCGCCCGTACGGCGAACAGCGTCGTCCACGTCATGGTGACCGCGATGACGGCGATCGCTGCTCCGTCGACCTGGCGCCCGTCGGTCAGCCCGGAGAGCGTGGCCAATGTGAGCAGCAGGAGCCCGCCCTGGGCGGTGAAGACGACGAGCGCCGCGATCAGCGACGCCATCGGGGAGACGGTCGCGACCTTGAGCACGACCCAGGTGCCGATCGCCAGCACGGCGAGCGTCGCGACTCCGCCGATCAGCGCGCCGACGGCAGCGTCGGCGCCGCCGACGAGCGCGGCCACGATCACGGCCGCGACGGCCACCGCCGCGCTCCACGAGGCCGCACTCAGCAACACCCGCATGCTGGTGGCGGGGATGGTCTGCTTCGACTCGGTCGTCATCATTGGCGGCCGTTCTGTGGAGAGGGCAAAGGCATCGGGAGATCCCGGACGTCCCGGACGGACCGAGGCACTCTCGGCACCCTATCCGGATCGCTCGTGAAAGTTATCACAAGCAGGCTCGAGCGCCGAAATGGATCGATCCAGATCGCAGGTTCGAGAGGTCAGGCGACGGCCGAGTGGTGCAGCTTGGGCAGTAGGAACGTGAGCGCGAGCGTGCCGAGAAGGCTGGCGATGAGCGTGCCCCACATCCACGGACCCGAGTAGAGGCTCGCGAAGGACGAGCCGAACGCGATCAACCCGGCCCACAGCCACATGATCAGGACCGCGCGCCGCTGCGAGTGACCGATCTCGAGCAGACGGTGGTGCAGGTGCTGCTTGTCGGGCGCGAACGGAGAGCGGCCAGCCCTCGTGCGTCGTACGACGGCCATGACCAGGTCGGCGATCGGGACCAGCAGCAGGGTCAGTGGCAGCGCGATCGGCAGGAACGTCGGTAGCAGGCTCGCCGCCGAGCCGCTCACGCCCTGGCTGAGCTGGCCCGGGGTGAACTGGCCCGACAGGCTGACCGCGCTGGCGGACAGCACGAGCCCCAGCAGCATCGAGCCGCTGTCGCCCATGAAGAGCCGTGCCGGGTTCCAGTTGTGCACCAGGAACCCCGCACACGCGCCGGCGAGGGCGATGCTCAGCAACGCCGCCGTGCTGGCGCGGTCGACCTGGTTGAGCCGCGTGATGCCGTAGCAGAACGCGAAGAACGCGAGCGCCCCGATGCCGACGACGCCGGCGGCCAGGCCGTCGAGGCCGTCGATGAAGTTCACCGCGTTGACCGTGGCCACCACCATGACGCCGGTCAGCAGCGCACCCTGGGTGGGGTCCAGCGCGAAGAACGTGTTGCCGCCGGTCGGGATGAAGAAGTACTGGATGTTGAACGCGATCAGGAACGCGGTCGCGAGGACCTGGCCGCCGAGCTTCGTCAGCGCGTCGAGCTCGAAGATGTCGTCGAGCACGCCGACCATGCAGATGATCGCCCCCGCCACGAGCACCACGCCGGCGTCGCGCAGCACGAACGGCGACCCGCCGGACAGGAACGGCAGCTGCCGGGCGACCAGGTAGGCCGCCCCCAGGCCACCGAGCATCGCCACCCCGCCCATGTAGGGGATGGGCTCGGCGTGCACGTCACGGTCGCGCACGCGGGCGACGGCTCCGGTGCGCAGCGCGATCTCCCGCGCGATCACCGTCAGCAGGTAGGTGACGGCGGCCGCGACGAGGAAGAGGAGCAGATAGGCGCGCACTCAGTCCTCTTCGGACTCAGCTGCGGACTCTGCGGACTCTGCGGGCGCAGGCTCTGCGACCTCGGGCTGCTCAGAGACGCTGACGCCGTACGGCGCGAGCACCTCGTCGAGCCGCTCGACCGAGATCGCGCCCAGACGCAGCAGCCGCGGCGTCGCGCCGGTGGCGTCGACGATCGTGGATGCGTCCGCGCCCGGGGTCGGGCCGGAGTCGACGAGGACGGAGACGGCGTGCCCGAGCATCTCCTCGGCGGCGTCGGCGTCGGTCGCCGCCGGCATGCCGGTGCGGTTCGCCGAGCTGACCGCGAGCGGACCGGTGCGCTCGAGGACGGCGATCGCCACGGGGTGGTCGGGGACCCGGACGGCGACCGTCCCGCGGGTCTCGCCGAGGTCCCACTGCAGCGAGCTCTGCTGGTGGCAGACGAGTGTCAGTGCTCCCGGCCAGAACGCCTCCGTCAGCCCCCGGGCCCAGTCGGGCACGCGGACGGCCAGCGCGTCGAGGGTCGCCGCCGACGCGACGAGCACGGGCGGCGGCATCTCACGCCCGCGGCCCTTGGCGGCGAGCAGGGCCTTGACGGCGACCGGGTCGAACGCGTCGGCGCCGATGCCGTAGACGGTGTCGGTCGGGATCACGACGAGCTCGCCTCGGGTGATCGCGCGGGCCGCGGCGTCGACCGCGGCCTCCACGTCCTGGCCGAAGACGGCGGGAAAGCGCTCACTCACAGTGTTCATCGTGCCAGCCTCGCGGTGGTGAAGCGGGGTCGCCCCGCCAGGTCGCGGTTGTCCCGTACGTCGGCCCACCGGCCCGTCGCGGCGAAGACCGCCGGCGCGCCTCCCCCGACCCCGTCGGGGCCCTGCTCGTCGGCGTGCTCGGCGCCGACCACTCCTCCGGGCCTCAGGAGCAGGGCGGCCCGCTCCTCCAGCACCCGCATGGCGTCGAGCCCGTCCTGACCGGAGTAGAGCGCGAGGTCGGGGTCGTGGTCGCGGGCCTCCGTGGCGACCGACTCCCACGCGTCGAGCGGGATGTAGGGCGGGTTGCAGACGACGACGTCGACACTCCCCGCCAGCTCGTCGAACGCCTGCTCCATGTCCCCCTGGCGGAGGTCGACGCCGGTGCCGGACAGGTTCCTGGCGGCCCAGGCACAGGCCGCCTCGTCGAGCTCGACCGCATGGATCCGCGCGCCGGGGACCTCGTCGGCGATGCTCTTGGCGATCGCCCCGGAGCCGGTGCACAGGTCGACGACGACCGGATCGGCACCCGTCGCCCGCAGCACGCGGCTGGCCTGCTCGATGGCCCAGCCGGCCAGGAGCTCGGTCTCGGGCCGCGGCACGAAGACCCCCGGACCGACGGCGAGCTCGACGTGCCGGAAGTACGCGGCGCCGGTGAGGTGCTGCAGCGGCTCCCTCGCCGCGCGACGCGTGATCAGTGAGAGGTAGCGGTCGGACTGCTCGTCGGAGATGTGGTCGACGAGCACCAGCCCGCCCCGGGTCACACCGAGCACGTGCGCGAGCAGCTCGCTCGCGTCGTACTCGGGGCTGGCGACGCCGCCCTCGCGCAGCAGGACGGCGCCGGTGGCGAGCAGGCTGCGCCTGGTGACGTCGCTCATCAGCCTTCGAGCGCGTCCAGCCGGGCCGCGAGGTCCGCGTCGACCGCCGAGCCGAGCACGGGACCGAGGTCGCCGTCCAGCACCTGGTCCAGGTTGTAGGCCTTGTAGCCGGTGCGGTGGTCGGAGATCCGGTTCTCCGGGTAGTTGTAGGTGCGGATCCGCTCGGAGCGGTCCACGGTGCGCACCTGGCTGCGGCGGGCGTCGCTGGCCTCCGCGTCGGCGGCGTCCTGCGCGGCCTGCAACAGGCGGGCGCGCAGGATGCGGAGCGCCTGCTCCTTGTTCTGCAGCTGGCTCTTCTCGTTCTGGCAGCTGACGACGATGCCGGTCGGCACGTGCGTGATGCGGACGGCGGAGTCGGTCGTGTTCACGCTCTGACCGCCCGGCCCGGAGCTGCGGAAGACGTCGATGCGCAGGTCGTTCTCGTCGATGGTGACGTCGACCTGCTCGGCCTCCGGCATGACGAGGACGCCGGCGGCGCTGGTGTGCACCCGACCCTGCGACTCGGTGACCGGGACGCGCTGGACACGGTGCACGCCGCCCTCGAACTTCAACAGCCCGTACGGCGCCTGGCCGGGCTCGGGCGTGCCCTTCGCCTTGACCGCCACCGTGACAGACTTGTAGCCGCCCAGGTCGGACTCCGTGGCGTCGAGGATCTCGGTCTTCCAGCCGCGCTGCTCGGCATACCGGGTGTACATGCGCAGCAGGTCGCCTGCGAAGAGCGCTGACTCCTCGCCGCCCTCCCCCGACTTGACCTCGAGGATCGCGTCCTTGTCGTCGGTGGGGTCGCGCGGGACCAGCAGGCGCCGCAGCCGCTCCTCGGCGTCGACGCGCTGGCCGGCGAGCTCGTCGGCCTCCTCGCCGAAGGCCGGGTCCTCGGCCGCGAGCGAGCGGGCGGCCTCGATGTCGTCGCCCAGCTGCTGCCAGTGGCGGTAGGCGCCGATGACGGCGCTCAGCTCGGCGTACCGCTGGTTGAGCCTCTTGGCGAGCCGTGCGTCGGCGTGCGTCTCCGGCGCGGCGAGCCGACCCTCCAGGTCGTGGTGCTCCTCGACCAGACCCTCGACCGCTTCGAACTGTGTCATCGTCCGTCTCTCAATTCGCCGAGTCGGCGCGTGTGCGCCCCGCTGCTGACCACCTACGCCGACTCGGCGTCCCCACGGGGTGCACAAGCGCCGAGTCGGCGAAATGACGAGCGCCGGCCACCCGCCCGATTGCGGGGGCCGGCGCTCGGAAGCAGCTACTTCTTGCCGTAGCGCGCCTCGAACCGGGCGACGCGGCCGCCGGTGTCGAGGATCTTCTGCTTGCCGGTGTAGAACGGGTGGCACTGCGAGCAGACGTCGGCGCGGATCACGCCGTCGGTCTTGGTCGAGCGCGTGGTGAACGTGGCGCCACAGGTGCAGGTGACCTGGGTGTCCACGTACTGCGGGTGGATGTCAGTCTTCATGGTTGTCCTCATCACTCAGGGCCCGGGTCCTCATGCGACGCGCGAGGTGAACCGGTGCCGGAACGGATCAATGCTAGACAACGCGGGCCGGGACCGACGAATTCCCGCCCGGCCCGCGCGGCCCGTCAGACGACCAGTCCGAGCAGCAGCACGAAGACCAGTCCGGTGACCGAGAGCACCGTCTCCATCAACGACCACGTCTTGATCGTCTGTCCGACCGTCATCCCGAAGTACTCCTTGACCAGCCAGAAGCCGGCGTCGTTGACGTGGGAGAAGAAGACCGAGCCCGCGCCGACGGCGAGGACGACCAGCGAGGTCTCGGCGGTCGACTGACCGGCGACGAGCCCGACCATCAGCGAGCTCGCGGTGATGGTGGCGACCGTCGCCGAGCCGGTCGCGAGGCGGATCAGGACGGCCAGCAGCCAGGCGAGCAGCAGGATCGAGATGTTCGCGTCCTTGGCCCAGTCCGCGAGCAGCGTGCCGATGCCGCTGTCGACGAGCACCTGCTTGAAGCCGCCGCCGGCGGCGACGATCAGGAGGATGCCGGCGATCGGGGGCAGCGAGGACTCGAGGGTCTTGGACAGCCGGCTGCGGTCGAAGCGGGCGCCGCGGCCGAGGGTGAACATCGCGACGATGACGGCGATGAGCAGAGCGACCAGCGGCGTGCCCACGATGTCGAGGACCTTCTGGAGCCCCTGCTCCGGGTCGTCGATGATGATGTCGGCCAGCGCCTTGGCAAGCATGAGGACCACGGGCAGGAGCACGGTGGCGAGCGTGATGCCGAAGCCGGGACGAGGGGCGTCCTGCTCCCGGTCGGAGGTGTCCCAGGTGGCCGGCGGGCTCACCACGACCCACGTGCCGGCGAGCCGGCCGAAGAGGGGGCCGGAGATGATGACGGTCGGGATGGCGACGAGTACGCCGAGGGCCAGCGTGACGCCCAGGTCGGCGTGCAGCGAGGAGATCGCGACCAGCGGCCCGGGGTGCGGCGGCACGAGGCCGTGCATGGCCGAGAGTCCGGCGAGCGCGGGGATGCCGACCGTGATCAGCGAGAGCTGGGAGCGGCGTGCGACGAGGTAGATGACCGGCATCAGCAGCACGAGGCCGATCTCGAAGAACATCGGCAGACCGATGATCGCACCGACCAGCGCCATCGCCCAGGGCAGCATCCGCGGCGAGGCGTGCCCGACGATCGTGTCGACGATCTGGTCCGCGCCGCCCGAGTCGGCGAGCAGCTTGGCGAACATCGCGCCCAGCGCGATGAGGATGCCGACGCCGGCGGCGGTCGAGCCGAAGCCTGTGCTGAAGCTCGCGATGACCACCGCGACGTTCTCCCCCGCGACGATGCCGACGGTGAAGCCGCCGAGGATCAGCGCGAGGAAGGGGTGGAGCTTGCCGAAGACGATCAGCACGACGATCACGGCGATGCCCGCGAGCGCCGCGACGATCAGCTGCCAGCCGGCTGCGACGGGTTGGACAAGGTCTGTGCCCGCTGCGGACAACGCGTACGGCAGGGCGGCTGACATCAGGACTCCTCGGTAGTGGGGGGCTGGGGTGACGTGACCGCGCGGTCGACGTACTCCTGGACGATGACGTCGACCGGTTGGGCGACGTCGACGACGAGTCCGTGCTCGTCGGGCGCCAGCGGCTCGAGGGTCGCGAACTGCGACGTGAGCAGTGACGGGGGCATGAAGTGGCCGGGCCGGGTGGCCTGGCGGGCGGCGATGACCTCGCGGCTGCCGTGCAGGTGCAGGAACTGGACGCGGTGGGCGTGGTGGCGCAGCTGGTCGCGGTACTTGCGCTTGAGCGCGGAGCTGCTGATGACACCGCCGCGCTCGTCGTGCGAGGCGAGCCATTCGCCGATGGCCTCGAGCCAGGGATGCCTGTCGTGGTCGTCGAGCGGGATGCCGTGACTCATCTTCTCGATGTTCGCCGGCGGGTGCAGGTCGTCGCCGTCCTCGAACGGGACGCCGAGGCGCTGGGCGAGGGCCGCGCCGACCGTCGACTTCCCGGACCCGGAGACACCCATCACCACCACCAGGGGGGCGGGCTGGGGTATCGACATGACAGCTCCTTGGACGGTCTGGAATGTGGTGACCGCCACAGGGAATCATCAATAGTCATACTTTTGCAAGTATTTCTTTTGAATGATCCGCTCTTTTCTTGGACCGCGCCGGAGTGGGAGCATTCCCTCGTGACACTCCCCCCGGCACACCCGGAAGCCACTGTCGAGCTGCACGGCTCGGTGCTCTCCGCACTCGGCACCGCAGTGGTCTCCGGCGCGCTCGCGGCAGGCACCGTGCTCACGCTTGAGGGCCTCTGCAGCGAGTACGCCGTCTCGCGCAGCGTCGCCCGCGAGGCCGTGCGCGTGCTGGAGTCGATGGGGATGCTCGCGTCACGTCGCCGCGTCGGCGTGACGGTGCTCCCCCGGTCGTCGTGGAACGTCTTCGACCCCCGTGTCATCCGGTGGCGACTCGACAGCACCGACCGGGTCGACCAGCTCCTCTCGCTCTCAGAGCTGCGTCGAGGCGTCGAGCCGGTCGCAGCCGCCCTCGCCGCCCTGCGCGCGACACCGGAGCAGTGCCGCTCCATGGCCGTCGCTGTCTCCGACATGGAGGTGCACGGGCGGTCGGGCGACCTGGGGCCCTACCTGCTCGCCGACCAGGCGTTCCACCGGACGCTGCTCGAGGCGAGCGGCAACGAGATGCTGGCCTCGCTCGGCGAGGTCGTCGCGGAGGTGCTCGGCGGTCGCACCCATCACGGCATGATGCCGAACCGGCCGAACCCCGAGGCGGTCGCGCTCCACGACGAGGTCGCCCGCGCCGTACGCCTGGGTGACGCCGCGGGCGCCGAGCGTGCGATGCGGTCCATCATCGACGAGGCCTCGGCCGCCATGTCGGAGCTGCGCTCCTGACGTGACGACCGAGGCCTCGGTCGGTGGCTCCGTGACTCAGATCTGCTCGGAGCCCGGCGTCGTCTTCTGCACCTGCATGAGGAACTCGATGTTGCTGTGCGTCTTCTTGAGGCGCTCCAGCAGCAGCTCGAGCGCCTGCTGACCGTCGAGGGCGGAGAGCACGCGCCGCAGCTTCCACACGATGGCGAGCTCCTCCTTGCTCATCAGGAGCTCCTCGCGACGGGTGCCGGACTGCACGGCGTCGATGGCCGGGAAGATGCGCTTCTCCGCGAAGTCCCGGCGCAGCCGGATCTCCATGTTGCCGGTGCCCTTGAACTCCTCGAAGATCACCTCGTCCATCTTCGAGCCCGACTCGATCAGCGCGGTCGCCAGGATCGTCAGCGAGCCGCCGTTCTCGATGTTGCGCGCGGCGCCGAAGAACTTCTTCGGCGGGTACAGCGCCGCCGAGTCGACGCCACCGGACAGGATCCGGCCGCTCGCCGGGGCCGCGAGGTTGTACGCACGACCGAGGCGGGTGATGCCGTCGAGCAGCACGACGACGTCGTGGCCGAGCTCCACGAGACGCTTGGCCCGCTCGATGGCCAGCTCGGCGACGATCGTGTGGTCCGAGGCCGGACGGTCGAACGTCGAGGAGATGACCTCGCCCTTGACCGAGCGCTCGAAGTCGGTGACCTCCTCGGGCCGCTCGTCGACCAGGACGACCATGAGGTGGCACTCGGGGTTGTTCGTGGTGATCGAGTTGGCGATCGACTGCATGATCATCGTCTTGCCGGCCTTCGACGGCGAGACGATGAGGCCGCGCTGGCCCTTGCCGATGGGCGCGGCGATGTCGATGACGCGACCGATCATGTTGGTCGCGTCGGTCTCCATGCGCAGCCGCTCGTTGGCGTACAGCGGGGTCAGCTTCGAGAAGTCCACACGCGTCGTGGCCGCGGACGGGTCCGCGCCGTTGACGGTGTCGATCCGCACCATCGGGTTGAACTTCTCGCGGCGCTCGCCCTCGCGGGGCTGGCGCACCTGGCCGGTGATCGCGTCACCACGGCGCAGGCCGAGCCGACGGACCATCGACAGCGAGACGTAGACGTCGTCCGCCCCGGGCAGGTAGCCGCTGGTCCGCACGAACGCGTAGTTGTCGAGCACGTCGAGGATGCCCGCGGCCGGGACGAGCACGTCGTCGTCGCGGATCTCGGTGTCGGGCTCGTTGCGCTGCCCACCCTGGCGGGGCGCGGCGGCAGCGGCGGGGCGGTCGCGGTCACGGTCGCGCCCACGGCGGCGACGGTTGCGGCGGCTGCCGCCCTCCCCGTCGACGTCGCGGTTGGCACCCGGGGCGCCCTGGTCCTGGCCGTGGCCCCGACCCTGGTCGCCCTGGCGCTCGGCCTGGTCGGCCTGCTCACCACGGTTGGCCTGCTCACCACGGTTGGCCTGCTCGCCCCGGTCGCCCTGGCGGTCGCGCTGCTCGCCGCGGTCACGCTGGTCGCCCTGGCGGTCACGCTGTTCGCCCTGGCGGTCACGCTGTTCGCCGCGGTCGCCCTGGCGCTCTCGCTGACCCGCGTCGGAGGTCTCGGGGCTCGGCTCAGCCTTCGCCTCGGTGGGCCCGGCCTTCTGCTCGGCCCGGGGCTTGCGCTCGGCGCGGGTCTTGCGCTCCGCAGGCGCCTTCTGCTCGGCGCGCGCGGCCGGCTCGGCGGGCGCCTTCTGCTCGGCCGGGCTCTCGCCCTCCGGCGTGGTGGCACCGCGGGTGGCGGCGCCGCGTCGGGCCCTGGTCTCCGCCTTCGGCGCGTCGCCCTCGGTCCTCGCGGGGCGACCGCCGCCCGTCTGGGCGGCCTTGATGGCGTCGATGAGCTGGGCCTTCTTCATCGACCCGGCACCGGAGATGCCCATGCCACTCGCCATCGCCTTGAGATCGGCGAGCAGCATCGCGTTGAGCCCACCGCGCTTCTTGGCGGCGCCCTCGGCGCCTGCAGCGGTGGGTTCGATGGTTTCCGTCACGTGAGGTCCTTCCCACGTATCACAGCCTGATCCGGCATGAAGCCGGCGGCTGACCTGATGTCAAGCTTCCCTCCCTGCAGTGGTCCCGATCTGGGCAGAGTGGTCTGCGCGGGACTGCGCGGGGGGAGGGAAGAGGGTTCCGCATCGCGGACCGATCGGTCCTCATGATGCCACGCCTCACTGTGTGGCGCGTCACGACTGTAACAAAGGGCATCGGCGTGTCCGATTCCCCACCGGCCGCGACTACTCGACGCGGGCGCCGTCGAGCGAGACGGCGAGGTGGCGGGCGACCCATCGGTCCGGGCACCGGGCCACCAGCTGGTGCGTGTGCGCCGACCCGTCGCCGTCGGTGAACGCCAACACCGTCGGACCGGCCCCGGACACGACCGCCGCGACACCGTCACCCCGGAGCGCGTCCACGAGCGCGAGGGAGTCGGGCATCGCCGGGCGGCGATACTCCTGGTGCAGGTAGTCGCGGGTCGCGCGGTGCAGCTGCTCGGGCTGCCCGGCGAGGGCTGCGACGAGCAGCGCGGTGCGTGCGGCACCGGCCGCGGCGTCGGCGTGCGGGACCCGGTCGGGCAGCAGCCCGCGGGCGACCTTCGTCTCCACCCCCGTCGGCGGGATGAACACCACCGCGCCGACGCGGGGGTCGACCGACGCCTTGACCGCCCAGAAGTCGCCGCGCTCACCGGGGGCGGCCTCGTTGCCCGAGATCACGAAGCCGCCGTGGAACGCGGGAGCGACGTTGTCAGGGTGGCCCTCGAGGTCGGCCGTCAGCCGGAACGCCGCCTCGTCGTCGAGGAGGAGCTCACCACCGGCCACGAGCGCTCGTGCCAGCACGACGCCACCGACGATGGCAGCGGAGGACGAGCCCAGGCCGCGCGCGTGCGGTACGAGGTTGCGGCACCGCAGCCGCAGCCCCGGCGGCTGCTGCCCCAGCAGCTCGAACGCCGCCCGCATCGACCTGACCACCAGGTGGCTCTCGTCGAGGGACACGGCGCCGGCGCCCTCCCCCTCGACCTCGACGACCAGGCCGGTGCCGGTGACCTCGGCCTCGAGCGTGTCACGCAGCTCGAGCGCGAGCCCCAACGAGTCGTAGCCCGGGCCGAGGTTGGCCGACGTGGCCGGGACCGTGACCCGGACGGGCCCCGTGACGAAGGACGTCATCCGGGTCAGACGAGCCCGGCCGCGGCCGCCGCGGCGTCGATGTCGGCGTCCACCACGACCTGGGGGACCTCGCCGAAGAACTCCAGCGCCGTCACGGTGTCCTTGAGGCCGTGGCCCGTCACCGTGATGACGACCGTCGCGCCGGCGTAGGACTCACCTGCGGCCAGCTCGGCGAGCAGACCGGCGACGCCGGCCGCCGACGCCGGCTCGACGAAGACGCCCTCGCGGCGGGCCAGCTCGGCCTGGGCGCTCAGGATCTGGTCGTCGGACAGGGCTGCGAACCGGCCGCCGGAGGCGTCCTTGGCGGCCTCGGCGAGCTTCCAGGAGGCGGGGTTCCCGATCCGGATGGCGGTCGCGCGCGTCTCGGGGAACTCCACCGGCTGGCCGAGCACCAGCGGAGCGGCGCCCTCGGCCTGGAACGCACGGAGCACCGGCAGCTTCGACGAGTGCCCGGCGGCGGCGTACTGCTGGTAGCCGAGCCAGTACGCCGACATGTTGCCCGCGTTGCCGATCGGCATCAGGTGGTAGTCAGGGGCGTCGCCGAGGCGGTCGACGACCTCGAACGCGGCCGTCTTCTGACCTTCCAGCCGGACCGGGTTGACCGAGTTCACCAGCGCGACCGGATAGTGCTCGGCCAGGCCGCGGGAGAGCTTGAGGCAGTCGTCGAAGTTGCCACGCACCTGGATCACCTGGGCACCGTGGACCAGAGCCTGGGCGAGCTTGCCCGCGGCGATCTTCCCGTCCGGCACGAGCACGATCGGGGTGATGCCGGCCTTCGCGGCGTACGCCGCCATCGAGGCCGAGGTGTTGCCGGTGCTGGCGCACACGCAGGCCTGCGCGCCCTCGTGGACGGCGACCGAGATCGCCGCGGTCATGCCACGGTCCTTGAACGAGCCGGTCGGGTTCTGGCCCTCGACCTTCAGCCAGACCTCGCCGCCGGTCAGGCCCGACAGCCACTCGGAGTGGACGAGCGGGGTGCCACCCTCGCCGAGCGTGACCGCGCGGGTGTCGAGCGGGATGTCCAGGAGGTCGCGGTACTCCTCGATCACGCCGCGCCACTGGTGGGCCGGCTGACCGGCCGGCTTCTGAGTCATGCGAGCTCCCCTTCGACGCGCATCACGCTCGTGACGTCGCGGACGATGTCCATGCCACGCAGTGCCTCGACCGTGGCGGCGAGCTGCGCGTCGGTCGCCTCGTGGCTCACGACGACCAGCTGGGCGTCGGCGTCGCGCCCCTCCTGCCGCACCGTCTGGATCGACACGCCGTGGTCGGCGAACGCAGTCGCGACAGCGGCCAGGACGCCGGCCTTGTCAGCCACGTCGAGCGAGACGTGGTAGCGGGTGATCGTCTCCCCCATCGGCAGCATCGCGCGGTCGGCGTACGCCGACTCGCCGGCGCCCTTCGTGCCCGCGACCACGTTGCGCGCGACCGTGACGAGGTCGCCGAGCACCGCGCTCGCGGTCGGTGAGCCGCCGGCGCCGCGGCCGTAGAACATCAGCTGTCCGGCCGCCTCCGACTCGACGAAGACCGCGTTGAACGCCTCCCGGACGCTCGCCAGCGGATGGCTTCGCGGGATCATCACCGGATGCACCCGGGCACTCACCGCGTCGTCTCCCCCGGCGACCGACCGGAGCTCGGCGATGGCGAGCAGCTTGACGACGCTGCCCATCGCCTGGGCGCTGGCCACGTCGGCGGCAGTGACCTCGGAGATGCCCTCGCGGTGCACGTCGCTGGCCGTCACCCGGCTGTGGAACGCGAGACTGGCGAGGATGGCGGCCTTCGCGGCGGCGTCGAAGCCCTCGACGTCGGCCGTCGGGTCGGCCTCGGCGTACCCGAGCTCCTGGGCCTCGGCCAGGGCCTCGTCGAAGCCGGAGCCCTGGGTGTCCATCTTGTCGAGGATGTAGTTGGTGGTGCCGTTGACGATGCCCATCACCTTCGTCACCCGGTCGCCGGCCAGCGACTCGCGCAGCGGGCGCAGGATCGGGATGGCACCGGCGACCGCGGCCTCGTAGTAGAGGTCGCGACCGGCCTTCTCCGCCGCCTCGAAGAGGGTCGCGCCGTCCTCGGCGAGCAGCGCCTTGTTGGCGGTGACGACGCTGGCGCCGTTCTCGAGCGCGCTGAGGATCAGGCCGCGCGCCGGCTCGATGCCGCCGATCACCTCGACCACGACGTCGACGTCATCGCGGGCGACGAGGCCCTGGGCGTCCGTTGTCAGCAGATCGGGCGGTACATCGACGTCGCGGGGCGCGTCGAGGCGGCGGACTGCTACTCCGGCCAGCTCGATCGGCGCACCGACGCGGGCCGCGAGGTCACCGGCCTGCTCGAGGAGCAGTCGGACGACCTGGGATCCGACGGAGCCGCAGCCGAGCACCGCCACCTTGAGGGGACGCATGACCCCAGCGTATCGGCGCCCGCCCTCCCCTGCTCACGAGCGACGGAACGCGGACAGGTGGACGCGGCGGCGTCAGCGCAACCGGCTCGCCGGCAGCAGGGCGAGCGCGCCGATCGACGCGGCGGCGAGCACCAGCACGGTCGCCCCGGCGACCGGTGACGAGGCCGCGAACCCGGCGAAGACGACGCTGCCGGCGGCCAGGACGAGGGCCTGGACGACCGCGTCGTTGAGCTGCAGCGCCGACGAGGCCCGGCCCTCCTCGCCCGGCGACGCGGCGGACAGGGTCAGGACCGAGAGTGTCGAGAACGCCATTCCGATGCCGGCGCCCGCGAGCGCCCAGCCCAGCATCGGGACGACCAGGGGCACGGACGACGTCGCGGCGGTGGCGAAGACAGCGATGCCGGCGGCCAAGGCGACGGCACCGATCCGCACCCGGCGCACCTCGTCGGACAGTGCCGACCAGTTCGCAGCGACCCAGGAGCCGCCGAACCACGTGGTCGCCCCGGCGGTCAGCGCCCAGCCCGCCTCGGTGAGACTGAGCCCGCGTTGCAGGGTCAGCAGCAGCGGAACGTAGGCCTCGGCACCTGCGAAGGCCGCCCCGATGAGGCCGCGGGTCCCGATCACGCTGGGCAGGCCGCGCCGACCGGTCCAGGTCCCGGGCGGCAGCAGTCGGGGCCCCGCCACCAGCACGGCGGCACAGGCCACGGCGAGGAGCACCGGCCAACCGGGCAGATCACGCTGGCCGGCCAGACTCACCACGAGGACCGCCGCCGCCACGACGACTGCCCGACCCAGGTCGCCCCGGCGCCGGGCGCCCTCGCCGGACGCGTGCGACGGCGCATCGTGCACCAGCCACCACGCGGCGACGACGAGCACCGGGACCCCCAGGAAGACCCAGCGCCAGCCGAGGGCCGCGGCGACCGAGGCCGCGATCGCCGGCCCGATCAGCGCCGGAAGCACCCACGCGCCGGTGAGCACCGTGAACGCCCTGGCGCGCAGCCGCTCCGGGTAGGCCTGGGCGACGACGACGTACACGGCGACGCCCAGCAGGCCCATGCCGAAGCCCTGGATCGCCCGTCCGACGAGGAAGACGGGCATGGTCGGCGCCAGGCCGGCGACGAGCAGGCCGGCTCCGAAGACGACGACGCCCGCGTCGACGGCCGGCCGCGGGCCGCGCCGGTCGCACCACGGGCCGACCACGGTGAAGGCGACCACCGAGGTCGCCATCGGCGCGGAGAAGGCGACCGCGTACAGCGGGAGCCCGTCGAGCGCCTCCGCGACGTCGGGCATCACGGTCGCGACGGCCAGGTATTCGAAGGCGAACAGGAACGCCAGCGCGAAGACCCCGACCGTCGTGCGCAGGTGGGGGCCGGTCCACAGGGAGGCGGGCTCGCTCCGGAGATCGGTCACGACGCCCATCCCACAACCTCGAGCGGGGTTGAGGTCAACGCGAATTTCCGGGACGCCGCGCATCGCCGCGACCGAAGAGGTCGCTGGGATGATGGCGACGTGCTCTTCCCGAACGCCGACCTCGACCGCATCGTCAGTGGTGAGATCGACCTCGCGTTCCGCACCTGGTCGCGTCCGATGCACGTCGCGGGGGGACGCCAGCGCACCCGCGTCGGCGTGGTGGAGTTCGTCTCCGTCGACCGGGTCGACCCTGCGACCCTGGTCGAGGAGGACGCGGAGCGCGCCGGGACCGACCTGGCCCGGCTGCTCTCGTTCCTGGGGCGCAAGGACGGCGACGTCTACCGGATCGGCGTGCGGTTCGCCGGTGCGGACGAGCGCGTCGCGTTGCGGGCGAAGCGGCCGGGGCGCCGGGAGGTCACCGGCCTGCTGGCCGAGCTCGCCGACATGGACCGCCGCAGCCACCGCGGCCCGTGGACCCGGCAGCACCTCGAGCTCATCGAGGCCCGGCCGGGCGAGCTCGCCGAGACGATCGCGGCGAGCATCGGACGCGAGAAGCGGCCGTTCAAGGCCGACGTACGCCGGCTCAAGGAGCTCGGACTCACCGAGAGCCTGCCCGTCGGCTACCGGCTCTCACCTCGTGGGAGGGCCGTCCTGAAGGCGATGCGCGCCGGCGACTGAGCGGCCGCAGCTCAGCCGAGGTCCGTGGCAAGGAGGTCGTCGACGGTCTCGCGGCGCACGATGACCCGGGACTCGCCGTCCTTGACCGCGACGACCGGTGGCCGCAGGGCGTGGTTGTAGTTCGACGCCATCGACCGGCAGTAGGCCCCGGTGGCCGGGACCGCGATGAGGTCGCCGGGGCGGACGTCGCCGGGCAGGAACTCGTCCTTCACGACGATGTCGCCGGCTTCGCAGTGCTTGCCCACCACGCGGGTGAGGACCGCGGGCGCATCGCTGACCCGGCTCGCGAGCGTGGCGGAGTAGTCGGCGTCGTAGAGCGCGGTCCGGATGTTGTCGCTCATCCCCCCGTCGACGCTCACATACGTGCGGGTGGCGCCGCCGTCGAGGGCGACCTCCTTGACCGTGCCGACGGTGTAGACCGTGCACATCGCCGGCCCGACGATCGCGCGGCCGGGCTCGATCGAGAGGCGCGGGACGTCGATGCCGAGCGCACGGCACTCGTGCTCCACGATCCTGGTCAGATCCGTCGCCAGGCGTTCGGGCGTGCTCGGGTCGTCCTGGCTCGTGTAGGCGATGCCGAAGCCTCCACCCAGGTCGAGCTCCGGCAGCTCGATGCCGAGCTCGTCGGCGATCCGCGCGTGGAGCGCCAGGACCCGGCGGGCGGCCACCTCGAACCCGGCGGAGTCGAAGATCTGGCTGCCGATGTGGGAGTGCAGTCCGCGCAGCTCCACGTTCGGCGCGGCCAGCAGGCGTCGTACGGCCTCGAAGGCGTCGCCGCTCGCGATCGAGAAGCCGAACTTCTGGTCCTCGTGGGCGGTCGCGATGTATTCGTGGGTGTGCGCCTCGACACCGGCCGTCACGCGCACCATCACGCGGGCGGGCACCCCCGTCTCGGCGGCGATCGACACGATCCGATCCACCTCGTGGAAGGAGTCGACGATGATGCGGCCGACGCCGGAGATGATCGCCCGGCGCAGCTCCATCGCCGTCTTGTTGTTGCCGTGGTAGCCGATGCGCGCCGGCTCGACCTCGGCGCGCAGCGCGACGGTGAGCTCGGTGTCGGAGCAGACGTCGAGGAAGAGCCCCTCCTCCTTGATCCACCGGGCGACGGCGGTGCAGAGGAAGGCCTTGCCCGCGTAGTAGACGTCGTAGCCCGCGAAGGCCTCGCGGAAGGCGGCCGCGCGGGCGCGGAAGTCCGCCTCGTCGAGGACGTACGCCGGGGTGTTGACGTTCGCGACGAGGGCCGGGACCGCCAGCCCGCCGACGTGGAGCTCGCCGTCGAGCTTCTCCGCCGTCCGCGACCACAGGTCGGGCATCAGGGCGTTGACGTCACCGGGATGCCGCAACCACGACGGGCTGTGCAGCGCGCCGGGCGCATGCGCCCAGCCGGCCTCATGGGTCACCGCCGGCTCACATCCGCTCGGGCGCCGAGACGCCGAGCAGGTCGAGGCCGTTGGCGAGCACCGTCTGGGTGGCGACGACCAGGACCATGCGCGCCACGTTCGCCGGCGTCACGGGCTCGTCGCCCTGCGGGAGCATGCGGCACTCCTTGGTGTCGTACCACTTGTTGAAGACCGACGCGGTGTCCTCGAGATAGCGAGCGATCCGGTGCGGCTCACGCAGCTCGGCAGCAGCCGCCACGACCCGGGGGAAGTCGGCCAGGGCGCGCAGCAGCTCGCCGTCGCGCTCGTGGGCGAGCAGCGACGGGTCGAAGCCACCCGCCGTCCCCGAGAGGTCCTCCGGCAGCGTCATCTCGAGGTCCGCGGCGTTGGCCAGCATGCGGCAGGTGCGCGCGTGGGCGTACTGCACGTAGTAGACCGGGTTGTCGTTGGACGCCTTCGTGATCTCGGCGACGTCGAGGGTCAGCGGCGAGTCGGCCGGATAGCGCGCCAGCGAGTAGCGGAGGGCATCGACGCCGATCTCCTCGGCGAGCTCGCTGAGCGTCACGATGGTGCCGGCCCGCTTGGAGAGCTTGAGCTCGGCGCCGTCGCGCAGGATCTTGACCAGCTGCCCGATCATGACGTCGAGGGTCTTGTCGGGGTCGTCGCCGACGCAGGCCGCCATGGCACGGAGCCGATTCACGTAGCCGTGGTGGTCGGCGCCGAGCAGGTAGATGCAGTGGTCGAAGCCGCGCGACCGCTTGTTCAGGTAGTAGGCGGTGTCGGACGCGAAGTAGGTCAGCTCGCCGTCGGACTTGATCAGGACGCGGTCCTTGTCGTCCCCGAAGTCGGTGGTGCGCATCCAGAGCGCGCCGCCCTCCTCGTAGACGTGGCCGAGCTCCTTGAGGCGGGCCAGCGTCTCGGGCACCGAGCCTGAGTCGTGCAGGGAGAGCTCGGAGAACCACACGTCGAAGTGGGTGTTGAAGCCGTCGAGCTGCGCCTGCTGCTCCGCGAGCTGGATCTCGTAGCCCTTGGCGCGCACGGCCCGCAGGCGCTCCGGCTCGGGCAGGTCGAAGATGCCCGGCGACGCGTCGCCGACCGCCTTCGCGAGGTCGTCGATGTACGCCCCGGCGTACCCGTCCTGCGGAGTCGGCTTCCCCGTCGCGGCGGCGACGATCGAGGCGGCGAAGTTGTTCATCTGCACGCCGCGGTCGTTGATGTAGAACTCGCGGGCGACCTCGGCGCCCGCCGCGGTCAGCACGCGAGCGATCGCGTCGCCGAGCACCGCCCACCGGGTGTGGCCGAGGTGGAGCGGCCCGGTCGGGTTGGCGGAGATGAACTCGATGTTGATCCGCTGCCCGGCCAGGACGTCGCTGGCGCCGTACGAAGCCCCGGCGACGACGATCGAGGCGGCCACCTCGCCCTGCGCGCCGGCGGCGACGGTGATGTTGAGGAAGCCCGGTCCGGCGATCTCGACCTCGTCGACGCCCGCCGCCTGCTTGAGCCGACCGGCCACCAGCTCGGCGAGGGCACGCGGGTTGGTGCCCGCCTTCTTGGCGAGCTGCAGCGCGACGTTGGTGGCGTAGTCGCCGTGACCCTTCTGCCGGGGTCGCTCCACCGTCACGCTGGTCGGGACACCGTCGGGGAGGGCGAGTGCACCCTCGTCCGACAGCGTCGTCAGGGCGTCGACGATCGCGGTGGAGAGCTGCTCGGGAGTCACCGGTCAAGCCTATCCGCGTGCGCCCCGGCGGCTCACCTCGGTATCACGGGCGCTGCGCTCCCCCGGTTTCGTGACCGCGACCGGCGGGCGGTAGGGTCATCCCGCACCGGCCGAGCCGGTGGATGCCTCCGTAGCTCAGGGGATAGAGCACTGGTTTCCGGTACCAGGTGCCGCAGGTTCGAATCCTGCCGGAGGCGCAGCGACGGCCCCGACCTCAGGTCGGGGCCGTTTGTTCATTGTCAACGACTCGGCCCGGCGTGTCGGCCCCTTTCTCACCGATGCTGGTGACGGTACGGCGAATCGGCGCTACCGTTCGTCACACGGTTCACACCATTCACTCGCGCACCGGCAGCAGAGGGCGCACGGACGGAGGGGCAGTGCGGATGGCGCAGCTCGGCAGGCACCTGAGGCGGAGCGTCGGGGCCGCTGTCGCGACCCTCGTCGTGGCCGGCCTCCCGACGGTCGCCGCCGACGTCGCGCACGCGGCCGACGAGACGCCCACGGTGGTGTTCTTCACTCCGCGCGCCGACCAGACCCAGCAGAAGGTGCCCACGACCGGGGTCCACGTGCTGCTCGGCGCCGACGCGACGGTCCAGTCCGTCAGGCTGAGCTACGGCCGGACCGGCGTCGAGGCTTCCACCTGCCTGCCGCGCAAGCCGGACTCCGAGGTCTTCGAGACCACTCTCGGCACCCAGCCGACAGGCCCACTCGGACTCCAAGCGGCGGGCTACACCAGCGTCGACTGTCAGGCCGCGACGCAGGTCGGCACGCTGGCGACCCAGTCCGTGGCCGTCTCCGCCGCCGCGACCGCCTTCAAGGAGCCGAACACCGCTGATCGCGACACGGGCGAGAAGCTGTGCGGCCCCTTCGTCAGGCCGCGCCGCAAGGTCGCGAAGGGCACCACTGGCTGCTCCGCCGTACCGCTCGGCGTCTTCACCTCGCGCCTCGACGGCCACACGTACGCACGGGTCACCGGCGAGGCAGTTCAGACCAGCACGGCGGGAATCGCCGACCCTCAGGCCGACAGCCCGACCTTCGCCCAGCCGACGCCGGGAGTTGCGACCCCCGGCGGGAGCTTCAGCAGCGACACCTTCCGTGAGCCGGTCGACCTGACCGGCAACCCGGGCCTCGGCACCGGCATCCGCCGCGTCGTCATCCGGGTCAGCGACGGCATCTCCTCGGAGGCGGTCGAGACGCCGGTCTACACCCAGGTCGTCACCCACGTGCGGTCCACGACGACGCCGACCGCCGGCGGATACGCCGTCACGTCGACCCTCCTCGACCAGTACGGGCAGCCGGTCGTCCATGCCCCTGCCCGGCTGACGGGCTACGCGAACGGGTCGCGGACCCCTGTCAACCAGCTCGTGGCCACCGACGTCAACGGCGTGGCGACGTTCCCCGGTGTCGTCCCCGCCAACGGCTTCTACATCGCGGTCGCCGACGTCGACCTCAACGGCTCGAAGGGCTCCGCGGAGCCGAGCTTCGAGTCCGTCGTCGGCCGAGTCTCCAAGTCCGCGCCCGGTCGAGCGCTCTACCACAACAACACCCGGACCAGGGGCGCCGGCGGCACCGTCGGCGACTCGCTCCGGGGCACGGTCGACGCGGCAGCCCGCCGCTACCAGTGGATCGACCAGGACGGCCACCTCGCCTTCTCCTCGCTCGCGACGCGGCGTGCAGGAGCGGGCCGGGTGTCCCAGCCGGCGCACCTGACCTGGGTGAACGCACACGGGGCTCCCTTCAACCCGCGCTGGCTGAGGAGCGGTCGGTTCGAGACCCGGGCCTGGACGGGTCTCCGGAGGCGCCCGGGCCTGCGCAACGCCGACATGACGTTCAAGCAGGACGCCGCGCGGCACCTCTCCGTCGAGTGGGAGGTCAAGGACATCAAGCCCTTCACCTCCGCCGCGGCCCTGAACGCCGCGTTCGCGAGCCTCGCCGCCTCCGCCCAGCGCTACTACGGAGCGGGCTGGCAGTCGCGGGTGCAGGTCAAGATGCTCTCGGACCTGTCCGGCGGGCAGCCGTTCGCGCTCAGCGTGCTGAGGGCGGCGCACGCGCACGGCTTCACCACGATGTATCTCGCCCGCGGCACCGCGATCCGGGTGCAGATCCCCGCCTCCGCACACGCGTACGTCGACTTCGTCCGCGGCGCGGCCGGCAGCCTGTACGCCTACGAGCCGCCGGCGTGGCAGAAGGACATGCCCGTCGCCAAGGACCCCGCGCTGACCGCTCGCTGAGCGCGGACGTCCCCTGCCGGGACGCTCACAGATCTGCCAGAGCGCTCTCGACGGCTCGGTGGAACGTCGGGTAGGCGTAGATCATCGACCTCAGCGTCGCGACGGGGATCCGTGCGTGCACCGCCAAGGTGAGCATGGAGAGGATCTCGCCGCCGTACGGCCCGACGACGCAGGCGCCGACGAGCACTCCGGACCCGGCGTCCTCGACGACCTTGATGAGCCCCTCCGCACCCGGGCCGTGCGTGTAGCCGCGCGAGGACGCGGCCAGGTCGGTCTGCCCGACCCGGACGTCGATGCCCTGGTCGCGAGCGGCGGCCTCGGTCAGCCCGACGCCGGCGACCTCGGGGTCGGTGAAGGTCGTGTGCGGGACGGCGTGGTACTCCGCGGTCGGTCCCTCCTCGCCGAGGATGTCGCGCGCCGCGACCGCGGACTGGTACATCGACAGGTGGGTGAACGCGCCGTGCCCGGCGACGTCGCCGATCACCCAGAGCCCGTCGCCGGCCCGCATCCGCTCGTCGACGCCGACCGAGCGCGGGTCGAGGCCGACCGACTCGAGCCCGAGGTCGTCGAGGTTCGGCCGACGCCCGGCGCCGACCAGTAGCCGCTCGGCGGTCAGGGTGGTGCCGTCCGAGAGTCCGAGGGTGAACCCTCCGTCGGCGTACGCCACCGAAGCGAGCTCCGAGCCGGTCAGCACCCGGATCCCCTCGCGGACGAAGACCTGCTCGAGCAGCGCCGAGGCCTCCGGCTCGTCGCGCTCCAGCAGCCGGTCGGCGTGCTGGACGACCGTGACGCGGGCGCCGAACCGGGCGAAGACCTGGGCGAGCTCGCAGCCGATCGGCCCACCGCCGACCACGACCAGCGTCGCGGGGACGGAGGTGGCGCGCACCGCGTCGCGATTGGTCCAGTACGGCGTCCCGGCCAGCCCGTCGACGGGCGGCTCGGCCGGTCGCGTGCCCGGGTTGAGCACGACACCGCGGCGTGCCGTGTAGGCCACCTCTGATCCGTCCGGCAGGGTCACGACGACCCGGCGCGGACCGTCGAGCCGTCCCACGCCGTGGTGCACGACCGCGCCGGCGTCCTCGAGGCGCTTGACGGCAACTGAATCGTCCCAGTCCGCCGTCGCCTCGGAGACGCGCCGGGCGACCGGGCTCCACGACGGCTCGAGCGTGACGTCGCCGGCGAGCTCGCCGGCACGGCGGGACTCGGCGAGCACGTCGGACCCCCGCACCATGACCTTCGTCGGGATGCACCCGTAGTAGGGACACTCGCCGCCGACGAGGTGCTTCTCGACGGCGACCACCTCGAGGCCAGCCGACGCGGCGCGGTTGGCGAGAGCCTCGCCACCCGGGCCGGTTCCGATCACGACCAGGTCAACCTCGGGCATGTGAGCCTCCTCCGCTGCGACGTGCGTCAGGCGACGCACCTCGAGATCACGGCGTCCTTCCTGGCATCCTCGCCCATCTGGTGGGCTGCCTGCACGTGGGGCAGGACGACGCTCTGGCCGGCTATGTTCCCGATCCCGCCCTGGACCACGCAGTTGGTCACCTTCGCCGGGTCGATGTCGGCGAGCACGTGGCCGAGCTTGAACAGCTCGACGGGCGAGAGGTCGGTGTGCAGGTTGGTCATCGCCGACATGACGCCGCGGGCGATGAAGCCGGGCTTGTCGCGGTCCTTGCGGACCTTGCGCTGGATCGCCTTGACGACCATCTGCTGGTGGGCGGAGCGGTCGAAGTCACCGCGCAGCAGCGCGTGCCGGATCCGGGAGTAGGCCATCGCCTCGTAGCCGGTCAGGTGCAGGTGACCGGCCTTGAAGCCCTTCGGCTTGATCGGGTCGTCGGCGAAGAAGAACGGGTTGACGATGTCGATCCCGCCGATGCCGTTCACCAGGTTCTGGAACTTCTCGAACCGGGTGATGAAGACGTAGTCGGGCTGGACGCCGACCAGGTTGCCGACGACCTGCCCGAACAGCTTCGGACCGCCGAAGTAGAGGGCCGCGTTGATCTTGCTCGTGCCGTGGCCCGGGATGTTCACCCACGAGTCGCGCGGGACGCCGAGGATCGCGGCGGCGCCCGTCCTCGTGTTGATGCCGACCATCTGGATCGCGTCGCCGCGGCTGCGGGTCATGTCCTCGCCCGGCCGGGCGTCGGACCCGACAGCGAGCACCCAGACCACGTCGCGCCCGATGTCCAGGCCCTTCGCGCTCTCCGTCGCGACCAGGACCGTGTCGGGGGCACGGTTCGCGTCGTCGGGCAGCGCCAGCACGGTCAGCGCGAGCACGCCGGCCAGCGCCGCCGTCACCGCCACGCGCCGCCGCAACAGCCGGCCCAGCGTCTGCCTGACGGCACTCATGCCTGCCTCCGCGAGATGTCGAAGCCGAAGATCTTCCAGCCGGCACCGTCCGGCGTGAGGTCGAGGGTGCCGGTGATCTCCTGGGCACCCGCGAGCGCCCCGGTCGTCTCGAACGTCAGGTCGACCGTGGCCGTGACACCGACGGCGCGCTGCTTGACGGACAGCACGTCGAGGGAGATCGACCGCTTGGTCGCCTCGGCCTTCGTGATCCGGTCGGAGATCGCCGAGTTCGTCATCAGCGCGAGGTCGCGCTGCGCCTTGCCTGCGGCGCCGGGCGTGAAGCCGGCGAACGCCGCCTTGTAGTCCGCACGCGGGAAGTCGCCGAGATAGGCGCCGTCCAGCCATCCGTCGACCACCTTGGCGACCGCAGCCGCGAGCGTCTCACGTCTGGCCGCGCCGAGGTTGCCGGTGACCGTCGCGACGGCCGCCTGGGTGGTCACCTTCGCCGGCTCCGCCGACGGACTCGGCGTGCTCGTCGCACCACCTCCGGCCGGCTTCTCGTCGCTCCCGCCGCTGCAGCCGGCGAGTGCGATCCCGCACGCCAGAACGGCTGCCAGGGCACTCACGGTGCCTCGTCTCATCGCTGTTCGGTCTCCCGTTCGTGTGGTGTCCACGACACCTTGCCTGAAACTGGACCCCGACGCCTGCATTTGCTGGCGTGTGGGTCTAGCCTTGACGTCCGGAACTCGTTCCTCAGCAACGACAGCGCGCTCATTCCGGAAGAGGCGATCCAAGCCGTGCCGCAGCCTTCAGGCAACCCGTCCACCAACTCCACCGAGATCCCCGCCGAATTCGGCGCGAACGAGTGGCTCGTCGAGGAGATGTACGACCAGTATCAGAAGGATCCAGGCAGTGTGGACCCGGTCTGGAAGAAGTTCTTCGACGCCGGCAACGGCGCCCCTGCGGCGGGCGGCACCGCGAACGGCACGATGACCAAGACCGCTGCCCCGGCCACCACCACGGCCACCACCACGGCCACCACCACGGCACCCGCGACGGCAGCCGCCGCCACTGCGCCCGCTGCTCCGGCGCCCGCGCCGGTCGCCAAGCCGCGTCCCGACAACACCAAGGCGGCGGAGCCGGCCAAGGGCACCACCAACCCGGTCCCCAAGGACGCGCCTGCCCCGGCGAAGGCCGAGGCGGCCGACCAGCCGACGTACACCGTGCTGCGTGGCGCGCCGATGCGCACCGCCCAGAACATGGAGGTGTCGCTGTCCGTCCCGACCGCCACCTCGGTCCGCGACGTCCCGGTCAAGCTGCTGTGGGACAACCGCACCGTCATCAACAACCACCTGGCCCGCGCGCGCGGCGGCAAGGTGTCGTTCACCCACCTCATCGGCTACGCCATGGTGCAGGCCGTCAAGGCGATGCCCGAGATGAACGTCGGCTACGACGTGATCGACGGCAAGCCGAACCTGATCACGCCGGCACACATCAACCTCGGTCTCGCGATCGACGTCCCCAAGCCCGACGGCTCCCGCCAGCTCCTCGTCCCGAGCATCAAGGGCGCCGAGACGATGGACTTCGCGGGCTTCTGGGCGGCGTACGAGGACGTGGTCCGCAAGGCGCGTGACAACAAGCTCACCGTCGCCGACTTCCAGGGCACCTCGATCAGCCTGACCAACCCGGGCGGCATCGGCACCGTCCACTCGGTGCCGCGGCTGATGAAGGGCCAGGGCGCCATCATCGGCGTCGGCGCGATGGAGTACCCGGCCGAGTGGCAGGGGGCCAGCGCCGACGCGATCGCCAAGAGCGGCATCAGCAAGGTCATGACGCTGACGTCGACGTACGACCACCGCGTCATCCAGGGCGCGCAGTCGGGCGAGTTCCTCAAGCGCCTGCACGAGCTCCTGCTCGGCAAGAACGGGTTCTACGACGACATCTTCCGCTCGCTGCGGATCCCGTACACCCCGATCCGCTGGAACGTCGACGTGGCGACCAGCCACGACGACCAGATCAGCAAGCAGGCCCGCGTGCTGGAGCTGATCCACGCCTTCCGCGTGCGCGGCCACATGATGGCCGACACCGACCCGCTCGAGTACAAGCAGCGCAGCCACCCCGACCTCGAGATCGAGAACCACGGACTCACCCTGTGGGACCTCGAGCGCGAGTTCCCGACCGGCTCCTTCGGCCGCTCGGACCGCCCGTGGATGAAGCTGCGCGACATCCTGGGCATCCTGCGCGACTCCTACGTGCGGACCACCGGCATCGAGTACATGCACATCCAGGACCCCGAGCAGCGCCGGTGGATCCAGGAGCGCGTCGAGCGTCCGCACGAGAAGACCCCGCGCGAGGAGCAGCTGCGCATCCTGCTCAAGCTCAACGAGGCGGAGGCGTTCGAGACCTTCCTGCAGACGAAGTTCGTCGGCCAGAAGCGCTTCTCCCTCGAGGGCGGCGAGACCACGATCCCGGTCGTCGACGAGATCTGCGAGGCGGCGGCCGAGGCCGGCCTGGAGGAGGTCGCGGTCGGCATGGCCCACCGCGGTCGGCTCAACATGCTCGCCAACATCGTCGGCAAGTCCTACAACCAGATCTTCCGCGAGTTCGAGGGCAATATCGACCCGCGCACGGTCCAGGGCTCGGGCGACGTGAAGTACCACCTCGGCGCCGAGGGCGCGTTCGTCGCCGGCTCGGGCGACACCATCAAGGTCTCGGTGGCCGCGAACCCGTCCCACCTCGAGACGGTCGACCCGGTCCTCGAGGGCATCGCCCGCGCCAAGCAGGACGTCCTCAACCAGGGCGAGGCCTTCCCGGTGCTTCCGCTGCTCGTGCACGGCGACGCCGCGTTCGCCGGCCAGGGCGTGGTCGCCGAGACGCTCAACCTCTCGCAGCTGCGCGGCTACCGCACCGGTGGCACGGTGCACGTCGTCATCAACAACCAGGTCGGCTTCACCACCTCCCCCGGCTCGTCCCGCTCCTCGCTGTACGCGACGGACGTCGCCCGCATGGTGCAGGCGCCGATCTTCCACGTGAACGGCGACGACCCCGAGGCGTGCGTCCGCGTCGCCCGGCTCGCCTTCGAGTACCGCCAGGCGTTCCACAAGGACGTCGTCATCGACCTCGTCTGCTACCGCCGTCGCGGTCACAACGAGGGCGACGACCCGTCGTTCACGCAGCCGCTCATGTACGACCTCATCGAGCAGAAGCGCTCGGTCCGCAAGCTCTACACCGAGTCCCTGATCGGTCGTGGCGACATCACGATCGAGGAGGCCGAGGAGGTCCTGCGCGACTACCAGAACCAGCTCGAGCGCGTCTTCACCGAGGTCCGTGAGGCCGACAAGGCACCTGAGGCGTGGACCACCGTCCCCGACTACCCCGACAAGCCGATCGCCGAGACGCAGACGGCGATCCCCGTCGAGGTGCTCAAGCGGATCGCCGACGCCTACGTCACGCCGCCGACCGGCTTCACGGTCCACCCGAAGGTGATGCCGCAGCTGCAGCGTCGCGCGACCTCGATGACCGACGGCAACATCGACTGGGGCACCGGCGAGCTGATCGCCTTCGGGTCCCTGCTGATGGAGGGCCGCCCGGTCCGCCTGGCCGGCCAGGACTCGCGCCGCGGCACGTTCGCCTCCCGCTTCGCGACGATCATCGACCGGGTCAACGCGGACGAGTGGACCCCGCTGGCCAACCTCACCGAGGAGCAGGCGAAGTTCTACGTCTACGACTCGCTGCTCAGCGAGTACGCCGCCCTCGGCTTCGAGTACGGCTACTCGGTGGCCCGCCCCGAGGCACTGGTGCTGTGGGAGGCGCAGTTCGGCGACTTCGTCAACGGCGCGCAGACCGTCATCGACGAGTACATCTCCTCGGGCAAGACCAAGTGGGGCCAGGACTCCGGGGTCGTGCTGCTCCTGCCGCACGGCTACGAGGGCCAGGGCGCCGACCACTCCTCGGCCCGCATCGAGCGGTTCCTCATCCTGGCCGCCGACGAGGCCTTCGTGGTCGCCCAGCCGTCCACGCCGGCGTCGTACTTCCACCTGCTCCGGCGCCACGCGCTCGGCGAGGTCCACCGCCCGCTCATCGTCTTCACGCCGAAGTCGATGCTGCGGCGCAAGGAGGCCGCGTCGCAGCCCGAGGACTTCACCAGCGGCTCGTTCCAGACGGTCGTCGGCGACACCGTGGCGGACCCGGCGAAGGTCGAGACCCTGCTCCTCTGCTCCGGCCGGGTCACGTGGGACCTCATGGTCGACCGCGGCAAGCGCGAGAACGGCGCGAGCTTCGCGATCGCCCGTGTCGAGCAGCTCTACCCGTGGCCCGTCGAGGAGCTCCAGGCGGAGCTCGCCAAGTACCCGAACCTCAAGCGGGTCCGCTGGGTGCAGGACGAGCCGTTCAACCAGGGGCCGTGGCCGTCGTACGCGCTCAACGTGGTGCCGCACCTCGGCATCCCCGTGGAGCCCGTCACCCGTGCGGCGTCGAGCACGACGGCCGTCGGCACGGTGAAGCGGCACCTCGCCGAGCAGGCAGTGCTGATGGACCAGGCGTTCGCCTGACCATGTACTTCACCGACCGCGGGATCGAGGAGCTGGACAAGCGCCGGGGTGACGAGGAAGTCACCCTGGCCTGGCTCGCCGAGCAGCTGCAGGCGTTCGTGGACGTCCACCCCGAGTTCGAGACGGCCGTCGAGCGGCTCGCCACCTGGCTGGCCCGGCTCGACGACCCCGAGGACTGACGGATGGGTCTGGCCACCGACCTGGGCTACGCGTTCACCCGGCCGAACCCGCTCCAGAGGCTGGTCCAGGCGCTCGGCGCGTCCCGGGGCGGGGCCTGGCTGTTCTCCCGGACGCTGCGGCACCTCGACGACCTGGTCAAACGGGTCAGCGGCGGCCGCTCGAGCGCGCCCGGTCTGCTCGCCGGGCTTCCGGTCCTCGAGGTGACCACGACGGGGCGCCGGTCCGGTCAGCGACGCACCTCGTATCTGATCGCCGTGCCGTTCAAGGACACGCTCGCCCTGCTCGGCACCAACTTCGGGCAGACCTCGACCCCGGCGTGGGCGCTCAACCTCGAGGCGGACGGCCACGCGACCGTGTCCTACCGGGAGAGCACCCGCGCGGTCCTCGCCCGTCCGGCGACGCCGGCGGAGGCCGACGAGGTGATGCGGACCGCAGACACGGTGTACGTCGGCTACCGCAAGTATCGCGAGCGGGTGACCGGCCGCCGCGTGCGCATCTTCGTGCTCGAGCCCGCCGCGGCTGCGGCCGGGGCTAGCGCGGACTGATCGAGACCTCGGGCACCGTCGCGTCGGCCGGCAGGTCGAGCACCGAGACGATCACGTCGACGACGGTGTCCGGCCGGATCCAGTCGGCGTCGACGTACTCCTTGCCCTCGTGGCGGTGCACCTTCTCCTGCATCGGCGTGGCCGTCCGCCCGGGGAAGACGCTCGTCACGCGGACCCCGTTCTCCCGCTCCTCGGCGCGCAGCGCATCGGCGAGCGCGCGCAGGCCGAACTTCGACGCGGCGTACGCCGACCAGCCGGGGCTCGCCCGCAGGCCGGCGCCGGAGTTCACCAGGACGACGGTGCCCCCGGCCGCCCGCAGCGCTGGGAGCGCCGCCCGGGTCAGCAACGCCGGCGCCACCAGGTTGACCGCCAGCTGACCGGTCCAGGCGGCCTCGTCGAGGTCGGCCACGGGGCCCAGCTCGACCATGCCGGCGACGTGGACCACCGAGTCGAGCCGGTCGGGCAGGCGCAGCCCGGCGATCGCCGTACCGTCGGTCAGGTCGGCCTCGAGCACGTGCGCGTCGGGGAACTCGTCGGCGACCCTGGCGGCGTCACGGACGACGAGCCACAGCTCGTCGCCCCGGTCGCGCAAGCGCCTGGCGAGGTCGCGGCCGATGCCGGAGCCGGCGCCGGTGAGCAGGCGCTTCACCGGGCCCTCACCGGGTCAGCACGATCTTGCCGAAGACGTCGCCGCCGGCCATCGCCTCGAAGCCAGAGCGGGCGTCGGTCATCGGGAGCACCCGGTCGACGAGCGGGCGGGTGCCGGTCGCGTCGAGCATCTGGACGAGGGAGGCGAGCTCGGCCTTCGTGCCCATCGTCGACCCGATCACCCGGAGCTGGAGGAAGAAGATGTGCGTGAGCATCGCGTCGTCGGGGTTCGGGCCGGACGTCGCGCCCGAGATGACGATCGCGCCACCGGGCCGAAGCGACCGGATCGAGTGCGCCCAGGTCGCGGCCCCGACGGTCTCCATCACCGCGTCCACCTTGACCGGCAGCCGCTCGCCGCTCGCGAAGACCTCGTGGGCGCCGATCTCGAGGGCTCGCGCCCGCTTCGCCTCGTCGCGGCTCGTCGCGTAGACGCGCAGGCCACCGGCGCGGGCGAGCGTGATCAGCGCTGTCGCGACGCCGCCGCCGGCGCCCTGCACGAGCACGGAGTCGCCCGCCTTCAGACCGCCTTGCGTGAAGAGCATCCGGTACGCCGTCAGCCACGCCGTCGGCAGGCACGCGGCCTCCTCGAAGGACAGCCCCGCCGGCTTCGGCACCAGGTTGCGCCGCGGCACGACGACGCGGTCGGCGAACGTGCCCTGGTGCCTCTCGGAGAGCAGCGAGCGCTTCGGGTCGACCGTCTCGTCACCGGTCCAGTCCGGCGAGCTGATCACCGAGTGCACGACGACCTCGTTGCCGTCCTCGTCGAGGCCTGCGGCGTCGCAGCCGAGGATCATCGGCAGCGCCTCGTCCTTGAGGCCCTGGCCCTTGAGTGACCACAGGTCGTGGTGGTTGAGACTGGCGGCCTTGACCGTGACCGTCGCCCAGCTGTCGGGCGCGACCGGGTCCGGGCGCTCCCCCACCACCAGGCCGCTCAGCGGGTCGTCACGGGAGATGGACTGCGCGTAGACGGCGAACATGGGACCAACCTAGCGAGGGTCGCAGGGGCCCTCAGGCGCGGGCGACGCCGTCCTCGCGGGCCGCCTCGGCGACGGCGGCGGCGACCGCCGGGCCGACGCGCGGGTCGAACGGCGAGGGGATCACCATGTCCGCGCTGAGCTCGTCGCCCACCAGCTCGGCCAACGCCTCGGCGGCGGCGAGCTTCATGCGCTCGGTGATGGCGGTGGCGCGGGCGTCGAAGGCGCCGCGGAAGATGCCGGGGAACGCGAGGACGTTGTTGATCTGGTTCGGGAAGTCGGACCGGCCGGTCGCGACGACCCGGGCGTACCGGTGCGCCACGTCGGGGTGGATCTCCGGGTCGGGGTTGGCCATCGCGAAGACGATGGACTCGGGCGCCATCGTGGCCACGAGCTCCTCGGGGACCGTGCCACCGGAGACGCCGACGTACACGTCGGCGTCGCGCAGTGCCTCGGCCAGGCTGCCCGCACGACCGTTGCGGTCGGCCGTCAGCTCGGCGAGCCTCCGCTTCACGGGGGTGAGGTCTTCGCGCTCGGAGCTGACGATCCCCTTGCGGTCGACGACGCAGAGGTCCTTCACCCCGGCCTCGACGAGGATCTTCGCGATCGCAACGCCGGCGGCGCCTGCGCCGGAGATCACGACCCGCGTGGACTCGACCGTGCGACCGGTGAGCCGCAGGGCGTTCCACAGCGCGGCCAGGGTCACGACGGCGGTGCCGTGCTGGTCGTCGTGGAAGACCGGGATGTCGAGCCGCTCCTTGAGCCGCTCCTCGATCTCGAAGCAGCGCGGCGCGGAGATGTCCTCCAGGTTGATGCCGCCGAAGCTGGGCGCCATCCGCACGACAGTCTCGACGATCTCGTCGACGTCGGTGGTGTCGAGGCAGATCGGGATCCCGTCGACGCCGCCGAACTGCTTGAAGAGGATCGCCTTGCCCTCCATCACCGGCATCGCTGCCGAGGGCCCGATGTCGCCGAGCCCGAGCACGGCCGTGCCGTCGGTGACGACCGCGACCGTGTTCGGCACCCACGTGTAGTGGTGGGACAGCGTGGCGTCCTCGGCGATCGCGGTGCAGACCCGCGCGACGCCCGGGGTGTAGGCCATGGACAGCTCGGCTCTGCCGGCCAGCGGCACGGAGGCCGCCACCTCCATCTTGCCTCCGACATGGAGGTCGAAGACGGGGTCGCCGGCGTACGGGTGCGTTGAGTCGCTCATGGGGATACTGCTTTCTGCTGCGGCCTGGAGAAGTGACCTACGAGGTGCCATGGCCGCCCGGGGTGTCAGGCGAGGTCGACGCGATGGGTGTGTCGCGGACGGGATGTCGAACCGGTCCATCGAGTGTCGCACAGCTGCGCCGAGCGCGTCCGCATCGGACCTATGGTCTGGCTCACATGGCGCGCGGGCGCGGCCACACCCGGAGGAGTACGACGGCCAGCACGTCCGTCGCCGGGACGACCCCGCGGTGCCGGGAGTCGACGCCCACCTCCGGGTCGTCGCTCAGCAGCCACCAGCCGGCCTCGCCGGTGCGGGTCGTACGCCTCTCGGCGGCACGCTTGACCGCCACCGTGCCGTCCGGGAGCCGGGCGACCACGACGTCGCCCTCGGCGGGCGTTCGGCGGTAGGAGACGAGCAGCCGGTCCCCCGGAACCAGGCCGGGACGCATGGAGTCTCCGGAGACACGTGCAAGCCCGAGGGCCGCACGGGGTACCCGTGGAGAGCGTCGCGACACGCGGAGTAGTGTCGCAGCCGACGCTTCCGTTCCACGACGAGAGGACCCGTATGTTCGCGCGACTGTTCGCACCGACGCTCGAGGTCTCTGCCCACTGCGACCTGCCCTGCGGTGTCTACGACCCCGCGCAGGCCCGCATCGAGGCCGAGTCCATCAAGGCCATCATCGCGAAGGCCAACGACAGCTCCGACCCCGACTTCCGCACTCGCGCGGTGCTGATCAAGGAGCAGCGTTCGGAGCTCGTGAAGCACCACCTCTGGGTGCTGTGGACCGACTACTTCAAGCCGCCGCACTTCGAGAAGTACCCGCAGCTGCACACCCTCTTCAACGAGGCGACGAAGCTCGCCGGCGCCTCCGGCACTAAGGGCACGCTGGACGCCGGCGTCGCCGACCAGCTGCTCGGCAAGATCGACGAGATCGCGGAGATCTTCTGGGAGACCAAGAAGGCCTGAGCCGCACGCGTTTGTCGGGGCCGGTTCCGGGGTAGGACCCCTGGACCGGCCCCGTCGCATGTAGCTCGTAGGAGGAGACCATCACCCAGGACACGACCGCCGACGTCGAGCTTCGGCTGCCGACCGACGGCGCGTTCATCTCCGTGCTGCGCACCGCGACGGCCGGGTTGGCCGCGCGCCTCGACTTCACGCTCGACGACCTCGAGGACGTCCGGATGGCGATCGGTGAGGCCGCCGGGCTCGTGCTCGAGGCGGCCGACCCGGGCGCCGACCTGACGACCCGGTTCTGGCTGCGCCCGGGCGAGCTGACGATGACCGTCTCGACAGCGGCCGAGTCGGCGGTGGCCCCCGAGCCTGACAGCTTCGCCTGGACCGTCCTGACGACCCTCGCGCAGGACGCGACGGCGCGGGCGACGCCCGGCGTGTTCGAGATCACGCTGATGGCCACATCCTCGATCGGCCGCACTGAGGCCGCACCGGGGAGTCGTCCGCTGACATGACCGACGCGTCGACGCGGAACGAGCAGTCCGGGGAGAGGCACGACGAGGTCAAGCGCCGCAGCGCGGAGCTCTTCGGTGTGCTCACCGACCCGCGCACCACACCGTCCGCGCGCGCCGCGGCGCGTGACGGGCTCGTCGCGCTCCACCAGCCGCTCGTCGAGCACTGCGCGCGACGGTTCCGCGACAGGGGCGAGCCCAGCGAGGACCTGCTCCAGGTCGGCGCCATCGGCCTGCTCAAGGCCATCGACCGCTTCGACGAAGACCGCGGAGTCGAGTTCTCGACCTATGCGACGCCGACGATCCTCGGCGAGATCAAGCGCCACTTCCGCGACAAGGGCTGGGCGATCCGGGTGCCCCGCCGCCTGCAGGAGCTGCGGCTCCAGATCACGGCGACGAGCGCCGAGCTGACCCAGTCGCTCGGCCGATCCCCGACCGCCGCCGAGCTTGCGGACCGGATCGGCTGCAGCGTCGAGGAGATCGTCGAGGGACTCGAGTCGGGCAACGCATACGCCACCCTCTCCCTCGACGCAGGCGACGACTCCGAGGACGGGGCGGCCACGATGCTGGACTCCCTCGGTGCCGACGACGCCAATCTGGCGCACATCGACCTTCGGGAGTCGATCAAGCCACTCCTGGAGCGCCTCGGCCACCGGGAGAAGCGGATCCTGCTGCTGCGCTACTTCCGCAACATGACGCAGTCGCAGATCGCCGAGGAGATCGGGGTCTCCCAGATGCACGTCTCGCGCCTGCTCACCCGCACCCTCGCCGAGCTCCGCGAGGGCCTCGAGGAGGCGTAGGCGACGCGTTCAGTCCTCGTCGTCGTGGGGCTCCAGCGCCGCGAGACTCGCCGGCGCGAAGATCGCGACGAGGATCGCGACCGCGGCGACGGCCAGCGGCACGGCGACGGCGAGGCTGTCGCGCCAGCTCCAGGCGAGGCCGAGCTGGATGAGCTGGGCGAGGACGATCGGGCTGCGCGCCCACGAGGACAACCTGAGCAGCCCGTAGCCGCAGAGCAGCAGCGCTGCGGCGTACCCCAGGAAGAAGACGGCGGTCGTCACGCCCATCGTCAACCGCCCCGTGCTCAAGCTGGTCAGCTCGAGCACGGCCAGAACGATCAGGACGAGGGCCTCGATCCCGACGAGCAGGACCGCTACGGTGAGGGTGGCAGGTCGTCGGGTGTGTCGGAGGGGACTGCTGGTCACCGGTGCAGCCTACGAGGCAGTATCGGCGCTGCAGCGGACCGGTTCCGGACGGGAGCATCGCGCGGTGATGAAACACACCACCCATGGCCCTTGTTTAACGTGCCAAATCTCGGAAAACTAGACCGGTGCGCTCGTGAAGGCGTTCACACATCACGCCCGAGCCCCTGCGGAGCCGATGGATCCGGCATCGCACCCCCAACGTTGTAGGAAAGAGGGATTCCCCAGCCATGGATTGGCGCCACGAATCGGCGTGCCTCGATGAGGACCCGGAGCTGTTCTTCCCGATCGGGAACACCGGCCCAGCCATCCTCCAGATCGAAGAGGCCAAGGCCGTCTGCCGCCGCTGTGAAGTCCGCGAGCAGTGCCTGCAATGGGCACTGGAGGCCGGGCAGGACCACGGCGTGTGGGGAGGCCTCAGCGAGGACGAGCGGCGCGCGCTCAAGCGCCGCAACGCACGTGCGCGGGTGCGCACCAATGTCTGAGCCGCGGGTGAGCACCACTGCCTGAGCGGGTGCGTGCCGGCTTCTGACGCGCTGCTGCGCCGAGGGCTCGGGTCACCCGAGCGGCACGCTGATCTCGGCTCGAGCCCCGCTCTCCCCCGGCCGACCCTCCAGCCGGAGGCTGCCGCCGAGCTCCGACTCGATCAGAGTTCCCACGATCGACAGCCCCAGGTTCGTCGACGTCGCCAGGTCGAACCCCTCGGGGAGACCGCGGCCGTCGTCGTCGACCGTCACGGTGAGCACACCGCGGCTGCGGCGCACCGTCATCAGGATCTGGCCGACGCTGGCCGACGCGCCCTCCGGGTAGCCGTGTTCGACGGCGTTCTGGAGCAGCTCGGTCAGCGCCATGGCGAGGGGGGTCGCGACCTCGGAGGACAGCCCCCCGAAGCTGCCGTCCCGGCGCACCCGGACTGCCCCGCCGACTCCGCCGACCTCACCGAGCGCGCCACCGATGCGATCGGCGACGTCGTCGAACTGCACGACCTCCTCGACCGCCTGGCTGAGGGTCTCGTGCACGATCGCGATCGACCCGACGCGGCGTACGGCCTCCTCGAGAGCTGCCTTCGCCTCCGCCGAGTCGATGCGGCGCGCCTGCAGCCGCAGCAGCGCCGCGACCGTCTGCAGGTTGTTCTTGACCCGGTGGTGGATCTCGCGGATGGTGGCGTCCTTGGTGACCAGCTCGCGGTCCCGGCGGCGCAGGTCCGTGACGTCGCGGACCAGGACGAGGGCACCGATGTGCTCGCCCTCGGGTCGCAGCGGGATCGCGCGCAGGATGAGCGAGACGAGCTCGGTGCCGATCTCGGTGTCGCGGTGCGCCCGGCCGCCGAGCACCGCGCTCAGCGTCTCCTCGTCGGGCCTGCTGCGCGGCGGCACCAGCTCGCGTGTCACCTCAGCCAGCGACAGGTCCGACAGGTCTCCGGAGAGCCCGAGCCTGCGGAACGCCGACAACGCGTTGGGGCTGGCGTACTCCACCTTCCCGTCGGCGTCGACGCGCACGGCGCCGTCACCCACGCGGGGGGTGTCGGCGTGGTCGCTGCGCTGACCCGACGACGGGAAGAAGCCGTTCGCGATCATCTGGGTCAGGTCCGCCGCCGTCTGCAGGTAGGTGAGCTCGAGCCGCGACGGAGTCCGTACGCCGAGCAGGTTGGTGTTGCGCGCGATCACCGCGATCACCCGGCCGCCGCGCCGCACCGGGATGACCTCCACGCGCACCGGAACGTTGTCCCGCCACTCCGGGTCACCCTCCCGGACGAGCCGGCCCTGGGAGTACGCGACGTCGAGGAGCGGTCGCCGGCCGATCGGGACGAAGGTGCCGAGGACGTCGTCGATGTACGCCGTCGGGCCGGTCGTCGGACGCATCTGGCCGCCCGCCCAGAAGCCCTGCCCGTCGCGGTCCGGCAGCCACAGGACGAGGTCGGCGAAGGAGAGGTCGGCGACGATCTGCCAGTCCGCCATGAGCAGCTGCAGCCAGGCGACGTCGGCCTCGTCGAGGTCGGTGTGGCTGCGCACCAGCTCGGTCAGGGTCGGCACGGCGACGAGCGTAGCCGCCGGCTCCCGCCGGCTCAGCGCCGACCGCCCGACCGGGGGCTCGTGCGATGTGGGGACGGCATGGCCGGTCTGAGAGGATGGACGCATGGCGATGTCGGGGTCGTACTGGGAGAGCGTTCAGGCCACCGGTAACGCCGTCCCCTCCGACCGTCCCCTCGACGAGCTGACCGCTGAGCTGACCCGCATGCTCGGCGACCCCGACCCGGACGTCCGCGAGGGCATCGCGGCCAACACCCTGGTCACCTGGGTCCGACGCGGCGTGTACGACGACCTGCTCGTCGGTCTCGGCGACGGCATGGCCGCGGGCCTGCGGGTCGGCCTGGCCGAGGCAGGGACCGAGACGGTGTTCCGCCGCAGCTGGTCGGCCGTCGTGCTCGCGGCGTGCGTGGAGCGTGACAACGGACGCCCGCTGGTGCCCGGCGGCAAGGTGCTCGAGTGGGGCGACCGGCTCGCGACGTGGCTGCTGGGCGAGCGCGACCTGCGCGACATCGTGCCCGGCAGTGGGCGGCCACGTGCGATCGCCCACGGCGCTGACGCGCTCGCCGTGCTCGCCGGCTCTCCTCACGTGAGCCGGCCCGAGCTGACCGTCCTGCTCGACGTGATCGCCGACCGCGTGCTGTCGCCGACCGGGACGGCCTTCGGACTCGACGAGCCCGACCGGCTCGCCGCCGCCACGATCGCGGTGCTTCGTCGCAACGTGCTGCCGCTCGGCGTGCTCGAGCCGTGGGTGGCGCGGGTGGCCGCCGCCGCGGGTCCCCCGTCAGCCGACGCGGAGCCGGACGCGGTGATCCTGACCGGGAACGCCCAGTCGTTCCTGCGCTCGCTGCACCTGCAGCTGGCCCTCGCCCACCGGCCGCCGGAGGTCCGCGCCGACCTCCTCCTGGTCGTCATCGATGCGTTGCGAGACACCAACCACGACCTCTGACCCGCACCCCTGGTCCAGGACGGGAGAAGGCCCCGCACCGGTGATCCGGTGCGGGGCCTTCCCACGTCAGCGAGCGATGCTCAGCTGTTGGGGCGCTTGCCGTGGTTCGCGCCCTTCTTGCGGCGCGCGCGGCGCTTGCGGCCGGTCTTGCCCATGGTGTCCTCCTGAATCCTGTGCCCGTCTGGGGCGTCATGCGGGTCGTGCCCGCGACACGGGCCGTGGGACAGTCTCTCAAACTGCCACGCTGCTGCGAAATCAGGCCTCGGTGGTGGTGATCTCCACCCGCACCTGCTGGAGCCGGAACATCACCTTGTCGCGCAGCTGGCTGGGCGCGACCTCCGTGCACGAACGGGCCACCACGGCCTTCATCGTGCGCTGCAGGTCGTACTTCTCCAGGCACGGGTTGCACGTGTCCAGATGCTTGCGCACCGCAGCGCAGTCAGCCTCGGCGAGCTCGTTGTCGATGAAGAACACGATCTGCTCGAGGTAGTCGACGCACTCCTCCGCGGAGGGCGACGCTGGGGGGTCCTGCCGGTCGTTCATCTCTTGTCCTCGCTCACGCCCACGGGCAGCAGGTCGTTGTCACGCACGTAGTCCGAGAGCAGGTCGCGCAGCTGGCGGCGCCCACGGTGAAGCCGAGACATCACGGTGCCGATCGGGGTCTCCATGATCTCCGCGATCTCCTTGTAGGCGAATCCCTCGACGTCCGCCAGGTAGACCGCTAGCCGGAACTCCTCCGGGAGCCGCTGCAGCGCCTCCTTGACCTGGCTGTCCGGCAGATGCTCGAGCGCCTCGGTCTCGGCCGACCTCAGACCCGTCGAGCTGTGTGCCTCCGCACGGGCGAGCTGCCAGTCCTCGACGTCCTCGGACATCGACTGCTGGGGCTCCCGCTGCTTCTTGCGGTAGCTGTTGATGAAGGTGTTCGTCAGGATCCGGTAGAGCCACGCCTTGAGGTTCGTGCCCGGCCGGAACTGATGGAAGGAGGAGTACGCCTTGGCGAACGTCTCCTGGACCAGGTCCTCGGCGTCGGCGGGATTGCGGGTCATCCGCATCGCCGCTGAGTACAGCTGGTCGAGATAGGGCAGCGCGTCGCGCTCGAAACGGGAAGCGCGCTCGGCCTCGGACTCGGTCGCGAGGTCCACGGGCGCGTCCGCCGCGAGGGCACTGGATTCTGACTCACTCATCGTGGCCCAGCCTACGCGCTGGGGTCGAGCCACACGTGTCGCCGCGGGGCGCTCGAGCAGGAGAGTCATGCTCATCGCAACGCGACGGGGTCCGCGACCATTCCCGGCACCGACCGATCACTGCGACGATCAGCGCGGACCGATCACGTCGCGCACGAGCCACTCCAGGGTCGACTCGACCAGGACGGCCAACGCATCGTCCTGGCTGAGAGCCTCACGCTTTCCGACACGCAGCGAGTGGTCGCCTCCCGGGATCACCGTCAGATCGACGCCCGGTAGGTCAGGGAACTCGTCGGGCTGACCCATGGGGTCCTTCTCGCCCTGGACCACCAGGGTCGGCACGCGTACGTTGCGCAGATCCTCGACCCGGGAGCTGTCGGGCCGACCGGGCGGGTGCAGCGGGAACGCGATGGCCAGACACCCGGCCGCGCCCAGTGAGCGAGCCGTCCGGGCCGCCGAGCGGGCCCCGGCTGAGCGGCCGCCGACGACCAGCGGCGTACGGACCCGCATCCAGTTCGCGGCGGCCGTGAGTGCGACGTCGAGCGTGTTGGGCGCGGTCGCGACCCGGCGCCCGGCGACACGCCAGGGCTGCTCGAAGCGGACCACCGAGATGCCCTGCGGCGGAAGGGCCTTGTCGAGGGCGAGGAGGTCGGGGGTGTCGATGCCGTTGCCGGCGCCGTGGCTCAGTAGGACGGTCGCCACCGGTCGGCGGGCGCGACGGGTCACGAGCAGGCCCTCGCCGTACGGCGTGTCGATGCGGGTCTTGCTACTCATCCGTCCCCCGGGGGTCTGGGACCTCCGCGGGAAGACCCTCCGCAGGGAGGGGCTCGACCAGCTCGGGGCCGTTGTTGTCGACGCTGTTGACCCGGGTCGCCACCGGGTAGGCCTCGAGCCGTCCGGGCGCGGCCGGCACCAGCAGGTCGAGTGTCGCGGGTCGGCTCGGATCGAGCCACTCGCCCCATCGATCGCGCTCGACCATCAGCGGCATCCGGTCGTGGATGCGACCCAGGTCGTCGGGTGCGTCGGTCGTGATCACGGTGCACGACCACAGGAACGGATGCGGGTCGTCGTCGGCCTTCGAGGGATCGCGCCAGATCTCGTAGAGGCCGGCCATCGCGAGGACGCCACCGTCACGCGGGCGGATGAAGAACGGCTGCTTGACCGGCTTGCCCGCCTTCGTGCGCTGCTCGGTGGCATACCACTCGTAGTAGCCGTCCGCCGGCAGCAGGCAGCGGCGCGAGGCGAAGGCCTTGCGGTACGCCGGCTTCTCGGCGACCGACTCCATCCGGGCGTTGATCATCCGGTTGCCGATCGAGCGGTCCTTGGCCCAGGACGGCACCAGTCCCCAGCGCAGCGCCCGCAGCTGGCGCTCCTGTGGCCGGTCCTCCTTGGGAGGCCGCTCGAGGACGGCGTACACCTCCTTGGTCGGCGCGACGTTCCAGTCGGCCGGCAGGAGATCGTCCACGCGCAGCTCGTCGACGCCGAACTCGTCGGCGAGCTCACCCGCGGCGCGGCTGGAGGCGTAACGACCACACACGTGGTCAGCCTAGGGGGGCGCACCGTCAGTGTTCATCCATGCGCGTCTCCACCCGGTGCGTGTCAGCCGCGGGCGAGCTCGTCCAGCAGGTTGACCGCCGAGGCGTCGGTGCCCGGCAGGCCCTCGATCCAGACCCTGTCGGCCCGGTCCTCGACCATCCGGCGCAGCAGCGAGACACGCGGCGCGAGCACGTCGTCCCTGGTGGCGACGACGACGACCCGCGAGTGGCCGACCTGGCCGATCGCCTCTGGCCCGTGGAACACGCTGCGGGCCGCATGGCCGAGCAGCGTCAACCGCCGCGAGGACGCCATCTTGTCCAGCCCCTCCGGGTTGCCGACCTGGGTGACGACCAGGGCGTGACGGCGGGCGTCGTCCCGTGAGTCGCGATAGAGGTCGGCGATCCGCTCCCGCAGGTGCGCCATCGTCGAGAGACCGGTGAGGGGATCGGAGCAGGACAGGCCGTGCAGGTAGCCCAGCGTCGCCTCGCTCCAGGCGACGGACAGGGCATGCATCTCATCGAACGACGGGTCACGCCGGCGAACGTGCTGGGTGGTCGACCGGAGCCCCTCGACGCTCTCGCCCAGCGACACCCCCGCGTCAGCCAGGTCACGGCCGGCCACCCAGCACGTCTCCAGGATCGAAGGGGCACCGAGGGCCAGGGCCTCCCCCACTGCCTCGAAGCGCGGCGGAAGCGCCGCCAGCTCCTCGACGGACAGCTCCGCCCCCGGCTTCCTCTTGTGCCTCGCCCCCCGCGGGCGCCGTTGCAGCGAGAACAGCTCCACTGGCCCCACTCCTTCGATCCGTCCGGACGGCCGATCCGTCCGGACGACGAGTCCCACCTCCTCGTCGTCCTCTGTGAGACGGTCCGCGACCCCTGTCATGACGCAGTTGACGCAAAAACTTCCCCAGCGCGCGAATCTTTACTTTGAGCCGCGTCATCATCCTGCTGCGAGTGCGTCAATTACAGCGTGAGCGAGCATCACCCGGGCGCGGTCGCCCCCGTTGACGAGCCCGGCGACGCCGAGCTCATCTCGGCTGTGCGAGCAGGCGACCCCGGCGCCTATGGAGTGCTGTTCGAGAGGCACGCCGACGCTGCCCGTCGGCTGGCGAGGCAGCTGGTCTCCGCGGCCGACGTCGACGACCTCGTCTCCGAGGCGTTCGCGAAGGTGCTCGCCGTGCTGCAGCGTGGCGGCGGCCCGGACCTCGCCTTCCGGGCATACCTGCTCACATCCGTCCGGCGGTTGCACGTGGACAGGCTCCGGAGCACCACCCGGGTGCAGACGACGGACGACCTGACGCCGTACGACCCCGGGGTGCCGTTCGAGGACACCGCCGTCGCGGAGTTCGAGAACGCGGCGGCGGCCAGGGCGTTCGCCTCGCTCCCCGAGCGCTGGCAGCAGGTGCTGTGGCACACCGAGGTCGAGGGGCAACGACCCGCCGAGGTCGCTCCGCTGCTCGGGATCACTCCGAACTCCGTGTCGGCGCTCGCCTACCGGGCCCGTGAGGGGCTTCGGCAGGCGTTCGTCACGATGCACGCCCAGGACGTCGTCGACGACGACTGCTCGCCGACCCGCGCGCAGCTCGGCAGCTATCTGCGGGGCGGGCTGTCCCGTCGCGACTGCGCGAAGGTCGAGGCGCACCTGCAGGACTGCCGGCCGTGCACCGCCATCTACCTCGAGCTCTCCGAGGTCAACGCCGACCTCGGCGCCGTGCTGGCTCCGCTCCTGCTGGGCAGCGCGGGCGCGGGCTATCTCGCCGCCGCGCACGTCGGCGCCGTCGCCGCTGCCAAGGGCGGCACCCTGCTCCTTCTCGACCGCGGGAAGGACTGGCTGCTCCACAACCCTGTCGGCCGGGCGACCGGCGGCGTCGCCGCCGCGACGATCGTCGCGGTCGCGGTCGCCGGCGGAGTGGGACTGGCCAGCGGCCCACAGCGGCCGACGTCGTCGGCCGACGGGCACTCCAGCACGCCTCCGGCACCGGCCCAGCTGTCCGGGGGCGAGTCGCCGACCGTCCCGTCGTCGCAGCAGCCAGGCGCGCGGCGTCCGTCCGCGAGCACGCCGCTCGCGTCCACGACCCCGCTCCCCGTCGCTGGCTCGATCGCTGGCTCGATCGCGGGCTCGATCGGCGGATCGATCGGCGGATCGGTCGCGGGCTCGACCGCCGGGCCGATCGCCGGGCCCATCACCGGCGTGGGAGCAGCCGCCGCCAGCGCCGAGGGTGGACCGTCGATCCCCCACCCGCTCGCGGCCGTCAACCTGGCGCCCGGCGCTCGCTCCGCGACCATCGACCTCGTCAGCGGTGCCACCGACGCCCGGGGCAACACGCTGCGCCTGAAGTCAGCCCGGATCGCCAGCAGGCCGGCACATGGGACCGTACGGATCGTCCGCACCGCCGCACGCGCAGCCGTGAGCCGGTCGTCATCGGGCGGCTCGTCATCGGGCGGCGCGTCGCTGAGCGCTCGCCGGGTCCCCCGAGCGGTGACCTACACGCCGCAGCCCTCGTGGCGCGGGACGGAGACGATCGTCTACGTGCTGGCGGACAGCCGTGGGCGCACGGTCACCGGCACGGTCGACGTCACCACGCCCAACCGGCTGCCGGTGGCCGGTGCGGACCGGAGGACGGTCCACCTCGGAGAGTCCGGTGAGCCGGTCCACATCACGGTGCTGGACAACGACAGCGACCCCAACCACGACCCGCTCAAGGTCGTCTCGGTGACCGCCGTCAGCGGTCCGCTCGGAGGCAAGGCCGTGGTCGTCCCCGACGGCAAGCAGGTGACTTACCAGCCGGGCAACACCGACGCGGCCCCGGGCGTCGCCTCCTTCCGCTACACCGTCTCCGACGGCCACGGTGGGACCGCCACGGCACCGGTCACCGTGATCTACGGCAACGGAGCACCCGTCGCCGTCGACGACGCGGCGACGACGCCGTCGACCGGTGACCGGTCGGTCGTGATCGACGTGCTCGCGAACGACCACGACCCCGACGGCGACGCCCTTACGGCGACCCTCCACGCGGATGCCGCCCACGGCACCGTGGTGCGCGAGGGCGATGGCTTCCGCTACACGCCGGAGGACACCTTCGACGGCGTCGACTCGTTCGGCTACACCGTGACGGACCCGAACGGCGCGAGCTCGACCGCGACGGTGACCGTCACCGCGGTCACGCCGCACTCCTCGTTCGTCCTCGGGGACGACCACGTCGGCCAGACCTCGGACTACCTCTACAGCCGCCCGACCGTCTCGGGCATCCCGCAGGGTCGGCACGCGACGGCGACCGTCACCATCCACGGGTTCGAGCGGTGGTCCAGCAACGAGATCGCCTTGCCCGACGCCTGCGGGAGCTGGAGCACCGACAGCACCACGCTGACCCTGGTGTGCCGCCTCGGCGCCGAGGACAACGGACGCCAGCTCGGTCACTTCGACGCCTACGCGTCGTCGATCGTCCTCAGCACGAGCGCGGACGACTTCGACGCCGCGGACGCCGAGCTCACCCTCGCCCCGCGCCAGTAGGCCGACGATCGCCGTGCACGAGTGTGGTCGCGCTCCGATCGGGGTATGGAGAACACATGACCGTCAGCAGACTTGTCGCACGTCCGCTCTTGGCGTCCCTCTTCGTCGCGGGGCCGGTCAACGCCCTGCAGCACACGGACGGGCACGCCGTGAAGGCCAAGAAGGTCACCGACCGGATCGTTCCGGTGGCGGAGCGTCTGGGCGCGAAGATCGGCCTCCCGGTGCCGACCGACCCTGCGCTGTGGGTCCGCATCAACGCCGGGGTCCAGCTCGCGGCCGCCATCGGCCTCGCGACCGGCAAGGCGCCCCGGATCTCATCGGCGGTGCTCGCGGGCTCGCTCGTGCCCACGACCCTGGCCGGCCATCGCTTCTGGGAGGAGACCGACCCGGGGGCGAAGGCGGCACAGCGCATCCAGTTCTTCAAGAACGCCTCGCTGCTCGGCGGGCTCCTCATCGCGGCCGGCGACACCGACGGCAAGCCGGGCGTCGCCTGGCGCGCGCGGCACGCGGCCAAGGACGCCAGGCGCGCAGCGCGTCGGGAGGCACGCCTGCTCAAGGCGAAGGCACACCTCAGCTGACCGAGCCGAGGCCACGGCTCCCTGCCGATAGCCTGGGCCCGTGACGGCACCACTCGAGGATCCCTGGCCCGCTCCGCGCGCACGCGGACCCATCGACTCCGTCATCACGCTTCCGGGCAGCAAGTCGCTCACCAACCGCGCGCTCGTGCTCGCTGCGCTGGCCGACGGCCCGTCCGTCGTACGACGCGCGCTGCGCTCACGAGACAGCCTGCTCATGGCCGGGGCGCTCACCGCGCTGGGTGCGGTCGTGGACACCAGCGGCGACGACTGGGCGGTGACTCCTGCGGCCTTCGACCGGGACGCGAGCATCGACGTGGGCCTGGCCGGCACCGTCATGCGGTTCGTGCCGCCCGTCGCCGCGCTCGGCACGGGTCTCGTCTCGTTCGACGGGGATCCGCACATGCGGCAGCGCCCCATCGGCGTGATCCTCGACGCGCTGCGCGCCGTCGGCGTCACGGTGGAGGGTGACGCCCTGCCGTTCCGACTGCACGCCAGAGGCTCGGTGCCCGGCGGCGTCGTCACGGTCGATGCTTCCTCGTCCTCACAGTTCGTCTCCGCGCTCCTGCTCGCCGGCGCCCGCTACGACGCCGGCATCGACGTCCGCCACGACGGCAAGCCGCTCCCGTCCCTCCCCCACGTGGAGATGACGGTCGAGATGCTGCGCGAGCACGGGGTCGGCGTCGACGACGCCGAGCCCAACCGATGGGTGGTCGCGCCAGGTCCGATCAAGGCCGTGGACCACGTCATCGAGCCGGATCTCTCCAACGCGGCGCCGTTCCTCGCACTGGCCGCCGTCAGCGGTGGCCGCGTGACGGTGCGCGACTGGCCGACCCGGACCACCCAGGCGGGGGATGCGCTGCGTGGCCTCCTCGCGCAGATGGGTTGCGACGTCTCCTTCACGACCGACGGCCTGACCGTGACCGGCACCGGAGAGCTGAGCGGGATCGACGCCGACCTGCACGACGTCGGCGAGCTCACCCCCGTCGTCGCGGCGCTCTGCGCCCTCGCGACGTCCCCCAGTCACCTGCGCGGCATCGGCCACATCCGGGGGCACGAGACCGACCGGCTCGCCGCGCTGGCCTCGGAGCTGACCGCCCTCGGCGCCGACGTCACGGAGCACGCGGACGGTCTCTCGCTGCGTCCCGCGACCCTGCACGGCGGCACGTTCCACACCTACGCCGACCACCGGATGGCGCACGCCGGCGTCGTCGTCGGCGCGGCCGTCGACGGTGTCCGGGTCGAGAACGTCACGACCACCTCGAAGACCTTCATCGACTTCGCCCCGTTCTGGGCATCGCTGTTCTGAGACGCCCCCGACCCATGACCCGCAACACCAACCGTTACTCAGACCACGACGTCGAGCACTACGACCGACCCCGCAGGCGGACGCGGCCGCGGACGAAGGAGCGGCCGACGTACGACGAGGCGGTCGACGGCCTCGTCGTGACCGTCGACCGCGGTCGCTTCACGGTGATCGTCGACGGCCGCGAGATCTGGGCGGTCAAGGCCAGGCCGCTCGGCCGCAAGGGCGTCGTCGTCGGCGACCGGGTCCGCGTCGTGGGCGACACCTCGGGCGCCGTGGGGTCACTGGCGCGGATCGTGGAGGTGCAGCCGCGGAGCACCGTGCTGCGCCGCACCGCGGACGACGACGACCCCGTCGAGCGCGTGATCGTCGCCAACGCCTCCCAGCTGGTCGTCGTCGTGGCCCTCGCCGACCCTGAGCCGCGGCACGGGCTCATCGACCGTGCGCTGGTGGCGGCGTACGACGCCGGGATGGCACCACTGCTGTGCCTCACCAAGGCGGACCTGGCCGACCCCGAGACCCTGCTGTCGACGTACCGCTCCCTCGGAGTGCCGTGGGTGGTGACCCAGCGGGGCGGCGGTGCCGAGCGCAACGACCTGGGGGTCGACGGCCTCGACGAGCTGCGCGGGCGGCTGAACGGCAAGGTGAGCGTGCTCCTGGGCCACTCCGGCGTGGGCAAGTCCACCCTGGTCAACGCGTTGGTGCCCGACGCCGGTCGCGAGGTCGGTCTGGTCAACGCCGTCACCGGCCGCGGACGGCACACCTCCACCTCGGCCCTGCTGCTGCCTCTCCCCGGCGAGAGCGGCTGGATCATCGACACGCCCGGCATCAGGTCGTTCGGGCTGGCGCACGTCGAGCCCGAGCACCTCATCGAGGCGTTCCCCGACCTCGACGAGATGACCGAGGACTGTCCGCGCGGCTGCACCCACGGCACCGACGAGCCCGAGTGCGGGCTCGACGTCGCCATCGCGAACGGGGAGGCCGACCCCGACCGAGTGGAGTCGTTCCGACGGCTGCTCGCGGCCCGGTCCGAGCCCCTCTACTGACCGATAGGGCTAGCCTCTCCCCGTGCCCAGCGACTACACCGACGACCTGCGCCTCGCGCACCTGCTGGCCGACGACGCCGACTCGATCAGCTCCGACCGGTTCAAGGCGCTCGACCTGCACGTGATGACGAAGCCGGACCTCACGCCGGTCAGCGACGCCGACCAGGCCGTCGAGGAGTCGATCCGACGCACCCTCTCGCGCACCCGGTCCCGCGACGCGATCACCGGCGAGGAGACCGGCAGCACGGGCTCGTCGAGCCGGCGCTGGATCATCGACCCGATCGACGGGACGAAGAACTACGTGCGCGGGGTGCCGGTGTGGGCGACGCTGATCGCGCTGGCCGTCGAGGACGAGGTCGTCATGTCGGTCGTCTCCGCCCCGCAGCTGGGCCGCCGCTGGTGGGCCGCCCAGGGTCAGGGCTCGTGGACCGGGAAGTCGCTGATGAAGGCGGCACGCAACACCGTCTCCGACGTACGCCGCCTCGAGGACGCGTCGTTCGCCTACTCCGACCTCGCCGGCTGGGAGGAGCGTGGCCGGCTGCAGGAGACGCTCGCGCTCATGCGGCGGGTGTGGCGCACGCGTGCCTACGGCGACTTCTGGTCCTACATGCTGCTGGCCGAGGGCGCTGTCGACATCGCCGCCGAGCCCGAGCTGGCGCTCTACGACATGGCCGCCCTGGTGCCGATCGTCACGGAGGCGGGAGGCACCTTCACCGCGCTGGACGGCTCGCCCGGTCCGTGGGGCGGAAACGCGCTTGCCAGCAACTCGCACCTGCACGACGCGGCCCTGTCCTTCCTCGGCTCACTGCCCGACGGCGACGACGACCCCGACTGGCCGACATCCGGCCCGGGCACCGTCACGCCGCTGCACGGACGCTGAGCCGCTCGCCACACGGTTGTCGCGCCGGTCGGCGCAGGGCTACCGTGAGGCATGCACATCCGCGAGGTGCTCGCCCGCAAGCCGAGCGGTGCCGTCGTGACGGTGACGCCGGGTACGACGATCCGCAACCTGCTCGGCATCCTCGCCGATCACAACATCGGCGCCTGCGTCGTCTGTGAGGACGACACGATCGAGGGCATCGTCAGCGAGCGCGACATCGTGCGCCGGCTGAATGCGGACGGTCCGGCCGTCGCCGTCGAGAACACCGTCGGCGCGATCATGACGTCGGACGTCACGGTGTGCACACCCGCCGACGCGATCGAGGACATCCTGCGCGTGATGACCGATCGCCGGATCCGGCACCTTCCCGTCGTCGATGCCGGCACCCTGGTCGGCATCGTGAGCATCGGCGACCTGGTCAAGCACCGCATCGACCAGCTCACCTTCGAGCGCGACCAGCTCGAGGGATACGTGCACCAGCACTGACCGAGGCGCCCCAGATCCGGGGTAGGCCGCGATCCGCACAGAACCTCCACACGTCGTACCCACGTCGGCGACACCCGCACTCCTAGCCTGCTTCCATGCAGCAGACGCGCCGGGTCCTCGTCGTCGAGGACGAGCCGGTCATCAACCAGACCGTCGCCGACAGGCTCGCCGCCGAGGGCTATGACGTGGTCAGGGCCTGGGACGGTCCGGGCGCCGTAGCGGCCGATGCCGAGCACGAGCCGGACCTGGTGGTCCTCGACGTCATGCTCCCCGGGTACGACGGTCACGAGGTGTGCCGGCGCATCCAGGCGCGTCGACCGGTGCCCGTGCTCATGCTCACCGCGCGCGACGACGAGGCCGACGTGCTGGTCGGCCTCGGCGTCGGTGCTGACGACTACCTGACCAAGCCGTTCCGGATGCGCGAGCTGGTCGCGCGCGTCGGGGCCCTGCTGCGACGCATCGACCGGGCGAGCGAGCTGGCCGAGCGGCGTACCGCCGACCTCGGCGGCCTGCGGATCGACGCCGCGGCGCGCCGGGTCTGGCTGGGCGAGGACGAGGTCCGGCTGACGCCGACCGAGTTCGAGCTGCTGGTCTGCCTGGCCGCCGAGCCCGGCACGGTCGTCTCCCGCGACCGCCTGATGGCGGAGGTGTGGGGCTGGCCCGGCGCCTCCGCGACGCGCGCCGTCGACAGCCAGGTCAAGGGGCTGCGTGCGAAGGTCGGCGCCGACCGCATCCGGACCGTGCACGGGGTCGGCTACGCCCTCGAGGTGGTGCTGTGAGCCCGCTCGCCTGGGTCTCGTCGGTGAAGGTCAAGCTCGGGCTGCTCGTCGCCGCGAGCGTGACCGTGGCGGTGGCCGTCACCTCGCTCGGCAGCGCTGGCGGTGTGCCGATGGCGCTGAGCATCCCGGTGACCATCCTGCTGGCGCTGGCGGTCACCCAGCTGCTCGCGGTCGGCATGACCTCGCCGTTGCGCGAGATGACGGCGGCCACGGCCCGGATGGCACGGGGCGACTACGACGTCCGCGTCACCGCGACGTCGAGCGACGAGGTCGGCGAGCTCGCCCGCGCCTTCAACACGATGGCGCGCGACCTGGCGTCGGTCGATCAGCAGCGCCGCGACCTCGTCGCGAACGTGAGCCACGAGCTGCGCACGCCCCTGGCCGCGCTGTCCGCCGTCCTGGAGAACCTGA
>NZ_BAAAPB010000003.1:2730-50923 GCF_039530925.1 Nocardioides panacihumi | reverse complement strand
CGACGGTGTCGCCGACGCGACGAGGCTCGAGTCGGCGCTGGCGCAGACCGAGCGGCTCGGCGACCTCGTCGCCGACCTGCTCGACCTCGCTCGTGTCGACGCCGGCAAGGCACCGCTCTCGCCCCAGCCCGTCACACTCGGACCGCTGCTGGTCGATGCCGTCAGCGACGCGGAGACGGCGGCTGGGGCGCTCGGCCGCGACGTCACGTACGACGTCCGGGTGCCCGACGGTCTCCTCGTCCGCGCCGACCCGGACCGGCTGCACCAGCTCGTCGCGAACCTGCTCGACAACGCCTCGCGCCACAGCCCGGCCGGTGGCGTCGTCTCGGTCGCGGTGTCGACCGACCGTGTCGAAGCTGTCGACGGCGCGGGTTGGTATCGCCTCGAGGTGGCCGACTCCGGTCCCGGCATCGCGCCGGCCGACCGGGAGCGCGTGTTCGAGCCGTTCGGGACGCTCAGCACCGCGAGCGGGACGGGCGGCACCGGCCTCGGCCTCGCCATCGCGCGCTGGGTGACCGAGCTGCACGGCGGCTCGATCAGCTTCGTCGAACCCGAGCACGGAGTCTCCGGTGCACGGGTCCGCGTCGATCTCCCCCTCCGGCCGCCCGACCGTCCCGCCGACCGCCAGGAGGTCTCCATGACACAACCGCCACCGACCGACGTGGCCACGACGCCGGACCCACAGCTCGTGCCGGCACCTGCTCCGCCTGCTGGGACGCCGGTCCCGCCGCGGCCGCTGCTCGACGACATGTTCGGGTCGTTCTGGCCCGAGCACGCCGTCCCGGCGCGCCTGCCGATCCTCGGTGCCGCCGTCGCGGTGGGCCTGTTCGCCGCCCTCGTGCTGCCCTTCCGCGACCTGGGCGCGGGCACCGTGCTGGTGCTCCTCGCCGCGGGAGCGGTCGTCCTGGCCGGCGCCCGCGACCGGCGCGACCCGTTCACGCTGGGCTGCGCCCTCCTCTGCGCCCTGCTTGCGCTCACCGCGGCAGTGCGGGCCGCGGACTGGATCGTCCTCCTGAGCCTGCTGGCCGGCGCCGTCGTCTGCGCCTGCGGCCTCACCCGCGGCCGCACCTTGCCCGGCTTCGTCCTCTCCTGCGTCTCGTGGCCGCTCGCCGGGCTCCGGGGTCTCCCCTGGCTCGGGCGCACCGCGGCCCGGGTGACAGGTCTGGGTCACGGCGCCGCGCTGCTGCGCACGCTCGTCCTCTCCATCGCCGGTCTGCTCGTCTTCGGGCTGCTGCTCGCGTCCGCCGACGCCCTCCTGGCCGAATGGGTCGACGCCCTCCTGCCGAACCTGACGATCGACACGGTCGTGCTCCGGGCGTTCGTCACGGTCGCGGTCGGCGGCACCGTGCTGGCGGCGGCGTACCTCGCCCTCAACCCGCCGCACGTCGATCGTGTCGCCCCTGCGGCCCGGCCCGTGAAGCGGCGCTACGAGTGGCTCGCTCCCGTGCTCGTCGTCGACGCGGTCTTCGCCGCGTTCCTCCTCGCGCAGGCCGCCGCCTTCTTCGGTGGCCACGACTACGTGCAGCGCAGCACCGGGCTGACCTACGCCGAGTACGTCCACCAGGGCTTCGGCCAGCTCACCGTCGCCACCGCGCTCACCCTGCTGGTGATCGGCGTCGCCGCCCGCAAGGCGCCCCGCGCGACGGCGTCCGACCGGCTCTGGCTACGAGCCGCGCTGGGCGTGCTCTGCGTCGAGGTGCTCGTCGTCGTCTGGTCGGCGCTCTACCGGATGCACCTCTACCAGCAGGCCTACGGCTTCACCCGACTCCGGCTGCTGGTCGACGTCTTCGAGGGCTGGCTCGGCGTACTGATCCTGCTGATGGCCGTCGCCGGCGTCGGGCTGCGCGGCTCGTGGCTCCCCCGCGCCGCTCTGCTGACCGGTGTCGCCGCGCTCCTGGGTCTCTCCGCCCTCAACCCCGACGCTTGGATCGCGGAGCACAACCTGGACCGGTACGCCGACACGGGCAAGGTCGACTGGGCCTACCTCCGGCTCCTCTCCGACGACGCTGTTCCCACGCTCGCCGACCACGGCGGCGCGTGCGCGCTCGTCGACCGGCAGCCGTCCGACGACGACTGGCTCGAGTGGAACCTCGGGCGCGCTCGCGCGGCCGATCACGTGCCGCTGCGACAGGCCGTCGAGGGCTGTGTGTCACAGGACTAGGGTGAGCCGCATGACTGAGAAGCCCGAGATCGACTTCTTCGACCCCGAACCGCCCGCAGACCTCGTCGTCACCGACGTCACCGAGGGTGAGGGTCCCGAGGCGACCGCCGGTAACACCGTGACGGTCCACTACGTCGGCGTCGCGCACTCCACCGGCGAGGAGTTCGACGCCTCCTACAACCGCGGCGAGCCGCTCCGCTTCCGCCTCGGCGTCGGTCAGGTCATCTCCGGCTGGGACCAGGGCGTGCAGGGCATGAAGGTCGGCGGTCGTCGCCAGCTCGTCATCCCGCCGCACCTCGGGTACGGCGACCGCGGGGCGGGCGGCGTCATCAAGCCCGGAGAGACGCTGATCTTCGTCGTCGACCTGCTCGGCATCTCCTGACCCTTGTCGCCGGACGTCATACGACTTGGTGGCTCCTGCGGCCAGGTCGTATGACGTCCGATGCCTACCAGGGGAGGTCGTCGGTGAACGTGGCTTCGTCCGCGACCCGGGCCGCCTGACCGCGCAGCCGTACGACGTCCCCGACGTGCAGCTGCCGACCCCGGCGCGTCTCGCTCTCGCCGTTGACGAGCACGTCACCGGCGGCGATGACCTCCTTGGCCTCGCCCCCGTGCTCGACGAGGCCGGCCAGCTTGAGGAACTGACCGAGCCGGATCATGTCCTCGCGGATCGGGACGTCCTGAGGCTCCGGCTCCTGCGACTTCGACCTATTCCGTCCGAACACGGGCATCAGTGAACCACCTCGTCCGAGCCGTCATCTGACCAGCACCGTGACGGCGTGGATGAACACCCCGACGAGACCGCCGACGATGGTGCCGTTGATGCGGATGAACTGAAGGTCGCGGCCGACGTGCAGCTCGATCCGCCGGGCGGCCTCCTTGCCGTCCCAGCGCTGGATGGTGTGCGTGATGATCGCGGTGACCTCGGCGCCGTACCTGTCCACGGCGAAGACGGCTGCGTCCGCGGCGAGCCCGTCGAGGCGGTTGCGCAGCTCCTCGTCGTCGAGCAGTCGCTCGGCGAACGTGGACAGCTCCCGGCGGATCCGCTCCATGAGCGCGCCGTCGGGGTCCCGGAGCGACGACGTGAGCACCCGGCGCAGCGCGTTCCAGACCGAGATGCTGGAGGCGAGCACCTGCGGGTGGTCGAGAAGCCGCTCCTTGAGCCGCTCGGCCCGCTCCTGGGTCGGCGGGTCCTCCTGCAGGTTCGTCGCCAACGTGACGAGCATCGAGTCGAACGCGGCGCGGGCGCGGTGGTAGGGGTCCTCGCGGATGTCCTCGACCCAGCGCACCAGCTCCAGGTGGATACGCGAGGCGACCCGGTCGTTGAGCGCCGGCGGCGTCCACCATGGCGCCCGCTCCCCGAGGACGTCGGTGACGGTCTCCTCGTTGGCGAGCAGCCACGCATGCAGCTCGACCAGCGCGAGGTCGACCAGCCCGCGCTGCAGGTCGTCGTCGATCGCCTCCTCGAGGAGGCCGCCCAGCAGCGGCGCGATCGACTCCTCCCGCAGCCGCGGGAAGAGCGCCTCGCTGAACAGGGCCGCGACGTGCTCGTCGCGCACGCGGGACAGCGCGGTCGCCGCGATGAGCGACAGCTCGTCGACGACCCTGCGCGCGTTGTCCGGCTCGCTCAGCCACCGGCCGACCCGCCGTGAGACGTCTGCGACCTGCATCCGGTCGCGGATGACCTCCTCCTGCAGGAAGTTCTCTCCGACGAACTCCTCCAGGCCGCGGCCGAGCTCGTCCTTGCGCTTCGGGATCAGCGCGGTGTGCGGGATGGGCAGGCCCAGGGGGTGGCGGAAGATCGCGGTGACGGCGAACCAGTCCGCGATGGCACCGACCATCGACGCCTCCGCGCCCGAGTTGACGAACCCGAGGAACCCGTCCTGGCCGAGCGTGATCAGGTAGATCACCGCGGCCAGCAGGAGCAGGCCGAGGGCGACGCTGCGCATGCGCCGCAGCGCCGTGCGGCGTACGTCGTCGGCTACGGGGTCGCCCACCATGAGACTCACGGGGCCGATTGTGCCTGGCCACCCGATAATTCAGCCCCGTCACACCCCGCGTGGGACACTCCACCCCATGGTTCGCACGGTCATCACCTTCGGAACGTTCGACGTCTTCCATGTCGGACACCTCCGGATCATCGAGCGCGCGGCGTCGTACGGCGACCGCCTGGTGGTCGGTGTCTCGGCCGATGCGCTCAACCGCGTGAAGAAGAACCGTGAGCCGGTGTTCACCGAAGGCGAGCGTCTGGCGATCGTCGGCGCGCTCAAGGCCGTCGACGAGGTGTTCGTCGAGGAGAGCCTCGAGCTGAAGCGCCACTACATCGAGAAGTACTCCGCAGACGTCCTGGTCATGGGCGACGACTGGGCCGGCCGCTTCGACGAGCTCACCGACATCTGCGAGGTCGTCTACCTGCCGCGCACACCGGCGATCTCGACCACGGCCCTCATCGAGAAGATCTCGAACGGCTGAGGCTTGAGTGCCTCGTTCACCCCGCGGTGGCCGAGACGCTCAACGGTCAGAAGCTGACGCCCGGCGGGAGGTTCGGGCGCTCGTCGGAGAGCGACACGTGGACGACCCCGTCGACGATCTCCACCGCGTGCGTCCGGATGGGCATCGTCGCGGGCAGGATGTCGACCTTGCCGGTGCGCAGGTCGAACGCCGAGCCGTGCAACGGGCACTCGATCTCGCAGCCCTCGACCCAGCCCTCGGACAGGGACGCGTTCTGGTGGCTGCAGGTGTCGTCGACGGCGTACACCTCACCGTCGTCGGCGAGCACGACGCAGATCGGGACGTCGCCGTCCGGCTCGAAGCGGATCGGCTCGTCGGGCACGAGGTCGGACAGCGGGCATACCGGGATCACAGCCGAGACAGTAGCGGCCGCCTCCAGCACTCGTGACACACTCCCGATGTGTCCGACCGAGCGACGTACGTGCTCACCGTCGACTGTCCCGACGGGCCCGGGCTGATCCACGCGGTGTCGGGCTTCCTCTTCGAGCGGTCGGGCAACATCCTCGAGCTGCAGCAGTACGAGAACCACCAGGCGGGGCGATTCTTCCAGCGCATCGAGTTCGAGACCCTCGACGGTGCGGTGACGATCGACCGGCTGCGCGCGGAGTTCGCCACGGTGGCGGCGCGCTACGGCATGCACTGGCAGCTGCGGGCGGCGGCCGCACCGTGCCGGACGCTGATCATGGTGTCCAAGGACGGCCACTGCCTCAACGACCTGCTCTTCCGCTGGCGCAACGGAGCGCTCCAGATCGAGGTCCCGGCGATCGCCTCCAACCACCGCGACCTCGAGCCGCTCGCGACGTCGTACGGCGTCCCGTTCCACCACATCCCCGTCACGACGGCGACGAAGGCCGACGCCGAGGGGCGCCTGCTCGAGCTCGTCGAGCGGGAGCGGATCGACCTCGTGGTGCTCGCGCGCTACATGCAGGTGCTGTCGGACGGTCTCTGCGAGACGTTGGCGGGCCGGGCGATCAACATCCACCACTCGTTCCTGCCGAGCTTCAAGGGCGCCAAGCCCTACCACCAGGCCTTCGACCGCGGGGTGAAGCTCGTGGGCGCCACCGCGCACTACGTCACCGGCGAGCTCGACGAGGGACCCATCATCGAGCAGGACGTCGTCCGCGTCGACCACCGTGCCAGCACCGACGACATCGTCGCGGCCGGCCGCGACGTCGAGGCCCAGGTGCTCGCCCGCGCCGTGAAGTGGCATGCGCAGACGCGCATCCTGCTCAACGGGCACAAGACCGTCGTCTTCCGCTGACGCCAACGCCGAGTCGGCGCCTGTGCAGGGTGCACAAGCGCCGACTCGGCGTTGCTTGGACTAGTTGGAGCGGGCCGACACCAGGGCGAGGACGTGCTCGACGAGGGAGATCAGCGAGGTCTTCGTGGACTCCCGGTCGCGGGCGTCGCACGTGATGACCGGCACCTCGGCGCGCAGCGCGAGCGCCTCGCGGATCTGGTCGGCGGTGTAGCGGTTGTCGTCGAAGACGTTGTGGGCGACCACGAACGGCACGTTGCGCGACTCGAAGTAGTCGACCGCGCCGAACGAGTCAGCCAGCCGACGGGTGTCGATGAGCACGACAGCGCCGATGGCGCCCTGGGTCAGGTCGTCCCACATGAACCAGAAGCGGTTCTGACCCGGCGTACCGAACAGGTACAGGATGAGATCGGAGTCGAGGGAGACCCGGCCGAAGTCCATGGCGACGGTGGTCGTCGTCTTGTCCGGCACGGCCGAGAGGTCGTCGACTCCGGCGCTCGCAGAGGTCATCACGGCTTCGGTGGTGAGCGGCATGATCTCGGAGACCGAACCGACGAAGGTGGTCTTGCCGACGCCGAAGCCACCGGCGATGACGATCTTGGCCGACATGGTCGCCTGGCGGGTGTCGGGAATCACGGGCGTTTCCTCCAAGGGGGTGGTCAGAGGTTGCGGAGTCCGCTGAGGACCCGCTCCAACAGGGCGGCATCGGGACGGCTGTCGGAGTCGGCAGAGGCAAGGGTGTGCACCTGCACGACGCCACGATCGGCGAGATCCGAGATCAGCACCCGCACGACGCCGAGCGGGAGCTTGATGAGCGCAGCGACCTCGGCAACGGAGCGGCTCTCGGCGCACAGCTCGGCGATGGCCGACTCCTCGGGGCTGCGGAAGCTGCCCGTCTCGAGATCGGGGTCGGTCTTGACGAGCGCCTCCAGCGGGTAGTCCCGCTTGGGCTTGGTGCGTCCGCCGGTCAGGGCATACGGCCTGACCAGCGGAAGCGGCTCGGGGGAAGCGTTGCTCACTACTCTCACCTCACGTCATGGTCGGTCAGGCACCGTCGGCGCCGGTCCGGGTAGCGGGCGTCAGGGCGCTGGTGACTCGCGAGATGAGCAGCTGCATCTCGTAGCCGACCTGGCCCAGGTCGCAGTCAGGGCTCGCGAGTGCGGCGAGGCTGGAACCCTCACCGACCGCCATCAGGACGAGGTAGCCACCGTCCATCTCGATGACCATCTGCTGCACCTGGCCGGCCGCGAAGCACCGCGCCGCGCCCATGGTGAGGCTGGTCAGGCCCGACGTGATGGCCGCGAGCTGATCCGCCCTGTCAGGCGGAAAGTCGCGAGAGCTCGCCATCGGCATGCCGTCGGCCGACACCAGGATCGCGTGCGCGATGTCTGGCGTGCGCTGGGTGAGGCTGTCGACCAACCAGTCGAGTCCGGCGCTGACAGTCGTCACTGGTGCTCCTCGTTTGCTCGGTTCTCGGACGCGTCGTAGGCGCCCGGAACGGTGATCTCTTCGCTGATGCCCTCGGCCATCGACTCCGGGGTGTCGGTGGTGCGGGCACGGCTGACGCCCTGCTGGAAGCTGGACAGGCCGCGGGTACGGCGGCGCTCCAGTCGCGGCAGCGGGACGACGTTCTCGGCGAGCGGCGCCTGCACGGCCGGGACGGGGACCGGGGCCGGGACCGGCGCGGCTGAGCCGGGCACCAGGTTGCGACCGGGCACGCGCACCGGGAGACCGTCCGGGGTGACCGGCGACTCCACGTCGCTGCCGACCGATCCGGCGAGCTCGGCGGCGCGCCGCCAGCCCTCGTCACCCGGCGAGACCCAGCCCGTGTCGACCGGCGTGGCCTCTCCGGTCGCGGCGTCGGGCTGCGCACGACGCGCCTCGAGCGGGGTACGCCGGGTGAACCACTCCGACTGGAGCGTGGCGAAGATCGACGTGTCGTCGTCGTTGTCCCCGCTCTCCTGGGCCAGTGCATCCTCGGCCAGCGCATCCTCGGCCAGTGCTTCCTCGGCCAGTGCTTCCTCGGCCAGTGCCTCCTCGGCCGACGGCGCGCTCAGCACGTCGGCGGCCAGCTCGGCGATCAGCGGGTCGAGCACGGGACCGCGGGGCGCTTCGGCCACGGGCTCGGGCTCAGGCACGGGCTCCGGCTCGGGCTCCGCAGCGGCCGCGGGCATCGGCGCGGGCGTCGAGGACGACGCGGAGCCGAAGGCGTCGAACGGCTTCTGCTCGGACGGCATGTTGTTGCGCGGGATCCGTGTCGGCAGGCCGCTCGACGTGAGCGGCGGCGGCGCCGGGGGCTCCTCCGGGCGGACGGGCTGCTCGGCACGGGCCGTGGGCGCCGCGTCGACCGGCGAGCCGGCGTCCGCCGGAGCATCGCCCGGAGTCGCGTCGGCAGGCGCGCCGTTGCTCGGTGAGCCGCCCAGCGACGTCGCGCTGCTGAGCGCCGCGCCGCTGACGAATCCGTTGAGGGGCTTGAGAGTGCCGTTGGTGCTGTTGGCGATCGGCGAGCCGTTGCGCTTCGTGATCGACCCCAACGGGTTCTTGATCGCACCACCGACGCCCTCGGCGCGGCCGGTGAGGTAGGTGTTGAGCAGCTCCTCCGGGTCGCGCAGCGGCACGGTCGTGGCGAACCAGCTCTTGGCCGGCGGCTCCGAGGCGATCGGGGTCGTCGGAGGCGTGTAGCCCTCCGGGGGCCTGACCGAGGCCGGCACGGACGGAGCGGACGGAGCCGGCGGCTCAGCGGCCTCGACGGCGGCGACCGGCTCGTCGACCGGCTCGTCGACCGGCTCGTCGACCGGCTCGTCGACCGGCTCGTCGACCGACTCCGACACGGGCTCGTCGACCGGCTCGTCGACCGACTCGTCGACCGACTCCGACACGGGCTCGTCGACCTGCTCGTCGACCTGCTCGTCGGACGCCTCGGACACCTCGTCGACCGACTCGGTCACCGGCTCGTCAGACGCCTCGAAGACCGGCTCCGACAGCGGGTCCGACAGCGGGTCCGACAGCGGGTCCGACAGCGGGTCGGCCACGGCGTCGGCCGTCGGCGCGGCGACGGGTTCGTCCGTCAGCTCGGGAAGTCTGAGCTGCTCGGGCAGGCTCGGCGACACACCGAGCGTGGCCAGCGGCGCGAGCGGGGTGGACGGCGCCACCGGCGCGAGCGGGCGATCCCCGAGGGGGTCGACGGCGTCGAGCAGGAGGGCCGAACGCGTCTCGGGCTGGACCAGTACGGCGGTCGGCACCTCGACCCGGGCGACGACGCCGCGCGGGCTGTTGGTGCGCAGCTCCACCGAGAGGCCGTGACGGTCGGCGAGCCGCGACGCCACGACGAGGCCCATCATGCGGGCGACGTCGGCGTCGAGACCACCGGCGCTGCGGAGCTTCTCGTTGGCAGCGTCGAGCTCGGGCGGCGTCATGCCGATGCCGAGGTCGCGGATCTCGATGACGAGCGGGCTGACCGGCGACGTACGGCTGGAGCGGACGACGACGGCCGTGTCCGGCGGCGAGAAGTTGGTGGCGTTCTCGATGAGCTCTGCGAGGAGGTGGACGAGGTCGCCGGCAACGCTGCCGCGGAACTTGGCCGTCTCGCCAGACTCGATCTCGACCCGTGCGAACTGCTCGACCTCGGAGCTCGCGGCGCGGAGTACGTCGAGGACCGGCACCGGACCACGGGCGCCCTGTCCCGTGTCGCCGCCGGCGAGGACCATGAGGGACTCGTCGTTGCGGCGCATGCGGGTCGCGAGGTGGTCGAGGCGGAACAGGTTCGCGAGGTGCTCCGGGTCCTGCTCCCCCGACTCGAGCTCGTCGATGAGCCGGAGCTGACGCTCGACCAGGCTCTGCGAGCGGCGGGACAGGTTCACGAACATCTTGTTGACGTTCGCACGCATCTGGGTCTGCTCACCGGCGAGGCGGACCGCCTCGGTGTGGACGGCGTCGAACGCCGTCGCGACCTCGGCGATCTCGTCCTGGCTGCCCACGTGGATCGGGGTGACGCTCAGGTCGCCGACCTCGTCGGACTCCTCCAGCTCGCGCACCCGGTCCGGGAGCCCGTGCCGGGCGATGTCCAGCGCCCCGTCGCGGAGCCGGTTGAGCGGCCGCAGGATCGAGCGCGCCACCAGGACGGTGGCGAGCAGGGCGAGGAACAGCACGAGGAGGACCGTGACGGCGCTGACGAGTGCGACGCGCTGGGCCGACGCCTTGCGGGCGTCCACCGCGTTGGCGAGGTCGGTCGCGGCGGTCGAGATGACGCCGGCCATCTGGGCCAGGAAGTCACCGGACGCGGCGTTCCAGGTGGCGACGTTCATGTGGATGGTCTCGGGGTCGCCCGTGCTGAGCACGGACTCGACACCGGACTGCATCGCGGCGTGCGAGCCGAGGAGGTCGCCGCTACCACCGTTGATCGTGTCGAACTCGGTCTGCGTCCGCGGTGACGTGTTCGCGTAAAAGAAGTCGCTCGCCGCGTGCCACGACTCGGTCGCCGTCGCGAGCGCGGTCAGGTCGAACTGGCTGATCTCGTGCTCCGCCAGAGCCTTGGTGACGAGCGTCCGCTGGTCGGCGAGTGCCTCGGCAGCGGTCCGGACCTCGCCGAGGGCGGAGGCCTGCCGGTAGAGCTCGTGCGCCGAACCGAGGTCGGGCAGGCGGCCCGCCAGTCCGAGCAGCAGGTTCAGGGTGTTCGTGTACTCGGTCTGCGCGAGCAACCGGGTCCCCGGCGCCGCCAGCTCGCTGCGGAGCTCCGGGAGGGACTTCAGCTGGCCCGTGATCGAGGCGAGGTCCTGCTTGAGCTTCGGGTCGTGCGAGGCGTCGATCGACTGCAGGCGTACCCGCCAGGCCTTGACCGCCCCGTCAGTGGTCGCCCGGACCACACCCAGCTGCTTGGGCGACACCTTGTCGGAGGAGCCGCTGTCGCGCTCGACCTGGAGCTGGAGCGCGAGCCGGAAGCTGTCGGGCAGCGCGCTGGCGATGCTCGCGGCGCGGGTGGCAGCCGAGCTGTCGCGTATGGCGGTCGCCATGCGCAGGCCACCGAGGCCGAGCGCGGCGAGCGTCGGGATGAGCAGGACCGCAACGAGCCTGGTGCGAATTCCGCGCCAAGCCTTGCGACGAGTGACACGAGTGGTCGATGGCTCCGCCATGCTCCCTCACCTCTGGACGACGCCTTGCATTGCGTGAAGGGCTCTGGCGACTCCCCTGAGTACGCCGGCTCCCTGCGCCTTTCCGATGTCGCTGACGTGGCCCCAAACCACGCCTGCCCCACCTGGCTCGGCAGCGCCAAAGTACGGCAATTGACACGACCGCACTCGAAGATGCAGAAATTCAAGGAAATTCGCCTCAACTGGCGAAGCGGACCTTACTTTCGCGTGCTTTCGGCGCCGTCTATCGCCGCCGGTCAGCCCTGGCTGCGGATGCGGTCGGCCCTGCTGTAGACGACCATCGACGCCCCGCGCAGGAACCCGACGACCGTCAGCCCTGCGTCGTCCGCGAGCTCGACGGCGAGCGAGGACGGCGCGGAGACCGCGGCGAGCACCGGGATGCCCGCCATCGACGCCTTCTGCACCAGCTCGAAGCTGGCCCGGCCGGACACCATGAGCACCGTGCCCCGCAGGGGCAGCTTCTCGTGCTCGAGCGCCCAGCCGACCACCTTGTCGACGGCGTTGTGCCTGCCGACGTCCTCGCGGACGACGAGCAGCTCACCGGTGTGCCCGTCGAACAGCCCCGCCGCGTGCAGACCGCCGGTCCGCTCGAACACCTCCTGCGAGGCGCGCAGGGCGTCCGGCATCGGGGCGAGCACGGCTGGGTCGACGACGAGCGGGTCCCCCGTGACGTCGTACGACGACCGGGTGCGGACCGCGTCGATGCTGGCCTTGCCGCACACGCCGCAGGACGACGAGGTGTAGACGCTGCGTTCGAGACCGAACTCCGGCACCACCACCCCGGGCGCGAGCTGGATGTCGAGGACGTTGTAGGTGTTGACGCCCTCGTCCGTCACGCCCGCGCAGTAGCGCGCGGTGCTGACGTCGTCGCGCTGCCGGACCACGCCCTCGGACACGAGGAACCCGGCCGCGAGCTCGACGTCGTGTCCGGGCGTGCGCATCGTGACCGCGAGCGGGCGCCCGCCGAGCCGGATCTCGAGCGGCTCCTCGGCCGCCAGATGGTCCTCGCGCACGCGCGGCTCGCCGCCCACCTCGAGTCGTGTCACCTTGCGGCGTACGGCGCGCTTCCGCATGCGACCGAGGTTAACCCTGGGCCGATGTGGCGAGATCGCGCGTGGCCCGGATGGCCTCGGCGACAGCCTCCGGCGTGGCGCCGGCGCGGCCCGCGGCGAGGCCGATCACGAACGCCGACACCGGCGCCGCCTTGCGCTCCACGGCGTGCGCGACGTCGCCGGCGATCGCCAGGATCGCCTCGATGTCGATCTCGGTGTCGACGCCCAGCTCGGCGGCGAGCCGGGGCACCCATTCCTCGACGGTCATGTCTCTCCTCAGGTGGGCAACGGTTGCAGGAGGGCGGGCGTGCCGTCGGCAGGTACGACGGCCAGCGCGTCCGCCTGCGCCACGCCTCGCAGCATGCCGCTGCGGTCGTGGCCGAGCGCGACCGGGCCGCTCTCGGTGAGGCGGACAGGCACCAGACGCGTGTCGGATCGGTGCCGCGGCAGCTCGGCGCCGACCGTCGCCAGCACGGCCTGCTCCTCACCGCGCAGGCCGGCCAGCGTCGGCGCCGCGACCGTCAGGAACGCGACGAGTGCCGCGAACGGGTTGCCCGGGAGCGCCGCCACGAGCCGACCGTCGGCGAGCCGCCACAGCCCGGCGAGGCTGCCCGGCCGGCAGGCCACGCCGTCCACGACGGGCTGGGCTCCGAGCTCGGCCAGCAACGGCCGCACGTGGTCCTCGGGGCCGACCGACGAGGAGCCCGTGATCACGACGAGGTCCGCCTGCGCCGACATGAGCGCGGCGCGAAGGTCCGCAGCGCCGTCGGGCACCCGCTGCGGACCGGCGAGTGTGCCGCCGGCCCAGCGGACCCAGCCCGGCAGCGCCGGGCCGATGGCGTCGCGGACCTGTCCTGGGCCGTCGCCCAGCTCGTCGCCGGTGACCAGGGCTGCGACGCGCGGCGCGGGAGTGACGCTCAGCTCGGTGACCCCCACGGCCGCAGCGAGGGCCACCACCTGGGGAGTCACCACCACGCCGGCGGGCAGCAGCTTCTCGCCCGGCATGGCCTCCTCGCCGCGCAGTCGCACGTGCCGGCCCTCCTCGACCCGCCCGCTGACCAGGTCACCGTCGCGCTGGGCCTCCTCGTGCGGGAGGACGGATCGGGTCCCCTGCGGCAGCCGCGCCCCGGTGGCGACCTCACGTGCCTCGGCGGCACCGGCCGCGCCGATCGCTGCGCAGTCGCCCGGCTCCCCGGCCAGACTTCTTCCCACCACTCGCCACGGACCCGGTCCGGCGACGGCGTACCCGTCCATCGCGGCGTTGTCGAAGCGGGGCAGGTCGTCGGCGGAGATCAGCGGCGCGGCCAGTCGCAGCCCGAGCGCGTCCCCGACCGGCAACGCGGCCGGGCCGAGCGGCACCGCCGCGTCGTACGCCGCCTGCCGCGCCTCTTCCCAGCCCAGGACCATGCCGCCACCCTAGGAGCAGCCGGTCCGCGCGCTAGCGTCGGCACCGTGACACACCCCGCGCCGATCGAGCTGACGGTCGTCTCGGCCGGCTATGCGCCGGTCAAGGGCACCGCCCACCGGCCCTACGACGTCGTCGAGCTCGCCCCCAGCGGCGCCGTCGGCGACCGTGGCCTGTGCCTGGTCGACCTCGAGCAGCACCGCGTCCTCCGCACGATCCAGAACCCCCGGCTGCTGACCGTGCTGGCCCGGCGCGCGGGCGACCGCCTCGAGGTCACCGTGCCCGGCGCCGCCCCGCTCGCCGCACCGATCGAGCCGACGGGCGAGTCGGTGACGTGCGACTACTGGGGCCGTCCCGTGGAGCTGCGCGTCCTCGCCGGCCCCCACGCGGACCTGCTCGGCGACCACCTCGGCAAGCGGGTGACGCTGACCGCGGCCCCACCCGCGACGGTCGTCTACGACGGCGCCGGCGTCACGCTCGTCGGCACCGCTTCCTTGCGCGAGCTCGGCGAGCGCGCCGGGCTGGACCTGCTGGCCGAGTCGGCGCGCTTCCGGGCGACCCTCGTCGTCGAGACCGACGAGCCCTACGTCGAGGAGACGTGGCTCGGCCGCGACCTCGCGGCCGGCGACGCCCGGCTGCGGGCCGGCGTGCCGATCCCGCGCTGCGCCGTGATCGACCACTCCCCCACGACCGGCGAGAAGGACGTCCGCCTCCTGAAGACGCTCGCGTCCTACCGGCCGCTCAACGGCGCCGGCGAGCCGGTCTTCGGCATCTACGCCCAGGTCACGACCGCCGCCACCGTGAACTCCTAGGACTCCTCGTCGGAGTCGTCGAGCTTGCCCTCGCGCTCTGCCTTCGCGACGATCCGCCGCACGTTCTCGACGTCCCCGCACCCGGAGTCGATCAGCTCGTTGCGCCGGGCCGCCCACGTCGCCCCGAGGTCGGTGCGCACCTTCTCGCTCACCTCGGCGCGGGCCGGGCCGAGGATGGTGAGCTCCTCCTCGGCGACATGGTGGGCGATCAGGTTGCTCAGCTCCTCGACCGCGTCGGTGAACGCCTGCGAGTTCGTCCCCTTCAGCTCGAGCACCTTGAGGAGCGCCTCGTTGCCCTCCGCGTGCTCCTCCTCGCCGTGCTCGACGTCGTGCTTGTCGACGTCCTTCGCCTTGCGCCGCAGGACCGGGTAGACGAGCTCCTCCTCGGCCTCGCCGTGCCCGATGAGCACGTCGGCGAACGCCCGGCGGACCGCATCGCGGTCCTCGTTCTGGTCGCGCAGCTGCCGCAGCAGCCGCTCGAAGCGGCGGTGGTCGTCGATGATCAGGTCGATGACGTCCCCGGAGAGGGGACGGCCCACGTCGATGCTCGTCATGGCAGTGCGGTAGCCAGCCGTGGCCGGCGGCATGCCGGGACAGGTCAGTAGTCGGGGGTGCCGCGCAGTCCGGGCGGTCGGCCGTCCGGGTCGTGCACGACGGCCAGCGTGGGCCACGCGCCGGCGCGGGTCAGCGGCGAGAGCCGCGGGAGCGGGAGCGGGCGCAGCCGCCCGGGCGGCCGCTCCCCTGGCCGCCCGGCACGGTGCCACTCCTCCAGACGGGCGGCGGTGGCGGCGTACGCGTCGAACATCCCCGCCGGCTCGACGCAGTCGGCCATCACCTCGCCGAGCCCACGTGCCGCGACGTCGTCGAGCCGGTCGAGATGCTCGGCCGCGAGGGTGAGCCGCAGGTCGCGGGCGTAGTCGGCGTCGAGCACGACCGCCGACAGCTCGGAGTCGTGGGTCCAGGACCGGCGGCAGAAGTTGTCCGACCCGGTGCTGGCCCAGACGTCGTCGACCACGCACACCTTGGCGTGCACATAGACAGGTATGCCGGCGTGGTTCTCGATCCCGTACGCCGCCACGCGACCCGGCGCCGCCGCCATCAACCGCCCGAGCGCGCGGATCCGACCGAGCTCCTGGGCGCGGCGGTTGAGACCGGTGAGGTCGGGGACGAGCGGGATCACCACGATCAGCCGGAGCTCCGGCTCGGCGAGCAGCCGCGTCTCGAAGACGTCGGCGACGCCGTGCCCCCAGAAGTACTGGTCCTCGACGTAGACGATCCGCTCCGCACGCCCGATCGCCTTCCCGTAGCCCCGCGCCACGCTGCGCTCGCCGAACTTCGCGAACGAGTAGGCGCGGCTGTTCCGCAGGTTCGGGTACGTGCGCAGCAGCTGGACGGTGTGGTCGCCGGCCCGCGGGGGCGGCGGCTGCTGCTCCGGCAGCGGGTCGGGGGTCGTGTCGAGCCGTCGGAGCTTGTCGCCGAGACGGCGCCAGGGCGCCTTCGACAGTGGCTCCGGATCCTCCCACCGCTCCCGGAACGTGGTCTCCACGTCGTGCACGACCGGGCCCTGGAGAGCAACCTGTGCATCGTGCCAGGGCGGCGTGGCGCCGTACTCCTCGGTCAGGGACTGCGCCTGCGGGTCGCCGCGGTGCTCGGCGTCGTCGCGCCGGCTGTGCGCCAGGTCGATCCCGCCGACGAACGCGATGTCGCGGGTCGGGTCGTCCCGGTGGCGGACGACGACGAACTTCTGGTGGTGCGATCCGCCGGCACGCACGCGCATGTCGAGCAGCACCTCCGGACCGCGCCGCTGCAGCTGCTCGCCGAGGTGCCGGTTCTCCTTGGCGAAGAACCCGGTCTGGTCCATGTGCGAGCGCCACACCAGCCCGCGGACGTCGACCCCGCGCTCGTGCGCGCGACCGAGCACCTCGACGACCTCGCTCCCGGGCTCGCCCGAGAGACGCTCGTCCGCGTCGCCCTGCCAGTCGGTGAAGAGCACCAGGTCGCCGGGCCCCGTCGCCTCGAGGACCTCGCACAACGCCGGGAAGTACGTCGCGCCGTGGACCAGCGGCCTGACGAGGTTTCCCTCCGACCAGGCGACGTCGCCGTCGTGGCGCGCGTCCAACCGGGTCTGGGGGTTGCCCCGCTCCGGCTTCGTCAGCAACCAGTCGGCGGTGTCGACGCGAGCAGACATGGTCAGAGCATGCCGCACCCAGCCGAATCAGGTGGCCGACACATGCTGTACCGCCGCCCCGAACCGGGTACATGATCGTCTCGACGACCCTGAACTCTGGAGGAACGATGACCGAAGAGCCGCTCAGCGACGAGGACATGACGACCGCTACCCCGCTCGGGGACTCCGCCCCCGGCCTGGGCGGTGACAGCGATGGCACCGACGGCGGCGACACCGATGGCACCGACGGCGGCGACAGCGACGGCACCGACGGTGACGGGACCGACGGCGACGGCACCGACGGCGGTGACAGCGACGGCACCGACGGCGGTGACAGCGACGGGACAGACGGCACCGATGGTGACAGCGACGGCACCGACTCCTGAGTGAGCGCTCTCGACCTGCTGAGCGGTGACGCCCAGACCTTCCTCGCGAAGGTCTGGGCGTCCCGCATGCACCTGCACCGCACCGACCCCGACCGGCTGGTCGGCCTGCTCTCGCTCGACGACGCCGACCGGCTCCTCACCGACACCGCGATCCGGACGCCCGCGATCCGCGTGGCCCGGGACGGCTCGGTCCTGCCCGAGTCGTCGTACACCCGGTCCGCGACCATCGCAGGACGACAGCTCACGGGTCTCGTCGACGCCGGCAAGGCGCTCGCACTGTTCGCCGAGGGCGCGACCGTCGTCTTCCAGGGGCTGCACCGCTACCACCCGCCGCTGACCCGGCTCGTCGCCGAGCTGGAGCTGGAGCTCGGGCACCCGTGCCAGGCGAACGCCTACCTCACGCCGCCCGGCGCGCAGGGGTTCGCCGTGCACTCGGACAGCCACGACGTCTTCGTCTTCCAGACCGCCGGCTCCAAGCAGTGGGAGGTGCACGGCGCCGACGGGCCCGAGGAGGTGCTCCTCGAGCCCGGACTGTCGATGTACCTGCCCACCGGCACCCCGCACGCCGCCCGCGCTCAGGAGACGGTGTCGCTGCACGTCACCGTCGGCATCAACCAGCTCACCTGGCGGGGACTGGTCCAGCGCACCGTCTCCCCGCTGTTCTCGACCGTCGCCGACGAGCACCTGCCGGCCGGCTATCTGGACGACCCCGCGCTGCTTCGCGAAGGGCTGGCGGCCCGGCTCGCCACCCTCGCCGAGGAGGTACGCCGCCTCGACGCCGCAGCCGGCGCGGAGACCGAGATCCGCCGGTTCCTGACCTCGCGACCCCCGCGCCTCTCGGGCGGGCTGCACGACGTGCTCGGCGTCGGCGCCATCGACGCGACCAGCCGGCTGCGTCGCCGGGCCGGCCACCCCTGCGTGCTGCTCGACCGCGGTGACCGGGTCGAGGTGCTGCTCGGTGACCGCTCGATCACCGCTCCGGCACGGATCCGGCCGGCGCTCGAGGTCGTGCGGGTCTGCGAGGAGCTGACCCCGGCTGACCTGCCGCTGGACGCCCAGAGCAGTCTGGTGCTGTGTCGACGTTTGGTCAGGGAAGGGCTGCTGGAGCTCGCGTGACGACCTCCGTCCCAGGGGGCCAGGCTGCGGACCGCTGGCGTTGCGCCGCGGCGAGCCTCGAGCGCGACGAGCCCGTCGCCGGCACCGCCACTCACGTCCGGACCTGGCTGCTCGTCGAGCACGTCGGCCCCTGGGGCAGCACGGCGCTGCTCGACGCGCGCCTTCCCGACGGTGTGGGCGCCGAGCTCCGGCGGCGCGCCCAGGAGCATCGCGCGAAGATCCTGCTGATCCGCCGCTACAGCTCGAAGCCGTCCACCGGCGAAGGCATCCGGGTCTTCGCGGCGTACGCCGACCCGGTCGCGCCGCGACTGGAGTCGGGGGTCGTCGCGGACGCACGCGACGCGCTCGACCTCGACCTCGGCGCGTTCCGGGCCGGCGGCACGACCGGCCTGCCGCCGTACGACGGGGAGATCTACTGCGTCTGCACCAACGGTCGCCACGACACGTGCTGCGCGGAGCTCGGCAGGCCGGTCGCGAAGGCGCTCGCCCAGGCGCACCCGGAGGAGACGTGGGAGGTGTCCCACGTCGGCGGCGACCGCTTCGCCGGCAACATGGTGCTGCTCCCCCACGGTCTCTACTACGGCCGGCTCGACCCCGACAGCGCGCTGTCGGTCGTCGCGGCGCACCGGGCTGGCGACCTCAGCCTGGACCGCCTGCGCGGCCGGTCGTCGTACCCCATGGCGGCGCAGGCCGCCGAGATCGCGCTGCGCCACGAGCTGGGCCTGACCGGCATCGCCGCGGTGCGGGTCGCGGGGCTGTCCGTCGACGGCGACGTCACCCGGGTGGTGTTCGAGGCGGGCTCCAGCGGGTACGCGGTGAGTGTGCGCACCACTCGTTCCGCCGATGCCTCGGCGCGCCTGACCTGCAAGGCGGCGCGGGCCGAACCCGTGCCACGGCACGACGTGATCGGGATGGCCGAGCTGTGAGAAGTCGACGGCTCACCGCCCACTTGGCAGGCTGGGGCCTGTGGTGACAGTCGAATCCGAGCTCGTCGCAGGCCGCTACCAGCTGATCCGTGAGGTCGGCCGGGGCGGCATGGGCGCGGTCTGGCTCGCCCACGACGAGCTGCTCGGCCGCGACGTGGCGCTCAAGCGGCTCGGCCAGGTCCACGGACAGCAGAACCAGGTGCGCGCCCACCGCGAGGCCCAGCTCGCGGCTCGGCTGAGCCATCCCAACGTCGTGACCGTCTTCGACCTCGCCGAGGACCACGAGACCCGCTGGCTGGTCATGGAGTACGTCGAGGGCACCACGCTGTCCCGGCTCGCCGTCGAGAGCGGGGGGCTCCCCCACGAGCAGGTCACCGAGATCATCCGGCAGGCAGCGGAGGCTCTGCGGGTCGCCCACGAGGCCGGCATCGTCCACCGCGACGTGAAGCCGTCCAACCTCATCGTCGGCCCCGACGGCACCTCGACCAAGCTCACCGACTTCGGGATCGCCCGAGGCGCGGCCGACGACACGCTGACCGCGACCGGGATGCTCACAGGCTCGCCCGCCTACATCGCCCCCGAGGTCGCGTCCGGCGGCATGGCCACGCCTGCCAGCGATGTGTGGTCGCTCGGCGGCTCGCTCTTCCAGGCGCTGACCGGCCGTCCGCCGTACGACCTGGGCGACAACATCCTCGCCGGCCTGGTCAGGATCGTGCACGAGGAGCCACCACGGCTCGCGGACGGTTCCGGCGCGCTCGGGACCGTGCTGGCCGCCACGATGGTCAAGGAGCCCGAGCGCCGGTGGACCGCCGCCCAGATCTGCGCCTTCCTCGACACGGGTGAGACTGACGAGACGCGTCCGCTGCCGCCGCTGCCGGCGGCCCCGCTGATCGCGCCGCCTCCTCCGCCGCTGCCCGCCTACCAGTCGGCGCCGGCTGCCTCTCCCGCGCGAGCGCCGGCGCGCCGCCACCCGCTGCTGTGGCCCGCCGCGGCGGCCCTCGCGGTGCTGACGCTGGTGCTCGGGGCGTGGTTGCTCGGGCGATCGGGATCCGGCTCCTCCGGCGACCAGGCGCGCCCACCGGCGTCCTCGCCCGGCACGACCTCGGCGACGACGGGGCGGCCGTCGTCGGCCTCGTCGGCCGCCCCGAGCGGGCCGACCGCCGACGGGATGACCGGTTTCATCAACGACTACCTCGGCACGGTCACCACCGACCCGAGGGCGGCCTTCGCGATGCTGACGCCGGCGTTCCAGGAGGCCTCGGGCGGCTACTCGACGTACCACTCCTGGTGGGCGCCGATCCACGGCGCGTCGCTCAGCGACGTCCGGGCGGATCCCGGAGCCATGACCGTCAGCTACCACGTCGTGTACGACGGCCCGCACAGTCGCCCGTCCTCCGACGACGTGAAGCTGAAGCTCGTCTACGACTCGGGGCACTACCTCATCGACGGCGAGCCGAAGTAGCGTCGCAGCCAGTGAAACTCGATCGATCAAGTAGAGTTAGCGCCGTGACGACCGACGCCATCCCTGCCCGGACCGCCCATCGGGTCGCTGTGATCGGTGGCGGCGCGAGCGGCGTGCTCACCGCCATCAACCTGCTCGCGCGGTCCGACGACCCCCGGCTCGAGGTCGTCATCCACGAGGCGAGCGGTGTCGTCGGACGTGGCGTCGCCTACGGCACCAACGACCAGCGGCACCTGCTCAACGTCCGCGCCCGCCACATGAGCGCCCTCCCCGACGCACCCAGCGACCTGCTCGACTGGGCGCTGCGCACCGGCCGCAGCGACGACCCGCAGGGCTTCCTCCCCCGGGCCGACTTCGCGATCTACCTGCAGGACCGGCTGACCGACGTCGCCGACGACCGGCTGAGCATCCAGGCGGGCCGCGTCGTCGACATCGCCCCGACCGGGGCGGGCTTCGAGGTCGTCACCGAGCGCAGCCGCAGCGTCGCCGACGCGGTCGTGCTGTGCCACGGCAACCAGCCGCCGCGGCCGCTCCGCGTCGCTGACGGCGCCGTCCTGCCGGACGCGCCCTGGCACCTGGCGAACCCGTGGGACCTCGGCCGGCTGCGCACCCTCCCGGCCGATGCCCGGGTGCTCGTCGTCGGCACGGCGCTGACGGCGATCGACACCACGATCACGCTGCTCGAGGAGGGCGCCGGGCGCCGCGTGACGATGGTCAGCCGCAACGGCCAGCTGCCCAAGCCACACGTCGCGCAGCAGCACACCGCCTGGGTCACCAAGGTGCCCGACGGCCCGCTCACCGCCGACGGGCTCGCTGCCGCGGTCACCGCGGAGTGCGAGGCCGCTCGCCACCAGGGCGTCAACTGGCGCAACGTCGTCGACGGCCTCCGGCCGATCACGCAGGACGTCTGGCAGCGGCTCCCGATCGAGGAGAGGCGCCGCTTCCTCGCGGTCTACAACCGTGAGTGGGAGGTCCGGCGGCACCGGATGGCCCCCGAGGTGGCGCTGCGTCTCCAGCGCTACCGGTTCGAGGGTCGGCTGACCGTCGAGACCGGCACGCTGCACGCCGTCACGGACGGCGGTGAGCGATGTGCGGTCACCACGACGCCCGACGGGGCGTCGTACGACGTGGACGCGATCGTCAACTGCACCGGGCCGCTCCTCGACCTCGCCGCGACGACCGACCAGCTGCTCGCGACCCTGCGCGACCGCGGCCTGGTCTCGCCCGACCCGCTCGCGCTCGGCCTGGCGACCACCGTCGACGGCCGGGTCGTCGGCGCCGACGGCGTGGTCGACGGCCTGTTCACCGTCGGCCCCGCCCGCAAGGGCACGCTCTGGGAGTCGACGGCCATCCCCGAGATCCGTGCGCAGGCGGCGCAGGTCGCCGCGGCCCTGATCAGGCGCGACCAGACGGTGCCGGCCTGACCGGTGCCGGCCTGGCTCAGATCCGGCGCGCCGCCCAGACGACCTTGCCGTCCGCGATGCTGCGACTGCCCCACCGGTCGGCGACCGCATCGACGATGGTGAGCCCGCGGCCGCTCTCGGCGTCGCCGTCGACCTGACGCCGGCGCGGCCGCATCGGCGAGGAGTCGCTGACCTCGATCACGACCTCGCGTTCGACGTGCCGAAGCCGGAGCTCGTGCGGGCCGCGTGCGTGCCGCAGCGCGTTGGTCACCAGCTCACTGGTCAGCAGGACCAGGTCGGCGACGACCCGGCTGGGCACCTCCCAGGAGCGCAGCTGTGCGGCCACGGCCCGGCGAGCGGTCGCGACGGCGCCCAGGTCCCCGCTGACCGGCAGGCGCATCACGGCGCTGCCGGAGGAGTGCACCTTGACGACCGCGAGCGCGACGTCGTCGGTCGCCTCACCGGCGAGCAGCTCGAAGAGCGTGTCCGGCAGCTCCGCGACCGCATCGTCACGGTGCTCGACGAGGGCCAGCTCGAGCTCGTCGAGACGCCTGCCGAGGTCGGTGCCGCGTCGTTCGACGAGGCCGTCGGTGTACAGCGTGAGCATGGCGCCGACGGGCACGGAGACCTTGCGGGTCTCGAAGCCGAGATACCCCGAGCCGAGAGGCGGCCCGTCGATCAGCAGCCGGGACGCGGTCCCGTTCGGGTGCACCAGGATCGGCGGCAGGTGCCCGGCGTTGGCATAGCTGAGGGTCCGCTCGGTGTCGTCGTACACGCCGTAGACGCAGGTGACGATGCCGTACGGGGCGACGTCCTGCACGATGCCGTCGAGGTTCTCCATGACCTCTCCGGGAGTGAGGTCGAGCCGGGCGAAGGCACGGACCGCCGCCTTGATCTGGCCCATCACCGAGGCCGCCCGGACGCCGCGACCCATCACGTCGCCGATGACGATCCCGATGCGGCCGCCGCCCAGGTTGATGACGTCGTACCAGTCCCCGCCGACCTGCGTGCCCTCCACGCCGGGGCGGTAGAAGGTCGCGATCTCGAGCGACTCGATGCGCTCCTCGACGTCGGGCAGCAGGCTGTGCTGCAGCTCGTCGGCGATCGCGAGCTCGCGGGCGACGGTACGGCGGTCGGCCTCGGCCGCGACCCGCTGCAGCTGCAGCAGCCGGTGCTGGACCCGCACCCGGGCGAGCAGCTCGCGAGCGGCGAACGGCTTGACCAGATAGTCGTCGGCGCCCGCTTCGAGACCCTCCGCCATCCCGTCCTCGCCCGCGCGGGCCGACAACATGATGACGGGCACGGCGGCCAGCACCGCGTCCTGCTTCATCCGGGCGAGCAGCTCGAAGCCGTCGACGCGCGGCATCATCACGTCGGTGATCACGATGTCGATCGGCTGGTCCTGGAGCACCTGCAGTGCCTCGGCGCCGTCGTGTGCCGCGAGCGTCCTGTACCGGTCGCTCAGCAGGTCGGTGACGTAGGTCCGCATGTCCTCGTTGTCGTCGACGACGAGCACGGTCGCCCGCTCGCCGCCGGTAGCGGGCTCGGCCTGCCGACTCCCGCCGGTGTCGCCGTCGAGCCAGCTGAGCGTCTCCTCGAGGATCGACCACGCCCGGCCGGCGGTCTCCGCCGCGGGCGTCCGCGCGACCTCGTCGACGACCTGACCCGGCGGGAGGTGGTCGCGGCCCAGCGGGATGCTGACCGTGAAGGTGCTCCCCTCGCCGACCCGGCTCGCCACGCTCACCTCGCCCCCGTGCAGGTCTGCGAGCTGGGCGACGAGCGCGAGCCCGATGCCGGAGCCCTCGATGCTGCGCGACCTCGCGCCGCGCACCCGATGGAAGCGCTCGAACAGCCGCGGCAGCTCGGAGTCCGCGATGCCGCCGCCGGTGTCGGTCACGCGCAGCACGGCCCGGTCGCCGTCACCGTCGACCGTGACGGCGACCCCGCCGTCGAACGTGAACTTGAACGCGTTGGACAGCAGGTTGAGCACGATCTTGGCCCAGTGGCTGCGGTCGACGTACACCTCGCCCTCGAGGGTGCCGTCCACGGTCAGCCTCAGCCCAGCACGCTCCACGGCGCTCTCGAACATGCTGGCCAGCTCGGAGGTGTAGCGGAGCAGGTCGGTCGGCTGGAAGGTCGACTCGTCGTGCAGGGTGTCGAGACGCGAGAAGTCGAGCAGCGTGTTGACCAGGCCGAGCATCCGGTTGCCGTTGCGCGCGATGACCTCGACGCGCTTGCGCTGGGCGTCGTCGAGCGGGTGCCGCTCGTCGGTCAGGGCGTCCTCGGCCGGGCCGAGCAGCAGTGTGAGCGGGGTGCGCAGCTCGTGGCTCACGTTGGCGAGGAAGTCCGACTTCGCCTGGTCGAGCCGGGCCAGCGCCTCGGAGCGCTCCTTCTCCTGCTCCATCGCCGTGGCGTCGGTGATGGCCGCGGCGAAGTGGCCGGCGATCAGCTCGGCGAAGTCGAAGAAGGTCTGGTCGACGGGCCGGTGCCGGTTGGCGCCCAGGACGAGGAAGCCGTACGGCGTGGCGTGCAGCGGCCTCGGCAGCGGCACGAGCACCGCCTTCTCGGGCGGCACCGCCCACGCACCCGTGGGCAGGTCGTCGAAGCGACGGTCGATCCCGTCGATCGTCACGTGCTCGCCGCGCGCGAGCTCGCCGATCGGCCAGACCGGCTCCGGGTCGTCGGCGCCGATGCGGAGCGGCGCCGCCTGGTGGCCGGGCTCGATGCCTGCGGTCCCGGCCAGGGTGGCGTTGTGATCGGCGTCGAAGAGGTACGCCGCCACCCACGGGAGCGACTCGGGGTTCGACGCCAGATGGTCGCAGCCGGCCTGGACCGCGTCCGCGACCGTCTCGGCCGTGGATACCCGGATCCCGAGATCGCGCAGCGTGCTCATCCGGCGCTCGCTGACGACCTGCTCGGTCACCTCGGCGACGACGCAGAACAGGCCCTGGACCGTCCCGTCGTCACCGGACAGCGGGCTGTAGGAGAACGTGTGGTAGGTCTCCTCGACGTACCCGGAGCGCTCGAGGAAGAGCTGCAGCGCCTCGTCCCAGGTCGACTCGCCGGTCGACATGGCCCGCTCGATCCGCGGCCCGATGTCGGGCCAGATCTCCGACCACACCTCGTGGGCGGGCCGGCCCAGCGCCCAGGGGTACTTGCTGGCCAGCGTGTCGCGGCGGTAGGCGTCGTTGCAGAAGAACGTGAGCTCCGGGCCCCAGCCCATCCACATCGAGAACTTCGAGCTCAGCACCAGCTGCACGGTGCTGCGCAGGCTCGCGGGCCAGTCGTCCGGTTCACCCAGGGGCGTCGCCAGCCAGTCGACGTCGAGGAGGTCGCGACCGACCTGTCCTCCGGCTGCGAGCGTCTCGCGCATCGAGGTCGTCATGATCGCCTAACCGGCGAACTCGCGGTCGAGCGCTTCCTCGGCGGTCGGATGGATGGCCACGACCTTGTCGAGGCTGGTCAGTCGCAGGAGGCGGAGCACCAGCTCGTTGCTGCACGCGAGCACGAGCGCGCCACCGAGCACCTGCAGCCGGCGCCGGATCGAGACGACCGCACCGAGGCCTGCCGAGTCGAGGAAGACGTCACCCTCGAGCGACAGCACCTGGTTGACGTGACCGGCGTCGGCCAGCTCGAGCAGGCGCGAACGCAGCCGCTCGGCGGTCATGATGTCGATGTCGCCGGTCACCCTGATGACGCACGCGTTGTCCTCGAACGACACCTCGAAGGACAGACCCTCTTGCTCGGGGTGGTCGGGCGATGCAGGGGACACCGATGCTCCTCACGTGGACGGGATGCGGGGCCCCGTACCCCGACTGTCGTCATTCTGCACCCCGACGTGCAGAGATGTGGCGCACAGCGCCGGTTGACGAGACCCGCGTCGGGTTACGTGAAGGACATGGCGAACCATGTGAGCACCGGCGACCTGTGGTGGAAGAACGCCGTCATCTACTGCGTCGACGTCGAGACGTTCTACGACTCCAACGGCGACGGGATCGGCGATCTCATCGGGCTCGTCCAGCGGATCGACTACCTCGCCGAGCTCGGGGTCACCTGCCTGTGGCTGATGCCGTTCTACCCGACGCCCGGCCGCGACGACGGGTACGACGTCCAGGACCTGTTCGGCGTCGACAGCCGCCTGGGCACCCACGGGGACCTGGTCGAGCTCATCCGTGCGGCCAAGGACCGCGGCATCCGCGTGATCGCGGACCTGGTCGTCAACCACACCTCCGACCAGCACCCGTGGTTCAAGTCGGCGCGCAGGAGCAAGGACTCGCCGTACCGCGACTTCTACGTGTGGCGCTCGGACCCGCCGCCCGACACCTCGGACAAGGTCGTCTTCCCGGACAAGGAGGACAGCATCTGGCAGCTCGACGAGCGCACGGGCGAGTGGTATCTCCACCACTTCTACCGCTACCAGCCCGACCTGAACTTCGCGAACCCGGCGGTCCGCGACCAGATCGCGAAGTCGATCGGCTTCTGGCTCCAGCTCGGGCTCGACGGCTTCCGCGTGGACGCCGTGCCGTTCCTGATCGAGGACGTCGACACCGAGGCCGACCACGTGCCGGGCGACCCTCACGACTACCTCAAGGAGCTGCGCGCGTTCCTCGGCCGGCGCCGCGGCGATGCCATGCTGCTCGGCGAGGTCAACCTGCCGTTCGAGGAGCAGGCGGCCTACTTCGGCGGCGCCGGGGAGTCGGCGAGGGGCGACGAGCTCACGATGATGTTCGACTTCGTCAGCATGGAGGCGACCTACCTCTCCCTGGCGAGGCAGGACGCCGGTCCGCTCGCGAAGGCGCTCACCTCCCGACCGGTCATCCACCGCGACTGCCAGTGGGCGACGTTCGTGCGCAACCACGACGAGCTCACTCTCGACAAGCTGAGCGACGAGGAGCGACAGGAGGTCTTCGCGGCCTTCGGCCCGGAGCCGGAGATGCAGATCTACGGTCGCGGGCTCAAGCGCCGGCTCCCGCCCATGCTGGACGGTGACCCGCGTCGGATCCGGATGGTCTACAGCCTGCTCTTCAGCCTGCCCGGCACGCCGAGCATCTACTACGGCGAGGAGATCGGCATGGGCGAGGACCTGGCCGACGAGGGCCGGATGTCGGTGCGTACGCCGATGCAGTGGGAGGCCATCCGCAACGGCGGCTTCTCGACGGCACCGCCGCGCAAGCTCTTCCAGCGCGTCGTGCCCGGCGGCTACGGACCCGAGCACGTGAACGTCGCGAGCCAGAAGCGTGACCCCGACTCGCTCTGGCACTTCATGCGGACCCTGATCCAGACCTATCGCGAGTGCCCCGAGCTCGGCTGGGGCGAGTTCGCCGTGCTCGACCAGCCGTGTCCGGCGGTGCTCGCGCACCGGTGCCACTGGGAGGGCGCCTCGCTCGTCGCCGTGCACAACCTCTCGGCCGAGCCGCTGACGACCCGGGTCCAGCTGCTCCCGGACGACCTCGTCGCGGACTCCGGCGAGGCGATCTGGCTCGACGACCTGTTCGCCCACGAGGCGCACGACACCGACGCGAAGGGCGGTGTCGAGCTCACCCTCGCCGGCTACGGGCACGTCTGGCTGCGAGTGCGACGCGACTCGCGTCCGGCGGCCTGACCGGTCGCGCTAGCCGAGCTTGACCGGGCCCAGTGCCGAGTTCACCGCGGCCGTGTAGGCCTCGTAGCCGTCGACGGTCGGATGGAAGGCGCCGGGGTCGAACGGGCCCAGGACCCAGGCGTACGGCGAGTTGACCCCGTGGCCGACGAACCGCTTCGTGACGTCGACGAACTGGAAGCCGTGCCGCGTCGCAGCAGCCGAGATGGTGCTGTTGAGCAGGTCGGCGCCGTCGTTCAGCGCTGCCTGCTCGGCCGTCGAGGCACCGAGGTAGGCGCCGTACTCGGGTGAGAAGAGGCGCGGGTAGCCGGTCACCACGACGTGCGCGTTGGGGGCGGCGGCCGCGACCTGGGCGTAGACCGCGTCCAGCAGGCCCGGCAGTGCGGTCGTGATCCGGCTCCGGACCAATGCGACCGTGCCCGCGCACTGGGCGTCCGTGCCGCCGAGACAAGCGGTGACGGCCTGCGACCAGCCGATGTCGTTGCCGCCGACCGTGAGCGTGACCAGGTCGGTGTCGGCGTCGAGGGCAGTGAGCTGCCCGCCGCTCACCATCGAGGTCGTGGTGGCGCCGGCGCAGGCGACGAAGTCGTCGAGCGCGATCCGCTGGCGGCCGTCGAGCTGGACGGCGTACGCGGACTGCGAGCGGCCGCAGGCCCCGTACGGAGGCACGCCGTAGCCGGAGGCGTAGGAGTCGCCGAGCGCGTCGTACACGACGTGGGACGGCGGCGCGGCCGAGGCGTGGGCGCCCCCGACGAGCAGCGCGGACAGGACGAGGAGGGCGGACGACACGGTCCGGAGGCGGCGCATCATGATGTGACCGTAGTCACGCCGTCGACGCCGCGCCAGTGCAGTGCGTCCAGCAGCATCCGCTCGGCGTGGTCGGCGAAGCCCGCGGCCCGCCGGTCCCGTTCCTCCGCCACCTCGGTGCAGCTCGCGGCGAAGGCAGCGTCCCGTCGCCGGGCCAGCTCGAGCAGCTCGGCCGCGGCCAGGTCCGCATGCCGTCTCGCCGCCTTGCCCAGCTTGACGCGCCTCGCCCAGCGCTCCTTCGGGAGGGCGCTGCGGAGAACGCCGAGGAAGCGCTCCCCGGACCGGCGCGACTCCTTCTCCTCGTCCGGCACGAGCAGCCACGACCACGCGGGGGCGCTGGCGCCCCACTCGCCGTCGTCGATGCCGACCGACCGGGTGATGACCCAGCCGCCGCGACGGCCCGCGACGCGTCGTGCCACCGGCCCGGCGAGCACGACCTCGTCGAGCTCGAACTCGGTGACGAAGACGCCACGCGCACTGGTGCGGTCCGGCGCCACCACCTGCAGGCGGGTCCCGTCCAGGAACACGCTGACCAAACGTCCGGTGCGGGTGTCGACCGCCTGGACACTCCCGGCGATCTCCTCCGCCGACCTCGTACGCCTCATCCCGGCACCTCCTGCTCGATGCGGCCGATGCCCCGGAGCGTGGCGTGGGACGGTGCCCCGTGACATGAACCGACGGGTGAGTTACCCCGTCGGAGGGAGGGCCGCCGTTCGGCATACCCGATCCTGACGAATTCCTCGCGCGCGCCGCTGACGAACGACCGACGCCCCGGGAGGGTCTCCTGGTCCTTTACTTACGACTGCAAGGAGGCAGTTTGATGAGGAGACTCCAGACGATCGCGGGCGCTGCGGCGCTGACCCTGACGGCCGGCATGGCCGGGGTGCCGCACGCGGACGCGGCCACACCTCAGCGCACCCTCGCCAGCGGGTTGCTCAGTCCGCTGAGCCTTGCGGTCGACGGCAACGGCACGGCGTACGTCACCCAGAACTTCGCGGGAGTGCTCGCCAAGGTGCGACCGGGAAGGTCGCCGAAGGTGCTGTACCAGTCGAAGGGCGGCAACGAGGTCGGCGGCGTCTCGGTCCGCGACGGACGGGTGATCTTCACCGAGACCTCCAGCGACGCCCAGGGCAACCCTGCCGACTCCTGGATCAAGGTCCTCCGCCACAACGGCACGGCGCGCACGCTCGCCCACGTGCGGGGCTACGAGAACCGCAAGAACCCCGACGGCAAGGTCACCTACGGCGCCCGCGGGATCAGCCCCTCCTGCGCCAGCCAGTGGCCCGTCGACAAGGCCGGCCCGGCCGTCTACCAGGGCGCGAAGGACTCCCACCCGTACGCCACCTGGCAGACCCGTCAGCGCACCTACGTCGCCGACGCGGGCATGAACGCAGTCATCTCCGTCTCACCACGGGGGAAGATCCACACGGTCGCGGTGCTCCCGGCCGTGCCGGTGAAGATCACGGCCCAGCTCGCACAGGGCGCGGGGATCCCGGCGTGCGCCGTCGGGCTCACCTACTACGGCGAGCCGGTGCCGACGGACGTCCAGCAGGCCCCTGACGGATCGCTCTACGTGACCACCGAAGGTGGCGGTCTCGGCGAGATGATGCCGCTCGGCGCGCTGTACAGGATCCGTGGCAAGCACATCCAGATGGTCGCGGGCGGCCTGTTCGGTGCGGTCGGACTGGCCGTCAAGAACAACCGCACGATCTTCGTGGCGCAGCTGTTCGGCAACGAGATCTCGAAGGTCACCCGCTCCGGCAAGGTCAGCACCTTCTCCAAGGTGAACATGCCGGCCGCTCTCGACCGGTCGCTCGGGCACCTCTACGCCACGACCGACGTGCTCGTCGGTGCGCAGCCGGGTGGCACACCGGGCGGCAAGGTGGTCCGCTTCCGCCACTGAGGTCCCGCGTCAGCGGGTCGGCGAGGGCGCCGTCGTACGGCGGCCCCCTCGTCGGCCCGCGACGTCGTTCACCGAGCGTCCTCGCGCAGGGCCTGCCGATCGACCTCCCTGGTCGGCGGGAAGAGCAGCGACACGAGGTAGCTGCGGCTGGTGGACGGGCCGAGCTCTCGGATGTCCTCGGCCCGCTGGGCGTCGGCGGCGACGGTCGCGGCCATGGCGTCCGGGAACGGACCGATGACCGTCACCGTCTCCCAGGAGGAGTCGCTGATCAGCACGACGTGCGGCCGGTCGAGATCGTGCATCGCGTCCTGCACCAGCAGCTCGCGGATGAGTCTGATCGCATCGCCGGGCTGCGAAGATCGGCTGTCCATATGGAAGAGACGCCGGACGCGCGGTTTCATGACGGCGTCCGTCGCCGTAGTGAGCCGTGACATAGCGTTCTCCCCATGGCCGACATGCCCCTCCCCGACGCCGACGATCTCGTCGCCGCCCAGCTCAGCCCGTGCGTCGGCGGGCTGGTCCGCACCTGGACCGAGTCCGGGACCCGGCTGTGGTCGGTGCCGGACGACGCCGCGCTCGCCGCCGTGCAGGGCACCGGGGTCCTCGCGCGGGCGCCGCGCGCGGAGGGCCGGTTCCGCGAGACGGCACTCCTGCACGAGGAGAGCGCGACGCTCTTCCTGCAGACGAGCTCGCCCGACGGCGTCACGACCTCCGTCCAGCTCGCGCCGGCCGGACCGGCGCGACCGGAGGCCCGCGAGGACTTCGCCCGGGTGATCAACCAGGCGGTCCGGCACGTCGCGGCGACGTTCGAGTACCTCGTCATCGAGGTCGGCGGCTGGGACGCACCGCTCGAGCCGTACGCGTTCTTCGCCCTCCACGTCGACGACGACGGCCGGCAGCTGTCCACCGTCGAGGTCTCCCCCGTCCCCCGCGGCAGCGAGCTGTGGCAGCCGCACATCCAGCCGGGGGCGCCGGGCGCCGTCGTCAGTGCTCCCGTGTCGGCCGAGGCGATCGACGGCGCGACGTTCTACCTGGCCGACGCGGTGTCCGGGCTGGACCTGCTGCCGTGGGACGTCGCGTTCACGTTCGGCGTGCGCGAGGCATAGCCCTCCCCGCCGAGGGCTACTCGGTCGACGGAGGCGGCGTCGAGAGCTGAGCCACGTGCAGCAGCACGCCGCTCGGGTCCCAGACGTGGGTCACCGTCGCCCAGCCCTCGTCCGCCGGGGGCTCGGCACGGGCGTCGCCGTACTCCCCCGCGGCCACGACGTCCGCCACGTGGGCGAACCAGTCGGCCGCGTTCGCGACCTCGACGGTGATCATCGAGTTCTCCGCCCACGCGCGGTCGTAGTGGTCCTGCAGCATCAGCCGATGGCCACCGAGCTCCAGCAGGCTCAGGCTCTCGTCGGACCAGACCTCGCGCCACCCGAGGGCCAGGTAGAAGGCCCGCGACCGCGCGAAGTCCCGCGCCGGCACGAAGTGCCGCACGTCGGAGACGGTCAGGTCCGCCATGGCCGCGACGCTACGGCTACTTGGACGGCTGCGGCACCTTCACGTTCGAGCAGTCGACCTTCGGGTTCGCGCCCATGTAGTTGAGCGGCCCCGCGACGATGGTGAGCGCCGTGTCACCGAAGTCCTTGCAGCTCACATCGCGGTCGTTGCCGAAGTAGCCGCGCTGGAACGCGGCGAGCACGCCGATCACTAGCCAGACGAGCACGATGATGCCGATGAGACCTCTCATGCCGAGGTCGTACCCAGTCGGCGATGCAACGATGAGCCCCCGCGCCTCAGCGCAGGCACGATCGAGCGGAGCCGCGCGACCGCGCGCTGAGCGACCCGCAGGCGTACGCCGACCAGGACCGCGACCACGAGCGCGGTCATCGCGCCACCGATGCCGGTGACCAGGTGCTCCACGGTGTGCCAGTTGCTGCCTGCCAGATCACCGGCGACCACCACGAGGCCACCCCACGCCACCGCGCCGAGCACGTTGAAGACCGCGAACCGTCGGAAGGGCATCCGACCCATGCCCGCCAGTCCCGGGATCAGCACCCGCAGGGCGACGGTGAACCTGCCGAGCAGCACCGCGAGGCCTCCACGGCGACCGAGCGCGTTCTCGGCACGGTCGAGGTGCTCGGCCTTGACGAACCGGCCCATCGTCGAGTCGAGGATCCGCCGGCCCCAGCGGCGCCCGACGACGTACCCCACGGCGTCGCCGGCGACCGCGCCCGCCACGCCCGCGGCCAGGACCCCCGCCAACGGCACGTGGCCCTGCCCCGCCGCAACGCCACCGAGCAGCAGCGCCAGCTCCCCGGGGAAGACGAACCCGAGGAACGCCGACGACTCGAGCGCAGGCAGGGCGAAGACGACGAGCAGCGTCAGCCACACGGGCGTCGACAGCAGGTGGGCGACGATCGCAGACATCCGGGCCTCCTCCGCGGGCAGGCGCCCACGTCTTGCAGCCACGGTAGGAACGTGCGGATGAAGCCCGCGTGAACCGCCACCCGGAGCCCGATTTGGGCATCCGAGGCCTCGCATGTAATGTTCTGTTTACCGACGCGGGGTGGAGCAGCTCGGTAGCTCGCTGGGCTCATAACCCAGAGGTCACAGGTTCAAATCCTGTCCCCGCTACAAGTACGAAGTGGCCCTCACAGTGACTGTGAGGGCCACTTCTGTTTGCACACGAGGTTCCGACCCCACGTGAGCGCCGAGACAGTCCGGCATGGCGTGGGCGTTGTCGCATCAGCCTGAGGCCAGGTACGTCGAAATGAGCCCGTCAGAGTCGTTCCTCACAGAGCGATGACAGCCGAACGACGCCTGGCGCACGGTGTCGAGCTGAAGTCTCCAGTGGTCGGCCCGGCCGGGCGGACGCTCATTCGAGTCAAGGGAGACCTCCGTGATGAACAGGACCAAGAAGACCGTCGCCGCCGCTGCTCTGTTGCTTGCCGGATTCGGCGGTGGGGCTGCCATGGCGATCGGCGGATCGGCCACTGCTGCCACCGGCTCAGGGGGCACGACCAGCTCGAACGCGCCCTCGACCGCGCCGTCGAGCGCGCCGGCGAGCAAGGGTCACGCCGGTGAGACGCCGCTGACCGGCACGACCGCGGCCAAGGTCAAGGCCGCGGCGCTCGCGAAGTATCCGGGAGCCACCATCGTCCGCCTCGAGACCGACTCAGACGGGGTCTACGAGGCCCACGTGACGACGAAGGCCGGTGACGACGTGATCGTGCAGGTGGGCAAGGACTTCACCGTCACCGGCACCCAGACCGGCGGCGGCCACGGCGACAACGACGGAGACGGGCCCGCTGCCGGCTGACACGTCCGCTGGACCAGACGACGGGGTGCCCCGTACGCCGACGGGGCACCCCTGTCTCGCTTTCTCTGTGGCGCGGGTGCTGCGTCAGTCCGCCGAGCTGAACCACGGGTGGTGCAGGTCGTAGAAGGTGGCGTCCTTCATGGCGTACTCCATCTCGGCACGTACTTCCACAGGCGGCTCCATGCCCTCGCCCTTGCGCGCGCTGGCCTCGTCGGTGAACGCGACCGTCTCGGTGAAGGTGCCGTCCGGCTCGATGGCGAGGGTCGCGCCGATGATCTCCGGCCGCATCTCGTGCAGCGATGTGGGATCGGACGTCATCATCGCCCGAAGGCGCTCGGGATCGTCGACCTTGCCGCGGATCACCTGCACGAAGCCGGCGTCGTCGGAACCGCCGCCCATCAGCAGGGTCACGTCCTCGCAGTCGTGATAGCTGACCTCCCCGTCCATGAGCGCCATCATCTGCTCGGCCCAGGCGCCCTGCTCGGGACGTGCCGAGTTCGTCATCGCCTTCTGCCGGCTCTCGAACCGGACCACGGCGACGAACATGCCGTCATCGGTGAAGCCGTACGTGCCGCCGAGCCAGCCGTCGGCGCCAGGGGCGAGCTCCTCGCGCCATCTGTCCGCCAGCGCCCGCATCTCATCCTGGCGAGTGCATCTTCCTTGAACGATCTGAATGAACACAGTGGCCTCCTGTTCTGGGGCCGCCTCCCGGAGAGGTGGTCTCCTTTCGGTCGTCTCGACGTTAGATCCACCCGTCCCCACGGTCCATAGCCCTCGAGCACTCAGCGAGATCCGGTGGGCGGACGGGCGCGCATCGGCACGACGAGCCAGAGCAGGGCGTAGCCGAAGAAGGCCAGCAGCGAGGCCACGACGCCCGCCGCGGTCCCGGCCGCGAGGTCGAAGGACAGGAACACGACGCCGCACATCGACAGCGCGGCGAGGACGAGTCCGGCGCGCGCGATCCGGTTCGCCTTCTCCACCAACCAGGGACGCAGTCCGCGTCGGAACAGGATGCGGTGGTACGCGATCGGGGCCAGGACCGCGCCGGTGGCGGCCACGGCGATGGTCAGCACGACCAGGTACGCCGCCTTCTCGACGTGGTCGAGCCTGTCGAACCGGTCGGTGTACGGCAGGGCGAGGAGGAAGCCGATGAGGACCTGGACCCCGACCTGGATCGCTCGAAGCTCCTGCACGAGCTCGGTCCAGTTGCGGTTGATCGTCTGGTCGGGCAGCTCGTCTCCCGGCGGCGTCGGCTCCGGCGTCGTCATCCCACCCCTTTCCTGACCTGCAGAAGTGCGCCGTGGTCAGCTCCCGGCGATGGGCTCGTCGGCCACGACCGGCGCCTCGGGGACCGATGGGACCGTGGGGACCGCGGGGACCGCGGGGACCAGCACCCCGATCGGCTCGAACTCCTCGACCCGCGGCTCCGGTCCGTCGCCCGGCAGCCCCGCCCGCTCCATCGCCGTCGGCATGACGTCGGCGTTGAAGGCGTCGGCGTGCTCACGCGACTCCCACACCTCGACGATGTCGAAGCCCTCCTCGGTCGCGTAGGCGAGGTGCACGACCAGGCCCTCGCCGGCACCCTGCTCCTCGGCGACGCTCATCACGGCGCGGTGGACCGCGTGATAGGTGTCGCTCGGAGCCGAGACGTGTGTGGTGATTCCGTACATCGCAACCTCCCGTTCGCTACTCCCGATCTGATGCCCCCGCGGGTGTACGCGTCAACGCCCCCCGTGAGGTTCTGGCGTGCCGTCCCCGGCGGTCGCGGCCGTCGTGGGCAGCGTGTGGAAACCGGAGGCGGCAGCGGCCGCCGCGTCGGAGAGCGTCCCGCGAGCCGCCCTGGCGCGCCGCCCCATCACCACCGCCATCAGCACGCCCGCCGCGCTGATGACGGCCATCACCCAGGACGTCGCGGCAAGGCCGGATGCGAGCGCGTCCGAGTCGGCATGTCCGCCGCTGATCCGGTCGGCGGTCACCTGGCCGTACACGGTCGCCGCGACGGCCGTGGCCACAGCGGCGCCGACGTAGCGCGCCATGTTCGAGACGCCGGACGCCTCGCCGACCTGGTTGGCCGGCACGGAGGCGGTGGCCGCTGCCGAGGCTGGGCCGTTGGACATCCCCATGCCCACCGCGATCGCGATCAGCGGGAGCACGAACGCGCCGTAGGTCCACGACGCGTGGGCGAAGCCGATGACGGCGAACCCCGCAGCGCTGATCAGGAAGCCCAGACCGACGACCTGACGTCCGCCCAGTCGTGCCGCCCAGCGCGGCACGAGGGGTGCGGCGACGACGAGGCCGACCGTCGCCGGCAGGGTCGCGACGCCCGCCTCGAGCGCAGTGAAACCCAGACCGTTGGCATCCTGGAAGTAGAGGCTGAGGACGTACATCAGCGCGTTGATGGTGCCGGCTCCGATCAGGATCGCGACCGTGGAGCCCACGAGGACGCGGTTGCGCAGGAGCTGGAGGTCGAGCAGCGGTACGGCGCTCCGGCGCTCCGTGAGCACGAACCCGTAGCCGGCGGCGATCGAGACCAGCAGCATGCCGATCGTGGCCAGTGACGTCCAGCCCCAGTCGGAGCCCTTGCTCACGGCGAGGATGAACGGTGCGAGCGTGAGCGCGATGAGCCCGGCCCCGGCGTAGTCGATCGAACGCGACCTGCCGGGGTCACGGGACTCGGCCACGGTGAAGTAGGTGAGGACCATGCATGCGGCCGCGACGATGGCGTCGACCCAGAACAGGCCCTGCCACCCCGTGGTGCCGACCAGGAAGCCACCCAGGAGCGGACCGGCGGCCGCCCCGACGGCCGCCGCGGCACCCCACAGCGACACCGCCCTCACCTGCGCCTGCCCGGTGTTCGCGACCGTGAGGAGGCTCAGCCCGCACGCCAGGATGGTCGATCCCGCAGCGCCCTGGATCAGCCGCCCGGCGATGACCATGCCGCCGCTGGAAGCGAGGGCGATCAGCACGCAGGAGCCCACGAAGAGCAGCAGGCCGAGCTGGAAGATCCGCTTGCGGCCGAAGACGTCCCCCAACGCCCCCGAGGTGATGATGACCGCGGCACCCACCAGGGAGTAGCCGGTCACCGCCCACTGCAGCGTTTCCACGGACGTGCCGGTGTCCTCGCTGATCGCCGGGAGCAGGATGCTGACCGCCGACGTGTTCGCGTTGACGACGAGCGTGGAGATGCAGGTGGCGGCCAGCACCCCGCCGGCTCGGGACGACGTGCTCATGTGCTCTCCTCATCGTTCGCCGGGGGCTCGGCCTCGGGCTGCTCGATCTGCTCGGTCTGCTCCTCGGCCTGCGCCTGCGCCGTTCGGCGTCTCAGCGCCCGGGCGAGCAGGAACCACACCAGCGCTGCGAGCGCGAGCGCGCCGGCGAGGAGCCACCAGAACCCGGCCGGCACACCGTCGTCGGTCGCATCGGCCTGGGACCCGGGCTGCGACCCGGCGGACGACGGCGGCGTCGACACAGGAGTCGAGGCAGGGGCGGAGGTGCCCTCGCTGGGGCTCGTCGTGACGGTCCTGGTCACCGTCGGCGTCGGCGCCACCGGCGGACGGCTCGTGCCGCTCGAGGGTGTGCTCGAGGGTGTGCTCGAAGGGGCGCCCGATGCGCTCGCCGTGGGAGCGCTCGACGGCCCTACCGCCGGCTCGCTCGGCTGGTCGCTGGGCTGGTCGCTGGGCTGCTCGCTGGGCTGGTCGCTCGGCTGCTCGCTGGGTTGCTCGCTCGGCCGGCCCGTGCGGGTCGGACTCGGCAAGGTCCGGGTCGGGCTCGGCAGGGTCCGGGTCGGCGATGCCGTCGGAGAGAAGGTGGGCGACACCGACGGCCGGCCGGACGAGTCGCCGCCACAGCCGGCCGCGAGTCCGACGAGCAGGACGCAGGCGAGTCCGCCACCTGCGTTGCGAACCGTCATGCGCGCACCTCCTGCGGGCCCCACGTCGATCGTGGCGACCCGCAGGGCGTACGACCTCACCGCAACCGGGTGAGCGCGCCGATCGGCTCAGTCAGGGAACGCGACGTGCACGTCCCTCGGCGCGGGCGCCCCCACGCCGGTCTCCAGAAGCGACTTGAGGCTCATCAGGTACGTCGCCCACTTGGTGCTGCAGTGATGCATGAACTCGACCGGCTCGGCCCAGCCCTGGTGCTCGAACATGACGACCGTCCAGTCGTCGTCCGTGCGCAGCCGCCAGTCGATCGTCGTGCCCACCCACTCGTCGGGACCGTCGACGACCTCCCACCTGACGTGCTCCGACGGAGTCGTCTCCAACACCTTCATATCGAAGCCTCCCGGCGGGAAGCGGAACGCGATGACGCCGCCCTCGGCCGCATCTCCGGTCGTGTCGGTCGTCCACCACCCGGCCAGGCCGTCGGTGGTCGTCAGCGCGTCGTACACCTTCTCGGGCGAGGTCCTCGCGACCGCGACCCTGTGCAGGATGTCCACCATCTCACTTCTCCTTCGTGTCTGTGTCTGATGTGTCTGATCGGTCCGAGGCCGCCTGGAGCGCCTCGGCGAGGCGCTTGATCCGCCGCAGTCGGCCGTCCCAGGCGGTGCTGACCGCGTTGAGCTGGGCCAGCGCACGAGCGAACTGCTCGTCGTCGATCCGGTAGTGCCGCTCCCGGCCCGACGTTTCCCCGTGCACCAGCCCGGCCCGGTCGAGCACGGTCAGGTGCTTGGCGACCGCCTGCCGACTGACCGGCAGGTGCTCGCTGAGCGACGTCGCGGTCCCGGTGCCGGTGGCGAGCAGCAGGTCGAGCATCTGGCGCCGGGTCGGGTCGCCGATGGCCGACCACAGCTCGTCGTCCACCGGGGCGCTCATGACCGCGCCGCCCCGGACCGACGGGCCTGCTCGGCGGCGTACGAGACGAGCCGTGGCAGGAAGTGGTCCCAGCCCTGGACGTGGTCCTGATACTGCGCCTCGAGCACGGCGGCCTCCCAGCCGCGCTCGCGGAACCCGGTCTCGCGGAAGCGCACCAGCGTGCCCTCGCCCTGCGCGACCAGCTCGAAGGTGACGAGCAGCGAGTTGCCCTCGACGGCGTCCTCGCCGGCCGGATGCGTCCAGCGGAACGAGAAGCGCGTCGGAGGGTCGACGTCGACGACCGTGAGCGCCTCGACCTGACCGCCGTCCGGGCTCGCGAACAGGATCTCCCCCGTCGACCCGACCACCGTCTCGTAGCGCGCCTCGTCGGGCCACCACTCCTGGACGTGGTCGGGGTCGCTCACGACGCGGAAGACGATCTCCGGTGACGCGTCCACGTAGAGCTCACGCTCGATGGTTCCCAGCTCCATGCTTCCTCCTGCAACGATTGGTTGCATGTGACGCTACGCGTCACGAGAGGAATGCGCAACCATCGATTGCGCGAATAGGAGCGGCGATCAGCCGAGCAGCTCGACCGCCTGCGCGATCTTGGCCTGGGCCTGCTTCAGCAGCTCCTCACGCTTGGCGAAGTCCCCCGCCTTGCCGGCGGCCTCCGCCTGCGTGAAGAGCGTCTGCGCATCGTCGAGCAGGGCCTTGGCCCGCGCCTCCGCGTTGCCCGCGGACGGGCTCGGCGTGTTCGACGGGGGCGACGTCGGGGTCGGCGTCGGGGTCGGCGACGGCGTGCTCGTGGACTTCAGCGCCGACGTGATCGCATCCTGCACCGTCTTGCCGAAGCCCATGTGGCTGCCGTACTTCACGAGCACGTAGGCGAGCACCGGGTACGGCGACGACGTCGCCTGCTGGGCATAGACCGGCATCAGGTAGATCAGCCCGTGCGTGCTCGTGGGGATCGTGAGGAGGTTGCCGTACGACAGCAGCGAGCCGGTCCGGTAGGGCTGCAGCGCCTCAGAGATCGACGCGTCGTTCTTGAGGTCCTGCACGACCTGCTGCGGACCCTGCGTGACCTGGTCGGGCCGCTCCAGCACCTGGATCTTCCCGTAGTCCTTCGACGTCGCGTCGGAGTTCACCGTCATCACCGCCGAGAGGTTGGTGCGCTTCGTCGGCGTGAAGGTCGTCGAGAGCGACCAGACCTCCTTGTCGGAGCCGGGTGCGTCCATGTACATCCGGTACGGCGCCATCAGGTGTGCCGACGTCTCGGGGTCCGTCGGCACCTGCCACCAGTCCGACCCCTGCTGGAAGGCACGTGCGTCGGTGACGTGGTACTTGGCCAGCTGGTAGCGCTGCACCTTGAAGAGGTCCTCGGGGTAACGCAGGTGCGGTGCCAGGTCGGCCGGGATCGCCGAGCGCGGCAGCACCGTGCCCGGGAACACCTTCGACCATGCCTTGAGGATCGGGTCGGACTCGTCCCACGCGTAGAGGTGGACGGAGCCGTCGTAGGCATCCACGGTGGCCTTCACCGCGTTGCGCATGTAGTTGATCTGGTCCGTCGGCAGCGTGCGCAGGCCCGTGTCCTGCTGCAGCACGTCGTCGGTCATGTCCTTGAAGGAGTCCTTCTCGGCGCCCGGGTAGCGATCGGTCGTCGTGTAGCCGTCCAGCACCCACTGGATCCGGCCGTCGACGACGACCGGGTAGGCGTCGTCGTCGAGGGTCAGCCACGGTGCGACCTTCTCGACCCGCTCGCGCGGGGTGCGGTCGTAGAGGACCTTCGAGTTCTCGTTCATCCGGCCGGAGAGCAGGAAGCTCGAGGAGCCGAACTTGATGCCGTACAGGAGCCTGCGGAACGTCGAGCCGACCGCCACGCCGCCAGTGCCGTCGTACGTCGTGTGGGTCTCACTGCTCTGGCCGTCGCCGAGGTCGAGCTCGACGGGGGAAGCGCCCGAGCTGCGACCGACGACGGCGTACGACGTGGACTTCTCGCCGAAGTAGACGCGCTCCTCCACCTTGCCGCCGTTGGCGTCGACGACGTCGTTCTGGTTCGCCTGATAGCCCTGCGCCCACTGGATGTCGGGGCTCTCGGTGCTGTCGCTCTTGTCCCGCTGGTTGGCGTAGGCAGCGATGACGCCGTACCCGTGCGTGTAGGTGGTGTGCAGGTTGGTCCAGGTCCGGTCCTTCGGGTCGATGCCGCTCTCGTCGAGCTCGCGGACCCCGAGCACCAGCGCCCGGTTCTTGCCGGCGATCGTGTAGCGGTCGACGTCGAGCGGCTGGGCGACGCCGTAGTAGCCGCGCACCTGCTGGCTGTTCTGGAACAGGTCGTGCACCAGCTGCGGGTCGACGATCGGGGCCGACGCCACCTGCTTGTCCAGGTCGCTGGCCAGCGGGGTGGCAGCCGCGGCCGTGTTCGGCTGGGCGTTGTAGTTCTGGACGGTCACCGACGCGTCGTCGATGGCGTAGGCCTGCCGCGTGGCGGCGATGTTCTTCGCCAGGTAGGGCGTCTCCTTGTCCGGCGACGGTCGCACCTGGAACCCCTGCACGATCGCGGGCCAGATCAGGCCGAGCAGGATCGCGGAGATCACGAGCAGCGCGGCGCCGACGCCGGGCAGCAGCCAGGTGCGTCGCCAGATGTTGACCAGGAACAGCACGGTGCAGATGACGGCGATGCCGGCCAGGATCGCCTTCGCCGGGAGCACGGCGTGGTCGTCGGTGAAGGAGATGCCGGTCATCTTCGCGCCGGCGCTGTGGACGAGGTCGTATCTGTCGAGCCAGTAGTCGATCGCCTTGGCCAGCACGAAGACGGCGATCAGGGCCGAGAGCTGCACCTGCGCCGGCCCGGAGACCCGGTCGTTGCGTGCCTGGAGGCGGATCCCGCCGTACAGGTAGTGGACGAGGAGGGAGAGCAGGAGAGCGATGACGGAGGCGGCCATGACGAAGTTGACGACGAGGTGCCACCACGGCAGGTCGAAGACGTAGAAGCCGATGTCCTTGCCGAAGTACGGGTCCTTCGTGCCGAAGTCGCCGCCGTTGCGCCACAGCAGGTAGGTGCGCCACTTGCCGGCGCCGGACGCGCCCGCGAAGACGCCGGCGATGACCGAGACCCCGACCAGCAGCCAGGTGCGGATCGGGGTGACGGCGTCGCGGTAGCGCTCCAGGCCGTTGTCGCCCGTCGGTCCGTGGAAGAGCGGGCGATGGCGGTACGCGAGCACGATCGTGCCGGCCACCGTGCCGCCCATCACCAGCCCGAAGCCGAAGAACAGCCCGGTCCTGACCCAGAAGAGCCGGCTGAACACGCTGCCGTAGCCGAGCTGGTCGAACCACAGGCGGTCGGTCCAGAGGGACGCGAACGTCGTCAGCAGGAAGAACAGCACCGCGAGCGCGACGGCAGTGATGATCAGCGCCCGCGTGCGGCCGGAGCTGGTCCGGGTCGGCGCGTGGCGGGGGTCGTCGTCGAACAGCTCGCTCACTGCGGCTCCACCTCCGGGTCGTCCTCCAGCGTGCCACGCAGCAGTTCGACCAGCTGCGGCACGAGGTCGTCGCCCGCGACCACCGACTCGGGCTCGTCGTGGGCCCGCAGCCTGAGGGCGCAGTACGACGCCCCGGCGCGCGTGACGCCGACGACCATGCGTACCTCCTGCCGGTCGGGGTGGTTGCGCGCGAACTCCTCCGCCGCCGACGGCTCCTCGGGGATGTCGTCGTCGATGCCCGGAGGGAGCACCAGCCGCTCCACGACCGCCGCGCAGCCGACCACCTCGCCCGGCCACGTGATGGAGGGCAGCACCTCCTCGAGCGGACGCGTGATCTGCTCCTGCTCGACCGGGGTCATGCTGCCGGCGGCCGAGGCGTCGTCGAGGCCCATCAGCGCCGCAAGCTCCGGCTCCTGCGCCGCGAGCGCCCCGGTGTCGACGAGGGCGTACAGCGTGGCGGGCCGGTCCCAGCCCTGCTCGCTGGCGTGCGTCTCCAGCTCGAGCACCGCCGCGGCGAGAGCCGGGTCGGTGTCACTGATGTCGAGGTTCATGCCGCTCCTCCGCAGCTGGGCAGCTTCGCGTCGTGATCCTTCACCCAGGACTCCACCGATGTCAGCGCATCGTGCATCGTCGTCACCTTCACCAGCCGGACGTCGCCCTTCGCTGCGCCGACGGCCTCGCTGCAGTTGTCCTTCGGGACGAGGAAGAGCTTGGCACCGTCACGGTCGGAGGCGGCGATCTTCTGCTGGATGCCGCCGATCGGCCCGACGGAGCCGTCCGGCTCGATCTCGCCGGTCCCGGCGATCTTCTGGCCTCCGGTGAGCGAGCCCGGCGTCAGGGTGTCGTAGATGCCGAGCGAGAACATCAGTCCCGCGCTGGGACCGCCGATGTCGGGGTCGATGTTGACCTTGACGTCGAACGGGAAGACGTAGTCGACGCCCAGGCTGACCCCGATCTTCTGGCTCCCGCCCTGCTCGACGGGCGTCACGCTGACGTGACGCTCCTGGCCGTCCCGCTTCACGACGAGGTCGACGGACTTGCCTGCGGGCGTCTTCTGGATCCGCGCGATGGCGTCGTCGGTGTTCTTGGTCGTGACCGCCAGACCGTCCACACTGACCACGATGTCGCCGACCTGCAGCTTCCCGTCGGCCGGAGCCCCCTTGCTCACCTCGGCGATCTTCACGACCTCCGGCACGGGCTGACCCAGCTCGTCGAGCGCGACCGCAGTCGCGGTGTCCTGCGACGTGGTCATCTGGACAGCGCCCTCCTGCTTGCTCTGGGTGTCGGTCGTGCCCTTCTGGTAGACCGCGTCCCAGGGATAGACCGCGTCCTTCTTGCTGACCCAGGCGGCGAGCAGCTCCGGCAGGTGCACGTCGGTGTCCGGCCGTGTCACCGACACGGTCGTCATCCGCAGCTGACCGTTGTCGTCGTAGGACTGGTGGCCCTCGATCTGGATGATCGGCTTGCCGCCGGCCTTGCCGAGCACGTCGAGCGTGAGGCCGGGGCGGTAGACGACGTAGGGAAGCGGGCTGAGCCAGGCGACGGCCAGCAGCGCGAGGACCAGCGGCACGGCGACGAGGCCCGCCAGCGTCCGCTGGCTCATCGATGAGGACCCCTTCACGGCGACAACCCTCCCATGGTCGGCCAAGAGGTCGCTGAGAGACTCAGGAGGCGCGCTTGTCGCGCGGCGCGCGGACGGCGACGCCCGTCGACCGCTCACGTGGCTGAGGGCGTACGACGACCCGGACCCGCGGCTCGCGGCCGAGTGCCTCGCCCATCCGGCGTACGGCGGTCTCGCGGTCGACCTCGCCCCTGCCGTCGCGCCCCCACCAGCCGACCCACAGCATCGCGAGCACGGTCACGACGGCGGGTGGCACGAGCCAGAGCAGGATCTCCACGCCCCCAGGCTATTTCAGCGCAGCGCTCGGGGAGCTATGGCGCGCCGACCCACTCGTCGGTGCCGTCGGTGAAGCGCTGGTGCTTCCAGATCGGCACCTCGTCCTTGAGCGTGTCGATCAGCGCCCTGCTCGCGGCGAACGCGTCTCCCCGGTGGCCCGACGTGGTCGCCACGACGACGGCGATGTCGCCGATCGCGAGGTCGCCGGTGCGGTGGACCGCCGCGACGCCGTTGACCTGGAACTGCTCCGCCACGCGCTCGCAGACCTCCACCAGCCGGTCGAGCGCGCTGGGGTGGGCGTCGTAGGTCAGGCCGGTCACGCCCTTGCCGTGGTCGTGGTCGCGGACGCGCCCGACGAAGAGGGTCAGACCCCCGGATGCATCGTCGTCGAGGACCTTCACGACCTCGTCGACGTCGAGCGGGGTGTCGCGGATCTCGGCGAGCCGGACGGCCCGGCCGGCGGGTGAGGAGCTCACACGGATCACCTTAGGCCGTGGTGGTGTGGACGCGTACCGTTGGACGCATGGCTGAGACCCCTGGTGACCCCGGCGACAACCCGTTCAAGGGCACCCCCTTCGAGGCGTTCTTCACCGGCGGTGCCGGCGTGCCCGACCTCTCCTCCCTCTTTGCGCAGATGCAGTCGCTGATGCAGCCGTACGACGGGCCGCTCAACTGGGACGTGGCCCTCGACCTGGCCCGCAAGACCGCCGCGCAGACCCCCGACCCGACCCCCACCGACCGGCAGAAGGCGGCCGTGGCCGACGCGCTCCGGCTGGCCGACCACTGGATCGACGGCACCACGTCGTTCCCCTCGGGCATCACGACCTCGCAGGCCTGGAGCCGCGCCGAGTGGCTGGTGAACACCATCGACGTCTGGAAGGTGCTCGTCGAGCCGGTGGCCGCATCGTCGGTCAACGCGATGAGCGGCCAGCTGCCCGAGGAGATGCAGGCGATGGCCGGCCCGATGATGGGCTTCCTGGGCAAGGCCGTCGGCGCGCTGCTCGCCAACCAGACCGGCTCCGGTCTCGGGGGCCTCGCCGGCGAGGTGCTCTCGGTGTCCGACATCGGCGTGCCGCTCGCCGCTCCTGGGCGCGCCGCCCTGCTGCCGACCAACATCGCGTCGTTCGCCGAGGGCCTGGCCGACGTGTCCGAGGACGACGTGCTGCTCTACCTCGCACTGCGCGAGGCGGCGCACCAGCGGCTCTTCGCCGGCGTGCCGTGGCTGCGCGACCACGTCATCGGCGCCGTCACCGACTACGCGCGCGGCGTCGAGGTGAACCTCGGCACCATCCAGCAGCAGGTCGAGGAGCAGATGCGCGGCGTCAACCCCTCCGACCCGCAGTCGCTGCAGCAGCTGTTCGAGAACGGCTCGCTGTTCGAGCTGCCCGACTCCCCCGCGCAGAAGGCGGCGCTCGAGCGGCTCGAGATCGTGCTCGCGCTGGTCGAGGGCTGGGTCGACGAGATCGTCACCGAGGCCGCCAACGAGCGGATGCCGGCCGCCGCGAAGCTGCAGGAGGCGTTCCGTCGCCGCCGTGCCGCCGGCGGCCCGGCGGAGGAGACCTTCGCGACGCTCGTGGGCCTGGAGCTGCGCCCCCGCCGGCTGCGCGAGGCCGCCACGCTGTGGGGCTCGCTGCGCGCGCGGCAGGGCGCTGAGGCGCGCGACGGCGTGTGGATGTCGCCCGCCCTGCTGCCGACCGCCGCCGACCTCGACGACCCGCTCGGCTTCCGCGAGGGCGCCGACACACCCGACGCGCTCTCCGAGGACGAGTTCGACGCCGAGCTGCGCAAGCTGCTGGGCGGCCCCGCGGACGACGCGGGCGACGCCGGCCCCACGAGCGACACCGAGTGAGTCTGCCGCCCGCGGATCTGCGTGGCGACGCGCTGGCACTGCTCGGCTCCTGGGACGCTCCGAACCCGGCCCAGGAGTCGTTGCGCCAGCAGTACGTCGACTATCTGACCGCCCACCCTTCCGGGGTGTTCCGCGAGGACCGCCCGCACCACATCACCGCGTCGACGCTGGTGCTGTCAGCCGACGCCTCGTCGGTGCTGCTCACGCTCCACGCCAAGGCGCAGCGCTGGTTCCAGTTCGGCGGCCACCTCGAACCCGGCGACCGCTCGGTCCTCGACGCGGCCTCACGAGAGGTGCGCGAGGAGTCGGGACTGCTGCTGGCGCTCGACCCGGCGCCGGTGCAGCTCAGCGACCACGAGGTGCCGTTCTGCGGCGCGGTCGACCCGTCGGGCGCCGCCGTCCATCATCTCGACGTGCGGTTCCTGGCGATCGCGGCAGCGGACGCCGTGCACGCCGTGTCGGAGGAGTCGCTGGACGTGCGGTGGTGGCCGGCCGACGCTCTTCCCGATCCGCAGGAGGACCTAGTCGAGCTCGTCGCCCACGCCCGGCGGCGGCTCGAGCTTGGCGGCGGCTGACCAGCCGAGCAGGTAGCCCTTGGCCCGCTCCGACTGCGGGAACCGGTCGACCCAGCCCCAGAAGCGCGCGTTGTGGGACGGCTCGAAGAGGTGCGCCAGCTCGTGCACCAGCACGTAGTCGATCACCCACGAGGGCATCCCCTGCAGCCGGGCGCTCAGCCGGATCGTCCGGTCCCCCGGCGTGCAGGAGCCCCACCGGGCGCTCTGGTTGTCGACCCAGCGGACCGACTCGGGGATCGCGATGCCGCCGAAGTAGCGGTCGCTGAGCGAGAGCGCGCGCTTGAGCAGGTCGTCGTCGCTCGGCTTGAGGCGACGCTCCTGCTTCTCGAGCCGCGCGACCATCGACTCCACCCATTCGGCCTCCTCCTTCTTGGAGAGCGAGGCCGGGATGAGCACGATGATGCGGTCACCCTCGCGATAGGCGGAGACCGTACGCCGGCGACGCTTGCTGCGCCGTACCTCGACGTTGTCCCGCTCCATGCTCGGACACTAGCGCCGAGCCCACTCCAAGAGTCGCTCTCGGGGCCAGGTGTTGACGATCCGATCCGCGTCGATGCCGGCCGCCTCGGCGCGCTCGCATCCGTACACCTGGAAGTCGAGCTGACCCGGAGCGTGCGCGTCGGAGTCGATGGAGAACAGGCAGCCGATGTCGCGCGCCTGCTCGAGGAGCTTCGTCGGTGGGTCGCGCCGCTCCGGGCGGCTGTTGATCTCGATCGCGACGCCGTGCTCGGCCGCCGCCTCGAAGACCGCGCGCGCGTCGAAACGGCTGCCGGGTCGCGTGCCGCGGTTGCCGGTGATGAGGCGACCGGTGCAGTGGCCGAGGACGTTGGTGAACGGGTTCTCGATCGCGGCGACCATCCGTCTCGTCATGTCGGCGGCGTCCATCTTGAGCTTGGAGTGCACGCTGGCGACACGCAGGTCGAGACTGCCGAGCATCTGGTCCGTCTGGTCGAGGGAGCCGTCGTCGAGGATGTCGACCTCGATCCCCTTCAGCAGGCGGAAGCCGTTAGACCCGAGGTGCTCGTTGACCGCGTCGACCACCGCCAGCTGCCGCTGGAGCCGATCCGCGCTGAGACCGTGTGCCACGGTGAGTCGCGGAGAGTGGTCGGTGAGCACGAGGTAGTCGTGGCCGAGCTCGATCGCGGTGAACGCCATCTCCTCGATCGGCGACCCGCCGTCGGACCAGTCGGAGTGCGAGTGCAGGTCTCCGCGGAGCGCCGCGCGCAGCGCCTCCCCGCCGCGCACGAGCGGACCGCCGTACTCCTCCTCCAGGCGCGCCAGTCGTTCGGGCACCTCTCCGGCCACGACCTGCGCGACGACCTTCGCCGTGCTCGCGCCGACGCCGGCCAGCTCGGTGAGCGTGCCGGCCGCTGCCCGTGCGGCGATCTCGTCGTCGCCGAGCGGGAGGAGGCTGGCGGCGGCGGTGCGGAACGCCCTTACCTTGTAGGAGTCCTCCCGTCCGCGCTCGAGCAGGAACGCGATGCGCCGAAGCGTCGCCACGGGGCCCTGAGGGGTCGACACGCCGGAGTTCACCCGGACTATTTTTCCTCCACACCTGGTGGAGATGCATTCTCGCTGGTCACAGCGGCGATCCGGTCAGCAGCGGCGACGCGTTCCACACGATGTCCCGAGGTTCTCCACGACCTCGACCCCGGTTATCCGCAGGCTCTCCACAGACCCCTCCACAGGGTGCGGATCCCGCGCGTTGACCGACCGCCGCAGCACTCCTAGGTTTCTCGCCAGACGAGACCCCCGGCGCCGCCGGACGCCCTTCGCAAGGGGAAGGCGAAGGACGATTCAGGCACCGGGGGTCTCCTCATGTCCGCCCCGCCCGGCCGAGCGGGAGACCTGAGCCGCGACACGCCGAGCGCGCCGAGCGCGCTCCAGTGCGGTTTCGGGGAGCCGCGTGCCGTAGGGTCGAGGCGTTTCCGCGGCGTGCCGCCGCGGGATCCCGGCGGGCTTCCCTGACAACCCCCGTCGCGACGACCAACGTGAGATATAGAAGGAGGCCGTCATGGCGGAGTCCTGGAGCGGCGAGTTCTACTGCGTGAAGTGCAAGGAGAAGCGCGAGGCCACCGGCGAGGTCAAGGTGAACGACAAGGGCACCAAGATGGCCAAGGCCGTCTGCCCCGTGTGCGGCACCAACCTCAACCGCATCCTCGGCAAGGCCTGAAC
>NZ_BAAAPB010000003.1:0-2688 GCF_039530925.1 Nocardioides panacihumi | reverse complement strand
CTCCTCGACAGCCTTCCCCTGTGGACGGTCCCCGCGGCCGCCTGCCGATCCGTGCCAGGGTCCTCGCATGGACGATCTCGGGCGCCCCTTGCTCCGTCCGGGCTGGGAGACCGCCCGGTTCGACGACGAGCACCTCCAGGTCGGGCTGGACGCGCCGGCCCGGGTGGTGCTCTCCGACTCCCCCGACGTACGACGCCTGCTGACCACTCTCGCGGATCCGGACGCGGCCTGGTCGCCGCCCGCCACCCTGCCCGCCGCACGGGCGCTCGACCGGCTTCGCGCCGCCGGGCTGGTCGTGGCCGTGCCCGGATCTGCGCTCGAGGCCCGGCTGGCTGCCGAGCACGGGCCGTCCGCCCCACGACGGTTGGCTCGTCGTCGGGCTGCCCGGATCGCGGTCGAGGCGCCGCCCGGAGTGGGCGACACGATCTCCGCGCTGCTCCGGTCGGAGGGCATCCAGCCCGCCACGTCGGGCGCCACGGTGACCCTCGTGGCCGCGCTGGGCCCCGTCCGGCGGGGGCGGTTGGACCCGCTGGTCCGCGACGGCCGGCCGCACCTGGTCCTCAGCGGTGGACCGACCGGGTGGGAGGTCGGGCCTTTCGTCGTGCCGGGCCGGACCGCGTGCCTTCGGTGCGTCGACGCCGCGCGCGCTGAGACCGACCCACGACGCGCCGTCATCGCCGACCAGCTCGCGCGCTCGTCCGCCGCGGTGCCGGTGTCACCGACGCTTCAGGCCGCGGCGCTCGCTCTCGCGGTGCATGACCTGGCGACGTACGTCGACGGCGAGGTGCCGACGACCTGGTCGGCGTCCATCCTGCTCGGCTCGGGCGCCCCGGTCGTCCGCGAGTGGCCGCGTCATCCGCGGTGCGGGTGCGCGTGGGACGTGGTGCTCTCAGACCCTGCGGTAGTCCCCGACGAGTGAGCTCAGCCGAGGAGGCCGGTCTCGGGCCGCCGGTCGGTGACGCAGAAGGTGCTGCCGTCGGGCCCGGCCATCACCGTCCAGCCTGCGCCAGCTCTCACGGGCTCGGCTCCGTGCCCCGTGAGCCGCTCGACCTCCCGGCCGCGGTCGTCGGTGGCGATGTCGACGTGACCTCTCGTGGCGCCTTCGTCGAGGCGCTGCAGCAGGATGCGCACCGGCAGCTCCGCCGGCGTGGCGAGCCTGGCGAACTCCGGTCGGCTCCCCCGCCGCACCGGCCAGCCGGTGAGGCCGGACCAGAAGTCGGTCTCGGTCTCCCAGGCGTCGTGCGCGATGTCGATGGCGAGCTGGTCGACCCGCGATCGGTGGGTGCCCCAGTCGGACGGGGCCGCGGCCTCGGCGTTCCGCTCGGTGACCAGGCAGAACACGAAGCCGGCGGGCGAGCGGAGCACGGCGTGACCGGGTCGTGCGAGGACATGCGCCCCGTGCTCGGACGCGTGCGCGACGGCCCGGTCGAGGTCGTCGACATGGACGTCGAGGTGTACGCGCGGCTCGCCCTCGCGGGTGCGCTGGACCTTCAGGTGCGCGTCGCCGGCGGGCGGGACGAGCGTCGCGAACTCGTCGTGCCCGCCACGGGTCGGTGACAATCCGTAGCCGGTCGCCGCCCGCCAGAACTCCACCCCGCGCTCGTGACTCGCCGCTGGCAGGTCGAGGAAGATCGTGAGCCAGGTCGGGTGCACGTGGTGTCCTCGGTCTCTCGTCGGGTGGTGCGGCCTCTGTGAGTTGACCCAACAGATTGTCGGTGGTCTCTGATGGACTTGGTCCATGACGATATCGGGGCTCGCTGCGGGTGGCGCGTCGCTGGATTCCAGCGGCGGCCTGCTGGCGGAGTTTCGTGCCTCGAAGGCCCGTGAGGCCCTCGAGCAGGTCCTCCAGGTCGAGCTGGCGTTGGAGTTCTGTGCGTTCAACTCCCCCGACTCCATCCACCCCGACTCGATCCACCCCGACTCGATGCACCGGGCGGCGACGCTGCCGGGCAGCGAGGGCGAGCTGGCCCTGGCGGGGCCGGGGGCGCCGGGGGTGGCCGAGTTCGCGGTGATCGAGTTCGGGGCCGTGGCCGGCATGTCGACCGACGCCGCCCGCCTCTACCTGGGCCGGTGTCTGGAGCTCGGCCACCGGCTGCCCAGGGTGTGGGCCGCCACCCGCGCCGGGCAGGTCCCGGCCTGGCGGGCACTGCGGATCGCCGAGCACACCATGGCACTCCCGGTCGAGGGCGCGGCCTGGGTCGATGACCAGGTCGCCGACCTCGCCGGCCGGGTCGGCCCGATCGTGTTGAGGCGGCTGGTCGAGGAGGCCATCATCCGGTTCGACCCCGAGACCGCCGCCCAAGCCGCCCTGGAGGCCCTCGAGACCCGCCACGCCACCATCACCCTGCACCAAGCCCTCTCCGAGCTCGGCCCCGCCGGCATCGCCACCGGCCACCTCGACGCCATCCTCGACGTCGCCGACGCCCTCGACCTCGACACCGCCCTGGCCGACCTCGCCGCCGACCTCGCCACCGCCGGCGACACCAGCCCCCTCGACGTACGCCGCGCCAAAGCCCTCGGCCTCCTCGCCCGCGGCCACACCCCCCAAACCCCCGCCACACCCCAACGGCGTCGGCGGGTGGTGCTGCACGTCCACCTCGCCGAGGCAGCCCTGCACGGCGCCGGCGACGGCATCACCACCCTGCACTCCCCCACCGGCCACCCGCTGGGCCAGGTCAGCGTCGAACA
>NZ_BAAAPB010000002.1:1058865-1098028 GCF_039530925.1 Nocardioides panacihumi | reverse complement strand
GATCCGGGTTCGGGTCGCGATAGACGGACCCGAACCCGGATCTCGACGGACCAGAACCCGGACCTCGACGAGGGCGCGTGACCAGCACGTACACCGTCCAGGCGGTGAGCACGGCACACGCCACGCTCATCCCGAGCCGGGCGTTCAGCGGCAGCGCGATGCCGACGAACCCACCGATGACCCAGGCGAGCTGCAGCGTGGTGTCCGACCGTGCGAAGGCCGACGCCTGCACGGACCCGGGGATGTGCGCCTGGATCGAGGAGTCGAGTGAGAACTTCGCGAGCGCCTGGCCCAGCCCGGCGACGAGCCCGAGCAGGGCCAGCAGCGGCACGGAGTAGAGCAGCGCGGCCGTGAGAGCCACGCCGGCATCGGCCAACATCACCACCGAGACGGCGACGGCGGGACGGATGCGTCGCATGATCGAGGCGGCCACGACCCCGAGGAGGTTGCCGAGCCCCGCAGCCCCGGCGACGATCGCGAGCAACAGCGTCGAGGACCAGCCCTCGATCGGGTGCTCCTGCAGCAGGAACGCCATGAACATGAGCAGGAAGCCGTAGAGCCACTTCGGCGCGCAGTTGGCACGCAGTGCGTACGCCACGCTGGCCGGCATCCGCATCCGGAGCCTGCCGCTCGGCGTCTCGCCCTCGTCACGGAAGCTGAGTCGGCCCTCGCCGGCGCTCGAGTCGACCTCCGGCGGCAGCCGGATGGCCGTGATCGTCGCCGCGACGAACAGCAGGAACGCATAGCGCAGCACCCACTCGGGCCCGGCGAGGGAGGCGAGGCCGGCGAGCGGGGCCGACACGGCCACGCCGACGATGCCCGCCATCGAGACGCGGCCGTTGGCCTTGACCAGCGTGAAGTCGCGGGGGAGCAGTCGGGGGACGGCCGCGGCCCGCGTCACGCCGTACGCCTTGGAGGCGACGAGCACGCCCAGCGCGGCGGGGAACATGGCGGGCGACTGGTCCGGGAGGGCGCCGGCCAGCACCCAGCACAGGAACGCCCGCACCGCCATCGTCGCGCCGATCGCCCAGCGCCGTCCGTGCGCGAACCTGTCCAGGAACGGCCCGATCAGCGGCGCGACGATCGCGAACGGCAGCATCGTGAGTCCGAGGAAGAGCGCCACGCTCTCCCGCGACGAGCCGCCGCCGCTCGGCACCTGGAAGAACAGCGACCCGGCGAGCGAGATCGCGACCGCCGCGTCGCCTGCGGTGTTGAAGGCGTGCATCTCGATGAGGCGGTTGAGCCCGGAGTCGGCCGCGCCCTGCGCGTCGGCCGCCCGCCGGGCCTGCCGGAACACGTAGCGCCCGAAGCGCCCGACGCCGCGCCCCGCGCTCCCGACCCCGTGCGCCACCTTGCGCGCCGGCCCGCCCGATGACTGGGCCTGCGCCTGCGACGCGCCAGGGTGCGGGTCGCGCCAGCGCTGACCCTTGTCCTGCTGAGCGTCGTGCGGAGCCGTCACGCCTCCATCCTGCCCGCTCCCACCCCCCGAACTGACAGCAGACGTGCCGATGCGTGAAGATGTGGCCGTGAGCACCCAGGTGAGCCAGACCGAGCCGACCGCCGTCGGTGCGGTCGACGCCGCGCGGACCGCCCTCGTCGAGGAGGTCGGCAGCGCCGACGTCGGAGGTCACCTCGGCCACGTGGTCGAGGGCGACGCCGTCGTCACCTACCTGTTCGCCTGCAAGCGCGCCGGGTACGTCGGCTGGCACTGGTCGGTGACGCTCGTCGAGCTCCCGGGCGAGGCGCCGACGATCGACGAGCTGGTCCTCATCCCGGGTGACGAGGCGATCGTGGCCCCTGCCTGGGTCCCTTACCGCGAGCGGATCAAGCCGGGCGACCTGTCCCCGGGCGACCTGCTGCCGGTCTCCGACGAGGACCCGCGGCTCGTGCCGACGTACGCGTTCGGCGACGACCCGCTCGACGCGGACGCCAAGGCGCAGGTGCGCCAGGTCGCGCAGGACCTCGGGCTCGGCCGCGTCCGCACCCTGTCGGTCGAGGGCCGCGACGCCGCCGCCCAGCGGTGGTACGCCGGCCAGGCCGGCCCCGCCGCACCGATCGCCCAGTCGGCGCCGCACCACTGCCACTCCTGCGGCTTCCTGCTCCGGATCAGCGGCTCGCTCGGAGAGACCTTCGGCGTGTGTGCCAACGGTGACGCGAACGACGACGGCCGTGTCGTGAGCATGGACCACGGATGCGGAGCGCACTCCGAGGTGCGGCTGGCCAAGAAGCACGAGCCGCAGCCACTGCCCGAGCCGGTCGTCGACGAGCTGACGCTGGACCTGCTCGAGACTTTCTGAGGGCCGCTCAGCGCTCCTGGCGGTGCGCTCGCCGCCGGCAGACCTCGACGCCGATCAGGCCGAGGCCGAAGCCGGCCATGCAGGTCCACAGCCACCAGGTCCGCCCGGAGTCGGCGAGTCGTCCGTAGAACGGAAGAAGCCCGACGAAGGCGACGGCCCACAGTGCCGTGCCGACCATGACGGTCCGGATGCCGTCGACGTCGAGCGGTGCGACGTCGGCGATCAGGTAGGACTTCTTGCCGATCCGGTGAGCGGCGGGCTCGTCGTACTCCTCCACGGCGGCAACGCTACCGCCTGGCCGGGCGCACGCGTCACCAGGGAATGCTTAGCACCGCTAATGAGTTACGCTAACGATATGACGACGAGCAGCGTGAGCAGGACGGACGCCGGGCTGGCGTCGACGCTCAGACTCTCCGTGATGCGACTTCGGCGCCGCCTGGTGGCCGAGCGCGATCCCGGCAACGACCTCAGCATCGGCCAGATGGCGGTGCTCGGCTCCCTCAACGCCAAGGACGAGCTCACCGTCGGTGAGCTCGCCGCGCGTGAGCGGGTGCAGCCACCGAGCATGACGCGGACAGTCGGCTGCCTGGCCGACGGTGGCTACGTCGAGCGGCGCTCGAGCGAGTCCGACCGGCGTCAGGTCATCGTCGCCATCACCGACAAGGGACGCAGGACGGTCAAGGCCGACCGCGCCCGGCGTGACGAGTGGCTCGCGCAGCGGCTCGCCGCCCTCACCCCCTCAGAACGTGCCGCGCTCCGCGAGGCGGCCCCCATCCTGGAGAAGATCAGTCAGTTTTGAGCCCCACCTTCCGTGCACTGAGCAACCCGAACTACCGGCTGTACCTGGCCGGTAGCGTCGTCTCGAACACCGGCACCTGGATGATGCGCGTCGCCCAGGACTGGCTCGTGCTCAGACCGCTCGACGGTGGCGGCTCGGCGGTCGGCATCACCACCGGGCTCCAGTTCCTGCCCGTCCTCATCCTCACGCCGTACGCCGGGGTGCTGGCCGACCGGATGCCCAAGCGGCGGCTGCTGCAGATCACCCAGGCCACGATGGGGCTGTTCTCCCTCCTCGGCGCTGTCGTCGCCATCACCGGGCACAGCCACCTGTGGTTCGTCTACCTCTGCGCCCTGGGGCTCGGCGTGGGCGCGGCGTTCGACGCCCCTGCCCGGCAGTCGTTCGTGAGCGAGATGGTCGGCCCCGAGCACCTCACCAACGCCGTCGGCCTCAACTCCGCGAGCTTCAACGTCGCCCGCATCCTCGGCCCGGCCCTCGCCGGCCTGATGATCGGCGCGCTCGGCTCGGGGCAGGAGGCGACCGGTTGGGTGTTCGCCGTCAACGCGGTGTCCTACCTGGCGGTGATCGCCCAGCTGCGCAGGATGAACCCGGCCCTCCTGCACACCTCGAAGCTGCGCGGGCGCGGCCCCGGAGCGCTGCGCGAGGGTGTGACCTACCTGCGCGGCCAGCCCAAGATGCTGTTTGTGCTGGTGCTGGTGTTCTTCGCCGGCACGTTCGGCATGAACTTCCAGATCACCAGCGCACTGATGGCGACCGACGTCTTCCACAAGGGAGCGGGCGAGTTCGGCATCCTCGGCTCCACGATCGCGATCGGTTCGCTCACGGGCGCCCTCATGGCGGCCCGGCGCACGCGGATCCGGCTGCGGCTGCTCGTCGCGGCGGCGGTCGGCTTCGGGGTGGCCGAGATCGTCGCGGGGTCGCTGCCGTCGTACCTGCTCTTCGCGCTGTTCAGCCCGGTCATCGGGTTCTGCACGCTGACGCTGCTCAACTCGGCGAACGCCACCATGCAGCTCCAGTCCGACCCCCTGATGCGGGGTCGCGTGATGGCGCTCTACATGACCGTGGTCCAGGGCGGGACCCCCGTCGGCGCCCCGATCATCGGGTGGATCGGGGAGACGTTCGGCGCGCGCTGGACCCTGTGGCTGGGAGGCGGAATGACGATCGTGGGGGCCGTGCTGGCGATCGCGCTGTTCAGCCGGCTGACCGGCGGGCTCGCCAGCGTTTTGACCCCCTATCGGGCGCCCGGTAATCTTTTTCCTCGTGTCTGGGACGACCAGACCGTCGCGCGTGCCCGCAGGTAGACCTCACCCAAGTTTGAGGAGGCTGGCACGCCCATGACAAGGGCGACACGCCCGACCTCGGGGGCGACGGGTGGGCGGTATCGCACCACCTTGACACGGCAACACCACCCTCCGCGGCAGAGCGCTGCGGAGAGAGAGTCGAACAGAAGGGGAACCACCAGGTGCCCACTATCAACCAGCTGGTCCGCAAGGGCCGCCAGGACAAGGTGTCGAAGAACAAGACGCCTGCCCTGAAGGGGTCTCCGCAGCGCCGTGGCGTCTGCACCCGCGTCTACACCACCACGCCGAAGAAGCCGAACTCCGCTCTCCGCAAGGTCGCCCGCGTGCGCCTCAGCTCGGGCGTCGAGGTCACCGCTTACATCCCCGGCGTCGGCCACAACCTCCAGGAGCACTCGATCGTGCTCGTCCGCGGCGGTCGTGTGAAGGACCTGCCCGGTGTCCGTTACAAGATCATCCGCGGCACCCTCGACACCCAGGGCGTCAAGAACCGCAAGCAAGCCCGGAGCCGTTACGGCGCCAAGAAGGAGAAGTGAGATGCCTCGTAAGGGTCCCGCTCCCAAGCGCCCGATCGATGTCGACCCGGTCTTCGGCTCGCAGCTGGTCACCCAGCTCGTGTCGAAGGTCCTGAAGGACGGCAAGAAGCAGGTCGCTCAGCGCATCGTCTACACCGCGCTCGAGGGCTGCCGCGAGAAGACCGGCACCGACCCCGTCCTGACGCTCAAGCGCGCGATGGACAACGTCAAGCCGGCCATCGAGGTCAAGTCCCGCCGCGTCGGCGGTGCGACCTACCAGGTCCCCGTCGAGGTCAAGGGCAACCGCGGCACCACGCTCGCGCTGCGCTGGCTCGTCGGCTACTCCGCTGAGCGCCGTGAGAAGACCATGGCCGAGCGTCTGCAGAACGAGATCCTCGACGCGAGCAACGGCCTGGGCGCCGCTGTGAAGAAGCGCGAGGACACCCACAAGATGGCCGAGTCCAACAAGGCCTTCGCGCACTACCGCTGGTGAGCTGAGGAGCGGTACGCCGGCTGGCCGGCGTACCGCTCCACCACCGCACCAACTCCTACTTCCTAAGGAATTCGCAGACAGTGGCTGTCGACATCACCACGGACCTGAAGACCGTCCGCAACATCGGCATCATGGCGCACATCGATGCCGGTAAGACCACCACCACCGAGCGCATCCTGTTCTACACCGGCATCACCTACAAGATCGGTGAGGTCCACGAGGGCGCGGCCACGATGGACTGGATGGAGCAGGAGCAGGAGCGCGGCATCACCATCACGTCGGCCGCGACGACCTGTTGGTGGAAGAACCACCAGATCAACATCATCGACACCCCGGGACACGTCGACTTCACGGTCGAGGTCGAGCGCGCCCTGCGCGTCCTCGACGGCGCCGTCGCCGTCTTCGACGGTGTGGCCGGCGTCGAGCCGCAGACCATGACCGTGTGGCGGCAGGCCAACAAGTACGCCGTCCCGCGGATGTGCTTCGTCAACAAGCTCGACCGCACCGGTGCCGACTTCTACCGCGTCGTCGACTCGATCGTCGAGCGCCTGAACTCCACCCCGCTGGTCCTCCAGCTCCCGATCGGCGCCGAGTCCGACTTCATCGGCGTCGTCGACCTGGTCGAGCAGCACGCCAAGGTGTGGCGCGGCGAGACCCAGATGGGCGAGGACTACGTGGTCGAGGAGATCCCGGCCGACCTCCTCGAGAAGGCCGCGGAGTACCGCGAGAAGCTCGTCGAGACCGTCGCCGAGGCTGACGACGACATCATGGAGACCTACCTCGAGGAGGGCGACGTCTTCGACGCGGCCACCCTCAAGGCCGCCATCCGTCGCGCGACCCTCGCCGACAAGCTCAACCCGATCCTGTGCGGCACCGCCTTCAAGAACAAGGGCGTCCAGCCCCTGCTCGACGCGGTCATCGACTACCTGCCCTCGCCGGTGGACGTCGACGCGATCGTCGGCCACAAGCCGAACGACGAGGAGGTCGAGATCTCTCGCAAGCCGAGCGACGACGAGCCCTTCTCCGGCCTGGCCTTCAAGATCGCCTCCGACCCGCACCTCGGCAAGCTGATCTACGTCCGCGTCTACTCCGGCAAGCTGGAGGCGGGCACCACAGTGGTGAACTCCTCCAACGGCCGCAAGGAGCGGATCGGCAAGGTCTACCAGATGCACGCCAACAAGCGTGAGGAGATCGCGTCGGTCGGCGCCGGCCAGATCGTCGCCGTCATGGGCCTGAAGGACACCAAGACCGGTCACACGCTGTCCGACCCGGCCAACCAGGTCGTGCTCGAGTCGATGACGTTCCCGGCCCCGGTGATCGAGGTCGCGATCGAGCCCAAGACCAAGGGCGACCAGGAGAAGCTGGGTGTCGCCATCCAGCGGCTCGCCGAGGAGGACCCGACCTTCGTCGTCAAGACCGACGAGGAGACCGGCCAGACCATCATCGCGGGCATGGGCGAGCTCCACCTGGAGATCCTCGTCGACCGGATGAAGCGCGAGTTCAAGGTCGAGGCGACCGTCGGCAAGCCGCAGGTCGCGTACCGCGAGACCATCCGCAAGACCGTCGCGAACCACTCGTACACGCACAAGAAGCAGACCGGTGGTTCGGGTCAGTTCGCGAAGGTCGTCGTGTCCCTCGAGCCGAACATCGACCCCGAGACCGGGACCGGTGCGGGCTACGAGTTCGCCAACAACGTCTCCGGCGGCCGCGTGCCCAAGGAGTACATCCCGTCGGTCGACCAGGGTGGCCAGGACGCCATGGAGTTCGGTGTCCTCGCCGGCTACCCGATGGTCGACGTGAAGTTCTCGCTCGAGGACGGCGCCTACCACGACGTCGACTCGTCCGAGCTCGCGTTCAAGATCGCTGGCAACCAGGCCTTCAAGGAGGCCGCACGCCAGGCCAAGCCGGTCCTGCTGGAGCCGGTGTTCGCCGTGGAGGTGACGACCCCGGAGACCTTCCTGGGCACCGTCATCGGCGACATCAACTCCCGCCGTGGCCAGATCCGGGCACAGGAGGAGCGCTTCGGCGACATCGTCGTCAACGCCCTTGTGCCCCTGTCCGAGATGTTCGGGTACGTTGGCGACCTGAGGTCCAAGACCTCCGGCCAGGCTTCGTACTCGATGGAGTTCGACTCGTACGCCGAGGTTCCCACGAACATCGCCGACGAGATCATCAAGAAGGCTCGCGGCGAGTAATCGCCGTACGGCCCTCGGCATCACCCAGCTCAGTACGAGTCACGTAACAAAACACACCAGGAGGAGCCCACAGTGGCTAAGGCGAAGTTCGAGCGGACCAAGCCGCACGTCAACATCGGTACTATCGGTCACATCGACCACGGCAAGACCACGCTGACCGCGGCGATCACCAAGGTCCTGCACGACAAGTACCCGGACCTGAACGCCGCTTCGGCGTTCGACGAGATCGACAAGGCTCCCGAGGAGCGTCAGCGCGGCATCACCATCTCGATCGCGCACGTCGAGTACCAGACCGAGGCGCGCCACTACGCGCACGTCGACTGCCCTGGTCACGCGGACTACATCAAGAACATGATCACCGGCGCGGCCCAGATGGACGGCGCGATCCTCGTGGTCGCCGCCACCGACGGCCCGATGCCGCAGACCCGTGAGCACGTGCTGCTCGCGCGCCAGGTCGGCGTTCCCGCCCTGGTGGTCGCGCTCAACAAGTGCGACATGGTCGACGACGAGGAGCTCATCGAGCTCGTCGAGATGGAGGTGCGCGAGCTCCTCAACGAGTACGAGTTCCCGGGCGACGACATCCCGGTCGTTCGCGTGGCCGCCTTCCCGGCGCTGCAGGGCGACGCCAAGTGGGGCGAGTCGATCCTCGAGCTCATGAACGCTGTCGACGAGGCCATCCCGACCCCCGAGCGTGAGACGGACAAGCCGTTCCTCATGCCCGTCGAGGACGTCTTCACGATCACCGGTCGTGGCACCGTCATCACCGGTCGTATCGAGCGCGGCATCGTCAAGGTCGGCGAGGAGGTCGAGATCGTCGGCATCCGCGAGGGCTCGCAGAAGAGCACCGTCACCGGTGTCGAGATGTTCCGCAAGCTCCTCGACGAGGGCCAGGCCGGTGAGAACGTCGGTCTGCTGCTTCGTGGCACGAAGCGCGAGGACGTCGAGCGCGGCATGGTTGTCATCAAGCCGGGCACCACGACCCCGCACACCAACTTCGAGGCCTCGGTCTACATCCTCTCGAAGGAGGAGGGCGGCCGTCACACGCCGTTCTTCAACAACTACCGTCCGCAGTTCTACTTCCGTACGACGGACGTGACCGGCGTCGTTACCCTCCCCGAGGGCACCGAGATGGTCATGCCGGGTGACAACACCGAGATGTCGGTCGAGCTCATCCAGCCCATCGCCATGGACGAGGGCCTGCGGTTCGCGATCCGTGAGGGTGGCCGCACCGTCGGCGCCGGCCGGGTCACCAAGATCACCAAGTGATCATCTGAAGCAAAGTGGAGGGTCCCCGAGCCGCAAGGCGAGGGGGCCCTTCCCTTTTCCAGCCGAGTCGGCGGAACTTCGCTCGCGAGCACAGCGAGCAGCGAGGTTGCGCCGACTCGGCGTTTCCAGAGCGCGAGGTTGCGCCGACTCGACGAGAGGATGGAACCCATGTCCGACGACAAGCACGGAAAGCTCGCGCGGTCGCGGGCGGGCGATCCCGCCGGGCGGAGCCCCGAGGGCCGGCCGCACGTCCGGCTGACGGAGGACGGGCGCCCGCTGCGCGAGGTGCTGTCGTACGCGCGCCGCGGCAGCCGCTTCACCGCCCGGCAGGCCGGCGCGTGGGACCGGCTGGCGGCCGACTGGGTGTTCGGTGCGGAGGCCGTGGAGGGGCTCACGGGTCCTCTTGACGCGGCCGGCTGGTTCGGACGCGAGGCGCCGCTCTACGTCGAGATCGGGTCGGGGGTCGGCGAGACCACGGCGTCGTACGCCGCGGCGCACCCCGACGTCAACGTCCTCGCGTTCGAGGTCTGGCTGCCCGGTGTCGCCGACACGCTGGCCCGCCTCGAGGCGGCCGGCGCGACCAATGCCCGGCTGTGCACCGTCGACGCTGCCTGGTCGCTGACCGAGCTCTTCGCGCCGGGGTCGATCACCGAGCTGTGGACGCTCTTCCCCGACCCGTGGCACAAGACCCGGCACCACAAGCGCCGCCTCGTCAACCAACCGTTCATCGGCACCGCGGCCTCGCGCCTGGTCGAGGGCGGCGTCTGGCGCCTGGCGACGGACTGGGCCGGCTACGCCGACCACATCGCCGAGGCGATGGCGACGGAGCCGTCACTGGTGGGCGGCCTCGTCGAGCGATGGACCGAGCGCCCGCTGACGAAGTTCGAGCGGCGCGGCCTCGCGGAGGGGCGCGACATCGCCGACTTCGCCTACCGGCGCCGCTGACCCACCCCCGAGACGTCAATCCCCGCGGCCCGAGACGTCAATCCCCCCGGCCCGAGACGTCAATCCCCGCGGCCCGAGACGTCGATCCCGTCAGCAACCGGGTGCCGGGCTCGCGGTGGTCGCGGTGAGACCCGGCGCGTGCCTCAGCGCACGCACCTTCTTCCTCGCCTTCGTGGTCCGCTTGAGCGTCCAGTAACGGGCCCAGTCGAGCTGGGTCATCGCCGGTGCCATCTGCGGGCTCGTCGCGAGCAGGGACAGACGCAGGTGCAGCGGCTTGCCGATCAGCGCCGCGGGGCGCGACTCGCGCCGGATCACACGGCCGTCGAGGAACCACGAGATGTGGTCCCTGCCGACCTCGACCGCCCACACCCGCCAGGCGCCGACGTGCTCGTCCTGCGTGCCGTTCCACTTGACGACGTCGAAGAGCGGGCCGACCGGGGTGGCGGGCGCGCTGGCCCGGAAGCCGGGCCGCGTCACGCCGACCCGTGCCGTGCGCCCGGCGGTCGCCGGGTCGTAGCCGGCCATCAGCACGGACTCGGGCGCGCACCGGGTGGCTCGGGTGCCGGTCGGCACGAGCTCGATCTTCACCTGGTAGGGCGCCCCGCTCGGCGTTCGCTGGTTGCCCGTCTTGCTGCGGAAGCGCACCTCCCAGCGGCCGGTCCTGTGCGAGCGGTTCCAGTCGGTGTACAGGTCGCCGCTGTGCTGCTCGATCTGCAGGGTGCCGAACTTGTCCGACCAGGCGAACGGTGTTCCGACGTGGGACCACGTGCGCGGCGGCCGCGCTCCGTCGGCGGTGATGAACTCGTTGCGCGTCGCCGCCGGATACCAGCCGTACGTCGACCCGGCGTGGATCAGCTCGTAGCGGTTGCAGCCCGACGCCCTGCCGCACGAGCCGGCCGCGGCCGGACCGGCGGTGCCGACCAACGGGAGGGCGAGCGCGGAGGCGAGCAGGGGGACGGTGACCGCGGCGGCGAGCCGGATCCGGAGACGCGAAAGGTGGCGCGGGAACACCCGCGCCACCTTAGGCGAATCGATCGGTGATGTCAGATTGTTCAGCAGGCGTTGAGGTACCGCTTCGGGGTGGTCGCGGGAGCCTTGATCGACTTCTTGTTCTTCTTGTGCATGGTCCAGTACCGGGCCCAGTCGAGCTGCAGCCGGGTCTTGTTCATCGCGTGACCGGGAGCGGCGACGAGGGCGGCCTGCATCGTGTACTTCCGGCCGGAGAGGGCCGCGGGGCGCCGCTCGGTGCGCACGACGTGGGCGTCGATGAACCACGAGATGTGGGTGCGGGTGACCTCGACGGCGAACTCGTGCCACTCGTCACCGCCGACCTTGCGCGACAAGGTCTGCTTCGCCGCGAAGCGGTTCGCGGGGAGGGTGTGGATGTTGAAGTTGGCGGTGTGCGACTGCTTCGGCGAGTAGTCGAGGAAGTCGATGTCCTGCGCACCGCAGTGGCGCTGACGCTTGCTCTCCGGCACGAGCGAGAGCATGACGCGGTAGTCGGCGTTGCCGCTGGTCTCGCGTGCGGTGCGCATGCGGACCTCCCAGCGACCCTGCCGGTAGCCGACGCCGGTCCAGACGGTGCGGGCGTCGCCGGCGTGCCCCTTCGGGGCGACCAGGGTGAGCATCCCGTTCTGCTGGTAGAGCTTGGCGCGGCCCGCCTTGTGCCACGAGCTGGGCGCCTTGCGGCCGCCCTTGAACTCGTAGCGGTGCAGGACCGGATACCAGCCGTAGGTGGCGCCCGCGTGCACCAGCTCGAACGAGGTGCAGCCGCTCGGGCGTCCGCATGGGTAGGCCTGAGCGCTCGGCAGCGCCGACGTGAAGAGGCTCAGGAAGAGCCCCAGCGCCGCCCCGAGAGCGGTCAGTGGCATGACCAGGTTCTTTGAGAACATCCGGGCACCCTAACCCGATCGCCGCGAGGGATCGAGTTGACGCCGTCGGGCTCAGCAGGCTCCGGCGTACGTTCCGGCGGCCGGCGCCGGAGCGTCGACGGGCAGCTTGCTCGGCCTGCTGAGGGTCCAGTAGCGCGCCCAGTCCAGCTGCACGCGGGTGGGCTGCATGGCTGCTCCCGGCGTCGACACGAGGCTGACCTGCATGCGCAGCGGGACCGAGAAGAGGGCGGTGCTGGTCGGCTGCGTCGCGACCACGTGGGCGTCGACGAACCAGGAGACGTGGTCGGGCGCGACCTCGACCGCGAACTCGTGCCACTGGTCGGACCCCACTGTGCGCGCGGTCGTCGTCGACGCGTCGAACGAGAGATCGGGGAGGGCGTGCACGGAGAAGCCGGCACTGTTCGGCGCGGCGGGGGAGTAGTCGAGCAGGCTGACCTGCTGCGCCCCGCAGTGCGTGGCCTGGGCGCTGGCCGGCACGAGCGCGACCCGCACCCGGTAGTCGGTGAGGCCGGTGCGGCGCGCCCTGAGCCGGTTGGTGCGCATCCGCACCTCCCAGCGGCCCTGCTTCCTCGCGGTCCCGGTCCAGATCGTGCTGATGTCGCCGCGCCGGCCCTGCAGCGTGAGCATCCCGTTCGTCGTCGTCAGCGTCCCGAGGCCGGTGTGGCGCCACTCGGCGGGCACGCCGCCCTTGAACTCGAAGCGCCGTGCGACCGGATACCAGCCGTACGTCGCTCCGGCGTGGATCAGCTCGAACGCGGTGCAGCCCGACGGCCTGCCGCACGAGCCCGGCGTACCCCCGCTGGCGGGCGCGAGCGGCAGCAGGCTGACCAGGAGGAGACCCAGAATCGCGAGACGACGGCGCACGGACCGAACACTAGGCGGGATCTCGGTGCCAGGAGGCGGGATCGCGACGGATCGGTACGGCGACCTGTGAGACGGTGGACACCGTGACTCGTCTGGAGACGCCCGCGCGAAGGCGCAGCGGGATCCACCGGGCATGGCCGATCGCGGCGGTCACGATGGCGGCGCTGGTCGCGGCCGCAGGTTTCCGGTCCTCCACCGGGGCGCTGCTCGAGCCGCTCGAGGAGGACTTCGGCTGGTCGCGGGCGACCACGTCGGGCGCCGTCTCGCTCAACCTCATCGTCTACGGGCTCACGGCGCCCTTCGCCGCAGCGCTGATGGAGCGCTTCGGCGTGCGCCGGGTGGTGGCCGCGTCCCTGACGCTCGTCGCCGTGGGGTCCGGGCTGACGCTGGTGATGACCGAGGCGTGGCAGCTGTGGGTGCTGTGGGGCTTCGCGGTCGGGATCGGCACCGGTGCACTCGCGCTCGTCTTCGGCGCGATCGTGGCCAATCGCTGGTTCGTGAGGCATCGCGGCGTCGTGATCGGCGTCTTCTCGGCCGCGTCGTCCACCGGGCAGCTCGTCTTCCTGCCGCTCATCGCCCACCTGGCCGAAGGCCCGGGCTGGCGATGGGCCGCGGGGCTGGTGGCGTTCTTCGCGCTGCTGCTCGCCCCTCTGGTGTGGCTGGTGATGCGCGACTCCCCGCGCGACGTCGGCCTGACGCCGTACGGCGCTCCGCCCGACTGGACTCCGCCGCCGGCCCCTGCTCACGGCATGGGTGCCGCCCGGCTGGCCCTGACGACTCTGCGGACGAGCGCGCGGTCGGGCACCTTCTGGGCGCTGTTCGTCAGCTTCTGGATCTGCGGCTGGTCCACCAACGGGCTCATCGGCACCCACTTCATCCCCGCCGCCCACGACCACGGCATGCCGGAGACGACCAGCGCGTCGCTGCTCGCCCTCATCGGCATCTTCGACATCGCCGGGACGATCGCGAGCGGCTGGCTGACCGATCGCGTCGACCCCCGCAAGCTGCTGTTCTGCTACTACTTCCTGCGCGGCCTCTCGCTGCTGTGGGTCGACATGCTGCTCGGTCCGTCGCTGCACCCCAGCCTGTTCCTGTTCGTCCTGTTCTACGGCCTGGACTGGGTCGCGACGGTGCCTCCGACGGTGGCGCTCTGCCGTCTCCACTTCGGCATCGAGCGGTCCGGGGTGGTGTTCGGCTGGGTCTTCGCCGCGCACATGGTCGGCGCCGGCGTCGCCGCGAGCTATGCGGGCTGGATCCGGCAGTCGACGGGGGAGTACCTGCTGGCCTGGATCACCGCGGGCGTCCTGTGCCTGGGCGCCGCGGCGCTGTGCCTCATGGTGCCGCGCCAGGTCCGGACGGCGGGTGAGCTCGCCGCAGGCTGACGGCCGGTCGGCCGCGGCCTAAGTGTCACCGTGATAGTTCGAGCATCGAGTGATAGCTCGGACGTGTCACCGACCGCCCGAACTGTCACGGTGACAGTTCGGGCACCGCCTGCAGGAGTCCTGCCCGGCTCACCGCTCGGTTGCGGGGGGAGCGGTCGACGCCCGGACGACGAGCTCGACGGGGAGCACCTCCGACTCAGTGCGGCGGCGTACGCCGAGCAGCTCGGCGAGGACCCGCTCCGCGCCGCGTCGCCCCTGCTCGCGCACGGGCTGCGCCACGGTCGTCAGGTCGAAGAACTCGGCGAGCTCGTAGTCGTCGATGCCGACGACCGACAGGTCCCCCGGCACGCTGAGGCCGAGCTCGCGAGTCGCTCTCAGCACGCCGATCGCCATCTCGTCCGAGGCGGCGAAGATCGCGGTCGGCCGCTCGGGGCCGGTGAGCAGCCGACGCGCGGCGGCCCCTCCGCCTGCGACGGTGAACTCACCGACGTCCTCGAGCTCGCGGTAGTGCCGGATCCCCCTCTCGCGCAGCACGGCGCGGTAGCCGGCGAGACGAGCTGAGGGGGCGATGTAGTCCAGCGTGTCGAGCGACCCGCCGACGTACCCGATCCGGCGGTGGCCGAGGTCGACGAGGTGGGTGGTGGCAAGGCGTGCGGCGAGCTCGTCGTCGATGCTCACGCTGTAGAGGTCCGTCGCCGCGGCGCCGACGATCGCCACCGGCCGGCCCAGCTGCGCCAGCCGCGCCTGCTCCTGCGCGGTGGGGCGCAGGCCGAGCACGAGCACGGCGTCGACACGCTTGGAGAGCAGGCCGGTCTGGAAGACCCGGTGCCGCGCGGCCGGCTCGCCGGCGAGGTTGTAGAGCAGCAGGTCGTATCCCGCCGCCCGCAGCACCTCCTCGGCGCCCTGGACCACCTCTCCGAAGAACCAGCGGCTGACGTGCGGGACGATGACGGCGACCATGTTGGTCTGTCCGCTGGCCAGGCCGACCGCGCTGGGTGAGGGCACGTAGCCGAGTCGCTGGGCGGCCTCGGTGACGCGGGTCCGGTTCTCGTCGGACACGCCGCGCAGGCCGCGCAGTGCCCTCGACACGGTCGCTGTCGACAGGGAGACCTCGCGGGCGACGTCCTTGATGCTCGTCATCGTCACCGTCCTTGTGCCCAGTATCTTGGGAGCGCTCCCACTCCCTCGCTAGAGTGTGGTGCATGACACTCCACCTGCCGGACGGGCCCGCCCTTGAGTTCGGGGCCGCCACCGCCTCCTACCAGATCGAGGGGGCGACCACCGAGGACGGACGCGGCGTCTCGATCTGGGACACCTTCGCCGCCACGCCGGGCGCCACGCGCGACGGCAGGGACGGCTCCGTCGCCTGCGACTCCTACCACCGCTACGCCGAGGACGCCGCGCTCGTCGCCGACCTCGGCGCGGGCTGGTACCGCTTCTCGGTGGCCTGGCCGCGCATCGTCCCGGCCGGCATCGGGGCCGTCGAGAGTCGCGGGCTCGACTACTACGACCGGCTCGTGGACGCCCTGCTCGAGCGCGGCGTGACCCCGACCGGCACGTTCTACCACTGGGACCTGCCCCAGCCCCTCGAGGACGCGGGCGGCTGGCTGCAGCGCGACACCGCGTACGCCTTCGCCGACTACGCGACGCTCGTGCACGACCGACTCGGCGACCGGGTCAAGGTCTGGGCGACGCTCAACGAGCCGTGGTGCGCGGCCTACCTCGGCTACGCCGCCGGCGTGCACGCCCCTGGCCGCCGTGAGGGCGGCAAGGCGCACCGCGCGGCCCACCACCTGATGCTCGGCCACGGGCTCGTCGCCGAGGCCCTGCACGCGGCCGGCAGCCAGGACGTCGGCATCGTGCTCAACCTCGCGCCGATCTGGCCCGAGCCCGGCACGCCCGAGCTCGCTGCGGACGGTGTCGACGCGGTTCGCAACCGGGTCTGGCTCGACCCGCTCATCGACGGCGCGTACGACGACGGGCTTCTCCGCGTCGCACCGGAGCTCGCCGACCCCGAGCTGGTGCGCGAGGGCGACCTCGACCTGATCAAGGGCAGCGCCGACTGGCTCGGCGTCAACTACTACACGCCGGTCCGGCCCGGGCCGGTCACGCCGACCCCGGCCGGCGAGGAGCGCCATCCCGAGACCGACGCCTACCCGGGCGTCGACCCCGTCACCTTCCACGTCCGCGAGCCGCGCACCCACATCGGCTGGGAGGTCGAGCCCGCCGGGCTCGAGGAGCTTCTGCTCGAGACGCACAAGCGCACCGGGCTGCCGATCGTGGTAACCGAGAACGGCGCGGCCTACGCCGACGACACCGTCGAGGGTGGGGTCGTGCAGGACGCTGACCGCGTGGCCTACCTCCGGAGCCACATCGAGGCGACCGAGCGTGCCCGCGACGCCGGGGCGGACATCCGCGGCTACATCGTCTGGACACTGCTCGACAACTTCGAGTGGGCCGAGGGCTACACGAAGTTCTTCGGCATCGTCCACGTCGACCCCGACACCCAGGACCGCACGCCGAAGGCGTCCTACCGCTGGCTCCAGCAGCGGCTCAAGGGGTGAGGACACCCGCCGGCTGAGGCCGGCGACGAGCAGACGGGCCCCGGGGCTCGCCACCAGCGAGCGCCGGGGGCCGCTGTCGTGCTGAGCAAGTCGGCCGGACGTGACGACTACCCCTTCACAGAGCCGGCCAGCAGGCCGCGGACGAAGAACCGCTGCAACGACAGGAAGACGATCAGCGGGACCACGAGCGAGACGAAGGCGCCTGCGGAGAGCAGGTACCAGTCAGCGCCACGGGTGCCGGAGAGGTTCGCCAGCGCAACGGTGAGCGGAGAGATGTCGAGGCTGCCGCCACCGAAGACGAGCGCGACGAGCAGGTCGTTCCAGACCCACAGGAACTGCAGGATCGCGAACGCCGCGATCGCGGGCGTCATCAGCGGCAGGATCAGCCGGGTGAAGATCTGCACGTGGCCGGCGCCGTCGACACGTGCCGACTCCACCAGCTCGCCGGGGATCTCGAGCATGAAGTTGTGCAGGAGGTAGATCGCCAACGGCAACGCGAACGCCGCGTGCGACAGCCAGATCGTGTAGAACCCGCCCCCTGGCGCGTCGTTGCCGGCCAGGCCGAGGTTCACGTACAGCTTGAGCAGCGGGATCATCGTCACCTGGATCGGCACGATCTGAAGCGCGAAGACCAGGATGAAGATCGTGTTCTTCATCGGGAAGCGCATCCAGGCGAACGCGTAGGCCGCCATCGTGGCGATGCTGATCGGGATGATCACCGCCGGGATCGTGATCACGAACGAGTTCACGAAGAAGTCCGTCAGGCTGTACTGCCCGCTCAGGACCGCCTTGTAGTTGTCGAACGTGAACGACGGGTTGGTCACGACCGTCCACCAGCCCGAGGTGTTGATGTCGTTCTCGGGGCGGAAGGACGTGATGAACAGACCGGCGGTCGGGATGGTCCAGAGGATGGCGATGAGCAGTGCGGCGGCGGACGCCCACCGGTTGCCCAGCTGCTTGCGGCTGGACTCCGCCGCCGTCTCGAGCTTCGCGAGCGGGGTGTCGATGACGGTCATCGGACCACCTTCCTCATCTGGACGACGTTGTAGATGACGACGGGCATGACCAGGGCGAAGATCAGCACGGCGAGTGCCGCGCCGAGGCCGCGGTTGGCGGAGCGGAAGCTCTGCACGTAGAACTCGTAGGCCAGCACGCTGGTCTTGAAGTTGCCGCCGGTGACGGTGCGCACGATGTCGAAGACCTTGAGCGTGGTGATCGTGATCGCGGTGAGCACGACGATCAGCGTCGGCCGGATGCTCGGCACGGTGATGTAGCGGAACATCTTCAGGCCGCTCACGCCGTCGAGCTTGGCCGCCTCCACGATGTCGGTGGGGATCGCCTTGATCGAGGCCGAGAGCACCACGGTGGCGAAGCCCGCCTGCACCCAGACGAAGATGATGATCAGGAAGAGCGTGTTCGCCGGCGAGTTGAGCAGCCAGTGGTGGCGGCCGAGACCGAGTGCCTCGGTGACGGCGTTGAGGATGCCGGTGTTGTCGTCGTAGACGAACTTCCAGATCAAGGATGCGCCGACCAGCGAGATCGCCATCGGCAGGAAGATGAGCGCCTTGGCGCCCTTCTCGAAACGAGAGTTGTCGACGAGGACGGCGTACACGAGGCCGACGAAGGTGGCCAGCGTCGGCACGAGGATGACCCATGCGGCCGTGTTGACCAGCACCCGGATGAGGTCGGTGTCGGTGAAGATCGTCCTGTAGTTGTCGAACCCGACCCACAGCTTGTCGAAGTTGTTGCGGAACGACAGCCGGACGGTCGAGATCGCGGGGTACATCAGCCCGACGCCCAGCAGGACGAACGTCGGCAGCAGGAACGCCGCGGACTGGACCAGCTCGCCCGACTTCGACCTCATCTTGGAGGTCAGCAGCAGGATCACGGCGACGACCGCGAAGAACAGGGCGACGATGATGAATGCCTGGATCAGCTTCTCGCCTGTGGACATGCGCCCTCCCAAGGCTTGAGGAGATGGGACGCGCCGGCCTGCGCTGGCAGGGCCGACGAGGGGACAGCGCCCGGGCCCGGGGCGATCGCTCGCCCAGAGTCCGGGCGCTGTCTCCTGGGTGCAGCCGGGTCGGCGTGTGCCGACCCGGCTGCGTGGTCAGGCCGTCAGCTCTTCGGCCAGGAGTTCTGGATGTTGTCCAGAGTCGTCTTGGTGTCCTGACCCGTGATCCAGGCCACCATCTGCTTCCAGAAGCTGTTCGCGCCGACCTCGGCCGGCATCAGGTCCGAGGCGTCGAAGCGGAAGACCGCGTTCGGGTCGGCGAGGATCTGAGCGGACAGCTTGTCGATCGGGCTGACCAGGTTGTTCGGGTCCAGGCCCTTGTTGGCGCTGACCCAGCCGCCGCCCGGGGTGGACTTGGCCTTCTCGTTGGCCCACACGTCGCTGGACAGGTAGGTCTGGAAGGCGACGGTCACCGGCTTGTCGTTGAAGGCCGCGACGAACTCGCCGCCACCCTCGACAGGCTTGCCCTTGCTCGGGTCGATCGGCGGCAGGTAGAAGGCGAACACGTCGCCGTCCTCGGCCACCTTGGTGCCCTTCGGCCAGTTGGCGGCGTAGAACGACGCCTGGCGGTGCATCGCGCACTTGCCCTGGAGGATCGGCAGGCCGCCCTGCTGGAACGCGGTGGTCGCGATGGACTTCACGTCACCGATGCCGCCGTTGACGTACTTCGGGTTCTTGAGGATGGCGCCGACCTTGTCGAACGCCTCCGCGATCTGCGGGTCGTTGAACTTGACGTCGTTGGTGATCCACTTGTCGTAGACGTCGGCGCCCGCCGTACGCAGGAGCGTGTCCTCGATCCAGTCGGTGCCCGGCCAGCCGGTCGCCTCGCCGGACTCGAAGCCCGCACACCACGGCTTGATGCCCTTGGCGGCGATCTTGTCGCTGAGAGCGAGCATCTCGTCCCACGTCTGCGGGACGGTCCAGCCGTTGTCCTTGAACATCTTGGGGGAGTACCAGACGAACGACTTCACGTTCGCGCCGAGCGGCGCGGCGTAGAACTTGCCGTCGATGCTGCCGTACTTCTTCCAGTCGGCGCCGAACCACTTGTCGACGTTGTCGGAGACGCTCTTGGGCGCCTCCTTCACGGTCTGCGTCTGGGTGACCAGGGTGTTGAGCAGACCCGGCTGCGGGAGGTACGCGATGTCGGGCAGGTTGCCGCTCTGGGCCCGGACCAGGATCTGGGCCTCCATCTCCTTGGAGCCTTCGTACTCGACGGTTGCGCCGGTGCACGTGGTGAACAGCTTGTAGCTGTCCTTCTGCGCCTGGTCCTCGGGGGACACGATCGTCGTGTAGACGTGGACCTTCTTGCCAGTCAGGTCGCCGAACTGCGTCAGCTGCGAGCACTCGGCCTTCCCCTCGCCGGGGGACTTGCCGCTGGCCTTGCTGTTGTTGTCGGAGCTGCCGCCGCAGCCGGCCAGCACGAGGCCGGCGCTGACGAGGGCGGCGGTGGCCGCCATACCCCGTCGTACGTTGCGTGAACGAATCACGTCGTCTTCCTCTCCTCTTGAGAGCACGGCGACGGGTGAGTCCGACGCCGTTGTCCTCCTCCACGGGTGATGCAAGCGCTTTCTCCCTGCGCGGTCAAGCACCGGTGATAACGGTTGCGTAACGTGGGTCACAATAGAGTGGGAACGCTCCCACTGTCCACGACACCAGATTGTCGTGTCGGAGCGCCTGCAACCATGGCGCGATGAAGCTGTACGCCGACCTGCCCGCCCATCGCGCACGTCAGCTGATCGGCGACTCGCTCGTCGTGGCCTGGGTCGCCGTGGGGGTGTGGCTCGCGGTCGAGGTGCACCGGGCCACCGAGCGCCTTGCTGCCCCGGGCCGCGGCATCGACCGCTCGGCCGGGGACCTCGCCGGCCGGCTGCGCGACGCCGGCCACTCCCTCGACGGGCTGCCTCTCGTGGGGGACCAGGCGAGCCGTCCGTTCGACGGCGCCGGCACGGCGGCTGACAGGCTGGCGGCCGCCGGACGCGCACAGGTCGCGGCGGTCGACGCCATGGCGTTCTGGCTCGGGCTCGCCACCGCCCTGCTGCCGATCCTGCTCGCGCTGGCGTTCTACCTGCCCCCGCGGATCCGCTTCGTGCGACGGGCGACGGCGGGGCGGCGGTTCCTGGACTCCACGGCGGACCTGGACCTGTTCGCGCTCCGGGCGCTGGCCAACCAGCCGCTGCACCTGCTGGCCCGCATCAGCGACGACCCGGCCCGTGCCTGGCGCATGCAGGACCCCGACGTCGTACGCCGGCTCGCGACCCTGGAGCTGCGGGACGCGGGACTGGCTCCGCCGGCCGATCTCCGATGACCCGCGAACGTCCGCACAGGGCCTAGACTCGACAGCGTCCGGGAACGCCTCAGGCGCCTCCGGATGCGGCTGACCGACGTCTTCCGACGTGACTTCACGGCCGATTTGGTCAGCGCGCTGACATCTGACAAGATTCTCTGGTTGCTCCGGCGGGTCGTCGGGGTGCGGAACATCTTGATTACTGAATCGCGTCTCCCGGACCCCGGTCCGGTCGTGTTCGGTGATCGGCGTGCGTTCGCACCGAACCTGGAGACCCGATCAGCCTGGCGAACCGCCAGGTGTCACCGAACAACCGAGCAGGCAGATCCCGCCGATGGTGGGTCGTGCGCGAAGCAGAATCTCGCGACACGCCCGACCGCGGGGGTCGGAGCCGGCCCGGGGGTGGCAAGCAACAGGGCGGGACCGACTCAAACCCGAGGACGTCCCGGAACGCACGCGGCAACGCTGACCAGAAGGACGAGAGAGACAGATGGCGGGACAGAAGATCCGCATCAGGCTCAAGGCCTATGACCACGAGGTGATCGACACCTCGGCGCGCAAGATCGTGGACACGGTCACCCGCACGGGTGCCAAGGTCGCCGGCCCGGTGCCGCTGCCGACCGAGAAGAACGTGTACTGCGTCATCCGCTCGCCCCACAAGTACAAGGACTCCCGCGAGCACTTCGAGATGCGCACCCACAAGCGCCTCATCGACATCATCGACCCCACTCCGAAGACCGTCGACTCGCTGATGCGCCTGGACCTGCCGGCCGGTGTCGACATCGAGATCAAGCTCTGAGGTTGTTGACATGACGATCGAACGCAACGTGAAGGGCCTGCTGGGCACGAAGCTCGGCATGACCCAGGTCTGGGACGAGAACAACCGCGTGATCCCGGTGACCGTCGTCGCCGCGGCGACCAACGTGGTCACCCAGATCCGTAACCCCGAGACCGACGGCTACAACGCCATCCAGGTCGGGTTCGGCGAGATCGCCGGCCGCAAGGTCACCAAGCCGGTCGCCGGCCAGTTCGTGAAGGCCGGCACCACGCCGCGCAAGCACCTGGTCGAGATCCGCACCGCCGACGCCGCGTCGTACACGGTGGGCCAGGAGCTCGCCGTCGACCTGTTCGTCGCCGGTCAGGCGATCGACGTGACGGGCACCAGCAAGGGCAAGGGCTTCGCCGGCACGATGAAGCGTCACGGCTTCTCCGGCGTGTCCGCCTCGCACGGTGCTCACCGCAACCACCGCAAGCCGGGCTCGATCGGCGCCTGCGCCACCCCCGGTCGCGTGTTCAAGGGCGTCCGCATGGCTGGCCACATGGGTACCGACACCGTCACCACCCAGAACCTGACCGTGCACGCAGTCGACGCGGACAAGGGCCTCATCCTCCTCAAGGGCGCCGTCCCCGGCCCCCGGGGTGGTCTGCTCGTCCTTCGCTCCGCCGCGAAGAAGACGGAGAACTGACCATGGCTCTCAAGACTGTCAAGGTCGACCTGCCCGCCGAGATCTTCGACGTTGCCGTCAACGTCCCGCTGATCCACCAGGTCGTCGTGGCCCAGCAGGCCGCTGCTCGTCAGGGCACGCACGCCACCAAGACCCGCGGCGAGGTTCGCGGCGGTGGCCGCAAGCCCTACAAGCAGAAGGGCACCGGCCGCGCCCGCCAGGGCTCGACCCGCGCGCCGCAGTTCGCCGGCGGTGGCGTCGTCCACGGCCCGCAGCCGCGTGACTACAGCCAGCGCACCCCCAAGAAGATGAAGGCCGCCGCCCTCCGCGGTGCCCTCTCCGACCGGGCCCAGAACGACCGCCTCCACGTGGTCGAGGGCTTCGGGCTCGGCGACAAGCCGTCCACCAAGGACGCGCTCGCCGGCCTGCGCACGCTGACGGACCGTCGCAAGTACCTCGTGGTCCTCGAGCGCACCGACGTCAACACCTGGCTGTCGCTGCGCAACGCCCCCGAGGTGCACATCGTCGCCGTCGACCAGCTCAACACGTACGACGTGCTGGCCAGCGACGACGTGGTCTTCACCAAGGGCGCGTACGACACCTTCGTCGGCGCCAAGACCGAGGAGGCTGCCAAGTGAGCACCCTGCACAAGGACCACCGCGACGTCCTGCTCGCGCCGGTCGTCTCCGAGAAGAGCTACGGCCTCCTCGACCAGAACAAGTACACGTTCCTGGTGCACCCGGATGCGAACAAGACCGAGATCAAGATCGCCGTTGAGAAGGTCTTCAACGTCAAGGTCACCTCGGTCAACACGATCAACCGGACCGGCAAGACGCGTCGTACCCGTAACGGGCTCGGCAAGCGCAAGGACACCAAGCGCGCCATCGTCAGCCTGGCCGACGGTCACCGCATCGACATCTTCGGAGGTCCGGTCTCCTGACCGGGCTGATTAAGGACTGAAGAAGACATGGCTATCCGTAAGTACAAGCCGACCACCCCGGGCCGTCGTGGCTCCTCGGTGGCTGACTTCGTCGAGATCACCCGGACCACGCCGGAGAAGTCGCTCACGCGTCCGCTGCCCAAGACGGGTGGCCGCAACAACCAGGGCCGGATCACCACCCGGCACAAGGGTGGCGGTCACAAGCGCACGTTCCGGATCATCGACTTCAAGCGCTACGACAAGGACGGCGTGCCGGCCAAGGTCGCTCACATCGAGTACGACCCGAACCGCACCGCCCGGATCGCGCTCCTGCACTACGCCGACGGCGAGAAGCGCTACATCCTCGCGCCGAAGGACCTGTCGCAGGGCACCGTCGTCGAGTCCGGCCCGACCGCCGACATCAAGACCGGCAACAACCTGCCGCTGCGCAACATCCCCGTCGGCACGACGATCCACGCCGTGGAGCTGCGTCCCGGTGGCGGTGCGAAGATCGCCCGCTCCGCCGGCATCAGCGCCCAGCTGGTCGCTCGTGAGGGCAGCCGCGCCACGCTGCGCATGCCGTCCGGCGAGATGCGCTTCGTCGACGTGCGCTGCCGCGCCACCGTCGGCGAGGTCGGCAACGCCGAGCAGTCGAACATCAACTGGGGCAAGGCCGGCCGCATGCGCTGGAAGGGCGTCCGCCCGACCGTCCGCGGTGTCGTCATGAACCCGGTCGACCACCCGCACGGTGGTGGTGAGGGCAAGACCTCCGGTGGTCGCCACCCGGTCTCGCCGTGGGGCAAGCCCGAGGGCCGCACGCGCAAGCGCAAGGCCAGCGACGCCCAGATCATCCGTCGCCGCAAGTCCGGCAAGAACAAGCGCTGACCAGGAGATAGAGACAGATGCCTCGCAGCCTGAAGAAGGGCCCCTTCATCGACGATCACCTTCAGAAGAAGGTGGACGCCGAGAACGACAAGGGCACCCACAACGTCATCAAGACCTGGTCGCGCCGTTCGATGATCATCCCCGCGATGATCGGCCACACGATCGCCGTCCACGACGGCCGCAAGCACGTCCCGGTCTTCGTGTCCGACTCCATGGTCGGCCACAAGCTGGGCGAGTTCGCCCCGACCCGCACGTACAAGGGTCACGTGAAGGAAGACCGGAAGGGCCGCCGCCGCTGAGGCGGGGGCTCATCCGAACCTAGGAACTGGAGATAACGAGCATCATGAGCGTTACTGAGCGTCGGCGCGTGAGCGCCCGCCGCGAGTCGCTGCTCGGCGGCCAGCCGGGTGCCTTCGCGAGTGCCCGCTACGTGCGGATCACGCCGCTGAAGGCGCGCCGCGTCGTCGACCTTGTCCGCGGGCTGCCCGTCGACGAGGCGCTGTCCCTGCTGGCCTTCGCGCCGCAGGCCGCCTCGGAGACCGTCTACAAGGTGCTGGAGAGCGCCATCGCCAACGCCGAGACCACTGAGGGTCTCGACCGCGGTGACCTGGTCGTCTCCGTCGCCCAGGTGGACGAGGGTCCGACCATGAAGCGCTGGCGTCCGCGTGCCCAGGGCCGCGCGACCCGCATCAACAAGCGCACGAGCCACATCACGCTGGTCGTCCAGCCTGCGGACGTGGTCAAGAAGGGTGGCAAGAAGTAATGGGTCAGAAGATCAACCCGAACGGCTTCCGCCTCGGCATCTCGACCGACCACAAGTCGCGTTGGTACGCCGACAAGCTGTACAAGTCGTACGTCGGCGAGGACGTCGCCATCCGCAAGCTGCTCAGCAAGGGCATGGAGCGGGCCGGCATCGCCAAGGTCGAGATCGAGCGCACCCGTGACCGTGTCCGCGTGGACATCCACACGGCGCGTCCGGGCATCGTCATCGGCCGCCGCGGCGCCGAGGCCGACCGCATCCGCGGCGAGCTCGAGAAGCTCACCGGCAAGCAGGTGCAGCTGAACATCCTCGAGGTCAAGAACCCCGAGGTCGACGCTCAGCTCGTCGCCCAGGGTGTCGCCGAGCAGCTCAGCGGTCGCGTGCAGTTCCGTCGCGCCATGCGCAAGGCCATGCAGACCACGATGCGCTCGGGTGCCAAGGGCATCCGGATCCAGTGCTCGGGCCGTCTCAACGGCGCCGAGATGTCGCGCACCGAGTTCTACCGCGAGGGCCGCGTTCCGCTGCACACGCTGCGTGCCGACATCGACTACGGCTTCTACGAGGCCCGTACGACCTTCGGCCGGATCGGCGTGAAGGTCTGGATCTACAAGGGCGAGGTCGCCGGCACCCGTGCCGAGCGCCAGGCCCAGGCCGCTTCCCGCGCCGGTGTCCCCGGTCGCGGTGGTCGTCCGACCCGTGGTGGCGAGCGCCCGAGCCGTGGCTCGCGCGCCGGCCGCGGTGAGCGCGACGCTGCGGTCGCCCCCGAGGCTCCGGTCGAGGCTCCTGCCGAGGCCGTCGCCGCCGAGACGACCAGCCAGGAGGGCTGACCCATGCTGATGCCCCGCCGCGTCAAGCACCGCAAGCAGCACCACCCCAAGCGGACGGGTGCTGCCAAGGGCGGCACGAAGCTCGCCTTCGGCGACTTCGGCATCCAGGCGATCGAGGGTCACTACGTGACCAACCGACAGATCGAGTCGGCCCGTATCGCCATGACCCGTCACATCAAGCGTGGCGGCAAGGTGTGGATCAACATCTACCCCGACCGCCCGCTCACCAAGAAGCCCGCCGAGACCCGCATGGGTTCCGGTAAGGGCTCGCCCGAGTGGTGGATCGCCAACGTCAAGCCCGGCCGAGTGATGTTCGAGCTCTCCGGCGTGACCGAGGACGTGGCCCGCGAGGCGATGCGCCGCGCGATCCACAAGCTGCCCATGAAGTGCCGTTTCATCACCCGAGAGGCCGGTGAGTTCTGATGGCGACCAGCCTGAAGGCGCACGAGCTCGACGAGCTCAACGACGTCGACCTCGAGGCGCGACTCCGCGAGGCCAAGGAGGAGTTGTTCAACCTCCGCTTCCAGGCGGCCACCGGCCAGCTGGAGAGCCACGGTCGTCTGCACCTGGTCAAGAAGGACATCGCCCGGATCTACACCGTGGTGCGTGAGCGCGAGCTCGGCATCCGCGTCGCGCCGGGTGCGAGCAAGAACGAGGAGGCCTGAGATGGCTGAGGTGGAGACCACCGACCGCAACGGCCGCAAGGTCCGCGAGGGGCTCGTCGTCAGCGACAAGATGGACAAGACCATCGTCGTCGAGGTCGAGGACCGCGTGAAGCACCCGCTCTACGGCAAGGTCCTGCGCCGCACGAGCAAGCTCAAGGCCCACGACGAGCAGAACACCGCCGGCATCGGCGACCGCGTCCTCCTGATGGAGACCCGGCCGCTGAGCGCCACGAAGCGGTGGCGTCTCGTCGAGGTCATCGAGAAGGCCAAGTGACATGCGCCGTACGGCGGCCTGGCCGACGTACGGCGTCTCACTGGTGACGTTCCTCGGCATCGTCGAGCGTCGCCAAATTGACCAAGGGTGCCAGGCCCAGCGACCATAGGTGGCTGGGCCTGTCGCCCGCAATCCACACAAGTTCGGCCAGGCTCACCCGCCTCTGATGCGGATGAGAACCAGCGCGACAAGGAGTATTTGATGATTCAGCAGGAGTCGCGACTCAAGGTCGCCGACAACACGGGTGCCAAGGAGATCCTCTGCATCCGCGTTCTCGGTGGCTCTGGGCGTCGCTACGCCGGCATCGGTGACGTCATCGTCGCCACCGTGAAGGACGCGATCCCCGGTGGCAACGTGAAGAAGGGTGACGTCGTCAAGGCCGTCGTCGTGCGCACGGTGAAGGAGCGTCGTCGTCCTGACGGCTCTTACATCCGCTTCGACGAGAACGCCGCCGTCATTCTCAAGAACGACGGCGAGCCGCGAGGCACCCGCATCTTCGGCCCCGTCGGCCGCGAGCTGCGCGAGAAGAAGTTCATGAAGATCATCTCGCTTGCGCCGGAGGTGCTGTGATGTCTGGCAAGAAGCAGAGCTTCAACATCAAGAAGGGCGACACCGTCAAGGTGATCGCGGGCAAGGACAAGGGCGCCGAGGGCAAGGTCATCCGCGTCCTGCGTGAGGACGACCGGCTCGTGGTCGAGGGTGTCAACCTCGTCAAGAAGCACACCAAGGTCCAGGACCAGGGCGGCCGCGCCGGCACCACCGGCGGCATCGTCACGACCGAGGCCCCCATCCACGTGTCCAACGTGATGCTGCTCGAGGACGGCAAGACGGTCCGCATCGGCTTCCGTCGCGACACCGTGACCAAGCGTCGTCCCGACGGCTCGACCTACACGGCTGAGCGCAGCGTCCGCATCTCGCGCAAGTCCGGCAAGGAGATCTGAGATGACCGAGACCCAGATCCGTACCGCGCCGCGCCTGAAGGCCCGCTACGCCGACGAGATCGCTCCGGCCCTCCGCGAGCAGTTCGACATCAAGAACGTCATGCAGATCCCCGGCCTGACCAAGATCGTGGTCAACATGGGTGTCGGCGAGGCGGCTCGCGACTCGAAGCTGATCGAGGGCGCCGTGCGCGACCTCACCGCGATCACCGGCCAGAAGCCGCTGGTCACCAAGGCCCGCAAGTCCATCGCGCAGTTCAAGCTGCGTGAGGGCATGCCCATCGGCGCGCACGTCACGCTGCGTGGCGACCGCATGTGGGAGTTCCTGGACCGCCTCCTGTCGCTCGCGCTTCCGCGCATCCGCGACTTCCGTGGTCTGAACGCCACCCAGTTCGACGGCCGTGGCAACTACACCTTCGGTCTCACCGAGCAGGTCATGTTCCACGAGATCGACCAGGACAGGATCGACCGGTCGCGAGGCATGGACATCACCATCGTGACCACTGCCACCAACGACGACCAGGGTCGGGCGCTGCTGAAGGCCCTCGGCTTCCCGTTCAAGGAGAACTGACATGGCGAAGACCGCCCTCAAGGTCAAGGCCGCGCGCAAGCCGAAGTACGCCGTCCGCGCCTACACCCGCTGCCAGCGTTGCGGCCGGCCGAAGGCCGTGTTCCGCAAGTTCGGCCTGTGCCGTATCTGCCTGCGGGAGATGGCCCACCGCGGCGAGCTGCCCGGCGTGACCAAGTCCAGCTGGTGACCTCGACAGGCTCGATCACCCTCAACCCGTAGCAGGTCGCTCGCGCCCCGGCGGAGCGAAACCACTTCGAGAAAGAACACATCATGACGATGACTGACCCGATCGCAGACATGCTCACGCGTCTGCGTAACGCCAACCAGGCGTACCACGACTCGGTCTCGATGCCGTACAGCAAGATCAAGGCTGGCGTCGCGGAGATCCTCAAGCAGGAGGGCTACATCACCTCCTTCGACGTGAAGGACAACGTCGCTGCGGACGGCACCCCCGCCGTCGGCAAGACGCTGACCATCACCCTCAAGTACGGCCGCACTCGCGAGCGCTCGCTCGCCGGCGTGCGCCGCATCAGCAAGCCCGGCCTCCGGGTTTACGCCAAGCACACGGGTCTGCCCCGCGTGCTCGGTGGCCTGGGCATCGCGATCATCTCGACGAGCCAGGGTCTGCTGACCGACCGTCAGGCCAACCAGAAGGGCGTGGGTGGGGAAGTCCTCGCCTACGTCTGGTGATCTGGGAAGGAGAGAAGAACATGTCACGCATTGGCAAGCTCCCCGTCCTGGTTCCGGGCGGTGTCGACGTCCAGATCGCCGGCCAGGAGGTCACCGTCAAGGGCCCGAAGGGCACCCTGTCGCACGTGGTCGCCGCGCCGATCACCGTCGAGCAGGGTGAGGGCGTCCTCGACGTCAAGCGCCCCGACGACGAGCGCCTTTCGAAGGCGCTGCACGGCCTGTCGCGCACCCTCATCAACAACATGGTGATCGGTGTGACCGAGGGCTACGAGAAGAAGCTCGAGATCGTGGGCGTGGGCTACCGCGTCCTGTCCAAGGGCCCGACCCAGCTGGAGTTCCAGCTCGGCTACAGCCACCCGATCATCTTCGACGCCCCCGAGGGCATCAGCTTCACCGTCGACGGCCCCACCAAGCTCGGTGTGGTCGGGATCGACAAGCAGCAGGTCGGTGAGGTCGCGGCCAACATCCGCAAGCTGCGCAAGCCCGAGCCTTACAAGGGCAAGGGCGTTCGCTACGCCGGCGAGAACGTCCGCCGCAAGGTCGGAAAGGCTGGTAAGTGACGATGGCCATCTCGCTGTCCAACAACAAGCACACCGCTGCCAAGGTCAAGGCGCGCCTCAAGCGTCAGGTCCGCGGTCGCAAGAAGGTCAACGGCACTGCCGAGCGTCCGCGCCTGGTCGTCACCAAGTCGGCCAAGCACATGATCGCCCAGGTCGTCGACGACACTGTCGGCAAGACCCTGGTGTCGGCGTCCACCCTCGAGGCGGACCTCCGCTCGAACGACGCTGCGAAGTCCGACAAGGCCAAGGCCGTCGGTCAGCTCGTCGCTGAGCGCGCGAAGGCCGCCGGCATCGAGGGCGTGGTCTTCGACCGCGCCGGCAACAAGTACACCGGCCGCATCGCGGCCCTGGCTGACGGCGCCCGCGAGGGCGGCCTGCAGTTCTGATCGCGACAGACTAGCTAAGGAAGAGGAAAGTCTCATGAGCGGAGCCCAGCGCGGTACGCGTGGTGGCGAGCGCCGTGGACGCGACGATCGTCGCGGCCAGGCTGCTGAGAAGACCGCCTACATCGAGCGCGTCGTCGCGATCAACCGTGTCGCCAAGGTCGTGAAGGGTGGTCGTCGCTTCAGCTTCACCGCCCTCGTGATCGTCGGTGACGGGGACGGTCTCGTCGGCGTCGGCTACGGCAAGGCGAAGGAAGTTCCGGCGGCGATCGCCAAGGGTGTCGAGGAGGCGAAGAAGCACTTCTTCCGCGTCCCCCGCATCCAGGGCACGATCCCGCACCCGGTCCAGGGCGAGAAGGCCGCAGGCGTCGTGCTGCTGCGTCCGGCCGCTCCTGGTACCGGTGTCATCGCGGGCGGCCCGGTGCGTGCCGTCCTCGAGTGCGCCGGCATCCACGACGTGCTGAGCAAGTCGCTCGGCTCGTCCAACCAGATCAACATCGTCCACGCGACGGTCGCGGCGCTGCGTCAGCTCGAGCAGCCCGAGGCTGTGGCGGCCCGTCGTGGCCTCCCCGTCGAGCACGTCGCGCCGGCCGCTCTGCTGAAGGCGCGCGACGAGGCTGCGGCCGCCGGTGCCGCCCCTGCGGAGGTGTCGGCCTGATGGCACAGCTCAAGGTTCGCCAGAACAAGGGCCTCGTCGGCCTGAAGCAGAACCAGCGCGACACGCTCCGCTCGCTTGGTCTCAAGCGCATCGGTGACGTTGTCGTCAAGGAGGACCGCCCGGAGATCCGCGGCATGGTCCACACCGTCCGTCACCTCGTGACGGTCGAGGAGGTCGACTGACATGACGCTCAAGCTGCACAACCTGGCGCCCGCGCCGGGTGCCAAGAAGGCCAAGACCCGCGTCGGTCGCGGTGAGGGCTCGAAGGGTAAGACCGCCGGCCGTGGTACCAAGGGCACGAAGGCCCGTTACCAGGTTCCGGTCGCCTTCGAGGGTGGCCAGATGCCGATCCACATGCGGCTTCCGAAGCTCAAGGGCTTCAAGAACCCGTTCAAGGTCGAGTTCCAGGTCGTGAACCTGGACAAGATCAGCGAGCTGTTCCCCGAGGGCGGCACCGTCACCGTGGCCGACCTGGTCGCGAAGGGTGCGGTCCGCAAGGGCCAGCCCGTCAAGGTCCTCGGCAACGGCGACCTGACCGTCAAGGTCGACGTGACCGCCGACAAGTTCTCCGCGTCCGCCAAGGCCGCGATCGAGAACGCCGGTGGCACGATCACCGAGTCCTGAGACTCGCAAACTCGGCTGAGCATGAACGCGGCCAGGGTCGTCTGTCGGCGCCCCTGGCCGCGTTCGTGGTTCAGCGCCCCTGTTAGGCTTCGCGGGGCTGTCGCCGGGTCCGGCCGACGTCCACTCGAAAATGGTTGTGTGAGAAGAGGGATCCACTCGTGCTAGGCGCGTTCGCGAACGCATTCCGGACTCCGGATCTGCGTCGCAAGTTGCTGTTCGTCCTGATGATCATCGTGATCTTCCGGGCGGGCTCACAGATCCCGGCCCCTGGCGTCAACGTCGCCAACGTCCAGGACTGCATCAGCCTCACCAAGTCGGGCTCGGGCGCCGGGCTCTACAACATGGTGAACCTGTTCTCCGGTGGAGCGCTGCTGCAGCTCACCGTGTTCGCGCTGGGGATCATGCCCTACATCACCGCGAGCATCATCCTGCAGCTGCTCGTGGTCGTGATCCCACGACTCGAGGCCCTCAAGGAAGAGGGTCAGTCGGGTCAGACGAAGATCACGCAGTACACCCGCTACCTGACGCTCGGCCTCGCCCTCCTGCAGGCGACCGGCATCGTCGCACTGGCCCGCTCGGGCAACCTGCTCCAGTGCAACCAGGACCTTCTCTACAGCAACAGCACGAGCACGTTCCTGGTCATGGTCGTCACGATGACCGCCGGCACGGCCGTCATCATGTGGCTCGGCGAGCTCATCACCGAGCGTGGCATCGGCAACGGCATGTCGATCCTGATCTTCACGCAGGTCGTCGCGACCTTCCCGGCCACGCTGTGGGCCGTCCGGCAGCAGCACGGCTGGTGGACCTTCTCGGTCGTGCTCGCCATCGGCCTCGCGCTGGTCGCGGCAGTCATCTTCATCGAGCAGGCGCAGCGCCGGATCCCGGTGCAGTACGCCCGCCGGATGGTCGGCCGCAAGATGTTCGGCGGCTCGTCGACGTACATCCCGCTCAAGGTGAACCAGGCCGGAGTCATCCCGGTCATCTTCGCGAGCTCCCTGCTCTACCTCCCCGCGATGGCCGCCCAGTTCAACCGGAACAGCGGCGCCTTCTGGGTCGACTGGATCAACACCTACTTCGTGCGCGGTGACCACCCGCTCTACATGGCGGCGTTCTTCCTGCTCATCGTCTTCTTCACCTACTTCTACGTCTCCATCACCTTCAACCCGAAGGAAGTGGCGGACAACATGAAGAAGTACGGCGGCTTCATCCCCGGGATCCGGGCGGGCAAGCCGACCGAGGACTATCTGTCCTACGTCCTTTCCCGCATCACGCTGCCCGGCTCGCTCTACCTCGGTCTGATCGCGCTCATCCCGCTGATCGCGCTCGCGCTGATCAACGCCAACAACAACTTCCCGTTCGGCGGCACCTCGATCCTGATCATGGTCGGCGTCGCCCTCGACACGGTGAAGCAGATCGAGAGCCAGCTGCAGCAGCGCAACTACGAAGGATTCCTGCGTTGAGGTTGATCATCATGGGCCCGCCTGGGGCCGGTAAGGGCACCCAGGCGCGGTACATCGCCGAGCACTTCGGCATCCCGGCCATCTCCACCGGCGACATCTTCCGCGCGAACGTCTCGCAGGGGACGCCGCTCGGCGTGGAGGCGAAGCGCTACATGGACGCCGGCGAGTACGTGCCCGACGAGATCACCAACCGGATGGTCCGGAACCGGATCGACGAGCCCGACGCCAAGCAGGGCTTCCTGCTCGACGGCTACCCCCGCACCCTCGCTCAGGTCGAGGAGCTCGACGGGATGATCAAGTTCACCGGTCACCAGCTCGACGCCGTGCTCAGCGTGGTCGTGGACAAGGACGAGGTCGTCAAGCGGCTGCTGCAGCGCGCCCAGATCGAAGGCCGCGCCGACGACACCGAGGACGTCATCCGGCGCCGGCAGGAGGTTTACCTCGAGCAGACCCAGCCGCTGATCCAGGTCTACGGCGAGCGCGACATCCTGGTGGAGGTCGACGGGCTCGGCGAGGTCGACGAGGTCACCAAGCGGATCTTCGACGCCCTCGACGTCGTCCCCGAGTCCTGAGCGCCCATGGCGCGCGCTGCCTGCGTTGTCGTCGGTCGACGACCGCTGCGCTCTGAAGGTCGACTTCCCTCCTCCGCCTTGGCAGCGCACGCCATGAACGCTCAGGGGCGCTGAGATGGGCTTCTTCGAGCGCCTCGAGATCAAGACGCCGGAACAGATCGACGCGATGCGTCGCGCCGGCCTCGTGGTCGGCAACACCCTCGAGCTGCTTCGCTCCTCGGTCCGCGCCGGCATGACCACGCGGGAGCTCGACGCCATCGCCGAGGATGCCATCCGTACGGCCGGCGCGACCCCGTCGTTCCTGGGCTACCAGGGCTTCCCTGCCTCGATCTGCGCCTCCGTCAACGACGAGGTGGTCCACGGCATCCCGGGTGATCGGGTGCTGGCCGAGGGCGACCTGGTCTCGATCGACTGCGGCGCGATCGTCGACGGCTGGCACGGCGACGCGGCGATCACGGTCGCGATCGGGCCTGTCTCGGACGAGCTCACCACGCTGATGGCCGTCACCGAGGAGGCGATGTGGCATGGGATCGCCGCTGCCCGCCTCGGTGGTCGAGTCAGCGACATCTCCCACGCTGTCGAGCGGCACGTCCGGAGCGCCGGCCGCTACGGGATCCTCGAGGACTACACGGGCCACGGCATCGGCTCGGAGATGCACCAGCCGCCCGACGTGCCCAACTACGGGCGACGGGGGAAGGGACCCAAGCTCGTCGAGGGCCTGGCACTGGCTGTGGAGCCGATGGTGACCCTCGGCACCAAGGACACCGACGTGCTCGACGACGACTGGACGGTCGTCACGACCGATGGCAGCTGGGCCGCACACTTCGAGCACAGCTTCACGCTGACGCCCCAGGGCGCGTGGGTGCTCACCGCGCTCGACGGCGGCCGCGCCCGCCTCGCCGAGCTCGGCGTGCCCTACGGCGGCCGCGACTGACGCGTCCGGGAGGTCGCCGGCCGGAACAAGGGGGAGTGGAGCGGGGTTCACCACTCGTGACTCCTGCTCTCTCCGTCCTCGACCTCGTCCCCGTCCGCACCGACCAGAGCAGCGCGGACGCGATCGCGGCCTCGGTGTCGCTCGCGAAGGTGGCCGACGAGCTGGGCTACACCCGTTACTGGGTGGCCGAGCACCACAACATGCCGGCGGTCGCCGCGACCAACCCGCCGGTCCTCATCAGCCTCCTCGCCGGCGCGACCGAGCGGATCAGGGTCGGCTCCGGTGGCGTGATGCTGCCCAACCACGCGCCCCTGGTCGTCGCCGAGCAGTTCGCGATCCTGGAGGCGGCGTTCCCCGGCCGCATCGACCTGGGGATCGGCCGCGCGCCGGGCACCGACCAGGTCACCGCGTGGGCGCTGCGCCACGGTGGTCCCGCCGACGCCGAGGAGACGGTCAACCGCTTCCCCGAGTACGTCGACAACGTGCTCGCCATGATGGACACCGGCGGGGTCTCGGTCTCGGTCGGCGGTCGTCGCCACGCGCTGCACGCGACGCCCGCGGCGACCGGTGTCCCCACGATCTGGCTGCTGGGGTCCTCGGACTACTCGGCCCGGCTGGCCGCCGAGAAGGGCATGCCGTACGTCTTCGCGCATCACTTCTCGGGCTCGGGGACCCGTGAGGCGATCGAGCTGTACCGCTCGACCTTCCGGCCGTCGCCGGAGCTGAGCGAGCCGCGCACCTTCCTGACCGTCAACGCCGCCGTCGCCGAGGACGCCGACGAGGCCGACCGTCTCGCCCTGCCCCAGCTGCTGACGATGCTCGCGCTGCGCACCGGCCAGCCGCTCGCGGCGCAGCGGTTGGTCGAGGATGCCGAGCGGGTCCCGGTCGCCGAGGCGCACCACGGGCTGCTGCAGGCCATGCGGGACCGGTGGGTGATCGGCGACCCGGCGTACGCCCGGAAGCGGATCGCTGACCTGGCGGCCGAGTTCGACGTGGACGAGGTGATGGTCAACCCCGTCGCCGGAGCGCACGCAGGCGTCGACCCGCGGACCGCGCCCGGCCGTGAGCAGACGTTGCGGCTCCTCGTCGACTGACACGTGAATTTGGGCGTGGCCGCGCCGAAGCCTAGACTGGCGTGTCGACCCAACGTGGGTCTGTCTCGTCGCGCCTCGCGGCTGCCTGAGCATCGTCTCGGGATTGAGGTGTGCGGGACGGCTTCACGAGGTCCACTCACGAGTGTAGTGAGAGGTTCCCGGGCCAACCCGCAGATCGTCCGACGACGATCCGCGGTGCACGAAACGGTAGACGACACCACGAGCAGTTAGTGAGGACATGCCGAAGAAAGAAGGCGTGATCGAGATCGAGGGCACCGTAGTGGAGGCCCTGCCGAATGCCATGTTCCGCGTCGAGCTGAGCAACGGGCACAAGGTTCTCGCCCACATCAGCGGCAAGATGCGCCAGCACTACATCCGGATCCTCCCCGAGGACCGTGTGGTGGTGGAGCTCTCGCCGTACGACCTCACTCGGGGTCGCATCGTCTACCGCTACAAGTGACAGCCGACTAGCGAAGAAAGAGGCTGACCATGAAGGTCAACCCCAGCGTCAAGCCGATCTGTGACAAGTGCAAGGTGATTCGTCGCCACGGCCGCGTCATGGTCATCTGCGAGAACCCGCGCCACAAGCAGCGCCAGGGCTGATCGCAGGCCACCACAACTGAATACCAACTCGACGCACTACCCGCGGATCCGCTGCGGGGAACCACCTCTGGAGCTTCAGGCCAGAGCTCAGGCGCCACCTGGGACGTACGTCGACTGACACCTGAAGTCGAAACCTAAGGAATCACCATGGCACGCCTCGTCGGTGTCGACCTTCCGCGTGAGAAGCGCGTGGAGATCGCACTCACCTACATCTACGGCATCGGCCGTACCACCTCCCAGCAGCTCCTGGCCGCGACCGGTGTTGACCCCAACACCCGCGTCCACGCGCTCTCCGAGGACGAGCTGGTCAAGCTCGCGAAGGAGATCGAGTCCCGCAACCTGACGATCGAGGGTGACCTTCGTCGTGAGGTGCAGGGCGACATCCGTCGCAAGATCGAGATCGGCAGCTACCAGGGTCGCCGTCACCGCATGGGCCTTCCGGTCCGCGGCCAGCGCACCAAGACGAACGCTCGCACCCGCAAGGGCCCGAAGCGCACCGTCGCCGGCAAGAAGAAGGCCAAGTGATCCGACGCCTGTACCGGATTCGTCCGGCGCAGCGTTGATCCGGCCCCCGATCTCACAGACCAGCCAATCCAGGAGTTATTGAATGCCTCCCAAGAGCCGTCAGGCTGCGGCGAAGACCAAGGTCCGCCGCAAGGAGAAGAAGAACGTCGCTCAGGGCGAAGCCCACATCAAGAGCACGTTCAACAACACGATCGTCACGATCACCGACCCGACCGGTGCGGTGATCTCGTGGGCCAGCGCCGGCACCGTCGGCTTCAAGGGCTCGCGCAAGTCCACCCCGTTCGCCGCCCAGATGGCCGCCGAGGCCGCCGGTCGTCGCGCGATGGACCACGGCATGAAGAAGATCGACGTCTTCGTCAAGGGTCCGGGCTCCGGCCGCGAGACCGCGATCCGTTCGCTCGGTGCGATCGGCCTCGAGGTCGGCACCATCCAGGACGTCACGCCGACCCCGCACAACGGCTGCCGCCCGCCCAAGCGCCGCCGCGTCTGATCCCGACCCGAGACTGAAAGAGAGACTGAGAGAACATGGCCCGTTACACCGGCCCCATGACCCGCAAGTCGCGCCGTCTCGGTGTCGACCTGGTCGGCGGCGACGCCGCCTTCGAGAAGCGTCCCTACCCCCCGGGCCAGCACGGCCGCGGTCGGATCAAGGAGAGCGAGTACCTCCTGCAGCTTCGCGAGAAGCAGAAGGCTCGCTTCAGCTACGGCGTCCTCGAGAAGCAGTTCGCGAACTACTACGCCGAGGCGCACCGCCGTGCCGGCAAGACCGGTGACAACCTGCTCCAGCTGCTCGAGTGCCGCCTGGACAACGTCGTCTACCGTGCCGGCTTCGCCCGCACCCGTCGTCACGCCCGGCAGCTGGTCGTCCACGGCCACTTCCTGGTCAACGGCAAGAAGGTCAACATCCCGTCGTACCAGGTCTCGGCTCACGACGTCATCGACGTCCGTGAGAAGTCGCTGGAGATGACCCCGTTCATCGTGGCTCGCGAGACCCACGGCGAGCGCGTCGTCCCCGCCTGGCTCGAGGCCGTCCCCGGCCGCATGCGGATCTTCGTGCACCAGCTCCCCATCCGGGCCCAGATCGACATCCCGGTCCAGGAGCAGCTCATCGTCGAGTACTACTCGAAGCTGTGATCGCCGACCGGCACCCCCGACCGCGAGGGACGGGGTGCCGGTCGAAACACCTTCCGTCATCACCCTGGAGTTCGGGCCTGTCATATAGCGGGTAGGCCCGGAAAGGAAAGAACCAGTGCTCATCGCACAGCGCCCCACCCTGTCGGAAGAGACCGTCGACGAGTTCCGCTCGCGGTTCGTGATCGAGCCGCTGGAGCCTGGCTTCGGCTACACGCTCGGGAACAGCCTTCGGCGTACGCTGCTGTCCTCGATCCCCGGCGCCGCCGTCACCAGCATCAAGATCGACGGCGTCCTCCATGAGTTCTCGACCATCGAGGGCGTCAAGGAGGACGTGACCGAGGTGATCTTGAACCTCAAGGGTCTGGTCGTCTCCTCCGAGCACGACGAGCCCGTCACGATGTACCTGCGCAAGTCGGGTGCCGGTGACGTCACGGCCGCCGACATCGCGCCGCCGGCCGGTGTCGAGGTCCACAACCCCGACCTGAAGATCGCGACCCTGTCGGACAAGGGCAAGATCGAGCTCGAGCTCGTCGTCGAGCGCGGTCGCGGCTACGTGTCGGCCGTCCAGAACAAGGGCGCCGACAATGAGATCGGCCGCATCCCGGTCGACTCGATCTACAGCCCGGTGCTCAAGGTCTCGTACAAGGTCGAGGCGACCCGTGTCGAGCAGCGCACCGACTTCGACAAGCTCGTCATCGACGTCGAGTCCAAGCCGTCCATCAAGCCGCGCGACGCCATCGCGTCGGCCGGCAAGACGCTGGTCGAGCTCTTCGGCCTCGCCCGGGAGCTCAACGTCGAGGCCGAGGGCATCGACATCGGCCCGTCGCCGGTCGACGAGCAGCTCGCCGCCGACCTGGCCCTGCCGGTCGAGGACCTGCAGCTCACCGTCCGGTCCTACAACTGCCTCAAGCGCGAGGGCATCCACACCGTGGGTGAGCTCATCAGCCGCTCGGAGCAGGACCTGCTGGACATCCGCAACTTCGGCGCCAAGTCGATCGACGAGGTCAAGGCGAAGCTGCACGAGATGGGCCTCTCCCTCAAGGACAGCGCGCCGGGCTTCGACCCGACCGCCGCCCTCGCCGCCTACGGCGACGACGACGACGACGCGTTCGTCGAGGACGAGCAGTACTGATCCCCGCGGACGTCATACGTTCTGGTGGCTCCAGCTACCAGGGCGTATGACGTCCCAGCACCGAAACCGACCTGCAACCGGTAGGTCGTCTACCCCGGTACCTCATACGGCCGGAGAGGAAGGAAGAGGCAGATGCCTACTCCCAAGAAGGGTGCCCGCCTCGGCGGCAGCCCGGCGCACCAGCGGCTCATCCTGTCGAACCTGGCCACCCAGCTGTTCGACCACGGCCGGATCACGACCACCGAGGCCAAGGCGCGCACGCTGCGCCCCGTCGCGGAGAAGCTGATCACCAAGGCGAAGAAGGGCGACCTGCACAACCGCCGCGAGGTCCTCAAGACCATCCGCGACAAGGGTGTCGTCCACAAGCTCTTCACCGAGATCGCCGAGACCTTCACCGAGCGTCCCGGTGGCTACACCCGGATCACGAAGATCGGTCCGCGCAAGGGCGACAACGCCCCGATGGCGGTCATCGAGCTCGTGACCGAGGCCTACCAGCCGAAGCAGGCCACCAAGAAGGCTGACAAGAAGGCCGACAAGAAGGCCGAGGCTGCTCCGGTCGAGGAGGCTCCCGCCGAGCCGACCGAGACCGAGGCTGTCGAGACCGAGGCTGTCGAGACCGAGGCCCCGGCCGAGGAGACCACCGAGGCCACCGCCGAGGAGGCTCCGGCCGCCGAGGCGACCGAGGAGACCACGGAGGAGGAG
>NZ_BAAAPB010000002.1:1035528-1058805 GCF_039530925.1 Nocardioides panacihumi | reverse complement strand
GTCTCGGGCGCGATCGTCGGCCCGCGGCTCACTCGAGCAGGTCCAGGAGCTCCCGGGCGTTGACCGGCGCGTGGCCCGACCCGTCGTTGTCGAAGTAGCCCCAGACGGTCCGGCCGTCGTCGCGCCACCGCGTGATCCGCTCCGCCCAGCCCTCCAGCGCCGAGGGCGGGTAGCGCCCGGCGTACAGCGGCTCGTCGGTCGGGCCGTGCCAGCGGCAGTAGACGAAGGGCGCCGTCGCTCGCAGCACGGTGTGCAGGCCCGCGCCGTGGGTGACGACGTACGCCGCGCGGTGCTTCTCGAGCACGGCGGCGACCGCGTCGTCGTCCCACGAGGGGTGCCGCAGCTCCATCGCCACCCATACGTCGTCCGGCATCCGCGCGAGGAAGGCGTCGAGTCGCTCGTCGTCACGCTCGACCTCGCCCGGGAGCTGCACGAACACCACCCCGGCCCGCGCCCCGAGCGCCCGCATCGCCGCCGCGAGCCGGTCCGCCCAGGCGCCGTCGGGATCGTTCAGCCGGCGACCGTGGCTCAGCCAGCGTGACGCCTTGACCGACATCGCGAACCCGTCCGGCAGCGAGTGCGACCAGCCCTGGAAGGGCCGCAGTCCGGGCCAGCGGTAGAACGACGCATTCAGCTCGACGGTGTCGAAGCGCTCGGCGTAGTAGTCCCGCCATCGTGCGCGGGCCAGCCCCTCGGGATAGAAGACACCCGCCCAGTGGTCGTAGGTCCAACCCGAGGTGCCGATCCGCACACCGTCCATGCGGGACCTGTATCCAGCGGATGGGAGGATGACCGCCGTGCGGATCCGGATCGACCTCGCCTACGACGGCACCGACTTCCACGGCTGGGCGTCCCAGCCGGGGCTGCGCACCGTGCAGGGCGAGCTGCAGGACGCCCTGGCGACGGCGTTCCGGCTCGCGCCCGACGAGCGCCTCTGGGTGACCTGTGCGGGACGCACCGACGCCGGCGTCCACGCGCGTGGCCAGGTCGTCCACGTCGACGTCGCCGACGACGCGATCGCGGCCAGCGCCGGCCGCTCCCACCTGCCGCCGCTCGACGCGCTGGTGCGCCGGCTCAACGGGATGCTGCCGCTCGACGTGCAGATCCACCGCGCCACCGAGGCCGCGCCCGGCTTCGACGCCCGCTTCTCGGCGCTGTGGCGTCGGTACGCCTACCGGATCGCGGACACCCCGGCGGTGTACGACCCGCTCCGGCGCCACCACGTCCTGTACTGGCCCCGACCGCTCGACCTGTCCCTGATGAACGTGGCCGCGGCGGACCTGATCGGGCTGCACGACTTCGGCGGCTTCTGCAAGGCACGGGAGGGCGCGACCACCATCCGCACCATCCGGACGCTCGTCTGGGAGCGCGACGAGAGCGGTGTGGCGGTCGCGCGAGTCGTCGCGGACGCGTTCTGCCACGGCATGGTGCGTGCGCTCGTCGGCTGCCTGGTGGCCGTCGGGGAGGGTCGCAAGGACATCGGCTGGGCGAAGGAGGTGCTCGGCCACACGGTGCGTACGTCGGCCGTGCACGCGGCCTCACCCCGTGGCCTCACCCTGGAGGAGGTCGGCTACCCGCCCGACGACCAGATGGAGGCGCGAGCCGTGCAGACCCGAGCCAAGAGGGAGGCGGCCGATGACTGACGAGTCCAGCACCGAGCACTACTTCACCGCCGACCCGTCGGTGCCCTTCGAGCGGATCCCCCTGACCGCTGAGGTGTGGGGTCGTGAGCTCGACCTGGTGAGCGGCAGCGGGGTGTTCGCCCAGGGTCGGCTCGACATCGGGACGGCGGTGCTCTTCCGCGAGACCGAGCCGCCCGCCGCGGGCCGGATCCTGGATCTGGGCTGCGGCTACGGTGTGATCGGCCTCGCCATCGCGTCGGTGCTGCCTGACGCCCGGGTGACGGGCGTCGACGTCAACGAGCGCGCGGTGCTCCTCGCCAACGAGAACGCCGCCGCCCTCGGCCTCGCCAACTACCGCGCCTCGACGCCGGAGCAGGCGTCCGAGCAGGAGTACGACGAGATCTGGAGCAACCCGCCGATCCGGATCGGCAAGCAGGCGCTGCACGAGCTCCTGCTCACCTGGCTGCCGCGGCTGGTGCCCGGGGGCCGGGCCGTCATGGTCGTCGGCAAGAACCTCGGCGCCGACAGCCTCCAGCGCTGGCTGACCGAGCAGGGTCACCCCACGACGCGTCTCGCCAGTGCGAAGGGGTTCCGGGTGCTGGAGACCCGGAGGTCCTGAGCCCCGGCGTGACCCCAGGTCACGCTGAGCTCCACAAAGCCGATCAGCGGTGGAGCCGGACCGGCAGCTTGTCGAGGCTGTAGACGATCGACAGGTCGCGGAAGCCGAGCTCGGAGATGTCGTCGGTGGCCAGCGAGAGCTCCGGGAAGCGGGTCGAGAGGCCGGTGAGGGCCGCGCGCAGCTCCATCCGCGCCAGCTCGGCGCCGACGCACCGGTGCAGCCCGTGGCCGAAGGCCAGGTGCTGCGTCTGGGCGTTGCGCAGGTCGAACTGCTCGGGCTGCGGGACGACCGACGGGTCACGGTTGGCCCCGGTCAGCGAGACGATGACGACCGCGCCCTTCTTGACGCGGTGGCCGAAGAGGTCGTGGTCCTCGCGGGCGAACCGCGGGAACGCGATCTGCACCGGGCACAGGTAGCGCAGCAGCTCCTCGACGACGACGTCCACCTGACCCCGGTCGCCCGAACGCAGAGCGGCGTACGCCGCCGGCTGCTGCATGAGCACGTAGGCGCCCATCGACAGCATCGAGGCGGACGTCTCGTAGCCGCCCAGGAAGACACCGTCGGCGAGGCCGCCGAGCTCGACGTCGTCGTACTCGTGGCCCTTGCTGCGGATGAGCTCGCCGATGAGGCCCTCGCCCGGCTCCGCCCGCTGCCGGCGGACCGTCTCGATCAGGAAGGTCCGGGTCTCGGTCGCAGCGCCGAAGGAGGCCGCTCCGCCCTGGCTGACGTCGAAGCGCGCGACCCCGAGCTTGTGGAACTCCTCGCGGACGTCCTCGGGCATGCCGAGCAGCTCGCAGATGACCCGGAACGGGATCTCGAAGCCGAACCGCTGCACCAGGTCGACGACCGGGCCGTTCGCCTCCATCCCGTCGAGAGCGTCGGCGACGATCCCGTCGATCATCTGCTCGAGCCGCCGCAGCCGGCGCATCGTGAACTCGGGCGTCAGCAGGCCACGCAGCCGGGTGTGGTCCGGCGGGTCCGTCATGCCGAGGCCGCCGATGCCCTCGGCGTCGGTGCGGGTGCGTGAGCCGAGCAGGTGTCGCATGTCGTTGGAGTACGACGTCGAGTCGGCCAGGACCTGCTTGGCCTCCTCGTGGCCGGTGACGAGGAAGATGTCGAGCCCCAGCACGTTGCCGACCAGGGTGACCGGATCCGCGGCCCGTTGCTCGGCCAGCTGCGGGACGGGGTCGACCGCGTGCCGGCGGAGCGGGTAGGTCAGGTGCTCCGGCACCTTCTTGAGCGTGGTGATGTCCGGCAGCGGCGAGGCCTGCCGGCGCAGCGCCAGCCGGAGGACCCGACGGCGGAGCGGAGCAGGCATCCACGACATCATGTGTCTCAGTCTGATGGACGCGACTGAGAAATTGTTATCAGGGTCCTCCCTGGCCGCGCCCCGTGTCGCGTCAGGGGTGCAGCAGGCGCCGGAACAGCGCCCCGATCTCGTCGACCGCCGCCTGTGCGGCGCGTGAGAAGCGGCCCATGTCGGCGAAGCCGTGGATGAGGCCCGGATAGGCCCGCAGGGTGACCGGCACGCCCGCCGCCTCCAGCAGCCCGGCGTACGCCGTCCCCGCGTCGCGCAGCGGGTCGAACTGCGCGACGGCGACCACGGCGGGTGTCACCCCCCTCAGGTCGCCTCGGGCGGGGGAGAGGCGCGGATCGGCCGGGTCCGCGTCGCCGACGTACTGCTCGAGGAACCAGGAGATCGTCGGGGCGTCGAGGAAGTAGCCCTCGGCGTTCTCCGCGAGGCTGGGGTGAGCGGTGACGAGGTCGGTCGCCGGGTAGAGGAGCAGCTGCCCGGCCAGCGTCCTGCCCTCGTCGCGCAGCGTCTGGGCGACGACCGCGGCGAGATTGCCGCCGGCACTGTCGCCGCCGACCGCGACGACCGGCGACCCGCCCAGGCCGGCCGCGGGGTCGGTGGCGTGCTCGGCCACCCAGCGGGCGGCGGCCTCGGCGTCGTCCACCGCGGCGGGGAAACGGTGCTCGGGCGCGAGCCGGTAGTCGACGCTGACGACCACCGCCTCGCAGTCGCGGGCGAGCGTGCGGCAGGTGAGGTCATGCGTGTCGAGGTCGCCGACGACCCAACCCCCTCCGTGGAAGAAGACCAGCGTCGGCAGCTCGCCGGGGCGCGGCCGGTAGACCCGCGCCGGGATGTCGCGCTCCGGCCCGGCGATCGTCGCCGCCCTCACCTCCAGCATCTCCGGCAGCAGGCCCGGGTCCCGCAGGTCGACCGTGAGGGCACGGAATCCGACTCGCGCGTCGGCTGCGCTCTGCTCCCACATCGGCGGGTAGCCCGCCTCGGCGAGGAAACCGAGGAGGGCCGCCAGCTCGGGGTCGAGGGCGGGGTCGAGCGCGGGGGTCGTGTCCGTCACGGCTGACAGTCAAGGCGAACCGGGGCGCACCGACAAGGAGCCACGGGTGAAAACGGCGTGCCACCGGCGCCGCCGCAGGGGAGGATGGCGACTCGTGGGACATGTCGACGTCGCGAGCGTGCGTTTCGAGCTTCCGGACGGCCGGGTGCTCCTCGACGACGTGTCGTTCCGCGTCGGCGTGGGGGCCAAGGTCGCCCTGGTGGGCGCCAACGGAGCCGGCAAGACGACGCTGCTGCGCATCATCACCGGCGATCTCGTCCCGACGTCGGGCGTCGTCACCCGGTCGGGCGGCCTCGGCGTCATGCGCCAGAAGGTCGGCGAGGGCGCGACCACGGTCGGCGAGCTGCTGCTGAGCGTGGCACCGGACCGCATCAGGAAGGCGGCCGCCGAGGTCGACGCCTGCGAGCTGGCGCTGATGGACACCGACGACGAGCGCACCCAGCTGCGCTACGCCGGCGCGCTCGCGGAGTACGCCGACGCGGGCGGCTACGACCTCGAGGTCACCTGGGACGTCTGCACGATGGCGGCGCTCGGGCTGCCGTACGACCGGGCCCGGTACCGCGCCCTCGGCACTCTCTCCGGCGGCGAGCAGAAGCGTCTCGTCCTGGAGTACCTGCTGCGTGGTCCCGACGAGGTGCTCCTCCTCGACGAGCCGGACAACTACCTCGACGTGCCGGGCAAGATCTGGCTCGAGCAGCGGATCCGGGAGTCGGCGAAGACGATCCTCTACATCAGCCACGATCGCGAGCTGCTCGCGAACACCGCCACCCGTGTCGTCACGGTCGAGCTCGGCTCGGCCGGCAACCTCGTGTGGACCCATCCGGGCGGCTTCACGAGCTACCACGAGGCGCGCCGCGACCGGTTCGCCCGCTTCGAGGAGATGCGCCGCCGCTGGGACGAGGAGCATGCGAAGCTCAAGGCGCTCGTGCTGCGCTACAAGACCAAGGCGGCGTACAACGACGGCCTGGCCTCGCAGTACCAGGCGGCACAGACCCGGCTCCGCAAGTTCGAGGAGGCCGGTCCGCCGATCGAGCAGCCGCGCGAGCAGCAGGTCACGATGCGGCTCAGGGGCGGCCGCACGGGCAAGCGCGCGGTCGTCTGCGAGCAGCTGGAGCTCACCGGTCTGATGAGGCCGTTCGACCTCGAGGTCTGGTACGGCGAGCGGGTGGCCGTGCTCGGCTCGAACGGCTCCGGGAAGTCGCACTTCCTCCGGCTGCTCGCCGCCGGGGGCAGCCGGCCGGACAAGGAGCACGAGCCGGTCGGCGACGCCCGGATCGCTCCGGTGCGACACCGTGGCATGGCTCGGCTGGGCGCGCGCGTCCGGCCCGGCTGGTTCGTCCAGACCCATGAGCACCCGGAGCTGATCGGCCGCACGCTGCTCGAGATCCTGCACCGTGGCGACGAGCACCGCGAGGGCATGGCCCGCGAGCAGGCCAGCCGTGTGCTCGACCGCTACGAGCTCTCGGCCAGCGCGGAGCAGCGCTTCGAGTCGCTGAGCGGTGGCCAGCAGGCGCGCTTCCAGATCCTGCTGCTCGAGCTCTCCGGCGCGACGCTCCTGCTCCTCGACGAGCCGACGGACAACCTCGACGTCCAGTCCGCCGAGGCGCTCGAGGACGGGCTGAAGGCGTTCGAGGGCACGGTGCTCGCGGTCACCCACGACCGATGGTTCGCCCGGGACTTCGACCGGTTCCTCGTGTACGGCGAGGACGGCACGGTCTACGAGTCGCCCGAGCCGGTGTGGGACGAGGGCCGCGTGGAGCGGGTGCGCTGATGGACATCGTCATCGTCGACCCGCACGACGAGGACGTGCTGGCCTCCTGGCACGGGGTCCTCCATGCCGTCGACCAGGCCGATCGTCCGGCGACCGCCGACACCTGGTCGCTCGACGAGGTGCGGGCCGAGCTGCGGCAGGACTCGGGCTACTGGCGGCGCCTGGCGTTCGTCGCCCGCGACGCCGGACGGACCGTCGGTGCGGCCTGGCTGGCGCTGTCGCTGCAGGACAACCGGCACCGGGGCGAGCTCTTCGTCGCCGTGCTGCCGTCCGCTCGCAGGCGTGGCGTCGGCACGGCGCTGCTCGACCACCTCGAGGACATCGCGCGGACCGAGGGCAGGACCGTGGCCGGCGCGGAGTCGGACTGGCCGACGGTGGCGGGACCGAAGGGCGCGGGTTGGCCGGGGCCGGAGTTCCTTGCCGGCCGTGGCTACGAGCAGGTGCTGCTGGACGTGCAGCGCCGGCTGTCGCTGCCCGTGCCGAGTGGGCTGCTCGACGAGCTCGCCGCACAGGCCGGGGCGCACACGGACGGCTACGAGCTGCGCAGCTGGGTCGGTCCGGTGCCCGAGGAGCACGTCGCGGGCTGGGCCGCGCTCGACGCGAGCCTGGAGACCGAGGCGCCGACCGGCGGCCTCGATCTCGAGCCGCGGGCGGCCGCGATCGCCAAGGTGCGGGAAGACGAGCAGCTGTTCGCGGCGCAGGGACGGACGTCGTACGCGACCGTGGCGCTCGATGCCGCGGGTGAGGTCGTCGCCTACACCCAGATCGCGCGGAGCCGCGACGGCACCGGCAAGGCCTACCAGGAGGGCACGCTGGTGCGACGCGACCACCGTGGCCACCGCCTGGGCCTGGCCGTCAAGGTGGCCAACCTCCGCCTGCTCCAGGACGCCGGGCTGGGCGACGTGGACCGGCTGGTGACCTACAACGCGGCCTCGAACGAGCACATGATCGCCGTCAACGAGGCGCTCGGCTTCCGGGTCGTCGAGTGGGCGGGCGAGTTCCAGAAGCGCCTGTAGCGCCGACAAGCGAGACCCCGCGGCCGGTGCGGGGGCCGCGGGGTCTCGCTCTTCCAACGAGGGGGCAGGAAGCTGGTCAGGACTTGGTGGAGCCTTCGTCCGAGTCCAGGCTGAGGGTGACGGTGCTCGTCTTGCCGCCGCGGGTGTAGGTGATCGACACCTTGTCGCCCGGGCGGTAGGACCGGACCGTCGCGACGAGCGAGTCGGAGCCCACGATCTGGTGGTCGTCGACCTTCGTGATGATGTCGCCCACCTTGATGCCGGCCTTCTGGGCGGCGGACCCGCTGCCGATCTGGCGGACCTCGGCGCCGTTGCTGGTGAACGGCGAGCTGCTGCCCGGCGTCTGCTGCGGCTGCTGCTGGCCGAACGGGTCCTGGTTGCCCTGGTCCTGCTGGCTCTGCTGCGAGGCGCCGACGTCCTGGACGGAGATGCCGAGCCGCGCGTGGGTCGGGGTCTGGCCCTTGATCATCTGCTCGATGACGGGCTTGACCTCGTCCATCGGGATGGCGAAGCCGAGACCGATCGAGCCGGCCTCACCCGAGGAGGTGGACGTGCTGCGGATCGAGGCGTTGATGCCGACGACCTTGCCGCTCATGTCGACGAGCGCACCGCCGGAGTTGCCGGGGTTGATCGCTGCGTCGGTCTGGATCGCGGGGTAGACGGTCGCGTTGCCGGAGTCGTCCGTGCCGACGTTGACCGGCCGGTCGAGCGCGCTCACGATGCCCGACGTCACCGTCGAGTCGAGACCGAACGGCGAGCCGATCGCGACGACGCTCTGCCCGACAGCGAGGCCGTCCGAGCTGCCGATGGTGGCGGGCTTGAGCCCGGAGACCTTCTCCGCCTTGATGACGGCGGTGTCGGTCAGCGGGTCGGTCCCGACGATCTTGGCGGTGGCCGAGGTGCCGTCGTTGAAGTCGACCCGGATCTCGCCGCTGGTGCCGGCGACCTCGACGACGTGGTTGTTGGTGAGGATCGTGCCGTCACTGGTCAAGATGATGCCCGAGCCGGATCCCGACTCCTGCGCACCGGCGACCTCGATCTTCACGACCGACGGGAGCACCGACTGGGCGACGGCCTGCACGCTGCCCGCCGGGGCCGAGGCCGAGGTCGACGTCGCGGGAGTGCTCGACCCGGAGAAGATGCCGGTGCTGCCGGAGTCGCCGTGGGTGTCGTTCCACAGTGCCGCGCCGCCGTACCCGGCGCCGCCGCCGACGACGAGGGCGAGCGCGGCGAGTCCGCCGACGACACCGGCGCGGCCGCGGCGCTTCTCCCGAGGCGTCTCGCGGGGCTCCTCCACGGGGAGGGTGGTCGTCTGGTCGCCGAAGAACCAGGGGTTGCCCGACGGGGGCGGGCCCGACGGACCTGGGTAGCCACCGGCTCCCGAGGTCGGGTACGGCTGGGTGAACGGCTTCGTCGGCTCGCGGTCGGGCGTGCCGGCCGGCTGCTCAGGGTCGTGCGTCATGTCCCCTACTGTGCGGCCCGAGTCTGTGACGACGCTGAGACCCGGCTGGGTGGTCAGGAAGAGTCGTCACTCCTCGAGTCGGAGCGTCAGCTTCTTCAGCAGGCGGGCGAGCTCGGTGCGCTCCTCGGCCGAGAGCTCCCCGATGAGCTCGTCCTCCGCGCGGCCGCGCAGGCCCATCGCCCGACGCCACACCTCCACGCCGTCCTTCGTCACCTCCACGTGGACGCGGCGGCGGTCGCCCGGCGCCGTACGTCGCTGGATCCAGCCGGCCCTCTCGAGGGAGTCGAGCCGCCCGGTCATGCCGGCGTTGCTGATGTCGAGGTCCGCGGCGAGGTCGGAGGGGTTCGCGTGACCGGGCGTGTCGCGGATCATCAGCTGGTGCAGCGTGTCGTACTCCGACTCCTGCAGTCCCGCCTCCGCCACCGCCTCCTGCTTGGTCCGGCGGAAGTAGCGGACGATCCGACCGATCCGGACCGTGATCGCCTCCACCTCGTCGTCGAACCCGATGTCGATCCAGTGGTCGCGCCAGCGGGCGACATGTCGGTCGGCCCAGTCGTCGGGCTCGTCGGCACCGGTCATGGTCGTCATCCTAGAGATAATTCGTTGACGAACCTTTCGCCGTCTAACTATTTTCAAGGACGTGACCACCGCTCCGTCCGTACGACGACCCGGACCGCTGCGTCACCGCAACTTCCGGCTGCTGGTCACCGGGTCCGCGGTGAGCTCGTTCGGAAACGCGATCACCCCGATCGCGCTCGCGTTCGCCGTGCTCGACCTCGGTGGCTCGGCGACCGATCTGGGGCTCGTCGTCGCCGCGTTCGCGGGCGCGGAGGTGGTCACCACGCTGCTCGGTGGCGTCCTCGGCGACCGGGTCTCGCGCAAGCTGATGATGGAGGGTTCCTCGGCGGCGAGCGCCGTGGCCCAGGCGGGCATGGCCACCACGCTCATCACCGGCGCCGCGACGATCCCGCTGCTGACGGTGCTCGGGATGGTGACCGGCGTGCTGTCGGCGCTCAACCAGCCGTCGTCCCAGGCCATGACCCGCCTGGTGGTGCCGCCGGAGGAGCTGCCCCGGGCGGTCGCCGTACGGCCTCTCGCGCAGCAGCTGGGCATGGTCGCCGGATCTGTGGCCGGTGGTGCTCTGGTGGCCGTGACCGGGGCCGGGTGGGCGATCATGGTCGATGCGGCGACCTTCGCGTTCGCCGCCCTCTGCTTCTCACGGCTGCGCGTCGCGCACACCAGGCCGGACGGTCCGCGCGGCTCGATGCTGAGCGAGCTGGGGGAGGGCGCGCGCGAGGTGCTGCGCCACACGTGGCTCTGGCTGCTCATCGGCCAGGCGTTGGTCTACCACCTCTTCTACGGTGGCGCGCAGGGCGTGCTCGGGCCGGTGGTGGTCGGCGACGGCATCGGTCGGAGCGCATGGGGCGCCGCGCTCGGCGCGATGATGGCCGGGTTCGTCGCCGGCGGGCTGATCTGCCTGCGCTGGCAGCCGCGACGCGCCCTGTTCGCGGGGGCGATCATGCTCACGCTGACCTGCCTGTTCCCTCTGGCGATGGCCCTGTCCGACCAGGCGGCCGTGATCCTGGCGGGCGCGTTCCTGCACGGCTTGGGCCTGTCCGTCTTCTCGGTGTTCTGGGACCTGTCGATCCAGCAGAACATCCCCGAGGACAAGCTCTCCCGGGTCTACTCGTTCGACATCGTCGGGTCGTTCGTCGCGCGGCCCCTCGGCCTGGCGTTGACGGGTCCGGTCGCGGAGGCGGTGGGCTTCCGGAACTGGCTCCTCGTCGTCGCGGTGGTGCTCTTCGTCGTCGAGGTGGCAGCGCTCTTCTCGCGCGACGTGCGCCACCTCGAGATCGCCGGGCTGCACAGCGACGACCCAGCCTTGTGACGCCGGTGTGCGCTACGCCACACTCTCGCCATGACAGCGCCGGAGCCGCAGTTCGTCGACGACCGGCTCGCCCACTGGGCGAGCGTCAACCCCGAGGGTGAGTGCCTCACCTACGGTCAGCGGACCTGGACCTGGGCACAGTTCCACGACCGCGTACGGCGCGTCGCCGGGGGCCTGCGCGAGCTCGGTGTCGGGCGTGGTGACGTGGTGGCGTTCGTCGACAAGAACCACCCGGCGTGCGTCGAGCTGTCCCTCGGCGCCGGCCTGATCGGGGCCGCGAACGCGGTGGTCAACTGGCGGCTCGCGGGCGACGAGGTCGGCTTCACGCTCAACGACTGCGGGGCGAAGGTCCTGGTCGTCGGCAGCGAGCTGATCCCCGCCATCGAGGCGATCCGCGGGCAGCTGCCGCACGTCGAGCGCATCCTCGAGGTGACGACGGACGGGGTGGGCGACGCCTACGAGGAGTGGCTCGCCGCATCCACGCCCGTGGACCGTGACCCTGGGACCGAGCCCGACGACACCTGCCTTGTGCTCTACTCCAGCGGCACGACCGGCCGGCCCAAGGGCGTGATGCTGACCCACCGCAACTTCGTCGCCCACACTGTCAACTCCCACGACGGCTGGGAGTTCGAGCCCGGCGACAAGAGCCTCGTCGCGATGCCGCTCTTCCACGTCGGCGGGTCGTCGTACGTGCTCTTCGGGCTCCACGACGGCATCCCCAGCATCGTGACGCGCGAGCCGGACGGCCTCTCGCTGGCGACCGCGATCATGCAGGGCGCCAACCGGATGTTCCTCGTGCCGGCCGTGCTGGCCCAGGTGATCCAGTCGGGGCCGCAGGGCATCGAGGTGTTCAGCAAGCTGAAGAGCTTCACCTACGGCGCCTCGCCCATGCCGCCGCCGCTCCTGCGCGCCGCGATGAAGACGTGGCCCGAGATCGACCTGATGCAGGTCTACGGCCTGACGGAGGTGTGCGGCGTCGCCACGCACCTGCTCCCGGACGAGCACCGGCAGGCGGAGGCCGAGGGGCACCCGGAGCGGCTGCTCAGCGCCGGCCGGGCGATCCCGGGCATGGAGGTCCGCATCGTCGACACGGTGACGCTGGACGAGGTGCCGACCGGCGATCCCGGCGAGATCTGGCTGCGCTCGGAGCAGGTCATGACGGGCTTCCTCGGCCGCCCGGAGGAGACGGCGAAGGTGGTGACCGAGGGCGGCTGGTTCCGCAGCGGTGACATCGGCCGGATCGACGCGGACGGCTTCGTCTACGTCGAGGACCGGCTCAAGGACATGATCATCAGCGGTGGCGAGAACATCTACTCGCCCGAGGTCGAGCGCGTCCTCGCCGAGCACCCGGCCGTGCTCGAGTGTGCCGTGATCGGCGTACCGGACGAGCGGTGGGGCGAGACGGTGCGTGCGTACGTCGTCCGCAAGCCCGACCTGTCCGCGACCGAGGCCGACGTCATCGAGTTCTGCCGAGAGCAGCTGGCGCACTTCAAGTGCCCCACGTCGGTGGTCTTCCTCGAGGCCCTGCCCCGCAACCCCACCGGGAAGATCCTCAAGCGGGACCTGCGCGGCGCCTACCTCTGAAGACGCCGAGATCCGGGTTCTGGTCCTCCGAGATCCGGAAAGCGGCCCTCACCTGCGACGAGACTGTCGTAGGTGGGGGCCGCTTTCCGGATCTCGAAGGACCAGAACCCGGATCTCGGCTGTGGGTCAGACCCAGCGCTGGTCGGTCGGGGTGTATGTCAGACCGCGCGAGCCCGTGTAGATCTGCTTCGGGCGGGCGATCTTCTGCTCCTTGTCCTGGGTGAGCTCGAGCCACTGCGCGAGCCAGCCCGGCGTACGCCCGATGGCGAAGAGCACCGTGAACATCTCCGGCGGGAACTGGAAGGCCTCGTAGATGAGGCCGGAGTAGAAGTCGACGTTCGGGTAGAGCTTGCGCTTGACGAAGTACTCGTCCTCGAGCGCGATCTTCTCCAGCTCCTGGGCGATCTCGAGCAGCGGGTTGACCCCGGTGACCTCGAAGACGTCGTCGCAGGCCTTCTTGATGATCTTGGCGCGCGGGTCGTAGTTCTTGTAGACCCGGTGGCCGAAGCCCATCAGGCGCTCGTTGCCGTTCTTCACGCCCTCGATGAAGGCGGGGATCTCGGACTTCGAGCCGATCCGCTTGAGCATCCGCAGCACCGCCTCGTTGGCGCCGCCGTGCAGCGGGCCGTAGAGGGCGCCGACGCCGGCCGCGACGGCCGAGTAGGGGTCGACCTGCGTCGAGCCGACCGACCGGACGGCGTTCGCCGACGCGTTCTGCTCGTGGTCGGCGTGCAGGATGAAGAGGGTGTCGAGCGCCTTGACCAGGCGCGGGTCGGCCTCGTACTTCGGCTCGCTCATCTTGAAGAGCATGGAGAGGAAGTTCTCGGTGTAGGACAGCGCGTTGTCCGGGTAGACGTACGGCTTGCCCTGGGCGTGCCGGAACGACCAGGCGCCCAGCGTGGGCATCTTCGCGATCATGCGGATGATCTGGATCGCGCGGTTGTCGGCGTCGCTGATGTTGCGCGACTCCGGGTAGAACGTCGAGAGGGCCCCGACCGACGCCATCAGCATCCCCATCGGGTGCGCGTCGTAGCGGAAGCCCTCCATGAAGCCCTTCACGTTCTCGTGGACGAACGTGTGGTAGGTGATGTTGTGGACCCACTGGTCGTACTCGTCCTTCGACGGCAGCGACCCGTGCACGAGGAGATAGGCGACCTCGAGGAAGTTCGACTGCTCGGCGAGCTGCTCGATCGGGTAGCCCCGGTATTCGAGGACGCCCTTGTCGCCGTCGATGAAGGTGACCGAGCTCCGACAGGAGGCGGTGTTGACGAAACCGGGGTCGTACACGGCCAGGCCCGGCTCGTCCTCGCCAGACCGGATCTTCCCGATGTCGGCGGCCCTGATGGTGCCGTCGAGGATCGGGACCTCGTACTCCTGTCCGGTGCGGTTGTCACGGACGGTGAGAGAATCAGTCACGTCGCTCACGTTAGCCTCCACGGTTCGTTCCGAGTAAGTCGGTGCCCGTCACGTGAGAGAAGCAAGCGCGCGTACGCCGTTTTGACCGGTGGTACGACGGCCCGTAGCCTTGTTCGGTCGTGACTCCTGCCGCTCCCCGGCCACCCACGGTCGAGGGGCAGTCCCGGACGGCAGAGATGCCGAGCCGGGCCGTGTTCGTCAGAAGCCACGAGCGCTCCGTCGCAAGGCGGGCAACCTCTCCGGCAGCCGCCGGGGAAGGACCAACGAACGAATGAGGCACATCGTGGGCACCTATGCTCCGAAGCCGGGCGACATCGAGCGCGCCTGGCACGTGATCGACGCGACCGACATCCGTCTCGGTCGTCTGTCGGTGCAGGTCGCGAACCTGCTCCGCGGCAAGCACAAGGCGATCTTCGCCCCCAACGCCGACACCGGTGACTTCGTCATCGTCATCAACGCCGAGAAGGTCTCCCTCTCCGGCAACAAGCGGACCACCAAGTTCGCCTACCGTCACTCCGGTTACCCGGGCGGTCTGACGGCCACCCCGATCGGCGAGATCCTCGACACCGACGCTCGCAAGGCGATCGAGAAGGCCGTGTGGGGCATGCTCCCCAAGAACAAGCTCGGTCGGCAGATGGTGAAGAAGCTCAAGGTCTACTCCGGCCCGACGCACCCGCATGAGGCTCAGAAGGCCGTCCCGTTCGAGATCAAGCAGATCTCCCAGTAATCGTTGAGCTGAGGAACTTTCGTGTCTGAAAACACCGCCGAGGTCGAGCAGACCTTCGAGACTGACGAGCAGGGCGTCGCCTACACCTCGGAGAGCGCCCCGTCCGCCGACACCCCCGCCCGCCCCGCCACCATCGCTCCGGCCGGTGCCACCGGCCGCCGCAAGGAGGCCGTCGCCCGCGTCCGCATCGTGCCCGGCACGGGTGTGTGGACCATCAACGGCCGCGCGCTCGACGAGTACTTCCCGAACGCGCTGCACCGCCAGGTCGCTGCCGAGCCGTTCGCGGCCCTGCAGCTCGAGGGCCGCTTCGACGTCATCGCCCGCATCCACGGTGGCGGCATCACCGGCCAGGCCGGCGCGCTGCGCCTGGGCGTGGCCCGTGCCCTCAACGCCATCGACGTCGAGGCCAACCGTCCGACCCTGAAGAAGGCCGGCCTGCTCACCCGCGACGCTCGCGTCGTGGAGCGCAAGAAGGCTGGTCTCAAGAAGGCCCGCAAGGCCTCGCAGTTCTCGAAGCGCTGATCTTCGACTCTGCATGACACGCCTCTTCGGCACGGACGGGGTCCGGGGCCTGGCGAACGGTGAGACGCTCACCGCTTCGCTGGCCCTGGACCTTGCCGTTTCAGCAGCTCGGGTGCTCGCGGACGCCGGCCAGTTCGAGGGGCACCGGCCCTTCGCGGTGATCGGCCGCGACCCGCGCATCTCGGGTCACTTCCTCGAGGCCGCCGTCGCGGCGGGCCTCGCCTCCGCCGGTGTCGACGTCGTCGACCTCGGCGTGATCCCGACGCCCGGCATCGCCTACCTGACCGCGGAGCTCGGCGCCGACCTCGGCGTCGTCATCACCGCCTCGCACAACCCGATGCCCGACAACGGCATCAAGTTCCTGGCGCGAGGCGGCCACAAGCTCGACGACGTGGTCGAGGACGCCATCGAGTCCCGCCTCGGCGCGCCGTTCGACCACCCGACGGGCGCCTCCGTCGGTCGGATCAGCTTCCGCTCGACCGCCGTCCACGAGTACGCCGACCACCTGGCCACCACGCTCGGCCCGGACTCCGGCCCGAGCTCCCTGTCCGGGCTCACCGTGGTGCTCGACTGCGCCCAGGGCGCGGCGTCGCTCGCCGGGCCGCGGGCCTTCGAGGCGCTCGGGGCGACGGTGATCGCGATCAACAACACCCCGCGCGGCGACGACATCAACGACAGCTGCGGCTCGACGCACCCCGAGCAGCTGCAGAAGGCCGTGCTCGAGCACGGGGCTGACGCGGGCTTCGCGTTCGACGGCGACGCCGACCGCTGCCTGGCCGTCGATGCCTCGGGCAACCTCGTCGACGGCGACCAGATCATGGCCGTCCTGGCGCTCGCCCTGCGCGACGCCGGCCGGCTGCCGTCCTCGACGCTGGTCACGACGGTGATGAGCAACCTCGGTCTGCGGCAGGCGATGTCGGCCGCGGGCATCGAGCTGCGGACCACGGGCGTCGGTGACCGCTACGTGCTCGAGGAGATGCGCGCCGGGGGCTACTCGCTCGGCGGCGAGCAGTCCGGCCACGTCATCATGAGCGACCACGCCACCACCGGCGACGGGATCCTGACGGCGCTGCACGTCGCCTCGCGGATGATGACGACGGGCGAGTCCCTGGCGTCGCTCGCCTCCGTCGTGACGCGCTTCCCGCAGGTCCTCGTCAACGTCCCGAGCGTCGACAAGAGCCGGTGCGACGACCCCGAGCTGCTGGCGGCCGTGGCCGCCGAGGAGGCCGCACTCGGCGAGACCGGGCGGATCCTCCTGCGGCCGTCGGGGACCGAGCCGCTGGTGCGCGTGATGGTCGAGGCACCGACCGTCGACCACGCGACGACCGTCGCGGAGCGGCTCGCGGGCGTCGTACGCGACCGGCTGGCGCTCTAGGTCGGTTGGCCTCACCCAACTATCACGGTGATGGTTGGCGCTGTCAGTGATAGTTCCTGAGTGTCACTTGCGGGCCCAACTATCACGGTGATGGTTGGCGCTGTCAGTGATAGTTCCTCAGTGTCACTTGCGGGCCCAACCATCACGGTGATAGTTGGGCGAGGGGTCGGTGCGCGAGAGCGGCCGCCCTGCTCCGCGACCGCGCAGGCCCGGGCGCACGGTGTCAGATCTTGCGCAGCCGCACGTAGCGGACCGAGTGGTCCTTGTCCTTGCGCAGCACCAGCGTGGCGCGCGAGCGGGTCGGCAGCACGTTCTGCGTCAGGTTGGGCCCGTTGATCGTGTCCCAGATGCGCTCGGCCTCGGCGACGGCCTCGTCGCGGGTGAGGGCGGCGTACTTGCGGAAGTAGGAGTGCGGGTCGCGGAACGCCGTCTCGCGCAGCCGCAGGAAGCGCTCGACGTACCACTGCCGGATGTGGGACGTGCCGGCGTCGACGTACACCGAGAAGTCGAAGAAGTCCGACAGGCCAAGTCCGGTGCGGCCGTCTCCGCGGACGCCGGCCGGCTGGAGGACGTTGAGCCCCTCGATGATGACGATGTCGGGCGACTTGATGACGACCTTCTCGTCGCCGACGACGTCGTAGACGAGGTGGGAGTACGTCGGCGCCTCGACCTCCTCCTTGCCCGACTTGATGTCGACGACGAACTTGAGCAGCGCCCTGCGGTCGTAGGACTCCGGGAACCCCTTGCGCTGCATGAGCCCGCGCCGTTCGAGCTCGGCGTTGGGGTACAGGAACCCGTCCGTGGTGATGAGCGCGACGTTGGGGTGCTCGGGCCAGTGGGCGAGCATCTGCTGCAGCACCCGTGCGGTGGTCGACTTGCCGACCGCGACCGAGCCGGCGACGCCCATCACGAACGGCGTGCGCGGGGGAGTGCGCCGGTGCAGGAACGCCTCCTGCTCGCGGTGCAGCCCGCCGGCCGCCGAGACGTAGAGCGAGAGCAGCCGTGACAACGGGAGGTAGACCTGCTCGACCTCGGTGAGGTCGAGGCGGTCGCTGAGCCCGCGCAGCCGCTCCAGCTCCTCGGCGGAGAGCGGGCTGACGGTCTCGTGGGCAAGGTCCGCCCAGGCCTCGCGGCTCAGCTCGAGGTAGGGCGATGCCTCGCCCTCATGACTGCCGTTGCCGTGGGACTCGCCCTCGGTGTGGGCCTCAGTCGAGGTCATGGCAGGCCATTGTTCCAGCCCGTGTTCCGGCCCCGGGCTCGGGCCACGTGGTGACGGCCGGAGGTGCGGTCCGCCCCCGTAGACTCGGCCACCATGTGCGGCATCGTGGGCTACGTCGGCAGCCAGCAGTCCGAGGGGGCTGTGATCGAGGGTCTGCGGCGGATGGAGTACCGCGGCTACGACTCGGCGGGTATCGCCGTCGTGGCCGACGGCACGCTGACCGTCCGGAAGAAGGCGGGCAAGCTCGCCAACCTCGACAAGGTGATCTCCGAGGAGCCGTTGCCGGCCTCCACCACCGGCATCGGCCACACCCGCTGGGCGACCCACGGCGGCCCCAGCGACCACAACGCGCACCCGCATCTCGGCGCCACGGGGCGGGTCGCGCTGGTGCACAACGGGATCATCGAGAACTTCGCCGAGCTGCGCGCCCAGCTCGAGGCCGACGGCCACATCCTGGTCTCGGAGACCGACACGGAGGTCGCCGTACACCTGCTCGAGGCGGCCGTCGTCGCGGGCGCCGATCTCACCACCGCGATGCAGGACGTCTGCCGTCGGCTCGAAGGCGCGTTCACGTTCGTCGCCGTCGACGCGCAGGACCCCTCGCGCATCGTCGGAGCGCGCCGCAACAGCCCGCTCGTCGTCGGCCTCGGCGACGGGGAGAACTTCCTGGGCTCCGACGTCGCGGCCTTCATCGAGCACACCCGCGACGCCCTCGAGCTCGGCCAGGACCAGGTCGTCACGATCACCGCCTCGGACGTGGCCGTCACCGGCTTCGACGGCACGCCGAGCGAGGGCCGTCGCTACCACGTCGACTGGGACCTCTCCGCGGCCCAGAAGGACGGCCACGACTGGTTCATGCGCAAGGAGATCCACGAGCAGCCGCGGGCCGTCGCCGACGCCCTGCTGGGCCGCCGCGGCGTGGACGGCCGGCTGCAGCTCGACGAGATGCGGCTCTCCGACCAGGAGCTGCGCGACATCGACAAGATCATCATCATCGCGGCCGGCACGTCCTTCTACGCGGGCATGGTGGCGAAGTACGCGATCGAGCACTGGTGCCGCATCCCGGTCGAGGTGGAGCTCTCGTCGGAGTTCCGCTACCGCGACCCGATCGTCGACTACTCCACGCTCGTCGTCGCGATCTCCCAGTCCGGGGAGACAGCCGACACGCTCCAGGCGATCCGCCACGCCCGCGCCCAGCGGTCGAAGGTGCTCGCGATCTGCAACACCAACGGGTCGACGATCCCGCGCGAGTCCGATGCCGTGATCTACATGCACGCCGGGCCGGAGATCGGCGTCGCCTCCACCAAGGGGTACGTCACCCAGCTCGTCGCCTGCTACCTCCTCGCGCTCTACCTCGCCCAGGTCAAGGGCACCCGGTACGGCGACGAGATCACGCAGGTCGTCGAGCAGCTCGAGGCGATCCCCGCGCAGATCGAGAAGGTGCTCGCGAAGGCGGAGGACATCTACCGACTCGCCCGGCACCACGTCGACAGCCGGTCCTTCCTGTTCCTGGGCAGGCACGCCGGCTACCCGGTCGCGCTGGAGGGCGCCCTGAAGCTCAAGGAGCTCGCCTACCTGCACGCCGAGGGGTTCGCGGCCGGCGAGCTCAAGCACGGGCCGATCGCGCTGGTCGAGCCGGGCCTGCCGGTGCTGTGCATCGTGCCGCCGCGTGGCCGCGACCAGCTGCACGACAAGATGCTGTCCGGCATCCAGGAGGTGCGCGCCCGCGGCGCCCACACGATCGTGCTGGCCGAGGAGGGCGACGACCGCATCGCGCCGTACGCCGACGAGCTGGTCACGCTGCCCCGGGTGCCCGTCCTGCTCCAGCCGCTGGTCGCCGTCATCCCGCTGCAGCTCTTCGCGTGCGAGCTGGCCTCGGCCATGGGTCACGACGTCGACCAGCCGCGAAACCTCGCCAAGTCGGTGACCGTCGAATGATCGTCGGCGTCGGGATCGACGTGTGCGACCTCGACCGGTTCACGGCGTCCCTGGAGCGCACGCCGGGGCTGCGCGAGCGGCTCTTCACCCCCGACGAGGCGTCGCGCCCGCCGGCGTCGCTGGCGGCGCGGTTCGCCGCCAAGGAGGCGCTCGCGAAGGCGCTCGGCGCCCCGAACGGGCTCGCCTGGCACGACGCCGAGGTCGTCTCCGAGACGACCGGCCGCCCGCGCTTCGAGCTGCGCGGCACGGTGCGGCAGCGTGCCGAGGAGCTCGGCGTCACGAGCGTCCACCTCTCGCTCTCGCACGACGCCGGGATCGCGTCGGCGATGGTCGTCCTGGAGGGCTGACGCCGATCGGTCCGGCCCAGGTATAGTCCACCGAAATGGTGCGTCCCTGGGGCTTTTACCTACGGATTCCGCACCTTCGAGTGGCAAAAGCCGCCGAATCCGTGACGATCCTGGGAGTGAGTGTGCGATGAGCACTGACCTGGACCAGCAGACCCGGGGGCTCGACCGGGCCCATGTCTTCCACTCGTGGTCGGCCCAGGCGGCTCTCGACCCGCTGGTGATCGCCGGTGGCAAGGGCTGCCACCTCTGGGACCACAGCGGGCGGCAGTACCTCGACTTCTCCAGCCAGCTCGTCAACACCAACATCGGGCACCTGCATCCGCGGGTCGTCGAGGCGATCCAGGAGCAGGCGGCGCTGCTCCCGACGATCGCGCCGTCGACGGCCAACGTCGCCCGGGGCGAGGCCGCCAAGCGGATCGTCGCCCGCGCGCCCGAGGGCTTCAACAAGGTCTTCTTCACCAACGGCGGCGCGGACGCGAACGAGAACGCCATCCGGATGGCCCGGCTCACCACCGGCCGCGAGAAGGTCCTCTCGACCTACCGCAGCTATCACGGCAACACCGGCGCCGCGATCGTGTCGACCGGCGACTGGCGTCGTCAGCCGAACGAGTTCGCCCGCGGGCACGTGCACTTCTTCGGTCCTTACCTCTACCGCTCGGAGTTCTGGGCGACCACCCCCGAGGAGGAGTCGGCGCGGGCGCTGCGGCACCTGCGTCGGGTCATCGAGTCCGAGGGTCCGGCGACGATCGCGGCGATCCTGCTCGAGACGATCCCCGGGACCGCCGGGATCCTCCTGCCGCCGCCGGGCTACCTGGCCGGCGTACGGGCGCTCGCCGACGAGTTCGGGCTCGTCCTGATCCTCGACGAGGTGATGGCCGGCTTCGGGCGCACCGGTGAATGGCTCGCCCTCGACGCGTACGGCGTCGTCCCCGACCTGATCACCTTCGCCAAGGGCGTGAACTCCGGCTACGTGCCGGTCGGCGGCGTGATCATCAACGACGCGATCGCCGCGCAGTTCGACGAGCGCGTGTTCCCCGGTGGCCTGACCTACTCGGGCCACCCGCTCGCGGCCGCCTCGATCGTCGCGACGCTCGACGCGATGGAGGACGAGGGCATCGTCGCCAACGCCGCGCGCATCGGGCGCGACGTCCTCGACCCCGGTCTGCGTGCTCTGGCCGACAAGCACGACGTCGTCGGCGAGGTCCGCGGCACCGGTGTCTTCTGGGCCCTGGAGCTGGTCGCCGACGCGTCGGACCGCACACCGCTCGACGGCCCGACCATGGGCCGGATCAAGGCGGCGCTGCTCGAGCGGGGGCTCATCCCCTTCGTGCAGGACAACCGCATCCACGTCGTACCGCCGTGCGTGGTGACCGACGGCGAGGTCGCTGAGGCGCTCGCCATCTACGACGACGTGCTCAGCACCCTCTGACAAGCACCTGGGAAAGGCAAGACCGATGACCTCCGCCACGACCACCCTCCCCGTCCTCGACCACTGGATCGGCGGCACCTCGACTGCCGGCGTCGGCGCCCGCCTCGGCCCGGTCTACGACCCGGCCCTCGGCCAGGTGGCCAAGCAGGTGCGGCTGGGCGCCGCCGCCGACGTCGATGCTGCCGTGGCCGCCGCCAAGGCCGCCTTCGCGGGCTGGTCCCAGGCGTCCCTCGCGAAGCGGACGCAGGTGCTGTTCGCGTTCCGTGAGCTGCTCAACGCCCGCGTCGGCGAGCTCGCCGCGATCATCACCGAGGAGCACGGCAAGGTGCTCTCGGACGCGGCCGGCGAGATCGCCCGCGGCCTGGAGGTCGTGGAGTTCGCGTGCGGCGTCGCGCAGCTGCAGAAGGGCGCCTACTCCGAGCAGGCATCGACGGGCGTCGACGTGTACTCGCTGCGCCAGGCACTCGGTGTCGTCGGCATCATCAGCCCGTTCAACTTCCCCGCGATGGTCCCGATGTGGTTCTTCCCGCTCGCGATCGCGGTCGGCAACACGGTCGTGCTGAAGCCCTCGGAGAAGGACCCGTCGGCCTCGCTCTGGATGGCCCGGCTGTGGCAGGAGGCCGGCCTGCCCGACGGTGTCTTCAACGTCGTCAACGGCGACAAGGAGGCCGTCGACGCGCTCCTGGTCCACCCCGACGTCGCGTCGATCTCGTTCGTCGGGTCGACCCCGATCGCGCAGCACGTCTACTCGACCGGCACTGCCGCCGGCAAGCGCGTCCAGGCGCTCGGCGGCGCCAAGAACCACATGCTCGTGCTGCCTGACGCCGACCTCGACCTCGTCGCCGACTCGGCGGTCAACGCCGGGTTCGGCTCCGCGGGCGAGCGGTGCATGGCGGTCTCGGTCGTCGTCGCCGTCGACTCGATCGCGGACGCGCTCATCGACAAGGTGACGACCCGGATGGCTTCGCTGCGCACCGGCGACGGACGACGCGGCTGCGACATGGGCCCGCTCATCACCCGCGAGCACCGCGACAAGGTGGCGTCGTACGTCGACCAGGCGGTCACCGACGGCGCGACCGTCGTCGTCGACGGGCGCAAGGGCGAGTTCGACGGCGCCGCCGACGGCTTCTGGCTCGGCCCGACGCTGGTCGACCGCGTGCCGACGTCGTCGTCGGTTTACACCGACGAGATCTTCGGCCCGGTGCTCTCGATCGTGCGCGTCTCGTCCTACGAGGAGGGGCTGGAGCTCATCAACTCCGGCGCGTTCGGCAACGGCACCGCCATCTTCACCAACGACGGCGGTGCGGCGCGGCGGTTCCAGCACGAGGTCGAGGTCGGCATGGTCGGCATCAACGTGCCGATCCCGGTGCCCGTCGCGTACCACTCCTTCGGTGGCTGGAAGGCGTCGCTCTTCGGCGACGCCAAGGCCTACGGCACCCACGGCGTCGACTTCTTCACCCGCGAGAAGGCTGTCACCGCGCGCTGGCTCGACCCGTCCCACGGCGGCATCAACCTCGGCTTCCCCCAGAACGCCTGACGGAGCTTCGACGCCGAGATCCGGGTTCTGGCCCTTCGAGATCCGGGTGACAGCCCTCGCAGCAGGGCCGCGACCCGGATCTCGAAGGGCCAGAACCCGGATCTCGGCGCAGTAGCGTGGGGCCGTGAGATCAGCGCACACCGTCGAGCAGGTCCGTGCCGCCGAGGCCACGCTGATGGCGACGCTGCCGGACGGGGCGCTGATGCAGCGGGCGGCCAGCGGGCTCGCGGCGGCCATCGCCGACTTCCTGGGCGGGGTCTACGGCCGCAAGGTCGTGCTGCTCGTCGGGCCCGGTGACAACGGCGGCGACGCCTTGTACGCCGGCGCACAGCTGGCGCGCCGCGGCGCGGCCGTCGAGGCCTGGCTGCTCGCCGACCGCGCGCACGAGGCCGGTCTCGAGGCCCTGCGTCGCGCCGGCGGACGCGTCACCGGTCCGCGT
>NZ_BAAAPB010000002.1:953257-1035497 GCF_039530925.1 Nocardioides panacihumi | reverse complement strand
CGTCGTGGGTATCGGTGGCCGGCCGGGTCTGTCGGCCGCGGTGGCGGAGGCGGTGATCCCGATCAACCAGGCGATCCCGTTGGTCGCCGTGGACGTCCCCAGCGGTCTCGGCGTCGACACCGGGGAGTGCACGGGGATGCACCTGCGCGCCGACCTCACCGTCACCTTCGGCACCCACAAGATCGCTCATCTGGCCGACCCGGCCGCGGCGGCCTGCGGCGCCGTCGAGCTCGTCGACATCGGGCTGGACCTGCCGGACGCTCCCGTCGAGGCGCTGGGCGAGGAGGACGTCGCCCGGCTCGTCCCGCGCCCGAGGCCGGACGCTCAGAAGTACACCCGCGGGGTCGTCGGCGTCCGCGCGGGCAGCACGACCTATCCCGGCGCCGCGTTGCTCGCGGTCGCCGGCGCCAACGCCGGCCTCGCGGGGATGGTCCGCTACGTGGGCAGCGCCGCCGACACGGTCAAGCAGCACCATCCGGAGGTGGTCGGCGCCGGACGGGTGCAGGCCTGGGTGGTCGGCCCCGGCGGGGGTGATGAAGCGGCACGGCACCTGGCCGAGGCGCTCGAGGACGACGTACCTCTCGTCGTCGACGCGGATGCGCTGCAGCACGTGTCCGGCCCGCTGCCACAGGCGGTGCTGACGCCACACGCGGGCGAGCTGGCCGCGATGCTCGGGCTCGAGCGCGCGGAGGTCGAGGCCGCGCCGTTGCGGCACGCGACGGCCGCCGCCGAGCGGTTCGGCTGCGTCGTGCTCCTCAAGGGGCGCCACACGGTGATCGCGGGCCCGCGCGTGCGTGTCACGACCGCCGGCACCGCCTGGCTGGCCACGGCCGGCGCGGGCGACGTCCTCTCCGGTCTCATCGGCTCGCTGCTGGCAACGGGGCTGTCGCCGTACGACGCCGCGAGCGTCGGCTCCTGGCTGCACGGAGCGGCCGCCACCCTCGCGTCCGGCGGCGGTCCGATCACCGCGACGGGCGTGGCGCGCGCGATCCCCGCGGTCGTCAGGAACCTCGCGGTGAGACACTGGGAGACATGAGCCGCGCGGAGATCGTCGTCGACGTCGCCGCGATCAGGCACAACGTCCGTCGCCTCGCGCAGGTCACGGGAACGCCGGTGATGGTGGTCGTCAAGGCCGACGGATACGGCCACGGGATGCTGCCCTCGGCCCGTGCCGCCCGGCAGGCGGGCGCCTCCTGGCTGGGGGTCGCCACGCTCGACGAGGCGCTCGCGTTGCGCGACGACGGCGACGCCGGGCACCTGCTGTGCTGGCTGACCGTCCCTGGCGACGACCTCATGCCCGCGGTGGCGCGCGGGATCGACGTCACCGCCTACACGGTCGCCGAGCTCGACGCCCTGGCCGAGGCGGCCGTGCGGGCGGGCCGCAAGGCACGGGTGCAGCTCAAGATCGACACCGGCCTGTCACGTGGCGGGTCGACGCCTGCCGACTGGCCCGACCTCGTCGCCAGGGCCCGCGCCGGCGAGGAGGCCGGCAGCTGGGTCGTGACCGGCGTCTGGTCGCACTTCGCGAGCAGCGAGGTGCCCGACGACCCCGCCAACGAGGCGCAGGAGAAGCTCTTCCGCGAGGCCCTCGACCTGGCCCACGAGGCGGGTCTGCGCCCGGAGGTCCGCCACCTCGCGAACAGCGCGGCGGCGCTGCTGCGGCCGAGCGCCCGGTTCGACCTCGTCAGGTGCGGCATCGCGGCGTACGGCCTCGACCCCGCGCCGGGGCTCACCCCCGCCGACCTCGGCCTGCGCCCGGCGATGACCGTGCGCGCCGACCTCGCGCTCGTGAAGCATGTCGAGGCGGGGGCGGCGGTGTCCTACAACGGCCGCTGGGTGGCCCCCGCGGCGACGACGCTGGGCCTGGTCCCCGTCGGGTACGCCGACGGCATCCTGCGCAGCGCCGGCAACCGTGCCGAGGTGCTGGTCGCCGGCCGGCGCCGGCCGGTCCGCGGCAGCGTGTGCATGGACCAGGTCGTCGTCGACCTGTCGGGCGACGAGCCCTCGCCGGGCGAGCCGGTGGTCCTCTTCGGGCCCGGCACCTCCGGGGAGCCGACGGCCCAGGACTGGGCCGAGGCGGCCGGGACGATCTCGTACGAGATCGTCACCCGGGTCGGTGGGCGCCTCACCCGACGGGTCATCGACAGCGGAAGCGACAACGAGCCCGACGACGGCAGGGAGAACTAAGGCATGGGCCTCACCGCACGCATCGCCGGCACCGTCGCCGGCGCGGCAGGCATCGCCGCGGCCGGCACGGCGCTGCGAGTGGCGCAGCGGCGCCGGGTCATCGGCCGGCGCGACGGCGACTCGACGCAGTTCGGCTCGCTGCACTCGCCGGCGCACACCGTGATCGCCGACGACGGCGTGCCGCTGCACGTCGAGATCGACGAGCCCGAGACATCCGGGTCGGCGCTGACGGTCGTGTTCGTGCACGGCTACGCGCTCAACCTGGACTGCTGGCACTTCCAGCGCGCGGCGTACCGCGGCCTCGTCCGCACCGTCTTCTACGACCAGCGCTCGCACGGCCGGTCCGGCCGCGGCAGCATCAGCGAGGGGACGATCGACCAGCTCGGCCGCGACCTGAAGAGCGTCATCGACGCGGTCGTCCCGGACGGGCCCGTGGTCCTCGTGGGCCACTCGATGGGCGGCATGACGGTCGTCGCGTTCGCCGAGCTCTACCCGGAGCTGTTCGGCGAGAAGGTCGCCGGCGTCGCGCTCATCTCGACGACGGCCGGAGGCCTCGACCCGTCGCGGCTGCTCTTCCCGATGGTGCCGAGCCGGTTCGGCGCAGGCCTCACCGGCGGGACGGTCCGCACCCTCGCCCGCGGGCACCGCGCGGTGGACGGCGTACGCCGGCTCGGCCGCTCGATCGCCACCGTGGTCACCGACGCCTACGCGTTCGGAGACGCGGTGCCGGCGGGCTATGTCGAGTTCGTCGACGACATGCTCTCCGCCACGCCGTTCCAGGTGGTCGCGGAGTTCTTCCCCGGCCTCAGGGAGTTCGACAAGTTCGAGCACGTCGGCGTGCTCGGCACGGTGCCGACGACGATCATCTGCGGGACCGCCGACAAGCTCACCTCGGTCGGGCACAGCCGCAAGCTGCACAGCCGAATCCCCGGCTCGACGCTCGTCGAGTGCGAGGGTGCCGGCCACATGGTCGTCCTCGAGCGTCACGGGCAGGTCAATGCCGCCCTCGACCAGCTGGTCGCAGCCGCCTCGGCCGCGGCGGGGGCCCGGTGAACGCCGTCGGCCTCGGGACCGACCTGGGGAACGTCACCGTCAGGCGGGTCGGTCCGGAGGAGGCCGCGACCGTCCTCGGGATCGTGCGCGAGGCCTTCGGGGCACGGCCCGCCCTGGACCCGCCGGCGGATGCCCTGCAGGAGACCGAGGAGACGATGGCCGCCCTCCTGGCGCCGTACGGCGGCCTGGTGGCGAGCGTCGCGGGACGCCCGGTCGGGGCCCTGGTCATGGACCCGGTCGGTCGCACCGTCTACCTGCGGCGTTTCGCGGTCCGCCCGGAGGTGCAGCAGCACGGGGTCGCCCACGCGATGGTCGCGGCAGCCGTCGAGCAGGCCGACGGGTTCGAGGACCTCACCGTCATCGCGCGTGAGGAGCTGCCGCGCAACGTCCGGTTCTGGGAGAAGCAGGGCTTCCACGAGATCGTCCGCCGCTCGCCGAACATCGAGCTGCGCCGCCCGCTGCGCACCCACGTCGTCGAGGTGCCCGAGCCCGAGGACATGCGCGGTCTCGGCACGCGTCTCGCCGGACAGCTGCGGGCCGGTGACCTGCTCGTGCTGACCGGTGAGCTGGGCGCCGGCAAGACGACCTTCACCCAGGGCCTCGGTGCCGGGCTGGGGGTGCGCGGCGCGATCACGTCGCCGACGTTCGTCATCGCCCGCGTGCACCCCTCGGAGGTCGGCGGGCCCGAGCTCGTGCACGTCGACGCCTATCGGCTGGGCGGCGGCGCCGACCCGCGTGCCGAGCTCGACGACCTCGACCTCGACGCCGACCTCGACCGCGCTGTCACGGTCGTCGAGTGGGGCGAGGGGCTCGCCGAGGGGCTCGCCGAGTCGCGCCTGGAGGTGCGGATCCTGCGCGCGCTGACCGTCGAGGAGCTCGCCGGCGACCTCGACCCCCGCCGGGTGGAGATCACCCCGGTCGGCCCGCGCTGGCACGACGTCGACTGGGCGGCCGTCGACGCCGGCCTGCACCACGAGGGAGCCACTCACTGATGCTGCTTGCCTTCGACACGGCCACCCCCCAGGTGAGCGTCGCCCTGTACGACGACACCGACGTCGTCGCCGAGCTCGTCTCCGAGCGCGCCATGAACCACGGCGAGCAGCTCGCGCCGCTCATCGACCGGGTGCTGCGGACGGTCTCCGCCGAGCGTCACGACCTCACGGCCGTGGCCGTCGGCGCCGGCCCGGGACCGTTCACCGGACTGCGGGTCGGCCTCGTCACCGCCCGCACCCTGGGCTACGCGCTCGAGATCCCGGTCTACGCCGTCTGCACCCTCGACGTGCTGGCCGTCGAGGCCGTCGAGACCGGCGCGGTGACGGGCCCGTTCACGGTCGCCACCGACGCGCGTCGCAAGGAGGTCTACCTCGCGACCTACTCGGACTCAGGCGAGCGGCTGACCGGGCCGGTCGTCGACAAGCCCGCGACGCTCGCCACCGACGGTCCGGTGGTCGGTGAGGGCGCCCTGCTCTACCCCGACGCGTTCCCCACCGCGGTCGGCCCGGGCCGGCCGAGCGCCGGCTGGCTCGCTCGGACCGTGGCCGAGGAGCGTGCGGAGCTGCTCGACGCCGAGCCGCTCTACCTGCGCCGGCCGGACGCGGTCGCCCGGCCTGCGCGGTGAGGGTCCGCCGGGCGCGCCCCGACGAGGTCGCGGCCGTCACGCAGCTCGAGCTGGACAGCTTCCCGGACGACGCGTGGACGGCCGACTACCTGGACATCGCCGCCGCGGGGGACATGCCGACGGTGCGCCTCCTGGTCGCCGAGGTCGACGGCGAGCTCGTCGGGCATGCGATCGTGAGCGTCGTCTTCGAGGTCGCCGAGCTGCAGCGGATCGCGATCGGGCCGGCGTACCGCCGCCGGGGGCATGCGCGCGAGCTGCTCGCAGAGGTCGTCGCCGCGGCCACGGCCGAGGGTGCCGAGCGGCTGCTGCTCGAGGTCCGGGAGACGAACGAGCCCGCGCTCGCCTTCTACGCGAGCGCGGGCTTCGTCGAGATCGACCGGCGGCCCCGCTACTACCGTGACGGGACCGCCGGCGTCGTGCTGGAGCTACCCCTGGATCAGGGCAGGTAGTACGTCGGGTTCGGCAGCTTGTACGTCTTGTCCGCGTACCCGCCGTGCAGGTCGGAGAACTGGTCGCCGAGGTTGGCCACGATGTCGAGGCCCTTCGTCGTCTCCAGGTACTCACGCGTGCCGGACTTGTACTCGATGGTCGAGCAGACCTTGTCGTCGCCGCAGTCGATGTACGCCGGCGGAGTCGCCCCGCTCACCCACTTCGTGTAGTAGTTCGCGGACGTGAACAGCGGCGTGCCCGCCGCGTCGACGTACCCCACCTTGGTCAGGTTGTCGATGGTCGCGTCCTGCTGGGCCGTGTTCCGGCCGGTGAGGCCGACGATCGTGCAGCCGGCCGCCTTGACGGCCCTGGCCAGCGCAGGCATGCCCGGCGTGGCCGCGAACCACTCGTTCTGGACCCAGGTGTTCTGCAGCGTGGGGTTGAAGTTGAACTGCATGCCCGCGTGCGCCGCAGCGGGAGAGCCGTCCTCCATGTCGTAGGTCCACAACGTCGTGTCGTCGGCGTCGAGGACCACCGCGGGGCTCTTCGGGATGGTGATCCCGGCGAGCGTCCGCTGGTCCTGGGCGAGCATGAGTCGAGCCTGGGCGAGCACTCGCTCCACCGCCCGGAGCCTCCTCTGGGCGACACGCTTCGCCTTGCCGTGGGAGCGCTTGACCACCTTCTGCGCGTGGCGCACGACCCTGGAGAGCGCGCTCACGATCTGGGTGTCCTCGGCCACGGCGGCACGGACGTTGGAGAGGGCCGTGCGGGCCGCAGCCACCTTCGCCGCGCCGTTCTGGCAGGCGGTCGCGATCTGCGGGGTCCAGCTGTTCTCCAGAGACGTCAGCTGGCTGATGTAGGGAGAGTCGGTCTTGTTGGCCACACCGCCCGTGGCGCCGTAGTACGCCCGGATCAGGGCGACGACGTTGCCCTCGTTCGGGATCTTGTCGCCGTCCGTGGTGGTGGCGCCGGTCGAGCCGTCAGGAGCCATCGTGTAGGTGCTCGGCGGCACCATGGCCGGCTCGCTCACGCCCGGCAGGTCCGGAGATCCGAGGAAGTACGTCGGGTTCGGGACCTTGGTGTATGCGTCGGCGAAGCCACCCTCCAGGTCGCTCCACTGATCGCCGACGTTCATGACGATATCGGCGCCGCCGTCCTCGAGGCTCTTGCGCGTCTGGGCCTTGTACTGCACCGTCGTGCACTTCGGCAGGGTCGCGGTGGCGACGATCGCGCAGCCGGTGATGTAGCTCGGCTGCGAGGCGTTGTCCGCCGGCTTGGTGAACAGGTTGGCATTGTCGAACAGGGGGCCGCCGGCGCCGGTGAACCCGACGTTGGTCAGGTTGGCGATCGTGGCGTCCTCCTGACCCGCCGGGCGGCCCGTGATCCCGTAGATCGCGTAGCCCTCCGCGGCCAGGGTCTTGACCGCGTTCACCATGCCGGGCACGGCCGGCATGAGCCCGTTGTTGACCCAGTTGGCGTTCAACGCGGGGGAGTAGTTGTAGTTCATCTCCTCCTCGTTGGCGTAGTCGGAGAGCAGGGTGGAGTCGATGTCGAAGACGACCGCCTTGCCGGTGCCGTCGGCCGGGAGTCCGCTCGTGATGTTCGCTGCGACGGCCATCGTGTTCTTGGCATAGGCCGAGTTCGTCAGGTTCGGCAGGTAGATCGTGGCTGCCGTCGTCGGGTCGACCGCGTGAGCGGGGTTGTCACCCTTGACCGCCCCGTAGTAGGCGCGGATCGTCGACTTCACCGAGTCGATGTTCGGGATCGCACTGCCGTCGGTCGGCGCCACCACGGTGCCGTCCTGGTTGACCGTGTAGGCGAAGCTGGACGCCGGGTTGAGCTGGCCGGCGGCGTGGGCTGCCGGCGCGAGGCCTGTGGCCAGCAAGGCTGCCGAGGCGGCGACGGTGGTCGCGCCCCAGCGGGAGATGTGTCTCATGCTTTCTCCGAAGGTAAAAGGGGTGGTGGTCGGAAACTAGTCGACGGATCCCCTGTTGGGGAGGGTGAAAAGGTCATTCGGGACCCATGGCCCGATCGGCGCGGGTGCGAGCACGGCACAATGGGGACCATGACGGCCGACGCACCCCTCGTCCTCGGCATCGAGACCTCGTGCGACGAGACGGGCGTCGGCATCGTCCGCGGCCACACGTTGCTGGCGGACGCGGTGGCCAGCAGCGTCGACGAGCACGCACGGTTCGGCGGTGTCGTGCCCGAGGTCGCCTCTCGCGCGCATCTCGAGGCGATGGTCCCGACCATCGAGCGCGCGTGCGCGACGGCGGGCATCCGGCCGTACGACGTCGACGCGATCGCGGTCACCAGCGGCCCCGGCCTCGCCGGCGCCCTCCTGGTCGGCGTCGCGGCGGCCAAGGCGCTCGCGTTCGCGCTGGGCAAGCCGATCTACGGCGTGAACCACCTGGCGGCGCACGTGGCGGTCGACCAGCTCGAGCACGGTCCTCTGCCGGAGCCGGCGATCGCCATGCTCGTCAGCGGCGGCCACTCGTCGCTGCTGCGCATCACCGACGTGACCACCGGCGTGGAGCCGATGGGCGCGACGATCGACGACGCGGCGGGGGAGGCGTTCGACAAGGTCGCCCGGCTGCTCGGCCTCGGCTTCCCGGGAGGCCCCGTCATCGACCGCGAGGCGCGGTCGGGCTCCTCGGTCGCGATCGACTTCCCGCGCGGTCTGACCGCACGCCACGATCTCGAGCGGCACCGCTTCGACTTCTCGTTCTCCGGCCTCAAGACGGCTGTCGCGCGCTGGGTCGAGGCGCGCGAGCGGTCGGGGGAGCCGGTGCCCGTCGCGGATGTCGCCGCGTCGTTCCAGGAGGCTGTCTGCGACGTCCTCGTGCGCAAGGCGCTCGACGCCGCCTCATCGGAGGGCATCGAGGACATCGTCATCGGGGGAGGCGTCGCGGCCAACTCGCGGCTGCGGGTGCTCGCCGAGGACCGCGCCGCGTCCCTCGGCATCCGGGTCCGGGTGCCGCGGCCCGGACTGTGCACAGACAACGGCGCGATGGTCGCCGCCCTCGGCTCCGAGATGGTCGCGCGCGGCCGCACCCCGTCGGCCCTCGACCTGCCGGCCGACTCGTCGCAGCCGATCACCAGCGTCCTCGTCTGACGGCTCCCCGGACGTCATACGAGCTGGTCGCTCTGGCAACCACCCCGTATGACGTCCTGGTCCGCGGGCTCTCCGGACGTCATACGGGGTGGTTGCTCTGGCGACCACCCCGTATGACGTCCGGCGAACGGGGTCCGCTCAGACGCCGGTCAGCTGGTGCGGCGCCTCCGGCTCGCGGGTCTTCTCGTCCCCGTGGCCGGGCCACCAGGCGGCGTGGCCGATGAGCGCGGTCAGGGAGGGCGTGAACACCATCGCCATCACGAACGCCGCGATGCAGATGCCGAACGCGACCGAGAAGCCCATGGTGAGCATGAAGCTGTTGCCCGCCAGCATCAGCGAGGCGAACGTGCCGGCGAGGATCACGCCCGCGGCGGCGACGGTGGGGCCGGCGTGCCGGATCGCCCACGCAGCGGCCTCTCGCGGGTCCCGTCCCTCGCGGGCCTCCTCGCGCAACCGGGTCACCATCAAGATGTTGTAGTCGGTGCCGAGCGCGACGACGAACAGGTAGATGAGGATCGGCAGCATGAACAGCAGCCCCTCGTCGCCCTTGATGTTCTGGAAGAGCAGCGTCGTCGCGCCGAGCGTGGCGGTGAAGCCCAGGCCGACGGAGATCATCAGGTACCACGGCGCGACCAGTGATCGGAGCACCAGCATCAGGATGACGAGGGTGATCAGGGCGGCGACGGGGAAGACGACGGTGTAGTCGCGGTTCATCGCCGCCTTGAAGTCGACGAACACCGACGTCAGGCCGCCGACGTACGCCTCCGTGCCCTCGGGGGCCGCGGCGTGCACGGCAGGCCGGATCTGGTCCTTGACCGCGGCGATCGCCGCGTCGGAGGACGGGTCCTTGTCGAGCAGCAGCTGCGCGATCGCCGTGCTCGGGTCGCCGGGCGAAGGTACGACGGCCGGAACGGACGGGTCGCTCGAGGCGAGCGTCGCGCCGCGGATCGAGCCGAGCTTCGCGCCGAAGGTGGCGAGCTGGTCCTGGGTGAGCGGGCCGGAGTCGGAGTGCAGCAGCACCAGGGTCGGCTGGGTCGCGCCGGCGCTGAAGCCCTTGTCCTCCATCCGCTGCTGCGTCTCGACCGACTCGACCTTCTGCGACGAGCTGGACTGGTCGATGTTGAAGAGCGGCTGGAAGTTGAGCGCGAAGATCGAGAACAGCACCAGGACCGCGCCGGAGACGGCCGCGTAGCGGGCCGGCCTCGCGGCCACCGCGTCGGCGAGGCGACCGAGTCCGGCCCCCTGACGCTTGACGGGCGCCGTGCCGCGGTTGCGGCGGGCCCGACCGGGCCATCCGAACAGCCAGATGACGGCGCCGATGACGAGGCTGAGCACGACGTACGGCACGAAGAGCACGACGAAGACGACGTTGGACACGACGCGCTTGCGGCCGCCGGCCGAGTGCGGGACGTCGCGCCAGCCGAGCGCCGGCCAGAAGACCTGCGGGCCGATGAGCGCGACGAACGCCGGCACCAGCGTGAGCGAGCCGACGAGGGTCACCGCGACGCCGATCGCCAGGGTCGGGCCGATCGAGCGGAACATGCCGAGCGAGGACAACACCAGCGTCATGAACGCCACGAAGACGGCGCCACCGGCCGAGGCGATGGCCTCACCGGCGCGCTCGACGGCGTACGCCACGGCCTCGCGGTGCTCGACCCCCTCCCGCACCCGCTCGCGGTAGCGGAAGAGGAAGAACAGGATGTAGTCGGTGCCGATGCCGAAGAGCACCACGATCATGATGACGCTGGTGCTGTCGTCGGACTGGAGGCCGAACCACTTGGTCGCGAAGTCGACCAGCCCGGTCGCCACCTGGGAGAAGAACAGGCCGATCACGAAGATCGGCAGGGCCGTGATCGGCCCGCTGCGGAAGATCAGCGACAGCAGGACGACGATCAGCAGCACCGTCGAGAGCCCGACGATCGCCTCGGCCGCGCTGCCGGACTGGGACTGGTCGTAGCTCTGGGCGAGGGAGCCGGTGACACCGGTACGCAGGCCGGTGCCCTGGGCCGCGGAGGTGATCTGGTCGCGTAGGCCCTTGACCTGGTCGAGGTCGGACTGCTTCTGGCCCGTGACGCCGTCGGCGAGGTCGATGTTGACGATCGCCGCCTCGTTGCCCTTGCCGACGATCGGGTCCTCGATCGTGCTGAACGCCGAGCCGACCGTGAGGCCCTTCGCGATCTCGCGGATCTTGGCGACGTCGGCCGCCGAGAGGGCGGAGCCGTCCTCGTGGTCGAACACGACCGTGGCGCCGACCTCCTGCTTCGACGGGAAGGCGTGTGACGTGAGCGTCGCTGCCTTGATCGACTCGTAGTGGGAGGGCAGGAAGTCTGCCTGGTCGGTCACCGACTTGACCTTGGGGTGGAAGGCGACGACGAGGACCGTCAACACGATCCAGGCGGCGATGACGTACCACGGACGACGAGAGGCCAGGCGGCCCAGCGCAGCGAACATGGGCACGAACGTATCGGCCGCGCGGGGTCGCTCAGGACGCTCTCGGCGAGGTCCGGACGAACATCACGCCGCACCCCTGACGGATGTCACGGACGCGGGGGTCAGTGGGCCCCGAAGACGTACGCCGGCGCCTCACCGCCACCCGGCTGAGCCGTGGCGCGCCCGACCGTGAAGCCGTCGGGCGACAGCCGCACCAAGCTCCACTGACCCTTCAGGAACACCGTCGCGAGCAGGTCGTCACCGTCCCACGTCCAGCTCCAGAAGTAGCCGCCGTCGGGTGCGACGAAGGCAGCGACCGGCAGCAGGTCGGCGGCGGTCCTGACCCAGATCGTGCTCGTGGCGTGCTCGGAGTCCCAGTCGGCGCTGCCCGCGATCCGGTGCTGCGGGTCGCCGACCAGGGCGACGTAGCGGCCGTCGGGGCTGAAGGAGTTCACCCCGGCCCAGTCGAGGCCCCACTGCGTCGTGCCGTCCTCGCGCTGTGCGACCCACGTGCCGTCCTCGCGCCCGATCGCGGTCAGGGGGTAGGCGGACGACGGGACGGCTGTGGCCGCCCCCGGGAGGTCGGTGACGATCCCGTTGTAGGCGTCCGCCAGGCGGGCGGCGCCGTCGATGTCGAGCACGACCTCGCGCTTGGGTGTGAAGCCCTTGATGGCCGCCCACTCGATCGTCCGGCCGAGGGACACCTGGTCCTGGCCGACGGTCAGCGTCCAGTGGCCCTGCGCCTGGGTGAGCGTGGTGAGCTGCCCGTCGGGGCCGACGGCCAGGCCGTGCTCGAAGGTCGGGACCGGCTTGCCGATGAGGGCGCCCTTCGCGTCGATCCGGACCATCTCCGCGTGGGCCTCACCCACGCGGACCACGACCCAGCCGCCCGAGACCGGGTCCTTGGCGAACGTGAACGGCCGGTCCGGGAGCGGTGTGGCGGTGCCGTCGGTGTCGATGATCTGCCCCTGCGACCAGTAGGGCACCTGCGGGTCGCTGCCGAAGGTCTGCTCGGCCGGCACGTCGAGCTTGACGTGGTGGACCGGCCCGACCGCGTTCGCGTCGCCGGCCGTGGTGGGCGACGGCGACACGCTCTGGGTCGCGGGGGGCACGGCGCCGCGGTGCGAGCTCGAGGGCATCACGGCAACGCCGAGACCGGCGATGACGGCCACCGTGGCGGCGGAGCCGATGATCGCGGTCGCCGTACGACGGCGGCGGATCTGGCGGGCGCGGCCCTGCACGTGCTCGAGGGAGAGCCGGTCGGGCGCGGAACCGTCGGCGATCCTGGTCAGTGCGTCCTTGATGTCGTTCATCGCTCCTCCAGCCCTGAGGCGAGGGTCGGGTGGTTCGTGCGGAGGGTGGCCAGCGCCCGGCTGGCCTGGGACTTGACCGTCCCGGGCGAGATGCCGAGCACGTCGGCGATCTCCGCCTCGCTCAGCTCCTCGTAGTAGCGCAGCACCACGACGGCGCGTTGCCGCGGCGGCAGCGACGAGACCGCCTCCCAGACGGCGGCGGCCCGCCCGTCGTCGTACGCGTCCTCGCGGCCGTGCTCGGGCAGCACCTCGGCGGCGATCTCGCGCCGGCGCCAGGGGCGCCGCCACAGCGACGTCGTCTCGTTGGCGATGATCCGCCGGACGTAGCCGTCGATCGACTCGCGGTCACGGACCTTGTCCCACGCGAGGTAGAGCTTCGCGAGCGCGGTCGCCACGACGTCCTCGGCCGTGTGCACGTTGCCCGTCAGCAGGAAGGCGGTGCGGAGCAGGGCGCGCTGCCGTGCATGCATGTACGCCGCGAACTCGGCGTCCCTGGTGTCGGCGGTCACGCCCCTCCCACCTCCTCGGTCGACCCCGTGGACGAGTGCTGTGCGGTACATCCTGTCCTCCTCGTGCTGTTGAGAGGAGGACGCGATCGGGCGCGTCAGGGTTGCATGGCCGTCGCCGGCAGCACCAGCACCGGTCGGGTGCGGTCGTTCGCGCCGCGGACCGGGGCGATCAGGTCCTCGGTGTCGCCGATCACCCCGACCCGCATCAGACGGGCCTCGTCGGCCGCGACGACCACGACGAGCAGGTGCCCGTCGTCCTCCCAGACCGCGTCGAGGACGACGCCCAGGAAGGCCGTGGAGACGCCGGCCGTGATGTCGGCACGCGGCGCCAGCGTCACCGACACGGAGCCGACCGAGGCGAAGTAGGTCCCGTCTGGGCTGAGCAGGCCACCGTCGCGGTCACAGGTCTGCCAGCCGGGCTCCGGCCGCCCGTCGATGCGGATCCCTCGACAGGCCGGCGAGAGCTGCCGGCCGCCGGGCACGACGACCGGCTCGGCGCTGCCGGTGTCGAGCCGGCGCACGCGGCCGTCGGTCCCCGTCCAGGCGACGGCTGCTCCGTCGGGGCGACTCGTGATGGCGCCGTCGAGACCGTAGCTGCGGCGCTGTCGACCGACCACGGTGAGGCTCTTCTGCTGCACCAGCACCAGCCGGCCGTCGGCGAGCTCGGTGAAGTCGGTCCAGGAGCCGTCGGGGATGCCCACGGCCCGTCCGTCGGGACTGATCAGCGTGCCGGAGCGGAGGTAGGGGACCGCCGGCGGATCGTGGGCGATGAAGCCCGTCTCCGTGCTGCCCGGGACGGGGGGAGTCGCCGGGTGCCGCGGCGTCGCGCCGGGCTTGTCCGCCACGCCGTGCCACACCGCCCAACCGACGAGTCCGGCCAGCGCGGCCGCGACCGCGATCCTCGGGCCGCGCCCGGCCCAGCGCCCTCGCCGTGGCGGTCGCGGGGGGCGACCCAGGACGAGGAACTCCTCAGTCATCTCGGTCCGGTCATCAGAACGGCTTCACCAGAAGGCAGGTCCCCTCGCCGGCGACCCGCGTCATCACGATTGTGGCCTCGTTCGGCCCGTGGAGCGAGAGCGCGCGTCGCAGCTGCTCCGGAACGACCGAGACTCCGCGCTTCTTGATGGTCAGCCGCCCCACGCCGCGCTCGCGCAGCGCGGCTCGCAGAGCGCGCTCCCGGTAGGGGAGCTCCTCGAGCACCTGGTAGCCCGTCGCGAAGGGCGTGTGGAACGACTCGTCGGAGGTCACGTAGGCGATGTGCTCGTCGACCAGCCCGCCGTCGACGCCTGCGGCGACCGTCGTGACGAGGCCGGCGCGGATCACGGCCCCGTCCGGCTCGTAGAGGAACGAGCCGACCGGCCGGGTCGCGGCAGGGCCCGATCCCGGCGGCGGGACGTCCTCGTCGGTCAGCGTCGCGAGGCCGCCGTCGCCGATCACGGTCGCCCGTCGGCGTACCGTCGCGAGGCCGCCGGCCCACAGCGCCGCCTCCTTGACCTCGCCGTGGTCACTGACCCACTCGGCCTCGACGTCGGACGGGACCAGCTCGTGCGGGATGCCCGGCGCGGCCTTCACGCAGGCGTCGCGGGTCAGCAGCGACTCGACGAACGACCAGGGCGGCGTCCATCCCTCGGCGCTGAACACCCGGCCGCGGGCGCCGCGCCGGGCCGGGTCGGCGAAGGCCACCTCGAACGCCGCGTGGTCGACGTCCGTCGCGTCGGCGACCTGGACGGCGCCGGGGAGCTCGAGCGCGTCCAGGTTGGCCTGCGCGACGGCGACCCGCTCGGGGTCGAGGTCGACGCCGGCCACGATCAGGCCGGCCCGCGAGGCCGCGATCAGGTCGCCGCCGATGCCGCAGCCGAGGTCGACGACGGTGCGTGCGCCGTACGCCGCCAGCCGCGCCGCGCGGTGCTCGGCGACCCGGAGCCGGGTCGCCTGCTCGAGGCCGTCCGGGGTGAAGTACATCCGCTCCGCGAGCGCCCCGAACTTCGCGACCGCCTTCGCCCGGAGCTCGGCCTGGCTGAGTGCCACGGCGACGTAGGACGCCTCGGCGTCCTTCCTCAGCAGGGTGTGTGCGCGCAAGGGGTCCTCGCCGCGCAGCTCGCACGCTCGCGCAAGCAGCCGCTGGCCCGGCTCGGTCAACAGCCAGGAGAACGCGTCGAGCTCCATCCGGCGATTCTTTCAGGTGCTCTCCGCTGACAGCGAACGCCACCGCCCTGGCACTCATTCGGGGCGAGTGCTAACGTCTCGGTTGGCACTCTCGACCCGAGTGTGCCAACTGCCTGCAGGCCACGGCGACCCCCGCGACGGCGCTGGAGCCACGCAGGCGAAGACGTCAATTACAGATCGCCCATCGACGAGTGCTCTGTCGATTTGGCTCTGCTGATTTGGAAGGGGAGGTCGACACGTGTCGATCAACATCAAGCCTCTCGAGGACCGCATCGTCATCAAGCAGGTCGAGGCTGAGCAGACCACCGCCTCCGGCCTGGTGATCCCGGACACGGCCAAGGAGAAGCCCCAGGAGGGCGAGGTCCTGTCCGTCGGCCCCGGTCGCATCGACGACAACGGCAACCGCGTTCCGCTCGACGTCAAGGTCGGCGACAAGGTCATCTACAGCAAGTACGGCGGCACCGAGGTCAAGTACGGCGGCGAGGAGTTCCTGATCCTCTCCGCCCGCGACATCCTCGCAGTTGTGGAGTCCTGATCCACCGACGCCACTGAGCTGACGCGGGACGTCATACGCCTCGGTCGCCCTAGGGCGCATCGCGTATGACGTCCCGCGCTGCCTGTCCGTCCCAACCTGATCTCAAAGGAGAGTCATGCCGAAGATCCTGGAGTTCGACGAGGGTGCTCGCCGCGCGCTCGAGCGTGGCGTCGACGCCCTCGCCAACGCCGTCAAGGTGACCCTCGGCCCCAAGGGCCGCTACGTCGTCCTCGACAAGAAGTGGGGCGCCCCGACCATCACCAACGACGGTGTGACCGTCGCTCGTGAGATCGAGCTGGACGACCCGTTCGAGAACCTGGGCGCCCAGCTGACGAAGGAGGTCGCCACCAAGACCAACGACGTCGCCGGTGACGGCACCACCACCGCGACCGTGCTCGCCCAGGCGATGGTCCACGAGGGCCTCCGCGCGGTTGCCGCCGGCGCCAACCCGATGGGCCTCAAGCGCGGCATGGACGCCGCCGCGAGCGCCGTCAGCGACGCGCTGCACGCCGCCGCTCGCGACGTGGACAGCAAGGAGGACATGGCCGCGGTCGCGACCATCTCCAGCCGCGACAGCCACATCGGCGAGCTCCTCGCCGACGCGTTCGACAAGGTCGGCAAGGACGGTGTCATCACCGTCGAGGAGTCCAACACCACGGGCACCGAGCTCGAGTTCACCGAGGGCATGCAGTTCGACAAGGGCTACATCTCGGCGTACTTCGTGACGGACCCGGAGCGCATGGAGGCCGTCCTCGACGACCCGTACATCCTGCTGCACCAGGGCAAGATCTCCGCGGTCCAGGACCTGCTCCCGCTGCTCGAGAAGGTCATCCAGTCCGGCAAGCCGCTCTTCATCCTCGCTGAGGACGTCGACGGTGAGGCGCTCTCGACCCTGGTCGTCAACAAGATCCGCGGCACGTTCAACGCCGTCGCGGTGAAGAGCCCGGCCTTCGGCGACCGCCGCAAGGCGATGATGCAGGACATCGCGACCCTGACCGGCGGTCAGGTCATCGCCCCCGAGGTCGGTCTCAAGCTCGACCAGGTCGGCCTCGAGGTGCTCGGCCAGGCGCGTCGCGTCGTCATCACCAAGGACAACACGACCATCGTCGACGGCGCGGGCGACCCCGCCGAGGTCGAGGGCCGCGTCAACCAGGTCAAGGCCGAGATCGAGAACACCGACTCCGACTGGGACCGCGAGAAGCTCCAGGAGCGCCTCGCCAAGCTCGCCGGCGGGGTCTGCGTCATCAAGGTCGGCGCCCACACCGAGGTGGAGCTCAAGGAGAAGAAGCACCGCATCGAGGACGCTGTCTCCGCGACCCGCGCGGCCATCGAGGAGGGCATCGTCCCCGGTGGTGGCTCCGCGCTCATCCACGCCGTCTCGGTGCTGGAGAAGGACCTCGGTCTGACCGGCGACGAGGCGGCGGGCGTGCGCATCGTGCGCAAGGCCGCCGACGAGCCGCTGCGCTGGATCGCCGAGAACGGTGGCGACAACGGCTACGTCATCACCACCAAGGTGCGCGAGCTCGGTGTCGGCAAGGGCTACAACGCCGCCACGGGTGAGTACGGCGACCTGGTCGCCCAGGGCGTCATCGACCCGGTCAAGGTCACCCGCTCGGCGCTCGTCAACGCCACCTCGATCGCGGGCATGCTGCTCACGACCGAGACGCTGGTTGTCGAGAAGCCCGCGGAGGAGGACCCCGCTCCCGCGGCCGGTCACGGCCACGGACACGGTCACTGACAGCCCGAGTCGGCGCGTCCTGACGCGCTGAGAGGCTCGAGTCGGCGCATCTTCGCAGTCAACGCTGCGAGGATGCGCCGACTCGGCGTTTCAACGCTGCGAGGATGCGCCGACTCGGCGTTTCTGGGGTGCGAGGATGCGCCGACTCGGCGGAAACACGGGCGCAACGTGGATTCCGGCAGACTGTGGCCATGCTGTGGAGAGTGCGCGCGACCCTGCCCGACAAGCCCGGCACCCTGGCCATGCTCGCGCAGCGGTGCGGCGAGGCGGGGGTCAACATCCTCGGTCTCCAGATCTTCCCGGGGCTCGACGATGTCACCGACGAGATGGTGCTGAGCACCGACGACGCCTGGACGGCCGAGCAGGTCACCGCGCTCGTCGCGGACGCCGGCGGCACCGACGTCGTCACGCAGGCGAGCACCGAGGCAGCCCTCGACGACCAGCCCACGCGCTACGTCACGGCCGCGCGCGCCATCCTCGAACGGCCGATGTCGTTCCCGGAGGTCGTCGCCCGGCTGTTCGACGCCGAGGCCGAGCCGACCGACCCCGACGTCGTCCACGACACCATGGAGATGGAGGTCGGCGACGTCCAGGTGCAAGTGCACCGCACGGCGCCGTTCACCGAGACCGAGCGCGCCCGCGGCACCGCGATGGCGGCGCTCGTCAACGACGTGCTCAGCCGCACGCAGGCCGCGCCGCCCGCGACGACGGGCGGTGGCAGGCGGCTCGGGACGGGCGCGACACCGGAGTACGTCGTGGAGCCCGACGCCGTCTCGGCGTACGTCGACGGCGTGGTCGTCGGCACCGCGACCGTCGGGGAGGCCGTGACCCATGACGACGGCGCTACGCTGCGCCCGGTCGACCTCGCCGTCGACCCGGCCTGGCAGCGGCGCGGCATCGGGACCCGACTGCTCCTGGACGCGGCCCGGATCGCCCAGTCGCTCGACGCCGACGAGATCCTGCTGACCACCGGCTCCGACAACCAGGCCGTGCTGCCCATGGTGCTCGGCGCGGGGCTGCGCGGCCGGATCCGGATGGCCGCCGACGAGCTCACCGTGCGTGTGCCGGTGGGCGGGCTCAGGCCGCTGGCGCGCTGAGATCCGCCGATTCGGGGAGTCGGGCGCAACGGCCGTAACATTTCGTCATGGAGATCCCCGAGAAGTTCGCGACCCTGGGCCTCACCTACGACGACGTCCTGCTGTTGCCGGGCTACTCCGATCTCGCGCCCACCGACATCGACACCACGAGTCGGCTGACCCGCGAGCTCTCCCTCAAGACCCCGCTGATCTCGGCGGCGATGGACACGGTCACCGAGGCGCGCATGGCGATCGCGATGGCGCGCCAAGGTGGCATCGGTGTGCTCCACCGCAACCTCTCGATCGGGGACCAGGCCTACCAGGTCGACCTCGTCAAGCGCACCCAGACCGGGATCATCTCCAACCCGGTCACGATCGGCCCCGACGCGACGCTCGAGCAGCTCGACCGGCTCGCCGGTGAGTACCGCATCTCCGGCTTCCCGGTCGTCGACCTCGACAACCGCCTCATCGGCATGATCACCAACCGCGACCTGAGGTTCACCCCCGTCGCGGAGTGGGCGACCACCAAGGTCGACGAGGTGATGACGCCGATGCCGCTGATCACCGGCCCCTCCGACATCTCCCGCGAGGACGCCACCTCGCTCCTGCGCCGCCACAAGCGCGAGCGTCTTCCGCTGGTCGACGCCGACGGCAGGCTCACCGGACTCATCACGGTCAAGGACTTCGTCAAGGGGGAGCAGTTCCCCGACGCGTCGTACGACGCCCAGGGCCGTCTCCTCGTCGGTGCGGCGATCGGCTACTTCGGCGACGCGTGGGAGCGCGCCACGACCCTCATCGACGCCGGTGTCGACGTCCTCGTCGCCGACACCGCGCACGGCAACGTGCGGATGCTCATCGACATGGTCAAGCGGCTCAAGACCGACCCGGCGACCAGGCACGTCCAGGTGATCGGCGGCAACGTCGCGACCCGCGACGGCGCGCAGAGCTTCGTCGACGCCGGCGCGGACGCGGTCAAGGTCGGCGTGGGTCCGGGCTCGATCTGCACGACGCGGGTCGTCACCGGCGTCGGCGTGCCGCAGGTGTCGGCGGTCTACGAGGCCAGCCTCGCGTGCAAGCCGGCCGGCGTGCCGGTCATCGCCGACGGCGGACTGCGCTACTCCGGCGAGATCGGCAAGGCGATCGTCGCCGGTGCCGACACCGTGATGCTCGGCTCGATGCTGGCCGGCACCGAGGAGACGCCGGGCGACCTCATCCTGCTCAACGGCAAGCAGTACAAGGCCTACCGCGGCATGGGCTCGATGGGCGCCATGTCGAGCCGCGGCAAGAAGTCCTACTCCAAGGACCGCTACTTCCAGGCCGAGGTCACCAGCGACGACATGATCGTGCCGGAGGGCATCGAGGGCCAGGTGCCCTACAAGGGCTCGCTCGCGACCGTCGCCCACCAGCTCGTCGGCGGCCTGCACCAGACCATGTTCTACGTCGGCGCGCGCACCATCCCCGAGCTCCAGGAGAAGGGCCGCTTCATGCGGATCACCTCCGCGAGCCTCAAGGAGAGCCACCCGCACGACGTGCAGATGACCGCGGAAGCGCCCAACTACCGCAGCTGATGGACGCCGTCCGGGTCGACGTCTGGGTGTGGTCGGTCCGGCTCTACAAGAGCCGGTCCCAGGCCACCAACGGCGCGAAGGCGGGGCACGTCCGCATCAACGGGGTGCGCGCGAAGCCGTCGCAACCGGTCAAGGTCGGCGACGAGGTCCGCGTGTTCACCGACCGCGAGCACGTCGTGGTCGTCCGGCAGCTGCTCGCGAAGCGGGTGGGCGCCCCGGTGGCCCAGACGGCGTACGACGACCTCACGCCCGCCCTGCCTCCCAAGGAGGAGCGCGCCGCGCCGGTGTTCGCACGTGAGCGCGGGGCGGGTCGGCCGACCAAGCGCGACCGGCGCGTGCTCGACCGGCTGCGCGAGCTCGGCCGCTGACGCGGGCAGATTCCCCGCCCGCCCGCAGGCAATGACAGAATCGCCGGGTGACTGACATCGAGATCGGCCGGGCCAAGCGGGCGCGTCGCGCCTACGCGTTCGACGACGTCGCGATCGTCCCGAGCCGGAGGACGCGCGACCCCGAGGAGGTCAGCGTCGACTGGCAGATCGACGCCTACCGCTTCGAGCTGCCGGTGCTCGCCGCGCCGATGGACTCGGTGATGTCGCCTGCCACCGCCATCAAGCTCGGCAAGCTCGGCGGCCTCGGCGTGCTCAACCTCGAGGGCATCTGGACGCGGTACGCCGACCCGGAGCCGCTCCTCGACGAGGTCGCCGGCCTTCGCGGCGCCGACGCGACCCGCCGCCTGCAGGAGATCTACACCGAGCCGGTCAAGGCCGAGCTGATCACCGAGCGTCTGCGCGAGATCCGCGACGCGGGCGTCACGGTCGCCGGCGCGCTCAGCCCGCAGCGCACCAAGGAGTTCGCCAAGACCGTCACCGACGCGGGGGTCGACCTGTTCGTCATCCGCGGCACGACCGTCTCGGCCGAGCACGTGAGCAGCCAGGCCGAGCCGCTCAACCTCAAGGAGTTCATCTACGAGCTCGACGTCCCGGTCATCGTCGGCGGCTGCGCGACCCACCAGGCCGCGCTCCACCTGATGCGCACCGGCGCGGCCGGCGTGCTCGTGGGCTTCGGCGGCGGTGCCGCCCACACGACCCGCACGGTCCTCGGCGTGGCCGTCCCGATGGCCAGCGCCGTCGCTGACGTCGCGGCCGCTCGCCGCGACTACCTCGACGAGTCCGGCGGCCGCTACGTCCACGTCATCGCCGACGGGTCGATCGGCAAGTCCGGCGACATCTCCAAGGCCATCGCCTGCGGGGCCGACGCGGTCATGGTCGGCAGCCCGTTCGCTCGGGCCACGGACGCGCCCGGCCGCGGCTTCCACTGGGGCGCCGAGGCGCACCACGAGGTGCTGCCGCGCGGCCAGCGGGTCCAGTTCGAGGCGGTCGGCTCGTTCGAGGAGATCCTGATGGGTCCCAGTCACGTCGCCGACGGCACGATGAACCTCATCGGCGCTCTCAAGCGCAGCATGGCGACGACGGGCTACACCGACGTCAAGGAGTTCCAGCGGGTCGAGGTCGTCGTCGGCTGACGTCGACCGCTTCCGGGTGGCCTCGGCCGATCCGGTCGTTCCGGGTGGACGTCCACATCGGTCGTCACTGCCCGGAGGTCGGCCGCGCGCCCACGATGCGCAGGGCCAGGTCGGCCATGTGGTCGCCGACGTCGGCGGGGCTCCAGCGGCCGTCCTCGCGATACCAGCGGGCGATGTCGATGCCCAGCGACAGGACGGCCGTCGTCGCCATGCCGGGGTCGGGCACGTCGAACTCGCCTGAGGCGATGCCCGCCTCGATAGTCCCGCGGACGGCCTGCTCGATCCCGATCCGCAGGCCCCGGATCTCCTCCAGGTGGTCGGGGGAGAGGGCCGTCAGCTCGTAGTTCACGATCCGCGCCCAGGTGTGTCCTTCCGCGTGGTAGCGCCCGAACGAGCGGGCGACGGCGGCCAGCCGCTCCGACGGCGTGCCCGGAGCCGACGCGGCCGCCTCGACCAGCTCCAGGGTGCGCTGGTGGCCGTCACGGGAGACGGTGTAGAGGAGCTCCTCCTTGGAGCGGTGGTGCACGTAGACCGCCGCCGGGCTCATCCCGGCCGCAGCGGCGATGTCGCGGGTCGTCGTGCCGTGGAAGCCCTTGGCGCCGAACGCCTCCACCGCGGCCTCGAGCAGACGCGCACGGGCAAGGTCGCCTCGGGCGGCGCCCTCCGGGATGACGCTCATGAGCTCCTCCTCCTGCGGCCGCGGGCGGGTTGACCCGGCGTACGGCGTACGGCATCGTGACCATCCTAAGCAAGCGCTTGGTCAGGTGACTACCGAAGGAGGCCGTGTTGGCCGGACGGTTCGAGGGCAGGACGGCGATCGTGACGGGGGCGAGCCGCGGCATCGGCCTCGCGATCGCGCGGCGGCTCGTGGAGGACGGTGCGCGCGTCGTCATCACCGCCCGCAAGCCCGACGCGCTCGAGGAGGCGGCCGCCTCGCTCGGCGGCCCCGAGCACGCCGCCTTCGTAGCCGGGCACGCGGACGACGTCGACCACCAGGCGCAGACCGTCGCGACGGCCGTCGAGACCTTCGGCAGCCTCGACCTGCTGGTCAACAACACCGGCATCAACCCGACGTACGGACCGCTCATGGGGCTGGACCTGACGACCGCCAGGAAGATGGTCGACGTCAACTGCCTCTCGCCGATCTCCTGGATCCAGCACGCCCACCGGGCCTGGATGGGCGAGCACGGCGGTGCGATCGTCAACGTCGCGTCGGTCGCCGGGCTGCGTCCGGCGCCCGGCATCGCGATGTACGGCGGGACGAAGGCGATGCTCGTCCACCTCACCGAGGAGCTCGCCGTCGAGCTCGGCCCCGGCATCCGCGTCAACGCGGTCGCGCCGGCCGTCGTGAAGACCCAGTTCGCCACCGCGCTCTACGAGGGGCGTGAGGAGCAGGTCGCGGCGACGTACCCGTTGAAGCGGCTCGGCGTCCCCGACGACATCGGCTCGGTGGTGGCCTTCCTGCTGTCCGACGACGCCGGGTGGATGACGGGGCAGGCGATCGTGGTCGACGGCGGCCTGTTGCTGGCGGGGGGCGTCTGAGCCGATGCCGGACCAGCACGGGAAGGGCGTCGTCGTCACCGGGGCGGGCAACGGCATCGGCCGGGCGCTGGCGCACCGGATGGCCGCCGCGGGGGCTCGGGTCGTCGTCAACGACCTCGACGCCGAGGCCGCGCGGGCCGTGGCCGCCGAGATCGGTGCGCACGCCGTCGCCGGCGACGCCGCCTCGCCCGACGGTGTCGCACACCTGGTCGAGCGGGCGCGCGTGGAGCTGGAGGCGATCGACGTGTGGTTCGGCAACGCCGGGATCGAGCGTGGGCACGGACTGGACGCGCCCGAGGAGGACTGGGCCGCCGCACTCGACGTCAACGTGATGGCTCACGTCCGGGCCGCCCGGCTGCTCGTGCCTGGCTGGGTCGCGCGCGGCGCCGGCCGGTTCGTCGTGACGGCCTCGGCGGCGGGGCTACTCACCATGCTGGGCAGCCCGACGTACTCGGTCTCCAAGCACGGAGCCGTCGCCTTCGCCGAGTGGCTCTCCGCCACCTACCGCCACCGAGGCGTCGTCGTGCAGGCGATCTGCCCGCAGGGTGTGCGCACCAGGATGTACGAGGAGGCCGGCGCGCTCAAGGAGGTGCTGGCCCACGATGCGGTGCTGACGCCTGAGCAGGTGGCTGAGGCCGCGTGGCAGGCTCTCGACGGGGACCGGTTCCTGGTGCTCCCGCACCCCGAGGTCGGCGCCTACTACGCCGCTCGTGCCAGCGACACCGACCGCTGGCTGGGCGGGATGAATCGGGTGCAGCAGCACCTCGACGGACAGGCAGGGGGCATGCGATGAGGGCATGGCGGGTCGGCGAGCTCGGAGAGCCGGCGGCGGTGATGCGGCTCGGGGACGTCGACGAGCCCCGACCCGGGCCGCGACAGCTCGTGGTGAAGGTGCTCGCCGCTCCGGCGAACTTCCCCGACGCGCTGATGTGCCGCGGGCTCTACCAGGTGCGGCCCGAGCTGCCGTTCACTCCCGGCGTCGAGCTGTGCGGCGAGGTCGTCGAGCTGGGCGCCGAGCTGGCCGACGGGGCGGGTAGGTTCGCCGTCGGCGATCGTGTCCTGGGCGCTGCGGTGCTGCCGTACGGCGGCTTCGCGGAGCTGGCCCTCATGGACGTCGCGACGACCTTCCCCGCGCCGGCCTCCCTCGACGACGCCGAGGCCGCCGCGCTCTACATCGGCTACCAGACGGGCTGGTTCGGGCTCCACCGCCGGGCCGCGCTGCGCAGCGGCGAGACCCTGCTCGTCCACGCCGCCGCGGGAGGCGTCGGAAGTGCCGCCGTCCAGCTCGGCAAGGCCGCCGGCGCCACCGTGATCGGGGTCGTCGGCGGGCCGCAGAAGGCCGAGGTCGCCCGGGCGCTGGGCGCCGACGTGGTCGTCGACCGACACGCGGTGGGGGCTGCGGGGGACTGGGTGGCGGTCGTCAAGGAGCACACCGGCGGCCGGGGGGCCGACGTGATCTACGACCCCGTCGGCGGCGAGACCTACCAGCGCTCGACGAAGTGCGTGGCGTTCGAGGGCCGGATCCTCGTGGTCGGCTTCGCGGGCGGGGAGATCCAGTCGGCGGCCCTCAACCATGCGCTGGTCAAGAACTACTCGATCCTCGGCCTGCACTGGGGTCTCTACAACGCGATGGACCCCGCCGCCGTCGCCGAGTGCCACCGCGCGCTGACCGAGGCGGCCGACCAGGGCCTGGTGCGACCGCTGGTGAGCGAGCGCCTCCCGCTCGAGGAGGCGGCGGACGCCGTGCAACGGCTCGCGGACGGCGCCACCGTCGGCCGAGTGGTGGTCACGCCGTGACCGGGGCCGGTGTCGAGGCGGTCGTCTTCGACTACGGGGGTGTGCTGACGACGCCGGTCGCGGACTCGATCGCGGGCTGGCTGGAGTCCGACGGTATCGACCCGGACTCGTTCAGCCGCACGCTCAAAGCGTGGCTGTCCTCGGACGCTCCGCCCGGCACGCCGGTCCACCGTCTCGAGACCGGGGAGCTCGCCCCGGAGGAGTTCGGTGCGCTGCTCGCCGCCGAGCTCGTACGCCACGACGGCGACCCCGTGGTGGCGGACGGCATCGTCGGCCGCCTCTTCGCCGGCATGCGCGTCGAGCCGGCGATGTTCGACCTTGTCGACGACCTGCACGCGCTGCGGGTGCGCACCGGGCTGCTCTCGAACAGCTGGGGCAACACCTACCCGCGAGCGCGGATCGCCGAGGCCTTCGACGGGATCGTCATCTCCGGAGAGGTGGGCCTGCGCAAGCCGCAGCCGGAGATCTACCGCCTGGCCCTCCAGCGCCTGGGCGTCGCCCCGGAGCAGGCCGTCTTCGTCGACGACGCCGAGCCGAACCTGGTCGGCGCCCGAGCGGTCGGGCTGCGGACCGTGCTGCACACCGACCCCGCCGGCACGCGGGCGGCGCTCGCCCCGCTCGTCCCCGGCCTCGCCGAGGAGACCATCGATGGGTGACGTCCCCGGCCTCGACCTGCCCCGGCTGAGCGACTGGTTCGCCGACCACGTCCCGGGCGTCGCGCCCGGCGAGATCGCACTGAGCGCTCGGCGCATCAGCGGCGGCAAGTCCAACCTGACCTACGAGGTCTCGGACGGCTCGAGCGTGTGGATCGTACGCCGACCGCCGCTCGGCCATGTCCTGGCGACCGCACACGACATGGTCCGCGAGCACCGTGTCATGACCGCCCTGCGCGACACCGTCGTGCCCGTCCCGACGACGTACGCACTGTGCGAGGACACCGCGGTCGTCGGTGCGCCGTTCTACGTGATGGAGAAGGTCGACGGTGTGCCGTACCGCGGTCGTGCCGAGCTGGAGGCGCTCGGGCGCGAGCGCACCCGCGCTGTCTCCGAGCGGCTGGTGGACACGCTCGTCGCACTCCACGCCGTCGACCCGGCGGCTGTCGGGTTGGGCGACTTCGGCCGGCCGGAGGGCTTCCTCGCGCGCCAGGTCGCCCGCTGGAAGAAGCAGATGGACGCGTCCCACCACCGCGACCTCCCGGCGGCCGACGAGCTGCACGAGCGGCTCGCGGCCTCGATCCCGCCTGAGGGTGCCGCTGGGATCGTGCACGGCGACTTCCGGCTCGACAACGCCCTGGTCGACACCGGGACCGATCGCATCAACGCGGTGGTCGACTGGGAGATGGCGACGCTCGGCGACCCGCTCACCGACCTTGCCTTGACGCTCGTCTACCAGCGGCTGGCCGGATTCGACGGCGGCACGGTGAGCGACGTCAGCAACGCGCCCGGCTACCTGACCGAGTCGGAGATCCTCGCCCGCTACGACGCGGCCAGCCACCGCGACCTGAGCCGGTTCGGCTTCTACCTCGGGCTGGCCGCGTTCAAGCTCGCCGCGATCCTCGAGGGCATCCACTACCGCTACCTGGCCGGCCAGACGGTCGGGGAGGGGTTCGACACCATCGGCGACGCGATCAACCCCCTGCTCGACGCGGGCCTGTCCGCACTGAAGGAAGATTGAGATGGACTTCTCGTTCGACGCACGCACCGAGGAGCTGCGGGCCACGCTGCTCGACTTCATGCACGCTCACGTCGAGCCTGCCGAGCCGGTCTTCCACGACCAGCTGGAGTCCTCCGGCGATCCGTGGGCGTGGGACGCCGCGCCCGTGCTGGGCGAGCTCCGGACCGAGGCGCGCCGCCGCGGGCTGTGGAACCTCTTCCTCCCCGGCGACGGAGGCGCGGGTCTGACGAACCTGCAGTACGCACCGCTCGCCGAGATCAGCGGTCGGAGCTTCCTGGCTCCGGCGACGATGAACTGCGCCGCGCCCGACACCGGGAACATGGAGGTGCTGCACTCCTTCGGCACCGACGCGCAGAAGGACGAGTGGCTCGCACCGCTGCTCTCCGGTGAGATCCGGTCGGCGTTCGCGATGACCGAGCCCGACGTGGCCTCCTCCGACGCCACCAACATCGAGCTGAGCATCGTCCGCGACGGCGACCACTACGTCCTCAACGGCCGCAAGTGGTGGATCACGGGCGCGATGAACCCCAACTGCCGGATCTTCATCGTGATGGGGAAGACCGACCCCTCTGCCGACCGGCACCGCCAGCAGTCGATGATCCTCGCCCCGCGCGACGCTCCCGGCCTCGAGGTGAAGCGCGCGATGCACGTCTTCGGCTACGACGACCACGACCACGGCGGCCACGCCGAGCTGTCCTTCACCGACGTCCGGGTGCCGGTCGGCAACCTGATCGGCGAGGAGGGTGCCGGCTTCGCGATCGCGCAGGCGCGGCTCGGGCCCGGCCGCATCCACCACTGCATGCGGTCGATCGGCGTGGCCGAGCGGGCCATCGAGCTGATGTGCGCCCGGGCGTCCGGCCGTGTCGCGTTCGGGCGGCCGATCGCCGACCAGGGCGTCGTACGTGACTGGATCGCGGAGTCCCGCGTCCGCATCGAGCAGCTCCGGCTGCTGGTGCTCAAGACGGCCTGGCTGATGGACACCGTCGGCAACCGCGGGGCTCACACCGAGATCCAGGCGATCAAGATCGCCACCCCCGCGACGGTGCAGTGGATCCTCGACAAGGCCATCCAGGTGCACGGCGCGGGCGGTCTGTCCCAGGACTTCCCGTTGGCGGCGGCGTACGCCGGCATCCGCACGCTCCGCTTCGCCGACGGCCCCGACGAGGTGCACAAGAACGCGCTCGCCAAGTCCGAGCTGGCCCGCCGAGCCGCGGACGTCATACGCCCTGGTCGCTCGGGCAGCCACCCCGTATGACGTCCCGACGGTTCAGAGCCGCGGACGTCATGCGCCCTGGTCGTCGGGACAGCCACCCCGTACGACGTCAGCCGGCGCGACTCCGAGCGCCTGACACACTGGCGGCATGAGCCAACCCTCGCTGCCGCCCGGTGCCCTGGGACCGCTCGCTCGGGATGCCGCGATCGCGGCGATGACCGGCGCCGCCGGGGAGGCCGAGCTCGACGTGCTCGTCGTCGGCGGTGGCGTGGTCGGCACCGGCGTCGCCCTCGACGCCGTCACCCGTGGCCTCTCCACCGGTCTGCTCGAGCAGCGCGACCTCGCGTCCGGCACCAGCAGCCGCAGCAGCAAGCTGATCCACGGCGGTCTGCGCTACCTCGAGATGCTGGACTTCGCGCTGGTCCGCGAGGCGCTCACCGAGCGCGGCCTACTCCTCAACCGGCTCGCGCCGCACCTGGTCAAGCCGGTGCCGTTCCTCTACCCGCTGACCCACAAGGGCTGGGAGCGGCCGTACGTCGCCGCCGGCCTGACCCTGTACGACGGCATGGCCGCCCTCGGCGGCCTCGCCCAGGGCGGCGGGATGGGTCTGCCCCGTCACCGCCACCTGACCCGTCGCGGCGTCGCGCGGATCGCCCCGGACTTCAGGGCCGAGACGGTGACCGGTGCGATCAAGTACTACGACTGCCAGGTCGACGACGCCCGCCTCGTCACCACGATCGCCCGCACGGCCGCCCGCCACGGGGCCCAGGTCGCCACCCGGGTGCGCGTCACCGGCTTCCTGCGCGAGGGCGAGCGCGTCGTCGGCGTCACCGCCCGCGACCTCGAGCACGGCCAGGACCTCGAGGTCCGCGCGCGTGTCGTGGTCAACGCCGCCGGGGTGTGGACCGACGAGATCCAGGAGATGGTCGGCGGCCGTGGTGCGCTGCACGTGCAGGCGTCGAAGGGCGTCCACCTCGTCGTGCCGCGCGACCGGATCCGCAGCGAGTCCGGCTTCATCGTGCGGACCGAGACCTCGGTGCTGTTCGTCATCCCGTGGGGGCGGCACTGGATCATCGGCACCACCGACACCGACTGGAACCTCGACAAGGCCCACCCGGCCGCGTCCAAGGCCGACATCGACTACATCCTCACCCACGTCAACGCCATCCTGCGCGAGCCGCTGGACCACGACGACGTCGAGGGCGTGTACGCCGGCCTGCGCCCCCTGCTCGCCGGGGAGTCGGAGCCGACCAGCAAGATCAGCCGCGAGCACACCGTGGTCACCCCGGTGCCGGGCCTCGTCATGATCGCGGGCGGGAAGCTGACGACGTACCGCGTGATGGCGAAGGACGCCGTCGACGCGGCCGGACACAGCCTGCGCGCGACCACGAACGTCGGTCTGCGCGAGTCGATCACCGACAAGGTGCGGCTGCTCGGGGCGGACGGCTACGAGACCCGCGCAAACCAGCGGGTGCTGCTCGCCCGGCGCTCCGGGCTGCACGTCGCGCGGATCGACCACCTGCTCGGGCGGTACGGCGGCCTCATCGACGAGGTCCTCGACCTGGTCGCCTCGCGGCGGGTGCTGGGGGCTCCGCTCGAGGGAGCCGAGGACTACCTGGCCGCCGAGGTCGTGTACGCCGTCACGCACGAGGCCGCGCGCCACCTCGACGACGTGCTCACCCGCCGGACCCGGATCTCGATCGAGACCTTCGACCGTGGCGTCTCGGCTGCGCCCGCGGTGGCCAGGCTGATGGCGGACGAGCTGGGCTGGTCGGCCGAGACCCAGCGCGAGGAGGTCGAGCACTACCTGCGTCGCGTCGAGGCGGAGCGGCAGTCCCAGCTGAAGACGACCGACCAGGAGGCGGACGAGGCGCGGGTGCAGGTCACCGACATCGTCTGACCGAGTCGGCGCATCCTCGCGCTCCTGACGTGCCGAGTCGGCGCATCTTCGCGCTGGTGAGGTGCCGAGTCGGCGCATCTTCGCAACTGGCGTGCGAGGTTGCGCCGACTCGTGCCTTCTGGCGTGCGAGGTTGCGCCGACTCGTGCCTTCTGATGTGCGAGGTTGCGCCGACTCGGCGAATGTCTGCGACACGTGTGACAGAAAAGTTCCTACCAACGGGTAGCAACCTGAGACGCCGGTCACCTACGCTCGTGACATGTCCGATTCGAACCCCGGCAACCGCCCGCTCGTCGAGGGTCCGCGAGACCCCGAGCACGATGCGGGGGCGTCGTACGCCCTCGAGCCCAGCTACGTCTCCGCGCTGACCGACCGGCTGGCCGCGAGCTCGGGCGAGACCCACGAGGTCTGCTCGCCGATCGACGGGGCGCCGCTCGCGCACGTGCCGCAGTCGAGCGAGGAGGACGTCGTCGAGGCGTTCGCCCGGGCACGCCGGGCTCAGGAGCGTTGGGCGCGGACGCCGTACGCGCACCGCCAGCGGCTGCTGCTGCGCCTGCACGACCTCGTCCTCGACCGCCAGGACGAGATCATGGACCTGATCGTGCTGGAGTCGGGGAAGGCGCGGAAGCACGCGTTCGACGAGCCGCTGCACATCGCGCTGACCGCGCGCTACTACGGCCGGACCCTGTCCGACCACCTCTCCACCGAGCGCAAGCCGGGCGTGTTCCCAGCGCTCACCCGCATCGACATCAACCACGTCCCCAAGGGAGTCGTGGGCGTCATCTCGCCGTGGAACTACCCCTTCACGATGGCGCTGTGCGACGGCCTCGCCGCCATCGCCGCCGGCAACGCCGTGGTCTCCAAGCCCGACGCGCAGACGATGCTCAGCGCGCTGCTCGCCGCGCGGCTGCTGGACGAGGCCGGCTTCCCGTCGGACCTCTGGCAGGTCGTCGCGGGGCCCGGCCCCGAGGTCGGCCGCAGCCTGATCGAGAAGGCCGACTACATCTGCTTCACGGGCTCCACCGCGACCGGGAAGCTCGTCGCCCAGGGCTGCGCCGAGCGGCTCATCGGCTGCTCGCTCGAGCTCGGCGGCAAGAACCCGATGCTCATCCTGGCCGACGCCGACATCGAGCGCGCCGCCGAGGGCGCGGTGCGTGCGGTCTACTCCAACGGCGGCCAGCTGTGCGTCTCGATCGAGCGGATGTACGTCGCCGACGCGATCTACGACCGGTTCGTGGACCGCTTCGTCTCGCGCGTCCAGGCGCTGTCCCTCGGCGCGGGTCTGTCGTGGGACATCGACATGGGGCCGCTCATCAGCCAGGCCCAGGTCGACACCACCGAGGCGCACGTCGCGGACGCGGTCGCCAAGGGTGCCCGTGTGCTCACCGGCGGGAGGGCCAGGCCGGACCTGGCGCCGTACTTCTTCGAGCCGACGATCCTCGAGGGCGTGACGCCGGAGATGACCTGTTTCGGCAACGAGACCTTCGGCCCCGTGGTCAGCCTCTACCGCTTCCACGACGAGGCCGACGCGATCTCGCGCGCCAACGAGGGGGAGTACGGCCTCAACGCCTCGATCTACAGCCAGGACGGTCCGCGGGCCCGTGCGGTCGCGCGCCAGGTCAAGGCCGGCACCGTGAACATCAACGAGGCGTTCGGGGCGACGTTCGCCAGCCTCGCGGCGCCGATGGGTGGCATGCGCTCCTCCGGCACGGGGCGGCGCCAGGGCCGCGAGGGCATCCTGCGCTACACCGAGACCCAGTCCGTAGCGACCCAGCGGCTGGCCCGTATCGCCCCCATGTTCGGCATGTCCGACGAGGCCTACGCCAAGATGATGACCCGCACCCTGCGGGGTCTGAAGAAGCTCGGTCGAGCATGACGCACTACGACGTCCTCGTCATCGGCTCGGGCTTCGGGGGGTCGGTCAGCGCGCTGCGGCTCACCGAGAAGGGCTACCGGGTCGGCGTGCTCGAGGCGGGCGCGCGGATGGAGGACAGCGACTTCGCCGCGACCTCGTGGGACCTCAAGAGGTTCCTCTTCAACCCGGCGCTCGGCTGCTACGGCATCCAGCGGATCGACATGGTGAAGGACTGCATCATCATGGCGGGCGCCGGCGTCGGCGGGGGCTCGCTGGTCTACGCCAACACCCTCTACGAGCCGCTCGACCCGTTCTACGACGACCCGTCCTGGGGGCACATCACGGACTGGAAGGCCGAGCTCGCGCCCTACTACGACCAGGCGAAGCGGATGCTCGGCGTGGTCGAGAACCCTCACGTCACGCCCGCCGACAGACTGATGAAGCAGGTCGCCGAGGACCTGGGCGTCGCCGACACCTACCACCAGGCGCCGGTCGGCGTCTTCTTCGGCGCCGACGGCGTCGCGCCGGGCACGGAGGTGGCGGACCCGTACTTCGGTGGCGCAGGTCCCGCCCGCAACACCTGCCTCCAGTGCGGGGAGTGCATGGTCGGCTGCCGCCACAACGCGAAGAACACCCTCGTCAAGAACTACCTCCACCTCGCCGAGCAGAACGGCGCCGAGGTGCACCCGCTCACCACGGTGACGCGGGTCGTGCCGCGCCCCGACGGCGGCTACGAGGTGCACGCCCGCTGGACGAAGGCCAAGCTGAGCCGGCTCACCGGCCGGCCCGGCAGCCGGCACAGCGCGACCAAGGTCTTCACGGCCGACCAGGTCGTCTTCAGCGCGGCCGCCATCGGCACCCAGAAGCTGCTCCACAGGCTCAAGGCGACCGGTGACCTGCCGCGTATCTCCGATCGGCTCGGCGAGCGCACCCGCACCAACTCCGAGGCGATCCTCGGCGCGCTCGCGCCCGACCTCAGCGTCGACTACACCGAGGGTGTCGCGATCACCTCGTCGATCCACCCGGACGAGACGACCCACTTCGAGCCGGTCCGCTACGGCAAGGGCTCGAACTTCATGTCGCTCCTGCAGACCGTGCTGACCGATGGCGGCCCGAACCGCAAGCGGCGCTGGCTGAAGGAGATGTGGACGCAGCGGTCCAACATCGGTCGGCTCTACGACTTCAAGCACTGGTCGGAGCGGATGATCGTGCTGCTCGTGATGCAGGCGCTCGACAACTCGATCACGGTCTTCCCGAAGAGGACGCCGTTCGGATTCCGCCTGTCGTCGAAGCAGGGCCACGGCCAGCCGAACCCGACGTGGATCCCGGCGGCGAACGACGGCGCTCGGCTGATGGCCAAGGCGATGTCGAACGACGCGGGAGAGGGCTACGCCGGCGGCACGATCGGCGAGCCGTTCAACGTGCCGATGACGGCGCACTTCATCGGCGGCTGCGCGATCGGGGAGTCGTCCGAGACAGGCGTCGTCGACCCCTTCCAGCGCCTCTACGGGTACGACGGCCTGCACGTCGTCGACGGGTCGGCGATCTCGGCCAACCTGGGCGTCAACCCGTCGCTCACGATCACCGCGCAGGCCGAGCGGGCGATGGCGTTCTGGCCCAACAAGGGCGAGCCCGACCCGCGGCCGCGGCTGGGGTCGGCGTACGTCCCGGTGACCGCGGTCCGGCCGCGCCGCCCGGCGGTTCCGGAGGCCGCTCCCGGCGCGCTCAGGCTGCCCGTCGTCGACGTCTCCCGGAGCGCTCCGAGCGACGCCGGAAAAACTTCCGAGATTTCTTCGTAGCCGGCGTAACCGGGCCTGTTCGCCCTCGTTGAGGTGAGCAGACCCGGGACTTGCTCCCTCCCTTAGATGTCCGGGTCTCTCGGTCCGCACATATGCGGCCGATCAGGGCCCGGCCACCCTCCCTCCCCGGCCGGGCCCTGGTGCATTTCCCGGCTGTGCTTCCGGGGTGCACCGGCTGGGTGCATCGCCCGAGCGCGCATCCTCGGACGTCCCCGCCGGACACGCGTCGTAGCGTGAGACCCATGGAGCTCCTCCACCCTCGCAAGGCGCGGCCCGGCGAGAAGATCGCGGTGCTGTCCCCGTCCTTCGCCGCCCCGGCGGCCGGACCCCGGGTCCACGACCAGGCGATGGTGCGACTCCGGGAGGTGACCGGCCTCGAACCCGTCGAGTACCCCACCACTCGCAAGCTCGGCGCGTCGCCCCGGGAGCGGGCCGACGACCTCAACGCGGCCTTCGCCGACCCCGAGATCAGGGCCGTGATCGCGACGATCGGTGGCGACGACCAGATCACCGTCGTGCCGCTCCTCGACGCGGAAGCCGTCCGTGCCGACCCCAAGCCGTTCCTGGGCACGAGCGACAACACGAACCTCCTGAACTGGCTGTGGTGCAACGGCGTGGCGGGCTTCTACGGCGGTTCGACGCAGGTCCATCTGGGACCGGGCCCGGCCGTCGACGAGGTCCATGCCGCGTCCTTGCGCGCCGCGCTGGTCGACGGTGGACGGCTGGAGATCACCGAGCCCGGGGTCTCGGAGGACATCGGCCACGAGTGGAGCGATCCGCGTGCCCTCACCGAGTACGGCGCCCGCGAGCCGACCGAGCCGTGGACATGGGCGGGCCCGGCGACCGCGGTGAGCGGGCGGACGTGGGGTGGCTGCATCGACGTCCTGCAGTGGATCCTGACGGCGGGACGGTTCCCCTCCGACCCCACCGTGCTGCACGGAGGGGTGCTGATGCTGGAGACCTCCGAGGACCTGATCCCCGCCCGCGAGTTCGGCTGGATCCTGCGCTCGCTCGGAGAGCGCGGTCTGCTCTCCGAGGTGGCCGCCGTGGTCGTGGCACGGCCTCCGACGATGAGCTTCGAGTGCCAGCCGTCGCCCTCGGAGCGACGGGAACGGCGCCATGCCCAGCGCGACACGGCGGTCGAGATCGTGCAGCGCTACAACCCGGAGGCCGTCATCGTCGTCGGGCCGCCCTTCGGCCACACGCGACCGCAGTGGATCCTGCCCTACGGAGCAGCCCTGGAGCTGGACCCGTCGCGCCGCACGATCCACGCGGACTTCGACTGACGCTCGCCGCCCGGTCCAGCGCCTCCGGACCAGCGGGCCGATCCAGCGCCTCCGATCTTGCGCCCCAATCTTGCGCCCCCAATCTTGGGGAGGGCCGTCGCACTCCGCCGTAACCCCCGGGTCGACGACCTCGTTGCCCTGTCACGCTGCGGAGGTTCCGCAGTGGGTGTGCATCCGTGGAGGGAGCTCGCCATGGCTCGAGCATCAGCTGGGGTCTTCAAGGCACTGGCGGTCGGCGGGGTGTTCGCGGTGCTGTCGGTCCTCTGGGGGGCGACCGGGCCGGCGCAGGCGGACGGCGGAGGGGTCGTCGGGGCGGTGACCGGCGCCGGGAGCGACGCGGTCGGTGGAGTGGTCGGCCCCATCACCGACCCCGTCACCCACGTCACCGACCCGGTCACTCATGCCGTCACCCACGCCGTGCCCGGCCCGGTCGCCAGCGCGGTGCCCAGCCCCGTCGCCAGCGCGGTGGCCGACCCCGTCCCGACCGTCAAGAAGGCGGCCGGGTCGGCTGCGGGCCAGCCCCGCCAACCGGGCGCGGGGCCGCAGCACACGGCGCCGCTCGTCGGTGGCGCGCAACCGGGGGAGAAGGCGAGGACGGGGAGCGCCACGCGCGCTGCCGGCACCTCGACGACCGCGAGGCCGTCGCGGCACAAGGCCGGCAGCAGGCGAGCCGTTCGGGAGCGGCCGCCGAGCGCGCGGCCCCTGCTCCTCGCCGCGGTGCGCCGAGACGCTGAGCTCCTCACGACGGGCCCGACACTCGGCCGACGACAGGTCGTCGACGCGTCCGAGACCAGTGCTGAGCAGGCCTGCCGGACGTCGAGCCTCGCCGCCAGCGATCTCCTGCGCTGTGCGCGCGTCGACGTGCTCCTTCCCAACCTCGGCGGGCCGGGGATGGTCCTGCTGCCGATCAGCCTCGCGTTGATCGGCGCCGGCCTCGTCATGGCCGTGCACGGCCGGCGGCGGCGCGGTCCGGCCGTCGGTCGAGCCAGCTGACGCGTCCGTCCTCGTCAGCGACACGCGACAGCGAAAGCCGTCGTTGCTGGCGGACCGGGTCTGCATGGTGCAGCCTGTGACCATCTCGGGCCGGACATGGCTGACCAGCCGCGAGATAGGAGAGCAGGCCATGAGCGAACAAGGTGCGCACGCGGGCATCGGGGACGACACAGACGATGCCCGCCTGGCGAGCCTGGGTTACCAGCCGCAGCTGCGACGGGTCCTCGGACTCTTCGCCAACTTCTCGGTCGCCTTCACCTACCTCTCCCCGATGGTGGGCATCTACTCGCTGTTCGTGCTCGGCCTCGGCACCGGCGGGCCGGCGTACATCTGGCTGAACTTCATCCCGATCATCGGGATGCTGCTGGTCGCGCTGGTCTTCGGCGAGCTCGCCAGCCACTACCCGGTCGCGGGCGCGCTGTACCAGTACTCGAAGTTCTCCGTCGGCCCCGGTTACGGCTGGTTCGTCGGCTGGTTCTACGGCCTCGCGCTCCTGATCACTGTCGCCGCGGTCGACACCGGCGTGGTCGCCTACTTCGCCGCCCTGACCCACAACTGGTTCGGTTGGAGCCTCGACCCCGCCGACCACTTCACCATCCTCTGGATCACCGTGGGTCTGCTGCTGATCCAGACCGTCCTGAACATCACCGGCGCCCAGGTGATGGGCCGCGTCGCGCAGTTCGGGGTGTACGTCGAGATCGTCGGCACCTTCGGCATCGCGATCATCCTGGGGATCCACGGCTTCCACCACGGCCTCGGCTACCTGTTCTCGACGCAGGGCCAGACGCACGCCGCGACGAACGCGCTCGGCCTCGACTTCCACGGCAGCTGGCTGGCAGCGGGCCTGATCGCCGTGCTCGCGCCGGTCTACATCTACTACGGCTTCGAGTCCGCGGGCGACATCTCCGAGGAGACGAAGGACGCCGGTCGCCAGGTGCCGCGCGCCATGCGGCTGGCCGTGATCTGGGGTGGCATCGGGTCGATCGTCCTCACCGCCGCGCTGCTGTTGGCCATCCCCGGCGACGGCGCCAAGGGCGTCGGCGACGCGGTCTCGGGCGGCGTACCGTCCATCCTCGCCCAGCTGCCGTCCGGGGTGCAGGACTTCCTGCTGCTCATGATCATCTTCGCGTTCTTCTCGTGCGGCACCTCGATCCAGGGCGCGGGCAGCCGCCTCGCGTTCTCCTACGCCCGCGACGACGCGCTGCCCGGCTCCGCGTGGATCCGGCACGTGCACCCGCGCTTCCGTACGCCGATCAACGCCCTGATCGCCGGCGCGGTGGTCAGCGCACTGTTCGTGCTGCTCGTGTTCGCCTCGCCCGCCCACGACAAGCACATCTGGTTCATCACCTACCCCGGCGGCGTCAACGCGCTGGTGGCTCTGGTCTCCTTCGGCGTCAGCGGCATCTACCTGTCGTTCCTGCTGACGGTGGTCGCGGCCGCCGTCGCCCGCTCCCGCGGGTGGGTGCCGGAGGGACGGTTCACGCTCGGTCGCTGGGGCACGCTCGTGACCTGGGCGGCGCTGATCTACCTCGGTCTGATGCTGGTCAACGTGGTCCTCCCCACCGGACTGACGTCGCCACGGGCCTACTTCAACCTCGACTGGATCACCTTGCTGGTGATGTTCGTGATCACCGTCGTCGGGGCGATCTACTTCTTCCTGGCCCGCCCCGATCGCGGCCTGCGCCGCCACATCCACGACGAGGCCGAGCCCAGCGGCGCCGAACGACACCACTGACGGCCGCGTCGGATCGACCTCGGCGACCCAGCCGCCGAGGTCGATCCGGCACCCGCACGGATCACACCGTGACGATGGATACCCAAAACGGGCGGGTTGCCATCTCCCGATCCGGGGCACATTTCTTCTATGGGTCGTGGTGCTGATCGACGCTCAGCCAATCTCGGGGCCACGGTGCAGCTCGGGCGATTCCAGATAGAGATCCGGTGGTCGTGGATGACGCTGCTCGCGGCGTACGCCGTCGCGGGCACCGTCGCGGCCGTCGCGGGCGGCCATGTCGACCTCGGCGGCATCGCCGTGAACGCCGCTGCCTTCACCGCGCTCGCGCTCGCGGCCGCGCTGTTCCACGAGCTCGGACACGCCCTCGCAGGCCTGGCGTTCCACCGCCGCCCGCTCCGCCTCGTGCTCAAGGCCGGCGCAGCGATGCAGATCGAGGGGGCCCGCCCGGGGTCGCTGGGTGACAAGGCGGCCGCCGAGAGCCTGGTCGCGTTGAGCGGCCCGATCGCCAGCGGACTGATCGGGCTGGCCTACTTCAACGTGAGCACGTCCTTCGGCACGCCGTTCGCCTGGGCCGGCCTGCTCGCTGTCGTCGACGCCCTGGTCAACCTCGTCCCCGGCGTCGCGCGCAGCGATGGCGACCGCGTCCTGCACGCGTTCACCGATCCGCCCTCGCCGGCGCAGCCGACCGGCCCCGCAGGGGGCTGACGCCGGCGGTGGGCGGGCCGCTACGGTGGCGTCGTCAGACCGTGACCCGGGAGGTAGCTGTGTCGTACGCCGTCGACTTCGAGGACGTGTCCACGATCGGGCTGGAGTCCTCGCCCGTCGCGGACGCCCTGGCCGGGCTGCGGGCCAACGAGGCTCGCTACTTCAAGAACAAGTACGACCACGTCTTCACGGTCGAGCCCGCCGCCGAGGCGACGGAGGTCGTCGACCGGGTGCATCGCATCCTCGCCGAGGAGCGCGACCTCGTGATCGAGTCGAAGCCGCTCGAGGCGACGGCGTTCGAGGTCGACGGGATCCGGATGGCGTACGTCTTCTACGAGTCGGGCCTGTCGATCAACGTGATGTACACCATCGCGGACGGCGGCAAGCGTGCGGTCGGGTTCAAGCTCTCCGACGGGATGGACGTCCCCGAGGAGCTCGCGACGCGCTTCAAGTTCGCGCGGCAGAAGTCGAAGCTGGCCGGCACGATCCGCGGCTCGTTCTTCGTGATCAAGGGCGAGTACTGAGCCGAGGGCTGTGATGGATGCGCGCCGTACGTTCCCTCGGGACGACCGCGTGCTGCCGTTCACGCGTGGCCTGGCGCTGTTCATCACGCCCTTCCTGCTCGTCGCGTTCGTGATCCTCTACCTGTTCCCGACCCACACCGGGCGGCTCTGGGCCTGGCAGATCCCCGCGACGATGACGTCGATGGTGCTGGCGTCGGCCTACGTCGGCGGCGCCTACTTCTTCCTGCTCGTCGCCGGCGAGCGTCAGTGGCACCGTGTCGGCGCGGGATTCCTCGCCGTCACCACCTTCGCCGGGTTGCTCGGTGTCGCGACCGTGCTGCACTGGGACCGGTTCCTGCATCACCACGTCTCCTTCTGGCTGTGGGCCGGGCTCTACTTCACCGCACCGTTCGCCGTGATCGGGGCGTGGCTCGCCAACCGGCGGTACGCCGCCCCGGCGGCCCCCGGCGACGTCATGCTGAGCCCTGCCGAGCGGACCGCTGTGGGCCTCGTCGGCCTGCTCGCCCTGGTGCAGGGCGTGCTCATGTTCCTGGTGCCGTCGGCGGTGATCGGCCACTGGCCGTGGCCGTTGACCCCGTTGACGTGCCGGGTGGTCGGCGCCGTCTTCTGCCTCGGTTGCGCCGGGCTCGGTGCGTGGCGGGACGCGCGCTGGACCTCGATCAGGGTGATGCTCCAGGTCGAGGTGCTGATGCTCGTGCTGATGCTGCTCGCAGCCTTCCGGGCGCGCGACGAGATGATCGCGGGGCGCGCGTTCACGTGGCCTCTGCTCGTCGGCGTCCCGCTGACGTTGGCGGGCTCCGGCTATCTCTGGATGAGCCACGAGCGTCGGGGACGCGTCAGGGCGCCCGCGCTCTGAGCCATCCGCCGCGTCACGCTTCTCGTCATCGGGCCGGTGGCAGGGTGACCCCGAAGCCAGCGACCGCCAGCCGGAGCAGGACCTGGCCCGGGGCGAGCAGGTCGGCGACGCGCGCGGCGCTGAGGACCTCGAGCTCGCCCAGCCGCTCGTCGTACGCCGTGGGGCCGGCGGCCCGAGCACGCTGGAGCTCCTCGGTGTTGTGCCACACCTTGAGCCGGGCCTCGCGCAGGAAGCGCCGCGAAGCGACCCGGTTGAGCGGCTGGAGCACGCGGTCGAGCAGCGAGCGGGCCGACCGCGCGGCCAGCTCGTCGTCCTCGGCGGCCACCCGGTTCGCGAGCACGCCGTCGATCCGCTCGTGGTCGCGGCGGCGCCGTGCCATCAGCGCCGGATCGCCGAAGTCGTGGTCGGAGATGACCGCGAGGAGCGCCTGGGGCAGGTCGTAGTTGACGTGTGCGTTGATCCCGAGCAGCACCCGCCGGAGTGCGGGCAGGGCTGCCGGCGCGTCGAACGCGAGACGCCAGGGTCGTGACGGCGTACCCCCCGACAGGTGCGCGTCCAACGCGTCGACGTAGAGCTCGGCGAACGCCACGTCCCAGCGCGCCACCCACTCCGCGTCCTCGAAGAGCCCGCCGTCGACCGCCTTCCCGACCGCCAGCGTCGTGCGCAGGTAGGTCCCGAGGAAGTCGCCGAGCTGCTCCTGGTCGGCGGGCAGCGCGTCGAGGCGCCTCTGCATCTCGGCGACGACCGCGACGACTGCATCGGCCATGTGGTCAGTGTGCTCCCACGTGACGTTCCCCACCAACCGCCTTCGCCGGCTGCGAGGATGCCGAGGTGACCCAGACCCCGTCCCCGGCCCCGTCCCCGGCCCCTTCCCCGGCCCGGCCCCCGCTCGACATCGCCACCGACGAGTTCGCCGCGCTGCTCCGCGTCGTCGGCGCCGAGGCCGTCCGTCACCTCGAGCGGCTGGACTCGGCGCCGATCCGCCCCGCCACGACGGGGGAGGAGAGCCTGCGCCGGTTCGCCGGCCCCGCTCCCGAGCAGGGGCTCGGGGCCTCCGCGCTGGACGGGCTGAGGCAGGTGGCCGAGCACAGCCGGGTCGGCAACGGCCGCTTCTTCGGCTACGTGATGGGCTCAGGGGAGCCGGTGGCCGCCCTGGGCGACTTCTTCGCGTCGGTCCTCAACCAGAACGCGACCGCGTGGCGCTCGGGACCGGCCACCGCGGTGATCGAGCGCACCGTGATCGGCTGGCTGGCCGAGGCACTCGGCTGCTCGGGCTTCTCGGGGACCTTGACCAGCGGCGGCTCACTGGCGAACCTCATGGGGCTGGCCATGGCCCGTGAGGCGAAGGCGCCGGCCAACGAGTCCGGATCGGCGGGCGGAGTCGTCTACGCCTCGACCGAGACCCACATGTCGATGGGGAAGGCGGTCGCGCTGCTGGGTCTGGGCCGGCACAACCTGCGCCTCATCCCGGCCGACGCCGACCTGCGCCTCGACCCGGCGGCCCTGCGGGCCGCCATCGCCGCCGACCGAGCAGCGGGGCGTACGCCGATCGCGGTCGTCGCCAACGGCGGCACCATCGTCTCCGGGGCGGTGGACCCGATCGCGGCGATCGTCGAGGTCGCCCGGGCCGAGGACCTGTGGGTCCACGTCGACGGTGCGTACGGCGTCGCCGCAGCCCTCGTCGAGCCCGAGCTGTTCGAGGGGCTGGCGGACGTGGACTCGCTGTCCTTGGACGCTCACAAGTGGCTCTACCAGCCGCTGGACTGCAGCGTGCTGCTCTACCGCGACCCGGCCGCGGCGCGGCGGGCGTTCTCGCTCACGGACGACTACGCCGCGTCGCTCAGCGCCGACCCGGTGGAGGGGCAGGTGTTCTTCGAGGAGACGATCGAGCTCTCCCGGCGGGTGCGGGCCCTCAAGCTGTGGCTCTCGCTGCGCTACCACGGCTTCGCGGCCTTCCGGGAGTCCATCGCCGGCAACATCGGGCACGCCCGCCTGCTGGCCCGGCTGGTCGAGGCGGAGCCGACCCTCGAGCGGGTCGCACCCGGTCCGCTGTCCGCGGTCTGCTTCCGCTGGGTCGGAGGCGACCCGTCCGAGGCGGACGAGGTGAACGCCGCGATCCTGGAACGGGTCAACGCGCGGGGCCGGGTCTACCTGTCCAACGCGACAGTGCACGGGCGGTTCGTGCTGCGCGCCTGCGTCACCAACCACCGCACCACCGACGCCGACGTACGCGCCGTGGTCGAGGAGGTCCTGGCCGCGGCCCCGCAGGCATCGGCCTGAGCCGATCCGGGCTGTGCCGGATCCGGGGGGAAGGCGCAGCGCCGATAGACTTCCGCCATGACTGACGCCGCCCCAGCAACGGCAGAGCATGACCTCGTCCTCGTCGTCGACTTCGGGGCGCAGTATGCGCAGCTGATCGCGCGCCGCGTGCGTGAGGCGCGCGTCTACTCCGAGATCGTGCCGCACTCGATGCCGGTCGAGGAGATGCTGGAGAAGCAGCCGAAGGCGATCATCCTGTCCGGCGGGCCGTCCTCGGTCTACGAGCCCGGTGCGCCGACCATCGACGCCGCGATCTTCCGAGCCGGGACGCCTGTCTTCGGCATGTGCTACGGCTTCCAGCTGATGGCGCAGGGCCTCGGCGGCACCGTCGCCGCGACCGGCGCGCGCGAGTACGGTCGCACGCCGGTCACCGTCGGCCACGCGGGCACGCTGCTCGGCGGCATCCCGAGCCAGCACAACGTGTGGATGTCGCACGGCGACTCCGTCACCGCCGCCCCGGAGGGCTTCGAGGTCCTGGCGACCACCGAGTCGACCCCGGTCGCGGCCTTCGAGAACGTCCCCGCCGGGATGGCGGGCGTCCAGTGGCACCCCGAGGTGCTGCACTCCGAGCACGGTCAGCGCGTCCTGGAGCACTTCCTCTGGGACATCGCCGGGTGCCGTCAGACCTGGACGATCGGCAACATCGCCGAGGAGCAGATCGACCGCATCCGCGAGCAGATCGGCACCGACGGGCGAGCGATCTGCGGCCTCTCGGGCGGCGTCGACTCCGCGGTCGCCGCGGCGATCGTGCAGAAGGCGATCGGCGACCGGCTCACCTGCGTGTACGTCGACCACGGGCTCATGCGCAAGGACGAGACCGAGCAGATCGAGCGCGACTTCGTGGCTGCGACGGGGACGCGCCTGGTCGTGGTCGACGCCGAGAAGCAGTTCCTCGACGCGCTCGCCGGCGTCACCGACCCGGAGACGAAGCGCAAGATCATCGGCCGCGAGTTCATCCGGACCTTCGAGGCCGCCGAGGCCGACATCATGAAGTCCGCCCCCGCGGGCACCACGGTGAAGTTCCTCGTCCAGGGGACGCTCTACCCCGACGTGGTCGAGTCCGGCGGCGGAGCGGGCACCTCCAACATCAAGTCGCACCACAACGTCGGTGGCCTCCCCGAGGACCTCGAGTTCGAGCTGGTCGAGCCGCTGCGCACGCTGTTCAAGGACGAGGTGCGGCTGGTCGGAGAGCAGCTCGGCCTGCCGCCCGAGATCGTCTGGCGGCACCCGTTCCCCGGTCCCGGCCTCGGCATCCGGATCATCGGCGAGGTCACCCGCGAGCGGCTCGACATCCTCCGCGAGGCCGACGCGATCGCCCGCGAGGAGCTCACGCGGGCCGGTCTCGACCGCGACATCTGGCAGTTCCCGGTCGTCCTGCTGGCCGACGTACGGTCCGTGGGCGTGCAGGGCGACGGACGGACGTACGGCCACCCGGTCGTGCTGCGGCCGGTCACGTCCGAGGACGCGATGACCGCCGACTGGGCCCGCCTTCCGTACGACGTGCTCGAGCGGATGTCCACGCGGATCACCAACGAGGTGCGCGAGGTCAACCGCGTCACGGTCGACATCACCAGCAAGCCGCCGGGCACCATCGAGTGGGAGTGACCCGCGCGTCATACGGGGTGGTTGCGACAGCGACCACCCCGTATGACGTCGCTGAGCACGACCATGTAGTTGTAAAACCACTGAAATACTAGACATTAACGATCCTTTCAGGTCTGATGGGTGGGCAGTCGTCGCCCTCTCCCTCCCCGAAAGGATCCCCATGACCATCACCGAGACCCGGCCCGCGACCACGCAGGACGGTCGGATCGTCGTCGCGAAGGCCGGCGAAAGGATCGGCGCCCGGATCGACGGCGTCCGCCTGGGCGGAGAGCTCGCGCCAGACGTCGTCTCCGCGATCCGCCGAGCGCTGCTGGAGCACAAGGTCGTCTTCTTCTCCGGTCAGGACACCTCGACGACGGCGGGCAGCACGCCTTCGCGCGCCTGCTCGGCACGCCGACGGCGCCGCATCCGACGGTGCGGGGTGACGAGCACGCGGTCCTGCCGATCGACTCCGACCACGGCAAGGCCAACAGCTGGCACTCCGACGTGACCTTCGTCGACCGCATCCCGGCCATCAGCGTCCTGCGGGCGGTCACGCTGCCGCCGTACGGCGGAACGACGGTGTGGGCCAACACGGCCGCGGCGTACGCCGACCTGCACCCTGCTCTGCAGGCCCTGGTCGAGCGACTCTGGGCGGTGCACAGCAACGTCTACGACTACGTCGCCGAGCGCGACGAGCAGCGCATCGGCGGGATCGACGTGAAGGAGCAGGGCTACCGCGACGAGTTCCGCTCGCAGCTCTTCGAGACCGAGCATCCCGTCGTGCGGGTGCATCCGGAGACGGGGGAGCGCGTGCTCGTGCTCGGCCACTTCGTGAAGCGACTGGTCGGCCTGAGCAGCCGGGAGTCGGACGCGCTCTTCCAGCTGCTGCAGCACCACGTCACCAAGCTCGAGAACACGGTCCGCTGGAACTGGTCGCCCGGCGACGTCGCGATCTGGGACAACCGCGCCACCCAGCACTACGGCGTCGCGGACTACGGCGACCACAAGCGGCTGCTGCACCGCATCACCGTGGCCGGCGACGTGCCGGTGAGCATCGACGGCGTGCCCTCGACCCCCCGAACGGGCGACGCGACGGCGTACTCGACGACCTCGGCGGCGTGAGGTCAGTCGCCGGGCAGGCGCTCCATCGCCTCGGCGACGTCCGCGTCGCGACGCAGGCCGGTGGCGCGCAGGCCGGCGACGACGCCGGCACGGTCCTCCTCGGAGCGGTTCTGGCTGAGCTTGACCTTGCCCTCCACCCGTTCGACGGCCAGCTCGAGGCCGACGATCGCCTTCAGCTGCTGGTCGACGTACGCCGCGGGGGCGTCGTCGACCGACCAGGGGTGCGGTCTCCCGGACTCCATGGTGTCGGTCAGGTGCCCGACCTGCGCCCGCAGCCAGTCGTGGTCGGTCCGCACCGTCAGCCGGCCGGTGAGGTGGACCGCGCTGTAGTTCCAGGTCGGCACCACGCGGCCGTGCTCGGCCTTCGAGGTGTAGTAGCCGGGCGAGACGTAGGCCTCCGGGCCCGTCACGACCAGGAGCGCCGGTGTCGACGCGGCGACCGAGCGCCAGTGCGGGTTGGCCCAGGCCATGTGCAGCAGCACGCGGTCGCCGTCCCACACCAGGGGGAGTCGGGTGGCCAGCGGGTAGCCGTCCGGGCCGGCGGTGATCAGCTCACCGGCGCCGACGGTGGCCACCAGGCGGCGTACCTCGACCTCGTCGGTGAGGGAGTTGAAGCGGGGGACGTACACGCCCCGATCCTGCCATGACGCGACGAGGGGCCCCGCCCGAAGGCGGAGCCCCTCGACGGGGAACGGGTGCTACTTGAAGATGCTGTAGCCACCCGGCCCAACGGCCAGGCCGACGATGATCAGCACGATGCCCCACAGGATCGACCCGCGAACCAGGCTGACGATGCCCGCGATGACCAGGATGACCGCGAGGATCCACAAAAGAAACGCCATCGTTCCCTCCACTCTCTCGCCCCGGCAGGACGCGGGGCTTCGTAGCGCCTCGGTAACCGAGCGCTACCGCGGATATGCGCGGTCGGGACCTACTTACTGGTCCCAGTCGTCGTCCGGCACGACGTGCATCGCGGCCTCCTCGGCCGACGCCGCGCCTCCGTCGATGCCGACGTCCTCGCCGACCAGGTCCTTCTCGATGTCCTCGCCGAAGCCCTGGTCGGGGTCGACCAGGCGGCCGGCGCGTCGGTCGCCGACCTCGCCGTCGTCGAGGTACTCGTCGTCCTCGGTGGCATCGCCGGCTCCGGGCGCCGACTCGGCGTACGGGTCGGGCTCCGGGACCTCCTGCCGCATCCGCTGGTCGATCGACTCGCGGTGCTCCTCCTCCCACGGCGTGTTGCCGTAGTCGGTGGAGTAGCGCTCCGGAGGTGAGTAGCCGCGGTCGAGCTCGTCCTCGACGTCCCCAGGCACACCGTCGTCCTCGGCGCCGGGCTGGTCCTCGTCGTCGACGCTGTAGTCGCCGTACGTCTCACGTTCCTCGGTCATGACGTGTCCTCTCGCGCTCGGGTACGTCGGACTCTTCTGCGGTCTCCATCATGGCGCGCGGCATGCGCGTTGTCGCCATGTGGGGCCTGGACCGGTTGACTTTCGTTCGAGACTCGTACTTAATAGTCGATGTGACGTACGTCCTGGGCGTGGACTCCTCCACGCAGTCCACCAAGGCCCTGCTCGTCGACGCCGCGGACGGCACCGTCGTCGAGCAGCGGACCGCTCCCCATCCGGCCGGCACCGAGGTCGACCCGCGCGCGTGGCTGGCCGCCTTCGACGAGGCCGCCGGGCCGCTCCTCGCGCGTGCCGAGGCGGTCTCCGTGGGCGGTCAGCAGCACGGCATGGTCGCCCTCGACACGGCCGGCGAGCCGGTGCGCGACGCCCTGCTGTGGAACGACACCCGCTCCGCGCAGGAGGCCCGCGACCTGATCGAGGAGCTCGGCGGACCGCAGGCCTGCGCCGACGTCATCGGCAGCGTCATGGTCGCGTCGTTCACCGCGAGCAAGCTGCGCTGGGTCCGCGACCACGAGCCCGAGCACGCCGCGCGCGTCTCCGAGGTGCTCCTGCCGCACGACTACGTCTTGCGCCACGTCGCCGCGCCGGGGACGGCCGCCTTCACCGACCGCGGCGACGCGTCGGGCACCGGCTACTTCGCCACGTCGAAGGGGGAGTGGCGCCCCGACCTGGCGGCCGCCGCCATCGGTCACGAGGTCGCGCTCCCGCGCCTCGTCGAGCCGGGCGCCTTCGGCGGCGAGACCTCCGCGGGCGTGCCGATCGCCGGCGGCACGGGCGACAACGCCGCCGCCGCCCTGGGCATGGGCCTCGAGCCCGGCGACGTGCTCGTCTCGATCGGCACCTCCGGCGTCGCCTCGACGGTCAGCGCCGTGCCCGTCGCCGACGGCAGCGGTGCGGTCACCGGCTTCGCGGACGCCGCCGGCGGCTACCTGCCGATGGCGACCACCATCAACGCCGCCCAGATCCTCGATCTCCAAGGGAGGTGGCTCGGCGTCGACCACGACGAGCTCGCTCGGCTCGCCCTGGCCGCACCCGCCGGCGCCAACGGCGTCACCTTCCTTCCCTACTACGGCGGCGAGCGGACCCCGAACCGCCCGGACGCCACCGGCACCTGGACCGGCCTCACCCCGCGCACGACGCGTGAGGACCTGGCCCGGGCCGCCTTCGAGGCGCTGCTCTGCTCGCTCGCGGACGCGGTCGACCTCGTGGTCGGCTCGACCGGACAGGAGCCGCGACGCATCCTCATGGTCGGCGGTGCGACCAGGTCGGCCGCCGTACGCGCCCTGGCTCCGGCCATCCTCGGCCGACCGGTCGTGCTCCCGCCGTCGGGCGAGTACGTCGCCCGCGGGGCCGCCCGCCAGGCGGCGTGGGCGCTCTCCGGGGCACTGCCGCAGTGGCCGCTGACGGGCGCCGAGACGCTCGAGGCCGAGCCGACCCCCGGCGTACGCGAGGCCTATGCGGCCGTGCGTGACGCCTGACCATTCCGACGAACTGAGCACGACCCACCACGAGAGAGGCACCCAACGATGAGCATCGAGATCCCCGCCCCCAAGCCCGAGGACAAGTTCTCCTTCGGTCTGTGGACCGTCGGCTGGCAGGGTGTCGACCCGTTCGGCACCGCGACCCGCCCGCCGATGGACACCGTCCACGCGCTGGAGAAGCTGGCCGAGATCGGCGCGTACGGCGTGAACTTCCACGACGACGACGTCATCCCGTTCGGCAGCGACGACGCGACGCGCGACAAGATCATCGAGCGTTTCAAGAAGGGCCTGGCCGACACCGGCCTGGTGGTCACCACCGCGACCACCAACCTCTTCTCGCAGCCGATCTTCAAGGCGGGCGCCTTCAGCAACAACAACCGCGACATCCGTCGCTACGCGCTGCGCAAGGTCATGCGCAACGTCGACCTGGCCGCCGAGCTCGGCGCCAAGATCTACGTGGCGTGGGGCGGTCGCGAGGGTGCCGAGTTCGGCGCGTCGCAGGACACCCGCGTCGCGCTCGACCGGATGAAGGAGGCCTTCGACATCCTGGGCCAGTACGTGGTCGACCAGGGCTACGACATCCGGTTCGCCATCGAGCCCAAGCCCAACGAGCCCCGCGGCGACATCCTCCTGCCCACCATCGGTCACGCGCTGGCGTTCATCAACGAGCTGGAGCGTCCCGAGCTGGTCGGCGTGAACCCGGAGATCGGCCACGAGGAGATGGCCGGGCTCAACGCCGCGGCCGGCTACGCCCAGGCGCTGTGGTCGGGCAAGCTCTACCACATCGACCTCAACGGCCAGAACGGCCCGAAGTACGACCAGGACCTGCGCTTCGGCGCCGGCAACGTCCGCGGCGCGTTCTGGGTGGTCGACACCCTCCTCGCCGGTGGCTACGACGGCCCGGTCCACTTCGACTACAAGCCCTCGCGCATCGAGGACGAGGACGGCGTCTGGGCCACGGCCGAGGCGAACATCCGCAACTACCTCATCCTGCGCGAGAAGGTGAAGGCGTTCCGCGCCGACCCGGAGGTGAAGGCCGCACTCGAGGTCGCGAAGCTGCCCGAGCTCGCCCGGCCGACGCTCGGGGAGGGCGAGGGCTGGCAGCAGCTGCTCGAGTGGCAGCTGCCCGACCCGGAGGTCCTGGGCGCCCAGGGTGCAGCGGTCGAGAAGCTCGACCAGCTCGCGCTCGAGCACCTGTACGGCGTCCGCTGACCTGCCCGACCAGGACTAGTCTCCACGCCCATGACGACGACCGCTGACCGGCCGGCCTCCACCGAGGGGCTCCGGCGGCGGAACACGTCGATCGTGCTGCGCAGCCTGCGCCAGCTCGGCCCGGCCACCCGGGCCGAGCTGGCCAAGCGCACCGGCCTCGCCAAGGCCACCGTCGGGGTGATCGTGGCCGGTCTCGACGCGGCGGGCGCCGTCACCGAGACCGAGCGCGCGGGGCCGGTCGTCACCGGCCGCGGCCGCCCCGGCACCCCCGTCGCCCTCTCGGGCCGCCGGTTCCTCGGGCTGGGACTCGAGCTCAACGTCGACTACGTCGCCGTCGCGGTGCTCGACCTGGCCGGCGACGTACGACTCAGCGCGACCCGGCCGGTGACGTCGGCGGGTGACGTCGACGCCCTGCTCGCGCTCGCCGCCTGGGCCCGCGACGAGGTCACCGGCGGCGGCGAGACGCTCGTCTCCGGCACCGTCGCGGTGCCGGCGCTGGTGCGCGGGGACAACCGCACCATCGACTGGGCGCCCAACATGGACCTGTCCGGCGACGACCTCGCCGCGCACGTCGAGCGGGTGCTCGGCTGCCCGGTGCGCATCCTCAACGACGCCAACTGCGCGGCGTACGCCGAGGCGCACCACGGCGCCGCCACCGACACCGAGCACGCGCTCTATCTCACCGGCACCGTCGGCATCGGTGCCGGGATCGTGGACCGCGGCGAGCTGATGCGCGGTGCCGTGGGCTTCGCGGGCGAGGTCGGCCACATGCCCATCGGCGACTCGACCGCCCTGTGCGGCTGCGGCCGCCGCGGCTGCTGGGAGGCGTCGATCGGCCTCCATGCCGTGCTCGCCAAGGTCGGTCTGCCCGAGCTCGAGACGCCGCTGTCGACGGCGGCCGCGGTCGCGGCTGCCGCAGTCACGGACGCGCAGGTCGCCGCCGCGCTCGAGGCCGTCGGTCGCGATGTCGGCCTCGGCCTGGCGATGCTCACCTCCGTGCTCGATCCGGCCGTGATCGTGCTCGGCGGCTACTTCGTGCCGCTCGGCGAGCTCGTCCTCGCGCCGGCCCGCGCCGCGCTCGACGCGCGTCTGGCGTCGTCCGCGCAGCACCGCCCCGAGCTGCGGCTGTCCACGCTCGGCATCGAGGCTGCCGCGATCGGCGCGGCCGAGCAGTCGTTCACCGACGTGTTCGCGGGGGAGCTGGAACTCGCCTGACGCCGAGACGTCAATCCCCACGGTCCGAAACGTCAATCCCCGCGGTCCGAAACGTCGATCCCCACGGTCCGAAACGTCGATCCCCACGGTCCGAGACGTCAATCCCCACGGTCCGAGACGTCAATCCCCAACGGTCCGAGACGTCAATCCCCACGGTCCGAGAGGTCGATCCGCTGAGAACCGAGAGGTCGATCCGCTGAGGACCGAGAGTCGGATTGGCGTCTCGAGCCGTAGGGATTGACTTCTCGAGCCTCAGGGATTGACGTCTCGGCCCCTACGGATTGACGTCTCGAGCCGTGGGGATTGACGTCTCGGGTCAGCCGGCGAGCCGCGCAGGTACGTCGAGCAGAGCCGCCCCGATGGACCCGACCGGGTCGACGAGGAGGGGTTCGAGCGCGGCCTCGGCCGCGCCGAGAAGAACGGCGTCGTCGCCCAGCGCGGGGACCGAGAGCGTGACCGAGTCGACCGCGGCGCTCAGAGCGGCGCCGGAGAGCCCGCTCAGGATCTCGTCGCGCACGAGCGGGTAGAGCGACCCGAAGTAGCCGCCGAGCACGACCAGCTGCGGGTTGAACGCGTTGACGATCGAGGCGAGCCCGCGGCCGATGTCGCTGCCGATCCCGCGCAGCTCGCGCGACGCGGACGTGAGCGACTCGAGATGCTCGGGCAGCTGGGAGACCTTCTCGGGCGACCAGCCGATGGCGCTCGCGATCGCGTGGCCGCCGACCGCCGTCTCCCAGCAGCCCACGCTGCCGCAGTGGCAGGGGAGGCCGTTCGGGTCGAAGCGGAGGTGGCCGACCTCGCCGGCGTACCCCCCGACGCCCTCGAGCGGGTGTCCGCCGGCGATGATGCCCGCGCCGACGCCGACCTGCCCGGAGATGTAGACGAGGTCGTCGATCCCGACGCCGGCACCCCGCTCGTGCTCGGCGAGAGCGCCGAGGTCGGCGTCGTTGGCGACCACGATCGGGATCTCGACGCCGAGGGCGGCGAGCACGACCGAGCTGAACGACACGTCGTGCCACTCGAGGTTGGGCGCGAGCCGGATGAGCCCGTCGCCGCGGCGTACGAGGCCGGGCACCGCGATCCCGATCCCGACGAGCGGGGCCGACGGTGGGGCGTCCGCGACGACCCGGCGGATGAGCGTGGCGACGGCCGCACCCACCTGCCACGCCTCGCCGAGCCCAGTCGTGGCGGCGTGCGCTCGCTGCTGGATGCGTCCGCCCAGCCCGACGCGCGCCACGGTGGCGCGGTCGACGGTGAGGTCGACCGCGATGACGTACGGCCCCGAGGCCGCGAGCCGCACGCCGGTCGAGGGCCGTCCGGCCCCCTGGCGCTCCTCCGACGGGCCCGAGTGCTCGGTGATGCCGAGCGTCTCGAGCTCGCTGGCGAGCGCCGCGATGGTGGATCGGTTGAGGCCCATCCGGCGGGTCAGCTCGGCTCGTGAGAGCTGACCCGCCCGGTGCACGTGCCGCAGCACAGTCCCGAGGTTGTGACGGCGGACGGCCTCCTGATTGGTGCCGGTCCCGACCCGCCGCGGCGCGCGCATGATGGCCTTCCTGTCGTCTTCCTGTGCCTTCTCCGGTGCCTCAGACGCCGGCGGCGGAACGCCGGCGGCGGGAGATCGCGTCGACGCTCGCGGCCAGCAGCAAGACGGCTCCGGTCACGACGAAGTTGATCCAGGACGCCTGGTTGAGCAGGCCGAGGCCGTTCGGGATCGTCGCGATCACGACGCCACCGAGAACGCCGTCCAGGGCACGGCCACGGCCGCCGAAGAGGCTGGTGCCGCCGATGACGGCGGCCGCGACGCCGTACAGCAGGGTGTTGCCCGCGCCGGAGCCGGGGGAGACCTTGCCGGCGTAGGACGCCGCGAGGATGCCGCTGACGCCGGCCATCGTGGAGCAGATGATGAACGCGGAGACCCGGAGGCCGCGCACGTTGATGCCCGCTCGTCGTGCGGCCTCGGCGTTGCCGCCGACCGCGTAGAGGTGGCGGCCGTAGCCGGTCTTGCTGAGGACGAAGGTCCACAGGAGCAGGAAGAACGCGACGACCGGGAGGGCCCACGGGATGCCCTTGATCGGGAAGACCGGGTTGGCGCTGTGGTTGGAGTTCAGCAGCGCCGTGACGCCCAGGATGATGACGGCGAAGCCGACGATGCGGATCACGACGAGGGCGAACGGCGGGTGCGCCAGGTTCTTGGCGACCTGGGTGCGGTACGTCATCAGGCTGATGGCGGCGAAGGCGATCACGAACACGATCGCGGCGGTCCAACCGAGCCAGACCGGCACGTTGTGGATGCTCAGCCCGCGGATCACGTTGTCGTCGATGCGGATGGAGCCGCCGTCGCCGATCAGCTTGAGTTGGACGCCTTGCAGGCCGAGGAAGAAGGCGAGCGTCACGACGAACGACGGGATGCCGAGCCAGGCGACCAGCAGGCCGATGACGAAGCCGATGACGGCGCCGACCGCGAGGCCGACGATGACGGCGATCCACCAGCTCTGGCCGTGGTCGACCATCAGCAAGCCGGTGCAGCCCGCGGACACGCCGCCGGCGACACCGGCCGACAGGTCGATCTCGCCGAGCAGCAGGACGAAGATGAGGCCCATCGCGAGGACGCAGATCGACGCGGACTGCGTCATCAGGTTCGCGAGGTTGTTGGTGGTCAGGAACTTGTCGTTCGCGAGAGTGAAGATGACGAACAGGACGAGGAGGCCGAGGATGGCGGGCAGGGAGCCCATGTCGCCGCCCCGGACGCGGTTGACGTAGTCGCGGAAGGCGTCGCCGAGGGTGGCCGCCGAGCGGTTGTCCCCTGCGAAGTCGCTGTCGGCCACCTGCGGCGAGCCGCCGGAGGGAGCCTGCTCAGATCCGATGCTCATGGGAGTAAGTCCTTCTTGTTGTGACGGCTCGGCCGAGGTCAGGCGGTCGCGGTGCTCTCGGCGATGCCGAGGCTCCCGGACCGACCGGCCGTGATGAGCTCGACGACCTGCTGGTGGTTCACGTCCTTGGCCGGGACGTCGGCGGCGACACGGCCGAGGTAGAGCGGCACGATGCGGTCGGCCACCTCGAACACGTCGGTCATGTTGTGCGAGATGAAGACGACGCCGAGGCCGCGGTCGGCGAGCCGGCGGACGAGGTCGAGGACCTGGCGCGTCTGGGCGACGCCGAGCGCGGCGGTCGGCTCGTCGAGGAGGACGACCTTCGAGTTCCAGAGGACGGCCTTGGCGATGGCGACGGTCTGGCGCTGGCCGCCGGAGAGGCTGGCGACGCTCTGGCGCACCGACTTCACGGTGCGCACCGACAGGGAGGCGAGCGTCTCGCGGGCGCGGGACTCCATGTCCACCTCGTCCAGCGCGATGCCCTTCTTCTCCTCGCGGCCGAGGAACATGTTCTGGACGATGTCGAGGTTGTCGCACAGCGCGAGGTCCTGGTAGACGACCTCGACACCGAGTGCGGCGACGTCACGAGGGCTGTGCACGTTGACGGGCTGGCCGTCGAACAGGAACTCGCCAGAGTCGCGGCCGTAGATGCCGGCGATGATCTTGACGAGGGTGGACTTGCCGGCGCCGTTGTCGCCGACCAATGCGGTGACCTGACCGGGATACACGGCGAAGTCGACGTCATGAAGGACGTGGACCACACCGAAGCTCTTGTTGACACCGCGGAGCTCGAGCAGCGGCTGCGTCATGGGAGACCTCTTCGGGTAGTGATGTGAAACGTTTAGTTGTTCGGAACAACGAATGCTGCGGGGTGCCACCCGGGCCGCCGTCGCCGACGGCCCGGGTGTCAGTCCCTGATGAAGCTGGTTGCTGGATCAGGAGATGCCAGCGGCGGTGCACATCTGGGCGTACTTGCCCGCGCAGACGTCGGCCTTCGTCTGGCCACCGTCGGCGATGACGTCGTTGACGTTCGCCTTGGTGATGGCCTTCGGGGTGAGCAGGATCGACGGGACGTCGCGGTTGCCCGTGGAGTCCTTGGTCGTGCCCGTGGTCTGGGCCTTCTCGCCCTTGCTCAGTGCGATCGCGGCGTCGGCCAGCGCGCCGGCCTCTTCCTTGGCGGACTTGTAGACCGTCATGCACTGCGTGCCGGCGAGGATGTTCTGCAGACCCTCGACGGTGGCGTCCTGGCCGGTGACCGGGACCTTGCCCGCGACGTGGTTCTTCTCGAGGATCGAGATGGCCGAGCCACCCAGACCGTCGTTGGCGGCGAGGACGCCGTCGACCTTGCCGCCTGCGGCGGTGTAGAGCTGCTCGAAGATCGTGACGGCCTTGTCGTTGTCCCAGTCCGGGACGGCCTGCTCGCCGACGACCTTGTAGTTGCTCATCTTGTCGAGGACGCTGTGCGCGCCCGCGGCGAAGAGGGTGGCGTTGTTGTCGGTCGGCGAACCGTTGAGGTAGATGATGTTCGCCGGCTTGCTACCCAGGCAGGTGGCCAGGCCCTGGCCCTGCAGCTCGCCGACCTTGGTGTTGTCGAACGAGACGTAGTAGTCGGCCGAGCCGCCCAGCGTGAGGCGGTCGTAGTCGATGGTCTTGACGCCCTGCGACTTCGCCTTCTGCTCGATGGCAGCGCCCGAGTCCGAGTCGAGGTTGACGATCGCGAGGACCGTGACGCCCGACGTCATCATGCTGTCGGCGATCTGGGTCATCTTGTCCGCGTCGCCCTCGGCGTTCTGGATGTCATAGCTGACACCCGCGGCCTTGAACGCGGCTTCGAGAGCCGGCCGGTCAGCCGTCTCCCAGCGGACCGACGACTTCGTGTCGGGCAGGATGACGCCGATCTTGCCGGCCTTCGACGACGACGAGCTGCCGCCGCCGCTGGCCGAGTTGCCGCCGCTGTCGCTGGAGCCACAGGCGCTCAGCGAAAGAGCGGCGCCAATGGCGCCGACGAGTACCAAGCTGTGCATTCGCTTCACGCGAACCGCCTCCTTGCGGGTGGGGCCCAGCCGTGTCGGCTCAGTCAGCCCGCCTTGCTGGTGGGCTGAAGACACGGTGGGGTCCGTTTGTTGTCCGCGGCAACATATCGAGTGACAGCGGTCACGTCCAGTACCCCTCGGGGGTGGTTTCCGAATTGTTAACAAGGAGCAACGCAAGGGCCCGGGATCCGTGGATCCCGGGCCCTTGGGTGCGCGGCCTCGTCGCAGGTCGTCCGCCGGTGGTGGCGGCGGACGTGTCGCTACACGCTCTCGCGCTCGGCCTCCGGGGTCTCCGCGACCACGGGCGCCCGGTCGAGCCGGCTCGGCCACCAGATCGTCCCGCCCAGGTCGAGGTTGATCGCGGTGACCAGCACCGATCGGACGATCATCGTGTCGATGATGACGCCCAGCGCGACGGCCGTGGCGAGCTCGGCCAGGAACACCACGGGCAACGTGCCGAGCACGGCGAACGTCGCCGCCAGCACCAGGCCCGCAGAGGTGATCACGCCACCCGTCGATGCGAGGGCGACCAGCGAGCCACGGCGGGTGCCCTTCGTCGCAGTCTCCTCACGGACACGGGTCATCAGGAAGATGTTGTAGTCGATGCCCAGCGCGACCAGGAACACGAACACGAACAGCGGGAACGACGAGTCCGCCATGTCGAAGCCGTAGATGTACTTGAAGATCAGCGCCGAGATCCCCAGGGCCGCTCCGTAGGAGAGCACGACGGTGGCGATCAGGATCACCGGCGACAGCACGGCCCGCAGCAACAGCAGCAGGATGAGCAGCACGACCAACAGGATCAGCGGGACGATGACGACGTTGTCCCGGTGGGACGCAGTGGCGGTGTCGAGGAAGATCGCGGCCGTCCCTCCGACCAGGGCGTTGGCGCTCGGGACCGGGTGCACGGCCGCGCGGACCGCCTTGACCTGGGCCGCTGCCTGGTCGCTGGCGGGCTCGACGCCCTGCGTGATCTCGATGTACTTCACCCCGTTGACCGACGGGATGTCGGAGTTGACGTCGCCGATCCCCGGAACGGTCTTGATCGCCGCCACGACGGCGTCGGTGGAGGAGTCGTTCGTGACCACCTGGATCGGTGTCGCGCTGTTCGTCAGACCGTGGTCCTCGAGCAGCTGCTGGCCGACCGTCGAGTCGGTGGTCTTGGTGAACTGGTCGGAGGTGGGGATGTTGCCGGTGTCCAGCGCGAACAGGCCGAGGCACGCCACGGCGAGGACGACCGCGGTGATCGTCCAGACCTTGCGGGGCCGGGGTGCGATCCGGTTGCCGATCTTGGCCCAGAAGCCCGTGGAGGTCGGCTCCGCCGAGCCGTACGACGGGCGAGCCGGCCAGAAGACCCAGCGCCCGACGATCACCAGCAGGGCGGGCAGGAGCGTCAGCATGACGATCAGCGTGACGACGACGCCGATCGCCGCGACTGGTCCGAGGCCGGCCGTCGAGTTCATCTCGGCGACCAGCAGCACGAGCATGCCGATGGCGACGGTCGACGCGCTCGCGATGATCGCCGGCGCGGCACGGTGCAGAGCGAACGCCATCGCTTCGTGGCGATCCTTGTGCCGTCTGAGCTCCTCGCGATAACGGGCGACGAGCAGCAGGGCGTAGTCCGTGCCCGCACCGATGACGAGCACGCTGAGGATGGCCTGGCTCTGGGCGTTCACCGTGAGGCCCGCATTCTTGGCCAGCACGTAGATGATCGCCTCGGCGATCCCCAGTGCCATCACGGCCGAGATGATGGGCAGCAGCCACAGGATCGGGCTGCGGTAGGTGAACAGCAGGATGACGATCACGATGCCGAGCGCGGCGAAGAGCAGCGTCCCGTCGATGCCGGCGAACGCCTCGGCCGAGTCTGCGGCCTGGCCTCCGGGCCCGGCGAGGTGGACGTCGACGCCGCTGATCGCGGCGATCTCACGGATCTTGTCGGCCACCGGCGGGAGCTTGTTCCAGCCGTCCGAGCCGAGGTTGAAGGTGACCACGGACATGGCGACGGTGCCGTCGGAGGAGACGAGGCCCTGTTGCTGACCGGACGCCGGGTCGGTGGGGAAGGCGACCGTGGGCGCGCCGTTCTTGCCCGGGACGACGCCGTCGATGGAGGCGATCTCGGTCGCCTGGTCGGAGATCGCCGAGAAGTCCGCGGCGGTCAGGCCGCCGTCACGGTGGTAGACGACGATGGTGGGGATGTCGTTCTGGCTTTGGAAGGGCGCGAGCTTGTTGAGCGCCTTCGTCGACTCGGCAGTGTTCGGGAGCCACGACGAGGCCTCGTTGTTCTGGACGTCTGACAGCTTGGACGCGAACAGGATCCAGGCGCCGAGACCGATGATGATCACGGCGGCGGCGACGAACCACTTGGTGACGGGTCCGGTGAGCTTTCCGGCAACGGCGAGATGCATGTCTCCACTCCAGCACTTTTTACGTTGATAAGGCATCGGGGTTTTCCCCGATCTCCTTATCGACACCGCCGGAGAGTGGTTTGTGACAGAACCTGCTCAGGAGATCCATTCCTTGACCTGCTCGACGATCGCCGCCGGGTTCTCGCCGACCGGAATGATCTGCAGCGAGGTGACGCCGGCCTCCTTGAACGCCTGGATCCGCTCCTTGACGTACGACGCGGGTCCCACGAGGTTGCCCTTGTCGAGCCACTCCAGCGGCACCTTCGTCTCGGCGTCGCGCTTGTTGCCGCCGAGGTAGAGATCCTGGATCTCCTCGGCCTCGGCCTCGAAGCCGTAGTCGCGGGCGAGCTGGTTGTAGAAGTTCTTCCCGCGGGCGCCCATGCCCCCGACGTAGAGGGCGTACATCGGGCGGGCGAAGTCCAGCAGCCCCTTGACGTCCTCCCCGATGGCGACCATGCCGCCGGCGCTGATCTGCAGGGGTCCCAGGTCGGCGCTCCGCTTCGCCGCGCCGCGGGCCAGCGCGGAGCCCCAGACGTCCTGTGCCTTCTCGGGCAGGAAGAGGAACGGCAGCCACCCGTCGGCGATCTCGGCGGTCATCGCGACGTTGTTGTCGCCGAGCGCCGCGACGTAGAGCGGCAGGTCGGCGCGCTCCGGCTTGTTGAGCAGCTTCAGCGGCTTGCCGAGTCCGAGCCCCTGGTCGGCCGGCAGCGGCAGGGTGAAGATCTTGCCGTCGTAGGACAGCGTCTCGCGGCGCAGGCCCTTCCGGAGGATCTCGATCAGCTCGCGGGTGCGCGCGAGCGGCTTGTCGTACGGCATGCCGTGGAACCCCTCGATGACCTGCGGCCCGCTCGCGCCCAGACCGAGGATCGCGCGGCCCCCGGAGACGTTGTCGAGCCCCGCGGCCGTCTGCAGCATGGCACCCGGCGTGCGGCTGTAGATGTTGAGGATGCCCGCGCCGATCTCGACGGTCTCGGTCTTGGCGGCGAGGTAGCCCATCAGGCTGACGGCGTCGAAGCCGTACGGCTCGGCGACCCAGACCTGGTCGAGCCCAGCCTTCTCGAGGGCGGCGACCTGGTCGGCGGTCTCGCGCGGGTTGCCGGCGTACTGCAGGGGCATCGAGAGCAACATGTGCCGAACCTACCGACTCGTGGGCCGGCTCCGCTTCGGCACGGCCGGTCTGCCGTGGTGTCTAGCGCACCCGCCTGAGGAGCTCCGGGACGACCAGGAGCAGCGTCGCCAGCACGACCGCCGCGACGCCCCCGGCGACGAGGGCGGCGGTCCGGTTCACGACGACGTCGAAGACGAACACCGAGATGCCGACGAGGATCAGCGCGAGCATGACGACCACGGCGCGCACCACGCCGCGGCCGACCGCGACCACGCGGTCCTTCACGTGCTCGCCGGTGAGGCGCTGGTGGGTCGCCACGGCGGTCATCACGAGCGCGGTGGTGATGACCGCGAGCGAGACCATGCCCAGGTAGAGCGCCGTGCCGAAGTCGTCGAGCTCGCTGAACGAGCTCTGGAACGGCAGCGTCAGCAGGAAGCCGGCGAAGAGCTGCGCGCCGGTCTGCATCACCCGCAGCTCCTGCAGGATGTCGTCCCAGAGGCGGTCCATCCTCTCCGCTGCCGTCTCGTCGCGGCCGTCGCCGTGGCCCGAGCTCGGTGCCTCATCAGGCGTCATGCCCGGATCTGTATCCAGCCCGGACTGGTAGAAACTCCCCATGTCCGCGCAGCCCTGGTCCCTCGGTGCACCGCTCGCCGAGGAGCACCGCGTCCGGCTGCGTTCGCTCGGCGTCCCGGCCGAGATCCTCGACCGTCACGACCTACGCCTGGTCGGCGGTGGCCCGCTGCCGGCGTGGTGGGACCTGAACGGCAACGCCCTCTACGCCCGACCCGGCTTCCCGATCCCTGAGAAGCTCTTCGAGACGATGGTGTTCTACCCGTTCTCCGGGGCCCTCATCGTCCTGGGCACCGACATCACCTCGGCCGCCTCGCTCCTGGTCGGGGGCGACGACGCGACGGTCTTCATCGGCCCGGACACCTTCATGTCGTGCGCGGAGCTCTACTGCGGCGGCGGCTCCTCGATCGTCCTCGTCGGCAAGGTCGTGGCCACCTCGCGTGCGGTCGTGGACGCGCGCAACGGCGGCTCGGTGTTCGCCGAGTGGGACCAGCTCTGGGCGGCCGGCGTCTACATCGCGACCGACGACATGCACCGCCTCGAGGACCGGGAGACGGGGGAGCGGCTCAACCCCTTCGGCGCCCACATCCGCCTCGGCGAGCACGTCTGGCTCTGCCGCGAGGCGGTGGTGTCCGGGCACGCGGAGATCGGCGACGGCTGCGTCGTCGGGCTCCGGTCGGTGGTCCGTGGCCAGAAGGTCCCCGCGCACACGGCGGTCGCCGGCACCCCGGCCAGGGTCATCCGTGAGGGCGTCACCTGGCGGGGCGAGGACACCCCCTAGGTCGCGAGCCCGGCGACCACCTCGGCCCCCGGCAGCTCGGCGAGCAGGCGGCCGGGGAGCAGCAGCTTCGAGCGGCGTACGCCGGACCCGATGACCGCGACCTCGATGTCGACCACTCGCTCGTCGATCAGCAGGCGCCACTCGGCGGGCAGGCCGACAGGCGTGATGCCGCCGTACTCCATCTCGGACTCGGCCGTCGCCCGGTCCATCGCGAGGAAGGACGCCTTGCGCACGTCGAGCCGTCGCTTCACGGCGTTGTTCACGTCGAGCCTCGTGTCGGCGCGCACCATGCAGGCGGCGATCCGCTCGATGCCGTCGCGGCGGCCGGCGACCACGATGCAGTTGGCGCCGGTCTCCAGCGAGAGTCCGTAGGCCTCGCTCATCGCTGCCGTGTCGGCGATCGCCGGATCGATCTCCACCACGGCGACCTCGTCGGCGTGCGGCCAGGCCGCCAGCACCGCGGCCACCGAGGGCGCCAGCAGGTCGGGGCGCTCGGCCGGTGCGAGTGACGAGAGGGCGGGGAGGGACGGGAGGGTCACGCTGCGCATTCTCGCCGATCCGTGCCCAAGGCTCGCCCAAGCGTCACCCGGGGTTCAGGTCGCGGCGGCCGGCTGGTCATCCCGGGTGCGGACCGTGTGAGCATGAGCCCCCTCGTCATCGGACACCGCGGCGCCCCCGGCCATCTGCCCGAGAACACGCTCGCGTCCTACCGCCTGGCGGTCCGGCTCGGTGCCGACGCGCTCGAGGCAGACCTCGTCATGAGTCGTGACGGTGTGCTCGTCGTGAGCCACGACCCGGAGCTGAGCCGGACGACCGACGTGCCCTTTCGGCCCGAGTTCGCCCGCAGACGCACGCGCAAGGTGATCGACGGGCGGCTGATGGAGGGCTGGTTCGTCGACGACTTCACGCTCGCCGAGCTGCGGACGCTGAACGCGCCGATGCCGAGCGACCGGATCCCGACCTTCGACGAGCTGCTCCTCCTCGTCGCGGACGAGTCGGCGCGGGCCGGCCGCCGGATCGGCCTGCACGTCGAGGTCAAGCACCCGTCGTACTTCGCCTCGGTCGGGCTCCCCATGGCCGGCGCCGTGCTCGCGACCCTGCGCGACCACGGGCTCGACCGGCCCGGCCACCGGCTCTGGCTGCAGTCGTTCGACGACACGTTCCTGCGGGCGGTCTCGGCGATGACACAGCTGCCGCTGGTGCAGCTCGTGGACGTCGGGCAGCGGTTCAGCCTCCACGGCGTCGCGGCGTACGCCGACGCGATCGGCCCGGCCCGCCGGCTGGTGCTGGACGGCGAGACGACCGAGACCGGCCTGGTCGCCGAGGCGCACCGGGCCGGTCTGCGGGTCTTCGTCTGGACGTTGCGCGGAGGCGTCGAGCAGGCCCGCGCGTTCCTCGACGCCGGCGTCGACGGCATCTTCACCGACGACGCCTCCGTCGCGGTCGAGGCGCGGGCGATGCTCGCGACGATCGCCTAGGGGCGATCGCGACGTACGCCGTGGCGACGGGCGCCGGAGATCGCCACCGCTCCCAGGCCGACCGCGCCGGCGACCAGCCACGGGATCGGCAGCAGCCACCGGATGTCGTCGCCGGTGACGACGTCGGTCTGCACCAGCGCCCAGGCGCCCACGAAGCCCAGGAACGCCAGTCCCATCACCAGGTGCCCGATGCTGACCGGGTGCCAGCCGGACTCGATCCTCTGCTCGAGGGTCTGCTCGGTCTGCTCGCTCATCAGTTCCTCCACGGCTGGTAGTCGGTCTCGTCGAGGACCTCGACGGCGCCTATGCCCACGTGGGCGTTGACCTCGATGTCCGGCGCTCCTGCGCTGCCCGTGTGGTGGGCCGAGTAGTCGATGCCGAAGCCGCCGTTCTCCCCGGTGTCCAGCACCTTCACGTTGCCGACGCCGGCGCGAGCGGTCACGCCGACGCCCCAGTCATCGGGCACGACGAGCGTCACCTTGCCCACGCCACCCTTCAGGACGATGGTGCGGCCGTCCATGGCGGCCGGGTCGCTCACCTCGGTCAGGTCGACGACGAGCTCCCCGGCGTCGAGGTGGTAGCTGTCCTGGACGTCGGCAGCGGTGTGGGGCGTGGCATGGATGCGGTGGTCGTTGCCGTCGTACTCCTGCGCCGCCACGCTGCCTGCCAGTGCCGTCGTCGCGATCAGGCCGATGAGGATCAGCCCGCCGGCGCGGCCCCAGAAGGCGCCCAGGACGAGCATCGCGCCCGTGATCCCGACCGCCAGTGCCGGATAGGCCGGGTCGGCCACCGACGCGCCGGCGGCGTCGATGATGGCGAGCGTGCCCTCGGCCAGGACGATCAGCGCCAGGGTGAACCAGAACAGGATCGGGCCGCGCCGGCGCGGGTTGGGCACGGGGACGTACGCCGGAACGGTGGCCGGCGGTGGCCCGACCGGAGCGGTCGCGGCGTCGTACGGGAGCGGGCCGATCGGCGCGTCGTACGTGACGGTGCCGTCGGCACCGACCGGAGGCTGGGCCGGCCCCTGCTCAGGCGGACGCTGGGCGAGCCGGAACCGGTCCCGCTTGCTCAGCACCACCAGGACGATCAGCGCGATGATGGCTACCGGCCACGGGAAGTCGAAGCGGCCGATGGTGTCGCCGAGCAGCGCCAGCGCGGCGAGGGCGGCCGCGACGTAGAGCGCGAGGGACCGGTTGCGGTCGTCGAGCTGCACCGTGGCGTGGTCCGACCCCTCCTCGGGGACGAACAGCCAGCCGGCGCCGTACAGCAGCAGACCGGCGCCGCCGAAGAAGACGAGCACCACGAGCGCGACACGCACGATGACAGGGTCGACGTCGAAGTGGCGGGCCAGGCCGCCGCCGACTCCGGCGATGTGGCGGCCCTCCGGGCTGGCCTTGGTGGTGCGGCGCAGGCGGCCGAGATCGCGGGCCTCGTCGCCGGAGATGCGCGGGCCGCTGTCGGTCGGCGGCGGGGTGTCGGTGGTGCTCATGGCGCCAACTCTGCTGGTGCGCTGGCTCCACCACCATCGGGGACAGCCCTGATCTCTCGCCCGAGCCCCGGGGTGTCGGTCAGGGTCGGGCCGGGGTCGAACCTCATGGTCGGCGCGTCCCGCGCGTGTGACGATTGACCCTGTCATGACAAGCATCGCTCCTCAGCCGTCGCCCCGGATCCGCAAAGCGGTCCGAGACACCGAGAACCCGGTCCTCGGTGGGGTTGCCGCCGGCATCGCCCGCCACCTCGGGTGGCCAGTGCTGTGGGTCCGCGCGGGATTCGTGCTCGCCGCCTGCCTGCACGGCCTCGGCGTCTTCCTGTACGCCGCCCTGTGGCTCGTCCTGCCCGCCGACTCGGCCTTCGAGACCTCCACGCCCGGTGGCGAGAGTGCCACGCGCGGCGGCCGTCGCCCGCGCCGGATCAGGCGCCTGGCCGACGCCGGGCCGGCCATCGCCCTGGCCGCGCTGGGCTTCGGGGCGCTGCTGGTCGTCGAGGCCATCTTCGGGCAGGGTCTCGTGCTCGTCCCGATCGCGCTCGGGGTCGCCGGTGTGACCCTGCTGTGGCGGCAGGCGGACGAGGCGCAGCGCGAGCGCTGGCTGGACACGACCGGACGGATCGACCCGCGTCGGGTCGTCTTCGGCAGCGGCGGCTGGGCGTCGTACGCCCGCGTGGCCGCCGGTGTCGTGCTGGTGGTCGTCTCCTTCGGCTTCTTCGCCCTGCGGGGCGGGTCGCTCAGCATGGCGCGCGACCTCACGCTCGCAGGCCTGCTCGGCGTGGTCGGCCTCGTCGTCGTCATCGGCCCGTGGATCCACCGGCTCGGGTCCGACCTGTCCGCCGAGCGCGCCGAGCGGGTGCGGACCCAGGAGCGCGCCGACGTCGCCGCTCACCTGCACGACTCGGTGCTTCAGACCCTCGCGCTGATCCAGAAGAACTCCTCCGACGGGCCGGCGGTCGCGCGCCTGGCACGTGCCCAGGAGCGCGACCTGCGCGCATGGCTCTACGCGGGGGAGTCGACGACCGCCGACACCGTCGCGGCCGCCCTCCGCGGCGCTGCCGCCGAGGTGGAGGACAGCCACGGGGTCGCGGTCGACGTCGTGGTCGTCGGTGACCGTCCCTTCTCGGAGGCGGCGCGGCCGGTCGTGGCGGCGGCACGGGAGGCGATCGTCAACGCCGCCAAGCACGCGGGCGTCGACCGGGTCGACGTGTACGCCGAGATCACGCCGCCGCTCGTCGAGGTGTTCGTCCGCGACCGCGGTGTCGGTTTCGACCCGGGCGCGGTCCCGGAGGACCGGCACGGACTCGCCGACTCGATCGTCGACCGCATGACGCGACACGGCGGCTCGGCCGACGTACGCTCCACCCCCGGCGAGGGCACCGAGGTGCACCTCTCCCTTCCCCTGGAGGAGTCCCATGACTGACGTCGTCAAGGTGCTGGTCGTCGACGACCACGCCATGTTCCGCCGCGGCGTGCGTGCCGAGCTCGACGCGGACCCCACCGTCAGCGTGGTCGCGGAGGCGGAGGACGTGGAGACCGCTGTCGCCGCGATCTCGTCGCAGCGACCCGACGTGGTGCTGCTCGACGTGCACCTGCCCGGCGGCGGGGGCGTCGAGGTCATGCGTCGCGCGCCGGGGCCGCTCTTCCTCGCGCTGTCGGTCTCCGACGCCGCCGAGGACGTCATCGGGACGATCCGCGGCGGCGCGCGCGGCTACGTCACCAAGACGATCACCGGGCCCGAGCTCGTCGCCGCGATCCACCGGGTGGCGACGGGGGACGCGGTCTTCAGCCCGCGGCTGGCCGGGTTCGTGCTGGACGCGTTCGCCGGGGCCATCGACGTGGCCAGCGTCGACGAGGACCTCGACCGGCTGACCGAGCGGGAGCGGGAGGTCATGCGGCTGATCGCACGCGGCTACTCCTACAAGGAGGTCGCGCGCGAGCTGTTCATCTCGATCAAGACCGTCGAGACCCACATGTCAAGCGTGCTGCGCAAGCTGCAGCTCTCCTCGCGCCACGAGCTGACGCGCTGGGCGAACGACCGCCGGCTGCTCTGATCCTCCCCCCGGACGTCAGACGCGTCGGTTGCTCGGGCGACCACCTCGTACGACGTCCGGCTTCATGTGCCACGGAAGCGACCTCGAGGCCACCCGCAGGTCGACGACGCCGCCACGACGTCTACCGTCGGGCGGCGTGAGTGCCGTCGTACCCGGCCTGCTGACCGGGCTCTCCCTGATCGTCGCGATCGGAGCGCAGAACGCGTTCGTGCTGCGTCAGGGGCTGCGACGCGACAGGGTGGGCACCGTCGTCCTGGTCTGCGCGCTGTCCGACGTCGTCCTCATCGTGGCCGGCGTCGCGGGGATCGGCGTGATCGTCGACCGCGCCGGCTTCGTCCTCGACGTGGTGCGCTGGGTCGGCGTCGCCTTCCTGGTCTGGTACGGCGTCAGCTCTCTGCGCCGCGCTGCGCACCCCGGTGGCCTGGCGGCCGACGAGCGTGCCTCGGGGCGGGTCCTCCTCACGGCGTTGCTGCTCACGTGGCTCAACCCGCACGTCTACCTCGACACGGTCCTGCTGCTGGGCTCGATCGCCAACACCCACGGGCCGGACGGCCGCTGGTGGTTCGCCCTCGGCGCCGCGACGGCCAGCGTCCTGTGGTTCTCAGGCCTCGGCTACGGCGCCCGACTCGCCGCGCCGCTCCTCGGCCGGCCCGCCGCCTGGCGGGTGCTCGACGTGCTCATCGGCCTGACGATGCTCGCGATCGCCGCCCGGCTCGCGCTCGGCTGAACCCGCCCCACTAGGGTGCGGCTCATGGAGATCGTCCGCCTCGTCCTGCTGCTGCTCCACCTGCTCGGCTTCGCCGCGCTCTTCGGCGGCCTGGTCATCCAGGCCCGCGAGCCCGTCAAGCGGGTCAACTCGCTGATGCGCGACGGCGCGGGCACCGCCGTGGTCGCCGGCCTGCTGCTGGTCGGCGTCATCGAGGGTCAGACCGACCCGGACGCCAGCTGGCACTGGAAGGTCGCCGTCAAGCTCGTCGTCGGCCTGGTGATCCTCGCGCTGGTCATGATGAACATGCGCAAGGAGCGCATCTCCCAGGCACTGTGGGCGACGCTGCTGGGCCTGACGGTGCTGAACGTCGCCGTCGCCATCTTCTGGCACCCGGTCCACGGCTCCTACTGACGGACCAGGACGTCATACGGGGTGGTTGCCTGGGCGACCACCTCGTATGACGTCCGCTCAGTACGCGACCGAGATGTGCGCCCGGTGGTGCTCTGCGCGGTCGATCTCGTTGACGATCGCGTCGGCGAGGTCGGGGCCGGAGATCTCTGACTTGCCCTCGTCGTCGAAGAGCGCGATCTCGCCGCCGACGCGATAGACGCCGGTCTTCTCGCCGGGTGCCCAGGCCCCGTACGCGCCGGCGGGGCTCACGAACACCCAGTCCAGCTCCGCGGGGGCCGACGTGGCGAGCCACTGCCGGGTCGCGTCGCCCTCGAGCGCCTCCTCGCGGAACTGCTCCGGGATCTCGCCCTCGGCGAATCGCGGCTCGCCGGGCGCGGGCCGCAGCGAGGAGAAGCCGCCGACCATGATCAGTCGGGCCCCGGCCTCGGCGGCAGCGGCGGCGTACGTCGGGTAGAGCTCGATCAGGCGGCCGGCCGTCTCGCCGCGCGGCGACAGCGTCAGCACGACGACGTCGGCACCCGGGATGATGGCGACGGCGTCGGCCGCGTCGCCCGTCTCGTAACGCACCCCGTCGACCGGCGTGGCCGGGACGGAGCGGCTCCACGAGATGACCTCGTGGCCGCGCGAGACGGCTTCGCGGGCGATGTTCGTGCCGGTGTAGCCGGTGCCTCCGATGACAGCGATGGTGGACACGCGTGGCTCCTTCTGCTGGGGGGGGTGGGGGACCGTCAGCGCCAGCCGAGGCCGGGCGCGACGTGCTTGACGATGTTCTCGAGCAGCTGGGCGTTGTAGTCGACGCCGAGCTGGTTGGGGACGGTGAGCAGCACCGTGTCGGCGGCCGCGATGGCCTCGTCGTCACGCAGCTGCTCGACGAGCTTGTCGGGCTCGGCGGCGTACGTCCGTCCGAAGATCGCGCGGAAGTCGTCGATGACGCCGACCTGGTCGTGGGACTCGCCCTCGCCGCCGAAGTACATCGCGTCGAGGTCGGTGACGATCGGCATGATCGACCGGCTCACCGAGACCCGCGGCTCGCGCTCGTGGCCGGCCTCCTTCCACGCATCGCGGAAGACGTCGATCTGCTTGCGCTGCTGGACGTGGAACGGCTCGCCCGACTCGTCCTCCTTGAGGGTGGAGCTCATCAGGTTCATCCCGAGCTCCGCGGCCCAGCGGGCGGTGGAGTCCGAGCCGGCGCCCCACCAGATCCGCTCGCGCAGCCCCTCGGAGTGCGGCTCGAGCCGCAGCAGGCCGGGCGGGTTGGCGAACATCGGCCGCGGGTTCGGCCGTGCGAAGCCCTCGCCCTTGAGCACCTCGAGCAGCACCTCGGTGTGGCGACGGCCCATGTCGGCGTCGCTCTCGCCCTCGGCGGGGGAGTAGCCGAAGTAGCGCCAGCCCTCGATGACCTGCTCCGGGCTGCCCCGGCTCACGCCGAGCTGCAGCCTGCCGTCGGCGATGAGGTCGGCGGCGCCGGCGTCCTCGGCCATGTACATCGGGTTCTCGTAGCGCATGTCGATAACGCCCGTCCCGATCTCGATGCGCGACGTGCGCGCGCCGACGGCCGCGAGCAGCGGGAAGGGGCTGGCGAGCTGGCGGGCGTAGTGGTGCACCCGGAAGTACGCGCCGTCCGCGCCCACCTCCTCGGCGGCGACAGCGAGGTCGATCGACTGGTGGAGCACGTCGGCCGCCGACCGCGTCTGCGACTGCGGCGACGGCGTCCAGTGACCGAAGGACAGGAACCCGATCTTCTTCACGGCTGTTGAACCTTCAATCTCTCGCGGTCATTCCCCGAGCCGACTCCGGACGCCTCGCCCGGACCGGTCGCCGAGGCCGGCGATGTCCGTCCCGGCAACTAGGCTGGAGCCCAGCATGAGCATCATTCCCGGCCTCGAGTCCTTCGCCGTCCAGCGCCCGGAGCGGCCTGCCCGCACGGGCCCCTCGCCCGAGGAGCTGCTCGAGGGCCTCAACGAGCCTCAGCGAGCAGCGGTCGTCCACGAGGGCGCGCCGCTGCTCGTCGTCGCCGGTGCAGGCTCCGGCAAGACGCGGGTCCTCACCCGCCGCATCGCCTGGCTGATCAGCCAGCGCAAGGCTCATCCCGGCAGCATCCTCGCGATCACCTTCACCAACAAGGCCGCCGCGGAGATGAAGGAGCGCGTGGAGCACCTGGTCGGCGGTCGTGCGCGGATCATGTGGGTCTCCACGTTCCACTCCGCCTGCGTGCGCATCCTCCGCAAGGAGGTGGAGCGGATCGGTTACAAGTCGAGCTTCACGATCTACGACGCGGCCGACTCCAAGCGCCTCATGACGCTGGTGTGCAACGACCTCGACCTCGACGCGAAGCGCTACCAGCCGGCCCAGCTGCTGAACTGGGTCTCGGACCAGAAGAACGAGCTGCGCGACCCCGACGACGCGGCGAAGGACGCACGCAACGGCCTCGAGGAGACCTACGCGGCGGCGTACAAGCTGTATCAGCGTCGGCTGCGCGAGGCGAACGCCTTCGACTTCGATGACCTGATCATGACGACGGTGCACCTGATGCGGGAGTTCCCGGAGGTGCGCGAGACCTACCGGCGGCGGTTCCGCCACGTGCTGGTCGACGAGTACCAGGACACCAACCACGCGCAGTACGCGCTGGTCCACGAGCTGTGCGCCGACAACCCCGAGGAGCTGGACGGGGAGAGGGTCGAGCCCGCCGAGCTGATGGTCGTCGGCGACGCCGACCAGTCCATCTACGCCTTCCGCGGTGCCAACATCCGCAACATCCTCGACTTCGAGCAGGACTTCCCCAACGCGACGACGATCCTGCTGGAGCAGAACTACCGCTCCACCCAGACCATCCTCACCGCCGCCAACGCCGTGATCGACCACAACAAGGGCCGGCCGCCGAAGCGGCTGTGGAGCGACGCGGGGCAGGGCGACCGCGTCGTGGGCTACGTCGCCGACGACGAGCACGACGAGGCGCGGTTCGTCTCCGACGAGATCGACAAGCTCGTCGACGGCGGCCGGGTCGCGTCCGACGTCGCGGTCTTCTACCGGACCAACGCGCAGTCGCGCGTCTTCGAGGAGGTGTTCATCCGGACCGGCCAGCCCTACAAGGTGGTCGGTGGGGTGCGCTTCTACGAGCGGCGCGAGGTCCGCGACGCGCTCGCCTACCTCCGAACGCTGGCGAACCCGGCCGACCAGGTCTCACTGCGCCGCATCGTCAACACGCCCAAGCGCGGCATCGGCGACCGCGCCGTGGCCTGCGTCAACGCGCTCGCCGAGCGCGACGGCCTGACCTTCTGGGAGGCGCTGCGTCGCGCCGACGACGCCCCCGGCCTGGCGACCCGCTCGCTCACCAACATCCGCGCGTTCGTCGCGGTGATGGAGGAGCTCATGTCGATGGTCGACGCCGGCGAGCGGGCCGACGTGGTGCTCGAGTCGGTGCTCGCGCGCTCGGGCTACCTCGACGAGCTCGAGGCCTCCGACGACCCGCAGGACGCCACCCGCGTGGAGAACCTCGCCGAGCTCGTCGCGGTGGCCCGCGAGTTCTCCGACGACCCGGTCGCGGGCCCGTCCGCCGACCCCGCCGACGTCGATGCGGGCATCGTCGCGCCGGGTCTCGTCGACTTCCTGGAGCGGGTCGCGCTCGTGGCGGACTCCGACCAGATCCCCGAGGACGGCGAAGGCGTCGTCACCCTGATGACGCTGCACACGGCGAAGGGGCTCGAGTTCCCCGTCGTCTTCCTCACCGGCCTGGAGGACGGTGTCTTCCCGCACTCGCGCGCACTGGGGGACGGGACGGAGCTCGAGGAGGAGCGCCGCCTGGCGTACGTCGGCATCACCCGCGCCCGTGAGCGGCTCTTCCTCTCGCACGCGCTCGTCCGATCCGCGTGGGGCGCCCCGATGCACAACCCGCCCAGCCGCTTCCTCAACGAGCTCCCCGTCGACCTCGTCGACTGGAAGCGGACGGTGGCCGACCAGACGCGCTGGTCGCGGCAGGAGTCGACCTCCTGGTCGTCCGGCATCGGCACCCCGACGGACCGCGGCCGCCGCAACTTCTCCTCGGCCGCTCTTCGCGCCGACGCGGCGAGCAAGTCGAAGCCGGCGCGGGACGTGCCGTCGCTGGAGCCCGGTGACAGGGTCACCCACAACTCGTTCGGCCTCGGCACCGTCGTCTCGGTCGAGGGCGCGGCCGACAAGGCGGTCGCCTCGATCGACTTCGGCTCCTCGGGCGTCAAGCGGCTGCTGCTCCGCTACGCCCCGGTCGAGAAACTCTGACGCCGAGACGTCAATCCGTAGGGTCCGAAACGTCAATCGCTCACGCGGTTGAGCCGCTCTCGCCAGCCTCGCGTTGAGCGATTGACGTTTCGGACCCTACGGATTGACGTCTCGGCGCGGTCGTCGAGCGCCGGCAACACAGCCAGCGCCCGACAGAACGTCAGGGCTGGAGGCCGTGCGCGACGAGGGCGGGGTAGGGGTCCACCGGGTCGCCGCCGCCGGGGCGGACCTCGATGTGGACGTGGGGGCCGGTGACGTGACCGGTCGATCCGACGAACCCGATGACGTCGCCGGCGTGGACCTTCTGGCCGGGGGTCACGCCGAACTGGACCTGGTGGCAGTACCAGAGCTCGGTGCCGTCCTCGAGCGTCTCGACGGTCTTGTTGCCGTACGCGCCGTCGAACTGAGCCGAGGAGATGACGCCGTTGGAGATCGCGTGGATCGGGGTGCCGGTCGGCGCCGCGAAGTCGAGCCCGGTGTGGAGGTGGGCCCAGAGGCCGTAGTCGCCGAAGCCGGCGGTGAGGTGGTAGGCGCCCGGCGTGATCGGCAGCTGCCACTGGTTCTTCTTGAGCACGACCGCCCAGCCGGAGGCCTTCTTGTTGATGGCCTCGAGAGCGCTCTCGTGGGCCCGTGCGGCCGAGTTGGCGTCGGTGCGGCCGGCGCCGCGGCTCACCGCGACGGCGCGGTCGCCGACGGTGGCGACGGCGCTGGTGCCGGTCAGGGCGCCCGCCTGGCGCAGCGGCCCGGCCTCGGCACGGACCAGGTCCGTCTTGCCGGCGGTGAGCGCACCGAAGCCTGCGACAGCCAGGGCGGCGACGCCGACGAGGGCGGGCAGCGACGGGAGGAGCCGCAGGTGCGAGCGGCGTGAGGCGGCCCGGACCCGCTTGCCGGCCTTGACGGCAGGCATCGAGGTGGTCGTGTCGAAGCTGAAGTCGGTGCCGGGCAGGGCGTCGATCCGCGGCAGCGTGCCGGTGAACGCCTCGGTCAGCGCGAACGGCAGCTGGCCGGTGTCCTCGGGGGACTCGGTGGCGAACAGGTTCCAGTCGGCCGCGCGGGCCGCCGGCACCTCCAGGAGCGCGACGGGCGCGACGGGCTTGACGAAGGCGACCTCCGGTCGGGCCGCCGGGGCCACGACCGGCTCAGCGACGGGCTCGACGACCGGCGGGGCGGCGATCTCGACGGGGGCCGGCGTCGCAGCGACGGGGGAGGCCATCCGCCGGCCGACGTACGGCGTGGCAGGAACCGGGGCCGGGACCGGTGCGGCGTCAGCAGCGGGGCGGGAGGCGCGGCGACCGACGTACGGCTGAACGGGCTGGGCCGGCTGCTCGTCCACGAGGACGTCGCGGCGGGCGCGCTTGCCGACGTACGGGGTCACCGGCTCCGAGGGAAGTCGGTCATGACCGACCATGTCCACTCGGGCGTCACTCACGTTTCAACACTCCGCTGCTCGGGGTTCAGACGGCGAGCACCGACCTTAGCGGACGTCCCAGGACCGCTGAAATCGGGACCAGTGCCCGATTCTGGGAGACAGCAGTCCCTGTCGGGAACCGCTTCGGCAGTAATCGGGACCTTGTGCCCAGGCCGTTGATGGGAGCGCATCCACTATGGCGTGCATCACCTCGAGGCCCCCTGCACTCGTCCTACGGGGCGGTCACGTCTAGTGTGCCTCGAGGACATCCCACCGCCAGAGCCACCTGCTGCCGGGCGCGACCCGGCTTCGCGGCTCCGACGACAACGAACCCTAGAAGCATTGGTGGATCAGTGGATCTGATGGAGTACCAGGCGAAGCAGCTCTTCGCCAAGCATGGTGTTGCGACCACCCTCGGAGTGGTCGTCGAGACCGCTGACGCGGCGAAGGCCGCGGCCGAGCAGATGGGCGGCGTGACCGTCATCAAGGCCCAGGTCAAGGCCGGCGGCCGTGGCAAGGCCGGTGGCGTCAAGATCGCCAAGACCGCTGACGACGCCTACCTGCATGCCAGCAACATCCTCGGCATGGAGATCAAGGGGCTCACGGTCAACCGGGTCCTGGTGACCCCCGCGACCCCGCCGGAGGAGGAGTACTACTTCTCCTTCCTGCTGGACCGCTCGAACCGCCAGTACCTCTGCATCGCGTCGGTCGAGGGTGGTGTCGAGATCGAGGAGGTCGCGAAGACCAACCCCGACGCCGTGAAGCAGATCGGCATCGACCCGGGCAAGGGCGTCGACGAGGCCAAGGCCCGCGAGATCGCCGCCGAGGCGAAGTTCCCCGAGCCGGTCTTCGAGCAGGCCGTCGAGCTGATCCAGGCGCTCTACAAGGTCTTCGTCGAGGAGGACGCCACCCTCGTCGAGGTGAACCCGCTGGCCCGCCTGGCCGGTGACAAGCTCGAGGCCCTCGACGGCAAGGTCTCGTTGGACGACAACGCCTCCGAGGTCCGCCACCCGGACCACGAGGAGTTCGAGATCCGCGAGGAGGCCGACCCGCTCGAGGCGAAGGCCAAGGACCTCGGTCTCAACTACGTCAAGCTCGACGGCCAGGTCGGCATCATCGGCAACGGCGCGGGCCTCGTGATGAGCACCCTCGACGTCGTCGCGTACGCCGGTGAGAAGCACGGCGGGGTGAAGCCTGCCAACTTCCTCGACATCGGCGGCGGCGCCAACGCGCAGGTCATGGCCAACGGTCTCGACGTCATCCTCCACGACACCCAGGTGAAGGCGGTGTTCGTCAACGTCTTCGGCGGCATCACCGCCTGCGACGAGGTCGCCAAGGGCATCGTCGGTGCGCTCGACATCCTCGGCGACGAGGCGACCAAGCCGCTCGTCGTCCGGCTCGACGGCAACAACGTCGCGCTCGGCCGCCAGATCCTCAACGAGCGCAACCACCCGCTCGTGACCGTTGTCGAGACCATGGACGGCGGCGCCGACAAGGCTGCCGAGCTGGCCAACGCCTGAGGCCGGGGAGAAGAAACAGATGAGCATCTACCTCAACAAGGACAGCAAGATCATCGTCCAGGGCATCACGGGCGGCATGGGTGCCAAGCACACCGCGCTGATGCTCGACTCGGGCGCCCAGATCGTCGGTGGCGTCAACGCGCGCAAGGCCGGCACGACGGTGACCCACGCCGACCACGAGGGCAACGACGTGACCCTGCCGGTGTTCGGCACGGTCAAGGAGGCGATGGCCGAGACCGGTGCCGACGTCTCGGTCGTCTTCGTGCCGCCGGCGTTCACCAAGGACGCCTGCATCGAGGCCATCGACGCCGGCATCGGCCTGCTCGTGGTCATCACCGAGGGCGTCCCGGTGCAGGACACCGCCGAGGTGTGGTCCTACCTCGACGGCAAGTCGACCCGCATGATCGGCCCGAACTGCCCCGGCATCATCACGCCGGGCGAGTCGCTGGCCGGCATCACGCCGCACACCATCACGGACAAGGGCCCGATCGGCCTGGTGTCGAAGTCGGGCACGCTGACGTACCAGATGATGTACGAGCTGCGTGACCTCGGCTTCTCCACGGCCATCGGCATCGGTGGCGACCCGATCGTCGGCACCACGCACATCGACGCGCTGCAGGCCTTCCAGGACGACCCGGAGACCAAGGCGATCGTGATGATCGGCGAGATCGGCGGCGACGCGGAGGAGCGTGCGGCCGCCTACATCAAGGAGAACATCACCAAGCCCGTCGTCGGGTACGTCGCGGGCTTCACCGCTCCCGAGGGCAAGACGATGGGCCACGCCGGCGCCATCGTGTCCGGCTCCGCCGGCACCGCCCAGGCGAAGAAGGACGCGCTCGAGGCCGTCGGCGTGAAGGTCGGCAAGACGCCGTCCGAGACCGCCGCGCTCATGCGGGAGATCCTGCAGAGCATCTGACACCCGTCGAGTCGCGCTTGTGCGCCGCGAGACACGAACGGCCCGCTCGACGAGCGGGCCGTTCTATCGTCTGTGGGTGCAGTAGCGCCGGGTCGGGGTCAGCCGAGCTGGCGAAGCCGGTCCGCGGCACGGTGGGTCAGCGCGGCGAACTCGGCGTCGGTGATCGTGGCCGCGCCGGACTGCACGAAGCCGACCTGTGCGACGTTGTCGCCCTCGCGCATGATCGCCATCAGGAAGATGACCGACGACTTGTCGGAGATCTCGACGCTCAGGCGCCAGCTGGTGAGGTCGCGGGCCGGAGAGGCGACGTTCTCGACGACGCTCACCTTCGTGCCGATGTCCTTCTTCGGGCACGCGGCGAGGGCCGCCCGAGTGCCGTCGACGAACTTGGTCGCCGCCTTGGCGGTGCCGAAGGAGCCGACCGTCTGGGTCAGCCCGAACTGCGGTGGCAGCTTGGCGGTGGGGATGACGAAGGAGCGGGTGAGGTCGCCCGTGACGCCCTTGCGGTGGAAGACCGACTGGTCGCAGCGGGTCGCGGCGAGGTTGGTGGTGGCTGACTTCGGCGCCGTCGCCATCCAGGGCTGGGCCACGGTCCTGACCGGCGGCAGGTCGACCTCGTCGAGCATGGCCGGGTGGTCGCCGGTCGGGATCGGGTCGATCTCGCGGAGCTTCGGGGTGCCCGCGCAGGTGCCGCCGTCGGGCAGTCCGCACAGCTGCCCGACCGCCTGGGCGAGCAGACCCGTGTTGGTGCGGACCGACTGCTTGCCGGGTGCGGGCTGCTCGCTGACGATCGTCGTGGTGAGCACGCCGGTGCGGGCGACGCTCGCCACGATCGACCGCCCGGGCGTGTTCCAGTCGCGGAGCTCGACGAGGGTGGCCTCGTCCCCGAGACCGGCGACCTGCCGGGTGGACAGCAGCTGCAGGCGCGGCTCGCGGCAGGCGGCGTACCACTTCAGGGACGCGGCGTACGCCGCGTGCGCCGTGGCCGGCGTCGCCGAGACCTCCGTCGACTGGCCGACCGACAGCTTGTCGCCGGAGACGAGGGTGCGCATCAGCGCGGCACGCGGCGACCGGTCGGCGAACCGCTGCTGCTGGCAGGGGAGGACCAGCCCGTCGCCGTCGGTGTTGTCCGACGTCATCTCGGTGGTCCAGGACCCGCCGAGGACGGCGCCGACCTGCGCGCCGCTGATCAGGTCGTCGGTCGTGAGGGGGTACGCCTTGGCCGGAGCGGCCGACGGCGGGGTGTGCAGGCTGAGTGCGTCGAGCCTGGGTCGTACGCCGTTCGCGTCCGTCACCAGCACGCCGGAGCCGAGGAACGCGACCAGGGCGATCGCGCCGCCGACCGCCGTGTGCAACCGGCGCCGGCCGGTGCCGGCGCGCGTGAGGATGGTCGGACGCGGCCAGCGCAGGTCGCGCAGCTCGGCCGCCATCGGCTCGAAGAGGCCGAGGATGCTCGTCGTGGGCACGTTGCGCGCCAGCGCGAACGCGGCGGTCGCCGCCTGCAGCTCGCGCTCGGCCCGCGCCTGGGTGATCCCCGCCTCGCGGGCGAGCTGGTCCAGCGGCAGCGTGGTGAGGTGGGCGAGAAGCAGCACCTTGCGCTGCAGCAGCGGGAGCTTCGCGAGCGCCGCCAGCGTGGCGCGGATGCCCTCGTCGAAGCCGCGCTCGCGGTGGAACGGACGGGCGGTGTGCCGACGCAGGGCGCGCGACCAGGCCTGGGGCCGCACGAAGCTCTCGGGGTCCTCCAGGCGGCTGATCTTGCGCCAGTGGTGCCACCCGATGACGAGGGCGTCGCGCACGGCCTTCTGCGCGGCAGGCAGGTCGCCGGTCAGCGCCCAGGTCTGGAGGAGGAGTCGACCTCGGACGTCCTTGTAGAACGTCTCGAACGCGTCGGGGTCTGTCTTGTTCCTCATGAGCAACCGACAGGCTACCCGGGAGTTCCAGCCCGGGACGGATCGTCGCGATCCACCCCCTCCCGGCGTGCCGCGCCGTCCCGGCCTGTTCCGGCGGCGATCATGGTCGGGATGACTTCTCTGCTCCCGCCCCCGGCCCGCACCTCGGACCAGGTCAGCGCCGATCTGCGCCACCGGCGACCGCTGGTCGTGGTGGCGACGCTCGGCGGCATCGCGGCGGCGGCGGCGACCCTCGTGGTCTGCCTCGCGGTCGGCGTCATCGGCTGGTTCCTCACCGACGCGGGCGCGCACGGAGCCCCGCGCGACGCCCTCCGCGCCGGCGCCGTCGCGTGGCTGATGGCGCACGGTTCCGGTGTGCACGTGCAGGGCTCGGCCATCACCCTCGTCCCGCTGGGGCTGACGCTGGTCGTCGGCTGGGCGCTGTGGAGGGTCGGCAACCGGGTCGGCGACTCGATCTCCGGCCACGGGCCGGACGCCGACCGGATCGCCGACGGTGAGCGCGACTGGACGGTGCCGCTGGCGACGCTCCTCTTCACGCTCGGGTACGTCGTCACGACGCTCGTCACCGCCTCGGTGGCCGGCTCCGCGGCGACGGCGCTCGACGTGCCGCGGGCGACGTTCTGGGCGATCCTGCTGTCGGCCCTGGTCGGCGGCACCGGCATCGCCGTCGGGTCGGGCCGTGCCTCCATCGCGCTGGCGTGGCTGCCCCCGACGATCCGCGCGGCCGCGGCCGGCGCGCGGGCCACCCTGCTCGCCTGGCTGACGGTGAGCCTCCTGGTGCTCCTGATCAGCCTCGCGGTCGACTGGAGCACGGCGGCCAACGTCATGTCGCAGCTCCACACCGATGCGGGCGCGAGCACCCTCTACACGCTGCTGACCGCGACCGTCCTGCCCAACGCCACGCTCTTCTCCGGCTCCTACCTCCTCGGCCCCGGCTTCACCGTCGGCGTCGGCACCCTCGTCAGCCCCGGGGCCGTCGTCCTCGGACCGATGCCGATGTTCCCGCTGCTCGCCGCGCTGCCCGATGCGGGCAGCACTCCCGCCTGGACCTCGTGGCTGGTGCTGCTGGCGCCGCTCACGGGAGCGGTCGGCGCGATCCGCGCTCAGCGACGGCACCCGACGACCCGCTGGGACGAGGGTGCGATCCGCGGCCTGGCGGGCGGCGTCTGCGCCGGTGTCGCGTTCGGCATCCTGGCCGGGCTCGCCGGCGGGGCGGTCGGTCCCGGTCGGATGGCCGACGTGGCGCCGTACGCCCTCGACGCGTGCGTCCGCGCCGTCCTCGCGTTCGGGGTGGGCGGGCTCCTGGCCGGCCTCGCGACGACCTGGTGGCAGCGCCGGTCGCTCCAACGCGACTAGGATCGAACGCCGTGCGGCTCGTCGTCCTCGTCTCCGGTTCCGGCAGCAACCTCCAGGCCCTGCTCGACGCGTGCCGCGACCCGGCGTACGGCGCCGAGGTGGTCGCCGTCGGCGCCGACCGCGACGAGATCCTGGCGCTCGAGCGCGCGGAGAAGGCGGGCGTCCCGACCTTCGTACGCCGCCTCAAGGACCACGCGACCCGCCCCGAGTGGGACGCCGTGCTGACGGAGGCGGTGGCCGAGCACGAGCCCGACCTCGTCGTGCTGGCCGGCTTCATGAAGCTGGTCGGGCCGGTCTTCCTCGCCCGCTTCGGCGGTCGCACGCTCAACACCCACCCCGCGCTGTCCCCGTCGTTCCCCGGCACGCAGGGCCCCGCCGACGCGCTGGCCTACGGCGTGAAGGTCACCGGCTGCACGCTCTTCGTGGTCGACGCGGGTGTCGACACCGGTGCCATCGTCGCCCAGCGTGCGGTGCCGGTCGAGGACGACGACACCGCGGAGACGCTGCACGAGCGGATCAAGGTCGCCGAGCGGCACATGCTCGTCGACAGCATCGGCCGCATCGCCCGCGAGGGCCTGAGGGTCGAGGGCCGGCGGGTTCGCTTCGGGCGGCCCTGAATCCCTACGATGGGCGCACACGACTGGCGCGGGTGGGCGACCACCGGGGAGTGTGTGAGAAGGCATCGTCCGCCTGGGTGCCCCTCGTCGACCGACGACCGATGAGGAGTGAGTCGCTGATGGCTGGTCAGCAGGACAGGATCGCAATCAGGCGGGCCCTGGTGTCCGTCTACGACAAGACGGGGCTGGAGGAGCTCGTCCGTGGCCTGCACGAGGCCGGCGTGGAGCTGGTCTCGACCGGCGGCTCGGCCGCCCTCATCGACGGGCTAGGTCTCCCCGTCACCAAGGTCGAGGACCTGACCGGATTCCCCGAGTGCCTCGACGGGCGCGTGAAGACGCTGCACCCGCGGGTGCATGCCGGCATCCTCGCCGACCGCCGCCTGGACTCCCACGTCGCGCAGCTCGAGGAGCTCGGCGTCGAGCCGTTCGACATGGTGGTCGTCAACCTCTACCCGTTCGTCGCGACGGTCGCCGGCGGCGGCACCGCCGAGGAGATCATCGAGAAGATCGACATCGGCGGGCCCTCGATGGTCCGGGCCGCGGCCAAGAACCACCCGAGCGTCGCGATCATCACCGACGGCGCGGACTACGGCCGCGCCCTCGAGGCCGCGCGCGCCGGAGGCTTCACCTACGACGAGCGCAAGGCGCTCGCTGCCAAGGCGTTCGTGCACACGGCGACGTACGACGTCCACGTGGCGTCCTGGATGGGGTCGGTCCTGACCGACACCAGCGACGGGACCGGCTTCCCGGCCTGGATCGGCGGCACCTACGACAAGGCCGCCGTGCTGCGCTACGGCGAGAACCCGCACCAGAAGGCCGCGCTCTACCTCAACGGCTTCGGTCCGGCGGGTCTGGCGCAGGCCGAGCAGCTGCACGGCAAGGAGATGTCGTACAACAACTACGTCGACACCGACGCCGCCCGCCGCGCCGCCAACGACTTCGCGGAGCCCGCCGTCGCGATCATCAAGCACGCGAACCCCTGCGGCATCGCCGTCGGCGCCGACATCGCCGAGGCGCACCGCCGCGCCCACGAGTGCGACCCGGTCAGCGCCTTCGGCGGCGTGATCGCCGCGAACCGTCCGGTGAGCGTCGAGATGGCCCGCCAGGTCGCCGAGGTGTTCACCGAGGTCATCGTCGCCCCGGCGTACGACGAGGGCGCTGTCGAGATCCTGGCGCAGAAGAAGAACATCCGGATCCTGGTCGCTCCGACGGGCGGTGGCTCGCCCGTCGAGACCCGCCCGATCTCCGGTGGACTCCTCATGCAGACCGTCGACCACGTCGACGCACCGGGCGACGACCCGACCACCTGGACGCTGGCGACGGGCGAGGCTGCCGACGAGCAGACCCTCGCCGACCTCGCCTTCGCGTGGAAGGCCTGCCGCGCGGCCAAGTCGAACGCCATCCTGCTCGCCAAGGACGGCGCGTCGGTCGGCATCGGCATGGGGCAGGTCAACCGGGTCGACTCCTGCCGGCTCGCGGTCGAGCGTGCGAACACCCTGGCCAGCTCGACACAGGGCGACGCGGAGCGGGCGCGGGGCGCGGTCGCGGCCTCGGACGCGTTCTTCCCGTTCGAGGACGGCCCGCAGATCCTGCTCGACGCGGGCGTGAGGGCGATCGTCCAGCCGGGCGGCTCCGTGCGCGACGAGCTCACCATCGAGGCATGCAAGGCGGCCGGCGTCACGATGTACTTCACCGGCACCCGCCACTTCTTCCACTGAGCGAAGCGAAGTGGAACCGCGCCGAGTCGGCGGAGACGGACCGGAGCGAAGCGAGGACCGTACTGCGCCGACTCGGCACGCCAGGCAGACCGCAACCCGCCCGCTAACGTCGCTCCCAGGGAACGAGAGGAAATCATGACCGCGCAGAGGCTCGACGGCACGGCAACGGCCGCCGCCATCAAGGGGGAGCTCGCTGCCCGCGTGGCGGCGCTCCACGCGCAGGGTGTCCGGCCCGGCCTGGGCACGATCCTGGTCGGCGACGACCCGGGCTCGACGTGGTACGTGAACGGCAAGCACAAGGACTGCGCCGAGGTCGGCATCGAGTCCCTGCGCATCGACCTCCCGGCCACCGCGACCCAGGACGAGATCGAGGACGCGGTCCGGACCCTCAACGAGGACCCGGCGTGCACCGGCTACATCGTGCAGCTGCCGCTGCCGAAGGGGATCGACGAGAACCGCGTCCTCGGCCTGATCGACCCGGCGAAGGACGCCGACGGGCTGCACCCGACGAACCTCGGCTGGCTCGTCCTGGGCGAGGAGGCGCCGCTGCCGTGCACGCCGTACGGCATCGTCGAGCTGCTCCGCCGCCACGGTGTCGAGCTGGACGGCGCCGAGGTCGTCGTCGTCGGACGCGGTGTCACGGTCGGGCGTCCGCTCGGGCTGCTGCTCACCAGGCGCTCGGAGAACTCCACCGTGACGCTGTGCCACACCGGCACCCGCGACCTCGCCGCGCACACCCGCCGTGCCGACATTGTCGTGGCCGCCGCGGGCGTCCCGGGGATCATCACGGCCGACATGGTGAAGCCGGGTGCGGCGCTGCTCGACGTGGGCGTGAGCCGTGTCGACGGCAAGATCGCCGGCGACCTCGCACCCGACGTGTGGGACGTCGCGGGCTGGGTGTCGCCCAACCCCGGCGGCGTCGGGCCCATGACACGTGCCATGCTGCTCTCCAACATCGTGATCAACGCCGAGAAGGGCTTGGCGGAGACGGCGAAGGGTCCCGCGTGACGATCGTGCACGACAGCGAGGAGTCCCCGGCGGAGCCGGGTGGCGTTCCCTCCCCTGAGGAGGTCGAGGCCGAGCTCGTCGCTGCCGGCGTCCAGGAGCCGACGCGCATCGACGGCCACGAGCGTCGCTACCCGTCCACGATCGGCGGCGCGCTCTACCTCGGTGTCCTCGCAGCCGTCGTCGTCGGGCTCGCCGTCACGGCCACGGGCCACTGGCGCGGGGGAGTGCACGTGATCTCCGGCGCGCTGGTGGCCGCGGCAGGGCTGCGGCTGGTGCTGCCGGCGCGAGACGCCGGCATGCTCGCCGTACGCGGCCGGGCCCTGGACTGCTCGCTGCTCGCCGTGATGGGCGTGGCCCTCTGGATCCTCGCGAGCACCATCCCTGACCAGCCCTCCTGACGCGGAGGGCCGGGGCCGGGCTCAGACCAGGCCGAGCGCTCGGACGGCGTCCGCCTCCTCCTGCAGCTCGGCGACCGAGGCGTCGATCCTCGACCGCGAGAACTCGCCGATCTCGAGTCCCTCGACGATGTGCCAGCGCCCGCTTTCGGTGGTGACGGGGAACGAGGACACGAGGCCCTCGGGCACGCCGTAGGAGCCGTCGGAGACGACCGCCATCGACTGCCAGTCGTCGGCGGGCGTGCCGAAGAGCCAGCTGCGTGCGGCGTCGATCGTCGCCGACGCCGCGGAGGCCGCCGACGACAGCCCACGCGCCTCGATGATGGCGGAGCCGCGCTTGGCGACGGTCGGGATGAAGTCGTTCTCGATCCAGTCCTGCTCGACGAGCTCGGTCGCGGGGCGACCGCCGACGAGCGTCTGGAAGAGGTCGGGATACTGCGTCGCGGAGTGGTTGCCCCAGATCGTCATCCGGGTGATGTCGTGGGCCGGCACACCGGTCTTGCGGGCGAGCTGCGCGAGAGCGCGGTTGTGGTCGAGACGGGTCAGGGCCGAGAAGCGGTCGCGCGGGATGTCAGGGGCGTTGGCCGCGGTGATGAGCGCGTTGGTGTTGGCGGGGTTGCCGGTCACCTGGATCCGCACGTTGTCGGCCGCCGACTCGTTGAGCGCGCGGCCCTGGGCGGTGAAGATCGCGCCGTTGGCCTCCAGCAGGTCCTTGCGCTCCATGCCCGCGCTGCGCGGTCGGGCTCCGACGAGGAGCGCGAGCTCCACGCCGTCGAAGACCTGCTTGGGGTCGTCGCCGATCTCGATGCCGGCCAGATGCGGGAAGGCGCAGTCGTCGAGCTCCATGACGACGCCCTCGAGGGCCTTGAGCGCCGGGGTGATCTCGAGGAGCCGGAGCTCCACCTCGCGATCACCGCCGAGCGCGCCGGACGCGATGCGGAAGAGCAGGCTGTAACCGATCTGACCGGCGGCACCGGTGACCGCCACCTTGAGGGGATTGCTCACGTCCAGCACCGTAGCGGAGCCGTGACCCCCGCAACAGGGCGTCCACGCACGGAGCGCGCTCCGCCCAGGGCATGCTTGCGTGGTGCTCGTACGCCGGACGCTCGCCGCCCTCCTCGTGTCGACCGGCCTGGGCCTGGTCTCGGGAGGCTGCGGGACGTTCGCCCGGTCCTACGACCCCGCGGGCGTGGACGAGCTGACGATCCCGACGCCCAGCCCCGCGCCGGCCGACTTCACCGCCACCGTGGACAACCCGTGGCTTCCGCTCAGATCCGGCACGACGCTGACCTACAAGGTCACGCGCCCGACGCTGCCCGATGCCACCCGGACCGTCGCGGTGCTGCCCGGCCGTGTCGACGTGGCCGGTGTGGCGACGACGGCGGTGCGCGAGACCTTGGGGAGCGAGGTGACGACCGACTACTACGCGCAGGACACCCACGGGAACGTCTGGTGGTTCGGCCACGAGGGGGCGGCCGGGGGCTGGCGGGCCGGCCAGGGAGGCGCGCAGGCCGGGCTGGCCATGGCCGCGACTCCGCGGACGGGCGACGGCTACCGGACGGCGTACCTCCCGGGCGTGGTGGAGGATGTCGCGACCGTCGTCGAGGTCGACGGGGACCAGGTCCAGATCGATGTGACCTCGGCGCTGACACCGGGCGGCGTCAGCCGCGAGACCTACCGGCGCGGGACCGGCCTCATCTCGCGCATCGTCGCCACGACGGGCGAGTACGACGAGCTACGACCCTGACGCCGAGTCGG
>NZ_BAAAPB010000002.1:949747-953213 GCF_039530925.1 Nocardioides panacihumi | reverse complement strand
GATCCGCCGACTCGGCCGCGCTCGCGTGCAAGGTTGCGCCGACTCGGCCTCAGGGGAGTGCCAGTTTTGCGCCGACTCGGCGTCAGGCCAGGGGGTCGCCCTCCGGCGGTGCCTCCTGGAGCGGCTTCCACTGCTGGGCGGCGTAGTCCCACTCCCAGCCGTCCTGCACGATCCGGGGCTGGGCCGCCGGGTCGGTCGGCGACGTCTGCATCCGGGCGGTCGTGCTCGCGGCGTCGTCCTCGCCGGCGCTGCCGACCCCGGCGTTGCCGGCTCCAGTGGCGCCTGCCCCAGCGCCGCCGACAAGACCGACGGCCTCGACGCCGTCCTCCTGGTTCCACTGCTGCTGCAGCGCGTCGGGTGCGCCGTACCCGGGGACAGCGCCGGGCACGGCGGCGCGTGCGCCGAAGCGCAGCCCGGAACCGGCCAGCGGCTCGGTCGCGTAGCCGAAGAGGAGCGGGTAGAGCAGGCCCGCCGCGGTCCCGCCCGCGAGCGGGGCCAGGATGAACAGCCAGAGCTGGACGATGTTGTCACCGCCGGCGAACAGCGCCGGGCCGATCGAACGGGCCGGGTTGACCGACGTGCCGGTCAGCGGGATGGCGACGAAGTGGATCGCGGCGAGGGTGAAGCCGATCGCGAGCGGAGCCAGGGCGGGGTGCTCGTTCCGCTCGTCGGTCACGCCGAGGATGATCGTCACGAAGACCGCGGTGATGATGAGCTCGACGAGGAACGCCGCCCACCAGGCGAGGTGGACCGACGAGTAGTCGCCGTACCCGTTCTGGCCCATGTTGTGCGAGGTGTCGAACCCGGGGATGCCCTGGACGATGACGAACAGGACGAGGGCGGCGGCGATGGCCGCGAGGACCTGGGTGATCACGTACGCCGGGACCTGCTTCCACGCGAAGCGGCCGCCGATGGCGGCGCCCACGGTGACGGCAGGGTTGAAGTGGCCTCCCGAGATCCGGCCGAAGGCGTAGATGCCGATGACGACCGTGATGCCGAAGGCGAAGCCGGTGGCGACGACGTCGGCCTTGGTGGCGATGGCCGCCCCGCAGCCGAGCATGACGAGGATGAACGTGCCGAGGGCCTCGGCAGCGAGCTTCTGAACCTGCTCCGTGGTCTTCATGGTCGGGACTCTAGTCCCAAGCAGAGCCTTTCGCGGGGAGCCGTGCGGGTGCGAAGGTGAGCGTGGGACAGGCGTCAGGTATCTTGACGTCAAGCAATCTTCGCATCGCTGTCGAACTGCCAACTGCCCCCGAGGCTCAGGAGTGACGCCGCTTATGGCTGGTAACGCAAGGATCATCTACACCCACACCGACGAGGCGCCGCTGCTCGCGACGTACTCCTTCCTGCCCATCGTGCAGGCGTACGCCGCCAAGGCCGGCGTGGAGGTGGAGACCCGCGACATCTCGGTGGCGGCGCGCATCCTGGCGCAGTTCGGTCTCGCCGACGACGCCCTCTCCGAGCTCGGCGAGCTGGCGAAGACGCCGGCCGCGAACATCATCAAGCTGCCCAACATCTCCGCCTCGATCCCGCAGCTCAAGGCCGCGATCAAGGAGCTCCAGGCGCAGGGTCACGCGGTGCCGAACTACCCGGACGACCCGCAGACCGCCGAGGAGAAGGAGATCCGGGCCAAGTTCGACAAGGTCAAGGGCTCGGCCGTCAACCCCGTCCTGCGCGAGGGCAACTCCGACCGCCGCGCGCCGCTCTCGGTGAAGAACTACGCGAAGGCGCACCCGCACCGCAACAAGGCGTTCGCCGCCGGGTCGAAGACCGCGGTCGCGACGATGGGTGAGCACGACTTCCGCTCCAACGAGTTGTCGGTCACCGTCGCCGCCGACGACACCCTCTCGATCGTGCTCGAGACCGCCGCGGGCGAGACCACCGTGCTCAAGGACGGCCTCGAGGTGCTCGCAGGCGAGATCGTCGACGCGACCAAGATGGACGTCGCCAACCTCCAGGCGTTCCTGCGCAACGCGCTCGCCAGGGCCAAGGCCGAGGACGTGCTCTTCTCGGTCCACCTCAAGGCCACGATGATGAAGGTCTCGGACCCGATCGTCTTCGGCCACGTGGTGAAGGCCTACTTCCACGAGGTCTTCGAGAAGTACGGCGCCGACCTGGCCGCGGCCGGTCTCTCGGCCAACGACGGCCTCGGCGCGATCCTGGCCGGGCTCGACGCGCTGCCCAACGGAGCGGAGATCAAGGCGGCCTTCGACGCCGCGCTCGCCAACGGTCCGCGTCTCTCCTACGTCAACTCCGACAAGGGCATCACCAACCTGCACGTGCCCTCCGACGTCATCGTCGACGCCTCGATGCCGGCTCTGGTCCGCAACGGCGGCAAGCTCTGGGGTGCCGACGGCTCGGAGGACGACACGCTCGCCGTGATCCCGGACTCGTCCTACGCCGGCGTCTACCAGACGGTCATCGAGGACACCATCGCCCACGGACCGCTCGACCCGGCCACCATCGGCACGGTCCCGAACGTTGGCCTGATGGCGCAGGCGGCCGAGGAGTACGGCTCGCACGACAAGACCTTCGAGATCCCGGCCGCCGGCACGGTCCGGATCCTGGGGTCGAACGGCGACGTCCTCATCGAGCACGACGTCGAGGCGGGTGACATCTGGCGCGCCTGCCAGACCAAGGACGTCCCGGTCCGCGACTGGGTCAAGCTGGCCGTGTCCCGCGCCCGCGCCTCCGCGACGCCGGCCGTGTTCTGGCTCGACGAGTCCCGCGCGCACGACGCCGAGATCATGAAGAAGGTCGCGTCCTACCTTCCGGAGCACGACATCGACGGGCTCGAGATCAAGATCCTCAGCCCCACGCTCGCGACGGCGTACTCGCTGGAGCGGATGCGGCGCGGCGAGGACACCATCTCGGTCACCGGCAACGTGCTGCGCGACTACAACACCGACCTCTTCCCGATCCTCGAGGTCGGCACGTCGGCGAAGATGCTGTCGATCGTCCCGCTGATCGCCGGTGGCGGCCTCTTCGAGACCGGCGCGGGCGGCTCGGCGCCGAAGCACGTGCAGCAGCTGGTCGAGGAGAACTACCTGCGCTGGGACAGCCTCGGCGAGTTCTTCGCCCTCGCGCCGTCCCTGGAGCTGTACGCCGACCAGGCCGACGCTCCTGCCGCGAAGGTGCTCGCCGCGACCCTCGACCGGGCGACCGGGACGTTCCTCGAGAACGACCGCTCCCCGGGTCGCAAGCTCGGCACCATCGACAACCGCGGCTCGCACTTCTACCTGGCGCTCTACTGGGCCGAGGAGCTGGCGGGTCAGACCGACGACGCCGACCTCGCCGCGGCCTTCAGGCCGCTGGCGGACAAGCTCGCGGCCGACGAGCAGAAGATCGTCGACGAGCTCCTCGCCGTGCAGGGGCAGCCCGTCGACATCGGGGGCTACTACTTCCCCGACGCCGAGAAGACGGCGGCCGTCATGCGGCCGAGCGCGACCTTCAACGAGGCGCTCGC
>NZ_BAAAPB010000002.1:760202-949694 GCF_039530925.1 Nocardioides panacihumi | reverse complement strand
AGGCGTACATGAAGTCGGCGATGCCGTTCCTCGGCGTCCGCGTGCCCGAGGTGCGGCGTCTGGTACGCGGCGAGGTGCGGGCGGCGGGCGAGAGCCGGCCCGAGGTGCTGCGCGCCGCGGCTGCGCGGCTGTGGGACGAGGCGACGCATCGCGAGGAGCGGTACGCCGCCCTCGCCCTGCTGGCGCTGCGTCCGCTGCGCGGGGACTGGGCCGTGGTCGGCCTGCTCGAGCACATGGCCCGCACGGGCGCGTGGTGGGACCTGGTCGACGAGGTCGCCCACCGGGTGGCCGAGCTCCACGACGCGCACCCCGCGCCGACCGCGGAGCTGGTGCGCGCATGGTCGCGGGACGGGTCGCTGTGGATGAGACGGCTGGCCATCATCAGCCAGCTCGGTCGCCGCGACCGCGTCGACCTCGACCTGCTCGCCGAGGTCGTCGAGCCCAACCTCGCCGACCCCGAGTTCTTCGTGCGCAAGGCGATCGGGTGGGCGTTGCGCGAGGCATCCTCGGTCGACCCGGACTGGGTGCGGGCGTACGTCGACACACACCCGCTGAGCGGGCTGAGTCGTCGGGAGGCGCTGCGCCGGATCGGCCCGGTGCGAGAGTAAAAACCAGGAGAGAAGTGTCGGTCCGAACCCGTAGCGTCAGTCCTTGATGACCGACACTCTCGCACCTCCTTCCCCGACCGACCGGACCCTCCCGGCGGAGGTTCTCGACGACCCCTCACGGCGAGTCGACTGGCGCCGTCTGCGCGGGCCGGTGACGGTCGCCGCACTGGCCGCCGCGGCCGTCGCGGCGGTCAGCGCGACCCTCGGGACGGTGGTCGCGGGCCGCCTGACGGCGAGCCCGAGCGGACACCTCGTCGCGTTGCTCGCGCTGTGCGTGATCGGTGCCGCGATCGTGGACACGAGCGGCAAGGTCGCCTGGGTCGGGGTCAGCGACCGTGTCGAGGGCAAGCTGCGCGAGGACGTGCTCCGCGCGGCCATGCGGCAGCCCCTCGCCGCCCTCAACGAGCAGGCCGTCGGCGAGATCCTCGACCGGGTCGACGACGACTCCCACGAGGTCGGCAACCTGATGCGCTGGCAGCTGTGGATGTTGTTCCGGGCGTTGTTCGGGACCATCCCGATGTGGGTGGTCGCCGGGGTCACCTGGTGGCCCTCGTTCTTCCTCTTCCCGCTGCTCGGCGGGGTGACCTGGCTGGCGATCCGACGCCTCCTCCGCGAGATCGCGACGCGCAAGGTGGTCGAGGAGATGGCCTGGACGGACCACGCCGCAGCGCTCGAGGAGGGGATCGCGGGTCGCGACGACCTGCGCACCAGCCTCGGCCAGTCCCACGTCATCGCTCGCGTCGCGGCCCTGTCCGCGACCGTGCACGCCCGCTTCCTGGCGGTCGTCACCATCGAGGCCAAGCTGGGCCGCCGCGCCGGCGTACTGCTGCACGCGCTGCTCGCCGGGGTCGCCGTGGCCGGCGTCGCCCTCGCCATGGACGGCAACCTCCCGGTCTCGCGGCTGGTGACCCTCTTCCTGGTCACCTCCACCTTCGTCGGCCAGATCGCGATGCTCGCCAACCACCTGCCCGATCTCCAGGCCGGGCTCGGCGCGGTCATCCGGCTGCGCCAGATGCTCGCGGTCGAGCCCGAACCCGAGGGCGGACTGCCCGTGCCGGCCGAGTCGGCCGCCGGCATCGACATCCGTGGCCTCGACTTCTCCTACGCGGAGGGCACGTTCGCCCTGCGGGGCATCGACCTGTCCGTGCCGGCCGGACAGACCATCGCCCTGGTCGGCCGGACGGGGTCGGGCAAGTCGACCGTGGCGTCGTTGGTCTCACGCGCGGTCGAGCCGCCCCGCGGCACGGTCTTCGTGGCAGGGGTCGACGTCCGCGACCTCGACCTGCAGCAGCTGCGCGCCGCGGTCGGCGTCGTCACGCAGCGGACCGAGATCCTCGCGGGCACGCTCGCCGAGAACATCGCGCTCTTCAACGACGACCTGCCCCGCGCGACCATTCGGAACGCGGTGGCCAAGCTCGGCCTGGACGGCTGGGTCGCGGGCCTGCCCGACGGCCTCGACACGCTGCTCGGGCCGGGTGGGACGTCGCTGTCGGCGGGGGAGGAGCAGCTCGTCGCGTTCGCACGGCTGCTGGTCCGCGACGTCCGGGTCGTCATCCTCGACGAGGCCACGGCGCGGATGGACCCGCTCACGGAGCGCCGCGTGGTCGCCGCCTCCGACCGGCTGCTCGCGGGCAGGACCGGCGTGCTGATCGCGCACCGTCTCTCGACGATCGAGCGGGCTCCCCTCGTGGCCGTGCTCGACCACGGCAGGGTCGTCCAGACGGGTGCGCGCGCCGACCTCGCCCTCGAGGCGGGCCCGTTCCGCGACCTGCTCGAGGCGAGTCGCGACAAGCGCGAGCCGGCGCACGAGCGCAGCGCGGCGGTCCATGCGACCCTCGACCACGCCACCGGCGTCGGCGGCGTGCGTCGCTCGGGGCCACCGCCGCCGACGCCCGAGGTCGGCACGGGTCCGTCCCTGGCACGCGGCATCGCGCACGCGCTGCTCGTGCGGCCGCAGTGGGGGCTGGTCGGCGCACTGATGTTCCTGCTCGCCTCGCTGAGCGGCGCCCAGGGCGCCTTCACTGGTCTCCTCTGGGGGCGCATCGCGGAGACGCTCAAGGAGGGCGGCTCGCCGGGCTGGCTGGTCGTCGCGCTGGTGGTCAGCCTCATCGCGGCCCCGCTGATGCTGGCGTACGCGTTCTGGTGCTACCCGCGGTGGTGGGTCGAGGTGATGCTCCGAGCCCGGATGGCGGTGCTCTACGGGCAGACCGGCCAGCACCGACTGGTCCGGACGCCGGCCGGTGAGGTCGTCGCCCGGTCGATGGACGCCGACCGCTACGCGAGGTACGCCGACCGCTGGGTCGACTTCGTCAACGGACTGATCATCGCCGGCGTGACCGCACTCGTCGGCGGCACCTGGCTGGCCGGCGCCGTCCTCCTGGTCGTGATGGTGGCCTCCGCGCTGGCCTCGAGCTTCGGACGACCGATCGCGGGCCGCTCGGCGGCAGCGTCCTCAGCCGCTCGCGCCCGGTTCGGGCGTGCCCTGGTCTCGGCGCTCGAGTCCGCGCGGACGGTGAAGCTCGCCGCGGCGACGCGGCAGGTCCACGCCCATCTGCGCAGCGTCGACTCCGGCAGGGTGGCGGCGGCCGTCAAGGAGCACCGCGTGCAGGCGGTCCTCGACGGCGTGCCGATCGTCATGGTCCAGTGCGGCATCGTCACGGCCTGGGCGGCCTATGTCTGGGGCGGCTGGTCCCTCGCGACGGCCCTCCTGGTCGCCAACGCGGTCTCCGGTTTCGACTGGTTCGGCCGCGTTGCCGGCATGGTCGTCACCGAGGCGCCCGGGACGCGCGCCTGGCAGAAGGAGACGAGCCGGTTCGCCGGCGGCGTCGACCTGATGGATCTGCCGCCGGGGGTCGACCTCGTGACCGGTGCGGCTCCCGAGCCGCCGGCGGTGGAGCGAGTGCCGTTGCGCCGCCTCGAGCTCACGGGCTTCTCGGCTCTCCACGACGACGGCACGATCGGCGCGTCAGGGGTGGATCTCGCGGTCGAGGCCGGCGAGCTGGTGCTGCTCGTCGGCCAGGTCGGGTCGGGCAAGTCCAGCCTGCTCTCCGCGCTGGCCGGCCTCATCGACCACGGCGGCACGATCCGGTGGAACGGCCGTGTCGTCGAGGACGCTCAGATCTTCCTGAGGCCCGGCCAGGTCGCTCACGTCGCGCAGGTGCCGCGGGTGCTGTCGGGCACGTTCTCCGACAACGTCCGGCTCGGCCACCAGCGGGCCTTCGAAGGACCGGTCGCCGACGCACGTCTCGGGCCGGACGTCGACGACGCCGGCGGCAAGGACGCGCTCGTCGGCCACCGTGGCGTCCGACTCTCAGGCGGACAGGTCCAGCGCCTGGCGCTCGCCCGGGCCCTGGCGACCGACGCCGAGCTGCTCCTGGCGGACGACGTGTCGAGCGCGCTCGACGCCACCACCGAGATCGAGCTGTGGCGGGCGTTGCGCGAGCGGAGCGCGACCGTCATCGGCGCGACGTCGAAGCGGGCTGCACTCGCTCAGGCCGACCGGGTCGTCGTACTCGTCGACGGGGAGGTCGCTGCGAGCGGTCCGTGGACCGACCTGGCCGCGACGTGGGGTCACCTGGCCGGCTGAGGCAGGGCGCCGGCCGTCCGTCAGCTCGTGCGCTCGGCGCGCGAGCGGCGGACGGCCCCCGTCACCGCGCCTCGCACCTGGAGCGCGCCGCCGCTCATCAGCACCAGGAGGAAGGGCGCGTAGAGGTAGAGGTAGCGAGCGCGCGTCTGGAAGACGGTGTGGAAGGCCAGCAACAGCACGAGCGACAACGCGATCGGGAAGAGGGCGTCGAAGCGCCTTGCCCAGCCACGGCGCAGGACCAGTGGCACGCAGAGCAGGGCCAGCCCGACGAGCCAGACCCCGTCCCACATGCCCACGGCGATGCCGTGCCTGCTGCCGTAGGCGTCGTAGAAGGACTGCACGAAGCGGCTGACGCCGTCGTCGCGCAGCGGCGCGACCTTGACGAGGCCGCCCTCGCCCCACTGGCCGAACGTGCCCTGGTCGAGGGTGGCGGTGAGCTTGTCGTTGAGGAGGCGGGCGTAGCCGGACGCACCGAGCGCCTTCACGCGCTCCTTGTAGAGCCGCAGGCCGAGTGCGGAGCGCTCGTCGTCGGGGGTGCGGAGGATCTCGCCGACGTCCTGGGGGTTGTACCCGCCGGACCCCTCGGTCCCCATCGCGAGCTGGCTCGTGATGGGGAAGGCACCGCCGGGATCGGACTGCTGGATGGGGCTGATGTCGGCCGCGTGGATGCCGACAGGCACGAGCGCTCGGATCACGAGGAAGGCGAGCGCGGCGGCCGCGACGGCGGGACCGTGGGAGCGGAAGCTTCGTGGCCGCAACAGGAGAGGGCCGCCGACGATGCCGACGAGCGCGAACACGACCGTCGGCTTGATGGACATGCCGATGCCGCCGAGCACACCGATCGCGAGCCACGGGAGGAGACGCCGCCAGCCGCTGGCCTCGGGCGAGACGGCGCTCGCGACGGCCAGCATCGCGATCGGGAACATCATGCCGACGGTGTCGGAGTAGACGACGTGCAGCCAGGGCGAGAGCAGCAGGAAGACCGCCACGAGGCCGGTGCAGAAGACCGCGGCCACCCCGCCCAGCAGGCGCCGAGCGACCTTCAGGGTCAACAGGGCGGACGTCGTGAGGAACAGCCCGTTCATGAGGCACGCCGCGTAGGTGAACTGGCGCGGCCCGCCGCCGAACGCGTGCACGGTCGAGAACAGGACGTAGTAGATCGTCTCGAGCAGCTCGTTGAAGGGATAGAGCGTGAAGTAGCGGACGTAGAAGGCGCCCCCGTCGACGCCGAGCACCTCGTTCTGCGCAGCGGAGAAGAGGACCATCGCGTCGAAGCCGGGCAGTCGCGCGGTCGTCAGCGTCAGGGTGAGCTGGAGTGCGAGGTAGGCCAGGGCGCCGCCGACCAGCAGGAGGCGCCGCGATCCGGGCCGGAGGCTGCCGACCCGTCGCGCGATCGGCCCCGACAGCGCCAGCCACGCGCCCACGCCGAGCAGCGCCAGCGCGATCGCCGACCAGGGCTTCGACGCGCTCAGGACCAGTCGCGTGAACAACGCGTCCAGCGCCGCCAGCGCGAGGAGGGCGAACGTCACCCAGGCCACCATCGGTCCCGCGGATCGCTGGATCCTGAGCACAGAGCCCCCTTCACGTCGGCCGAGGCAGCATACGATCCGCGCCGTCCGGGACACGATCCGCCCGGTGGGAATAGCACGGGCGCGGCGTGGGTTGCCGCCAAGCGTCCCCTTGGATCGATCGAAAGCGACGGATGTCAGTCACCACCGAGCTCACCGCCCCGCCCGAGCGGAGCGCCAAGCACGCCGTGCTGCCCATCCTTGCGCTCGCGATGGGCGGCTTCGCCATCGGCACCACCGAGTTCGTCACGATGGGGGTCCTGCCGCAGATCGCCGACGGCCTCGACGTCTCGGTCCCGACAGCCGGGCACATCATCTCGGCGTACGCGCTGGGTGTGGTGGTCGGCGTCCCGATCCTGTCCTTCTTCGTGGCGCACCTGCCGCGCAAGGGGCTGCTGCTCGCGTTCATGGGCGCCTACGCCGCGTTCAACGTGCTCTCTGCCCTGGCGCCGAGCTACCACGTGCTGATGGTCGCCCGCTTCCTCGACGGGCTTCCGCACGGCGCCTACTTCGGCGTGGCCTCGCTGGTGGCCGCCGGCCTGGTCGCCCCTGAGCGCCGCGGCCGGGCGGTCGCGAGCGTCATGCTCGGTCTCTCGGTCGCGAACGTCCTGGGTGTGCCGGCCGCCACCTGGCTCGGTCAGCACGCCGGCTGGCGCTCGACCTACCTCGCCGCCGCGCTGCTCGCGGCGGCGACGGTCGTGCTGGTCGCGGTGTCGGTGCCGCACATGCCGGGCAACCCGGAGGCGACCGGACGCTCCGAGGCGCGTGACTTCTTCGGCAACGCACAGGTCTGGCTGACGATGGTGGCCGGCGCCGCCGGGTTCGGCGGCCTCTTCGCGATCTACTCCTACATCGGCAAGATCGTCCCCGACGTCGCCGGCCTCTCCGCCGACACGGTGCCGGTCTTCGTGCTCGCGCTCGGTCTCGGCATGGTCGTCGGCACCATGCTCGCCGGCGAGCTCGCCCAGTGGTCGGTCTTCCGCAGCCTGTTGGTCGGCAGCGTCGCCTCCATGTTCATCATGCTGCTCACCTGGCTGGTCGCGCCGCACGGCTGGCTGCTGCTCCCGGCGATCTTCCTCGTCACCGCGGCGGGATCGGTGATCGCGGTCAACCTGCAGATCCGGCTGATGGACGTGTCCGGCGACGCGGTCACGCTCGGCGCGGCGATGAACCACGCCGCACTCAACATCGCGAACGCGCTCGGCGCCTACCTCGGCGGCCTCGCGATCGCGTGGGGCTACGGCTACCGCTCGACGGCGCTCGTGGGCGCCACGCTGGCGGTCTTCGGGATCGCGATGCTGGGTTGGAGCGCGTTGCTGCACCGACGTACGGCCGCGGGGGTCTCCTCAGCGCGCTGAGGCCGTCTCCCAGCCCTCCCGTGGCTGGATCGCCTCGCCGGCGAGCAGCGTGCCCACCCACGCGTTCGTGAGCTCGCCGCGGTGGTCGAGCCAGCCGCGGACGCAGCCGTCGTAGGAGAACCCGAGCCTCCAGGCGAGCTTGCGCGAGGCCCAGTTGCCCTCGTTCGCCCACCAGATGACCGTGCGGAGGTCGCGGGCGGTCAGGCCCCACCCGAGCAGCAGCCGCAGTGCTCGCTCCATGGCGCCGGTGCCACGCACGTCCGGGTGCGACCCGTAGGCGATCTCGGCGCGCCCCCGACCCTCGTTGCGCAGCGACACGGACCCGCCGAACCGGCCCTCCACCTCGACGGCGAAGCCCCACTCGGTGTCGTCGAGCCAGGCCATGGCCCGGGACCCGATGAACTGATGTGCGTGCTCGAGCGTGTACGGCGTCGGCACGGTCGTCCATCGCACCGACTCGGGGTCCACCGACTGCTCCACGCACCGCTCGGCGTCGCTGGGCCGGTGCGCGCGCAGCACGACGGGACCGTCGGTCAACGTCGGGATCTCTCCGGGGAACGTCACGCGGCCACCCTGCCAATCGGCCGGGGAGCGGGCAAACCGGAAACCCGGTTGGGACCGGCCCGGGTGCATCGGCGACAATGACGCCATGCCCGACACCACTCCTGAGGTCCGGCCGCGGGTGCTCTCCGGCATCCAGCCGACCGCCGACAGCTACCACCTCGGCAACTACCTCGGTGCGGTGCGGCAGTGGGACGCCCTCCAGGCCGACTACGAGCCGTTCTTCTTCATCGCCGACCAGCACGCGATCACCGTCGAGCAGGACCCGAAGGTGCTGCGCCGACGCACGCTCGTCGCGGCCGCCCAGCTGCTGGCGGCGGGCGTCGACCCCGAGCGGAGCGCGATCTTCGTCCAGTCCCACCTGCCCGAGCACGCGCAGCTCGCCTGGGTCATGGAGTGCCTGACCGGCTTCGGCGAGGCCCGTCGCATGACGCAGTTCAAGGACAAGTCGGCCAAGGGCGGCGAGGGCGCCTCGAGCGTCGGCCTGTTCGCCTACCCGATGCTGATGGCCGCCGACATCCTGCTCTACCGGCCGGCCTACGTCCCCGTCGGCGAGGACCAGCGCCAGCACCTCGAGCTCACCCGCGACCTCGCGCAGCGGTTCAACAGCCGCTACAAGAAGACCTTCCGCCTCCCGGAGCCCTACATCCTCAAGGAGACGGCGAAGATCTACGACCTGCAGGACCCGACCAGCAAGATGTCGAAGTCCGCGTCCAGCCCCGGCGGCATCATCGAGATGCTCGACGACCCCAAGGTGAGCGCCAAGAAGATCCGCAGCGCCGTCACCGACTCCGGCTCGGAGATCCGGTTCGACGAGGAGTCCAAGCCCGGCATCTCCAACCTGCTGCGCATCTACTCCGCGCTCACCGGAAGCACCGTCGAGAAGCTCGAGGGGGAGTACGTCGGCCGCGGCTACGGTGACCTCAAGAAGGACCTGGCCGAGGTCGTCGTCGACTTCGTGACGCCGTTCCGCACGACGACGTTCGAGCTGCTCGACGACCAGACCCACCTGATGTCGGTCCTGGAGAAGGGTGCGGAGCAGGCGCGCGAGGTCGCCACGCGCACGCTGGCCGACGTCTACGAGCGCGTCGGCTTCGTGCCGCCGGCCCGGGACACCCAGAAGCCGACGCAGTAGCCTGCCCGGTAATGTCGACCAGCGTGCGGACGATCGGTGTGGCCGTTGCGATCCCGGAGCCGTGGGCAACCCAGCTCCAGGACTACCGCGCCCGGCTCGGCGACGCGACCGCGTCGATGATCCCGACCCACATCACCCTGGTGCCGCCGACGGAGATCGACAGCGCGGCCCTCGATGACATCGAGGCCCACCTCGGGTCGGTCGCGGCGACCGTCGACGCGTTCCAGGTGCACCTGCGGGGCACCGGCTCCTTCCGGCCGGTCTCGCCGGTGGTCTTCGTCGCGGTGGTGGAGGGCATCTCGTCGTGCGAGCAGCTGGCGTCCGCCGTACGACGCGGGCCGCTCGAGGTCGACCTCTCCTTCCCGTACCACCCGCACGTGACCGTCGCCCACGACCTGCCCGAGGCGGCCCTGGACCGGGCGTTCGAGGAGCTGGCGGAGTTCGACTGCCGCTTCGAGGTCGACGACTTCCACCTCTACGTCCACGACGAGCAGGACGGGTGGCGCCCGACGCGCGACTTCGCCCTGCGCTCGGCAGCACGGCGCTAGCGACCGGGTACGGACCCGGCATGACCGGCCCCAAGCAGCGCCTCGACGACCTGCGCGCGCGCTGGCCGGTGGTCGACCATGCCGTGCGGACGCAGGAGCACTACGGTGCGGTCGAAGCCGGCCAGCAGGCCGGTGCGGTGACCTACTTCGGATTCCTGTCGGTGTTCCCGATCCTCGCGCTCGCGGTCTTCGCGGTGAGCTGGCTTGCGCGCATCTACGCCGACGCCGAGGAGACCCTCGCCAACGCGATCAACCAGATCATGCCCGGCCTCGTCGGGCCGGGAGAGGGACAGATCTCCGTCGAGGACGTCCAGCGCTTCACCGGCCTCGCCGGCATCCTCGGCCTGATCGGCGTGCTGTACGCCGGCCTCGGCTGGCTGCGGGCGACGCGACGGTCGCTCCAGGTGGTGTTCGGGATCCCCCCGCAGGACCGGCCGGGGTTCCTGTCGGCGAACCTGCGCGACCTGGTCGGGCTGGTCGCGATCGGGACGACGCTGTTCCTCAGTGTGATCGTCGCGAGCGCGATCACCGGCTTCTCCGCCGACGTGGTCGACTACCTCGGCCTCGGCGGAGGGACGGCCTGGATCCTCGACGCGCTCACCCGGCTGATCAGCTGGGCGATCGACACGGTGCTGTTCTTCCTGCTGTTCCGCCTGGTCGGCCGGCCCCCGGTGCCGGACCGGTCGCTGTGGGGCGCGGCGGTCCTCGGCGGGGCCGCGTTCGAGGTGCTCAAGGCGATCTCCGTCGTCCTGCTGCAGCTCGTGCAGGGCAACCCGGCGTTCACGGCGTTCGGCGCGGCGCTGATCCTGCTGGTCTGGATCAACTACTTCGCGAAGGTCGTGCTCTACGCGGCGGCCTGGGCCCACACGTCGTCCGCTGCGCGCGCGGCCCGGGCAGCGGCGGACGTCGCACCGCCCGTGCAGGGTCCGCAGACGCCGGCGCTGTCCCTCGCCGGTCCCGGTGTGGCGCAGGCCTCGTCGGAGGGGCGTCGTACCGTCCCCGCGGGCTCGTTCCTGGCGGGCGCTGCGACGATGGTGGCTGCTCTGGGACTGCTCAAGAAGGTGGGACGCAAATGAAGTTCTCGAAGAAGCATGCGTGGCTGCTCATCGGTGTGGCGATCTGGAACTTCTTCATCTGGATCACGTTCGCGAAGAACCTGTCGGCCGCGCACTCACGGGGCGAGGACCACCCGACCGGCTACTGGGTCGCGCACACGATCCTGATCGTCGTCGACCTGATCATCGGCGCGGTGCTCGGCGCGATCGGCCTCAAGGCCCTGCGTGCGCGCCGAGACCTCAATCCGTAAGGTCCGAGACGTCAAACGAGACGGAAGGCCGCCGGATGCCCGGCGGCCTTCTGTCTCGTTTGACGTCTCGGACCCTACGGATTGACGTCTCGGCGGATCAGTAACCCTGCTTGATCGCGCTCCGCAGGTCGCGGTTGAGCTGGCTGATCACGTCGAGCGGGATCTCCTTGGGGCAGGCCGCGGCGCACTCGCCGATGTTGGTGCAGCCGCCGAAGCCCTCGTGGTCGTGCTGGGCGACCATCGACGCGACGCGCGAGTAGCGCTCCGGCTGGCCCTGGGGGAGCTCGCCGAGGTGGGTGATCTTCGCGCCGAGGAACAGCGACGCCGACCCGTTCGGGCAGGCCGCGACGCACGCGCCGCAGCCGATGCACGTGGCCACGTTGAAGGCCCGCATGGCCTTGTCGCGGGGCGCCGGCACCGAGTTGGCCTCCGGCGCCGCTCCGGTGTTGGCGGAGATGTAGCCGCCGTTCTGGATGATCCGGTCGAACGCCGAGCGGTCGACGATCAGGTCCTTGACGACCGGGAAGGACGAGGCGCGCCACGGCTCGATGGTGATCGTCTCGCCGTCGGTGAACGAGCGCATGTGCAGCTGGCAGGTCGTGGTGACCTCGGGCCCGTGCGCCTCGCCGTTGATCATCAGCGAGCACATGCCGCAGATGCCCTCGCGGCAGTCGGAGTCGAACGCGACCGGCTCCTCGCCCGAGGTGACGAGCTGCTCGTTGAGCAGGTCGAGCATCTCCAGGAACGACATGTCCGACGAGACGCCGTCGAGCTCGTAGGTGTGCATCGCCCCGGGAGCCGCCGCGTTCGGCTGGCGCCAGATGTTGAGGGTGAGCTTCACTTGTAGGACCTCTGCTTCATCTCGATCGCCGTGTAGATCAGGTCTTCCTTGTGCAGGACGGGGGAGCCGTCCTCGCCTCCGAACTCCCAGGCCGCGACGTAGGCGAACTCGTCGTCGTGGCGCAGGGCCTCGCCGTCCTCGGTCTGCGACTCGCCGCGGAAGTGACCACCGCAGGACTCGCGCCGGTTGAGCGCGTCGATGCACATGAGCTCGCCCAGCTCGATGAAGTCGGCGACACGGCCGGCCTTCTCGAGGTCCTGGTTGAGGGAGTCGGCGGAGCCGAGCACCTTGACGTTGGCCCAGAACTCCTTCTTCAGGTCACGGATCAGACCGATGGCCTTCACGAGGCCCTCCTTGGTCCGCTCCATGCCGCAGTACTCCCACATGATCTGGCCGAGCTGCTTGTGGAAGGAGTCGACCGAGCGGGTGCCGTCGATCGACAGGAACCGGTTGATCCGCTCCTGCACCGACTGCTGCGCCTCGACGACGGCCGGGTGGGACTCGTCGATCGGCGCAAACGGGCCGTCGGCGAGGTACTCGCGGATGGTGTTCGGCAGGACGAAGTAGCCGTCGGAGAGACCCTGCATCAGCGCCGAGGCGCCGAGGCGGTTCGCCCCGTGGTCGGAGAAGTTGGCCTCACCGGCGCAGAAGAGGCCGGTGATGTTGGTCTGCAGCTCGTAGTCGACCCACAGGCCGCCCATGACGTAGTGCACGGCGGGGTAGATGCGCATCGGCACCTCGTACGGGTTCTCGCCCGTGATCCGCGCGTACATGTCGAGGAGGTTGTCGTACTTCTCCTCGATCTTGTCGCGGCCCATCCGACGGATCGCGTCGGTCAGGTCGAGGTAGACGCCGCGGCGGACGAGACGCTTCTCGCCGTCGGGGCCGGTCTCCTCGATCTGCGGGCCGACGCCGCGGCCCTCGTCGCACATGTACTTCGCGGCGCGGGAGGCGATGTCGCGGGGGACCAGGTTGCCGAAGGACGGGTAGATCCGCTCGAGGAAGAAGTCGCGGTCCTCCTCGGGGATGTCGCGCGGGTCCTTCTCGCAGTCGGCGGCGTTCTTCGGCACCCAGACACGGCCGTCGTTGCGCAGCGACTCCGACATCAGCGTCAGCTTCGACTGGTGCGCGCCGGTGACCGGGATGCAGGTCGGGTGGATCTGCGTGTAGCAGGGGTTGGCCATGTAGGCGCCCTTGCGGTGCGCGCGCCACGCGGCGGTGACGTTCGACCCCATCGCGTTCGTGGAGAGGAAGTAGACGTTGCCGTAGCCGCCCGTGGCGAGTACGACGGCGTCGGCCAGGTGCGTCTCGACCGCACCCGTGACCATGTCGCGGGCGATGATGCCGCGCGCACGGCCGTCGGCGACGATGACGTCGAGCATCTCGTGGCGGGTGAACTGCTCCACCGTGCCGGCCGCGACCTGGCGCTCCATGGCCTGGTAGGCGCCGAGCAGGAGCTGCTGGCCCGTCTGGCCGCGGGCGTAGAACGTGCGGGAGACCTGGACGCCACCGAACGAGCGGTTGTCCAGCAGGCCGCCGTACTCCCGCGCGAACGGGACGCCCTGCGCGACGCACTGGTCGATGATGTTCGCGCTGACCTCGGCGAGGCGGTAGACGTTCGACTCGCGGGCGCGGTAGTCGCCGCCCTTCACGGTGTCGTAGAAGAGGCGGAAGACGGAGTCGCCGTCCTCCTTGTAGTTCTTCGCCGCGTTGATGCCGCCCTGGGCGGCGATCGAGTGCGCCCGGCGCGGGGAGTCCTGGTAGCAGAAGGACTTCACGTTGTAGCCGGCCTCGCCGAGCGTGGCGGCTGCGGCGCCACCGGCCAGGCCGGTGCCGACGATGATCACCGACAGCTTGCGGCGGTTGGCCGGGTTGACCAGGCGGTTCTCGAACTTGCGGGTGGTCCAGCGCTCGGCGATCGGGCCGGTGGGGGTCCGCTCGTCGACGAGCTTGTCGCCGAGGACGTAGAAGCCCTCCGCGTCGTCGGACTTCTGGACGGAGGCCTCGTTGGTCGCAGTCAGACCGGAGAGGTAGTGGGTTGCGTCAGCCATGTCAGTCAGCCCTTACTTGTCGATGACGCCGAACAGCGTGAAGAGGGGGACCAACGAGAAGCCCCCCGCGATCACGATCGCGACGATCCATCCGAAGATGCGTGCGCGGGTGCGGGAGGCGACGGTGTTGGTGAACCCGAGCGTCTGACAGGCGCTGAAGGTGCCGTGGTGCAGGTGCAGGCCGAGGGCGAGCATCGCGATGAGGTAGATCACGGTCAGCCACCAGGTGTCGAAGCTGTCGACCAGGAGGTTGTACGGGTCGTTCGTGGCGCCACCGGTGACGTTGACCTTGCCGATGGTGAAGTTGATCAGGTGCCAGATGAGGAACAGCAGGATCGTGATGCCGCCCCAGCGCATCGTCCGCGACGAGAACGAGGACGCCGCGTTGCGCTTCACCTGGTAGCGCACCGGGCGCGCGTTGCCGGCACGCCGCCACAGCACGATCGCGCTCGTGACGTGGGCGACGAGGGAGACGATCAGCACCGCCCGGATCACCCACAGCAGGCCCTCGCGAGGCAGCATCGGAGTGCCGATCGTGCGGATGTGCTCGGCGTACTCGTTGTAGGCGTCGTGACCGGAGAAGGCCTTGAGGTTGCCGTACATGTGCACGAGTACGAACAGGATGAAGACGATGCCGCTGGCTGCCATGAGCAGCTTCAGCGCGATCGTCGAGCGCGTCGAGCGCACTCCCTTGACGAGTTCGGTGGTTGCCACGACGCAGCACGATACGCGCGGTGACGGGCGCCATGTCACGTGGGGCGGTGTGACATACGCCCGGTTACCCGGCGGTCACCTCGGAGCGGTTGTGCCCGAGGCGGTGCCGGCCGAGGAGCTCGTCGACCGCCGTCGTCCAGTCCCGCTCCAGGGCCAGCTCACGCCCACGAGCGCCCAAGTAGCCACGTCGGGGGTCGGCCGCGAGCGACGCGACGGCCTCGGCCAGCCCGGCCGGAGCGGTGGCGTCGTACAGCAGGCCACTCTCCAGGTTGCGGACCAGCTCCGCGGCGCCGCCGGCCCGCGGAGCGACGACGGGTACGCCGGACGCGCCGGCCTCGCGCAACACGTGACAGCAGGTCTCCGACCGCCCGGGGTGCACCAGGACGTCGAGGCTCGCGAGGGCGATGGCCAGGTCGCCGGTGCCGAGCGGCCCCACCACCTTGGCGCCCGGCAGCCGGTCGGCCAACCAGCCGCGCTGGCCGCCCTCGCCGATGAGCACGACCCGGATGCCGGGCACGCCCGACAGCTGCGCGAGGTCGCGGACGTCGTGGCGACGGGCCAGCGCGCCGGCGTACCCGACGACGACGCGGCCGTCCCGCCCCCAGACGCGGTGCAGCCACGGGTCCCGCAGGGCAGGGGTGAACGCCTGCCCGTCGACGCCCGGCATCCACACGTCCGATGCCACCCCGAGCCCCGCGAGCGCCGCCCGCATCCAGTGGGTCGTCACGATGACGGACCCGGCGCGCTCGGCCACGCGCGCGACCCACAGGTCCTCCATCGCGCGTGCGACCGGGGACTGCTGGACGACGAGGGTGCGCAGACCCATCCGGTCGGCGTGCTCGAGCGCTCGGCGACCGATGCGACCCGGGTCGGTGACGTGCACCAGGTCGGGGCCGAACTCCGCCAGGGCGTCGCGGACCTGAGCGCCCGGCTTGGCCAGCGGGCTGATCCGCACGACACGGCTGTTGCGGTAGCGGGTCAGACCGGGTCCGGGTGCGAGCAGGCGCACGGTGTGGCCGAGGTCGATCAGCCTGTCCGCGACGGCCTTGACCGTCGTCGTCGTGCCGTCCGACGCGGGACACCGCGAGAACCAGTGCTCGGTGACGAGGGCGATCCTCATGGCGCCAGGATGCGCCGGTCAGATGGCGGGGCCGCTTCGGCGCGGTGACGACCGGATGAACTCAGGCCCGGGTGACGCGACGGCCGAGCGTGGGCCGGCGGTCGGCCCACATCCGCTGGTCCGCGCGCGTGGCCTCCACGACGCCCGCGTCGACCTCCGCGACGACCACGCCCTCCTCGGTGCCCAGCCGGTCGATCGGACGGCCGAGCGGGTCGTAGGCCGCCGTACCGCCGATGAAGCCGTGGCCGGTGAGCGCGCTGAACACGACGTAGACCCCGTTGTCGAGGGCGCGGCTGGCGTAGTGCAGGTCGCGGCGGTGCTCGCCACCCGGGAAGTAGGCGCCGGAGTTGACGTAGACCAGCGCGCCGTCCTGCGCGGCGGCGGCCGCGTGCTCGGGGAAGTTGGCGTCGTAGCAGACCGAGAGCGCCACCGCGACGCCGCCGACGGTGAGGGTGGTGCCGTGCTCGCCGGGGGTGAAGACCGCGCGCTCGGGCGGGTGCAGGTGCTGCTTGTCGTACGCCGCCCACGGCTCGCGACCCGGGGCCAGGACGAGGTCGGTGAGCGTGCGCCGGTCGCCCCTGTCGAGGGCCGAGTTGAGCACGACCGTCGCACCGGTCTCCTCGACGGCCTCCCGGAGCGGATCGAGCCAGTCGGTCTCACCCACTCGGGGGAGCGGGCCGCGGAAGACCTCGTCGTCGTAGCCGGTCGTGAACGCCTCGGGGAAGACGACCAGCCCGGCGGCTGCCCGTCGGGTCCAGGCCGCCGCGGCGGCTACGTTGGCGGCGGTGTCGCCGACGACGGGCGCGGCCTGGACGGCGGCGATGCGGAGCGTCACGGCCGCGATTGTGCCGCAGGCAGGCGTTCAGGTTCTCTTCACGATCGCGCTCGTACGGTCGAGGCATGCTCTCCGATACGTCGACCCTCTGCCGTGGGAGGTGGCTGCGACTCCGGTCCCTGCTGGCCGCCTTGACGGGGGCCGTCGTGCTGACCGCGTGCTCGGCGACCGGCTCGACCCCTGACGCCGTGCCGCCGGGCCGTGCGTCCACGAGCGGGGCTGACGAGCGGATGCCGGCCGCCGCGCGGGGCGAGGCCGCCTGGCTGGCCGACGTCAGTCGCATCTACGACGGCTTCGACCGCGGACGCGGTGCCGAGGCGTGGCTGAGGCAGCGGATGGCGCACCGACGCCCCGGCGAGCGGCTCGCCGTCGTGCTGGGGATCGACGACGTCATGCTGCAGACCCACTTCCGCGGCGTCGACACGTTGCTGCCGCGCTCGGTCCGGTTCGTGCAGACCGCCCACGCCCTGGGCTACGCCGTCTTCTACGTGACCGGACGGTCCGCGTCCACCGGTCTCGGCCGTGTCGAGGACACCCTGCAACGGGCCGGCGTGCCGGCCAACGCCTTCTACGGAAGGCCCGTCGGGGCGCCCAACGTGGAGGCCGCGAAGGCCCAGTGCCGGGCCGCCATCAAGCAGCAGGGCTACACGCTGGCGATGGTGGTCGCGGCGAGCGAGGCGAGCTTCGACGGCTCGCCGAGGCCCGAGAAGGAGATTCGTCTGCCGGACTTCGCTCTGCGAGGCTGACCCGCGTGACGATCAGACCGGCCGTCGTCGCCGACGCCGAGCTTCTCGCTCCGCTGCACGTGCAGGCGTGGGACGAGGCCTACACCGGGCTGATGCCGCAGCGGATCCTCGACGCGCACCGGTCCGAGCCGATGGGCGCCAAGGTCGAGCGCTGGCGGGGCCGGATCGCGTGGCCGGACGGCAGCACCTGGGTCGCGGAGGACGACGGCGGGCTGGTCGGCTTCGTCAGCACCGGGCCCGGCCGCGACGGCAGCGGTGTCCTCGAGCTGATGGCGCTCTACGTGCGACGCAGTCACTACGGCGCCGGCCTCGGGCACCGGCTCCTCGAGACGGCGATCGGCGCGGGGCCGGCGTACTTGTGGGTGCTGGACGGGAACGCCCGCGCGATCGGGTTCTACGAGCGGCACGGCTTCTCGTTCGACGGACAGGTCGAGGACGAGCCCGAGGGGCTGCACCGGCGGATGGTCCGCGGGTAGCGTCGATCAGTGCCGGTGGCCTCGCGAGCGGAGGAGGGTACTGGTTGGAAACCTCACACTCTGTGGCGGTCGCCACTGACCACTTCTAAGGTGCCGCGCATGACCGACGACTCCTCGCGCGCTGCCCACCTGCAGCTCGCGCAGCCCGAGGACGACCACGACGTCGCCGCGTGGGAGGCCGCGGCCGCGGGCGTGCTGCGCAAGTCCCGCAGGCTGACCGACGACGACCCGGACTCCCTGGTGTGGCAGAAGCTGGGCCGCCCCACCCTCGACGGCATCACGGTCACGCCGCTCGGCACCCCGGCCGACCTCGAGGGGCTCACGACCTCAGGCCGCCCGACCCGCGCCGGCGCGTGGGACATCCGCGCCTACCTCTCCGATCCGGACGCCAAGGTCGCCAACGAGGCCGCTCTGGTCGACCTCGACGGCGGCGTCACCAGCCTGTGGCTGCAGGCGGACGCGGACACCGACCTCGGGACCGTTCTGGCCGGCGTACTGCTCGACCTGGCGCCCGTCGTCCTCGACGCACCGACCGCGCCGCTGCAGGCGGCGCGTGCGCTGCTCGCGCACCTCGCCTCGACGGACGTCGAGCCGCACCCGGGCACCAACCTCGGCGTCGACCCGATCGGTGCGGTGCACCGCGGGCTGCGCAACGAGGAGGGCTGGCAGGACGACCTGGTGGCCGTGGCCAGGCTCGCCCAGGAGATCGGGGTGCTCGGCGTGGTCGTCGACGCGACCGCCGCCCACGACCTCGGCGCCAGCGACGCGCAGGAGCTCGGGTACGCCGTGGCGGTCGGTGCGGCGTACCTCCGGGTGCTGACCGACGCCGGCCTCAGCGTGACCGAGGCGGCACGGCTGATCGAGTTCCGGCTCGCCGCGACCGACGAGCAGTTCCCGACCATCGCCAAGCTGCGGGCGGCACGGCGGCTGTGGGCGCGGGTGCTCGAGCTGAGCGGCACCGACCCGGAGTCGGCACAGGCCGCGATGCGGCTGCACGCGGTCACCAGCCGGCCGATGCTCAGCAAGTACGACCCCTACGTCAACATGCTGCGCGGGACGGTCGCCGCGTTCGCCGCGGGTGCGGGCGGCGCCGACGCCGTCACGGTCCTGCCGTTCGACAGCGCCAACGGTCGCCCCGAGGCTTTCGGGCGGCGGATCGCGCGCAACGTCAACCACCTCCTCATCGACGAGAGTCACGTCGCCGCGGTCGCGGACCCGGCCGGCGGCGCGTACGCCGTCGAGCGGCTCACCGACGACCTCGCCGTCGCCGGCTGGGCCGAGCTCGGGGAGATCGAGACCTCCGGGTTCGACACCTTCCGCGGCCGTGTCGCGGCCGTCGTCGAGCGCCGCGAGGCCGAGATCGCCCGCCGGAAGCGCCCGATCACCGGTGTCAGCGAGTTCCCGGACCTCGCCGAGGCGCTGCCCGAGCGTGCACCGGACGCCGCCAACGACCGCGTCCGCCGCTACGGCGCGAGCTTCGAGGAGCTCCGCGACGCCCCGCCGGGCGAGCGCGTCTTCCTCGCCACCCTCGGTCCGGTCGCCCAGCACACCGCCCGTGCGACGTTCGCCAGCAACCTGCTGGCAGCGGGCGGCGTCGGGGTCGACGTCGCCGGGGCGACGTCCGGCCCTGACGATCTCGTGAGCGCGTACGGCGCCCAGCGGGTCGTCTGCCTGGCTGGCTCCGACTCGGCGTACGAGACGTGGGGAGCCGCGGCCGCGGCCGCCCTGCGCGAGGCGGGCGCCCAGCACGTGATCATCGCGGGCAAGCCCGTCGAGTACGCGGACGACTCGGTCGCCATGGGGGTCGACGCGCTCGACTTCCTCCACCGGACAAGGGAGAAGCTGGCATGAGCATCCCGAAGACCTTCGCCGGCCTGCCGCTGGGCAGTGAGCCGGCGTCCACCCAGGCAAGTCCGGACGCCACCCAGGGGAGTCCGGAACTTCTCGGGCGTCATGACACCCCGGAAGTTCCGGAGTCCCCGGTTAACCGGGGACTCCGCCCCGAGCCCTGGCACAGCCCCGAGGGGATCGAGATCAGGCCGCTGTACACCGCGGCCGACCTCGAGGGGATCGACGCCGTGGCGACGTACCCGGGCCTGAGCCCGTTCCTGCGCGGTCCCTACCCGACGATGTACACCACGCAGCCGTGGACCATCCGGCAGTACGCCGGCTTCTCCACCGCCGAGGAGTCCAACGCCTTCTACCGCCGCAACCTCGCGGCCGGCCAGAAGGGCCTGAGTGTCGCGTTCGACCTCGCGACGCACCGCGGCTACGACTCCGACCACCCGCGCGTGCGGGGTGACGTCGGCATGGCGGGCGTCGCGATCGACTCGATCTACGACACCCGGACGCTCTTCGACGGCATCCCGCTCGACGAGATGTCGGTGTCGATGACGATGAACGGCGCGGTGCTGCCGGTCATGGCGCTCTACATCGCAGCGGCCGAGGAGCAGGGGGTGAAGCCGGAGCAGCTCGCGGGGACGATCCAGAACGACATCCTCAAGGAGTTCATGGTCCGCAACACCTACATCTACCCGCCCGAGGCGTCGATGCGGATCATCTCGGACATCTTCAGCTTCACCGCCGAGCGGATGCCGCGGTTCAACTCGATCTCGATCTCCGGCTACCACATGCAGGAGGCCGGTGCGACCGCCGACCTCGAGCTCGCGTACACCCTGGCCGACGGCGTCGAGTACATCCGCGCCGGCCTGGCCGCCGGACTCGACATCGACGCCTTCGCGCCGCGGCTGTCCTTCTTCTGGGCGATCGGCATGAACTTCTTCATGGAGGTCGCGAAGCTGCGTGCCGCCCGGGCGCTGTGGAGCCGCCTGGTGCGGCAGTTCGATCCGCAGAACCCCAAGAGCCTGAGCCTGCGGACCCACTCGCAGACGAGCGGCTGGTCGCTCACCGCGCAGGACGTCTTCAACAACGTCGGCCGGACCGCGATCGAGGCGATGGCGGCGACCCAGGGCCACACCCAGTCACTGCACACGAACGCCCTCGACGAGGCGATCGCCCTGCCGACCGACTTCTCGGCGCGCATCGCCCGCAACACCCAGCTCCTGCTGCAGCAGGAGAGCGGTACGACGGGCACGATCGACCCGTGGGGCGGCTCGTACTACGTCGAGCGCCTCACGCACGACCTGGCCGAGCGGGCCTGGGCGCACATCCAGGAGGCCGAGGCGGCCGGCGGGATGGCGAAGGCGATCGAGCAGGGCATCCCGAAGATGCGCATCGAGGAGGCCGCCGCCCGTACGCAGGCGCGTATCGACTCCGGCGCCCAGAAGGTCATCGGGGTCAACACCTACCGCCAGGCGGTCGAGGACAAGCTCGACGTGCTGCGCGTCGACAACGACGAGGTCTACCGGCAGCAGGTGGCCAAGCTCGAGCGGCTCCGGGCCGAGCGCGACCCGGCCGACGTCGAGCGCACCCTCGACGCGCTCGCGAGGTCGGCCGAGAGCGGTCAGGGCAACCTGCTCGAGCTCGCCGTCGACGCCGCCCGCGCCAAGGCGACCGTCGGCGAGATCTCCGACGCCGTCGAGAAGGTGTGGGGCCGCCACCAGGCGGTCATCCGTACGATCTCCGGCGTGTACAGGGATGAGGCCACCTCGGCGGGCGACGCCTCGGTGCAGGCGGTGCTCGCCGCCACGGCCGAGTTCGAGGAGGTCGAGGGGCGCCGGCCGCGCATCCTCGTCGCCAAGATGGGCCAGGACGGCCACGACCGCGGTCAGAAGGTCGTCGTCACGGCCTTCGCCGACCTGGGCTTCGACGTCGACGTGGGCCCGCTGTTCTCCACCCCGGAGGAGGTCGCTCAGCAGGCCGTCGACGCCGACGTGCACATCGTGGGCGTCTCCTCCCTCGCGGCGGGGCACCTGACGCTCCTGCCGGCGCTGAAGAAGGCGCTCGCCGAGCAGGGCCGCCCCGACATCATGATCGTGATCGGCGGGGTCATCCCGCCCGACGACGTACCGACGCTGAAGGAGATGGGCGCCGCCGAGGTGTTCCTGCCGGGCACGGTCATCGCCGAGTCGGCGCTCGACCTGCTGAAGCGCCTGCGGGACCAGCTCGACCACTGACCCGGCCGGACGTCATACGACCCGGTTGTCTCGGCAGCCAGCTCGTATGACGTCCGCCGGTCGGGTTGCCCGCTAACGTGTCGGCTCGTGGTGAGCGACGTGGATCGGGTCCGGGAGCTGCTCGAGGGCATCGCCGAGGGCCGCCGCGCGGCCGTCTCGCGGGCGATCACCCTCGTGGAGTCGACCAAGCCCGCGCATCGGGAGTCGGCCCGTGAGCTGTTGACCGGGCTCGCGCGGATCGAGCGGCCGGCCGCCGTACGGGTCGGCATCTCGGGCGTGCCCGGCGTCGGCAAGTCGACCTTCATCGAGGCGCTCGGGTCGCGGCTGACCGCGGCAGGGCACCGGGTCGGCGTGCTGGCCGTCGACCCCTCGAGCGTGCGGACCGGCGGGTCGGTGCTCGGGGACAAGACCCGCATGCAGCGCCTCGCGGTCGACCCGAACGCCTTCATCCGACCGAGCCCCAGCGCCGGCACGCTCGGCGGGGTCGCACGCGCCACGGTGCAGGCGATGGCGGTCCTGGAGGCCGCGGCGTACGACGTGGTGCTCGTCGAGACCGTCGGCGTCGGCCAGTCCGAGGTGACCGTCGCCGGGATGGTCGACACCTTCCTGTTCCTCACCATCGCCCGCACAGGCGACCAGCTCCAGGGCATCAAGAAGGGCATCCTCGAGATCGCCGACGTCGTCGCCGTGAACAAGGCCGACGGCGATCGGGAGGGGGAGGCCCGGGCGGCGGCCCGTGAGCTGGCCGGTGCGCTGCGCCTGGTCAGGGGCCGCGGGGAGTGGGCGCCGCCGGTCGTGACCGCGAGCGGACTGCAGGACATCGGCGTCGACGGGGTCTGGGACCAGGTGCTGCGCCACCGCGAGCACCTCGGCGACGAAGGGCTCCGCGAGAAGCGGGCGCGCCAACAGCTCGACTTCACGTGGGCGCTCGTGCGCGACGAGCTCGAGCAGCGGCTGCGCCACGACCCCGCCGTGCGCGCGGTCCGGACGGAGATCCGGGAGCAGGTGCTGGCCGGTGAGCTGCCCGCCACGGTTGCAGCCGACCGCATCCTTCAGGCCTACGACGGATAACCTGCAAGGGATGGACACCGCTGCACTGATCACCCAGATCGTCGACGAGAACGCCGACGAGCTCGTGCTGCTGCGCCGTGACCTGCACGCACATCCGGAGCGCTCCTGGGAGGAGCAGCGGACCACCCGGATCGGCGCTCACCACCTCGACCGGCTCGGCTGGAGGGTGACGCCGATGCCGCGCTCGGGGCTGGTCGCCGAGCTGGGCCTGGAGCCGGGTCCGGACGTGCGGACGGTCGCGCTGCGCGCCGACATGGACGCCCTGCCGGTCCAGGACGAGACCGCCGACCCCTGGTCGAGCACCGTCGACGGCGTTGCTCACGCCTGCGGGCACGACGTGCACGTGACGTCGTTGCTCGGTGCCGCGCACGCGCTGACCGAGCTGCACCGCAACGGGATGCTCGGGGGTCGCGTCCGGCTGCTGCTCCAGCCGGCCGAGGAGTCGATGCCCGGCGGTGCGCTGCACCTGATGAACCAGGGCGCCCTCGACGGCGTCGAGCGGATCTTCGCGCTGCACGCCGATCCGACGGTCGACGTCGGACAGGTCGGCCTGCGCCCCGGGCCGATCACGAGTGCCTCCGACCAAGTCACGGTGCGGGTGAGCGGGCCCGGCGGCCACACCAGCCGTCCCCACCGCACCGGCGACATCACCTTCGCGCTGGCCAACCTGGCCACCACCCTGCCCGGCATCCTGTCGCGGCGGCTCGATCCGCGGGCCGGGGCGAGCATGGTGTGGGGGATGATCCGGGCCGGCTCGGCCGCCAACGTCATCCCGCAGGAGGGGCTGCTGAGCGGCACCCTGCGCATCCTCGACGCGGTCGCCTGGGCCGAGGCCGAGCCGATCGTGCGCGAGGCGGTCGCCGACATCGTCCACCCGTACGCCGTCGAGGCGGTCGTCGACTACCAGCGCGGCGTGCCCCCGGTGGTCAACGACGACGCGTCCCACCAGGTGCTCGTGCGGGCGGTCATCGACGTGCTCGGCCCGGCCGGCCAGGTGGCGACCCACCAGAGCCTCGGGGGAGAGGACTTCGGCTGGTACCTCCACCGGGTCTCCGGCGCGATGTTCCGGCTCGGCACCCGCACGCCGGGCGGTCCGACGTACGACCTGCACCAGGGGAACCTGCGCGTCGACGACCGCGCGGTGGCGGTCGGCGCCAAGGTCCTCGCAGCCGCGGCCGCGGAGGCACTGGCGAACGCCTGAGCCGCCAGGCGGTCGTCGAGCCACGTCGGCCGCCAGGCGAAGCTCAACCGCTAGGTAACAACTTGATTGCGGCTCTGCGCGGTTCGGGCGAATCCCCCTAGGGTTCGTCCATGCGTCCCCGCCTCAGGGGGTGCCAGGAGGATCCAAGGAGGCGTCTTGCGACGCAGCACGAAGTTTGCGGCAGTGCTGACTGCCGGCATCCTGTCCCTCGCGCTCACCGCGTGCGGCGGCAGCGACAACAAGAGCGCCAACGAGCCCAGCGGCTCGGCGACCGGCGGCAAGTCCGACATCAAGGTGGGCATGGCCTACGACATCGGTGGCCGTGGTGACCAGTCGTTCAACGACATGGCCGCTACCGGTCTCGACAAGGCCAAGTCGGAGTTCGGCATCAAGACGTCCGAGTCCGAGGCGACCCCCGACGAGGCCGAGTCGGCCAAGGAGGACCGCCTCATCCAGCTCGCCGACGGTGGCTACAACCCGGTCATCGCGGTCGGCTTCGCATACTCCGAGGCGGTCGGCAAGGTCGCCAAGCAGTACCCGAAGATCCAGTTCGCGATCATCGACGACACCGCCAACACCGACGCCAACGTGACCAACCTGGTCTTCGCCGAGGAGCAGGGCTCGTTCCTGGTCGGCGCCGCGGCCGCGCTCAAGTCCAAGACGGGCCACATCGGCTTCGTCGGTGGCGTCAACGTCCCGCTGATCAACAAGTTCGAGGCGGGCTACGACGCGGGTGCCAAGGCGGTCAACCCGAACATCAAGATCGAGTCGCAGTACCTCACCCAGCCGCCGGACTTCACGGGCTTCAACGACCCCGGCAAGGGCAAGACCGCTGCCGGCGGTGAGTTCGACGCCGGTGCCGACGTCGTCTACCACGCCGCCGGTGGCTCCGGCCTCGGCGTCTTCCAGGCCGCCAAGGCCGCCAAGGGTCTCGCCATCGGCGTCGACTCCGACCAGTACAAGACGGCCTCGGCCGACCTGCAGCCGTTCATCCTGACCTCGATGATCAAGCACGTCGACGTCGCGGTCTACAGCATGATCAAGTCGTTCGTCGACGGTAAGCCGCTGACCGGCACCCAGACGTTCGACCTCAAGGTCGGCGGCGTCGACTACTCCACCAGCGGTGGCCAGGTCGACGACATCAAGTCGAAGCTGGACGACTACAAGAAGCAGATCATCGACGGCACCATCAAGGTCCCGACGACGGTCAAGTAACACACCCCTGCATGATCCCGGGCCCGGGCCGGACGCGGTAGCGTTCGACCCGGGCCCGGGCCATGCTGTCCAGCCTTCGCCAGCAAGGAACAGGAGGGTTCGTGAACGACACGAGCGAGCCGAACACGACGGCGGTCCGACTCACCGACATCGGCAAGCGGTTCCCGGGTGTCATCGCGAACGACCAGGTCAACGTGACCGTGCGACGAGCCACGGTGCACGCCCTCGTCGGTGAGAACGGCGCCGGCAAGTCGACGCTGATGAAGATCCTGTACGGCGTCCAGAAGCCCGACTCCGGCACGATCGAGGTCGACGGCCGGCAGGTGTCCTTCTCCTCGCCCTCCGACGCGATCGCCGCTGGCATCGGCATGGTCTTCCAGCACTTCATGCTGGCCGACAACCTCACCGTCCTCGAGAACGTCGTGCTCGGGGCCGAGAAGCTCCACGGGAGCGGCGACAGGGCACGCGACCGGATCCACGAGCTCGCCAGGTCCTACGGCTTCGACCTGGACCCCGACCGCCTCGTGGAGGACCTCGGCGTCGGTGACCGGCAGCGCGTCGAGATCCTCAAGGTGCTCTACCGCGGCGCCCACACGATCATCCTCGACGAGCCGACCGCGGTCCTGGTGCCGCAGGAGGTCGAGGAGCTCTTCGACAACCTGCGCGGCCTCAAGGCCGAGGGCGTCACCGTCATCTTCATCTCCCACAAGCTCGACGAGGTCCTCGCGATCGCCGATGACGTCACCGTCATCCGCCGCGGCCGCACTGTCACCACCGTCGACCCGAAGCACACGACCGCCCGTCAGCTCGCCGAGCTGATGGTCGGCTCCGAGCTGCCCTCCCCGAGCACCGAGAGCTCGACCGTCACCGACGTCGTGGAGCTGTCGGTGCACGACCTGAGCCTGGCCGACCCGCTCGGCGGTCGGGACCTGCTCACCGATGTCTCGTTCGACATCCACCGTGGTGAGGTCGTCGGCATCGCCGGCGTCGAGGGCAACGGCCAGGCCGAGCTCGTCGAGGCCATCATGGGCATGCGCAAGGGCACGGGCACCGTCGGGCTCAGCGGCGAGGACATCTCAGGCTGGTCGACCGCGCGGCGCCGCGAGGCCGGCATCGGCTACATCCCCGAGGACCGCCAGCGGCACGGTCTGCTGCTGGACGCCCCGCTGTGGGAGAACCGCATGCTCGGGCACCAGACCCGTGAGCCCAACCGGAAGGGCCCGTTCATCGACCGGGGCGGCGCCCGCAGCGACACCGAGCGCATCGTCGCGGCGTACGACGTCCGCACGCCCTCGATCGACACCACCGCCCGCGCCCTGTCCGGCGGCAACCAGCAGAAGCTGATCGTCGGTCGGGAGATGTCGGGCGACCCCGTCGTGCTCATCGCCTCGCACCCGACGCGCGGGGTGGACGTCGGCGCCCAGGCCGCCATCTGGGACTACATCAAGACCGCCCGACGGGAAGGCCTCGCCGTGCTCCTGATCTCCGCGGACCTCGATGAGCTGATCGGCCTCTCGGACACCATCCACGTGATGCTCCGTGGGCGCCTGGTCGGCACCGTCGACCCGCAGACCGTGACCCCCCAGCAGCTGGGCTCGGCGATGACCGGTGCGGAGGTGCCGGCATGAGGTTCGACGCCCGCCGCGCGGTCCTGACCCTGGCCGCGCCGCTGCTCGCGATCGTCGTCGCGATCATCGTCACGAGTCTCGTCCTCGCCATCGCCGGCGACCCGGTCGGGACGGTGTGGTCGACGATCTTCAGCAAGCCCAAGCCCCGCAACGTCGTCAACATCCTCAACCAGGGCACGGTGCTCTACCTCTCGGCGTTGGCCGCCGCGGTGGGCTTCCGGATGAACCTGTTCAACATCGGCGTCGACGGCCAGTACCGCTTGGCGGCCTTCGTCGCGGCGTACGTCGCGGGCGAGGCGTGGCTCCCGGGCAAGCTCAACGTCCTCTTCAGCATCCTGGTCGCCGTCGCCGTCGGAGCCCTGTGGGCCGGCATCGCCGGCCTGCTGAAGGTGACCCGCGGCGTCAGCGAGGTCATCTCGACGATCATGCTGAACTCGATCGCGACCGCGCTCGTGGCCTACTTCCTGCGGCAGGTCGCACAGAAGGGCAGCAACAACATCCACACCACCGACATCCCGCTCAGCAGTCAGCTGCAGGGCTTCAGCCTCATCCCGAACGCGCCGAACAACGTCTACACGCTCTCGGTGCTGGCGGTGCTCGCGGGCATCTTCTTCTGGGTGATGCTCAACCGCACGGTGTTCGGCTTCAACCTGCGCGCGACCGGCCAGTCGGAGTCGGCCGCCGTGGCCAGCGGCGTCAACGTCCGGAAGATGGTCGTCGTCTCGATGCTCATCAGCGGCGGCATCGCCGGACTGATCGGCATGCCGCTGCTCTTCGGCGACGCCCACAACTACGGGCTGACGTTCCAGACCGGGCTCGGCTTCGCCGGCATCCTGGTCGCGCTCCTGGGGCGCAACCACCCGGTGGGCATCGCCTTCGCGGCGCTGCTCTTCGCCTTCCTCAACGAGCAGTCCAACGCCCTGCAGCTCAAGGCGGGCGTCTCCAACGACATCGTCAACATCATGCTGGGCGTGATCGTGCTCTCCGTCGTCATCGCCTACGAGCTGGTCCGCCGCTACAACAACGCCGCTGAGCAGAGGAAGGTGGCCGCACAGCTGGCCGCCTCGCGCCAGCCCGAGGAGGTGGCGGCATGACACAGCTGCTCGACAAGGCGACCACGACGGTCCGCAAGGTGCGCCCGACGTGGCCGGTCGTGCTGCTCCTGATCGCGGCGGGGATCCTGCTGCTCGCCCTGCTGCGGGTCATCACGGGGGCCGAGGACGTCGCGTCCTCGGGCACCGTCCGCGCCGCGGTGCGCGCCGCGATGCCCCTCGCGCTCGCCGGTCTCGGTGGTCTGTGGTCGGAGCGCTCCGGCGTCGTGAACATCGGCCTCGAGGGCATGATGATCATGGGCACCTTCGGCGCCGGCTGGGCCGGCTACCAGTGGGGCATGTGGGCCGGCGTCGGCTTCGCGCTGCTGTTCGGTGCGATCGCCGGCCTCCTGCACGCCTTGGTGACCGTCGGCTTCGGGGTCGACCACATCGTCTCGGGCGTCGCCATCAACATCATCGCGCTGGGAGCGGCGCAGTACTTGGCCGGACTCGCGTTCACCGGCCACCCGGGTGGTGGTCCGACCCAGTCGCCGCCGGTCCGCCCGCTGTCGACGTTCGACATCCCCGGCATCTCGAACCTGGCGCAGTCGCTGGCCGACAAGCACTGGTTCTTCGTCTCCGACCTCGGCGCGCTCGTCGCGGGGTTGACGACCCAGCTCACGTTCCTCACGATCGGTGGGCTGCTGCTCTTCCCGCTGACCTGGTTCGTGCTCTGGCGCACGACGTTCGGTCTGCGCGTCCGCTCCTGTGGGGAGAGCCCGGCGGCCGCCGAGTCGCTCGGGGTCAACGTCTACCTGTACAAGTACATCGCCGTGATCATCTCCGGCTCGATGGCCGGCCTGGCCGGTGCCTTCCTGGTCCAGGACGCCTCCGTCTACCGCGAGGGGCAGACCGGCGGGCGCGGCTACATCGGTCTGGCCGCGATGATCTTCGGCAACTGGCGGCCCGGCGGCCTGCTCGCCGGCGCGGGATTGTTCGGCTACACCGACGCGCTGCGGCTGCGCTCGGGCGGCCAGTCGGTGCACGCGCTGGTCCTGCTGCTGGCGGTGCTGCTGCTCTTCTACGCGATCTACCTGCTCCGCACCCGTCGCAACCAGGCCGTCGCCGGCCTGGCGATGGGCGTCGGCCTCCTGGCGATCTACCTCTTCACCGACACGATCCCGGGCGACTTCACCGGCATGACGCCGTACCTCACCACGCTGCTGGTGCTGGCGCTCTTCTCGCAGCGACTACGCATGCCGAAGGCCGACGGTCAGGTCTATCGCAAGGGCGCGGCCGGATAGTGGGTCTCGCATGACGGACTTCGACTGGGACGGGCTGCGGGACAAGGCGATCGAGGCCGCGACGCACGCCTACGCGCCGTACTCGAGCTATCCCGTGGGCGTCGCCGCGGTGGTCGACGACGGCCGGGTGCTGCAGGGCTGCAACGTCGAGAACGCGGCGTACGGCGTGGGTCTGTGCGCCGAGTGCGGACTCGTCTCCCAGCTGCACCTGACGGGCGGCGGCCGGCTCACGCACGTCGTCTGCGTCAACGGCAAGGGCGACGTGATCATGCCGTGTGGGCGCTGCCGCCAGCTGCTGTGGGAGAACGGTCGGCCCACGACGCTGCTGTGGACGGTCTCGGGCGTGAAGCCGATGAGCGAGGTGCTGCCGGATGCCTTCGGTCCCGACGACCTCGCTTGACCTTCGCGCACCCCTCTTCGCAGCCGACCCCTACCCGTTCTTCGCCGACGAGCGGGGCCGGCACGCGATCGCGTGGTCGGAGTCCGCAGGGATGTGGCTGACCTTCAGTCATGCCGCCGCCTCGGCCGTGCTGCGGGACCGGCGGCTCCAGCGACTCTGGCGCGACCGCAGGCCCGCCGACTACCTCGAGCCGTTCAACCTGCTGCACCGCAACCAGATGATGGAGAACGAGCCGCCGGTGCACACCCGGCTGCGGCGGCCCGTCGCGGCCGCCTTCAACCGTGGTCACGTGGACCGGCTCCGTCCCCGGGTGTGCGCCCTCGCGGCGCAGCTGCTCGACGAGGTGGACCCGGCCGGCTTCGACGTCATCGGCTCGTTCGCCGAGCCGCTGCCGGTGCTGGTCATCGCCGAGCTCCTGGGCGTGCCGGCGTCCTACGCGCCGCAGCTGCGCGACTGGTCGCAGGCGATCGTGCGGATGTACGAGATGTCGCCGTCGCAGGAGGTCGTGGACGCGGCCGTCGCGGCGGCCGGAGACTTCGCGGGGCTCGTCCGCGAGCTCGTCGCCGAGCGGAGGGCCGCGCCGGCCGACGATCTCATCTCCGACCTCGCCTCGACGGAGCTGTCCGAGGACGAGGTGGTCGCGTCGGTCGTCCTGCTGCTCAACGCGGGGCACGAGGCCTCCGTCAACGTCTTCGGGAACGGCCTGGTGGCGCTGCTGCAGGCCGGGGCACGGCCGGCGGCGGACACCGCGCTCACCGTCGAGGAGATGCTGCGCTACGACTCGGCGCTCCAGCTCTTCGAGCGTACGGCGACCGAGCCCGTCCGGCTCGGGGACATCGTCATCGAGCCCGGCCAGAAGGTCGCCGCGCTGCTCGGCTCGGCCAACCGCGACCCGGAGCAGTTCGAGGATCCGGACGTGTTCCGGCCGGACCGCGACCCCAACCCGCACCTCGCGTTCAGCGCGGGGATCCACTTCTGCCTCGGAGCTCCCCTGGCGAGGATGGAGCTCACGGAGTCGCTGGCCGCGCTGACGGCCCGCTTCCCGGGGCTCTCGCTCGCGGCCGAGCCCGAGTCGCGTGGGACATTCGTGCTCAAGGGCTACAAGAAGGTGGAGGTGTCGGCATGAGTCACGACGCGGTCGAGGTCATCCTGGCCAAGCGCGACGGGGGCGAGCTGAGCGACAGCCAGATCGACTGGGTCATCCGCAACTACACCGACGGCGTGGTCGCGGACGAGCAGATGGCCGCGCTCAACATGGCCATCCTGCTCAACGGCATGAACCGTCGCGAGATCGCCCGCTGGACCGCCGCCATGATCGCGACGGGGGAGCGGATGTCGTTCGACTCGCTGTCGCGGCCGACGGCGGACAAGCACTCCACGGGCGGTGTCGGCGACAAGATCACCCTGCCCCTCGCCCCGCTCGTCGCGGCCTGCGGCGTCGCCGTGCCGCAGCTGTCCGGCCGCGGCCTCGGCCACACGGGCGGCACGCTCGACAAGCTCGAGGCGATCCCCGGCTGGCGTGCCGCGCTCTCCAACGAGGAGATGTTCCACCAGCTCGAGGAGGTCGGCGCGGTGATCTGCGCGGCCGGCTCCGGGCTCGCACCTGCCGACCGCAAGCTCTACGCGCTGCGCGACGTGACCGGCACGGTCGAGTCGATCCCGCTCATCGCCTCCTCGATCATGTCGAAGAAGATCGCCGAGGGCACCGGCGCGCTGGTGCTGGACGTCAAGGTCGGCACCGGCGCGTTCATGAAGGACCTGGCCGCGGCGCAGGAGCTCGCCCGCACGATGGTGGACCTCGGCACCGACGCGGGCGTCCACACCGTCGCGCTGCTGACGGACATGTCGACGCCGCTCGGTCACACGGCCGGCAACGGCCTCGAGGTCGCCGAGTCGGTCGAGGTGCTCGCCGGCGGTGGCCCGGCCGACGTCGTCGAGCTGACGGTCGCGCTCGCCCGCGAGATGCTCGCCGGAGCCGGCGTCACCGACGTCGACCCGGCGGACAGGCTCGCCGACGGCTCCGCGATGGACGCGTGGAAGGCGATGATCCGTGCCCAGGACGGCGACCCCGATGCGCCTCTGCCGCTCGCGGCCGAGCAGCACGTGATCACGGCGCCCTCGTCCGGCGTACTGACCCGGCTCGACGCGATGGCCGTCGGGCTCGCCGCCTGGCGCCTGGGTGCCGGCCGGGCGCGCAAGGAGGATCCGGTCTCGCCCGGGGCCGGCGTCGTCTGGCACGCGCGGCCCGGCGACACCGTCACCGAGGGCGCGCCCCTGCTCACCCTGCACGCCGACGACCCTGCGCGCTTCGAGCGTGCGCTGGAGTCGCTGGAGGGTGGGTTCGACATCGCGCCCGCCGGCACGGCGTTCGCGCCCGGCCCCCTCCTGATCGAAAGGGTGTCCTGACATGGCGACGCTTCCGTGGGACCAGATCCAGGCCGCGCCGAAGGTGGTCCTGCACGACCACCTCGACGGCGGACTTCGCCCGGCGACCGTCCTCGAGCTCTCGAACGCGATCGGCCATGACCTGCCGGCCAACGACGCCGAGTCGCTCGGCCAGTGGTTCCGGGACAGCGCGACGTCGGGGTCGCTCGAGCGCTACCTCGAGACGTTCGTGCACACGATCGCGGTGATGCAGTCGGCGGAGAACCTCACCCGCGTCGCGCGCGAGTTCGCCGAGGACCTCGTCGCCGACGGGGTCGTGTACGCCGAGGTGAGATGGGCGCCGGAGAACCACCTGCAGGGAGGGCTGTCGCTCGACGCCGCCATCGCGGCCGTGGCCGCCGGCTTCGCCGAGGTCGAGGCGGGTGGCCGGATCGTCGTACGCCAGCTGCTGACCGCGATGCGCCAGTTCGCGCGCGCCCGCGAGATCGCCGAGCTGGCCGTCTTCTGGCGTGACAAGGGTGTCGCGGGCTTCGACATCGCGGGGCCCGAGGCTGGCTATCCGCCGACCCGCTTCCTCGACGCGTTCGACTACCTGGCCGGGGAGAACCTGCGCTTCACGATCCACGCAGGCGAGGCGTTCGGGCTGCCGTCGATCTGGGAGGCCGTGCACCCGTGCGGGGCCGACCGGCTCGGGCACGGCGTGCGGATCGTCGACGACATCACGGTGGCCGCGGACGGTTCGGTCGAGCTCGGCCGGCTGGCGGCGTACGTCCGCGACCGGCGGATCCCGTTGGAGCTCTGCCCGACGTCCAACGTCCAGACCGGTGCGGTCGGCTCGATCGGGGAGCACCCGTTCGGCCTGCTCGCCTCGCTCGGCTTCCGGGTCACCATCAACACCGACAACCGGCTGATGAGCGACACGTCGATGACGAAGGAGTCGTACCTGCTGGCCGAGGCCTTCGGCTACGGGTGGGGCGACCTCGAGCGGTTCGCCGTGAACGCGATGAAGTCGGCGTTCCTGCCGTACGACGAGCGGGTCGAGCTGATCCACCGGGTCAAGGACGGGTACGCCGCCCTGCGCGGGTGACTGTCACGGTGATAGTTGGGCGGGCCGGGGTCCGTGCCGCCTAACTGTCACGGTGATGGTTGGGCGGGCTGGGGTCCGTGCCGCCTAACTGTCACGGTGATAGTTGGCGGTGTGGGTGATAGTTCGTAACTGTCACCGATCGCGCTAACTGTCACGGTGATAGTTGGGCGGGCTGGGGTCCGTGCCGCGTAACTGTCACGGTGATAGTTGGCGGTGTGGGTGATAGTTCGTAACTTTCACCGATCGCGCCAACTGTCACGGTGATAGTTGGGCGGGCCGGGGTTGAGCGTCCCCGCCTCAGGGACCCGCCACCACGAACCACGGCACGTTCCACCCGGCGATCCGCAGCGAGGAGCCGACGAACGCCTCCTGGGTGACCGTGACGAGGCCGCCCGAGGCCGGGTCGTACACCGACAGCCCGGCCGAGCCGGCGGAGACGGCGAGCACCACGTGGCGCGGCATCAGCGACGACCCGATGTAGAGCGCCACCGGGTGCGTCGCGACCGCGGTGACGACGATCGCGTACGCCGACGACGCCGACCACCTGGCCACGCGCGTCCTGTAGGGGACGCCCTCGATGTCCTGCAGGGCCTTCGCGACCGCCCAGGGCGGCGTGCCGAGCGCCGGCGGCCACGGGACCTGCGCGCGACCGACCGCGTCGACCGGCTGGACGAGCCGGCGATGCGTGTCGAGCACGTCGTGCGCGAACGACGCCGCGGTCGGCGCGGCGGCGGGGGATCGGAGCAGACCCGCGACGACGACGCACGCCGCGCCGCAGGACGTCTGGTCCGGCTGTCGGAGCGCGGGCCCGTACGGCGGCGTCATGTCACCCAGTGTGGAGCAGGTGCTGCACCGCGGCGTACCCCTCGTCGGGTCTGACCACGACGCACCCCTTCGCCGTCGCGTCCGCGACGACCCGCGACTGCCCGCGCATCAGCGCCCAGCCGCGGCGGACCAGCACGAGCGGAGGCTTGCGCCGCTCGCGCAGGTCGCGGACGAGACGGCGCCAGAAGGTGACGAGCGGGTGCTGCGTGACGCAGTACGCCGCCGCGAGGATGCCCGCATCACGACAGGCGGCCACGATGTCCTGCGCGAAGATCCCCTCCGCCAGGAACAGCCGGTGCCCGTCGAGCTCGAGCACGTGGTGACCGGTGCGCCCGTCATGCGCGATGTCGTAGACCGGGACGTCCGCGCAACCCTGTGCGCACAAGGCGCGCAGGGCGGCGACGGCGTCATCCGGCAGCCAGGAGTCCGGGTGGTCCCAGTCGACCAGGCCGGCGTTGGGGCCGTCCTGGATCCGCGGGAGCGTCGGGTCCGAGCCGTTCTTGTAGAAGTCGTCGAGTCGCAGGACCGGCAGGCCGATGCGTCGCGCGAGACGCGACTTGCCTGCCCCGGACGGTCCGGCGAGGACGACGACCTGGGCGCGCAGGCTCACAGGCCGATGGGGTGCCAGACCGTCTTGGTCTCCAGGAACGCGGTCAACGCGTCGAGCTCCGGCTCGACCGTCCAGTCCGGCTCGGCGGCCGGCGCACGGCGCACCCGCTTGAGGTTGTCGGCGGCGGCGACCTCGAGCTGCGTGGCCAGGTCGGCGCGCCCCGCCACCCCGGTGAGGTCGATGGCGTTGACGTCCATGTGGGAGGCGAGCCACGGGCCGATCGCGGCGGCGTCGCCCGTGAGCAGGTTGACCACGCCGCCGGGCACGTCGGAGGTGGCCAGCACCTCCGAGAGGGTGACCGCCGGGAGCGGACGGGCGAACGACGACACCACGACGCAGGTGTTGCCGGTGACGATGACCGGCGCCACCACGGAGACGAGGCCGAGCAGCGAGGACTCCTGCGGCGCGAGGACGGCGACGACACCGGTGGGCTCGGGGCTCGAGAGGTTGAAGTACGGGCCCGCGACCGGGTTGGCGTTGCCGAGCACCTGGGTGACCTTGTCCGCCCAGCCGGCGTACCAGACCAGCCGGTCGATGGCGGCGTCGACGACCTTGGCGGCCTGGCTCGCGGTCGCACCCTCGGCCAGCATGACCGCGTCGGCGAACTGCGGGCGCCGGTCCTCCATGATCTCTGCGACGCGGTAGAGGATCTGGGCACGGTTGTACGCCGTCCGCCCGGCCCAGCCGCCGAACGCCTTGCGTGCCGCGACGACCGCGTCACGGGCGTCCTTGCGCGAGGCGAGCGCCGCGTTCGCGGCGAAGCGACCCTTGGCGTCGGTCACCTCGTAGGAGTGGCCCGACTCCGAGCGGGGGAACGCGCCGTCGATGTAGAGCTTGTACGTCTTGCGGACATCGAGACGGGTCATCGCAGGTAGGCCTCCAAGCCGTGGCGGCCGCCCTCGCGGCCATAACCGGACTCCTTGTAGCCGCCGAAGGGCGACGTCGGGTCGAACTTGTTGAACGTGTTGGCCCACACCACGCCGGCGCGCAGCTTGTCGGCGATCTTGAGGATGCGCGAGCCCTTCTCGGTCCAGACACCCGCGGACAGGCCGTACGGCGTGTTGTTGGCCTTCTCGACGGCCTCGGCCGGCGTGCGGAAGGTCAGCACGGACAGCACGGGCCCGAAGATCTCCTCCCGGGCGATCCGGTGCGCCTGCGTGACGCCGGTGAACACCGTCGGGGCGAACCAGAAGCCCTGCGACGGCAGCTCGCACGGCGCCGACCACGCCTCGGCCCCCTCGGCCGCGCCGACCTCGGAGAGCTCGCGGATGCGGGCGAGCTGGGCGGCGGAGTTGATCGCGCCGACGTCGGTGTTCTTGTCGAGCGGGTCCCCGACCCGCAGGGTCGCCATCCGGCGCTTGAGCCGGCCGAGCACGTCCTCGGCGATGTTCTCCTGCACGAGGAGGCGCGAGCCCGCGCAGCAGACGTGACCCTGGTTGAAGAAGATGCCGTTGACGATGCCCTCGACCGCCTGGTCGATGGGGGCGTCGTCGAAGACGATGTTGGCCGCCTTGCCGCCGAGTTCGAGGGTGACCCGCTTGTCGGTGCCGGCGACGGACCGGGCGATCGCCTTGCCGACGTCGGTCGATCCCGTGAAGGCCACCTTGTCGATGCCCTCGTGCTCGACGAGGGCCTGTCCGGTCGCGCCCGCGCCGGTCACGATGTTGACCACGCCCGGCGGAAGGTCGGCCTGCTGGCAGATCTCGGCGAACAGCAGCGCGGTCAGCGGCGTCGTCTCGGCCGGCTTGAGCACGACCGTGTTGCCGCAGGCCAGTGCCGGCGCGATCTTCCACGCGAGCATGAGCAGCGGGAAGTTCCACGGGATGACCTGGCCGGCCACGCCGAGGGGGGTGGTGCCGAACCCGGCGTACTTCAGCTTGTCGGCCCAGCCCGCGTAGTAGAAGAAGTACGCCGCGACGAGCGGGACGTCGACGTCGCGCGACTCCTTGATCGGCTTGCCGTTGTCGATCGACTCGAGCACGGCGAGCTCGCGGGACCGCTCCTGGATGATCCGGGCGATCCGGTAGAGGTACTTCGCCCGCTCGGCGCCGGAGAGCTTCGACCAGACCTTGTCGTAGGCCCGGCGTGCGGCCTGCACGGCCCGGTCGACGTCGGCGGCGTCCGCCTCGGCGACCTCGGCGAGCACCTCCTCGGTGGCCGGGTTGATCGTCTTGAACGACGACCCGCTCCCGTCGACGAACTCGCCGCCGATGAACAGGCCGTACGAAGGCTTGATGTCGACGATCGAGCGCGACTCGGGCGCCGGCGCGTAGTCGAACACGTTGCTCATGGTTGTTGTCCTCAGTCCAGCGTGAAGTAGTCGGGGCCGGAGTAGCGGCCGGTCGTCATCTTGGTGCGCTGCATCAGCAGGTCGTTGAGCAGCGTCGACGCACCGAAGCGGAACCAGTCCGGGTCGAGCCAGTCGGGCCCCGCCACCTCGTTGACCATCACCAGGTACTTGATCGCGTCCTTGGCGGTCCTGATGCCGCCGGCCGGCTTGACCCCGACCATCTGGCCGGTCGCCTCGCGGAAGTCGCGGACGGCCTCCAGCATCACGAGGGTCACGGGGAGCGTGGCGGCCGGCTGGACCTTGCCCGTCGAGGTCTTGATGAAGTGGGCGCCGGCAAGCATGGCGAGCCACGAGGCACGGCGGACGTTGTCGTAGGTCTGCAGCTCGCCGGTCTCGAAGATGACCTTCAGATGCGCGTCCTGCCCGTCGGGTCGGGCGCACGCCTCGCGCACCGCGGCGATCTCCTCGAAGACCTGGAGGTAGCGGCCCGCCAGGAAGGCGCCACGGTCGATCACCATGTCGATCTCGTCCGCACCGGCCTCGACCGCGTCCCGGGTGTCGGCGAGCTTGATGTCCATCGCGGCCCGGCCGCTGGGGAAGGCGGTCGCGACCGCGGCGATGTGGACGCCACTGTCGCCGAGGACCTGCTTCACGTCGGCGACCATGTCGGGGTAGACGCAGACGGCCGCCGTGCTGGGGCAGGTCGGGTCGGCCGGATCGGGTCGCATCGCCTTCGCGGCCAGCGCGCGCACCTTGCCGGGGGTGTCCTGACCCTCGAGCGTGGTGAGGTCGACCATGCGGATGGCGAGGTCGAGCGCATAGGCCTTGGCGGTGGTCTTGATCGAGCGTGTCCCGAGGCCCGCGGCGCGCGCTTCGGCGCCGACCTGGTCGACTCCGGGGAGACCGTGGAGGAACCGATGGAACGTGGCGTCGGAGCGGGTCAGGTCGGCCACGAGACCGTCGAGATCGGCACTCCGCGCCGGTGAAAAGGCTGTCACCGCACCAGCATAGGGCCGCACATAGGGTGGGGCCTCATGAGCGATGACCAGGTGACGTGGTTCGGTGCGACGAACGGACGGGTGACCGGTGTCATGGGACTGGCGATCGGGCTGGTCGTCCTCCTGATCGGCGTCTTCCACGCCTCCGCGGTGTGGGTGATCGCGGGCCTTCTCGCCGGGCTGGTGAGCTGGATGGTGCTGCTTCGGCCACGTGTCGGCACGCGCGGCACGGACCTGGTGCTGCGCGGCATCGTCTCCACGGTGGTCGTCCCGCTCGCCTCGATCGAGAACATCGCCCTGCGTCAGGTGCTCGCCGTGTGGGCCGGCGGACGGCGATACGTCAGCGCCGCGGTCGGCCACACCTACCGGGAGATCAACCGCCAGCGCCGGGGCGGCGGCCAGGTGGAGGAGGTCCCCGCCGCGGACACCAAGTACGCCGAGCAGGTGCTCGAGCTGATCACCGAGCGCGGCCGGGAGGCCCGTCGCGACGGCGCCCCGATGGGCCCGGCCCACCGCGAGTGGGCGTGGCTGGAGATCGGGGCACTCCTCGTGCTCGTCGTCGCGCTCCTGGTGTCGCTGGGGCTCTAGGCCCCGGGGTCAGATCCCCGCCGCGGCCTTCACGTCGTCGCGGAGCGCGTCGAGCCGGCCGACGGCCGCGATCCGGGCGGCGTCGACCCCGTCCGCGGGGTCGACCGGGACGACCACCTCGAGGTAGCACTTCAGCTTCGGCTCGGTGCCGCTCGGCCGGACGATCACGCGCGCGCCTCCCGCGAGGCGGTAGCGCAGCCCCTCGGTCGGCGGCAGGTCGGCCGAGCCGAGGGAGAGGTCGTCCACCGCCTCGACGGCGAACCCGCCGAGTGACGCGGGGGGCGTCGCCCGCAGCCGGGTCATCGCGGCGCCGATCTCGGCGATGTCCGTGACCCGCACGGAGAGCTGGTCGGTGGCGTGCAGCCCGTGCGCCTCGGCGATCTCGTCGAGCAGGTCGACGAGGGTGCGGCCCTCGGCCTTGAGCGAGGCCGCCAGCTCGCAGAGGAGGAGCAGCGCGGAGATGCCGTCCTTGTCCCGCACGCGGCCGGGGTCGACGCAGTAGCCGAGCGCCTCCTCGTAGCCGTAGACCAACCCCGGGACACGGCTGATCCACTTGAACCCGGTGAGCGTCTCGGCGTACGGCTGGCCGGCGGCGGCCGCCAGCTTGGACAGCAGGGTGGAGGACACGATCGAGGCGGCGTACGTGCCCGTCGCGCCGCGGGTGAGGAGCGCGGTGCCGAGCAGAGCGCCCACCTCGTCCCCGCGCAGCATCCGCCAGCCGTGAGGGCCCATGACGGCGGCGGCGCACCGGTCGGCGTCGGGGTCGTTGGCGACCACCAGGTCGGCGCCGGTCTCCGAGGCGAGCGCCATCGCGAGGTCCATCGCGCCCGGCTCCTCAGGGTTCGGGAACGCGACGGTCGGGAAGTCCGGGTCCGGCTCGGCCTGGGCGGCCACCACGTGCGGCGTGGGGAAGCCGGCGGCCTCGAGCACCTGCATCGTCAGGTCGCCCCCGACGCCGTGCAGCGGCGTGTAGACGATGGCGAGATCACGCGGGCCGTCACCGGCCAGGCCGACGACCGAGCTGAGGTAGCGGGTGACGATCGACTCGTCGAGCACGGTGCCGCCGTCGCCGCGCGGTACGTCGGCCAACGCCCCCACCGCCGCGATCCGGGCCGCGATCTCCGCGTCCGCCGGCGGCACGATCTGCGAGCCGTCGCCCAGGTAGACCTTGTAGCCGTTGTCCTGCGGCGGGTTGTGGCTCGCCGTGACCATGACGCCGGCCGAGCAGCCCAGGGTGCGGATGGCGAACGCGAGCAGGGGAGTGGGCAGTGGACGCGGCATCACGAGGGCGTCGAAGCCGGCGCCCGTCATCACCTCGGCGGTGTCGCGCGCGAACACGTCGGAGTTGTGCCGGGCGTCGTACCCGATGACCACGGGACCGGTGGCGCCCGTGTCGCGGAGGTACGCCGCCAGGCCGGCCGCCGCCCGGGTCACCACGACCCGGTTCATCCGGTTCGGGCCCGCCCCGAGGGCGCCGCGCAGTCCGGCCGTGCCGAACTCCAGCGTGCCCGCGAACCGGTCCTGGAGGTCGGCGAGGCTGTCCGGGTCGCTCGCCTCGAGCAGCGCCGACAGCTCGGCACGGGTCTGCGGGTCGGGGTCCTCGGCGAGCCAGTCACGAGCCTGCGAGAGCACATCGGTCATGTCCGCACGCTAGAGCATGGGACCGCCGAGCATGATGGTCGCGTGTTCGCCTTCCGTGACCGCTGGTGGCTACCGGCGCCTCCACCCGCAGTGCGGGACGTGCTCGTCGACCTGGAGCGCTATCCGCTGTGGTGGCCGCAGGTCGTCGCCGTCGCCTCGCTCGGCCCGGACGACGCGCGCGTGCTCTGCCGCTCGGCACTGCCCTACACGCTGGACCTGGCGATGCACGCGGTCAGCCGCGAGCTGCCGCTGCTCGAGGTGGCGCTGGCAGGTCACCTGCGCGGATCGGTCCGCTGGCGGCTCTCCGAGGAGCGCGGGGGCACCGGGCTCGACATCGCCCAGGAGGTCACGGTGCACGGACCGGTCGCCCCGTTCGCGTCCGTGCTCAGGCCGCTAGCCCGCTGGAACCACGGACGGATGATGGCCGGCGGCCTGGCCGGTCTCCGGCGACGCCTCGCGGAGCACCCCGAGCACCAGCAGTAGCTGGGCGAGGCAGTAGGTGGCCATCACCCAGAAGTCGTGCCCCGGCTGGGTCCAGACGTCGAACGCGTCCATCGCGATGAGGCTGTCCGAGACCATGAAGATGGTCCCGCCCGCCCAGGTCAGCGGGTTCACGCCGGTCGCGAGCACGGCCATCACCGCCAGGCAGCACCCGTAGACGACGACCGCCGGGGCCAGCACGCCGGCGGCGGGGACGCAGAGCCCGAGCAGGACCAGCAGCGCCACGGCGTACGGCGCCAGGGCGGCGCGACGCACCCGGAGCACGCTGCGGTCGGCGTACGGCCGGAACCCCCGGATGTAGCAGACCTGCGCCACCAGGAAGCAGCCGAGCATCGCGCCGAACGCCGCATCGCCGTCGAGCAGTCGCGGCACGGAGTCGCCGAGCCAGGAGAAGAGCAGCGCCCACCGCGTCAGGCGCACCAGCCGGGTCGGCTGCCGGGCCGAGGCGACCAGGAAGAGCGCCAGCGCCGGCATCAGGAGGACCTGGGTGACGGACGCCAGGGTGTCCCAGCCCGCGGCGTCGCAGGTGAGGTGGAGCGCCGTGACCACGAGGTACGGCGCCAGCAGGGCACGGCGCATGGCCGCACCCTAGTGACAGGGGACCGGCTCGGGCGAGGAGTGCGCTCTCAGGGTCACGCCGACCGCGTTTGTCCACAGCCGCTCGGATCGAGGTTGACAAGCATTATCCGAACACACGTACGATCCAATCAGACCGAATGATCGGAGTGCCCATGACCAGCGTCGACGCTGAGCCGCCTCGCCGGGCCGCCTCAGCGCGGCGGCATGGGGTGCACCGGTTCCTCGGGCGTCTGCACGAGGCCTTCGACGAGCTCAGCACCGACACGATGTGGGCCTTGACGCCGCGGGAGCTGGGGGAGTGCCTGGAGGAGGTCTTCGCGGGTCAGGCGCGGATGGCGGCACTGGCCTTGGGGCTGGTAGCGCAGGCCGACCGGTCCGACCTGCCTACGCATGACGCCCAGCCCACGATGGTGTCCTGGCTGCGCGATCGGGTGCGGCTGGCGCCGACGGAGGGGAAGCGGCTGGTCCGCCTCGCTCGGGCGCTCGAGGACTATCGGGTCACCCGGGGAGCGCTGGCGGCGGGATCGTTCCCGGTCGCATCGGCGGCGGTGATCGCGCGGGCCCTCGACGCCCTCCCGGCCGGAGTTGACCCGGATGTGCGGGCGGAGGCAGAGGAATACCTGGCCGGGGAGGCCCATGCTCACGACACCCACGCGCTGCGGCGGCTGGCCGACCATCTCGACGAGGTGATCGACCCAGACGGAGCCGACGCCCGGCGGGCCGCGCAGTTGGCCCGTGCGGAGGCGAAGGCTGCCCGGGAGGCGTTCTTGACGCTTCGTCACGACGAGGCGACCGCGGTCACCGAGGGCTCCTTCCGGATCCCGCTGGTCTCGGGGGTGAAGCTGGGCAGGATGCTGGAGTCGCTGACCAACCCGGGCCGACCCGATCCCATCGCGATCGACGATCCGACGACCGGAGTCCGACTCTCGGCCGAGGAGCGCCGCGGTCACGCCCTGGTCGAGCTGGTGGACCGCTTCCCCGTCGGCAAGCTCCCCAAGCTCGGCCGTAGCGACCCCACCCTTGTGGTCACGATGAGCCTGGCGACCCTGATGGGCGGTCTCGCAGCGGCTGAACTCGACACCGGCCAGGTGATCAGCCCCGGCCAAGCCCGGCGCCTCGCCGCCCGCGCCGGTGTCATCCCTGCCGTGCTGGGCACCGACGACGAGGTGCTCGACCTCGGCCGCCGAGCCCGCTTCCACAACCGGCCGCAACGCCTGGCGATGCTCCTCCAGCAGAAAGGGACCTGCGCGGTTCAGGACTGCACTCGACCGGCCGCCGGCGGCGACGGAGCACACCTGGTCGCATGGAGTGAAGGCGGGCCCACCGACCTCGCGAACAGTGCCCTGCTCTGCCCCCGGCACCACACCCTCGCCGACCATCCCGACTACGCCGTCACCCGGCTGCGTCCCGGACGGATCCGTATCAACCGCCGATGCTGAGTCGACGTAGGGGCGCGGCACTTCGCCCAGTTAGACGCAAGGTCGCAAGACCCTCTCCGTTGCGATCTAGTATGGAGCGCTCAACAAAGACCGCCGCGAGCACGTGAGGTAGTTCTGTCCCTCCCGCCACAAGCGGTGCACACGCTCGCGAGAGTGGTCCCTAGACGGCATCTACCGACTCGGTGATGCGCTTGGTAACGACGGACTTAAGGCGCTTCTCGGCGAACATCGCGGATAGTGCTTGACATCGGGCGCGGTTGTCCGCTTGGGAGACATCAGGTCCCAAGTACCCCTCGTCCAGCCATCGCTTCAACGTGTGATCGAAGAGCACTTGGTTCGAGGTTCTCACAAGGAAGTCGCAAGCAGCCAAGCTGTCTTGGATCGCCCTAAGGTCAAGGCTGACCCCATATTGCGTCTTGCTTAAGACGTCGATCTGGAGTGCGCCATGCGCCCGAGTATCGAACCGTCCAGACCAGTGCACCGCTGCATGTCGGATCGCGCATACCGAGTCAAACGCATTTATAGCTTTGCCGAGCGTTGAGTCGTCGTTTACTCGATACTTGGTAAACCGCTTCATCTGGGCAGAAATCACGCCTCTGGAACTAAACAAGACGCCCTCAACTAATCCGTATCCGGCCTTTCCTGATGCGAATGTACGCACCGCGGCGAACGGAATCGAATCAGCGGCGACGTTGCGTGCAACCCAAGGACAGGTGTTCGCAAGATCGGCAAATACAGTCCGATAGTAGTTTTCGGTTGAACCGACCATCTGCGCCACGAGCATCTGAGCCACGGTGACGTCATGGTCTCCACGCATCAGCGATGTAGAAAGTCCGTTGATCAGAATAACGTCGTCCACCCACTGGGAAATCGCGGATTCCCGAGAGGCTTCAACCTCGCACACGCAGGAGCGAATGTCGATTTGCGACGCGACGCCCGGATCGTTGACGACGACGTCACTCATAGATGAACTCGTCTGCTACGGCTTTGATTTGAGCCGCTCGCTTCGGGCCAATGTATTCCGCTGCGAGCAGCTTGACGTTCTCCTCATCCGTGAGGATGTCCTGGACGGTACGTACCTCACCAGCGGCGATGATTCGATCGAGCTGCTTCTGGCTGATCGGCAATTTTTCAATGCTTGTGGCGAGTAGCTCCTCGTAGATCGAAGCGTCCGTCAGAGGAGCCCCGCAATGCGAACAGAACCGCGCTTCTGGAATCTCCCTGGGGGTGCCGCATCGCTGACAGGCGGCCATGTCCAACTTGCAGCGACTCAAGAAATCTTTACCGAGGAGGCTTGTCAGCGTTCTACGTACGCGCGCCGGCGACGAGTCGCGCTGGGTGATGCCTTGCACTGCCTGCTCGACAGACGGGTTTCGGCCCAAGGCCAAAGCGCCGTTGCTCAGCAGCAAAGAGTAGTGAATCGCGACCTGGCGGAACGACTTTGGGCCCATGCTGAGATTGCTAGACCGCCGCACCACGCCTGCGTACTCCAGCAGACCTAGGATACGGTCGATCTCCGAAGGGATCGGCTCCTGGAGGAGGACGGATACAACTTTGGCTGAACCTGCGCGGCGGGAATTGTACTCAGTAATCGCGTCGATGCATGCGCCGACAAGGTCGCTCCCCACCGCGACGAAGTTCTTGTACCGCGGCAATTTCTCTTCTAGTGAGAGGAATACCTTGATCGTCGCCGCTGCGGAGTCTCTAACCGCAGAGTCGCATAGTTGTGTCGTGTTCTTGAGCGAAGCATCGTCGTCTTCCTCAAGAAACTGCGAGAGCATCGAAAGCAGGTTTCGCGGCAGTCCAAAACTGGCGAGCGCGAGGTACTCGAGTGCGCCACGTCGCGAGCGAAGACGAGAGAACGAGTCGGGGTCAAGTCGCTTCTCACATACTTCACTCATCATGGGGATGAAGTCAGGGTCCGAGGGATCGAGCCACACGTCCGACACCTGCACGTCGTGGCCGACTTGAAAGCGCGGCGTGTAAGTCGTCACGCCCGGGTAAACGGCGGCCTTGGCACTGACGACTCTGGACCGCAAGTTGCCGAAAATCTCAAAGAACTCACGCTGCTGCTCCGGAGAAAAGGCATGGGCCGCGTCATCCAGAAGCAGTACCACGCGTCGCCTTCGAGCAACTTCAGAAACAACCTCAAGTGTTTCCAGGACCTCCGTTAACGTGAAGTCGCTAGGCGGCGCCTGATCAACGCGACGACGCTCGACGGCATCCGCCACCTGCGTCGCAAGTCGCATCCGACTAGTTTGGGTATCGGCCAGCTCGAGCTCCAGAGTCGCCGTGGCCTGTGACAGCCCTCGGAGGATCAGGGCAAGGACCCACTGTCGGAAGAAGGCGAGGGCGCTGGGATCCCGCCGCAATTCTGGCTCGAGCGACAGTGACTTGGCGTAGTTGACGTAGATGGGCAGCGCCACGCCTTCGTCCTGAAGTTGGTAGCGCGCCAACCGAAGATACGTGCTCTTGCCGCTGCCGCGAGGGCCGATAAGCAGCCTCTGGCCCGGACTCTTCAGTTTGCGCAAGAGGCCCTCCTCTCGCGCCGTCAAAATCGTGCACCGTTCGAGCTCTTGCCGGCTCATGTCTTCGGCCCGGTAGCCGAGGTCGATGAGGTCGTCAGACGTAGCACTCACGGAGTCATCCTTCCATCTCGTGTGACCCGGCGCGTCGACATTGCGCTGCGAGGTCGGGAGAACCCGCGGCCAGCGACCCCAGTACGGCCGGAAGCTGTTCTCGAGGGCAGCGTCCGCACGGCGCCGACCACAACGGCTGCATCGCTGCGTCGGGGAGGGCTACAGCAGACTTGCGTCTATCCGGCGGCTTCGATGTGCGTCACATCGCCTTTGTCTCGACACGTCTCAGGAGATGTGCCTCCAGACTGCGCTCGACTTGCCGATGGAGTGTGCACCCCATCAACCACATCGAAGGCAGAAGCGTGTGGACCTCCAGCCGAAGATCAGCGACGACGGCAAGTTCTATTGGGATGGCCAGCGGTGGCAGCCACTCGCGTCGCAGAGCCCGTTGACCATTGAGCACTCAACGAAGATGCCTGGCCAGCGGTTGCCCGGTTGGGCGATCGTGACGATCGGCGTCGTGATGCTTTTCGGCCTGCTCTTCTGGATCGGTGCAGCGTCGTCCTGATCGCACGTGGGGTCAGCGTTCGGTCCACTAGTCGGTGCCAGTCCCGCGCGTGAACCACCTGATTACTGTCGTCCTCGAGGCGCGTCATATCGCCGCGTTGCGGCGCTACGAGCCGACCGGATCTGACGGCCGAGATGCGGGCGGGGCTGTCGACGGCGGATCGGCCAGGGGCGTCAGTTGGTAGGACGAACGTCCAGGAACGCGAGGGCGCTCCCTGTATCTGCCACGATCGAGGGGTGTGAGTCGAGAAGCGCCTCCTCGGTAGACGTTAGGACCCGGGAGATGACTTCACCTCGCGTCTTGACCAGGAGCAGGTTCCCAACTCGAATGACGGCCTCCGGTGTATCCGCGAGAGACCCACTCAGATTCTGTACGGCCTCCAAGTATTGCTCTTTAAGGTCTCGACCGTCTGACTTGGCTTGGCGTGCTTGCAGCTCGCGAGCAAGCTTTTCGACGCGATCAGCACTTTCAGCCACCATTCGAGCCTCGCGCTTGCGACGCTGGAGAAGCGACGCGGATCTCTTAAGAACGTCTACCGCCGCCCCACTCGCTACGGCCACGCTAATGCTTGCCAGGAGCTCCGGAAGGAGGATCGCGCTCATCCGCCTACACCCTCACCACGGACGTTGATTACGAGAGGTTGTAGTTGCCCGCTAGCCGCCAAGCGCGCGTCCACGACCGATACCGAGATCGAGACCACGGTTGCAGCGAGCAGGAGGAGAAGGCCGACGCAGGAATTGAACATTGCATGCGTTGGCTCCCCGCTCAGCGTCGCTTGACCGGCCATCACGCCCCACGCACCAGAAGAGAACAACAACACAAGCATCGTCATCCCGCCCAGAGAATGCGGATCACCCCGCTCATTAGACAGCGAGAACCCTGGCTTACGGGTGAGAGCGTGGGCCCCGACGGCCAGCGCGACGCCCATGAACGCGAAGTCGCCCCGACCCCCGATCCCCTTGAGGCTGACAGGGTTGTCGCTTTCTACCAAGGAGAGGATCACTACGAAGACGGGTAGCACCACTACGGGAGCGAACGAATACAGAAGCCAGGCCATGAACCCATCGATCCTGTGACTTCGCCGCTTCGCCACGGGTGAGTCTCCAACCGATCTAGAGGTAAGGAACTCAGGTGAGACTAGACCATGACGAACCCTCCATCGCGCCTTCCGACTTGTCGCGCAATGGGCGCTGGGGCCGAGCACGCACGTGCCGCTGACAGCGCGCTCAGAAGCTGCGTCACACCGCCGCCTGCCGGCCGCATAGGTCTACCTGCCCGGGCGCTCCCAGGTGCCTGGTCAGCCATGCTGGGCAAATTGCGGCTCAACTCGGCTCGCGGACTTTGGGCAGTGACACCTTCGGGCTATGGACGCTGACGAGCCCGGGCCGCAACGCGAGGTTCAGCCGGAGCGAGACTGGGATCACATCTTCGATGCCCTGAGTCTGGAGTACGGCACCCTCCGCGAAGAGTTGCTCGAGAAGACCACCCGCAGGGCGCAGACGACGGCTTTCATGTCTGCTGCCGCGGCCGCGTTGGTCGCGATCGCCTCGGCGAAGGACGCCGATTGGGTGCCTCTCCTCGTCGCTGTCGCGGCTGTCTTCGGCGTCCTCGCGGCACTGACGTGGGTGCAGAACAGCCGTACCATCGGGCGGCTATCTACCCATGTCGCCCAGCTCGAGCTCGACATCGATGAGGCCGTCAACCGCAATCTCGCGGCCACGCAGTACCTTCGCTGGGAGACCGAACACCAGAAACGCAACTGGTGGTACAAACTCTGGTACGGAGCGGGCCGGGCGCCGCAGTCACGAGCTGATCCGGAGAAGGACGAAGCCGAGAACGGCGGCCACGCGTGACCTGCGTCATCGCGACCGAAGCAACCGGCGTCGCCCTGCTTCGACCGAGTTGGTCCCTCCGCCGCCTGTCGGCGCCGGCTACCAACCGGGTCCCCAGATGAGCGTGCACGCAGCGAGAGCGAAATGCGCTATCCCTCGAGCTGCCGTTCAGCCTCGGAGCACCGTCAATGGGCGCAGTAGCGCTGATGTTGCCGAACCCGAGTCGGCAGTTTGAGCGCGCCACGGAGGTCGCAGGTTAGGGCTCCGTCCTACTCCGCCGCCAACGTCGGCAAGTCGTCAAGGCTGAGGGCGGCGGTGCGGTCGGTGGCGATGACGTAGCGCATCACCGCGACCGGTTCATAGCCGTTGGGGCCGGGACGGAAGATGACGTCGTCGAGCATGAGGAGCGCCCAATAGCCCCCTCGGTTCATCATGACCAACACGTCGCCGGGCGCGGTTCGCTCGATGCGATTGGACATCGGCAGGGCGGCGAGGTCGGCGAACGTTTCGGGGCGTTCAGCAGCCACAGCCACCAAGCCGATGTTGCCGATGCCGTCTTTGAGGTGGCGGACTCCCTTTGGTCCACCGGGTTGAACCGCGCCACCGTAGGGGTAGTCCATCTGCAGTTCGAAGCGGGCCTCCTCGCTGCCGAGGGCGAACTGGCCGGAGTTCTCGTTGAGATTCACCTGAACCAACCCGCTCGTTCGGCCATCGTGCCAGCGGGCCGGGTCGTTGCGGATCGCAGCCCGGGCCTGTGCCTCCGTAGTGCCGACGAACGGGTTCGGACCGAGCGGCGGGGCGGCCTCGATCGGCGCCCCGTGCAGTTCGCGCAGCAGTCGCTCGTACGCAGCTTCGTGGTCGCCACGAAAGTCGATCCAGGTTCTGCCCACAAGATACGTGGGCACAACGGGATGGTCAGCCACCGTGCCGGAGTCCGGGACAACCGGTATGACCCGGTTGCCACCCAAGTCGCGGTAAACGGTCGGAGAGACGATGGTCGTCTCGGTGCCGACACCGGAAGACTGCTCGGCGCGGCGGTCTGCCTTGGGGCCGTAGTCGTCGGAGAGCACGATTAGGACACGGGCCGACGGATCGGCGTACCGCTCCATGAACAGGTACAGGTCGTGGCCGAGGCGCACGTCCCACCGGTCGAGATGGACGTCAACACCGTTCGCGCGCAATCGACGAGCCAGGTTAGTGACCCACGCGACATGCTGGTCGCTGGCCCAGGAGTATGAAACGAAGGCCACCGGCGGCTCGGGCTGCTCAGGAGTCGGTGAGGTCTGCACGCAGACACCTTGCCCGAATCGACGCGTCGGCGGGCGCTGTTCATGGCTGCGCGACGTCCAATCACGGCATTGACAGCGCGCTCACCGAGTTGCGTCACACCGCCGCTAAAGCATCCGAAGAGCGAGCCCGACCCTCAGGCTTCAACGCCGGTGAGTAGCGCCCGGGCCGTCCACGCATGTCGGACGCAGCTGGCACGTTAGTCAGGGCCGCACATACCGCGTTGTCATGCTTGTCGATGATCGCCTCCTGCGTATCGGCGCATCGAAAGTAGGCGATCAGGAGCACATCGACACTGGACGAATCAGGGAGCCGCGCACTTGAGGTTGAGGTGTCGGGAAGCCAGCATCACAGCGCGCCCGGACTCACAGAACATCATGTGTCGCCGGCCGGCGAAGCCGGGGCCGGCAGCGGCATCCGGACTTTGCGACGGTGTCAGATCCCACCGGACGATCGTCCACCTCTGGACGGCTCGTCGCTCACGCGTCCCCGGCAGTGGCTCCCTGACGGACCGCGGCAGCGACTGCACCAGCGACATTCGGGTCGAAGACCGAGGGAACGATATAGCTGGCGTTGAGGGCCGAGGGCTCGACGGCGTCGGCGATGGCTCGGGCCGCTGCGACCATGAGCTCTTGGGTGATCCTGTGCGCGCCGGCGTCGAGCATCCCGCGGAAGAACCCGGGAAAGGCGAGGACGTTGTTGATCTGGTTCGGGTAGTCCGAGCGACCGGTCGCAACAACCGTCGCGTACTGGGCAGCCTCACCTGGATCGACTTCGGGGTCCGGGTTCGATAGGGCGAACACGATCGCGTCTTCGGCCATCGTCGCTACCTCCTTGCCGGTGAACAGGTTCGGGCCGGAGACGCCGATGAACACGTCGGCCCCGGCCAGCGCGTCGACGAGCGTGCCCTCGAATCGGTCCTCGTTGGTGCGTTCGGCGATCCAGCGCTTGGCTTCGGGCAGGTCCGGCTTGCCCCGGTGGATCGCGCCGTTCCGGTCACACGCCACGATGTGTCGGGCGCCCTCTGCCTGGAGGAGGGTGATGATCGCATGCCCGGCCGCACCCGCGCCGCTGATCACGATCCGCACGTCGGGGAGTCTCTTCCCGACCACGCGCAAGGCGTTGGTGAGCGCCGCCAGGACGACGATAGCGGTGCCGTGCTGGTCGTCGTGGAAGACAGGGATGTCGAGTTCGGCCCGCAGCCGGGTCTCGATCTCGAAGCACCGCGGTGCCGCGATGTCCTCGAGATTCACCCCGCCGTACACCGGGGCGATCGCCTTGACGATCTTGATGATCTCCTCAGTGTCCTGGGTATCCAGGCAGACCGGCCAGGCGTCGACCCCGGCGAACTGCTTGAACAGCGCCGCCTTGCCCTCCATCACCGGAAGTGCGGCAGCGGGGCCGATGTTGCCCAGTCCGAGGACCGCGGATCCGTCAGTGACCACGGCAACCGTGTTCCGCTTGATCGTGAGGCGACGGGCGTCGTCCGGATTCGCAGCGATCGCCAAGCACACTCGAGCCACGCCCGGGGTGTAGGCCCTCGAGAGGTCATCTCGATGCTTGAGCGGCACCTTCGGCACCACCTCCAGCTTGCCGCCGAGGTGCATCAGGAAAGTCCTGTCGCTGACCTTCCGGACGTGCACGCCCTCGAGCGCGTCGAGAGCGGCTGTGATGAGGTTCGCATGGTTCGCGTCGACCGCGTCACAGCTGAGGTCGACCACGAGACGATCGGTGTGAGATTCAGCGATGTCGAGCGCGGTGACCGAAGCTCCGGCCTCGCTGACTGCTGCAACGAGTCTCCCGGTGGAGCCTGCTGCGGCCGGGGCATCGAGACGAACGGTGATGGCGTATCCCGGGCTCGGCGTGACCATGAATGGATCCTGGCACTTGCAGCGTAGGCCCGTCACCACCGTGTCAACGTCGGCTGCGCCAGAGTGGGCCACACCGCCGCAAGAGCCCTCTCAGGACCACGTCCGCGGCTCTGCCCTCGGCGCCCTACGATGCGGTAGTGCGCAAGTACGTGATCATGGGAGTGCAGGGCAGCGGTAAGGGCACACAGGCCGCGCTGCTGGCAGACGACCTCGACCTGGTGCAGATCAGCGTCGGCGACCAGATGCGCTGGCACGTTCAACACCACACGAAGATGGGTGCACAGGTGCGCCGGGTCATGGCCGCCGGCGAGCTGATCGACGACGAACTGGTCGCCTCCGTGGTGAGCGACCGCCTCGCGATGCACGACTGGAACTTCGGATTCATCCTCGACGGGTTCCCTCGCAACCGGCGCCAGGCGGAGTTCTTCTTGGAGAGTTACGACATCGACGGCGTCATACATCTAGACCTGCCTGACTCCGAGGTCCGCCGTCGTGTGCTGGCCCGCCGGCTGTGTGGCCGGTGCGGCATGGACTACAACCTGATCGCACACCGACCGCGCGACGAGGGCCGTTGCGACGTGTGCGGCGGCGAGCTCCTCAGCCTTGAGGACGACACCGAACACGCGCTGGCCGCCCGGCTGCGCGACTACTACGCCAAGACCGACCCCGTGCTCGACCTGTTCCGACGCAAGGAGTTCGTCGCGACCGTCGACGCCCGACCAGACCGCGATGCCGTGCAGCAGGACATCCGGAGGCAACTTGGCCTGCCCGATTACCAGCCCGGACACACGGACACCACCTGATCCCTTCACCCCAGCGTGCACCGTCAGCGAGGCGCGTCACACCGCCGCGAGTGCATCAAGCCACCCCGCCGAAGCGCGCTTCAGAGCGAGATCAGAGGCTCAGAGCTCGTCTCGGAATCGGCGGCCTCGGCGATGCCGATGCCCGCGCGGGCCGGCGTCAGAGGCGCGGGACGAGCCTGCTGAGGAGGTCGCCCATCCGAGATGCCGCGGCGCGGCCGGCCTCCAGGACCTCCTCGTGGTTCAGCGGCTGGTCGCTGATCCCGGCGGCGGCGTTGGTGACCAGGCTGATGCCGAGCACCTCCATGCCCGCCTCGCGTGCCGCGATCGCCTCGAGGGTCGTGCTCATCCCGACCAGGTCGCCGCCGATGATGCCGGCCATCCGCACCTCGGCCGGCGTCTCGTAGTGCGGGCCGGGGAACTGCACGTAGACGCCCTCGTCGAGGTCGGGCTCGAGCTCCTTCGCGATGCCGCGCAGGCGGGCGCTGTAGAGGTCGGTGAGGTCGACGAAGTTGGCGCCGACCAACGGCGAGGCGCCGGTCAGGTTGATGTGGTCCTTGATCAGCACCGGGGTGCCGGGCGCCCAGGCGGGGTTGAGTCCACCGCAGCCGTTGGTGAGCACGATGGTGCGGCACCCGGCGGCGGCCGCCGTACGCACCCCGTGGACGACCGCGTTGACGCCCCGGCCCTCGTAGTAGTGCGTCCGGGAGAGGAAGACCAGCGCGTTCTTGTCGCCGACCCGGATGCTCAGGATCCTGCCGGAGTGGCCGGCCACCGCGGCGGCCGAGAAGCCCGGGAGGTCGGTGGTGGCGACCTCCGCCGTCACGCCCTGCTCGCCTCCGGCCAGCATCTCGGCGGCCGGGAGCCAGCCGGAGCCGAGCACGAGTGCGAGGTCGTGCCGTTCGACGCCGGTCGCCTGGGCGAGCTGCACGGCTGCCTGCTCGGCGAGCGTGTAGGGCGAGGGGTCGTACGTCGAGAGCGCGTTCACGCGCGTCAGCCTAGTGGTCCCAGTCGGTGGACCGGCACGGCCGCCGACGGAGCTCGGCGACGTAGTCCTCGGGTGCGTCGGCCGCCTCGGCGGCGTTGGCGAGGGTGCCGAGCAGGTGGGCCGAGGGGAGGCCGCCCTCGTAGGCGTCCAGCACGTAGGTCCAGGCGACGACGTCGCCGGCCAGGGTGTTCACCCGGACCTTCGTCTTGCGGTAGAGCCCGGTGTCGGTCGACTCCCACTGGTCGAGAGCGCCCTCGTCCTGGGGCGTGACGTCGAAGACGGCGACGTACACCTCGCTCGTCGGGTCCTGCACGATCGTCGGCAGCGCGCCGTCCCAGCCGTGCTCCTCGCCGCCGAACGTGAGCCGCCAGCCGATCAGCCAGCCGGTCGTCCTGAGCGGGGAGTGTGGGCATCGCTCGCCCATCAGCGCCGGATCGAGGTTGGTCCCGTAGGCGGCGTACGACGTCACGGCGCACAGCGTACGGAATGGCCGCCGCGAGGCATCCGCGGTGTTAGGTTTCGCGAAAGCGAACTGCGGGTGCTGGAGAGATGAAGGTCGGCCGGATGGCTGTTGTGAGAACGACCCCGGCACGTCGGGGTCCGTGGCGGTCGGCGAGGGACCAGTACGAGCTCGTCCGGGAGTTCCTCCGCGACGCGCGACGCTACGTCCGCCACTCCATCCCGCGGGGTGGCCCGGACCGGTTCGACACCCTCGACGGCATGTACCTCGACGCGGCGACGACACGTCTCTACCACCGCATCGAGAAGGGGATGACCCATCCGGCGCCGCGGCGACCGTTCGGCGACAGCGTCGCCAGCCGCGTCTCGCGCGCGATCGCGAGCCCCGGCGCGGCCGGCGAGCACCAGGGCTTCTTCGTCGAGCACGCCCGCCGGGCGCTCGACGCCCTCGACCGGTGGAACGCCGACGGCGAGATGACCGACGACATCGCGCCGCTGGGTTCGGCCCTGCCCGCGAACCCGCTCGACCCGGCGACGCTCGCCGCGTTCCTCGAGTCGCGGCACAGCGTGCGCAGCTACGACCCCGACCTGCCCGTGGACCGGGCGGTCATCGAGGAGGCCGTCCGGCTGGCCGGCACGGCGCCGTCGGTCTGCAACCGCCAGGCCGCGCGTGCCTACTACTTCGACGACAGGGCCGACATCGCGCGCGTGCTCTCGGTCCACGAGGGCTCGGCCGGATTCGGCAAGCTGCTCCCCGGACTGTTCGTCGTCACCTACGACCTGCGCGCCTTCGAGGCGGCCCGCGAGCGCAACCAGGGCTGGATCGACGGCGGCCTGTTCGCGATGACGCTCCTCCTCGCCCTGCACGGTCTCGGGCTCGGTGCGATCCCGCTCAACTGGTCGCGGCGCAACGAGGCCTCCGACCTGCTGCGCGAGAAGGCGGCCATCCCGGAGCACGAGAACATCGTCATGCTCGTCGGCGTCGGTCACCCCGCCCCCGGCCACCGCGTGGCGCGGTCGGCCCGGCGCCCGCTGTCGCAGGTGCTCCGCATCGGGATGCCACCCGCCTGAGCCGCCTTCCCCGGACAGGCCGGAGAGTGGCGAAGGCGACGTACGGCACCGCCTCCCGGCGGTCTAGGCTTGGACCGTGACCCACTTCGATGTCCTCGTCCTCGGCGCCGGCCCCGGTGGCTACGTCGCCGCCATCCGTGCAGCCCAGCTCGGCAAGTCCGTCGCCGTCGTGGAAGACAAGTACTGGGGCGGTGTCTGCCTCAACGTCGGCTGCATCCCGTCCAAGGCCCTGCTGAAGAACGCCGAGCTCGCGCACACGCTGACGCACGACAAGGAGAAGTTCGGCATCGAGGGCGACGCCGTCATGTCGTTCGGTCCGACGTACGCGCGCTCGCGCCAGGTGAGCGCCGGCATCGTCAAGGGCGTCCACTACCTGATGAAGAAGAACAAGATCACCGAGATCGACGGGTGGGGCACCCTGACCGGTCCGAAGGGGATCGACGTCAAGGGCAAGGACGGCGCCACGACGTCGTACTCCTTCGACAACCTGATCATCGCCACCGGCGCCACCGTGCGCAGCGTGCCGGGCGTGGTGCCGAACGGGCAGAACATCGTCACGTACGAGGAGCAGATCCTCACCGACCAGCTGCCGAAGTCGATCATCATCGGCGGCTCGGGCGCGATTGGCGTCGAGTTCGCGTACGTGCTCAAGAACTTCGGCGTGGACGTCACGATCATCGAGTTCCTCGACCGCATGGTGCCGACCGAGGACGCGGACATCTCCAAGGAGCTGCTGCGTCACTACAAGAAGCTCGGCGTCAAGGTCATGCTGTCGACGGCGGTGAAGGGTGCGGAGGACACCGGCAACGGCGTCCGCGTGACCGTCGCTCCCGCGGCCGGAGGTGACGAGCAGGTGCTGGAGGCCGACAAGTTCCTCGCGGCCTTCGGCTTCGCGCCGCGCGTCGAGGGCTTCGGTCTCGCCGAGATCGGCGTCGAGCTCACCGACCGCAAGGCGATCGCGATCGACGAGCGTGGCCGCACCAACGTGGAGAACGTCTACGCCATCGGTGACTGCACCGGGAAGTTCATGCTCGCCCACGTCGCCGAGGCCATGGGCATCGTCGCGGCCGAGACGATCGCCGGCGCGGAGACGCAGGAGATCAACTTCGACATGGTGCCGCGCGCGACGTACTGCCAGCCGCAGATCGGCTCGTTCGGCTACAGCGAGCAGCAGGCACGCGACAAGGGGTACGACGTCAAGGTCGCGACCTTCCCGTTCTCGGCCAACGGCAAGGCCCAGGGCCTCGGTGAGGGCGTCGGCTTCGTCAAGGTGATCGCGGACGCCAAGCACAACGAGATCCTCGGCGCCCACATGATCGGCCCGGACGTGACCGAGCAGCTGCCGGTGCTGACGCTGGCCCAGCAGTGGGACCTGACCGCTGACGAGGTCTCGCGCAACATCTTCGCGCACCCGACGCTGTCGGAGGCGGTCAAGGAGGCCGTCCACGGCATCGCGGGGCACATGATCAACCTCTGATCCACCATCGTCAGCGCCCCCGCCGGAAGCATCCGGCGGGGGCGCTGGCGCTTTCCGCGGCTCGGGCGGCCGGGCCTACTGGGGCGTGGAGCGCCGCACGTACCAGGTCGCGATCGCCGCACGCGAGGTCGCGTGCAGCTTGTCGAGGGTGTTCTGGACGTGGCCCTGGACCGTGCGCTCCGAGAGGAAGAGGCGTCCGGCGATGGCCCGGTTGCTCAGCCCGTCGGCGACCAGGGCGGCGACCTCCGCCTCACGGCGTGTGAGCGGGGCGTACGGGTTCGCGGCGGTCCGGGGATCCTTCCCGGTGATCGCGAAGGCGACCAGCGACTCCAGGGGCGCCTCGGCGCCGGCGGCGAGGGCCTGCTCGAACCGCGCGGGGCCGAGAGCGGCCTCGGCGGTCGCCATGCCGGCGTCCCTGAGCTCGCTGAACACCGGGGCGACCTGCACCCGGTCGAGCTGCCGCGTCGCGCCGCCGAAGAGTACGGCGCCGTCGACGGCGCGTCCGGCGGCCGCGTTCACCCAGGCGATGACGTCAAGGGTCAGCGTGACCACGGCGTCGTACCGGAGCTCCCACGCCGCTTGCAGGGCCTCGCGCTCGTGCTGGAGCGCCGCGTCCAGGTCGCCGGTGCGGAGGAGGAGGATGCCGAGGACCCACAGGTAGCTGGCACGGACGAAGCGCTCACCGGGGTTGCGGCTGCTGGCGTCCATCGCCTCGTCGATGAGGCATCGGGCCTCGTCGAGACGGCCGAGGATGCCGAGGGCCAGGGTCTGCCAGTAGGCGGCGTGGAGGTGGTCGTAGCTCTCGCGCCGGCCGTCCGAGCGCAGGGCCGTCATCGCCGCCCGGCCACGCTCGAGGGCCGTTTCGAGGTCCTGGCCGTAGAAGGCGACGGCGCAGGCCGCCGTGTCGTACCGGGCCCGCGTCTGCGGGGTCAGCGCGGAGTCGAGGATGCTCGCGGCGTGAGCGAGGAGGCGGTCGGCGTACGCCGTGTCGAGCTGCATCGCTCCGAACCAGGCCGCCATCGACGCCGCCTGGACCTCGCTGTCTCCTGCGCCGGCGCTGACGGCGAGGGCCTGGTCGATCCAGTGGCGGGCTTCGGTGACGAGGCCGTCGCACAGCCAGTAGACGTCCAGGTCGCGGCACAGCTGCAGCGCGGTCCGGGCGTGCCGCGGGTCGGTGACGGCGTACTCGAGGGCGGCGCGGATGGTGGCCTGCTCACGGCGGATCCTGCGCATCCAGGCCGCCTGGTTGGAGCTGAGCCACTCAGCGGCCAGGTCGCGGGCCAGTGAGGCGGCCCACGCCAGGTGCGCGTCCTGCCAAGGCGTCAGCTGGTCGGCGGCGGCCAGCTGCCTGATGCCGAACTGGCGCACCGGCTCGAGCATGCGGTAGCGGCCCGGAGTCGTCGCGTCCTGGGCGAGGATCGACTGGCCTGCGAGGGCCGAGACCAGGGTCAGCACGTCGGCGGCGTCGATGCCGTCCCCAGCGCCGACGGCCTCGGCGGCCTCCAGGTCGAATCCGCTGGGGAAGACGGCGAGGCGGCACCACAGCGCCTGCTCGTCGGGCGTGCACAGCTCATAGCTCCACTCGAGGTTGGCCGTCAGCGACCGGTGCCGTTCGGGCTGGTCGCGGTAGCCGGAGTCGAGCACGGAGAGCTGGTCATCCACCCGGGCGAGCAGGGTCTCGGGGGCGACCTCGCGCACCCGCGCCCCGGCGAGCTCGAGCGCGAGCGGCAGGCCGTCCAGGGCCCTGACGAGGCCGGCCACGGCCGCAGCGTTGGCCGTGGTGAGCTCGAACCTCGCCGAGGCCGATCGCGCCCGATCGACGAAGAGCTGCACGGCCGGGACCTCCGCGAGCTCGTCGGGCGACAGCACCGAGACGCCGGGCAGCTCCAGTGGCGGGACGTCGTAGACGACCTCGCGTGCGAGGCCGAGCGGGGTGCGGCTCGTGGCGAGGACCGTCACCGCCGGACATGCGTCGAGGATCCGGGCGGTGAGCGCCGCCACGGCGTCGAGGAGGTGCTCGCAGTTGTCGAGGAGCAGCAGGACGTGCTGGTCGCCGAGATGGTCGATGAGGATCTGCGGGTCCCATCCGGACCCGGGGACGTGGACGCCCAGCTCGGCCGCGACGACGTGGCCGAGGAGCGAGGCGTCGGTGAGCTCGGACAGGGCCACGACGACGGCCCCGTCGCGGAACCTCGTCTCGAGGTCGTCGAGCGCATGCACGGCGAGGCGCGTCTTGCCCGCGCCCCCGAGCCCCACGAGCGTGACCAGCCGGCGGCCCATGACCAGCTCGACGACCTCGCCGGCCTCGCGCTCCCTGCCGACGAGACGAGTCCCGGAGAGCACCATCGCCATAGTCGCTCAGACTATTTCGTCGGACGGCTCCTGTCTGCGTCGCCCTCCCGGGACGGCGACCGAGCCCAGCTAGGCGATCAGCCGCTCCAGCTCGACGGGGCGGTGGAGGGATGCGCCGACGGCGGCCAGCTCGGTCGTCGCCGTCCGGCACGACTCGCACTCGCCCACGTGCTTCGCCACCCGCTGACGCCGCCGGGTCGAGGTCCCGCGGACGTGCTTCGCGAGCTCGGACCTGATCGAGTCGCAGGCGGCCGGGCCCGGTGCGGTCAGGTGCTGCTCCAGGTAGGCGACCCGCAGGGCCTCGCGCGCCCGGGAGCTGAGCTGCGTCGCTGCATCGGGGCTGACTCCCAGGAGCTCGGCCACCTCCGTGGCGGGCCGGCCCTCGACCAGCCCGAGCCACAGGACCGCACGCCACCTCGGCGGAAGCGTCCTGAAGGCGTCGCGGACGAGCATGCTGTCCAGGCGGTCGGGGGTCTCGGGCTGCGGGACGCGCGAGTGGTCGTCGGCGACGTCGCGGATGTCGGCGACGGGGCTGACCCTGCGGTTGGTGCGTTGGTCGCTGATCCGGCCGTTCCGGACCGCGGCCACGAGGTAGGGCCGCACGGGGCCGGTGGGGCCGGCACCCTCGCGGATCAGTCGGAGGGTCCGCGTGAACGCCTCCGCGGCCAGGTCCTCGGCGTACCGCGGACCGACGGTCTGGAGGGCGATCGCCAGCACCGTGCCGTGGTGGCGGCGGTACAGCTCGGCGTACGCATCGGCGTTGCCGTCGCGGGCACGGAGCAGGAGGTCGGAGTCGGTGGGGGCCGGGTCGTGCATGACGTCGTCCTTGGTGAGCAGTGGGGTGGCCTACCACGGTGCCGTCGCCGGCCCCTCCCGCGGCACCGCCGAAATACCTGGTTTCGCCACCCGCTGCAAGAATGTTGCCCATGAGCAGCGTGGTGATCATCGGTGGCGGTCCCGGCGGCTACGAGGCGGCGCTGGTCGCCAACCAGCTCGGTGCTGACGTCACCGTGGTCGACCGCGACGGACTCGGCGGCAGCGCGGTGCTCACCGACTGCGTCCCGAGCAAGACGCTGATCGCGACCGCCGAGGTGATGACCGACATGTCGTCGGCCGCGGAGCTCGGCATCAACTTCCACGACGCCCAGGGCGACACCGCGACGGGCATCCGCGTCGACCTGGCCAAGGTGAACGCCCGCGTCAAGGCGCTCGCGAACGCGCAGTCGGCCGACATCGAGGACCGGCTCACCCGGCGCGGCATCCGCATCGTCAAGGGCGTCGGCCGGCTCGGCAAGGGCGAGGGCCGGGGCGGCGGCGAGGTCGTCGCCACCCGGCCGAACGGCACCGAGGAGTCGATCCACGCGGACGCCGTACTCGTCGCGACGGGTGCGCACCCTCGCGTCCTGCCCACCGCGCAGCCCGACGGCGAGCGGATCCTGACCTGGGAGCAGGTCTACGACCTCACTGAGACGCCGTCGCACATGATCGTCGTCGGCTCCGGCGTCACCGGGGCCGAGTTCGCCAGCGCGTACCTCGCCCTCGGCGTCCCCGTCACCCTGGTCAGCTCGCGTGACCGCGTGCTGCCGGGTGAGGACGCCGACGCCGCCACCGTCCTGGAGGACGTGCTCGAGAGGCGCGGCATGACCATCCTGGGCCGCTCGCGCATGCAGTCGGTGACCCGGGACGGCGACACCGTGACGGTCACCCTCACCGACGGCCGCACCGTGACTGGCTCGCACTGCATCCTCGCGCTCGGCTCGATCGCGAACTCGGCCGGTCTCGGCCTCGAGGAGGCGGGCGTCCAGCTCGACGACGGTGGGTTCATCCGCGTCGACAAGGTGAGCCGTACGACGGCCCCGGGCGTGTACGCCGCCGGCGACTGCACCGGCGGCTTCATGCTGGCCTCGACCGCGGCCATGGCCGGCCGCATCGCGATGCGGCACTTCCTCGGCGACGCCGTGCAGCCGATGGACCTCAAGCAGATCGCCTCGAACGTCTTCACCTCGCCCGAGATCGCCACCGTCGGCTGGTCGCAGGCGGCCGTTGACAGCGGCGAGATCCAGGCGGACGTCGTGAAGCTCGACCTGCGGGGCAACCCGCGGGCCAAGATGCAGGGCATCCGCGACGGCTTCGTGAAGCTCGTCGCGCGCCCCGGCACCGGCGTGGTCATCGGTGGCGTCGTGGTCGGCCCGCGCGCCAGCGAGCTGATCCACCCCATCACGCTGGCGGTCGCGGCGAACCTCACGGTCGACCAGGTCGCGAACGCGTTCACCGTCTACCCGTCGCTGAGCGGGTCGGTCGCCGAGGCCGCACGGAGGCTGCACCAGGTCTGACCGGCGGTGGCCGGCGGTGTGGCCGGGGCATGATGAACTAGGAACCGGAGACGTCGGGCGCGACACGCCGTACACTCCCAGGAGTTTTCAACTTCCCCTGGAGTCACACATGTCACGCACGACACTCCTCGCGGCGACGCTCGCACTCGGCCTGCTCGCGCCGGGAGCCGCGGTAGCGCGGACGGCGGAACCGGTGGTCGCCGTACCGGCCGGTGGGTCCCTGACGCTGACGGGCCACGGCTACGGCCACGGCCGGGGGATGTCGCAGTACGGCGCCGAGGGAGCCGCCCGTCAGGGGCTGACGTCGGCGCAGATCCTCGCGTTCTACTACCCGGGCACGACCGTCGCCCGTGTGGGCGGGAACATCAGCGTCCGCATCGGCTCCGACACCACGGCCGACACGATGGTGGCCGCGCGGGACCGGCTCGTCGCGCGGGTCGTCGGCCGCCCGTCGCAGACGTTCGCCCTCACGGGCCTCCAGCGCAGCGCGACCCGCTGGCGACTCAAGCCACTCTCGGCCACGCGCACCGCGCTGTCCTACCAGATCCCGGGGCACGCCTGGGCGCGTGCGCGGGTGCTCGACGGGCCGGCCGAGTTCTTCGCTGGCGGCGCCCCGATCACGCTCTACGTGCCGGGCGGCTCGGCGGCCTACCGCGGCGCGCTTCGCAACGCGCCGACCGCCGCCGGCGGCCGGGACCGCGACACGGTCAACGTGCTCGGACTGCAGAACTACGTCCGCGGCGTGGTCGCCCGCGAGATGCCGGCCGGGTGGAGCCCGGCGGCGCTGCAGACCCAGGCCGTCGCGGCGCGCACCTTCGCGGCGTACGACCGCGCGCACACTCCCGCGGGCCGGTCCTACCAGACCTGTGACAGCACGTCCTGCCAGGTCTACGGCGGCGTCGCCGCGGAGACGCGCGCGACCGACGCAGCGGTGGCCGCGACGAACGGCCAGGTCCTGACGTACGCCGGCCAGCCGGCGTTCACCCAGTTCAGCTCCTCGAGCGGTGGTTGGACGGTGCGCGGCTCGGTGCCCTACCAGGCCGCGAAGGCCGACCCGTACGACGCCTGGCCGGGCAACCATGTCCACGACTGGACCACGACGGTCGCCGCCGGCAAGGTCCAGGCGGCCTGGCCGTCGATCGGGACCCTGACCGGCGTCCAGGTCCTCGACCGCGACGGCAACGGCGACTGGGGCGGCCGGGTCAACAGCGTCCGGCTCACCGGCAGCAAGGGCTCCGTCACCGTCGACGGCACGGACTTCCGGATGACCCTCGGTCTGCGCTCGACCTGGTTCCGGATCGGCTGACGCCGAGTCGGCGAGTGTCAGCTGAGGACGAGGATCAGGTCGCCGCCGTCGACGGCCTGCGTGCTGCTGAGCGCGAGCCTCTCGACCGTCCCGTCGAGGGGCGCCGTGATGGCCGCCTCCATCTTCATCGCCTCGATGGTCGCCACCGTGTCGCCGGCCTTGACCTTGTCGCCGAGGGACACGCCGATCGTGACGACGCCCTGGAACGGCGCGGCGATCTGGCCGGGCACCGAGGGGTCGGCCTTCTCGGCGGCGGCCGCCTCGGCCTCCACCGACCGGTCGCGGACGGCGACGGGCCGCATCTGGCCGTTGATCGTGCACATGACGGTCCGGTAGCCGCGCTCGTCGGGCTCGCTGATGGCCTCGACGCCGAGGTAGAGCTGCTTGCCCTCCTCGATCTCGACCACGTGCTCCTCGCCGAACCGCAGCCCGTAGAGGAACTCGAGCGTCGGCAGGACCGCCACGTCGCCCCACTTCGAGCGTGCCTCGATGAACTCACGCGTCGGACCGGGGAAGAGCAGCCGGTTCAGCGTCGCACGGCGGTCCGAGGACAGCAGTGCCTCGTCCTCGGCCGAGAGCTCCTCGGCGGGTGCGGTCCAGGACCGGCCCTCGATGGCCTTGCTGCGGAACGGCTCGGGCCAGCCGCCGGGCGGGTCCCCGAGGTCGCCGTGCAGGAAGCCGATGACGCTCGCCGGGATGTCGTAGGACGACGGGTCGGCCGCGAACGCCTCGGGGTCGGCCCCGGCGGCGACGAGTGCGAGCGCGAGGTCGCCGATGACCTTCGAGGACGGGGTGACCTTGGGGATGCGGCCGAGGATGTCGTTCGCGGCGGCGTACATGTCCTCGATCTGCTCGAACTTCTCTCCGAGGCCGAGCGCGATCGCCTGCTGGCGCAGGTTGGAGAGCTGGCCGCCGGGGATCTCGTGGCGGTAGACCCGGCCGGTGGGCGCGGGCAGGCCGGACTCGAAGGGCGCGTAGACGCGGCGGGTGGCCTCCCAGTAGGGCTCCAGCGCATTCACGGATCCGAGCGAGAGCCCGGTCTCGCGCGCGGAGTGGTCGGTGGCGGCGACCAGCGAGGAGAGCGGCGGCTGCGACGTCGTCCCGGCCATGGCCGAGCAGGCCGCGTCGACCGCGTCCACGCCGGCCTCGATCGCAGCGGTCAGCGTGGCGAGCTGGCCACCGGCGGTGTCGTGGGTGTGCAGGTGCACCGGCAGGTCGAAGCGCTCGCGCAGTGCGGTGACCAGGGTGCGTGCGGCCGGCGCGCGGAGCAGGCCCGCCATGTCCTTGATCGCGAGCACGTGCGCACCGGCGTCGACGATCTGCTCGGCCAGCCGCAGGTAGTAGTCGAGCGTGTACAGCTTCTCGTCGGGCGAGGAGAGGTCGCCGGTGTAGGACATGGCAACCTCGGCGACCGCGGTCCCGGTCTCCCGCACGGCCTGGATCGCCGGCGTCATCTGCGAGACGTCGTTGAGGGCGTCGAAGATCCGGAAGACGTCGATGCCGGTGGCGGTCGCCTCCTCGACGAAGGCGCGGGTGACCGAGGTCGGGTACGGCGTGTAGCCGACCGTGTTGCGGCCGCGCAGCAGCATCTGCAGGCAGATGTTCGGCACGGCCTGGCGCAGCTCGGCCAGCCGCTCCCACGGGTCCTCGGAGAGGAACCGCAGCGCGACGTCGTACGTCGCACCGCCCCAGCACTCCAGCGACCACAGCTCCGGCGTCAGCCGGGCCACGTGACCGGCGACCCCGAGCAGGTCGCGGGTCCGCACCCGCGTCGCGAGCAGCGACTGGTGGGCGTCGCGGAAGGTGGTGTCGGTGACGGCGACCCGGTCCTGCGCGCGCAGCTCGGCGGCGAAGGCCTCCGGGCCGATCGCCAGGAGCCGCTGCCGGGTGCCGTCGGGCGCGGGCACGGCCAGCGAGACGGGAGGCAGCTTCGTCGCGGGGTCGAGGGTCACGGGTGCGACGCCGTGCGGCTGGTTGACGGTGACGTCGGCCAGGTAGGTCAGCAGCCGGGTGCCGCGGTCGCCGCTCGACCGCGCCGTCAGGAGGTCGGGGTGGGTCTCGATGAAGCTCGTCGTGATCCGGCCGGCCTCGAAGTCCGGGTCGTCGAGCAGTGCCTGCAGGAACGCGATGTTGGTGGCGACGCCGCGGATCCGGAACTCGGCGACGGCGCGACGGGCGCGGCGTACGGCGTCGTTGAAGGTGCGGCCCCGACAGGTGAGCTTGGCGAGCATGGAGTCGAAGTGCGCGTTGATCTCTGCGCCGGAGTAGGTCGTGCCGCCGTCGACGCGGACGCCGGCTCCGCCGGGGGAGCGGTACGTCGTGATGACGCCCGTGTCGGGCCGGAAGTTGTTGGCCGGGTCCTCGGTCGTGATGCGGCACTGCAGCGCCGCGCCCCGGAGCTGGACGGTGTCCTGGGAGAGGCCGAGGTCGGCCAGCGTCTCGCCGGAGGCGATGCGCAGCTGCGACTGCACCAGGTCGACGTCGGTGACCTCCTCGGTCACGGTGTGCTCGACCTGGATGCGGGGGTTCATCTCGATGAAGACGTAATTGCCCTCGGGGTCGAGCAGGAACTCCACCGTGCCGGCGTTGCGGTAGCCGATCTGCTGGGCGAACCGGACCGCGTCGGCGCACATCCGCTCCCGCAGCTCCTGGGGCAGGTTGGGTGCCGGGGCGATCTCGACGACCTTCTGGTGCCGGCGCTGCACCGAGCAGTCACGCTCGAAGAGGTGCATCACGTTGCCCTCGCCGTCGGCCAGGATCTGCACCTCGATGTGGCGCGGCTCGACGACGGCCTGCTCGATGAAGACCGTCGGGTCGCCGAAGGCGCCCTCGGCCTCGCGCATGCAGGTCTCGACCGCCTCCCGCAACAGCTCCGGCTGGTCGACCCTCCGCATGCCGCGGCCACCCCCACCGGCAACGGCCTTCACGAACAGGGGATAGCGCAGACCCTCGGACGCCGTCACGAGCTCGTCGACGTCGCGCGACGGGTCGATGCTCGCCAGGGTCGGCACCCCGGCGGCCTTCGCGGCAGCGATCGCGCGCGCCTTGTTGCCCGTCAGGGTCAGCACCTCGGCGGTCGGGCCGACGAAGGTGATGCCCGCGTTGGCGCAGGCCTCGGCCAGCGCCGGGTTCTCCGACAGGAAGCCGTAGCCCGGGTAGACCGCGTCGGCGCCGGCCTGCAGCGCTGCCTGCACGATCGCCTCGGGATCGAGGTAGGCGCGGACCGGGTGGCCGCGCTCGCCGATCTCGTAGGCCTCATCCGCCTTCAACCGGTGCTCCGAGCCGCGGTCCTCGTAGGGATAGACCGCGACCGTCTTGGCTCCGAGCTCATAGGCCGCGCGGAAAGCTCGGATCGCGATCTCTCCACGGTTGGCCACCAGGACCTTGTTGAACATGCCGCAACGCTAGCGGCGACCCAAGTTACCGGTCAGTCGGTGTCTCACCTTGTGCGAGCCCACCAGTCGACGGTCGCCCGCGCACCCGCCGCGATCGGGGTCGGCTCGAGGCCGAGGCGCTGCTGGCTGAGCGAGGAGTCGATGACGAACGGCCGGGCGAACTGGTACGACATCTCGGCCAGCTCGCGGGTGTCGCGGTGGACCAGTCCGATGGCCTTCAGCATCCAGGTCGGGATGCCGCGGACGGCGGGGGCGGCGACACCGGCTGCCCCGGCGTACGCCGCCACGAGCTCGCGTTGGCTCAGCGGCGCGGCGGTCGGGGCGAGCAGGAAGCTGTTCCACAGCGCCTCGGCGTCAGCGGCCGCGATCATCGCGTCCGCCAGGTCGGGGACGTAGGTCCAGGAGTGGCGTGCGTCGGGGTCGCCCATGACCCACATCGTGTGGCCGTCCATCACGGTCGGGACCATCCGCTCGCCCGCGTGGGCGTTGCGGACGAGCGGGCCGTAGAAGTCGGAGGCCGCCACGCTGACCGTGGGCGTCGCCGACTCCTCGCGCTGGCGGAGGAGCTCGACCCGCACGGCGGGCTTGCCGCTCGTCGCCGTGCGCGGGGTCGACTCGGTGATCGGGGCGTCGACGTGGCCGAACGAGTAGAGGCTCTCGGGGAAGACGACGACGGCGCCCGCCCGGCCGGCAGCGTCGAGGACGGCCCGCTCGGCACGGGGCAGCTCGGCTCGCCAGGTGTCGGCGCGGTAGGCGCTCGCGTGCATGCAGTCGAAGACGGCGGTGGCTCCGCTCAGGTGCTCGGCCAGGGCCGTGGCGTCGCTCGCGTCGGCCGGCCGGCGCTCGATGAGCGGGTGGTCCGGACCGCTGCCGGACCGGGTGAGCAGCCGGACCTTGCGGCCCTGCTCGGCGAGGCGGAGTGCGACGGTGGCGCCGACCGGACCGGCGCCGATGACGATGGCGTTCATGGGGATCTCCTCGTAGTGAAGCGAGAGCACTGCTCTCTGACTCCGAGGATGACATCGCCGTTCCCGAAATGCAAGAGCAGTGCTCACATTTGTTGACGGTGCTCTCACTTCCCGGCAACATGGCGTCATGCCCGGCACCCCTCGCGACCGCGCTCGCGCCCAGACGATGTCCGAGATCGTGCGGATCGGCCGCCAGCACCTCGCCACCGAGGGCGCCGCCGCGCTGTCGCTGCGCGCGGTCGCCCGCGACCTCGGGGTGGTCTCGTCGGCCGTCTACCGCTACGTGAAGAGCCGCGACGAGCTGCTCACCCTGCTCGTGGTCGACGGGTACGACGAGCTCGGCGACGCCGTCGACGCGGCCGTCGGAGCCGTTGCGGACGGCGACTACATCGGCCGGCAGGCGGCCGTCGGCCGGGCGGTCCGGGCCTGGGGGCTGGCCGAGCCGGCGACGTACGCGCTGCTCTTCGGCAGTCCCGTGCCCGGCTACGAGGCGCCGGCCGAGCGCACGATCGGTCCGGGCACGCGCGTGGTGCGGGCGCTGGTCACCCTCTGGAGCGACGCGTACGCCGCCGGCCGGCTCGCCCCGCCCGAGGTGACGGTGACGTCCCCGGGCCTGCTGGCGGGTTTCGCGACCGCGCGCGAGGAGCTCGGCGTCCCGGTGCCCGACGGTGTCATCGCGGCGGGGGTCTTCGGCTGGGCCGCGTTGTTCGGGTGCATCAGCTTCGAGATCTTCGGGCAGTACGGCAGCGACGGGCTCGGCGACCCCGCCGCGCTCTTCGAGCACCACCTGGAGCTGCTGGCCCATGCGGTCGGGCTCACCTGAGCGCTAGTAGCCGCCGTCAGGCGGCACCATCTCGCCGCGCACCCCGAGCAGGCGGATCGGCCGCGCGTCCTCGAGCCGGTCGAGCAGGTCGAGCGCGGTCGCGGCGATCAGCTCCACGTCGTACGTCGGCTCGGCGAGCTTGCGGCTGCGGTTGGTCGTGAAGAAGGGGGCGAAGCGGACCTTGAGGTGGACGCGCAGGCACGGCCGCCCCTCGCCCCGCAGGTCCTCGACGACCTGGGCCGCCAGCGCGCGCACGGCGGCGACGATCTCGGCCCGCTCGACGAGGTCGTGCTGGTACGTCGTCTCGCGCCCGTGCGCCCGTGGAACCCACGGGGTGGGGTCGACGGTGGTGTGGCCGCCTCCGCGGCCGAGCCGGGCGTAGTGCGGGCCCATCGTCGGCCCGAACTCCGGCACCAGCGCGTCCTCGTCGGCGCGTGCGAGGTCGGCGACGGTGTCGATGCCGAGCTTGGCCAGCCGGCCTGCGATCCGCGGGCCGATGCCCCAGATCGCCTGGGTCGGACGGTGCCCCATCTCCGCCATCCAGTTCTGGCGGACGAGGGTGTGGGTGCCGCGTGGCTTGCCGAAGTCGGTGGCGATCTTGGCCCGCGTCGTCGTGTCCCCGATGCCGACCGAGCAGTGCAGGCCGGTCGCGGCGAGCACGTCGGCCTGGATCCGATGCGCGACCGCCTCGGGATCGTCGGTGTCGACACCGACGAAGGCCTCGTCCCAGCCGAGCACCTCGACCGTCGCGCCCGGCACCGCTCGCAGCGTGTCCATCACCACCGCCGAGGCGGCCTCGTAGACGGGCCGGTCGACCGGCAGGAAGACGGCGTCGGGGCACTTGCGCGCGGCCAGCCGGAGCGGCATGCCGGAGCGGATGCCGAACTCTCGGGCCTCGTACGACGCCGTCGACACGACCGCCCGCTCGGTCGGGTCGCCACGACCGCCGACCACCACCGGCAGCCCGGCGAGCTCGGGACGGCGCAGCACCTCGACCGCGGCCAGGAACTGGTCGAGGTCGACGTGCAGGATCCACGACGTCACGGGGCCATCCTGACCTGTCGGGATCAGTGGCCGGCCAGCCGCTCGACCACCGCCCGCAGGGGCGGCCACGAGCGGCGGCCGCGGCGGGTGACGGCGTACGCGCGCAGGCGCACCCGGGGATCGGTGAGCGGCAGCACCTTCACGCCACGACGCGACGCCCGACCGCGGGGCAGGAGGGCGATGCCGCGTCCCGCGACCACGAGGTCGTCGACGAGCTCGAGGGAGTCGATGCGGTGCACGACCCGCGGTGCGAAGCCAGCCATCGAGGCGAGCATGCGCAGCACCTCCTCGTCGGCGGTGTTGCGGGAGTTCACGATCCAGTCGCGATCGGCGTACGTCGCGAACGGTGCCCGGTGCTCGTGGCTCGGCACGCCCAGCCCCCAGTCCATCTCCCACAGTGGCGTGACCTCGTGGTCCCGGCTCCACGAGGCGGGCGCGACGTTGTAGTCGTAGGTGAGCGCGAGGTCGACGGCGTCGCGGGCGAGCAGGTCGAACGCCTCCGGGGGCTCGTGCTCGTGCACCCGCACCTCGACGCCTGGCCGACTCCGGGCCAGATCCTCGATGACCGGCAGCAGGGATCGCCGGATCGCGGTGGCGAAGCCGGCCACCCGCAGGATGCCGGCAGGCTCGGCCGCGGGATCGAGGTCGAGCCGCGCGGCGTCGACGGCTGCGAGGATGGTGCCCGCGTGCTCGGCCAAGCGATGACCGGCGGGGGTCAGACGGACCCGGCGCCCATCAGGCTCGACCAGCGGCGTGCCGACCTCGCGCGCCAGCGCCGCGATGCCCTGCGACACGCTCGAGGTGGTGGTGCCCAGCTCGGCGGCGACCTCGTGCATCGAGCCGAGCCGGGAGAGCTCCAGCAGCAGTCGCAGACGTCGTGGGTCCATCCTCAGATTGTGTGGAAACCGTGAACGATATGTCCAGGAAAGTCACGTGGACGCGAACGGATTTCGTGGGTTGACTGGGCGACATGTCTCGAACCTCGGCCCGCACCGGCGTCGCGATGGCCATCGCGTCGATGCTCTGCGTCCAGCTCGGCCTCGCCGCCTCCGTCGGGCTCATCGACACGATCGGGCCGGAGGGCACGGCCTGGCTCCGGCTCTCCTGGGCCGGTCTGCTGCTGCTCGCCCTCCTGCGGCCGCGCCCCTCGATGTTCGACCGGCGTTCGTTCGCAGCCACCGTCGCGCTCGGCGTGGCCACGGGAGGCGTGACGCTGCTCTTCATGGCGTCCATCGCGCGGCTGCCGCTCGGCACCGCCAGTGCTCTGGAGTTCCTCGGGCCGCTGGGTGTGGCGGTCGTCCGCAGCGCCGGCCTGGCGCGCGTCTGGGCGCTGCTGGCGGGCGTCGGGGTCGTGCTGCTGACCGAGCCGTGGGCCGGGACGGCCGACCTGCTCGGCGTCGCGTTCGCGCTGGGCGCCGCGGTGTGCTGGGCGGCGTACATCGTGCTGACCCAGCGGGTCGGCGACGAGGTCAGCGGCATCGTCGGCCTGTCGGTGTCGATGCCGGTCGCAGCGATCGTCGCGACCGTCGTCGCCGGCCCGGAGGTCTTCGGTCGCCTGACGCCGGAGATCGTGATCGTCGGGCTCGGCCTGGCGATCCTGCTGCCGGTCGTGCCCTTCTCCCTGGAGCTCCTCGCCCTGCGCCGGCTCAACGCCGGCGCGTTCGGGACACTGATGGCGCTCGAGCCCGCGTTCGCGCTCCTGATCGGTCTACTCGTCCTGCACCAGGTGCCCAGCGCCCTGGGCGTGGTCGGCGTCTGCTTCGTGGTCGCCGCCGGGGTCGGCGCCGAGCGCAGCGGCGCTCGTAGTGCGCACGGCACGGCGGCCGCGGGCGCCAAGGAGTCGGCGGTCCGGGCGATGGTCGGGTCGCCGCCGCAACTGTCACGGTGATGGTTGGGGCGATCGGTGACAGTTGCTAGGTGTCACCGATCGCCGGAACTGTCACGGTGATAGTTCCGGCGATCGGTGATAGTTGCTAGGTGTCACCGATCGCTGGAACTGTCACGGTGATAGTTCGGGGCGCGACTCAGCTGTCACGGTGATAGTTCGGGGCCGATGCAACGGTCCCGTGTGAGCGTCGGCCCGTCAGTCCTTGATCTCGCAGATGACGGCACCGTTGGTGACGGTCTCGCCGACGGTGGCGGTCAGTCCGGTGATGGTGCCGGCCTTGTGGGCCTTGAGGGGCTGCTCCATCTTCATGGCCTCGATGACGACGATGGCGTCGCCCTCGGCCACGGTCTGGCCCTCCTCGACGACGACCTTGACGACGGTGCCCTGCATCGGCGAGGTGACCGCGTCGCCGGAGACGGCTGCACCGGCCTTCTTGCCGGCCGCGCGCTTCGGCTTCTTCGCGCCCGCGCCGCCGCCGTTCGACAGGCCGCCGAGACCGGCGGGGACGACGACCTCGATGCGCTTGCCGCCGACCTCGACGACGACCCGCTGCTTGTCCTCGGCCTCGGGGGCGTCGGCGTGGTCGCCGGCGTACGGCGTGATCTGGTTGTCGAAGTCGGTCTCGATCCAGGTCGTGTAGACGGTGAAGTCGCCCTCGCCCGTCGGGTTGGAGGCGCCGACGTACGCCGGGTCGTCGATGACGGCCTGGTGGAACGGGATGACGGTGGGCATGCCGTCGACCTTGAACTCGGCCAGCGCCCGGCGTGAGCGCTCCAGGGCCTGGGTGCGGTCGCGGCCGGTGACGATGAGCTTGGCGATGAGGGAGTCGAAGGAGCCCGGGATGGTCTCGCCCTGCTCGTAGCCGCCGTCGAGGCGGATGCCGGGGCCGTGCGGGGGAGCCCACTCGGTCAGCGTGCCGGGGGCGGGCATGAAGTTGCGCCCGCCGTCCTCGGCGTTGATGCGGAACTCGATGGAGTGGCCGCGCACCTCGGGGTCGTCGTAGCCGAGCTCCTCGCCCGCGGCGATGCGGAACATCTCGCGCACGAGGTCGATGCCGGTGACCTCCTCGGAGACGCAGTGCTCGACCTGGAGGCGGGTGTTGACCTCGAGGAAGGAGATGGTGCCGTCCTTGGCGACCAGGAACTCGCACGTGCCGGCGCCGACGTAGCCCGCCTCGCGCAGGATCGCCTTGGACGACTCGTACAGGCGGGTGATCTGGTCCTCGGTGAGGAACGGCGCGGGGGCCTCCTCGACGAGCTTCTGGTGGCGGCGCTGCAGCGAGCAGTCACGCGTCGACACCACGACCACGTTGCCGTGGGAGTCCGCCAGGCACTGGGTCTCCACGTGGCGCGGCTGGTCGAGGAACTTCTCCACCAGGCACTCACCACGACCGAACGCACCCACGGCCTCACGGGTGGCCGACTCGAACTGCTCGGGGATCTCCTCCAGTGTGCGGGCGACCTTCAGGCCGCGGCCGCCGCCGCCGAAGACGGCCTTGATCGCCACCGGCAGCCCGTACTCGCGGGCGAAGGCGACGATCTCGTCGGCGTCCTTGACCGGCTCCTTGAGGCCGGGCGCCAGCGGCGCGTCCGCCTGCTGAGCGATCTGCTTGGCCTTGGCCTTGTCGCCCAGCGCCTCGATCGCCGAGGGCGGCGGCCCGATCCAGGTCAGCCCGGCGTCGATGACCGCCTGGGCGAAGTCGGCGTTCTCGGCCAGGAAGCCGTAGCCGGGGTGGACCGAGTCGGCCCCCGACTGCTTCGCGGCGTCGATGATCTTCTCGATCGAGAGGTAGGACTCCGCCGGCGTCGCACCGCCCAGCGAGTAGGCCTCGTCGGCCAGCCGCACGTGCAGCGCGTTCGCGTCAGGCTCGGCATAGACGGCGACACTGCCGATGCCTGCGTCCTTCGCGGCACGGATGACACGCACGGCGATCTCGCCCCGGTTCGCGATCAGGACCTTGGACAGCGGCTTGCTCAACTCGACGACTCCTCCAACTACGGGCGCGGGCCGTCCCACTCTAGGGGAGTGCCGCTTCGGCGTGGTGTGAGCATCGTCTCGCGGATCAGGTTAATGAACGCTAACCTGTGGTCATGTCTTCGAATGGATACGGCGAGCTGTCGCGCGAGCACGAGGAGTTCAGGCGCGTCGTCCGCGACTTCGCCGAGGCCGAGATCGCGCCGCACGCCGCCCAATGGGACCGTGACCACCACTTCCCGGTCGACGTCGTGCAGAAGATGGGCGACCTCGGCCTGTTCGGGCTCACCGCGCCCGAGGAGTACGGCGGCGCCGGCGGCGACTTCACCTCGCTCTGCGTCGCCATCGAGGAGCTCGGGCGTGTCGACCAGTCGATGGGCATCACGCTCGAGGCCGGGGTCGGCCTCGGCATCAACCCGATCCTCACCTACGGCACCGACGAGCAGAAGAAGCAGTGGCTGCCCGAGCTCGTCGCCGGCCAGGCACTGGCCGGCTTCGGCCTCACCGAGCCGGGTGCTGGCTCGGACGCCGGCGCGACCCGCACGAAGGCCGAGCTCGTCAACGACGAGTGGGTCGTCGACGGATCCAAGCAGTTCATCACCAACTCCGGCTCGTCGATCACGAAGCTCGTCACGGTCACCGCGCGCACCGGCGTGAAGGCCGACGGCAAGCCGGAGATCAGCGCGATCATCGTGCCCTCGGGCACTCCGGGCTTCACCGCCGAGAAGGCCTACGACAAGCTCGGCTGGCACGCCTCCGACACCCACCCGCTCACGTTCGAGGGCGTGCACGTGCCGGCGGAGAACCTGCTCGGCGAGCGGGGTCGCGGCTACGCGCAGTTCCTCGCGACCCTCGACGACGGGCGCGTCGCGATCGCTGCGCTCGCCGTCGGCCTCATCCAGGGCTGCCTCGACCTGTGCGTCGCCTACGCCGGCGAGCGTCAGACCTTCGGCGGCCCGATCGGTCGCAAGCAGGGCGTCGCGTTCCAGATCGCCGACCTCGAGGTCATGCTCCACGCCGGCCGGCTGCTGACCTACCGCGCCGCGGCGCTCAAGGACGCCGGAGCGCCCGTCAAGCAGTTCAAGCAGGCCGCGGCGATCGCGAAGCTGCACACGTCGGAGTCGGCGGTCACCGCGACGCGCATCGCGACCCAGGTCTTCGGCGGCTACGGCTTCATGGAGGAGTACCCCGTCGCGCGGTTCTACCGCGACGCCAAGATCCTCGAGATCGGCGAGGGCACCTCCGAGGTGCAGCGGATGCTGATCGCGCGGGGGCTCGGCCTGCCTGTCGAGTGAGGCCACTTAGAGTTGGCCCCATGCCGTCCCGCCACGTGATCGCCGAGGCGGGGCGGTTCATGGCGGTCGGCGCGGTGTCGACCGCCGTGGCGATCGCCCTCTACAACTGGCTGGCCTACGAGCCGTACGACCTGTGGTCGCCACTGCACGACCACGTCACCTGGTCCTACATCGTGTCCCACGGCGTCGGCATGGTGGTGTCCTACGAGCTGTCGCGCCGCTGGACCTTCAAGCAGCGGTCGGGCACGAAGGCAGGCGAGGGCTTCCTGTCGTACGCCGTCATCAACATCCTCACCATGACGACGATCCCGCTCACCTGTCTGTGGTTCAGCCGGCACGCGCTCGGCCTGACCTCGCAGCTCGACGACAACCTGTCGGGCAACGTCGTCGGGCTGCTGCTCTCGCAGGTGGCGCGGTTCTACCTGTTCCGGCGCTTCGTCTTCCACCGGCCGATCCGCTACACCGAGGTCTACGACGACCCCTCCGAGGAGTGGGACGAGCCGGTCGGCGAGCCGCAGCTCACCGAGTAGCGGCCCACAGGCCCGGCCACTCGTGACCGAGCTCGCGCACGAGGTCGCGCAGCAGCGGCAGGCTGACGCCGACCACGTTGTGGTGATCGCCCTCGATGCGCGTGACGAAGCCGCCTCCGAGCCCGTCGACGGTGAAGGCGCCGGCGACGTGCAGCGGCTCGCCCGTGGCGACGTACGCCGCGATCTCCTCGTCGGTGACCTCCGCGAACTCGACCGTCGTGCTCGCGGTCGCCGCGGCGATGCGGCCGGTGGCGACGTCGACGAGGCAGTGTCCGGTGTGCAGGACGCCGGCGCGGCCGCGCATCGCCTGCCAGCGCCGCGTCGCCTCTTCCGGCGTCCCCGGCTTGCCGAGGGCCAGGCCGTCCAGGTCGAGCACCGAGTCGCAACCGAGCACGAGCGCGCCGCCCGGCACCTCGGGCCGCGGCGCGACCGCCCCCGCCTTGAGCCGGGCGAGCTCCAGGGCGAGCTCGGCCGGGGCCAGATCGGTCAGCTGGTCCTCGTCGACGCCGCTCACGATCACGACCGGCTCGATGCCGGCGTTGCGGAGCGTCTGCAGGCGGGCGGGGGACTGGGAGGCCAGGACGAGCGTGGTCATGTGCGCCCGGAGAGATTCGAACTCTCACTGGCCAGGACCTAAACCTGGTGCCTCTGCCGTTGGGCTACGGGCGCTCGGCGGTCAGTCTAGGGAGCGCGGTCGGTCGTCGGCGTACGGCCTGGCGTCGCCTTGCTGGTCGCCCCGCCGCCGAACTGTCACCGTGATAGTTGGCGCGGTCGGTGATACCTCGTAACTGTCACCGACCGCTCGAACGATCACGGTGATACTTCGCAGATGTCACGGTGACACTTTGCGCGAGGGGCGGAGTCAGATCCCGAGGTCCTTGCGCAGCTTCGCCACGTGACCGGTCGCCTTCACGTTGTACGCCGCGTACTCGACCTTGCCCTCCTCGTCGACGACGAACGTCGACCGGATGACGCCCTCGACGACCTTGCCGTACAGCTTCTTCTCGCCGAAGGCGCCCCACGCGGTCAGCACCGACCGATCGGGGTCGGAGAGCAGCGTGATGGTGAGCGAGTCCCGCTCGCGGAACTTCGCCAGCTTCTCCGGCTTGTCCGGCGAGATGCCGAGCACCTCGTAGCCCTGCGCCTTCAGCGCGTCGAGCGAGTCGGTGAAGTCGCACGCCTGCTTCGTGCAGCCGGGCGTCATCGCGGCCGGGTAGAAGTAGACGATCACCTTGCGGCCCGCGAGGTCGCCGAGAGAGACGCTCTCACCGGTGTCGGAGGTCAACGTGAACGCGGGCGCGGTGTCTCCGGGCTGCAGGCGGCTCATGCTCGGAAACCTACTTGGTAACCTCAGGGCATGACCAAGGTTGATCGTCAGAGCTCCCTCGAGCACGAGATCGAGGCGACGCGCGAGCGTCTTGCGGGGACCATCGACCAGCTGCTCTACCGCTCGAGCCCGAAGACGATCGCGCAGCGCCAGGTCGCGGCCGTCAAGGCGACGTACGTCGACCCGCTGACCGGCCAGCCCAACACGGCCAACATCCTCAAGACCGTCGGTGTGGTCGCGGGAGTCGTCGGCCTCATGGTCGCGCTCCGCAAGCTGTCGAAGTGAGTGACAAGACCCCGATCAAGATGCTCCACGACCGGATCCTCGTGGAGCTCGACCGGGAGGCCGGGGAGCGTCGCTCGTCGGGCGGCATCGTGATCCCGGCGACCGCTGCGATGGGCGCCCGGCGGCTCTCCTGGTCGCGGGTCGCCGCCGTCGGCCCGCACGCGCGGTCGGTGCAGGTCGGCGACCGGGTCCTCTTCGACGCCGACGACAAGTCGGAGGTCGAGGTGTCCGGCGAGGTCTACATCGTCATGCGCGAGCGCGACGTGCACGCCGTGGCGGCCGAGCGGGTCGGCGAAGAGGCGACCGGCCTCTACCTCTGACGGTCGCCCTGCCTGACCGGGGCGCCCAGCGGCTTGGCGGTGACGACGACGTTGCTCTCGTACGCCGTGCCGTTCCAGTCGGTGCAGGTGATCAGCACCAGCCGACCGCGGCCGTGGTCCTGCCCGAAGAGCTCCTGGGCGTGCTGGGCGATCGCCGCACGGCTGTAGACCTTCGTCCGCTGGACGACGTACCGCATCGTGCCGCGCCTGGAGATCACGTCGACGAAGTCGCCGGCGGCGAGCTCGCCGAGCCGGTTCATGCTCGCGCCGCCCGTGTGCACGGTGTGGCCCGTGATCACCGTCTGGCCCTGCGCCGAGCCGGGCTTGGCGCTGGCGGCCCACCAGCCGACCTCGTGGTAGTCGCGGGGTGGGTCCAGCGTTCGATCGACCATCCCGATCGGCACGATCGGCGCAGTCACTCCGAGCTTCGGCATCGAGAGGCGGATCGGTGCCGCCGGGCTGATCGCGCTGTACTGCGGTGAGCCGGCCGCGGCGTCGCTGCCCGGCACCAGGAACGAGCCGACCACGGAGCCACCGGCGAGCACGCCGACGAGCAGCTGCAGGCCGGTGACCGTGGCGACCGCGTAGCGCCCGAGCCGGCCGAGCCGCCCGCGGCGCTCGAGCCGCCCGACGGCCGGGGCGGTCACGAGCGCAGGCTGCGCCGGAAGCCCCATGCCCCGGCGCCGACCCCGACGGCGACCAGGCCGCCGAGCGCGGCGAGGGCGAGCGGCGACGGGCCGTCCTCGAAGGATCCCGCACCGGACTCCACCGCGGTCGGGACGGCGGCGCTGGGAGTCCCCGGGTGGGTGTGGACGGCGGGGCTGGCCGGCGGCGCGGCCACTGCGCGAGCGTTCGGACCGCAGGTGACCTGGCCGATGACCAGGCTGGCCAGGTCCGCGTGCACGAACTGCTGCGCGGCCGGGAGGAGTCGCAGGTCGAGCGCGGTCACCTCGATCTCGTGGGGAGCCGGCCGCGACTGCTTGTTGAGCACGATGTCGAGGACGTTCTGCTCGAGCGGGGCGAGCTGAGGGCCGAGCGCATTGGTGACGTTGGCCTTCACCTGGTCCAGGACGGTCGCGACCGTCGTACCGGCCGGCAGGGTCAGCGCTCCGAGGGGCCCGCTCGGACCGCCGAGCATGGTCCCGAGCTGGCTGGCGACCGCGCCCTGCACGGCCGTGACGACGGCGCTCAGGTCGGTCAGGACGTGCGTGTTCGGGGCCGGGTGGACCGGCAGGGAGACGAGGTCGACGCGACCCATCGGGGCCGCGCCCTGCACGTACGCCGACGCGTCGGCGACCGTTGCCGCGCCCTCTGCGCCCGTCGGGTCGGCGCTGCAGGCGGACTGCACGGCGCCCAGGTCGATGCCGAGCGTCGCGTCGCCGAGCCCCGCGAGGACCTGGTCCACCACCGGGGCGACCGCACCGGCGACCGCGGCGGCGATCGTCGTGTCGACGCCCCGCGTGATGTCGGCCGGGAGCACGTGGAGGTGGCTGAAGTCGGCGGTGGCCGCGTCGAGGGTGATGGTCTGACCGCCGTGGAGGCAGCTGGTGCCGTCGCCGACCTGGGCCAGCGTGGCGCCTTCGCCGGCGACCCCGGAGCACGCCACCGAGTGGCCCTGGCCGCCGCTCACGCGCGTCGCGGCGTCCTGGGCGAGCGTGCCGAGGTTGGTCATGTGCTGGCCGGCGAGGACCGGCAGCGCGGGGGAGTTGTTGCCCGAGGTGGTCTCGCCGTGACCGTCGTCGACGGCGGTGTAGGTGCCGGTGTCGGTGCCCTGGCCTGCGATGCCGAGCTGGAGCGCCGTCGCCGAGGCCCGGGCGAGGTGGTCGGCTGCGAACGCCGGCCCGGTGGCCAGCACGGCGAGGGACACGGCCGCGAGAGCGCAGCCGGTGCGGACGAACAGACGGTGACTCAACGCATCCTCCAGGGCAATCGGTCGCCCGCCGCCTCCGAGTGCGACGGACAGCCGATCAACGCCGGGAGGACCCAGAAGTTACGCGCCAGTAATACAAGCCGACCACAAGTGAACGGCAAGCCGTCGGCGACAGGGTCCCTCTCGTCAGCACGCCAGAGGAGAGCCCCATGTCACGTTCCCGTTCCATCGCTCGGGTCACGCACGCCGCCGTCGTGACCGCCCTGCTCGTCGCATCGTTCGTTGCACTGACCGTCGTGGCGCCCAGCCGGGCCGCGACCGTACCGGCCGGGACGATCGTGTTCGTCAGGGACCACAACGTCTGGATCGCGCGCTCGGACGGCTCCGGCGCACGCCAGATCACCACCGGCGGGTCGTACGGCGACCAGTGGTTCTCGCCGAGCCAGTCGGACTCCGGGATCGTGGTCGCGAGCCGCGGGCAGCTGATCTACCGCATGGACCAGTGGGGCCGCGTCCTCAACACCCTCGACCCGCCGCCGCTGCGCAACTCCGCCGGGCAGCCGATGGACGGCGTGCCGGTGCAGGTCGCGATCTCGCCGGACGGGGCGCGGATCGCCTACACCTTCGTCACCTACTCCTGCCCGGTCGGCACGAGCTGCTCGACCCGCTACGCCACCGGCTACACCTCTGCCACCAGGCTCACGCCGCCGGAGCAGTCGGGGACGACGTACTTCGCCCACCCGTCGTGGGTCGGCACCACCCGCACGCTCCAGTCGGGCGGCTACGGCTCGGAGATGAACCTGCACGACGTCGGCAGCACCACCGCCCGCCACTGGTTCGACGACAGCGACTACGCCGACCCCAGCACCGACCTGAGCGACGGCGAGGTGTCGCCCGACGGCACCCGGCTCGCGCTGGTGCGCGGCTACGGCAGTGACACCCAGATCGTCTGGTACGACGTCACGGGCGACGTGCGGACCGGCACGACCGTGCCGGTGCCGACCGCGCTGTGCGCGACGAGCACGGCCGCAGGCTTCGCCAGCCCGACCTGGTCTCCCGACTCCCAGTCGCTCGCCTGGCAGGAGCCGGACGGCGTCTGGCTCAAGACCGTCGCCGGCGACTGCGACAGCCCGCAGCCGCGCCTGCTGCTGCCCGGCGCCAGCGAGCCGGACTGGTCGGCCGCCGCGTTGTCGACGACGCGGCCGAGCACGACGCCGGCGCCGATCGCCCTGCGCGCGCTCGGCCCGGTGCGCGTCCTCGGCACGGCGAAGGTGGGCAAGCGGCTCACGGCGAAGCTGCCGGCCTGGTCGACTCAGCCCGGCTCGGTCCGGGTGCAGTGGCTGCGCAACGGCCGCGCGATCGCGGGCGCGACGCGGCCGACGTACAAGGTCGGCAGGGCTGACCGCCGCAAGCGGGTCGCGGTGCGGGTGACCGCCGTGCGAGGAGCGTCGCGGGTGGTGCTCACGTCGGCGAGCGTCAGGGTCCGGTGACGGGCGACGGCCTGCCGCGTCAGCGCAGCAGGCCGTAGGCCCGGGTGGGACGCAGGCGCACCACCACGCGCTCGTCGGCCACCATCGCGCGGCGGTAGTCGTCCCAGTCGTCGTGCTCGCCCTTCAGGCTGCGGAAGAGCTCGACGAGCTCCTCCACGACGGCATCGGCGGGATCGGCAGCCACGGGGGTGAGCTCGGCCTCGCACTCGAGGACGACGTACTCCCAGAAGCTGCTGCCGTTCACGTGGACCGCTGCCCAGGGCTTCCGGCGCAGGTTGTGGTACTTCGCTCGGGTGGCCGTGGTGGACACCCGGATGAGCCCGTCGCCGCCGACGGCCTGCGACACGTTGGACAGCTGTGGCAGCCCGTCCCTCTTGAGTGTGACGAGCACGGCCTGCTGGTTGGCCGCCGCGGCGGCGAGGGCGTCGGAGATCTCCATGACCGCAGTCTGCTCCAGGCGGCTCGTGCGTCGGGGTATCAACCGCGCCGCGGCCGCGCTCCTCGGAGGTTGTCCAGACCACTTCCGAGGAGCCTCCCATGCCCATCCGCTCGTGGCCCGTCGTCGTCGCGACCGGCACCGTCGTCGCCGTGGCGGCCGGCTACCTGCTCGTCGGCCTGCTCCGCGACGACCCGGCCGCCGGCTGCCGGACGACCGTGCTCCGGGTGACCGCCGCCCCCGAGATCGCCCCCACGGTCGCCGAGGCGGCGGCCGACCTGGGCGGGTGCACCCGCGTCGAGGTCACCTCGGAGGCTCCTGCGAGCACCGCGAGCACGATCGGCGCGGGATCGGCGGTCGACGTGTGGATCCCCGACTCCTCGCGCTGGACCGCGGACCTGTCCGCAGGCGGGGGTCTCGCCGGGGACGAGGCCACTCCGGCCTCGATCGCGTCGACGCCGGTCGTGCTCGCGGTGCGGGCCGCGCTCGCCCGCGGTCTCGGTCGCCAGCCGACGTACGACGCGCTGGCTGCCGGTCGGCCCGAGACACTGGCCGCGGCCGACCCCCTGACCTCGGCCGCGACGCAGGCGGCGATCGCCGACCTCGGGGCCGCTCTCGGCTCGACCGCGGAGCTGCGCGGTCGGCTCGGCGCGATGCTGAAGGGGCTGCACGTGCAGCCGTCCGGGCTGGCCCGTGGCGCGGCCGTCCAGGTGTCGACCGAGCAGCAGGTGGCCGCCGCGAACGTGAGGGCCGGACGGACGGCGTACGTCGCGGTCCGTCCCGCCGAGGCCGTCAGGTCGATGGACTACCCCTTCGTCGTCACCACGTTCGACAGGGCACGCGTCGCGGCCGCGCAGGCGCTGCTCACGCGGCTGAGGGGCGCTCCGGCCCGTGCGCGACTCGCGCGCCTGGGCTTCCGCAGCGGAGCGCGCGGGGTGCGTCCGCTGACCCCGGCGGACGCCGACGCGGCGCTGAAGGGGCTTGCCGAGCTGGCGAGGCCCATCCGGATCCTGGCCGCGGTCGACGTGTCCGGCTCGATGTCACGGCCCGTCCCCGGCACCGGTGGCGAGACCCGCATCGACCTCGCCCGGGCCGCGCTGCGCGAGGGCATGCGCCTCTTCCCGGACCACACGGTCGCGGGCCTGTGGCGTTTCTCGGCGAACCTGACGCCGAGCACCGACTACGAGCAGGTCGTGCCGCTCACCGAGATCACCGCGTCGAACCGAGGTCTCGTCGCCGCGGCGACCGACGGCCTCACCGTGAAGCCGCACGGAGGCACGGGCCTCTACGCCACCACGCTCGCCGCCGTCCGCGCGGTCCGGGCCGGCTACGACCCGGCCCGGGTGAACAGCGTCATCGTGCTCTCGGACGGCCGCGACGAGAAGGCCGAGGCACACAACGTCGACCTGGCGACGCTCCTGACGACGCTGCACGAGGAGGCCGATCCCGACCGCCCGGTGATCGTCAACATGATCGCCTACGGCCCGGACTCCGACGCCGGCGCGATGCAGCAGATCGCCCGGGCGACCGGCGGCACCGTCTACGCCGTCGGCGACCCGCGCGAGCTGCCCGGGGTCTTCCGCGACGCGATCGGGAACCGGCTGTGCGCGCAGACGTGCTGACCGCTCTACAGTCGCGATGTGGCGGGCACCTTCGAGCCGTACGGCGCCTCGCATGCCGTCGCCGCGGCGATCGGCGCCGTCGGGGCCGTGGGCGTGGTGCTCCTCGGTCGCCGTATCCTCGGCCGGCCCCTCGAGGAGCGGGTACGGCGCGGGTTCGCGCTGCTGATCCCGGTGTTCACCGTCCCGCTGCAGGTCCGGCAGTGGCTGCCGGGGGAGTTCGACCTCGGCACGTCGCTGCCCCTGCAGATCTGCGACCTGTCCTGGCTGGTCGCGATGCATGCGCTGTGGACCCGGAGCCGGCGTACGTCGGCGCTCCTCTACTACTGGGGCCTCACACTGACCGTCCAGGCGGTCGTGACGCCCACGCTCGGCAAGGACTTCCCGGACCCCGAGTACGTGATGTTCTGGGGGATGCACCTGCTGACGATCTGGGCGGCGCTCTTCATGGTCGTCGGCCTCGACGTCCGGCCGGACTGGCCCGGCTACCGCTTCACCGTGCTCTGCACGATGGTGTGGCTCGCGGTGGTGATGACGTTCAACGCCGTCGCGGGGACGAACTACGGCTACCTGGCGCGGAAGCCTGACGTCTCGTCGCTGCTCGACGTGTTCGGCCCGTGGCCGCTCTACGTGGTCGTCGAGGCGGCCGTGCTGCTCGCGGGATGGGCGCTGATCACCTGGCCCTGGGTCAGGTGGCCAGCGCCCATCGAGGTCAGAACCGGTAGGCGGCCCGGAAGGCCTTGACCGTCGACCCGCCCGCGTAGACCGGGGCCACTCTGCTCCCGTCGGACGAGACCAGTGCGAGATGTGCCTCGGAGTAGTCGACGCCGTTCTCGGCGATCGAGACCAGGAACGGCTGGTCGGGGTTGCCCGTCTCCCACTCGACCGCGAAGATGCGCGTCCCGGTCGGGGAGTGCGTCAGCTGGCGCGTCCCGCTCCCGTCGGCGTTGACGACGTAGAGGTCGGAGGTGAACCCGGGTGTCATGTCCTGGGCACCGGCGGTGAAGGCGATCCGACGCCCGTCGGGGCTCCAGCTGAGCCGCTTGACGCCCTCGATCGGACCGGCGATGCGCTGAGGCGGGCCGGCCTTCGGCGTCGGACCGCGCAGCGGGGAGCGGTCCACCGGCAGGAGGTCGATGAAGCCCCTCGCGCCCTGCTCCTCGCCGAGGGCGATGGTCGTGCCGTCCGGGGACCACTGCGGCCATCCCCAACCGCCCGTCCCCAGGGCGATCATCGTGCCGGTGGCACCGCCCGCGACGACGCGCAGCTCGCTGCGACCGTTCGGGAGCAGGACCGTGTAGGCGAGGTCCGCTCCGTCGGGTGACCAGTCGGCGGCGACGACCTTGCATCCGGCGCAGTGCGCGACCCGGTGCTTGACCTGTGTCGTCACGCTCGCCGTCCACAGGTCGCGTGAGGAGTCGTCGGACGCGGGCACGACGTAGGCGATCTGACCGCCGTCGGGAGACCAGGAGACGTACGTGCCGTCCTTGTCCGGCGCGAACCGCTCGGATCCGTCGCGGGGGTCGACGAGCTGGAGCCCGGCGGGGGTCTCGGCCGCGATCAGGTCCACGGGGGAGAAGGGCGGGGCCACGATCTCCGGCTTGCGGTCCTGGTGGAGTGCGACCAGCCCCGCCAGGGCGAGGGCGGTCACGGTCGCGGCGGCCGCCGCGATGACGGCGGTACGCCGGCGGGCCCGCGTACGGCCGGTCGTGATGACGTCGTCGTACGCCGTGGGCGTGTCGACGTCGGGGAGCTGGTGCTCGATCATGGCGAGTCCTTCACGGAGACGAGCGTCAATCGACATGGCCGTCCACCTCCTCGGACACAGGCTCGGAGAGCAACGCGGCGAGCCGGTGCCGCGCCCGATGCAGGTGGACGAAGCCCGTGGAGGTGCTGCAGCCGAGCAGGTCGGCCACCTCCTCCATGGGGCGGTCCTCCAGGTAGAAGAGCGCGACCACCGCGCGCTGCATCGTCGGCAGCGTCGCGAGGGCCGCACGCAGGGCGGGGTCGGGCAGGCCCGTGTCGGCGGCGCCGGCGGTCTCCGGGACCGCTGCCTGCCGCTCGGCGTGCACCCGCCGGACCGACCGTGCTGCCTCACGCTGCGCCTTGCGCAGCGCGACCCTTCGCACCCAGAGGTCGGGTCGGTCGTAGGAGCCGACCGTCCGCCACTGTCGGTGCAGGTCGATGAACGCCTCCTGCGCGATCTCCTGGGCCAGCTCGTGGTCGTGCACCACGAACCACAGCATCCGCACCAGCCGCGGGTAGGTCGCCTGGAAGATCTCGCGGAACTCTCGCGACTCGTCGCGGGCCGACGTCCGCACCGACAGCATCTCGCTGACGGGCGGCGTACGGCGGCTCACGCTCACCATGTCACCCATGATGATCCGATCTCCGTCGTCGTCCACCGGTCTGTACCTCCACCCGTGAACTGGTGAGGAGACCGCGTGGACCTTTACTGCGTCACCGGACGCGAGAGGGCCGCGCCGCCGGTGACCCGGCGACGCGGCCCTGCCGCTCCTCGACCCGCTAGCTGGCCCCGGTCACCTGCACCACGGTCTGCGCGAGCTCGTTGGTCCCGTCGGTGTGGTCGACGGACCCGTAGTAGACGCCGGCCGGCGAGGCTCCGGTCCACGCGAGGCTGACCGTTCCGGTCCCCGCGACGGTGGCCGTCGTGGGCGCCGAGGTCACGGTCAGGCTGCCCTGGCCGGTCGGGACCACCCAGTTGTCGATCGAGAACTGGTGCGTCCCGGTGACCTGCCAGCCGTGCACGGCCAGCGTGTAGCTGCCCGCGGCCGGGTGGCTGAGCTCGATGAGCTCGTTGGTGCCGCCCGCCGTGCTCTGTGCGACGACCTTGCCGGTCGAGTCGAGCAGGTAGAGGTCGATGTCGTCGTTGCCCGGCTTGACGTACTGGATCCGCCAGTACGACGTGCTCCCGATCGTGACCGGCACCTTGGTGACGCCGCCCTGGGTGTCATCCGGCGTGCCGAACTTCTGGTCGGGATCCTGCAGGACGGTGCCCGTCAGCGGCGCGGAGGCGACGAGTCCGGAAGGGACGGCCTTGTACGTGCCGTCGTACCCGAACTTGACGGGTACGTCGACCGTGCCGGAAGCCCCGCTCCCGGTCACCACCGCCGGCGCCCCGATGGACGCGCCGCGGACGGCGATCGTGCTGTTGACCCGGTAGCCGGAGCCCCGCCAGGTCAGGTTGCCGAACCGCCAGGCACCGACGGGTGCACCGTTGTTGGCGATCGTCACCTCGAACGAGGCTGTGCCGCCTGCCGGCACCGTCAGCCGGCGCGGGCTCACGGAGACCGTGTAGCCGGCCGGGGCGTCGGAGGTGTCGGCGTCGACGGTCAGGGTCTTGCCGCTGACGTTGGTCACCTTGCGCTTGACCGTCTCCCGCCCGACCAGCGCCTGGTTGCCGATGGTCGCGAGGTTGAGGTTCTGCGCCTCGGTCGGGAAGCCCGCGCCCGCGAGCGCCGCGCACCTCGCCTGGCTGACCGCGCCCGGCACCGCGCCGCACAGGAACGCGAGGTAGTCCTCGAAACCGGCGTCGTACACCAGACCCGGGTCGAACATCCCCGGCCTGGCGACCTTGCCCGGGTTGACCTGGCCGGCGCCCCGCTCGAACGGGTTGGCCGGTGTCCGGCGGTCGTTGGAGAGGATGTCGAGCGACGCGGTCGTCTGCAGCGCCGACTTGGCCTCCGCCTGCGTCCAGTCCGGGTGGGCCTGCTTGACCAAGGCGTACATGCCCGCGATCTGCGGCGAGGACATCGACGTGCCGGCGATGGCCTGGAAGAGCTCGCCCTGGACGAAGCCCTCGTCGGTGTAGGGCGATGCCCCTGCCAGCACCTGGATGCCCGGCGCGGCGATGTCCGGCTTGATGATCGACGCGGACGTCGGCGACGGGCCGCGCGAGGAGAACACCGTCACCGACGGCGCCTTCCACGGCTGCCTGACGATCTTGCCGGTGTCCACGATCGACGCGGTGGCCCGGCCACCGGCCCGGGCGATGTAGGCCCGGACCTTGTCGGCGACGTCCTGGTCCATGTGGACCGTGGGCACCCAGAAGTTGTCCGTGAACAGGTTGTCCTGCTCGGGGTGGTCGACGTTGGCGAGGATCTCACCGACGCCGCCGGCGTTCTTGACGGTGAGGCTCGTGGCGACGCGTCCGGCCGCCAGACCACGGGTGCAGATCACGATCGCGCCGGCGACGGAGGACGAGAACGGGACCGCCGGGTCGCACAGGGCGTTGCCGAGCGTGGCGGCGTCGACGATGCGCGCGTGGGCCACCTTGCCGCTGATCGAGGCGCCGGTGTAGCTCTTGCCGTTCCCGAGGCGGACGGTGCCCTGGTAGAACCGGGTCTCCGTGCTGGCGGCCACGCTGGTCACCCAGGGTGCGTCGGACGGGCCGCCGATCGTCTCGGGATCGGGGCCGTCGTTGCCGGCCGAGACGGCGGAGAACACCCCGGCGCGGGAGGCGAACAGGAACGAGATCGCGTCGGCGCCGGTGAGGTCCGCCCCGCCGCCGACCGAGTAGTTGATGACGTCCACGCCGTCGGCGACGGCCTGGTCGATCGAGCTCATCAGGTCGGAGCCGAAGCCGCCGTTGTTGCCGAGGGCCTTGTAGGCGACGATCTGGGCGCGCGGTGCGATGCCGGACGTCGTGTCGACGTACTTGCCGTGGATGAAGGCCTTGACCCCTGCGTCACCGGCGGCCGTGGAGGCGGTGTGGGTGCCGTGACCCTCGTCGTCGCGCGCGGAGACGAACTCGTCCGGCTCGGCGCCCTCGACGGCGCGGTACGTCGTCGTCATGTCGCGTGCGCCGACGAGCTTGTCGTTGCAGGTGAAGTCCTTGTCGTTCGGGTTGGCGAGGGTGTTGCCGAACTGGCAGGAGTCCCCGGCGAGCACCGGTGCCGCGGGGAGCGTGCCGTCGTCGGCGAAGCTCGGGTGCTCGGGCCAGATGCCGGTGTCGATGACGCCGACCAGGACGCCTTCGCCGGTGATGCCCGCGTCGTACGCCTCGCCGTGACCGGTCAGGTTGAGGAAGTCCTCCTCGGTCGGGACCGACGAGCCTGACGACGGGTGGTACGGCGGGCGCTTGCCGGGCCGGTCGTGGCCCGGCTGCGAGTGCGAGGGCAGCACGGTCAGGCCGCGGTCGTGGTGGCCGGTGCGCTGCACCGTGGCGGGCGCGGCCGAGGAGGCGCCCTGCGCCTGGCGGAGCTCGTCGGGCACGACGGCCGCGACCTGCGGGTCGGCCGCCAGCCGTACGGCGGCGGCGTGGTCGACGTTGACGGAGAACCCGTTGGCGGCGACCGTCAGGTCCTGGAGCACCGCGCCCGTCGAGACGTCCGCGTCCTTCACGATCTCGTCGTGGGACTTGACGATGGCCGACTGCGCGTCGTGCGCCGCGGTCGTGTCGAGCTGGTCCTTGCCGAACCTCGCCAGCAGCGGGTCGGACTTCAGAAGCACGACATAGGTGTTCTGCGGACTCTTCTTCACGTCCTTGTCGAGGCCGTAGGCCCTGACCAGGTCCGCTTGCTTCTGCGTGGCCGGTGCTGCGGACGCACCTGGTGCCAACGGCGCTGCGCTGAGCGCCCCTCCGATCAGTGCGGCCGCCGCCACACCTCCTAGCAATCCACGAATGTTCGATCCCAAGACATCTCCAACCCTCGTGAGGAGTGCGGCACGGCTAGCACCGCCCTGGGATCGTGACACGAAGTCTCCGGTTGCGATAGGCCGCCACGCTCGGCATCCGGCTCTGGACCGGGCGGGTGGAAGAGCCCCCGACAACGTCCCGGCGCAGTCGTCCCCGCGGAGATGGACACGCGGATGCCCGGGGACATGAAGGAGCCCCGCAGGCGTCTCGGGTCACCTGCGGGGCTCGCTCACAAGCATGCCCGAGCCGGCGCCGGTTGTCCGCATATTCAGCGAAATTCCCGCTGAGAACATGCTGAGCGGGTCATGCCGGCGCCGAGGGGGTACCGGAGCGCCCGGGAGTGGATTCGAGGGAGATCCTGGGGAGGACGTCATCAAGGCACTGCGGTGGATGGGCGCCAGTCTGCTGAGCCTCCTCGGAGGTCTGCTCGGGTTGGTCGGCGCTGTGCTGTGCGTGACGATCATCCTCGCTCCGCTGGGCATCCCGATCCTGTTCCTGGCGCGAAGGCTCTTCAGGACGGCCGGCCAGCTGGTCGTGCCGCGCGGGGTGAGGCACCCGATCGACACGCTCACCGAGGCGGCCTCGGACAAGTCCTCCGACCTGGGCAAGACCGCCAAGAAGAGCAGCAGGCGGGCGACCAAGAAGGCGAAGAAGAAGGCCAAGAAGGTCAAGAAGTCGCTGTAGCGGGCGGCTCACGCAGGGCGTCGGCGCTGCGGCGGGCGAGGGCCACTCCTCGCGCCGTGCCATCCCGACACGCCGAGCACGGTCCGTGTGTCGCCGGCTCGTCACACCATGAAGTGGCCCCCGGAGGCCGAACCCCGAGAAGCAGAAAACCCGGGCCCCACCGGGGCCCGGGTGATCCGGATCTTCACTCTCTGTACGCCATCAGGGACTCGAACCCCGAACCCGCTGATTAAGAGTCAGCTGCTCTGCCAATTGAGCTAATGGCGCACGCTCCAGGCTTCCCTGGAACGACGAGAACGTTACCAGTGGCCGACCGGCGCCCCAAATCGGCAGCGAGGGTCAGGTCAGCTCGATGACGGCCTGGGCGGCGTTGTGTCCGCCGAGGCCGGAGACGGCGCCTCCGCGGCGTGCGCCGGAGCCGCAGAGGAGGACCGTCGCACGGTCGGTCTGCACGCCCCAGCGGGCCGCGGGGGAGGTCAGGTCGGCGCGGTGGGGAGCCCAAGGCCAGTCGAGGTCGCCGTGGAAGATGTGGCCGCCCGGCATCGCGAGGTCGGCCTCGATGTCCTGCGGGATCTTCGCCTCGATGCAGGGGCGGCCGTCGCCGTCGCGGGACACGACCGACTCGATCGGGTCGAGCAGGTGCTCGTCGAGCGAGGCGATAGCACGGCGTACCGCCTCGTCCTTGACCGACGGATCGATGAAGAGGTCGGCGGGCGTGTGCAGGCCGAAGTACGTCAGCGTGTGCGTGCCCTCCGGCACGTCGCCGAGGATCGAGGGGTCGGTGAGGGAGTGGCAGTAGACCTCGCCCGGCAGGTGCGAGGGGAGCGAGCCGGCGGCCGCCTCGGCGTACGCCGCCTCGAGCTGGCTGTAGTCCTCGGCCAGGTGCAGCGTGCCCGCGAAGGCGACCGAGGGGTCGGCGCCCGACTTCAGCCGCGGCAGCCTGTCGAGCAGGAAGTTGACCTTCAGCTGGGCGCCGACCGGCTTGGTGGCCGGGTCCTCGTCCTCGCCGAGCAGGATGCGCAGCACCCAGGGCGCCACGTTGGCGAGGACCCAGCGCGCGCCGACGGTGCGCGTCGTGGCGCCGTCGTGGAAGTCGACCTCGGCGGCGTCGCCGTCGGCGCGGATCGCGCTGACGCCGGCACCGGTGACGATCTCCGCGCCGGCATCCACGGCGGCCTTCGCGAGCGCGTCGGTCACCGCGCCCATGCCACCGACGGGCACCCGCCACTCGCCGGTGCCGTTGCCGATGAGGTGGTAGAGGAAGCATCGGTTCTGGATGAGCGAGGGGTCGTGCAGGCTCGCGAACGTCCCGATCAGCGCGTCCGTCCCGACCACGCCCCGCACGGTGTCGTCACGGAAGCGCTCCTCGATCGCGCGGCCGATCGGCTCCTCGATGAGGGCCCGCCAGGTGTCGGCCGACACCCGCTCTCGGATCTCGCGGTCGGTCGGCAGGGGAGCGGTGAGGGTCGGCGCCACGACCTCGGCGAACGCGCCGACCTCGGCGTAGAAGGCGTGCCAGGCGGCGTACTCGTCGTCGGCGCCGGTGAGGTCGTGGAAGCTCGCGGCCGTGGCCGGACCCTCGGGCCGTTCGACGAGGAGACCCCCGGGGACGCCGTCGCGCAGGACGGGCGTGTACGACGCGGTGGTCCGGGACGCGAGCTGCACGTCGAGGCCGAGGTCGGCGACGATCGTCTCCGGGAGCAGCGAGACGAGGTAGGAGTAGCGCGAGAGTCGTGTCGGCCGCCCGGGGAACGCCTGCGCTGAGACGGCCGCGCCGCCGACGTGGTCGAGTCGCTCGAGCACGGCGACGGAGAGCCCGGCCCGAGCCAGATAAGCGGCGGCGGTGAGGCCGTTGTGGCCACCGCCGACCACTACGACGTCGTACTGGCTGCGGCTCGTCCCACCCATGCACAGGACCCTAGCGGTCCGGCGGTCGCAACCTCAGAGCCGCTTCTCGAAGAAGTGCGTGGCGTAGGGGTTGTCGTTGTAGCGCTCGATGCGGACGTAGCCGGAGCGGTCGTACATCGCGATCGCGTCTACGAGGGTCTCGTTGGTGTCGAGGCGCACGACCGTATGGCCGAGGTCGCGGGCGACGCCCTCCAGGTGGCGCAGCAGTCGCGAGCCGAGGCCCGCGCCGCGGCGGCCGCCGTCGACCCACATCCGCTTGATCTCCGCGGTGTCGCCGTAGGTACGCACCCCGCCGCCGGCGACGGGCCGGTCGCCGCTGACCGCGACGACGAAGGCACCCGTCGGTGGGCGCATCGAGTCGTCGTCCTCGGCGGTGTGCGGGCCGGGGTCGAAGCCCTGCGGGAACCTGGCGTCGAGCTCTGCGAAGTAGCGGCTCATCGCCTCTCGGGCGTACGCCGACGCCGGGTCGACCGTCTCGAAGACGAGGTCCGCGGGCGGGGTGCCGGGTGCCATGTCGCCGACCCTAGAACGTGCCGGGAAATGCAGGACGGCGGCCCCGGAGCGTGTCCGGAGCCGCCGTCGTCGCAGAATGTCAGAGAGCGCGAACGTTCTCGGCCTGCGGGCCCTTGGGGCCCTGCGTGATGTCGAACTCGACCCGCTGCTCGTCCTTGAGGGACTTGAAGCCGGTGCCGGCGATCGCGGTGTGGTGCACGAAGACGTCAGCGCCGCCGCCGTCCTGCGCAATGAAGCCGAAGCCCTTGTCGTCGTTGAACCACTTGACGGTGCCCTGTGCCATGTTTTCGTACCTTCGGTAAATCCGGCGCGGGACGACCTGCCCTGCACCACGCTGAAGACATCTGCGCAACGCCTGATGTCCAGAAAACCGAAGACCAAGAACTGTGGATGAGCCGCGACCGACGGTCGCGGGGAACTGCCGAGGCACTTCCTTCAACACCACCACTCTAACAGTGGACCCTGCCCGCGCGTAACTCTGCGACGAGGGCATGTGCCAGGGCCGACCGGGGAGAAGGCAGGAGCCCCTCCGACCGGTTGGTCGGAGGGGCTCCAGTTGGGGCGAGCGACGGGACTTGAACCCGCGGCCACCTGGACCACAACCAGGTGCTCTACCAGCTGAGCTACGCCCGCCATGACCCGCGTTGCGGGCCGCAAGGAAGTGTAGGGGAATCAGTCCGCCACTGCTGAATCGGGACTCGCTTCGGCGGGAGTCTCGGCCTCAGGCCCGGCCTGGGCGAGCCCGGTCAGGGAGCCTCCGTGACGCGAGGCGATGCCGCGGGCGGTCTCGCTGTCGGGTCCGGGTGACGGCACGAAGACGGCGTCGCGGTAGTAGCGCAGCTCCTCGATCGACTCCTGGATGTCGGCCAGGGCGCGGTGGTTGCCGCGCTTGGGCGGGGCCTGGAAGTAGGCCCGCGGGAACCAGCGCCGGGACAGCTCCTTGATCGAGGAGACGTCGACGATCCGGTAGTGCAGGAACGACTCCAGGCCGTGCATGTCGCGGGCCAGGAACGCACGGTCGGTGCCGACGGTGTTGCCCGCCAGGGGCGGGCGGCTGTCGGGCGGGCACTGCGAGCGTACGTAGTCGAGGACCAGCTGCTCGGCCTCCGCGAGCGTCACACCGCTCTCGAGCTCCTCGAGCAGACCCGACTTGGTGTGCATCGTCCGGACGAACTCGTCCATCTGGTCGAGGGCCTCGGCCGGCGGCTTGATGATCACGTCGACGCCGTCGCCCAGCACGTTGAGGTCGAAGTCGGTGACGAGCGCCGCGACCTCGACGAGGGCATCGCTCTCGAGCGAGAGCCCGGTCATCTCGCAGTCGATCCAGACGAGGCGGTCGTTGGCGGCGGTCACGCGACGAACCATACGCGTCGGCCCGCTTCCGCTCTCAGCGGACGCTCAGAACGACGGCCTACCGTGGAGACGTGCCCCGGTACGTCCTCCCTGCTCTGGCTGTCCTCGCCCGGCTGGTCACCGGTGTCGTCTGGATCTGGGCCGGCGCCTCGAAGCTCTCCGACCCGTACGCCGCCGTGCTGGCCGTCCGCGCCTACCAGCTGCTGCCCGCCGGGATCGCCGACACCGTCGGCCACCTGCTGCCCAGCCTCGAGATCGTCGTCGGCGCCGCGCTCGTCCTGGGCGTGCTGACCCGCGGCGCTGCGGTGGTGTCGGCGCTGCTGTTCCTCGCCTTCATCATCGGCATCTCCTCCGCCTGGGCGCGGGGCCTGCAGATCGACTGCGGCTGCTTCGGCGGGGGTGGGTTCGACCCGAACGCCGCCTCGAAGTACCCGTGGGAGATCGCCCGTGACGCCGCGCTGCTGCTGATGTCGGTCTTCGTCGTGTTCGTGCGAGACACCGGCCCCGGGCTGGACCGGCTGCTGTTCCGACGCACCGCCCCGATCCTGAACGAGGAGCTCTCCTGATGTCGAAGAAGTCGTCCGCCCAGGATCGCGCTGACCGGGCGGCCGCCGCGCTCGCGGAGCAGCGCCGCAAGGAGCGTCGGCGTACCTTCCTCAGCGTCACCGGCGTCGTCCTGGTGATGGTCCTCATCCTGGGCGGCGGATTCCTGGCCGCCAAGCTCAAGGGCGGAGGCCCGTCGGACACGGCCGCCGACCCCGGCTCGGGCACCGCGATGACGATCGGTCAGGCGAGCGCCCCGCATTCAGTGGTGATCTACGAGGACTTCCTGTGCCCCTACTGCGGTGAGCTCGAGAAGCGGACCAAGGACGGGCTGACGACGGCGGCCGCCGACGGCAAGGTGCAGGTGACCTACCGGCCGTTCCGGCTGCTGTCGCCCGACTACTCCCAGCAGGCGCTCGAGGTGTGGGTCGCCACGCAGCACACCGCCGGCAACGACGTCGCGAAGAAGTTGCACGACCTGCTCTACGCCAACCAGCCGAGCGAGCAGGGTCCCTTCCGGAAGCAGAGCGAGCTGGTGACTCTGGCCGTGCAGGCGGGGGCCGACCAGGCGAAGGTGCAGCAGGCGATCGACAGCGGCGACGCGACGACGTGGGCCGACGCGTCGACCAAGGCCGCGCAGGACGCCGGTGTCGCCTCCACGCCGACCGTGCTGCTCGACGGCAAGGAGCTCTCGGGCCGGACCGTCGACGACATGGCGACGAAGCTCCTCCAAGCCGTCTCGTGAGGGCCCGGCCCTACGGCGTCACGGCGTAGCCGTCGACCACGACCCTGGACCGCGTCTCGGTTCGGAGTGCGATCCGCCCGGAGCGCGTCGCCGGCAACGTGATCCACTTCGTGCCGTTGCCGTGCACCCGTCCGACCAGGCGGCCACGGATGTAGACGCCGACGGTGCCGCGCCCGTGCAGGATCACCGCGACGTGGCGACCGGAGACCCGCTTGCCGCGCAGGGTCAGTCCCTTGCGGGTGGCCCTCGTGCCGGTGCCGAGGTAGCCGCCGTGCACGTGCGTCCAGCCGCGACCCGCCCTCAGCGCCCTGTCGTCGGTGAAGCGTGTGGAGCAGAGCGGCGCGGACCACGCCGAGGTGTTGCCGACCCGGTCGGTCGCACGCGCCTGGACGCACCAGCGCTCTCCGGGCCTGAGGGCGAACGCCCGCACCGTCTGCCTGGTGCGGCGCAGGTCCTTCGGTGACTTCCAGCGACCGCCGTTGTGCCGGATCCGCACCTGGTAGGTGGCGACGCCCGAGGCGTCCACCGACCGCCAGCCGATCCGGACCCGACCGTGCTTCGTCGCGCGCGGCGGCTGGGGGGCGACCAGGCGGGGGGCGGTGCGGTCCCAGACCGAGTCCTGCACGGCGCTCTCGTCGACGTTGAGCTGGACGTCGCCCCACGTGCGGTTCACACCCAGGTAGAACTGGTTGAGCCTGCGGCCCTCCCACATACCCGGCGGCGGTGTGCTGAACGTGGTGTTCGCCTGGCCGTTGTCGGTGGCCTCCCAGATCACGTCGGGGATCGGGTACGCCGCGGTCTGCGACGCGCTCGTGACGTCGGTCATCGTCGAGCTGCGCGAGCCGTACACGCCCGAGCGCAGGCCGAGCTGGTGCAGCCGGCTCGTCCAGCCGGCGAGGAACGACTGGACCGCTGTCGTGCAGGCGGTGGTCGGCGCGTACCCCTCGAGGTCGTAGACGACCGGGGCCGTCGCGGGCAGGCGGAGCGCGCGGACCGAGCCGGCCGCGTCGGTCGCCGCCGAGACGCCCTGCGAGCGGGCCGTGGTGGCGTTGCCGCTGATCTTCTTGAAGCGCCCGGCGTTGGAGCTGGTCGGGCACGGCGACTGCAGGCCGACGTAGATCGGCAGGATCTGCCAGCGGCGGGCGAGGACCTGGTCCACCCATGTCGGGGTGAGGTTCGACTGCACCTTGTCGTGCCGGTTGTCGTAGGAGGGGTTGACGTCGACGTAGACGCCGATGGCCGAGTACGGCGACTTCGCCTGCCACTCCTGCATGGTGCTCGACGACGGGGCGGTCGCCATGTCCACCATCAGATGGTGCCCGGCGGCGGGGGAGGGCGTCGGGCCCGCGGCGCGTCCGACGGGCCCGGGGCCGGTGTCGATCGGACCGAGGCGCGCGGCTTCCGCCGGTCCGGCGGCGAGCACCGTGACCGCGAGGGCCGCGGCAACCGTGGCGCCGGCGAACGATCCGAGTCGTGACACTCCGGGGACTCTACGTCGCCGCGGCGGCCGCTCACAGCCGGATCGCCCGAACCGCGTCGGTTCAGTGGCCAGAGAACGGATCCGATCTCACAGGTCGCACACAGCGAACCGGACGCCTCCTCTCAAGCGGGAAGCGCATTGTTTCCCCATGACCACGACCGCGGCCACTGCCCTCACTCGTCCGCTGGACGTCCGCGCCCGGGTCGACGCCGTGGTCCGCACCGGCGTCGGTGGCGTGCTCTGGCTCGGCCTGCTGCTGGTCACCTACTGGTGGGTCGCCGACGGCGGCGTCCAGGACCTCGGCGGCTGGGCGGACGGCCTGACGTCGATCGGCCGCATCTCGGCGCTCTGGTCGTCCGTGCTGCTGCTCGCCCAGGTCACCCTGATGGCACGTGTGCCGCTCCTCGAGCACGCGTTCGGCCAGGATCGCCTCGCGCACATCCACCGGATCGTCGGCTTCGTCTCGTTCGACCTCATGCTGGTCCACGTCGTCCTCATCACCTGGGGGTACGCCGCCGGCCGGATCGGGTCGGTGCCCGCCACGTTCTGGAGCCTCAGCGTCGACTACCCCGGGATGCTGCTCGCCGTCGCGGGCACCGCCTGCCTCGTGATGGTCGTCGTGACGAGCGTGAAGCTCGCCCGACGGAAGCTGAGGTATGAGTCCTGGCACCTGATGCACCTCTACGCCTACCTCGGCGTCGGGCTCGCGCTGCCGCACCAGCTCTGGACCGGCGCGCAGTTCCTCAACCGGCCGGCCGCCACGGTCTTCTGGTGGACGGCCTGGGCGGTCGCGGCCGGCGCGGTGCTGGTGTGGCGGGTCGGCATGCCCGTCGTACGCAACCTGCGGCACGGGCTGCGCGTCGTCGCCGTGGTGCCCGAGGCCCCTCAGGTGCTGAGCGTCTGGGTGACCGGACGCCGGCTCGAGCTGCTCCGCGCCGAGGCCGGCCAGTTCTTCACCTGGCGCTTCCTGGGCCGCCACGGATGGACCCGTGCCAACCCCTACTCCCTGTCCGCCGCGCCCGACGGGCGGCACCTGCGGATCACGGTCGAGGTCGTCGGTGACGGCAGCGCCTCGATCGCCGCGCTCAAGCCCGGGACGCGGGTGCTCGTGGAGGGGCCGTTCGGACGGCTCTCCGCCCGGTCACGCTCGCACCGCAAGGTCGCCCTGGTCGGTGCGGGCGTCGGCGTCGTGCCGTTGCGCGCCCTGGCCGAGGGGCTCTCGTACGGGCCGGGCGAGGCTGTGCTCGTCCACCGCTACCGCGACGCCCCGCTCTTCCGTGAGGAGCTCGAGACGCTGAGCCGCGAGCGCGGGCTGCGGATCGTCGCCCTGCCCGGCCGCCGCCGCGCATCGTCGTCCTGGCTCGGGTCCGGCGTGACACCGCTGGACGACGCGCGTGCTCTGCTCGGGCTCGTGCCCGACCTGGCTGACCGCGACGTGTTCGTGTGCGGCCCGACCGGCTGGAGCGACTCCTTCACACGCGCTGCCACCGCTGCCGGCCTTCCTCCAGACCAGCTCCACGTCGAGACCTTCGGATGGTGAACCCCACGATGAACCGCCTCTCCCGCAACCTGACCTGGCTCCTCTCGACACTGACCGTCGTGGTGCTCCTGTTCGGCTACAAGACCTCGACCGGCGGGGGCAGCCTGTCCGCGGACTCGTCGGCCGTCTCCTCGGCCGGCACCGCACCGATCAGCGGCTCCTCGAGCGGGTCGTCGGGCTCGTCGGGCTTGTCGAGCGATCCGTCCAGCTCGCCCTCCGCCTCATCGGGCTCGTCCTCCGGCTCCTCCTCCAGCGCCGCGAGCACCGTCACCGGCGACGTCGCCCAGACCCGCTGGGGACCGGTCCAGGTCGCAGTGTCGGTGGCGAGCGGCAAGGTGACGGACGTGCAGGTCGTCGAATACCCCAGTGACAATCCCCGCGACGCGGAGATCAACTCCTACGCGCTGCCCATCCTGATCAAGGAGACCATCTCGGCGCAGAGCGCGAACATCGACATGGTCAGCGGTGCCACCGTCACGAGTGGCGGCTACATCCAGTCGCTGCAGAGCGCGCTCGACCAGGCGGGCGTATGAGCACGGCGACCGACGATCGCGTCGTACGACGCGTCGCGCACGTGATGGGCATGCCGATCAGCCTCGCGCTGCGTGGGCGGCACGCCGGCGACCTCGAGGCGCACTCGGCGTGGGCCGAGGCGATGGCGGCGCTGAAGGACGTCGACCGCGTCTTCAGCACCTACCGCAAGGACTCGTTCGTCTCCCGGCTCGACCGCGGTGCGCTCGACGTCGTCGACTGCCCGCCGGAGGTCGCCGAGGTGCTCGCACTGGGGGAGCGGGCCCGTCGGGAGAGCGGCGGCGCGTTCGACGTACGACGCTCAGGGCGGCTCGATCCCAGCGGAGTCGTCAAGGGCTGGGCGGTGGAGCGTGCCGCCCGCCCGCTGCGGCACCACCTCGACGACACCGACTTCTGCTTGTCGGCGGGAGGCGACATGGTGTGCCACGTCGCGGACCCCGCGCGCGATCCCTGGCGGATCGGCATCGAGGACCCGCACGACCCGACGCGGGTCGTCGCGGTCGTCCCGGTGCGGGACGGGGCCGTCGCGACGTCGGGGCTCGCACACCGTGGCGGCCACGTCGTCGACGCTCGCACAGGCCGGGTGCCGGAGGCGCTGGCCTCGGTGACGGTCGTCGCGGCCGACCTCGTGACGGCCGACATCGATGCCACGGCGGCGTTCGCCCTCGGCGCTGAGGGGCCCGGCTGGCTCGCGCAGCGCCCGGGTCGGACCGGCGTCGTGGTCCACGCGGACGGCGCGATCCAGGTGGTCGGCGAGCGATCACATGCTGGTGAGCGCGGCCAGTGATCGTCGTACGGACTCCAGCGGTGCCGTGTCCGTCGTCCGGGTCGCCCAGTGGAGGTAGCCCGTGAACGTGGCGGCCGTGATCGCCGCGGCCTGGACCTGCGCGGTCAGCTCGTCGACGCCGCGGGTGCGCAGGTAGGTGGCGCAGAGCTCGATCTGCTCGTCGAGGCGTCCGAGCCCGACCGACACCAGCTCCGGGTGCTCCGCGAGGATCTGGAGCCGGGTCCGGGTCAGCTCGGGGACGGGCGTGCGCTCCGCCGTGCAGATGACGGCGTCGATGACGGCCGTCACGGGGGCACGGTCGCCCTTCTCGAGCAGCGCGACCGAGAGCATCTCGAGGCCCTCGTGGAAGTGGTCCCAGACCAGGTCGGCCTTCGTCGGGAAGTAGCGGAACAGGCTGCGGCGACTGATCCCCGCTGCCGCGGCGATCTCCGCCGCGCTCACCCGGTCGTAACCGCGCTCGGCGAAGAGTCCGACCGCGATCTCGGACAGGCGCGCGGAGTCGATCTCGGCCGGTCGGCCCCGGGTCTGCTGGCCGGGAGCTCCGTGGGGAGTCATGGGCGTCAGCCCGTCGGTCCACCCTGCGGCTGATCCCTCACCCAGTGGGCCTCAGCCCGTTCGGCGCTGCCCGGGACCAGCCGGAACAGGAGCTTCGTCGCGAAGGCGCACCTGCCGTCGAACTCCGGAGTGCTCACCATCGTCGTGCCTCCTGCCGGCCGAGGCGGCTCTGGTGCCGCGGTCAGAACCTAGCCCGCTCTGACGCTGGGCGACGAGGATTGCCGAAAGAGTGGAGCGCCCCCGGCTGGACTCGAACCAGCAACCCACGGATTAGAAGGCCGTTGCGCTATCCATTGCGCCACGGGGGCAGGGGGTCGTGAGGATCGCCGTGACTCACCTCGTGACTTCCTCGGCGTAGTTCTGGACTCGTCTGACACCCGCCGCCAGTATGCCGCAGTGAGTGCCGCTAGCCGCCCACGTGGCCCGCTACAAGGGCCAAACCCACACCGCCTCCGACCTCAACTCCTCCCTGCGCTGGTGCCTCGACAGTCCCTTGTTCGACTCGAGGCGGACCGACAGCTTTCTGCAAGGATGAAGGCGTGCGCGTCTCCGGCTGGCTCCGTCGCGCACTGCGCCCCTCCTGGACGAACACTCTCGTGACGTTCGCCGCCATCGCGTTGAGGATGTTCGGCCCGCGGGGCGTCCATGGGGCTCCCGGCAACGGCACGTATCCAGACGTAGCCCGCGTGCGGGGGGCACTCGGATACAGGCGGGGCCAGGCGATCACGCTCGCGCTGCTCGCCGCCCTGCTGACGGCATGCGCGGTGTTCGCGCCGCTCTACGACCGGTCCATGCGGCAGGCGCTCATCGACGTGAAGCTCGAGCGCGTGTCCTCGCTCGATACATCCGTGCGTCTCTCCGTCCAGGCACTCGAGGGCGTCGCCTACAAGCCCGGCATGGTGCCCTCGCCGGAGCAGCTCGCGGCGACGATCCCCGCGGGCGTACGCCGGGACTTCCGCGCGCCGGTGACCGGCTGGACGGCCAACGCCGACGAGGACCCGCGGCACGACTTCACCCTCGCCGGGGACGTGATGTGGCGACCGGGTGTCTGCGATCGCGTGCGCGTCGTCGCCGGCCGCTGCCCCGACAGGCCGGGCGAGGTGCTCATCTCCACCGGCGACGTGTCCTCCAACCAGCTGGCGCTCGGGCAGGAGCTGCCCGTCGTCACCCAGACGCTGACCCCGGTCCCCGAGGACCAGCCCCTGCCGCGGCACGAGCTGCACGTGGTCGGCCTCTACGAGGAGATCCCCGGCCGCGGGTGGTTCCGCGAGCGGCTGACCGGCTGGGCGGGCCAGTTCACCGAGACCGTGGGGCCTGCCCACCGGCGCACGCAGCCGAAGCTGATCCGCCACGATGCGTGGCTGACGGTGCCCGAGACGTTCACCGATCCGGCGGCACCGCTGCCGAACCTCCGCTCGTCGGCGACATTCGAGCTGCTGCCCGACCGCGTCGACGTCGATGAGCTGCACGACCTGACCCGGCTGGCCGGGCTGAGCGGTGCGCCGGCCCTGCGCACCGGCGCGTTCGCCGACGTGGTCACCGGACTCCCCGACATCGCCGCCCAGGTCAGCCGCCAGGTGGATGACGCCCACGTGGTCGCTCCGCTCATCGCCCTCCCCCTCGCGGTGCTGTGCCTGCTGGCGCTCTGGCTCGCCCTCGCGACGGCCGCGGACCAGAGCCGGCCCGAGATCGCCGTCGCCCGGCTACGTGGCCTCGGGGCGGCCGGCGCGCGCCGGGTGGCGGCCGGCGACCTGGTGCCGCCGGTGGTCCTCGGCGCCGTACCGGGCGCGCTCGCCGGCGTCGGCGGGGCATGGCTGGCGGCGAAGCTCCTCCCCGGCCACGCTGGCGTCGAGCTCCGCGCGCCCGTATGGGCGGCGTCGGGAGCTGCGGCGCTGGTCGTGCTGACCTGCGCCCTCGCCGTGGCCGCCCGGGTGGCGCGCACGCCGGTCGACCGGCTGATCCGGCGCAGCGCCAGCCTGCGCCGGGGCTGGCGGCTGGGTGCCCTGGACGGCGCGCTGCTCACCTGCTGTGCCGTCGCCGCCGTCGCCTACCTGGCCGGCAGCGTGCACGGCACCGCCGTCTACGTCGCACCCGCCGTGTTCGCGCTGCTCGTCGGGCTCCTCCTAGCCCACGTCCTCCCTCCGCTGGCCACCGGCGCGGGCCGGGCGCTTCTGCGCGGGGGCAGGACAGCAGCCGGGCTCGCCTTCCTCGACTCGGCCCGCAGCGTCGCGCTCCGGCCCACCGTCACCGCCCTCACTGTCGCCGCCGCCCTCACCGTCTTCGCCACCGATGCCGTCACGGTCGCCGCCCGCAACCGCGAGCTGGCCGCCCGCCAGGAGGCGGGGGCGCCGGCCGTCCTGGAGCTGGCGAGCACCGACGTTGCCGGCATCGACGACGCCCTGAAGCAGCTCCACGACGGGGCGGCCACACCCGTCGTCACCATCACGCCGCCCGGCGCCGGGGCCGTCATGACGGTCGCCGTGCGGCCGGCCGGGTTCGCTCGCGTCGCCCTCATCGACCCCGGCACCTTGCCGACCGACTGGACGCGTCGTCTGACGATCGATGGCCCCCACACCCCGGTCCTCGCCACGACGGCGGCGGACGGCGACAGCGACCGGCTCAGCATCACCGACGTCGACGGCAGACGCCGCCCCGCCGACATCGCGGGCACCGTCCCCCGCATCCCCGGCGCCCCCGCCCGCGCCGTCCTCGCGGACCTGGATGCGCTGCTCGCGACCGGCCCGCCCGGCGCCGGGGCCAACGTCTGGGTCTGGCTCGCCGATCCGGCCCTGGTCCACCCCGCGATCCGGGCTCTCGAGCAGCGCCACATCGGCGTCACCGACACGCGCACCCTCACCGACGCCCGCCGCGACCTCGACGAGACCATCCCGACCTGGAGCACGCGGCTCGGCCTGCTCACCGCCCTCGGGTCCCTCGCGAGCGCCGTGCTGCTCGTCGCCGTCGCCACCGCCGGCGGCCGCCGGGAGCGCGCCTACGACCTCGCGACCCTCTGGCTCGCCGGCGTCCCACGCGGCACCGTCCGCCGGCTCGCCCTCACCGCGCACCTGCCTGCCGTCATCACGGCGACCTTCGCCGGCTGCGCCGCCGGTCTGGTCGGCGCCAGAGTCGCGATGCCGCACCTCCCCCTGTTCGGCACCGCACCCGAGGTCGACACGCTCGACCTCGGCACCTCGTGGGTCGCCGTCGCGGCAGCCACGGGGGGCTGCCTGGTCGTGCTGGGGCTCGCGACGGTGCTGGCCGGCCAGGCGGACTCACGACGGACCACCCTCGACCGACTGCGCCGCGGGACCTAACTCGGCGCTCGGGCCCGCTCACGGGCGCAGCTTGGCCGGTAGCGCCCGAGGCCCTGACCCACGTGGCCTTCCACGCGGGCTGGCCGCAGGCGATGGCAGCCATGGCCGTGGCCAAGGAGGTCTTCGCCGACTGAGGCGGTGCCACGACGGCTCCGCCCGCTCGTCAGGCCAGGGCGAGGAAGAGCTTCTCCATCTTCTTGACGTCGACGTCGTCGAGGCCCTCGTCGGTGTTCGTCAGGCACTGCTGCAGGCCGGTGGCGACGATGGCGTACCCGGCGCGCGAGAGGGCCTTGTTCACGGCGGCGAGCTGGGTCAGGACGGACTCGCAGTCGGAGCCTTCCTCCATCATCCGGATCACGCTGGCCAGGTGACCGTTCGCGCGCTTCATGCGGGTGATGATCGCCTTGATGTCGGTGGGTTCGAGGTCCATCAGTGGTTCTCCAGTCCGGTCAGGGCGGCGGTGAGTCGCTGTAATGCCTCAGCAGCGACGGTGCGGAGCGCGTCGCCGGCACTGTCCGTGCCGGCCAGGGACATCATGACGTCAGGGTCGAACGACTCGACGACCGTGGTGGTGTCGTCGACCGCCCGGATGACGACGTTGCAGGGGAGCAGGGCGGCAATCGACGGGTCCGCCTGCAGTGCCTGATGGGCCAGTTGCGGGCGGCAGGCGCCCAAGATGAGCTGCGGCTCCACATCGACGTCCAGCTTCGCCTTCAGGGTCGCCTTGAGGTCGATCTCGGTGAGCACGCCGAACCCGGCCTCGCCCAGCTGGGCCCGCACCGCCTCGACCGTCTCGAGGTAGGGGCGCTCGACGGTGGTGCTCAGGGTGTATCCGGTCATCTCGAAAGAGTTCCTTCCGTGGTCTGCGTGTCGTGCGGGCTCCGAGGCGTCAACTGTACAACCCCCCAGGGGGATGTGTACGGTCGACGACATAACCCCCTGGGGGGATCGATCAGGTGCGACATGGCCGGGGATGCAGCCTCTTCCCGGAGCCGCTTCCGCGCGTCGTCTTCCCAATCTCTCCTCACGAGAAACGGATCCGCATGAGCGCTACCTCGGCTCCCGTCCACACGGCAGGGTCACCGACTCCGTCCCGGAAGGCCGCCGGTCCGCTGGGCCGGCTCGGCGTCTGGGTCACCCATCACGCCAAGCTGGTCACGGTGCTGTGGCTGCTCGCCATCGTCGGTCTCGGCGCGTTCGCCCCCCCCAGGTCGAGCACAGCCTGTCCGGCGCCGGCTGGCAGGCCAACGGCTCCGAGTCGGTCCAGGCGAGAGAGCTGGCGCGGGAGCACTTCGCCGGCAACGCGTCCTCGGCCATCCAGGTCGTCGTAAGCTCCTCCGACGGTCCGGTCACCTCCGGCGACGGCAGGCAGGTCCTCGCTGAGGTCACCCGGATCCTCCAGGGCGAGCCGCGCATCGCCGACGTCGTCCCGCCGACGCCCGGCGCGACCCTGTCCCAGGACGGGTCAACCGCCATCGTGCTGGCCGGCGCCGGTGTCGACACCAACGAGATGGTCAAGGTCGCAACCGCCCTCAAGGGCCCACTCCAGGACCTGTCCACCTCCACCGTCCAGGTCAACCCGACTGGCTCCTCACTGCTGTGGTCCGACTTCAACGAGGCGAACCTCAGCGCCATGATGAAGTCCGAGTTCACCTCCTGGCCGGTCACCCTGGCCATCCTCGTGCTCGCCTTCGGCGCCCTGGTCGCCGCCGGCCTCCCGCTGCTGCTGACCCTGGCCGGCCTGGTCGCCTCCGCCGGCTCCTTGGTGCTCATCAACCACCTGGTCCCGGTCTCGGTCTGGGCCATGAACTTCGCCATGATGTTCGCCCTCGCGCTCGGCATCGACTACGCCCTCTTCGTCGTCGTCCGCTACCGCGCCGCCCGCGCATCAGCCACTCAGCGACGAGCCCAAGACGCGGCGGACACCAACCACGGTCGGGACGTCAACCTCAACCACACCCTCGCCGACCGCCGCTGGGCCATCGCCCAGACCATGGACACCGCCGGCAAGGCCGTGCTCCTCTCCGGCCTCACCGTCCTGGTCTCCCTGTCCGCGGTGATGCTCGTCCCCTCGCCGTCGTTCCGCTCCATGGCCGGCGGCATCATGCTCTCCGTCGTCTTCGTGCTCGCCGCGACACTGACCCTGCTCCCGCTCGTGCTGTTCAAGCTCGACCACCGGATCAACAAGCTCGCCCTGCCGTGGTCGCGCTCGGGTGAGCACCACTCACCGAAGTTCGCCGCCTGGGGCGAACGCCTCTGGAAGCGGCCCCTGATCTGGGGCCTGGCCTCCCTGGTCATCCTCATCGCGCTCGCCGCCCCCATCCTCGGGCTGAAGACCGCGATGCCGTCCATCAAGGTCCTCCCCGAGGACGCCTCCGCGCGTGTCGGCTACGACCAGGTCCAGCAGGCGTTCGGCGCCGGTGCCCCCGGCACGCTGCAGATCGTGATGGACCGGGCCGACGCCTCCGCCGCCGCCACGGTCCTCGCGAAGGATCCCGGTGTCGCCGTGGCGATGCAGCCCATGCCTGCCTCCGACGCCAGCGGCTTGGTGATGGTCCAGGCGGTTCCGACCGTCGACCCCTCCGACCCGGGCCTCGGCCAGACCGTGGACCGGCTCCGCGCCGATCTGCCGTCCTCTGCCGTCCTCGGTGGTGCCGCTGTCGAGAACCTCGACCTGAAGGCGCAGCTCGACCGGTCCACCCCGCTCGTCGTCGGCGTGGTCCTCGTCCTCGGCTTCCTGCTGCTACTCGTCGCGCTGCAGGCGCCGCTGATCTCGCTGCTCGGCACCCTGGCCAGCCTGCTGTCCACCGCGGCGGCGTTCGGGGTGGCACGGCTGGTCTTCCAGGACGGTCACGGCTCGGGCCTGCTCGGCTTCGAGCCCCAGGGGTTCCTCGACGCCTGGGCGCCGGTGTTCTTCTTCGCCATGATCTTCGCCATCGCGATGGACTACACCGTCTTCCTGCTGGCCTCGGCGAAGGAGCACTACGAGCGCAGCGGGGACCCGCACGAGGCGATGGTCGGCGCGCTGGCCCACTCCGGCCGGGTCATCTTCGCCGCCGGCGCCGTCATGGTCGCGGTGTTCTTCACGTTCGCGCTCTCGGGACCGATCCCGCCGAAGGAGATGGGTGTCGTCCTCGGCCTCGCGGTCCTGCTCGACGCGTTCCTCGTCCGCCTGGTCCTGCTTCCGGTCCTGCTCCGGCTCACCGGACGTGCCGCCTGGTACGTGCCCGGCTGGCTGCGGAAGGTCCTGCCGAACATCACCTTCGCCCACGACTGACCGCCGATCGCCAACAGTTGCATGTCCGTGGGTGATCGGCACCGCTCACGCAGTCGAGCGCTGGGCACACCGGAAGCCGATGTGGCTCATCCCCGTGTCGATCATCTGCGGCCGCCGGGCGGCCGGCCGGTAGCGGCGGCAATAGCTGTCCGCGCAGAGGAACGAGCCGCCCTTGACCACCTTCCGCGGCACCCGGAACTGCGGCTGCTGGGGGTCGAGGCTCGCCTCCATGGCGGGGCCCTGGGGGTTGCTCGGGACGCAGCACGGGCTCGCCGCGGGGTCACCCTCGCGGCGGGCGACGTACCAGTCGGCCGTCCACTCCCACACGTTCCCGGCCATGTCGAAGAGTCCGTACGGGTTGGCGGGGAAGGAGCCGGCCGGCGCCGTCGAGCCGTAGCCGGTCTCCGCGCGCCACGGGAAGTCGCCGTGCCAGAAGTTCGCGAGCCGAGCGCCGGCGGGCTCCGGCTCGTCGCCCCAGGTGTACGCCGCCCCGACGATCCCGCCGCGGGCGGCGGCCTCCCACTCGGCCTCGGTGGGCAGCACGAGCCCGGCCCATGCCGCGTACGCCTCGGCGTCCTCGAAGGCGACGTGCACCACCGGGTGGTCGCCGAGCTCGTCGAGTCCGGACCGTGGACCGTGCGGGTGGCGCCACGAGGCGCCGGGCGTCCAGGTCCACCAGAGGTTCAGGTGTCGCAGGTCGACCGGGCCGGCGGAGCCGGTGAAGACCATCGACCCCGGCACCAGGTTCTCCGGCGGCGCACCGGGGAAGTCCGCCGGGTCGAGGGGCCGCTCCGCGACGGTGCGGTAGCCGGTCGCGTCGACGAAGGCGGCGTACTCGGTGTTGGTGACCTGGTGCGCCCCGATCGAGAAGGCGTCGACCCGGACGGGGCAGGCGGGCGCCTCCTCGGGGTAGTGGTCGTCGGAGCCCATCGTGAAGGTCTGCGCCGGGATGGGACGCAGATCGGCCCGGGTCGCCGCCCCGCGCATGCTCAGTCGGCCGCTAGCAGCTGGTTCAGCTTCTCGACGGCCTGGTCGATGCTGAAGGTCGCCGGCTTCTGGCGCGGTGGGAACTCGCGGAACGACTCGAGGAACTGCGTGGTGATGGCCGAGGCGTACAGGATCAGGTAGGCGCGCCGCAGCATCCAGTCGTAGTAGGTGTTCGACGTGATGTCCGCGTGCTCGAACGGGTCGGTGCGCAGGTTGAACAGCTTGGGCACGCGCAGCGGCACGAAGGGCTCGGCCCAGATCTGGAGGGTGCCGTGGACCCGCTGCTCCATGAAGACGACCTTCCAGGGGCCGGCCCGCATCGCGAGGCAGTCGCCGTCGTCGGAGAAGTAGATGAGCCCGAGCCGCGGGCTCTTCTCCACCTCCCCGGTGAGGTAGGGGAGCAGGTTGTAGCCGTCGATGTGGACCTTGTAGGTCGTCCCGTCGATCTCGAGCCCGGCTTTGAGCTTGTCGACGATCTCCGTGTCGCCCGCCGCGGCCAGGAACGTCGGCAGCCAGTCGTGGTGCTGGACGATGTCGTTCGAGACGACCCCGGCCGGGATGTGGCCGGGCCAGCGGATCATCTCCGGGACGCGGAAGGCGCCCTCCCAGTTGGTGTTCTTCTCGCTGCGGAACGGTGTCGTCCCGGCGTCGGGCCAGGAGTTCTCGTGCGGCCCGTTGTCCGTGGAGTAGATGACGATCGTGTCCTCGGCGATGCCGAGCTCGTCGAGCAGGTCGAGCAGCTGCCCGACGTTGCGGTCGTGGTCGATCATCGCGTCGTGGTACGGCGACTGCCAGCGTCCCGCCTGGCCCAGGCTCTCCGGCTTGGTGTGGGTGTAGAGGTGCATGTGGGTCGTGTTCATCCACACGAAGAACGGCGTGTCCGCCTCGTGCTGGCGCCGGATGAAGTCGACGCAGGCGTCGGTGAACTCGTCGTCGACGGTCTCCATCCGCTTCTTGGTCAACGGCCCGGTGTCCTCGATCCGTTGCCTCCCGACTCGGCCGTAACGCTCGTCGACCTCGTCGGAGTCCTCCTCGGTCGCCCAGCAGTGCAGCACGCCGCGGGGGTGGGCCAGGGCGTACAGGCGTGGGAACTCCTCCTGGCTCGGATAGTCCTCGCTCTCCGGCTCCTCCTCGGCGTTGAGGTGGTAGAGGTTGCCGAAGAACTCGTCGAACCCGTGCACGGTCGGGAGGTACTTGTTCAGGTCGCCCAGGTGGTTCTTCCCGAACTGCCCCGTCGCGTAGCCCATCGGCTTCAGCAGCTCGGCGATGGTCACGTCCTCGGCCTGCAGCCCGACGTCGGCGCCCGGCACGCCGACCTTGCTCATGCCGGTGCGGTAGACGCTCTGCCCGGTGATGAACGACGCGCGGCCCGCCGTACAGCTCTGCTCGCCGTAGGAGTCGGTGAAGCGCATCCCCTCGTCGGCCACCCGGTCGATGTTCGGGGTGCGGTAGCCCATCAGACCGTCGCTGTAGCAGCTGAGGTTGGTGATGCCGATGTCATCGCCCCAGATGACCAGGATGTTCGGCTTCGAGTCGGGCATGCGTGCCTCCGGGTGGACGTGGGCGGGGCGCACCCGTGCGGCCCCGGGTGCTCACACCCAAACCCGCCCGGCCTCGGGCAGACCTCCCCCAGAAGGGGTGACCGACCTCGAGCCGGTCACGGGAGGTCGAGGGAGGCGATCAGATCCTCGACGCGGTGCCTGATCTCGTCACGGATGGGCCTGACCGCCTCGATGCCCTGTCCGGCGGGGTCGTCGAGCTTCCAGTCCTCGTAGCGCTTGCCGGGGAAGAAGGGACATTCGTCCCCGCAGCCCATCGTGATGACGACGTCGGACTCCCGGACCGCCGCGGAGGTCAGGATCTTGGGTTGCTCGGCGGCGATGTCGATGCCCTCCTCGGCCATGGCGGCCACCGCGACCTGGTTGACCTGGTCGGCGGGCTGGGATCCGGCGGAGAGTACGTCGATCCGGTCGCCCGCCAGGTGGGCGAGGTAGCCGGCGGCCATCTGGGAGCGTCCGGCGTTGTGGACGCAGACGAAAAGGACGGTCGGTCTGCGCTGGCTCATGGGCGGCTTCCTTCGCCGGTCGGGACCTGTTCGGGATCCGGGAGGCTGATGGTGTCGAGGGGGTAGAGGACGGTGACGGCACCGACGGCGAGCGCGCCGCCGATCACCTGCATCAGGACGAACATGGCGACCGAGCTCGGTGCGATGCCCGCGAAGGTGTTCGAGAACATCCGTGCGACCGTCACGGCGGGGTTGGCGAAGCTGGTCGAGCTGGTGAACCAGTACGCCGCGGTGATGTAGCCGCCGACGGCGTACGCGATCGTCTCGGTCCTGCCGGACCGGACGGAGCCGAAGATCACCAGCACCAGTCCGAGCGTCGCGACCACCTCGCCGAGCCAGAGTCCGCCACCGGTCCGGTGGTGCGTGGAGATGGTGACCGCGTCGAGGCCGAACATCAGGTTCGCCACGACCGCGCCGAGGAACCCGCCGGCGAACTGCGCGAGGACGAGCGGGACGGCGTCCTGCCTCCCGAGCTTGCCGAGGACGACCTCGACGAGGGTGACGACCGGGTTGAAGGCGGCTGAGACCGGCTGGAGCGCGAGGATCAGGGCGACGAGCGCGGCGCCGGTGATCAGGCTGTTCTCCAGCAGCTGGAGACCGGCATCGCCCGGCGAGAGGCGGCTCGCCGCGATGCCGGACCCGATGACCGCCATGACGAGGAACGCAGTGCCGATGAGCTCGGCCGCGACGCGGCGTACGAGACTCACCTGCCGACTCCGCCGATCAGCGCCCCGAGGTCGGCGAGCGCTTCGGTCCTGACCGCGTAGTAGACCCAGACCCCACGCTTGGTGCGGTCGAGCAGGCCGACCTCGTGCAGGACCTTGAGGTGGTGGCTGATGGTCGGCTGGGAGAGGTCGAAGGCGTCGTTGAGGTCGCACACGCAGGCCTCGCCATCCGCGTGCGAGGCCACCAGCGACATCAAGCGCAGCCGCACCGGGTCCGCGAGGGCCTTCAGGAGGTGCGCGATCCTCTCCGCGGCTTCGCCGCTGAGCGGCTCCTGGGTCAACGGCGAGCAGCACGCGACGGTCTGGACCGGCGTCAGCTCGAGCACCGCCTGAGACTTCGACATAGATCTATATTGACAGGCGTCGATACGTGCGTCCACACGTGGACGCCGAGCAGGCGCCTGCTGCTGAGCTGGCGGGCGTGTGTGTGGGAAGTCGTCAGCCTCGCCTGATCGTGACCCAGGACTCCCAGGTGGTGTGCAGGATCAGCGCTGAGATCAGGAGCCCGATGATCGGGTCTGCGACGGGCACCCCGACAGCGATGAACACCGTCGAGACGATGATTCCTGCGCTGACGTAGCCGTCGGCGCGGGCGTGGTGGCCGTCGGCGATGAGGGCGGGGGAGCTGAGCTTTCGGCCGGCGCGCCAACGAATGACGGCGGCGATCTCGTTGCCGACGACGCCGACGATGCCTGCGACCAGGAGTGCCCACAGGTGCGTGGGCGTCTGCGGGTGGATGAATCGCTCGATGACCTGGACCAGTGCGAGGAGGGCACTGGCGAGGACGACTGCGACGACGCAGTAGCCGGCCCATCGCTCCCCTCGCTGGCTCCGCAGCAGGAACGCGATGCCGAGAGGGATCGCGGTCAGGGCGTCGCCGCCGTTGTGGATGACGTCGGTGAGGAGGGCGACCGAGTCGCTGACGAGGAAGACCGCGAGCTGAGTGATGGCGGCGGCGAGCAGGACGGCAAGGCTGAGGCCGACCGCCCTCACTCCAGCCCTCGATCGGAGGATCGACGGATCCATGAGCCCGTGGGAGTGGTCATGGCCGTGATCGCTGGGGTACGCCTCGGCGCCGTGGTGACTCCCGTCGTGGGGCACGCGCTCGGGGGTGGATGAGGAGCGGTCGATGATCATCGAATCCCACTATCTGCGCATTCACGCAGATACGCAAGTTTATGCTGGGCCTCGTGCACGACCAGATCCGCGACTTCGAGATGCCCGAGGACGACGCCGTCCAGGTGGCCGCCGATGCCTTCCGCATGCTCAGCGACAAGAACCGGATCAAGATCCTCGTCGCCCTCCTGCAGGGCGAATCCTCGGTCAACTGCCTGGCTGAGCTGATCGACGCCAGCCCGTCGGCGGTCAGCCAGCACCTGGCCAAACTCCGGCTCGCCGGATTGGTCAACGTGCGCCGCGAAGGAACGTTCGCCTACTACGTGGCCGCCAACACCCACGTGAAGCGGCTCCTGGACGAGGCGCTGTCCCACGCGGATCACGCAGCCGGTCACATCGACGCCTCGGGATCGCACCGCCACCGCGCGCGAACCTGACCCACCGGACGAGCGACCGAGAGATCGAGGAGGCCCCGGTGAAGTTCACCCACGAGACCTTTCCGCAGCGCATCGTCTTCGCCTCCGGCGCGGCAGGGCAAGCAGTCGCGGCGGAGGTCGAGGCGCTCGGCCGATCGCGCGTCATGCTGATCGCCTCCGACCGCGAGACGTCGTCGGTCGATTCGATCGCCGACCGCCTGCCCGTGGTCGTGCGGCACGTGGAGGTCGTGGCGCATGTGCCGGTGGAGGTGGCCCGGCGAGCTCGTGCGGTCGCCGCCGAGCATGATGTCGACGTCCTGGTCTCGGCCGGCGGGGGATCGACGACCGGTCTGGCGAAGGCCGTCGCCCTCACGACCGGTCTGCCGATCATCGCCGTACCGACGACGTTCGCCGGTTCGGAAGCCACCGACGTGTGGGGCCTGACCGAGGGCGGGACCAAGACGACCGGGGTCGATCGGTTGGTGCTGCCGGCCTCGATCGTCTACGACGCCGGGCTCCTGACCAGCCTGCCCAGGGACACTGCGGTGGCGTCGGGGCTGAACGCGATGGCGCACTGCGTGGACTCGATGTGGGGTCCACGAGTCGACCCCCTCGACCAGGCGCTGGCGGGCGAGGGTATCCGGGCGCTCGCCACCGGACTCGCCGCGGCCGGCGGCGACAGCACGTCGCTCGAGGGCATCGAGCAGACCCTGTACGGCGCCTACCTCGGCGCGGTCGCCTTCTCCTCCGCCGGCTCGGGGATGCACCACAAGATCTGCCATGTGCTCGGCGGGATGTTCAACCTCCCGCACGCCCAGACCCATGCCGTCGTCCTGCCGCACGTGCTGGCGTTCAACGCCCCGAACGCGGCCGACGCCGAGCGGCGCATCGCCCGAGCGTTCGAGGCGGACAGCGCGGCGGAGGGCCTGGCTGCGCTGCGACGGGTCCTCGACGCGCCCCGTGCCCTTCGCGACTACGGCATGCCCGAGGACGGCATCGTCGCGTCTGTCGCACCGATCCTGGCAGCCGTGCCCGCGAACAACCCCACGCCGGTGAACGCCGAGAACCTCACCGAGCTGCTGCATGCGGCGTGGGCCGGAGAGGAGCCCGCATGACCGGCGATCCCGACGCAGACGCGACACCGGACGCGACACCGGACGCGGGCACCGAGCAGTCGGCGCGTGAGGAGGAGCTCATCGAGCGAGTCGTGATGTCCTTCGACGCCTGCCAGAGCCCACGCCTCAGGGAGCTCATGGTCGCCCTCACCCGGCACGTCCACGGCTTCATCAGAGAGACCCGGCTGACCCAGACCGAGTGGGGCACAGCCATCGACTTCCTCACCCGGGCGGGCAGCATCACCGACGACAAACGGCAGGAGTTCATCCTGCTCTCCGACGTGCTGGGCGCCTCGATGCAGACCATCGCGGTCAACAACGAGGCCTACGAGCACGCGACCGAGTCCACCGTCCGGGGTCCGTTCTTCGTCGAGGGCTCGCCCGAGATCCCGCTCGGGGGAGACATGTCCTTCGGCGCCGCCGGTCAGCCGTGCTGGGTCGAGGGCACGGTCATCGACACCGACGGCAGGCCTGTGGCGGACGCACACGTCGAGATGTGGGAGGCCGACGAGGACGGCCTCTACGACGTCCAGTACGCCGACGGGCGCACGTCCGCCCGAGCACACCTCCGGACCGACGAGAACGGCGCCTACCGGTTCTGGGGCATCACCCCGACGCCGTACCCGATCCCGAACGACGGGCCCGTCGGCGAGCTCCTGCGGGCAGTCGGGCGCTCGCCGTACCGCGCCTCGCACCTCCACTTCCTGGTGCGCGCGACCGGCTACCGCGAGCTGGTGACGCACATCTTCGTCGCCGGCGACGACCTGCTCGGCAAGGACAGCGTGTTCGGCGTCAAGGACTCGTTGGTCAAGGAGTTCGTCGAGCAGCGAGCAGGCACACCGACCCCGGACGGGCGCGTCGTGGATGGCACGTGGTCCCGCACGCGATTCGACATCGTGCTCGCCCCGGCCGGGGCATAGGGGAGCCCGAAGCGTGCGCTCCTCCGCATCCGGGCGCACCATGAAGGATGGATGTGGTCGTGGTCGGGGCGGGACAGGCCGGGCTCGCCGTCAGCAACGCGCTCGAGACACGTGGAGTGGAGCATGTCGTGCTCGAGGCCGAACGGATCGCGAGCTCGTGGCGGGGACGCTGGGACGGGTTCACGCTCGTCACGCCGAACTGGACGCTCGCGCTCCCCGGGGCGCCGTATGACGGCGACGACCCGGAGGGGCACGTCGGCCGGGACCTGATCGTCGACTACCTCGAGGCGTACGCCGACGCGCACGCGGGGGAGATCCGTGCCGGCGTGCGCGTCGAGCGGATCACGGCAGGCCATGCGGGCCGGTTCCTGCTGGACACCTCCGAGGGGCCGTTGACCTGCGACCGGGTCGTGGTGTGCACGGGTGCCTACCGCCGGGTGCACCGGCCGTCGGTCGCAGGTGCCCTCCCCGCCCACGTCACGGTGCTCGACACGACGTCCTACCGGGCCCCCGGCGATCTCGCCGAGGCAGGAGTGCTGATCGTCGGAAGCGGGCAGAGCGGTGTGCAGCTGGCCGAGGAGATCCACGCGAGCGGGCGCCCGGTCACCCTCGCGTGCGGACGGGCGCCCTGGCTCCCGCGTCGAGCAGGAGGCCGGGACATCGTGACCTGGCTGGAGCGGACCTCCTACTTCGAGAAGACGCTCGCCGACCTGCCGGACCCGACGTGGCGGCTCGCGCCGAACGCCCAGCTCACAGGGGCCCGAGGCGGCCACGACCTGCACCTGCGCACGCTGCAGCGGCAGGGCGTCACGCTCGCGGGTCGACTCACCGGCGTCCGGGATGGACACGCCACCTTCGCCGACGACCTCAGCGAGTCGGTCGACTTCGGCGATCGCTGGTACGCCGACGTTCGCCGCCTTCTGGCGACCGAGCTCGGCCCGGACGCACCGGCGCTGCCCGTGCCGGAGCCCTTCCACGCCGAACCTCGGACCGAGCTCGATCTCGCTGGCGTGGCCACGGTGATCTTCACCTGCGGCTTCCGACCCGACCATGCTCGCTGGATCGAGTTCCCGGTCTTCGACGAGCTCGGGTTCCCCGTCGTCGACGACGATCTGGCGACATCCGTCCCGGGACTGTTCTTCTGCGGTGTGCACCTCCTACGCAACCGCCGCTCCTCGCTGATGTGGGGCGTCGGAGCGGATGCCGCCATCGTCGCCGAGACGCTCGCGCGGCGCCGCTGACGCCGCGCACCCGGCCCGTATCGGGTGATTCGGCCCTGCGCCTCTGGCCGGATCGCGCTCGCCCACGCATGATGACCGGCATGGGACACCTGGTGCCGGTGACCGTTCCGCCGTTTCGTCCGGGGGGCGCCTTCACCGTCGGCGCGGAGGACGAGGTGATCCTCACCGCGCCCGACGGCGGGCCGAGGGCGGTCGGTGCCGCGGAGACGATCAGGAGGCTGCGCGGGGCCACGGACCCGCCGTTCGCGGTGTCGCCCGAGCTGTTCGCCAACGAGATCGAGTTCGCGACGCCGGTCTGCGCGGACGCGGACGCCGTCGTCCGCTCGCTGTCGCAGTCGCGGCGCTCGCTCGTGGGCATCGGCCAGTCGGCGGTGGCCGTCGGCGTCCACCCGACGGCGGGCCTCGGCGAGTTCCAGGTGTCGGCGGGGGCGCGCTACGCGGCGCTCGGCGACGAGCTGGCGGGTTTCCTCAGGACGCCCACGGCCGCGTTCCAGGTCCACGTCGGGATGCCCGACCCGGTCACCCTGGTGGCCGTCTTCCGCCTGCTCCGCAACAGGCTGGCCATGCTGCGCGGCCTCTCCGCCGGCTCGCCCTTCTGGCACGGCCGCGACTCCGGGCTCGCGTCCGCCCGGGGCGCCATCCACCGGTCGTACCCCAGGACGGAGACGCCCCCGGTGCTGCGGAGCTATGAGGACTACCAGGCGCTCGCGAGCGAGCAGATCGCCGCAGCCGAGGCGCCCGACCACACGTACGTGTGGTGGGACCTGCGACCGCACCCTCGCTTCGGCACCGTCGAGGTCAGGGTGATGGACGCCCAGTGCTCGCTCGAGAGGGCCGCCGGGCTCATCACGCTGATCCAGGGGCTCGCCATCGCCGCCGCCGAGAGCCCGCCGGAGGAGGACCTGCCGACCGCCGTCCTCGAGGAGAACGACTTCCGCGCGGTCAGGTACGGGGTGGACGCCCGCATCGTCGACGTGGACGGACGGGTGCGTCCGTTGCGCTCCATCGCGCTCGAGGCCATCGACAGCGCCCGCGACGCTGTGCGCCAGGTGGCGTCGTCGGCGCCGCTGGAGGACCTCGCCGGGCGCCTGTTCTGCGAGTCCGAGTGCGATCGCCTGCGTCGGCTCCACGCCACCGGCGGGATGGCGTCCGTGCTCGCCGACCTGCAGCGCAGAACGGTCACCGCCGTCGGCGAGCCGCAGTCCTCCCCGGAGGAGTCCAGCCCGGGGGAGACCGGCTGAGGCTCGGCCCGTGCGGCGGTCCCTGCGACAGGCCCGTGCGACAGGATGGCCCCATGCGTCCCATGCTCGCGTCGCCCGGCGACCACGTGCCCAGCGGCGACGCGTGGACGCACGAGGTGAAGTGGGACGGTGTCCGGATGCTCGGTGACGTCTCCACCGGCGGGACGCTGCTCACGACGCGCAACGAGAACGTCGCCACCACCGCCTGGCCGGACGTCACGGCGGTCGGCCCGGAGCGCGACCTCCTCGTGGACGGCGAGATCATCGGGCTGAACGCCGAGGGACTGCCGGACTTCCGCACGCTGGGGGAGCGCATCCACGTCCGCGGGGCGGCGGCCGCGCGTCTCGCGACACGGGTGCCGGCGACGTACATGGTCTTCGACCTCCTCCGGCTCGACGGCCGGATGCTGCTCGACCGCACGCTCGCCGAGCGCCGGGAGCTGCTGCAGCAGGTCGACCTCGGCGGCTGGCAGGTCCCCGCGTCGTACGACGACGGGGCGATGCTGTTCGACGCGACCAGGCAGCAGGGGCTGGAGGGGATCGTCAGCAAGCGGCTCGACTCGACGTACCGTCCCGGCGAGCGGACCCACGCGTGGCGCAAGTTCCCGCACCGCTTCCGCGGGTCGTTCGTCGTCGGCGGCTGGCGGCCGCAGACCGGCACGACCGACCGGCTCGGGGCGCTGCTGGTCGGCGAGGTGACGCCTGCGGGGCTGGTGTTCCGGGGGCGCGTCGGCAGTGGCATCGGCCCCCGTGAGAGCGCTCCGCTCAAGGCCCTGCTCTCGCCGGGGGCGGACTGCCCGTTCGTCGACGAGGTGCCCCGGCTCGACGCAGTGGGTACTCACTGGGTCGAGCCGCTCGTGGTCGTCGACGTGGACACCCACGGACGTCCGCCGAGACCGGGCCAGGACGGGCGGCTCCGACAGCCCTCCTACCAGGGCGTGAGGACCGACCTGAGCCCGGCGGATCTGGAGACCTGATGCGACTCATCGCTGCGGCGGCCGTCCTGCTGCCGGCACTGCTCATCGGCCTGCTGACGGTGCCCGCCGACGCGGCCAGCGTCCGGCTCGACGGCGTCACCGTCCGGCTGCGACCCGGCACCAGCCAGGTCGTGACGGCCAACCGCACCCACGGCTACCACGCCCGTGTGACGCTCTGGGTGCGCGAGCACGGTCGCTGGACCAAGCGCTTCTCGACCAGCGACGGCCGGATCGGCTACGGCGGGCTCAGCCGCTCCACCCAGCGTCACCAGGGCGACGGCACGACGCCGGCCGGCACGTTCGACCTGCCGTTCGCCTTCGGGACCCACCACCGCCGTCCCGGCTGGGACATGGCCTACCACCGGATCCGCTCGGGGGACTACTGGGTCGGCGACAACTCCTCGCGCTTCTACAACAAGCTGCGCAACAAGGCCGCGGGCGGCTTCCGCTGGTGGCTGCCCGAGAGTGACGACAACGGCTCCGAGCGGCTGCTGGCACATCGCTCGCAGTACGAGTACGCCTTCGCCACGGGCTTCAACGCCGAGCAGGTGAGGCATCGCGGCTTCGCCATCTTCCTGCACGTCAACGGAAGGGGGGCGACCGCCGGCTGCGTGAGCGCACCGCGCTCGTTCCTGCAGATGCTCTACCGCCGCCTGTCGCCCCAGCACCACCCCGTGATCGCGATCGGCGCATGATCACCCCATGAGTGAGGATGTCCGGGTCGCCGTCGACGGCCGCACCCTCCGGCTGAGCAACCTCGACAAGGTGCTCTTCCCCCGCACCGGCACGACGAAGGGCGAGGTCCTCGACTACTACGCCCGCATCTCGCCGGTGCTGCTGCCGCACCTGCACGGCCGCGCGGTCACCCGGATCCGCTGGCCGCACGGCGTGGCCGAGGGCAGCTTCTTCGAGAAGAACGTCCCGGCCGGCACGCCGGGCTGGGTCCGCACGGTCACCGTGCCGACCACCGGCTCGCGCACGGCGAGCAAGCAGGACGGCACGCTCACCTTCCCGCTGGTCGAGGACCTCGCCACGCTGACGTGGCTGGTCAACCTGGCGGCCCTGGAGCTGCACGTGCACCAGTGGACGGTCGACGAGGACGCGCGACCGCAGGGCGCCAGCCGGGTCGTCATCGACCTCGACCCCGGCGAGCCGGCCGGGCTGCACGAGTGCTGCACGGTCGCGCTGATGGTGCGCGAGCGGCTCGACGCGCGCGGCCTGTCGGCGTACGCGGTGACGAGCGGGAGCAAGGGCCTGCACCTGTACGCCGGCCTCGACGAGCCGCTGTCCAGCGACGAGACGACCGCGCTGGCCAAGGAGGTCGCCGAGGAGCTGCAGGCCGCCCACCCGAAGCTCGTGACCGCGACGATGACGAAGTCGCGTCGCGGCGGCAAGGTCTTCCTCGACTGGTCGCAGAACGCCGGGAGCAAGACGACCATCTCGCCGTACTCGCTGCGCGGCAAGGAGCGTCCCTATGTGGCCGCCCCCGTGACCTGGGACGAGGTGGAGGAGGGCGCGGCCGACCCGCTCGGGCTCGAGCAGATGACCTTCACCGAGGTCCTGGAGCGGGTCGAACGGCTCGGTGACGTGTTCGGCGTGGCCTAGTCGTCCGCGCCTTGGTCAGGCCGTGGATGTGGGGTGCTGGACGTCGGACGTCACGTAGACTGCGGGCCCGACGAGTTGTTGCACAGGGGGCTGTTGATCGCGAGGGAGGCCGCCATGGAGCTGACGCCCGTTCTTGCGCGGCCGTCGCTGATGGGGCGGTTGTGGCCACTCGTCGCCGTCGCCGTGTTCGCTCCGCTCGCCCTGCTCGTCGTGCTGCCGTCGGTCCTCGGCCTGCAGCGCTACGTCGTCACGAGCGATGCGCTGGGCAACAGCGTGCCGCGCGGCTCTCTGACCTTCGCCGAGAGCGTCCCGGCGCCGGACATCGAGGTCGGTGACGTGATCACCTTCCGGCCCCCGGGGACGCCGGCCGACGCGCCGTACGTCACCCGCCGGGTCGTCAGGGACACTCCGGACGGGATCCTGACCAGCGGCGACGGCACCGGGACCGACCCGTGGGTGCTCTCGCCGACGGGGCGTCACTCCCGCGTGGTCGCGCACATCCCGTACGTCGGCTACCCGTTCATCGCGGGCGTCCGGCCGACCATGTGGGTGATGCTCGTCAGCGTTCCGATGCTGGCCGTCCTGCTCGCCGTGGGCGCCGACGTCGGTCGCGCCCGCCAGCGTCGGCGCATCACCCGTCACCGGGACGAGCCGCCCGTCACCGATTCGTGACCCGGCTGTGGCATTCCGGTCTCACCGACGCGCGCCCTCACTTAACATTCCGGGCATGGCTCACAGCGTGCTGATCGTGGAGGACGAGGAGGACATCGCCTTCCCGTTGGTCCGCACCCTCGAGCGGGAGGGCTATCACGTCCAGCGGGTCGACACCGGCCAGGAGGCACTCGACCAGCTCGCCGCCCGACCGGCCGAGGTGATGATCCTCGACCTCGGCCTGCCCGACATGGATGGGCTCGACGTGTGCCGCAAGGCCCGCGAGAGCGGGTACGAGGGCGCGATCATGATCGTCACCGCCCGTGCGGGCGAGCTCGACCGCGTGGTCGGCCTGGACTACGGCGCCGACGACTACCTCGCCAAGCCGTTCGGCCTCGCCGAGCTGCAGGCCCGGGTGCGGGCGCTGCTGCGGCGCACCGTCGGCCACAACGGCGGCAGCCACCTGCCCGAGGGAGCGCTGCGCATCGATGCCGCGGCCCGTCGGGTGTTCGCCGGCGGCTCCGAGGTCGCGCTCACCGGCAAGGAGTTCGACGTCCTGAGCGTCCTGGCCGCGCAGCGCGACAAGGTCGTCTCCCGTGACCGCCTGATGGCCGAGGCGTGGGACGAGAACTGGTACGGCTCCACGAAGACCCTCGACGTCACGATCGGCCGTCTGCGCCAGAAGCTCGAGAACGCGGGCGTCACCGACAAGGTCGTCGCCGTCCGCGGCGTCGGCTTCCGCCTCGAGGGCGCCGATGTGTAGGGCACGATGCGCGAACGGCTGACCGTCGCGTTCATCCTTCTCGGGCTCGGACTCTGCACGCTCGGCTTCCTCGTGCGGACCTACTCGCTCGAGTCGACGATGGGACGGCACGAGACCAGGGAGATCCACGAGACGGCCTCCATCATCGCGACCGCGGTCAAGGCGCGCCACGATGCCGGGAAGCCGGTCGACCAGAGCTTCCTGGCGTCGATGATCGGGGAGGAGAAGCGGGTCGTCTTGCACTGGGACAACACGAACGAGCCCGACATCGTCGCCGAGGGCCTCGCCTTCACGGGCACGGGAGACCCGAGCCGGTCCAGTGACCTGTGGGCGGCCGAGGAGCTGCCGGGCGGCTACATCGAGGTGAGCCAGTCACGTGACGAGATCGGTCGCGTGCTGTTCGGGCCCAGCCGGGGCCTGATCGTCTTCTTCGGCGTGCTCGGGGTCATCGCCGGAGCTGTCGGCTACCTGTTCTCGCGGGCCCTCTCGCGGCCGTTCCGGAAGCTGGCCGACGCCGCCGGCGCCCTCGGCCGGGGTCGCTTCGACCTCGACCTGCCCCGGACCCGTGTGCCGGAGGCCAAGGAGATCGGCGATGCTCTGCGCACCAGCGCGGCGCAGCTCCAGGACCGGCTCGAGCAGGAGCATGCCTTCGCGGAAGAGGCCTCCCACCTGCTCCGCACCCCGCTCACGTCGCTGCGGCTCGAGCTCGACGACCTCGCACTGAGCGGCGAGATCGGGGCCGACGTGCGCCTCACCATCGAGCGCTGCGTGCAGCGCATCGACGAGCTCGACGCCGTCACCGGCGAGCTGGTCGGGATCGCTCGACGGCCGGGCGGGCGCGGCGTCGCGCTGCCCCTGCGCGAGCTCGCCACCACCTGCGCGCAGCGCTGGGCGGACGAGCTCGCGCACCACGACCGCGCGCTGACGGCCGCGGTGGAGGGCGACCTCGAGACGACGTACACGGCGGGGCCGCTGGAGCACATCCACGAGCTCCTGCTCGTCGACGTGCTGCACCGCAGCCGCGGCTCGGTCAGGCTCGTCTACGAGGCCACCGACAGCGGGGCGCTCAAGCTGCGGATCAGCGCGGCCGACGGGCCGCGCAGCCCGGTCCGGAGGAAGGGGCCAGACTCGACGTACCTCCGCGCGCGGGCCGTGGTGACGGCGCTCGGCGGGCGGGTCCAGGGCGAGTACCACGACCGTGGGCTCGACATCGTCCTGCCGCGTCGGTGACCCACTGACGGGCTCTGCGGCAGGATGTGCGCCATGACGCTGCGACCGGTGGAGACCTGGCTGACCGACATGGACGGCGTCCTGGTCCACGAAGAGGTGCCGATCCCCGGCGCCAAGGAGTTCATCGAGAAGCTCAAGGGCTCCGGCCGCCGCTTCCTCGTGCTCACCAACAACTCGATCTTCACGCCGCGCGACCTGCGCGCCCGGCTCCTCGGAAGCGGCATCGACGTGCCCGAGGAGGCGATCTGGACGTCGGCCCTCGCGACGGCACAGTTCATCGCCGACCAGCGCCCCGACGGCACGGCGTACGTCGTCGGCGAGGCGGGGCTGACCACTGCTCTGCACGACATCGGCTACGTGATGACCGACCGCGACCCCGACTACGTCGTGCTGGGGGAGACCCGCACCTACTCGTTCGAGGCGATCACCAAGGCGATCAGGCTGATCGCCGACGGCGCGCGGTTCATCGCGACCAACCCCGATGCGTCGGGTCCGTCGCACCAGGGGATGCTGCCCGCGACCGGCTCGGTCGCCGCGCTCATCTCGACGGCGACCGGCCGGACGCCGTACTTCATCGGCAAGCCGAACCCGCTGATGATGCGCTCCGCGCTCAACAGGATCGAGGCGCACTCGGAGACCACCGCGATGGTCGGCGACCGGATGGACACCGACATCGTCAGCGGCCTCGAGGCGGGTCTGCAGACCTGCCTGGTCCTCACGGGGTCGACCCGGCCGGGGCAGGTCGAGATGTTCCCCTACCGCCCCACCCGGGTCGTCGACTCGGTCGCGGACCTCGTCGACCTGGTCTGACGCGCCTACTGGGCGGCGTACCCACCGTCGACGAGGTGGTAGCTGCCGGTGATGAACGAGGCGGCGTCGGAGGCGAGGAACGCGACTAGGCTCGCGACCTCGTCGGGGTTGCCGAGGCGACCGAGCGCGTGCTTCTCGGCGAGGAACTGCTGCGCCGCCGCGTCGAGGTTCGCGTCGACCAGGGGCGTGTGGATGAAGCCCGGGCCGACTGCGGTGACGCGCACGCCGTCCGCCGCGTGCTCCAGTGCCGCGTTCTTGGTCAGGCCGAGCAGCCCGTGCTTGGTGGTGACGTACGCCGACGAGCCGGCGATGCCGACCGAGCCCAGCACCGAGGCCATGTTGACGATGGCCCCGCCGCCGTTCGCGGTGATCGCCGGGATCTGCGCGCGCATCCCGTAGAAGACGCCGTTGAGGTTGACCTCGATGACCGAGCGCCAGGAGTCGATCGGGTATTCGCCGACCGGGGCGTTGGCGCCGCCGATGCCGGCGTTGTTGACCGCGATCCGCAGGGGAGCGAGCTCCTCGGCGGCCGCGACCGCCGCAACGGCGATCTCCGGGTCGGACGCGTCGCCCACGAACGCCTTCGCCGTGCCGCCCGCTTCGACGATCTCGGCGACGACGGCGTCGGCGCTCTCCTGGCGGACGTCATGCACGAGGACGGACGCCCCGTTGGCGGCGAGCAGGAGTGCGACGGCCCGGCCGATGCCGGACCCACCGCCGGTGACGATCGCTGAACGTCCTGCGACGTCGTAGGTGGCCATGATGATTCTCCTTCCAGTTATCCGACGTTTGTCGGATCTATAACCTACAAACGTCGGATAGGCTCGGAATCTTCCCCGGGCCACTCAGGAGGGATCGCCGATGGACGCACGGCAGGTGCGCACCCGCGCGCGGCTGTACGCCGCGGTGCTGGCAGCGGCGCGCGACACGCCTGTGGCCGATCTGAGCGTGACGTCGTTGGCTCGGGCGGCCGGCGTGCACCGCTCCACGTTCTACGAGCACGCGGCCTCTCCGGGAGACCTGCTCCGGCAGGCACTGCTCGCCGACCTCGACGCGCTGCGCGCCGACCTGCTCAGCGCTCCTGAGGCCGACACCGACGAGGCCGTGACGGAGGCGACCAGGCGCGTGCTGGAGCACGTGCGCGAGCACGCGCCGATCTACCGACGCGGCCTCGGGCCCGACAGCGGGCCGGGCGGCCTGGACGGGATGCTCGGCGATCACTTCCTCGAGTCCAGCCGGCAGCTGCTGCGCGCCGGCCGGCTGCACCTGCCGCTCGACGTCGAGGGGCTTCCGGACGACGTGGTGTCCGACATCGCCGCGCGGTACGTCGCACGGGCGACCGTCGGGGTGATCCAGGGCTGGCTGGACCTGCCGGGCGAGCCTGATGTCGCGGTCTTCCAGACCCTGTACGCCGCGCTGCTCCCCGCGTGGTGGGTGCAGCAGTAGCCGTCCTGCAGTAGATGTGATCGGGGCCATGCGTCAAGCGTGCCTCGGCGCGTCGGCGTGTGACGCTCGTCACCAAGACGGTAAAATCCGCGCCGACGAGTTGGGTCGAAGGTGCCTCCTGCCTACCTTCGAGTAGTTGCACCAGCAACAACCGGCTCCGGTACACGCCGAGTCCTGCCCCGTTGGGAGCCGGTTCGAGTGACCGAGCACTCAGGGGCAGGAGCGGGGGAACCACTTCTTCACTGCGGCAGATCCATGGCCGCTCGGGGTGAAGCCCGCACGCTGACGTCAGCGCGCGGGCCGGGCACCTTCTAGCCCGAATCCGACAGCTCACCTCGCAGGCGTGGGAAGGAAATCCACGCATGCCCAACAACAGATCACTGCGCCCTGCCGTCAGAGCGCTCCTCGCCGCCGCGACCCTGTCTGCCGGCGCCCTGGCCCTCCCGGCCGGCGCGAGTGCGGCCACGTCCACCCCGTCCGCGGTCGTCCCGGCCGCCTACGCCAACTCCCTCTCGCTCCAGCGCGTCGCTGCCCGTCATGAGGCGCGCGCCGAGCGGCAGCGCATCCGGCGTGAGCGTCGCCGCGAACACCTCCGTCAGGTCCGCAAGCACCGTCGCGAGATGCGCCGCCACCGGGCCGAGATCCGTGGCCGCGAGACGCTGCACGCCTTCAAGGTCGGCCTGGACCAGAAGGGCGACCCCTACGTCTGGGGCGCCACCGGCCCGAACGCGTTCGACTGCTCCGGCCTGACGTCGTACGCCTACCACCGGTCCGGTCTCAGCCTGCCGCGGACCGCGGCGGCCCAGTCCGGCGCCGTCCGCCACATCCCGCGCTCGCAGCTGCACCGCGGTGACCTGGTGTTCTTCAGCTCGGGCGGTCACGTCTACCACGTCGGTCTGTTCGCCGGCCGGGAGCACGGCACCGACTACGTGCTGCACGCTCCTCGCCCGGGCGAGAGCGTCCGCACCGAGGCCATCTGGACCAGCAGCTGGTTCGCCGGCACCGTCCGCTGACGCCGAGTCGGCGCATCCTTGCGTCTGTGAGGGGTCGAGTCGGCGCGTCCTCGCGTCTCTGCCGGCTGTGCGCCGGCTCTTCCGTAGGCCCCGTCCGGAACTTCCGGGCGGGGCCTTCGGGTATTTCGGGTCCTGTATTTCGGGTCCTGCCGCGGCGGGTCGATGTGTCTCGCGGGAGCGGGCTCTGCATGGTGGCGGGCCATTGGGGCACACCCTCAGGCAAGGAGGAGGACGACGTCGGCTGGCGCGTCAACGCTTGCATCCCGCGCTTAATGTATTGGGCGTTCGGAGGTCTCTATCAGCGGCTGGGTTGCGCGTTCCTGTGACGAGATGAGGGAGGCGGCCCCGGTCAGCTGGATTCATCGAGGAGACGGGAACTGGCATGACTCAAACGCGGGGATTCGTAGCGCCGACGGTGATCGTCGTGGCTCTCGTCGGGATCGGGTTGGTTGTCGCGACCATGCTCACACCGGTCGGCAAGAATCCGCTCGCAACGCAGCCTGCGAACGCTCAGCTGACGATCTGCGGGGCGCTGATCATGGGCACGGGATGCACCAGCCAGGCATCACAGATCAGGTGGGCGGGCATGCCCAAGGAGCAGACATCACCTCCCGCCCTCCCAGGGGACGACCCGAAGGGGACCGTCTACGTCTGTTGGACGAAGTACGAGATCAAGGACGCCGACACCAAGGCCGATTGCTACGCGGCTGTGGCTGAGTCGTATTGGACCGTGAAACAGGGTCGTCTGGATGCGAAGGCTGTTGCGAGTCAGCGAATCTCTTCGTCGGTCGCAGCCATCAGCAGCACGTACGCCGCCACGCACGCCTTCACGTCGAGCCAGGCATGCACGGTGAACTTCAACGTGCCCGTCAATGTCGGCATCATCAGCGCGAACGTCCCCGTCAAGGTCTGCAAGGGCTACAAGGTCACGCGGCCGGCCTACGGTACGACTGGTGCGACGTGGACCTCGACCAACGCCGCGACCCTGCGCGTTCTCCGCACCATGTACGCGGAAGAGGTGCCGGCCGGCAAGGTTCCGAAGTTCACGTACAACTTCACCATCCCGCAGTACACGAAGAAGTGGGATGAGGGGCTCGGGCGCTGGGAGTGGGTCTCTCACCTCGTCTTCCAGAACTTCGCCAGCAGATGATCGTGCTACGGCGTCGACTCGACGCCCCGGCTCTTCGAGCCGGGGCGTGTCCCCACGTGAGTGAGGCGACAGCCGATGACGCGCGGACCGACCCGTCGTGATCATTGCGGGGGGCGCGAGCAGCCACCTTGCTCGGCTGCTGGGTCAGCGCGGCGCTGCACACGCACTTGCCGAGCTTCGCGGACGCGGTCCGAACGGGACTGGTGCCTCTAAGTCCCTGGCGATGTCCGAGAACGATGGCGAGGAGGGCCGGTTTGTCGGAAACACGGATCTCTAGCCAAGGCGGCTGAGAGCGCTGCGGGCCGGTGACATGGGGTCTGCGCCGAGATGAGCAGATCGCCGTTGAGGCGGGTCAGTGCATCCTCGCACCGGCGTTGTCTCGGGCCGGGCTCTCGGTGGATCGCTGCGCGCTCGTCGCGCTCCATCGCGACCGCCTCGCGCGTTATCCACAGAAGCGAATTGACCCCTTCCAGCCGGGCGACGGGTCGTCCTAGGTTCCTCTCCAGTTGCTCCGACTCGGGAGGGGGCCCGGATGGGGATGCCTGTGGTCGACGACCCTTCGGTCGTCGAGCATCTGGACCAGGAGGTGCGGGAGCGCGTACGCCGCGATGGCGTCGACCCGCAGCGTGACAGCGCGGTGGTGCGTCGCATCGCCGAGGCCGTCGTACGCGATCACGACGAGCGGAGCCTGACAGGCGCCGTCGTCGCCCTGGCCGACCCGGTCACGATCGTCGGCGAGCTCGTCGCCAGGGTCTCCGGCTTCGGTCCGCTGCAGCCCTTGCTCGACGACCCCGGCGTCGAGGAGGTGTGGATCAACGACCCGAGCCGCGTCTTCGTCGCACGCAACGGCCGGCACGAGCTGACCAACCTCGTGCTGAGCCGCGACCAGGTCGCCGAGCTGGTGGAGCGCATGCTGAAGTCGTCGGGGCGTCGGATCGATCGGTCGCAACCATTCGTCGACGCGATGCTGCCCGAGGGGCACCGGCTCCACGTCGTGCTCGAAGGCATCTCGCGCGGCTTCAGCGCGGTCAACGTGCGGAAGTTCGTGCTCCGCGCCGTGCGGCTCGCGGACCTGGTCGAGCTCGGCAGCCTGAGCGCCGCCGCCGCCGCGTTCCTCGAGGCGAGCGTCCGGGCCGGGCTGAACGTCCTGGTCGCAGGCGGCACCCAGGCGGGCAAGACCACCATGCTCAACTGCCTCGCCGCGGCCATCCCCGGGGGCGACCGCGTCGTGAGCGCCGAGGAGGTCTTCGAGCTGCGCTTCCCGCATCCCGACTGGGTGCCGCTCCAGACCCGCCAGGCCGGGTTGGAGGGCAACGGCGGGATCCGGCTGCGGGAGCTCGTCAAGGAGTCGCTCCGCATGCGACCGAGCCGCATCATCGTCGGGGAGGTCAGGGCCGAGGAGTGCCTCGACCTGCTGCTCGCGCTCAACGCAGGGCTTCCCGGGATGTGCACGCTGCACGCGAACTCGGCCCGCGAGGCGCTCGTCAAGATGTGCACGCTGCCCCTCCTGGCGGGGGAGAACATCAGCGCGCGGTTCGTCGTCCCGACGGTGGCGGCCTCAGTGGATCTGGTGGTGCACCTCGGCATTGACGACCGGGGCGTCCGACGCGTGAACGAGATCGTCGCCGTGCCGGGCCGTGTCGAGGGCGACGTCATCGAGACCGCGCCGGTCTTCGAGAGGGTGGGTGGCGAGCTCGTACGGGCGGGCGGCATGCCCCCGCATCCCGAGCGGTTCACGCGGCTCGGGGTCGACGTGCACCGTCTGCTGGCAGGTGCCTGATGGGAGCGCTCGTCGGTCTCGGGGTGGGCATCGGTCTGCTCCTGGTCTGGTCGGCCTTCTTCCTGCCGCGCGCCCCGAGGCGAGGCGCGCAGCGTGAGGCGAGGACGGCCCAGCTGCTGGCCAGGGCCGGACTGCGGCAGGTCACGGTGAGCGCGTTCGTCGGCCTGTGCCTGGCGAGCGGTCTGATGGCAGGGCTCGTCGTCCAGCTCGTCTCCGGGACGCCGCCGGTGGCGTTGGCGTTCGCCCTGATGGCGGGCTACCTGCCGGTGCAGATCGTCTCCGGGCGAGCCAGGCGGAGGCATCGGGAGTTCGCCGAGGTGTGGCCGGAGGCGGTGGACAACCTGGCCTCGGCAGTGCGTGCGGGGTTGTCGCTGCCCGAGGCGCTGGCCGCCCTGGCCACGCGTGGACCTGAGCCACTCCGCGACGCGTTCGAGGCGTTCGCGCTCGACCACCAGCTCTCGGGGCGGTTCGGTGACTGCCTCGACCGGCTGAAGGACCGGCTGGCGGACCCCGTCGGCGACCGCGTCGTCGAGGGCCTCCGCATCGCTCGGGAGGTCGGCGGCGGCGAGCTCGGACGGCTGCTGCGCAACCTGTCGGGCTACCTGCGAGACGATGCCCGGACCCGCTCCGAGCTCGAGAGCCGCCAGTCGTGGACCATCAACGGGGCACGGTTGGCGGTCGCCGCGCCGTGGCTCGTGCTCCTCTTCATGTCGATCCAGTCGGAGGTCATCCGCCGCTACGCCTCACCCGGCGGTGTCGTCGTGCTGGCGATCGGAGGCGCGGCATGCCTCGTCGCCTACCGCGCGATGATGCGGCTCGGCCGCCTGCCCGTCGAGCGGCGGATCCTGTCGTGACCGCCTGGGGAGCGCTGCTCGGCGCACTGGTGGCCGCCGGCGGGCTGCTGGTCGGCGCACGCGTGCGGGCGCTGCGACGACCGTCGCTCGCGGCGCGGGTGATGCCGTTCGTGCGCGATCTCCCGGACGTGGGCTCGGCCGGCCGCCCGCAGGTGTCGGCGGCGGCCGGTGTCTTCGGGCCGGTGCTGCGGTCGACCGCCGACGGCGTCGAGCGCATCCTCGGCGGGACTGCCTCGGTGCGACGTCGGCTCGAGCGGATCGGGTCGGCGAAGACCGTGCACGAGCTCCGGATCGAGCAGGTGCTGTGGGGTCTCGGAGCGTTCGCGGTCGCCGCGGCGTACGGGCTGCTCCGCACCCTGTCGAACCCGGGCGCCGTCCTGTCGTCCGCGCTGTTGTGCCTGGTGGCGTTCGTCGTCGGGGTTCTCGCCCGCGACAACCGCCTCAGCAGCCAGGTCAAGGCCCGGGAGCGGCGGATCATCGCCGAGTTCCCGACCGTGGCCGAGCTGCTGGCCCTGGCCGTCGCGGCGGGGGAGGGGCCGGTGCTGGCGCTGGACCGGGTCGTACGGCGAAGCGGCGGCGAGCTCTCGACCGAGCTCGCCCGCCTGCTGGCCGAGGTGCGCACCGGCAGACCGGTCGGTGCCGCATTCGACTCGCTCGCCGCCCGCACGGGTGTCCCGCTCGTCGCACGTTTCGCCGGGGCGGTCGCGGTCGCCGTCGAACGCGGCACACCGCTCGCCGACGTCCTCCACGCGCAGGCGGCCGACGTCCGCGAGGCGGGCCGCCGCGAGCTGATCGAGATCGCCGCCCGCAAGGAGGTCCTGATGATGGTCCCGGTGGTGTTCCTCGTCCTGCCGGTGACCGTCCTCTTCGCCTTCTACCCCGGCGTCCTCGGTCTCCATCTGACGACCCCCTGAAGAATTCTCGGGAAGGAACACGATGAACCCTCTGTCCTCTCTGCTCAGCCGACGTGTCCGCGACGACCGCGGTGACGTCCCGGGCTGGGTGCTGGTGACCGTCATGACGGCCGGCCTGTGCGCCGCGCTCTACGGTGTCGCCGACGACCAGCTCCGCCAGCTGCTCACCGACGCGCTCGGCAAGGTGAAGTGAGGGGGCGTGAGGCGGTCGTCCCGCGGCGCCGCGGTCGTCGACTTCGTGCTCGTCCTGGGGCTGCTCGTGCCGCTGGTGCTCGGCATCCTGCAGGTGGCGCTGGTGCTGTTCGTGCGCAACACCCTGGCCAGTGCCGCCTCCGAGGGGGCGCGCTTCGCCGCGACTGCCGACCACGGCCCCGCCGACGGGATCGAGAAGACGCGTGACGCGCTCGACGGCGTCCTGTCCGCCCGCTACGCGCAGTCGATCCGCGCGCGGCCGGCGACCGTCGACGGGGCCCCTGCGATCGAGATCGTCATCCACGCCGAGGTGCCTGCTCTCGGCCTCGGCGGCCCGGCGTTCGCGCTCGACGTCACCGGTCACGCCGTCGAGGAGAGCCCGTGAGCTCCCGGCGGCGAGGTGACCGTGGCACCGCGCTGGTCGAGTTCAGCTGGCTGGCGATCCTCCTGCTCGTCCCGCTCGTGTGGGTCGTGATGTCGGTCTTCGAGGTCCAGCGGGGGGCGTTCGCGGTCAGCGCGGCCGCCCGTGCCGCCGGTCGCGCGTACGCACTGGCCGACTCGGACGCGCTGGGGGAGGCGCGCGCGAGGGTGGCGGCCCGCCAGGCGCTCGCCGACCAGGGGCTGCGCGTGGCACCGCTCGACCTGGGCGTGCGCTGCACGCCGTACCCCCGTGCCTGTCACGCCGGCACCTCGGTGGTCACCGTGCGGGTCGAGACGAGCGTCGATCTTCCGTGGCTGCCCGGCTCCTTCGGGCTCGGCGACCCTGTGTTCGCGCTCGACGCTTCTCACACGGTGCCGATCGGGCGGTTCCAGGAGGTCGGCGATGCCGCGTCGCCATGATCGGAGATGGACCGACCGGGGGTCGACGATCCCGCTCATCGTGGGGTTCGTGGCCGTGCTCCTGGTGGCGGTCGCCGTCGTCGTCGACGCGACCGCGGCGTTCCTCGAGCGCCAGAGCCTCGACACGCTCGCGGACGGGGCTGCACTGCAGGGCGCCGACCTCGGGGCACAAGGGCTCGAGGTGTACGCCGGCGGCCTCGGCGGCCGGCGCCTGACGGTGAGCGAGCAGGCGGCCCGCGCGGCGGTCGCCGGCTATCTCACCGACACCGGGGCCTACCGGCGCTATCCGGGCCTGCGCTTCGAGGTGACGGTCGGCGCCGACAGGGTCGTCGTACGGCTACGTGCACCGGCCGACCTGCCGCTGCACGTGCCGGGGTCGCCGGACCGTCCGGTGGTCGGCGCGAGCGGGTCGGCGGTGGTCACCGTCGATGGAGGCTAGGGCGATGCGGCGAGTCGTTTTGACGTCGCGCCACCTCACGTCGCACCCTCGTGGGGATGTCTGTCCCCACCAGATCGATCGTCCCGTCCGTCGTTGCCGCCGTCGCGTTGATGGTGGCGTTCGTCCTGCTCGGCCCGTCCGCGCAGGCGGTCACGCCACACGACTACGGCGTCGACGCCGTCAGAGCGACCAACGCAGCGAGGGCCTCCCACGGCCTGAACAGGCTGCGAACCGACCGGTGCCTGGAGCGCTTCGCCGCCCGCCAGGCCGCACGCATGGCCGCGCAGCGTCGGATGTTCCACCAGGACATCCGCGTCCCGCTGCGCAGCTGCGGGCTTCGCACCGTCGGGGAGAACGTCGCGTACGGCTTCAGCAGCGGCCGCGGCGTCGTACGCAACGGGTGGATGAAGTCCCCGCCGCACCGTGCCAACATCCTGCACCGCGAGTTCCGCCTGGTCGCCGTGGCAGCCAGGAAGGGGTCCGACGGGCGCTGGTACGCCTCGCAGGTCCTCGGCCGCCGCTGAGCGGGCGCCGCCGCGGGGAATCACGGCGGTGCACACGGGGCCGGTAGCCTTGGCTCTTGTGGCAGGCCCCGACTTCGACGCCGAGCTCAAGCAGCTCCAGGCGACCATGCGCACCATCGAGCAGGTGCTCGACCTCGACACGATGAAGGCCGAGGTCAGCTCTCTCGAGGAGCAGGTCGCCGCGCCTGACCTGTGGGACGACCAACCCAACGCCCAGAAGGTCACCGGCCGGCTCTCCCTCCTGCAGGGCGAGATCGAGCGCTTCGAGACCCTCAACGGCCGTGTCGAGGACGTGGGCATCCTCGTCGACCTGGCGAAGGAGGAGGCCGACAGCGAGACGCTCGCCGAGGCGGAGACCGAGCTCGGCCGGGTGAAGAAGGAGGTCGAGGCGCTCGAGGTCCGCACCCTCTTGTCGGGGGAGTACGACGCGCGCGAGGCGATCGTCACGATCCGCTCCGGCGCCGGCGGTGTGGACGCCGCGGACTTCGCCGAGACCCTGATGCGGATGTACACGCGCTGGGCCGAGCAGCACAAGTACCCCGTCGAGGTCTTCGACGTCTCCTATGCCGAGGAGGCCGGCATCAAGTCGGCCGAGTTCGCGATCCATGCGCCGTACGCCTACGGCACGCTCTCGGTCGAGGCCGGGACGCACCGCCTCGTCCGGATCAGCCCGTTCGACAACCAGGGCCGCCGTCAGACGTCGTTCGCCGCGGTCGAGGTCGTGCCGGTGCTCGAGCAGACCGACGAGATCGAGGTCGACGAGAACGAGGTCCGCGTCGACGTATTCCGCTCCGGCGGCCCCGGCGGCCAGTCGGTCAACACGACCGACTCCGCGGTCCGCCTCACGCACATCCCCACCGGGATCGTGGTCAGCTGCCAGAACGAGAAGTCGCAGCTGCAGAACAAGGCCTCCGCCATGGTCGTCCTCAAGGCGAAGCTGCTGGCGAAGAAGAAGGCAGAGGAAGCCGCGCTCAAGAAGGACCTCAAGGGCGACGTCGCCGCGAGTTGGGGCGACCAGATGCGCAACTACGTGCTGAACCCGTACCAGATCGTCAAGGACCTGCGTACGGGCTTCGAGACCGGCAACCCGACCGCCGTCTTCGACGGCGAGCTCGACGGCTTCCTCGAGGCCGGCATCCGCTGGCGCCGGGGTGCCGACAAGGCCGCCCAGAACTGAGCCGCAACGTCATACGAGCTGGTTGCCCTGGCAGCCAGCTCGTATGACGTCCGGGCAGGTCAGGCGGCGGACCGGAGCACCGACGCGCACCAGCGGTCGGCCACGTCGGCCGGGTCCGTGGCGCGCGAGCCGGCGAGCTGGCAGACCAGCCAGGCGTCTCCGAAGAGGCCGCGGTAGGACAGCGTCGTCTTGCCACCCGTCGTGCAGGTCAGAGCGATCGACGGGGAGCCGAACGTCGCCGCGCCGGGGAGCGGCTTGCAGCCGGGCCGCGACTTCGCCGAGGCGACCAGCTCCTGGGCGCGTTGGACCGTGACGGGCGGGGCGAACACCCAGCCCGACGCCGCCGTCCCGGCGGGTGCGGTCCACGAGCAGCCGTACTCGTGTGCGACGTCGGTGCCCGATCCGAGCTGGTCTCCGTTCGACCAGGTGGCCGCCGAGGGGGACGGGTCGTCGACCGCAGCCTGTACGTCGGCGCCCGGCACCGCGTCACAGAACGGCCCGCGCCGTACGGCGGCCGTCGACGTGTCCACGGACCCGAGCCCCGTCGCCAGCGGCTGCGTGGTCGGCCCGGTCGACGCGCTCGGCGCGGCCGGTCGGGGGGAGTCACGGACGACACCCACCGTGATCGCGGCACCGGTCGCGGCGACCGCGAGGATGAGCGCACGGACGATGCCGGACCGGGTAGCCACGCCCAAACCTTAGAGTCGCGGCCCAGACGCGGCACTGAGATGTCCGCGATCTTCGACCCACCGCCTATCCTCGATCGGGTGATTCGCTTCGAGAAGGTGACCAAGACCTACCCCGGATCCGGACGACCCGCGCTCGAGCAGGTCTCCGTCGACGTGGAGAAGGGCGAGTTCGTCTTCCTCGTCGGGCAGTCGGGCTCGGGCAAGTCGACCGCGCTCCGGCTCATCCTCCGCGAGACCCGCCCGTCTGAGGGTCGGGTCTACGTCGCGGGCAAGGAGATCAACCGCCTCGCCGGCTGGAAGGTGCCGCGGCTGCGCCGACAGATCGGCACCGTGTTCCAGGACTTCCGCCTGCTCCAGAACAAGACGGTCTCCGAGAACGTCGCCTTCGCGATGCAGGTCACCGGCCACTCGAAGGCCGAGATCTCCAAGCGCGTCCCCGACACCCTCGAGCTCGTCGGCCTCGACGGCAAGGGCGACCGGATGCCCGACGAGCTCTCCGGTGGCGAGCAGCAGCGGGTGGCGATCGCCCGCGCCTTCGTCAACAAGCCGATGATCCTCATCGCCGACGAGCCCACCGGCAACCTCGACCCCGCGACCAGCGTCGGCATCATGAAGCTGCTCGACCGCATCAACCGGACCGGCACGACGGTGGTCATGGCGACCCACGACGCGGGCGTCGTGGACCAGATGCGCAAGCGCGTCATCGAGCTCGGCAACGGCCGGGTCGTGCGCGACCAGTCCCAGGGCGGCTACGGCTCCCAGGACTGATCAGCGCCGGCCCAACCCGTCGATCAGCAGAGAACAGAAAGAGCCCCATGCAGCTTCGCTATGTCTTCTCCGAGCTCGTCCAGGGTCTGCGTCGCAACCTGTCGATGCACATCGCTGTCGTCCTCACCCTCTTCGTCTCGCTGACGCTCGTCGGCATGGGCGTCCTGCTCAACCAGCAGGCGCAGCGTGCCGCCGACCAGTGGGGCAACCAGCTCCAGATCACCGTCTACCTGTGCCGCAACGGTGACAACGTCCCGTCCTGCGCGAGCGAGGTCACCGACGCGCAGAAGCAGGCCATCTCGAAGGTCATCCAGGACGACCCGAACGTCGACTCCTTCTACCTCGAGTCCAAGGCCGAGGCCTTCGCCAAGGTCAAGCAGCTCTACGGCAGCGAGCGCTTCACCGGCCCCGACGCCGTGATCACCCAGGACGACATGGCCGAGTCGTTCTGGATCACGCTCAAGGACCCGCACCAGGCCGAGGTCGTGAAGGAGGCGGTCGTCGGGCTCGACGGCGTCTCGCGCGTCCAGGACCTGCGCAACGTCGTCGGCCCGATCCTCAGCTTCATCGACTACATGAAGTACGGCGCCGGCCTGGTCGCGATCTTCCTGGGCATCGCCGCCCTGCTGCTCGTCGCGAACACCATCCGGCTCGCGGCCTTCGCCCGCCGGCGCGAGATCGCGATCATGCGGCTGGTCGGCGCCTCGACGCTCTACATCGCGCTGCCGTTCCTTCTCGAAGCGGTCGTGACGGCGGTCGTGGGCGTCGCACTCGCGACCGCGGCGCTGGCCGCCTTCATGCGCTTCGGCGTGGTCGGCAAGCTGGCGAAGTCGCTGGACTTCATCCTCTGGATCGGCTGGAGCCAGTTCTGGTGGGCCGTCCTCGTGGTCGCGATCCTCGGCCCCGTGCTCACGCTGGTGCCGACGCTTCTGCTGACGCGGAAGTACCTCAAGGTCTGAGAGAGGCGTGACGCGCCCGGGTTCCGAAATCCCCGGAACCCGGGCGCTCAGCATCTACCGTCGAGGCGTTCTCTTCCCCGAACACGAAGGCTTCGAACCGTGCGCACCTTCCCCCGCACGCTCGGACGCCGACGCCTCGCGGCTGCCACCCTGGCTGCCGTCACCGTCGGCGGCCTGGCAGTCCCGATCCTCGATCCTGCGCTGCCCCTGGCCTCCGCAGCCAACGGTGACAAGCTCAAGCAGAAGCAGAAGCACGTCCACCAGCAGGTCCAGCAGGCCGGCCACGACCTCGACGAGTCCAGCGCTCAGCTGGCCGCCGCGACCCGGCAGCTGGACGCCGCCAACAAGGTGCTCGCCGCCGCCGAGGCGCGACTCGCCAGCGCCCGGGCCCATCTCGCCACGGCGGAGCAGGCGCTCGGCGCAGCGCAGGCGGAGGACCAGCGCATGCAGGCCGCGCTCGCCGCAGCCCAGGCCCGGCTCGCCCAGGCGCGCACCGACCTCGCCAACGGACAGCAGGCCGTCGCAGCCCAGAAGCGACGCGTGCGCAACACGTTCGCCGACATGGTCGAGCAGGGTGACCCGCGTCTGCTCGCGTTCGCCGCACTGATGAACGCCGAGACCCCCGAGGACATCGCGCGGCAGCAGGAGCTCAACGACACCGTGCTGGCCAGCCAGTCGGCCCAGTACCAGTCGCTGCGCACCTCCGAGGTGCTGCTCAAGGTCAGGGCGCAGGACGTGAAGGACGCGACCGACGCGGTCGCGGTCCAGCGCCAGCAGGCCGCCGACCACCTCGTCGTCGTCCAGGGACTGGAGCAGCAGGCCGTCGCGGCCCGCGACGCGGTCGCGGCGTCGGTCGCGCAGGACGCGCAGGCACGAGCCGGCGCGGCGGGCGCCCGCCAGGCCGCCGTACGGGCCCGGCAGCACGACGTGGCCGTCCTCAAGAAGCTCAAGCGGCAGGAGGACAAGATCCGGCAGCAGATCCTCGCGCACGCGCACAAGGAGGGGAACCGCAACGTCGGTCAGACCAGCGGGATGTTCCTCAACCCCGTCGCCGACACCTACGTGACCTCGCCGTACGGCTGGCGCAAGCACCCGATCTACGGCTACTGGGGCCTGCACGACGGCGACGACTTCCACGCGCCGTGCGGCGTGCCGGAGCGTGCGGTCGACACCGGCCGGGTGATCAGCGAGTACTACTCCAGCGTCTGGGGCAACCGCCTCTACCTGAGCCTCGGCAACATCAACGGCCACAACTACACGGTCATCTACAACCACATCTCGCAGTACCGCGCCCACGTCGGGCAGGTCGTCGGCCGCGGCGACACCGTCGCGCTCGCCGGCACGACCGGCTGGTCCACCGCCTGCCACCTGCACTTCACCGTGCTCAAGGACGGCAACCCGATCGACCCCCAGACGGTGCTCTAGACCCGCCATGGGCGCTGTCCGCGTGGAGCGCTCCGGCCCGGTCGTCACCGTCGTGCTCGACCGGCAGGGGAGCCGCAACGCCGTCGACGGGGCGACGGCCGCGGAGCTCGCCGCGGCGTTCCGTGACTTCGACGCCGACCCGACGGCAGCCGTCGCGGTCCTGTACGGCGACGGCGGCACCTTCTGCTCCGGCGCCGACCTGAAGGCGATCGGGACGCCCGCGCAGAACCGCGTCGCCCCGGACGGCGACGGCCCGATGGGCGTCACCCGGCTGGAGCTCTCGAAGCCGGTGATCGCCGCGATCGAGGGGTACGCCGTCGCCGGCGGCCTCGAGCTCGCGATCTGGTGCGACCTGCGGGTGGCCGCCGCGGACGCCGTGCTCGGTGTCTTCTGCCGACGCTGGGGCGTCCCGCTGATCGACGGCGGCACGGTGCGGTTGCCGCGGCTGATCGGCCGCAGCCGCGCCCTCGACCTGATCCTCACGGGTCGCGCCGTCGACGCGGCCGAGGCGCTCTCCTTCGGGCTGGTCAACCGCGTGGTCGAGCCCGGCACGGCCCGCGCCGCCGCGGAGGAGCTCGCCGCGCAGCTCGCCGCACTGCCGCAGACGTGCCTGCGCAACGATCGCCTCTCGCTGCTGCACGGCGAGGCGCTGCCGCTCGAGGACGCGATGGCCTACGAGCTGCAGGTCGGCCTCGACTCGCTGGCCGCGGACGGGATCGGCGGCGCCGGGCGCTTCGCTCAGGGTGCCGGCAGGCACGGCTCGTAGCGCTCCGGGACCCCGCGGTTCGAATCGGCTTGCGATCGCTTGCGAGAATGGTGGGATGCCGAAGGAACAGGGGCGCAAGCTCGTCGCGCAGAACAAGAAGGCGCGGCACGACTACCACATCGAGGACACCTACGAGGCCGGCCTGGTCCTCACGGGCACCGAGGTGAAGTCGCTGCGTCAGGGTCGGGCGTCCCTGGTCGACGGGTTCGTCGACATCGAGAACGGCGAGGCGTGGCTGCACGCGGTGCACATCCCGGAGTACACCCAGGGCACCTGGACCAACCACTCCGCGCGCCGCAAGCGCAAGCTCCTGCTGCACAAGGAGGAGATCGAGAAGATCGACCGCCGCGTGTCGGAGAAGGGCCTCACCGTCATCCCGCTGTCGCTGTACTTCAGCGACGGCCGCGCGAAGGTCGAGATCGCACTCGCCCGAGGCAAGAAGGCGTGGGACAAGCGCCAGTCGATCGCCGAGCGCACGGCTGACCGGGAGAAGGAGCAGGCCGTCGGTCGCTACCTCAAGGGCATCCGCGACTGATACCGACGTGTGGAATGCCGGGCACCCCGGTAGTGTTGACCCGTCGGCCGCTTCGGCGGCCGTTGACAAGTCAAGAGGGGCTGATCGGTTTCGACTTGGGACATTAGTTCCAGGGGAAGCGGGTCGAGAAGCCAGCGCCATCTCGTAAACGTTCGCTGGAAACCTATAACTGCCAACGCTAAGCGCAGTTCCTTCGCTCTCGCCGCCTGAGCGGTGATCGAAGCGTCAGACAGGGCGACCGTCTCCGGCCCTGATCCTGGCGTCATCAAGGAGACTTACCTGCCTGCTCTCGTGAGTGGGGCTCGCAGGGACATCTAGCTCACTGGGCCTGTCGGTGACGTGTCTGCGTCGAGCGCCGGGGCCGAGAAAACGACACCCACAGACTGCACCCGGAGAAGACCTGGATCGATGCTCGAGGACCGGGGTTCGATTCCCCGCAGCTCCACTCTGTGATCTCTCAGGAGATACCGGACAACCCGGACCCCAGTTGGGGTCCGGGTTGTCTGCTTCTGGGCACGGCCCGTCGTCGTGACGACGCGCATGCGCACGGTCCTGTGTCGGTGGCGCCCTCACCGAGCCGGGTTCCGCTCACCGGACGGCGATCGGATTGACAGGCGCGCCGACGGCACCCGTGACGCGGATCGGAGACGCGGTGAGGAAGAAGTCGTAGCGGCCGTCCTCAGCGCACGCTGCGGCAAGCGTGTCGGCGTCCCAGAGTTCGCCGATGAAGAGGCCGAGGTGGGGGATGGCGACCTGGTGGAGGGGCTGGAACGCATGGTCGAACTCGTTCGGCCTGACCTCGAAGCCCCAGGTGTCCGTTGCGATCGCGGCGATCTCGACACGATGCAGCCAGTCGACGGTGCTGAACGAGAGCCCGGGCGCGGAGCCGCCTGCGTACGCACCCCACCCGTCGCCCGCGGTCAGGCCGCGTCGTGCGCGGCTGAGCTGGCCGGTGCGGACCACGACGATGTCGCCGGTCCCGACCGTCGAGGTCGGGCCCTGGGCTTCGATGGTCCGCTCGAGGTGCTCCTCGGTGATCGCGAAGCCGTCGGGCAGCTCGCCGTCGGTCCCGAGAGCGCGACCGACGTCGAGGAGGACGCCGCGCCCGCAGACGATGTCGGCGACGGTCTCGATGCCGGTCGTGTTGTCGCCGAGGCAGGTGACGACCTGGTCGGCGGGGCGTCCGTTCCACGTCTTGCCGTGGTCGAAGATGTGGCCGAGACCGTCCCACTGGGTCGAGCACTGCAGCGGCATGGCGATGACGTCGTCGGCGCCACCGAGACCATGGGGGAAGCCCTGGACGCCGGCGACCGCGTCCGTGCCGGTGTCGAGCATGGTGTGGACCGGGTTGGTGCGGCGTCGCCACCCGTTCTGCGGACCGTCCATGTCGAAGGGCTGCGACAACGAGATCGACTGTCCTGTGCGGATGAGCACGGCGGCATCGCGGCGCTTCTGATCGGTGAGGAAGTTCATCGTGCCGAGGACGTCGTCGGCGCCCCAACGTCCCCAGTTGGACACCCGCGCGACCGCCGCCGCGATGGTGCCCTCGGGGTCGGTGCGGTCGATCTCCTCCGGCTTCACCGGTCGAGCTCGGCGAAGGTGTCCATCACCCAGTCGGCGATGTAGGTGATCACGTGCGGGAAGTGGTCGAGCCCGATGTGTTCGGTCGCACCTTCCTCCGGGCTGAAGACGCGAAGCTCCCGCTTCGGGCTGTTGACGGCCTGGTCGTAGGAGCGGTGGGCGTACTCGAGCGGGATCTGACGGTCGTTCTGGCCGTGGGCGATGAGGAACGGCACGTCGATCTGCTCGACGACGCCGTCGAGGTGCACGGCCTCCGACGTGGAGATGAATGCGTCGAGATCGGTCTCGCCCCACACCCACAGGACGTGGTCCCAGTAGTGCGGGACGGGGTTCTCGCCCTCCCGCTCCAGGCGCCGCTTCTGGACCGCACCCCAGTTGTGGTTCGCGCCCCAGGCGACGACGAGCGCGAGCCGCTTCTCGAACGCGGCGGCCCTGGGCGCGTAGTAGCCGCCCAAGGACCATCCGACCAGACCGATCCGGTCTGCTCGTACGTCCGCGCGCGTCTCGAGGTGGTCGACACAGGCGGCCGCCCATGCCTCCGTGTCGACGCGGGCGGTGAGGCCGCGCAGCCGCAGCGCCTCGCCGCTGCCAGGGCAGTCCACCATCAAGGTCGAGACGCCACGGGCTGCGAGCTCGTGGTGGATGCCGGCGCCGACCATCATCTCCTTCGTCGAGTCCAGACCGTTCCACACGATCATCACCGGGGTCGGCTCTCCGTCGGTCGACGCGTCGTGGAAGTACGCCGGGAGGCTGGTGGTCACACCGTGCTCCGAGTACGGCACCTCGACCCTGGTGGTGCGCGGATCGATGAGCTCGAACGACCGCGTCAGGAGGTCGACGCTGCGCTGGTACTCCACGTTGCGGCCGGTGTCGCGGGCACTCTGCATCCGCTCGGCCTGCGAGACGTAGACGGAGGCGCGGAAGAACTTCTGGCCTGCCGTCCGGAGGTGGCCGGCCTTCTCGGCCTCAGCGGCCTGCTCCTCGAGCTGGTCGGCGACGTTCCTCCAGGCGGCCATGAACTGTGCTGTGCCGACGTCGGACCCCTGCGCGGCCAGCTCACGCAGCGGGCGGCAGGCGCGATCGACCTCGTCGATCAGCCCGCCGCTGTTCAGTGTCGCCACGACCCCCAGGTTCCAGACGTAGTTGCCGGGGAAGTACTCGAACATCGGTTTCCTTCGCTTGATGGGTGGTGGCTCAGGCCGGGAACATCGCAGTGCGGTCGCGATCTCGGCTGGGTGCGCGGAACGCAGGAAGTGCCGGCGGCTCCGGGGCGGTGCCGACGCGGTTGGTCAGCGCCCCGATGCCCTCGACGGTGACGGTGACGACGTCACCGTCGACGAGTGGCGGAGGCGTCCGCTCGCCTCGCAGACCCCACAGCTCGGCCAGGCACCCGCCGTTGCCGGTGGTGCCCGAGCCGAGGACGTCCCCGGGAAGCACCCGGCTGTCGCGCGAGGCGTACGCGATCATCGTCTCGAAGCTCCATCCCATGTTGGACAGCAGGTCATGGCCGACGAGCTCGCCGTTGACCTCGACGCTGCACCGCAGCTGCAGGAATCCGTCGCCGTCCTTGTACGCGTCCATCTCGTCCGCGGTGACGATCCACGGCCCGAGGGTGTTCGCGAAGTCCTTCCCCTTGGCCGGCCCCAGACCCACCTGCATCTCCCGCGACTGCAGGTCGCGGGCCGACCAGTCGTTGAGCACGACGTAGCCGAAGATCGCTGCGCTCGCCTGCTCGGCGTCCAGGGAGCGTCCCTCGCGGCCGACGACCACGGCCACTTCCAGCTCGAAGTCGCGTGCCCTCGAGGCTGACGGGAACTCGACCACGTCGCCGTCGCCGAGGACCGAGTGCGGGTTGGTGAAGTAGAAGGTCGGGGCGTCGTACCAGGCTTCGGGGACGCCCGAGGCACCGTCGACGCTGCGCCGTACCCCTTCGACGTGCTCCTCGAAAGTGACGAAGTCGCGGATGCTCGGGGGCCTGAGCGGCGCGAGGAGCTGCACCGCGGACACGGGTACGCCGTCCGCCTGCCTGGCCTTGGCCGCCAGCTCGCGGGCGTAGTCGAGGCCGCCCCCGACGACGTCGAGCATCGTCAGCCAGGTCGGGAACGGGTGGAGCTGATCACCCTCGACGACGCCGACCGTGTCGACGCCGCCGAGGGTGCGAAAGGTGGCGAGTCTCATGGCCGGTCCTCACGTCCCTCAGACCGGCGGCGCGACGAAGACGCCGCGGTCCGGGTCGTTGAAGGACTGCTTGGCCACGAGCTCGTTCATCGGGTTGGCGGTGCCCCACTGGTCGGTGACCTCTGGGTCGGAGAAGTCGTAGAGGTGCGGGTGCCAGGTGTCCTCGTCGAGCTCCTCGAGCTCGGTCGTGTACTCGATGGTGTTGCCGTGCGGGTCGAGGAAGTAGCTGAAGGTGTTGTTGCCGGCCATGTGCCTGCCAGGTCCCCAGATCTTCTCGACGCCGGCGCGCAGCATCCGACCGGTGCCGCGCATGTACTCGTCGATGCCGCGCATCTCGAACGACGCGTGGTGCAGCGCGACGTGCGGGCCGCGCGCGATCGCCAGGCTGTGGTGTGCCGGGTTGGTCCGCATGAACCACATGACGTCGCCCATGTGCGGCGAGGTCAGCGTGTCCGAGAGTGCGAACTTCATGTGCCTCTCGTAGAAGGCGACGGTGGCCTCGGGGTTCGGCGAGTTGATGACGACGTGGGAGAGCTTGACCGGGATGGACTCGCCCTCCTCGATCTTGCGGTGCTGCCGTACGGCGACGTCGGCCGAGATCTCGATCGTGCGGCCGTCGTTGTCGAAGAAGCGGAACCCGTACCCGCCGCCAGGAGTGTTGAGCTTGTCCGGGTCAGCGATCAGCTGGACGCCGTCAGAGGCGAGGCGCTGCGCCATCGTGTCGACGTCCGCCGCAGTGGCGGCACCGAAGGAGATGAGGTCGAGCCGCTTCTCGTCGGCCTTGCGCAGCCGGACGGAGTACTGCTCCGGGGAGCCCTCAGCCGCGAGGAACGCGATGCCGTCATCGGTGGTCTCGGGCGAGAGCCCCCACATCTCGGTGTAGAAGCGGAACTGCTTGTCGTAGTCCGGCACGGCGAGATCCACGTGGCGGAGGTGGGTGATGAGTCGTTCGCCCCGATCGTTGACGGGTGCGTTGATGGCCTGGTCGGTCACGGGATGTCCTTCGCTTGAGATCTCGTCAGGGACGTTCGCTGAGCAGGTGGGCGATGCGAGCCATCAGCGCGGGGACGTCACCCTGCTCGTGGTCGAGCAGCCACTGGCCGAGCTGGACCGATGCGGCAACGACCTCGCTCGCGCGGGTCTGGCGTCGGTCGGTGAACTCCGACCACAGCCCTTCGGACACCTCATCGTGGGCGAGGAGGAGCTCCGCCAGGACCGTGGCGTCCTCGAGTGCCTGGGCGGCGCCCTGAGCCAGGGTGGGCGGGCACGTGTGCGCGGCGTCGCCGATGACCACCACGCGGCCGCGGTTCCAGGGTCCCTCGAGGACATGGGTCTCGAACCAGGTGTAGTTGACCCGTGCCGGGTCGGTCATCGACTCCCGGATCTCGTCCCATGGCCCGTGGTAAGCCTCCGCCAGGTCGCGCATGACGGCGAGGGACTCGTCCGGTGTCAGCGCGGATCGGTCCTGTGCGTCCTCGACCAGGTAGGCGTAGAGGGTGTCCTCGCCGGTCGGGCAGTAGCCGGCGATGTAGCAGGGGCCGCCGTAGACGAGGTCGGTGCGGGTCACCGACTCTGGGCGCGGGGCGAAGATCCGCCAGATGCCCATGCCGGTGCTGTGGGTCTCCAGGTCGATCCCGACCTCGGTGCGGGTCCAGGACCGGACACCGTCGGCGCCGACGACGACGTCGTACCGACCCGACGATCCGTCCGCGAAGGTGACGTCGACGCCCGTCTCGTCCTGGACGAGCGCGGTGCAGCTGGTGCCGAAGCGGACCTTCGCGCCCGCCTCGACGGCGCGGTCGACCAGGATGCGGGCCAGGTCGGGCCGGTACATGCCCATGGTGGCCGGCAGGTCCTGGCCACCCGTGCGGACATCGGTGAGCTCGACCAGGAGGGTGCCGTTCGGATCCGGTGCGCGTAGCCCGAGGGTGTCGAAGGCGTACCCGCGGCTGGAGGCGGCGTCCCACACCCCCAGGTCCCGCAGCCCGCGCAGTGCGTTGCCCTGCAGCGTGATGCCCGAGCCGAGCGCACTCACGTCCGGCTTGATGTCGATGAGGTCGACCGAGACTCCCTGCTCTGCGAGGAGGATCGCGGTGGCGGTGCCGGCGGCCCCCGCTCCGACGACCAGGACTGATTGAACGGCGGTCATGTGTTGCTCCTTGGAGGAAGGTGCGGCGTCACGCCAGCACGAGCGTCTTGGTGTCGCGGCCACCGCCGGGCACGGGCATGTACGAGATCCGCAGGCGAACGGAGGCCGTGACCTCGTGCGGCCCGGACGTCAGGGGGCGATCCAGCGTGAAGCCGATCTCGGCGGGTTCACCCATCTCCCAGCGGTCGTCGAGCACGCCCGGCAGATCGGTCATGTCGTACGTCCTGCCGTGGACCGTGAAGGTGGTCGCGGTCGGGGGGACGGGAGTGCCGTCGACGACCAGATCCACGCCCTCCACCATCGAGAGCCCGAGGCCGCGGTAGTACGGCATCCGGACGTCGACAGCGAGGTTCCGGTGCTCGGGGTCTGAGGCCCGCAGGCTGTCCTCGACCACGATGTACTTGTCGAACATGGGAGCTCCTCAAGCCGTCCGGGTGTGGTCGTCGGTCTCGCCGAGCAGTGCGGAGAACATCGCGTGCTGGCGTCGCACCTGCTCGCGGCTGTCGACAGGGAAGGCATCCTGGATGTGCCGGTTCCCCTCGTACTCGCTGGAGAGGAAGCCGTTGAAGCCGCCCTTCTCCAGGACGGGGACGATGCGGTCGTACGGGATGCTGTACTCGCTGGAGTCGTCGACCATCTCGTAGAACTTGGCCTGGATGTGCCCGATCAGCGGCATGTGCGGCAACAGCTCCTCGGGGTCGCGGTAGATGAAGTGGGTGGCCTGCCGCGCCAGTCCCATCTCGACGGGCCCGCCGCCGCGGTAGTGGACGATGTCCATCAGCGCGTGGGTGTCGCCGTGGTCGTCGTAGAGCTTGACGATGTAGTCCACGAGGTCCTTGCGGGCGCCGTCACGGATCGCCCGGTCGGAGACGACCCGCGGGAACCGCTCGACGAAGGTGCCCATGTCGGGCATCAGACCGAGCGCGACGCCACCCTCGGCGTGCATCACCTCGAGGTGCTCGAGGATCCAGGGGTGCTCGTAGTGGAACGGCGCGTGCACCTCGAGCAGCAGCCGTACGCCGGCGTCGCGGGCGTACGGCGCCGCGTCACGCATGACCTCGGGCGGCGTGTTGATGATCGCGCGGATGACCGGCGCGCCGAGCCGGACGGCGAGGTCGATGTCGGCACGGAAGGAGGCGACCTGCTCGTCGTGGGTCAGCCACCGGCCGGCGACACGCTTGGTGTCCAGGAACAGGTCCGTGGCACTGGTCGTGGTGCCGTAGCGCGACATCCATCCGTGCCACTGCTCGACCTGCGCGTCGGTGATGTCGGGGTAGCCCACCAGTGACTGCTCGGGGATCACCTCGACCCCGGTAGCGCCGATCGAGGAGACGTGCGCGATGCAGTCCTCCAACGACATCGTGCGCAGGAAGAACTCCTCCTGGTACGAGTAGAGGCTGACGCCTCGCCGGATCGCGCCGAGCACTTCCGACTGTGCCGAGCTCATGCTGACCGTTCCTCTTCCGCCAGTGGCGCAGCGCCGGACGACGCTGCGAGATGCCTCAGGATGTGGCGCTCGACACAGGCCGGGGAACCCCGAACTGGCGATGTGCCGCATCGGCTACTTCGATGCCGATGTGGCGCTGCATGCCCGCGATCGCCGGTAAAGTCGTGAGCGACGTCGGGGTCGGTCGCCGCTGCGCCACCCGTCGGGCCTGGCAACGCCAGGCTTCGCGCACATCGCCGCGTCATCACCGGAAGGTGAGGAACGGTCGTGCTCGATCGCTCTCTCGCGCCCGCACGAACAACGGCGCACTCGGGCCTCCTGCCCGCGCTGCTCGTCGTCACCCTGCTGACGGCGATGGATCAGACGATCGTGGCGACGGCGTTGCCGGCGATCGTCGGGGACGTCGGCGGCCGAGCGTCGGTCGGCTGGGTGTTCGCCGGCTACACGCTCGCCATGACCGTCGCGATGCCGCTGTTCGGGCGGTTGGGGGATCTGCGGGGGCGCCGCACGATCTACTTGTCCAGCATCGCGGCGTTCGTGTTGGCCTCGGGCGCCTGTGGTGTGGCGTCCGACATGCACATGCTCATCGCCCTGCGGATCCTGCAGGGCGTAGCAGGCGGCGGCGTCCTGGTCATGTCGCAGGCGGTGGTCGCCGACGCGGTGCCCGCCCGGGAGCGCGCCAGGTTCATGGCGCCGGTCGGGCTGGTCTTCGCGGTCTCCAGCGTGATCTCGCCCCTGCTCGGCGGGACGCTGACCGACACGGTCGGCTGGCGCTGGATCTTCTGGGTCAACCTCCCGCTCGGAACTCTCGCCTGGGTGCTGTCCTACCGCGCCGTTCCCCGCGCGCGCTCGGCCGGTCGCGGCGGGGGTCTCGACGTGCCCGGCTTCGTCCTCTACGCCGTGGCGATCACCGGGTTGGTCGTCCTTGCGACCGGACAGGTGGCGGACGCCGGCTGGTTGTCGGCGCGCTTCCTGGGATGGGTGGGTGTGACCGCGGTCTGTGGTGCCGGGTTCGCCGTCCGGATGCTGACGCACGCCGATCCGCTGATTCCGATCGGAGTCCTGCGCAACAGGACGGTGGCCGTAGCCAGCTGCCTGGGTTTCGTCAACGGCGCCGCCGTGTTCGGGCTCGTCGGGTATCTGCCGACCGTCGTCCAGTCCGTCCTCGGACTGCGACCGACGATGTCAGGCGCGATCCTGCTCGCCCTCGTGCTCGGCATGATGGTCTCCACCGTGACGACAGGACGATGGACGTCGAGAACGGGCCACTACCGACGCCTGCCTCTGATCGGGTGCCTGCTCGGCGCCGGCGCGATGAGCTGGCTGGCGACTCTCGACCAGTCCTGGGGCATCGGCCGTGCGGCTGCGGCGATCGCTCTCCTCGGCCTCGGAGCCGGCTTCTTCATGCAGGTGATCACGATCGCAGCACAGGACGCCGCACCTCCCGAGCACGTCGGGTCCTCCACGTCCACCGTCTCGCTGGTGCGCGAGCTGGGGGTGACGATCGGCGCGGCGAGTCTGGGCGCGGCATTCGCGGCCCACGGAACGGCGAACGACCTCGGCGCCGGAGTGGAGACCGCGGTCCCCGCGGTCTTCACGGCGTTGATGCTGGTGCTGCTCGGTGGCGCCGCCGTGTCGCTTGCCCTGCCCGACCGGCGTCTGTCCGCGCACGTTGGCTGACGGCATGCGGGCACCGCACGGGAACGCGCTCCTAGACCCGCCCGGACGTCATACGAGCGGGCTGCCAGGGCAACCAGCTCGTATGACGTTGCGCTCGGTCGGGGAGAGCTGTCACTACCGGGGGTTGGTTGGAGCCGGCTCGAGTGCCGTCGGGGGTAGCAGGTCCGCATCTCGCGCAGCGAGGACGGCAGTGACCCGGTCGCGGGCTCCGAGCTTGCGGTAGACGTGCTCCAGGTGCCGGTGGACTGTGCGCTCGGAGATCGCGAGTCGGGCTGCGATTCCGGCGGCTGTCCGGCCCTCGGCGAGTAGTCGGAGCACGGCCAGTTCGCGTCCGGTCAGGTCCGTCGAGGCGTTTGGCGCCCAGGCGCGGTATGCCGAGATCTGCCGATCGAGGAGAACCAGCAGGGGCTGCACCATCGTGGCCGTCTTGAGGTCGCTGTCGGTGAAGTCCTGACGGCCGCGGGACAAGATGAAGGCCCGCACCGTCGCGCCTGACATCTCATACAGGATGACCACCTGGTGCTCGACCCCCAGCGGGACGAAGAACTCCTGCCGGGTGTCACGGGCGACCTGGTCGACCATGGCGGCCGGGACGCGACCGATCGACATCGGAGCGTGATCGCCGGTGACGTTGAACCAGCGCAGCACGGGATGGTGAGGGACGGCCGCGTTGATGACCTTGCGTACCTCCGGGGTGGGGAACCCCGGGATCGGCGTGTGGAGCTCGAAGCCGCAACGGTCAGGCGAGTCGAACCAGCTCCACCCGACCTGACTCCCGAACGTGTCGTGGAGGCGCGCGGTCAGCAGCGCGTGGGGGAAGGCCGCAACCGGCCGTGCGAGAAGGTCGCCGATGAGGTCGACCCACTCGCTCGTCCGACGCTCCGTTGCTGCCACGCCGCGCCCTCCCGAGCCGCTTGCCTCAGGTTAGCGAGCAGTGGAACGCGTGGGTAGTTCCTGCCATCTTGGTAGCGCGACGACGACGCCGCGGCCGCGTGCCGTCAGCATCGGGATCGGGTGTCCGCAGGAGGGAGCGATCATGGCGAGCACATCCATCATCGCTGCGCCGGCGAACCCGGTGCGAGCCTTGGCTCGCTGGGCGGCGCAACACTGTCCCGACGAGGGGCTGGTCCTCGACGTGGGTGCGGGAGAGCACGCGTCGGGCGACCTCCGGCCCCTGCTGCGTTGCCATCCGTTCATCGTCGGGACCGACCCGGACCACGCCATCGAGCGCAACGCTGGGATCGCCGAGAGGCACCGGCTGACGGCAGAAGAGCTCGCCCTCGAGCATCCCGGCCGATACGACGTGATCCTGTCGGTCTACGTGCTCGAACACGTCGAAGACCCTCGCGCCTTCGCCTCAGCCTGCGCAGCGATGCTCCGCCCGGGCGGATCCTGGTTCGCCTTGACCCTCAACGTTCGGCACTACTTCGGCGCGACGGCGTGGGCGACCAACAGGCTCGGGATTCAGCCTGCGGTCCTGCACCGTCTCAAAGGACCCTCAGCCGGGCACGACCACAGGTTTCCGACCCACTACCGCTTCAACTCGAGGCGAACCGTCACCCGTGTGTGCCGCAACACCGGGTTCGACACGATCGAGCTGCGCATGTACGACGCGCCTGACCGGTACGCGTGGTACCTACCGCAGGCGCTGGCGCACGCGCCGTCCGCCTACTCCGCCGTGGCCTACCGCATCGGCCTGCCCGACCTCATGGGACACCTGAGCTTCAGGGCGCAGCGCCCATGAGCACGCGATCCGCCGGACCCACTCCCGTCCGGCTCGCCGTCAGTCGGCACAGCCCCTCCGGCGCGTCCGGCCGCACGAGCGTTGCGAAGATCGTCGTGCGAAGGGTGGGAACCATGGCGGGTCGGTGCCGGGACGTCGGGAGAGGTTGAGCAACGAGATGTTCCCCGCGAACTGGTTGGCCGCACTGGTGGTTTGCGCAGGCGTCGCTGCGCTCAGCCCGAACAGCCAGCACATGGATGCGCCCGACCACGCCAGGAACCACGCCACCGACCTCCAGCGCCAGCCCGTGACGCCGGTGCTCACGCCAGAGGCGACGCCTGCATGGCCTGTCACGTCGATCCGCCTCGATCTCTCGGCAACGGGTCGCAACAGCTCAGGTGCGCCAGTCCCGGTCGAACGGTCGGAACGTGCGGCATCTCCTGGGCGGGATGCGGATGCAGTGATCGCGGGAGCTCGGACGCCGTACACCTGGGTGCGAGGACATGGCCGTGCCCTGCTGGTCTACAGCAAGATGCCGCGGAGGTGGTGGCCGAGCGTCGACCTCGGCCCCTTTGCGGTCTCCCTGGTCGACCGCGACGGAAGTGTGCTCCGGCGCTGGACCCAACCGCTCGACTGGGGCGAGCTTGATTGGGCGCCCGTTGGTCGGGGCTTCATCGGGCTCGAGCCGTACGCCGCCCGGGGGGATGCCGTCTACGTCAGCGCGCGGGGCATCACCGTTCTGACCCGGGTGCGCGCGCGGCGGGCGTACCGAGTTGGCGATGTCGCATTCGGACGCGGGCTCCTGCTCGATCGGACCAGTAGGACTGTGAGCACCGAGCGCCTCCCGAAGCTGTGTCGTGGCTCAGCGACGGTGGACCTGCGTGGGCGCCTGTGGTGCCTGGACGGCCCCAGGCGAGTGTTGTCGTGGACCGACGACCACGTCTCCTGGACCCGGCACAGGCTCTCGACCGGCTACCGATGGGAGTGCGACGGCGGTTCTCTCGGCAGCGAGCCGGCGATTCTCGCCGACAACGTCGTGATCGGGCTGTGGCGCGCTGACTTCACCACAGACGGCGGCCGCAGCTGGCACGACGTCGCTCTGCCCTTCGACATGGTCGGCGCCACCGACGGGATCGGCACCCCGTACGACGCCAACTGCACCCAGGTCGACGTGTTGCGTGACGGGCGCCTGCATCTGTCGTACTTCACCCACGCCGTCGCCACCAGCGTGGAGAACACCGCGTTCGCGCCGGTCACCGGCCCCCGAGGAGCAGCGGATCAGATCGAATGGAACGCCCCGGAGGGGATCCTGGCCGCTCCGCTGCGCCATCGATACGGACACCGGGTCGTCTCCTACGACGGCGGAGTGCACTGGCGCCCGCTGCGCGTGCGTCGCCTGGTCCGCGCCATGTTCGACCGCTGACGAGGCGGCGAACAGCCGCACCCCTTGTCCGCAGGTCCTGTACCTACGGGGTGCGGAGCAGACACCTGTTTCGAACAGGAGCATCGATGGCACACGCCTCGACTCAGCCCTTCAGGCCGCCGCTGAAGCCTTGGATGAAGCGCCGCTGCGCGACGATGTAGAAGGCGAGGATCGGCAGCATCGAGAGCAGGACGATCGCGAACACGAGGTTCCACTGCGAGACCAGGGAGCCGACGTAGTTGTACATCACCACCGGCAGGGTCTGGACGTCGGAGCCGTTGAGGAAGATCAACGAGGTGAAGAAGTCGTTCCACACGATGAGTCCGGCCAGGATGGCGACGGTTCCGGTGGCTGGCCCCATGAGCGGGAAGACCACCCGGAGGAAGGTCTGGAACTTCGAGGCTCCGTCGATCCGCGCCGCCTCCTCGTACTCGGGGTCGAGTGTCTTGAAGAAGCCGGCGTAGAGGAACACGGCCAGCGGCAGGAGCACGCCCGTGTAGACCACGATCATGCCGATGCGGGATCCGACCAGTCCGAGGTTGCGGGCCTCGACGTACAGCGGAAGCACGCCCAGCTGAGTGGGCAGGATGATGGCGATGAGGAACAGGAAGTAGGACCGGTTCGTCCAGCGGCTCTTGGTGCGCACGAGGGCGTACGCCGTGATGGATCCGAAGGCGATGAGCCCGATGACGCTGCCCGCCGTGATGATGAGGCTGTTCTCGAGGCCCTTCAGGATGGTGCTGGAGGCGCCGTTGCTGGACTCCAGGAGCGACTTGAAGTTGTCGAGTGTCGGGTGCTTCGGCGGCTGGAAGGCCGGAGTCTGCAAGACGTCCTCGCCGGGCTTGAACGACGTCATGATGAGCAGCCAGAACGGCGACAGCATCGCGAGGGTCACCAGGATCATGACGATCTCGAGCACCAGGGTGCGGCTTCGGTAGCGGAACATGTCATGCCCCCGTGGCGGAACGCTCACGCATGATGAGCTGCTGGAAGATGGAGAAGACGAGGATCAGGGCGCTCAGGAGCAGGGCGAGGGCGGCGCCGAAGCCGAACTTCCCGAAGACCAGCGTCTGCTGGTAGATCTCGGTCGCCAAGGTCTGGGTGGCGCCGGAAGGGCCGCCGCCGGTGAGAGCCATGATCTGGTCGAAGACTCGGAGACCCTGGACGAGCATCAGCGTGGTGGCGATCGCGACGGCCGGTCGGATGGACGGCAGGACGACGTGCCAGAACCTGCTCCAGCGGCCGGCGCCGTCGATCGCGGCCGCCTCCTCGATCTCGATGGGCACGGTGGCCAGTCCGGCCAGGTAGATGACCATCACCAGACCGACGTTCTGCCACACCATGACCGTCAGCACACAGAGCTTCGCCAGCGTCGGGTCGGCCAGCCAGTCCTTCTGCCAGGAGTCCAGGCCGAGGCCGCGCAGCGCCTGGTTGAGCGGCCCGTCGAACGCGAAGATGAAGCTCCAGATGTAGGAGACGGCGATCGGTGCCAGCACGACGGGCATGAAGAGAAGGGTGCGCAGGAGGTAGCGGGTCTTGAGACCCCGGTTGAGCGCGAGAGCGAACAGGAGACCGCCGAGGTTGGTCAGCACGACGAACGCGACCGCCAGCACGATGGTGTTCTTGAGCGCACCGACCAGCTCGTCGGTCTGGAAGATCTTGACGAAGTTGTCGAGGCCGACGAAGCTCCAGCCCCCGATCCCGCTCCAGTCGGTGAAGGCGTAGAACCCGCCGAGCACCGTGGGGATGTAGATGAGCGCAAGGACCAGCAGGATCCCGGGGAACGCCCACCAGGCGGGGACCGCCGCGGACATGCGCCGAGTACGCCGGCGGGATCGTGCCTCGCGACCGGACGGAGCCGATCCGGTTCCGTCGGGCGGCTTCGGCTGGTCGGCGAGCGTCGCGGATGTCGTCGCGCTCATGTTCTGTACCTCTCTTTGGTAGTGCACAAGATGTCCGGCGGTGAGGGCCGCCCGTTGTCAGCCCTCACCGCCGGAGTGGGTCAGTTGCCCCAGGCGTCGTCCATCGACTTCAGCACGTCGTCGACGCTCTTCTGGCCGGTCAGCAGGCCGGTGACGCCCGTGCCCAGGGCGTTGTAGACCTCGCCGTTGGGCCAGCTGAGGTAGCCGTAGGCGGCGGTCTTGTCCTGCGCGAGGAGGTCGGCCACGCCGGCGTACTGGGGGAGCAGGGCGGAGGTGTCGACCTTGCCGACCGGGACCTCACCGGACGCGTCCGCCGCCGCCTTGGACTGCGCGGGCTGGGTCATCCAGTTGAGGAAGTCCTCGACGAGCTTCGGGCTCTTGGTCTTGGCGTTGCCGGCGACGGCGTCGGGGGTGCCCGCCATCAGGTAGGTCTGGTAGCCGGAGGGCGCCGGCATCGGCAGGACGGTCAGCGTGACGGCACCGTGCGTGGAGTCCATGATGTCCTTCGCTCCACCGCCAGGGGCGCTGAAGGAGACCATCTTGCCCTGGCCCATCCCGTTGGTCAGGGCGTCGAAGCCCGCACCGGCGGCACCGTCCTGGAAGCACTTGCTGTCGTAGAGGTCCTTCATCGCCTGCAGCGCGGCCTTCCAGCCGTCGCTGGTGGCGAACTTGACCTCACCCTTGGCGCGCTTCTGGTTCCAGTCGGGCTCAGGGCCGTAGACGGTGTCGGCGGCCAGGGCCGAGGTGAAGATGGCCGTGTTGGGCGACATGGCGCCGGCGAGGCCGAAGATCGCCTTGCCCTTGTCCTGAGCGGCCTTGCACTGCGCGATCACGTCGTCGAGCGTCGAGGTCGCGTCAACCGTGACGCCCGCGTCCTTGGCGGCGGCGGGGCTGTAGATGAGGCCCGTCGGTGCCAGGTAGGGCGGGATCGCGACGAGCTTGTCCTTGGAGTAGAAGAGGTCCTTCGCGTTGTCGGGAACGACGTCGGCGTTGACCTTGCCGGTCAGGTCGAGCAGCTTGCCGGCCTGGGCGAGCTCGGTCACCGACCCGGCCTGACCGCTGCCGGCGTTCACGAAGAACACGTCCGGACCGTTGCCGGCCTGAAGCTGGGTGGTCAGCGTGCTCCCGTAGGTGTTGAGCGCGATCGGGTTGGTCTTGATGGTGACGCCCGGGTGCGCCTTCTCGTACTGCTGGGACAGCGTCGCGAAGACGCTCTTCGCGTTCGGGTTGGCGATCTGGTACGAGAAGGTGATCGTCTGCGGCTCGGAGCCGCTCTTGTTGGAGCTGTCGCTGGAGCCACAGCCGGCGAGCAGGCCGGCACCCAGGACGGGCAGGACGGCCATCGCCGACAGGCGGAGCCTCGTGCTTCTGGTCATAGCGATTCTTTCTGGCTCGTCGTCACCGCCCCGAAGCGGACTGACTGTGGTGTGAACTCCGCCACTGTCGCAAAGGGCCAGAGACCGGGGAATCGGCGTCTTTCTATCCGCGTCATCACCGCTGTCGATGTGTGTGAGCGCCGCCACGTCGGCTCGACCCGGCAAATGGCAGCAGCGGCTCCCGCACCGTGCGAACAGTGCGGAAACCGCTGCAGCGAGCCCAGATCGAGGGCGTCGTCAGACCCTGGCGACGCCACCTTCGCCGAGGAATCGGCTGCACATCGCGTGGTGCTTGGCCACCATGTCGAATGCGCTCTCCTCGTCGGCGTCCAGGTAGGCGTGACCCTCCCATTCGCTCGACATGGAGACCGTCCGGTCGAGCTCGGAGAACACCTTCATGATCGACTCGTAGTCGATCGAGGGCGAGGTGAGGTCATCGTCGACGTCGTAGAACTTGCCGTGGATGTGCACCACCTGGGGCAGCACGTCGCGCCAGTCCTCGAGGTTCTCGCGGCCGAACATCGTGAACACCAGTCGCGCGAACCCGACCGGGAGCTCGGGCTCGCCGAGCTCGCCGCACTCGGCGGCGAACCGTCCGTACCGCTGGAACGGTGCGCCGGGTGCTTCCCAGGCTCGCTTGAGCGACTCGATGCCGGCCTCGGACAGCCCGTCACGGCGCAGCTTGTCGAGCATCCCGACGGGGATCGCCCGCATGCAGCTGCTGAAGTCCGGCACGAAGCCGAGGTACTCCGACCCGATCCGGTCGTACGCCTCGCGGGTGGCGATCACCTTCGGCGTGTTCGGGCCTTCCGGTGCGTGCACCTCCATGCCGAGCTTGACGCCGGCCTTGGCCGCGATCGGCTCGACCTTCTCCAGGACCTCGGGGGTGAGCCCGATCTGGGTGCGGACGACCGGGAAGCCCAGCCGCTCGGCGAGCTCGATCTGCGGGCGCATGTACTCGACACTGCGGTCGGCGTCCATCCACTGGTCCGCACGCAACGCGATGTCTGCGTTCGATGCGAGCGACGTCGGCACGAGACCGTTGCGATCGATCGCGTCCCGCAGCGTCTTGATCTCCTCGTCGGAGACTCGGTTCGGGAAGCCGCGCAGGCTCTGGAACCCGATGATCTCGATGCCGGGGCCGAGTCCGCGCTTGCCGACCTCGTCGATCAGGCTGCCGAGGTCGTACTGGCCGGCGAGCCACTCGTTGGTCATCGAGTAGAGCGTGTTGCCCAACATGATGCTCACTGCACGACCACCTTCTTGACCACGTGGGTCCGCTGCACCAGCGCCGTCTCCGGGCCGATGATGATGTACGGGATGCGGGTGGCGAGGGTGACGTCGACGTCGACCTCGGCGCCCTGGGGCCGAGGCTCCTCAGCCGCGACACGGACGGTCAGAGCGTCCTGGACGAACCACCACTCGTCGTCCAGGTCGGGCAGGTCGTCGAGGCTGAGATCCTTCCCGTCGACGTTGACACTGAGAGCAGAGCGGGAGATCGAGACGTCGTCGATCGAGAGGTCGATGCCCTCGAGGCAGGACAAGGGCAGGGAGCGGTACCAGGCGAGGTGGAGGTCCACCTCGTACCCGCCGTCCGCCGCCCGGACGGCCTTGTCGCCGAGCACCTGTGCTTCGAGTGTCACGCTGTCTTTCCTTCCGTGATGTTGAGTGGGTCGAGCTCGGAGTCAGGGTCGACCTCAGCCCAGGTCGCTGACTGGACGGACTCGCGGATCGCTGCCGCGAGTCGGGCGGCGCGGACGAGATCTGCGAGGGTGGGCAAGCCGTCGGGCGCCCTGCCATCGGCCGCGGAGTGTGCGTCGGCGACGAACGACGTCCAGCAGTCCCGGTAGCCCTGCGGGTATCCGGCGGGCTGCGTCGAGTAGCGCGAGACATCGGCACCGACGCCGCGCTGGAACCGCTGGGTGGCGCGCAGTCCCATGACGTCGAGCACCTCCGGCCGCCCTTCGTGGAAGACGATCGACTCCTCGACGCCGTCGAGGGCGAGAAGGAGCGTGCCCCCTTCGACCGGTCGGGTCTGGCTGACGGCGAGGGTGCCGGCGGCGCCTCGGTCGGTCTCGAACAGCATGCCGAGAGCGCCCGGGGTGTCGGCGCGGCCGTCAGCGGAGTGCACGGAGGTCGCCGCCACCGTGGTGGTCACGAGGCGCTGCACCCGGTGGCTCGTGATGAACTCGAGCAGGTCGCACCACGCGGACACGGCGTCCGGCGTCGCCCAACCGTGGAGCATGTGGAGCGGTCCGGGTGTGGCGCTGCGGACACGGCGGCGCGCGAGACGCACCATCGGGTAGTAGCGGTGGACGAAGGGGACGGCGACCACGGTGCCCGCTGCCTCGGCCTGGGCCGCGAGGTCGTCGAGGTCGGCGACCTCGAGGCTGGTCGGCAGCTGGTGCATGACCACGACGCGCGCCGTCCCGAGGGCGTCCGCGAGGGCATCGGCGGTCTCGGACTCGTGGACGGTGAGGTGGACGATCTCCGCCTCACGGAAGTCGTGCGCGATCGTCTCGCCGGACTCCTGGACGAGCGCAAGCACGTTCGGATGTTGCGGACCGAGGATGGCGACCCTGCGCTGGGCGACCCCCTTGCGGGCAGGTGTCTCGTGTCGTGACAACTTGCTTCCTCCGCGCCTCTCCGACGACACTTCGTGTGCCTTGCATCACTTTCTCCGACCCGCCACGATTGGGGGAAGCCGAGAGCACCGATGCCCCGCATCGGTAGGGCCGATGTGCACATGAAGGGAAGTAGCGCCGGTGGTTCGCGAGGTCGACCTCAATCTGCTGCGCGCCCTCGACGCCATCCTCGAAGAGCAGAGCGTCACCAAGGCAGCGGCCCGACTCGGGCTGAGTCAGCCGGCGATGAGCGCCTCGCTGGCCAAGCTGCGACGGCACTTCGGCGACGAGCTGCTGACGCGCGTGGGCAACTCGTACGAGGCGACGCCACTGGCCAAGGAGCTTCTCGAGCCGACCCGCACCGCGCTCCGTGCGACCGAGCGCGTCTTCGTGCGCGAGGGCGAGTTCGACCCGATGACGAGTGTTCGGGACTTCTCGATCGTCATGTCCGACTACTGCACGGCCGCCCTGGGTCCCGCGATCGCTCGTCGCGTGCGCGAACGGTCGCCGAAGTCGAAGCTCTACGTCTACGGTCTGACCCCGACCCTGGTCGATGCCGCGCCTGAGTCCATGCGCACGCACGACCTGATCGTCATGCCGCACGGCTTCCTCACCGACCTCAAGCATCGCGACATCTACGAGGACGACTGGGCCTGCGTCGTCAGCGCGGACAACACCAAGGTGACGGATCGTCTCACCGTCGAGGACCTCGCCGAGATGCCCTGGGTGCTCACCTTCAACCAGCGGACCGCCTTCACGACCGCGGTCCAGCAGCTGCGGATGCAGGGCCTGGAGCCTCACACCGAGGTCGTCACGGAGAACTTCCTGACCCTGGGTGCGTTGATCTCCGGCACCGACCGCGTGGCGTTGGTGCAGAAGCGGCTCGGGGAGCTGCTCGCCCGGTCGGGCGGCGTACGCGTGCTGCCCGTGCCGTTCGACGCCGATCCGCTGGTCGAGACCATGTGGTGGCACCCGATGTACGAGGTCGACCCTGCCCACCGGTGGCTGCGCGACATCGTCGTCGAGGCGGGGATCGAGATCACCTGATCAGACGCGGAGGGCGGGGGCCGCTGGTGCGACCCCCGCCCTCCGACGACACCCCTCAGGCGCTGGCAGCGACCTCGCGGATGTGCTTGACGGACTCCGCCGACGAGATCGTCGGGAAGTACTCGAGTCCGAGCGGGCCGGTGTAGCCGGACGCGCGCAGTACGGCGAGCTGTGCCGCCCAGTCGAGGGAGCCGCTGCCCGGCTCGCCGCGCCCGGGGACGTCGGCGATCTGCACGTAGTCGACCAGGCCTGCAGCGTTCGCGAGCTCGACAGCGGGGTCCTCGCCCATCGTGATCGAGTGGTACATGTCGTAGAGGATCCCGAAGGAGTCGGAGTCGACGGCTCGGGCGACGGCGACAGCGTCGATGGTCCGGTCGGTGAGCGCGCCGGGGTGGTCGACCCGGGTGTTGACCGGCTCGAGGATGAGCTTCACGCCCGAGCCCTCGGTCCTCCTGACGGCCTCCGAGAAGATCTCGGCGAGGCGGTCGAGGTTCTGGCTCCGCTTCTGACCCGGGAACCCCACGCCGGAGCCCAGCACGATGCGCGGGCAGCCGAGGCGCTGAGCGTTCGCGACGCCGGAGTCCAGACCCTCGTGGAACGCGTCCATGGTCTCCCAGGGCAACGCGAAGTTGGTCCGCGGCTCCGCCAGCACCGACGTGAGGGAAACGCCTGTCTCCTCCAGAGCCGCCGCGAGTGCGCCGACGTCGACGGCGGAGGTGCCCCACATCTCGACGGCGTCGAACCCGGCGGCTGCAGCGGCTCGCACCCGCTCAGGGTGCTCTCCCGCCTCGGTGAACAGGATGTCGATGTTCGGAGAGAGCTGGTACACGGTCGTGCCTTTCAGTTCGAGTGGGGTTCAGCGAGTCGGTTCACGCGCCGGCCGTAGCCGCGCTGCCGGTGGCGATGGGGTCGAGCTCGCGCTGGACGAGGTAGCCGGCGAGGAGCGCACTCTCGGCGGGGTGGGGGCTCGGATCGCTCTCGACGACGACCCAACCGGCGTAGTCGATGTCGACCAGGGCGCGTACGACGCCTGTCGCGTCCACGAGCCCGCCCTCGGCGCCGGGCTCCGCGAACCAGCGGGGCACCTCCTGGGCACCGCCCTGGACGCGGACCGTCCAGTGCGCGTGGGGCTGGAGGTACTCCTCGGCCACGTCGACCGCGAGCGCGTCCTTGAGCTGGACGTGCTGGACACGGGCGGCGTGGGTCCTGATGAGTCCCACGGGGTCGATGCCCGCCACGGCAAGCTCACCGGTGTCGACCGCGAGACCGACGAGGTCCGGGTCGGTTCGGTCGAGAAGCCTGTCGAGGGCGTCCCCGCGGCGCAGACCGGAGAGGAAGTCGACGTGGAGCGCCGTACGGATGCCGTGCTCCGCCGTCCTTCGCCCGACCGCCTGCCAGCAGGTGGCGAGACGGCCGATCGCGTCGTCGTCGAGCGGGGGCACGTCGCCCGCGTCCGGCGTTGGCCGCACCACGAGCACGGAGCCACCCAGCTCGGCGAGCGCCTCCGCGTACCAGCCCGCCCGCTCGACCATGACGGGGAGGTCGGTCTCCTGCAGTGGGGAGAGCGGGCCGGTCAGGTGCTCCATGGACCGCTCCTGGGAGTTCCAGAACCAGCTGCTGACGCGGTCGATCGCGCAGTCGTCCAGGAAGCTCCGGAAGCCGGCCAGCGAGCCGAAGTTCGCGACGAGCTGCTCCGGGTTGCCCAGGGGCTCCCAGCGGCCGGTCCCGGTGGTGAGCTCGACGCCGCGGAAGCCCGCGATCGACATCGTCTTGAGAGCGCGTTCGTGCTGCTCGCGACGGACGAAGTCGTCGAACTGAGGCTTCCACTGGTTGATGGCGTAGGCCCAGGTGATGCCGCTCATGAGTAGATCCGTTCCAGGACGTTGGCGGCGTACCACCGTGAGATCGCAGTGCTCTCGGAGTAGTCGCCGCCCTCCTTGTTGGCCTTGTCGTGCTCGACGGAGATCCAGCCTTCGTAGGCGTTGTCCCGGACGGCCGTCATCATCGCCTCGAAGTCGACCAGGCCGTGCGACGTCCCCATCTCGTAGAACCACTTGCCCGTGGTGGGCGCCATGATCTCGGAGTCGGGTCGGTGCCGGTGATCGTCCCCGGTCGCGACGTTGCGGGTGTCCTTGAAGTGGAAGCCGCTGACGCGGTGTGCGTGCCGGTTGTACAGCGCCACGGGGTCGAGCCCGGCGATGCAGTGCTGCGCGGTGTCGACGAACAGCGAGACGTACTCCGGATCTGTGAACGAGTAGAACGCGTCGATGTCCTGCTCGCTCTGGATGCCGCAGAAGAACTCGTGGTGGCAGGTCAGTCGCACGCCGTACCCGGCGGTGATCTCTCCGACCTTGTTCCACAGGTCGGCGGTGTGCTTGAGCTTGTCCTCGGTGACCGGCTCCATGTCGTAGTAGAGCGTCGCCGGCATCACGATGATGTTGTCGAGCTCGATCTCCGACCAGCGCCCCATCGTCACCCGGAAGTCCTCGAGGATGTTCTCGTGGGTCTCCGGGAGGTGCGGCGCGTAGGTGCGGGTGTCGTAGTCGGCCGCGTGGAACGTGTTGACGATCCGCTCCAGGCCGTGGTCCTGGACCATCTCCTGGTACTTGGCGGGGCCGCCGTACGTGCCGTACATCTGCCAGATCCGGAAGTCGAAGGTGTCGATCGCGTCGAAGCCGGTCGCCTTGATCTGCTTGAGGAAGGCGGACATCGTCTTGACCGTGTGCCACTGGTCGACCGGTCCCGCCGGTCCGTTGCTGCGCCAGTGGTCCATGTAGCTCCATTTGATCCGCCTCTCGGCGGACTGCAGCTGCGTCATGAGGCGGCCACCTCCGTGCCCGTTGCCACCCGCTGCACGTAGCCGAGCGCGTCGGCGGTCGAGGGGACCGTCGGGTAGCACTCGATGCCGACGGCGCCGGTGTAGCCGACCTGGTCGAGCAGCGCGAAGGAAGCCGGCCAGTCGATGTCGCCGCTGCCGGGTTCGCCGCGCCCGGGGGCGTCGGCGATCTGGACGTGGGCGACCAGGTCGACGACCTGGGGCAGCACGATCTCGGGGTCCTCGCCCTCGACGACCGAGTGGTAGAGGTCGTAGAGCACCCGGACGCGCGGGGAGTCGACGCCGCGGACGACGGCGACCGAGTCCTGGGTCTGACTGGTCAGCACCCCGGGGTGGTCCATCCGCGTGTTGACGGCCTCGATGAGCAGGGTGACGTCCGCGTCGTCGGCGATCTCCGCCGCGCGGGCGACCGCCTCGGTCATGATCCCGATCTGGACCGGTCGCTTCAGGTAGGGCACCGCGGGTCCCGACCCGATGACGACGTGCGGACAGCCGAGCCGTACGGCGTCGTCGACGGTCCGTCGTACGTCCTCCAGGAACCCGTCGTGGGTCTCCTTCAGCACGAGCCGGGTCGTGCGCGGGTCCACGAGCACGGTCCAGAGCCGGACGCCGGTCTCGTCGAGCGCGCCGGCGAGGGCGTCCAGGTCCTTGTCGTGGGTCCAGAAGATCTCTGCCTTGTCGAAGCCGGCTGCGGCAGCCGCCCGCACGCGGGAGGCGAGGTCGTCCCCGGCGTCGGTGAACATGTACTCGAGGTTGACCGACAGGGATCGCGGCGCGCTCATCGGAACGTGTCCTCGAACGTGCCGTACGGCGCCGGCGGCTCGGGGTCGAGCGCCTGGGCCGTGTCGTTGGCGTACGGCATGTACTTCTTCGTGACGATCGGTCCGTCGACGGGCGGAAGGAAGACCGGCTTGCCGTCGTCGCCGAACCAGGCGAGCTGCGAGTCGTGGCTGTGCTGGTTGTCGGCTGCGAAGCTGATCCAGTCCCGGTTGAACGGGGCGCGCGCGACCTCGTAGCAGCGGAAGTGCCAGATCCGCCACTCGCCGCCCTGCTTGATGAAGTCGACGCCGTACTTGCACCAGACCCAGTGGGCCCACACGGGCTTGCCGTCGACCTCGCCGCCGGAGAAGACGTAGTCGGGGGCCTCCTTCGCGATCTCGGGGTCCATCAGACCGGACTCGAGGCCGGCCATGATCCAGATGCCCTTGGCGGTCGTGCCGTCGGCGGACACCTCGACGACGGGCGTCGTCGTGTAGTGGAACAGCAGCTTCCCGATGGGCCGGGGCCGGCCCCGGTGGTACGCCGTCACCGACTCGTACGTCGAGTACTCGCCGACGTTGTTGTAGCGCGACCGGATCCCCTCCGTGCCGGGCTTGGCCCAGAGCTCGGAGATGATCCGCTCGTCCTCGTAGGCGTTGTGGTAGTGCATGTAGCGGTTGAACACGTTCTCGACTGCGCCGCGGTCGCCTGCGCGCGTGGCCGCCAGCTCGGCCGCGCTGACGCGCTCCTCGAGCTCGGCCAGGCGCTGGATCAGGCTGGTGTCGTCGACGGTGGTCATCGGGTGCCTCTTTCTCGTGGGCGGTGTCAGGTCTACGGGTTCGGGCCGGTCTCGGACCGTCAGCCGGAGAGTCGTTCGGCCAGCGCGTCGGCGCCTCGGACGGCGAGAGCCACGCTGGTCAGGGTGGGATTGCAGGAGTTCGCGGTCGGGATCAGCCCGTTGCCGGCGAGCACGAGTCCGGGGACGTCCCAGACCCTCGAGTAGGAGTCGCAGACGCTGGTCCCGTCGTTCTCTGGCCCCATCCGGACCGTGCCCATGTAGTGCAGGGAGCTTCCGGGCGGCATCACGACGGGCATGCCGTCGATGAAGCTCCCGAGCGCGGCCGCGGCCCGGGCCTGGAACGCCCGCGCCTGCTCGAGCTGGGCCTCCTCCCGGTCGGTCACCTCGTAGGCGATGCGGATGCCCGGCAGACCGTTCTCGTCGCGCTCGGCGTCGTCGAAGTGCAGCCGGTCCTCGGGGCGTGGCCACTTCCGGACGCCCCAGCCCATCCCGACGTAGCCGGCCGCGTTGCCGGCGTACGGGCTGTCGGGCGGGAGCGGGATCGGGCACACGGGGCTGTAGAGCATCTGCGCGTGGAACGGGTGACGATCCTCATCGAAGCGGACGCCGACCACGACGCGGACCGGGTCCACCGGGGCGTCGCCGGGGTCGAGAGGCGGGAGGAGACCGTCCTTGACGGCCACCACGCCGAAGATCAGCGGGTGCTCGGTCAGGTAGCGACCGAGGGCGTCGGGGCGGATGCCGGAGGCCCACAGCAGCTGCGGAGTCCGCAGGGCGTCGGCGGCGACGACGACCTCGTCGGCGCGCTCCTCGGTCTCCGTGCCGCTGGCCAGGTCGCGGAGCACGACACCGACGACGCCTCCGTCCTCGACGAGCAACCGTACGGCGAGCGTCTCGGTGCGCAGCTCGAACCGGTCGCTGTGCGCGCCCGGCGACGCCAGGTCCGCGAGCACGACGTCGGTCCCTGACCAGCGCATCGAGCCGTCGACCTGCGGGTCTCCTGCGACCGGCAGCGGTTGGACCAGCAGCCCGTCGTCGGCGAACTCGTCGCGCACGAGGCCGAGCAGGGTGGTCGCCTGCGGGGCGCCGCTGAACGCCTCGTGCGTGGTGTGCAGGAGCCGCTCGGCCTCGTCGAGGAGACCGTCGAGGTCGTCCTCGAGGAAGGGGATCCGCTCACTGCCGACCGGCCGTGGCGTCGCACACGTCCAGTGCGCACCCTGCCCGCCGACGCAGGTCGCCGCGGCGGCGGCCGGCATGCCCCTGCTCCCTTCGGCAGCGCGTCCGACAAGGTGCGTGCCCTGCCGAGCGGTGACCGTCCCGTCCATGACGGCCCCGGTCGGGATGCCACGGACTCCGGCGCGGCCGGACGCGGGGCCCTGCGACGCCTGCTTGGCGGCGGCCTGCTCCGCGGGGTCGGCGATGTTGCGGACGTTCATGCCGAGCGGGTCGGTCAGCGCCGGGCCTGCCTCGACCATGAGCACCGAGACGCCGGTGGTGCGCTCGAGGAGTCGCCGGGCGTACGTCGCACCGGTCGGTCCCGACCCGACGACTACGACCCTGGGCTGCCGGCTGCTCATGCGATCTCCGTCGTGGGCTGCGAGAGCCAGGACCGCATCTCCCGGCGATCACGCAGGAGCACCTGGACGATCTGGCCCAGGAGGTGGCCGAGTGCGGCGAGTCCTGCCTGCGGGCACGCGCCCATGGCCAGCACCGCCATCTGGCGCTCGTCGATCTGGGCCGTCGCGGCCGCGTTGCGGATGGTCAGGAACATCGTCACTCCTGGGTCGAGAAGGCGGCGTCGAACGCGGCCGAGGGGGCATCGAAGGCGAGCCGGCGGACGAACTCCAACGCCTCGGGGGCGCCGACGAGGCGGTCCATCCCGGCGTCCTCCCACTCGACGGAGATCGGGCCGGAGTAGCCGATCGTGTTGAGCATCCGGAAGCACTGCTCCCACGGCACGTCGCCGTGACCGGTGGAGACGAAGTCCCAGCCGCGGCGCGGGTCGGCCCAGGGCAGGTGCGACCCCAGCCGGCCGTTGCGGCCGTTGCCGACCTGGCGCTTCGCGTCCTTGCAGTCGACGTGGTAGATCCGGTCCTTGAAGTCCCACAGGAAGCCGACCGGGTCGAGGTCCTGCCAGACGAAGTGCGAGGGGTCCCAGTTGAGACCGAACGCCGGCCGGTGCCCGATCGCCTCCATCGTCGCGACGGTGGTCCAGTAGTCGTAGGCGATCTCGGAGGGGTGGACCTCGTGCGCGAACCGCACGCCGCACTCGTCGAACACGTCCAGGATCGGGTTCCAGCGGTCGGCGAAGTCGCGGTAGCCGGCCGCGACCATCTCCTCGGTGGCCGGCGGGAACATCGCGACGTACTTCCAGATCGAGGAGCCGGTGAAGCCGATCACGGTGTCGACGCCGAGCCGCTGAGCGGCGCGCGCGGTCATCTTCATCTCCTCGGCGGCCCGCTGCCGTACGCCCTCCGCGTCACCGTCGCCCCAGATCCGTGAGGGCAGGATCGCCTGGTGCCGGCCGTCGATCGGGTCGTCGCAGACGGCCTGGCCCTTGAGGTGGTTGGAGATCGCGTAGACCTTCAGGCCGTACTTCTCGAGGAGGTCGAGCTTGGCCTTCACGTAGGAGTCGTCCTCGGCGGCCTGCCAGGGGTCGAGGTGGTCGCCCCAGCAGGCGATCTCGAGGCCGTCGTACCCCCACTCGGAGGCGAGCCGTGCGACCTCCTCGAACGGGAGGTCGGCCCACTGGCCGGTGAAGAGGGTGATCGGTCGGGTCATGACGTTCCTTTCCACGGGTGTGGCGTGTGCGGTGGATGACTGGAGCGGCGGTCAGTCCGGGACGGACTGCCAGCTGCGGGTCTGGGAGCTGTGCTCGACCGCGTCGAGCACGCGCTGGACCTGGAGGCCGTCCGCGAAGGAAGGTCGTGGCTGCTCACCGGCGCCGATCGCCGTGACCAGGTCGACGACCTGATGGGTGAAGCCGTGCTCGTAGCCGAGGCCGTGGCCGGCGGGCCACCAGGCACCGACATAGGGGTGCTCGGGCTCGGTCACGAGGATCCGCCGGAACCCTGCGGTCTGGGACGGCTCGCCGGCGTCGTAGAACTCCAGGACGTTCATGTCCTCGAAGTCGAAGGCGATGCTGCCGTCGGAGCCGTTGACCTCGATGCGGATGGCGTTCTTGCGGCCGGTCGCGAAGCGGGTCGCCTCGAAGACGCCCATCGCGCCCCCGGCGAAGCCGGCCAGGAAGGAGGCAGCGTCGTCGACGGTGACATGGCGACGCTCACTTCCGGCGGCGCCGCCACCGAGGCCGCCGGAGCCGTCGGCCGCGGCGACAGGGCGCTCCTTGACGAACGTCTCCAGTCGTCCGGAGACCTCCTCGATCCTGCTACCCGTGATGTGCTGGGTGAGGTCGATGATGTGGGCGCCGATGTCGCCCAGCGCGCCGCTGCCCGCCCTGGCCTTGTCGAGCCGCCAGCTGAACGGGGCGTCGGGGTCGGCGATCCAGTCCTGGAGGTACTGCGCTCGTACGTGACGGATCTGCCCGATCCGGCCCTCGTCGACCAGCTTCCGCGCCAGCGCCACGGCAGGCACCCGGCGGTACGTGAACCCGACCATGGCCCGGGCTCCCTGGCCGTAGGCGCTCTCAGCCGCCGCGGTCATCTGCTCGGCCTCGGCGACCGAGTTGGCGAGCGGCTTCTCGCACAGGACGTGCTTGCCCGCCGCGAGGGCGGCGATCGCGATCTCGGCGTGGCTGTCGCCCGGGGTGCAGATGTCGACGATGTCGATGTCGTCGCGGTGGAGGACTGTGCGCCAGTCGTCGGTGCTCTCGCGCCACCCGAGCCGGGCGGCCGCCTCTGCGGCACGCGCAGCGTCACGTCCGGCGACGACCTGCATGACGGGCTCGGCGGGAAGGTCGAAGAAGCGTGCCGCACTGCGCCATGCCTGGGAGTGCGCGGCGCCCATGAAGGCGTGGCCGATCATGGCGATGCCGAGGGTGGGTCGGTCGGTGGTCATGCGAGTGCCTCCTGGATCGCGGTGGTCGACACCGTCTCGGCGATGTGGCGCGCGCCGGCGACCGCGAGGGCGACCGAGGTGAGGGTCGGGTTGCAGGCGGTCGACGTCGGGATCACGCCGTTGCCGGCGACCCGCAGCCCGTCGACACCCCAGACGCGGCTGTACTGGTCGCAGACGCTGGTGCCGTCGTCGGCGGCGCCCATGCGCACGGTTCCTTGGTAGTGCAGGGACGCCCCGCCCGGGAGCGTTCGCGGCTCCGGGTCGAGCGGCTCACCCAGAGCGCGTGCGGCCCGCTGGACCGCCTGGCGCGCGGCTGCGAGCGAGGCTCGGTCAGTGTCCGTCAGCCGGTAGTGCAAGCGCATGGCCGGCAGTCCGTAGCCGTCGGTGGCGGTGTCGTCGAACTCCACGCGGTCGTCGGCCTGGAGGTCCTTGGCGCAGAACCAGCCGAGGCCGACGATGGTGCCCGGCTGCGGCACGTCGCCGGGGGCGAGCGGCACGGGCGACGCGTCGAGCTGCATGACCTGTCCGTGGAAGGGCTCCTCGTCGGTGAACGGGACCCAGCTCACACCGCTCTGGCCCACGATCACCGACCTCCCGCGGGGGTCCACGTCCGCGACGGCGGCGTCGGCCACGTCGCGCAGGCGCACGGCGTGGATGACCTGCGGCTGGTCGTTGAGGTAGCGACCGAGAGCGTGCGGGCGGACGCCGGAGGCCCACAGCAGCTGCGGTGTACGCAGGCTGTCGGCGGCGACGACCACCTCGCCGGCGGTGACCACGTGGACCGAGCGGTCCGTGAGGTCGACGACCTCGATGCCGGTCGCGCGGCCGTCCTCGATGATCAGACGTCGCACGAGCGCCTCGGGGACCAGCTGGTGTCGCGGGTTGGCGCGGGTCTCGTCCCCGAAGACGACGTCCGACCCGGACCACGTCACGCGACCCTCGCCGTCGACCTGGACGGCCAGCGGCATGGGCTGGACCTCTCGGCCGGGGGAGCGGATCGGGTCGAACTCACCCCCGAGCCGGCGGCGTACCTCGTCGGCGAAGGGAGCGCCGTCGAAGGCGTGCCGGGAGACGCACAGCAGGCGCTCGGCCTCGGTGAGCAGGTCGTCGAGCTCGTCGATGAAGTCGATCCGCTCGCTGTCGCCGGGACGGGGGCACGCGCAGGTCCAGTGAGCCGCCATCCCGCCCACGTTGCTCGACATGGCCGCCGACGGGATGCCGTCCTCGCCGTCCTGCTGGAAGCCTTCGGGCAGGAGGAAGGTGCCCGGCCGGCGCAGGCGACCGTCCGAGATGTCCCCGGCTGACGGACCCTCGGAGGCGTGCTGGGCGGCGCTGCGCTCGTCGGCGTCGACGATGTTCTTCACGTGAGAGCCCGGCGGGTCGCTGACGACGGGTCCGACCTCGAAGGTCGCGAGCTCGAGGTCGGGACGCAGCTCGGTCAGGACCCGGGCGTACGTGGCTCCGCTCGGGCCGCTGCCGACGATCGCGACGTCGACGTGGGTGGGGATCTTCCGGGTCATGGTGTTCGGTGTGCTCCTGCGATCGGGTGGTCTCGGCCGACGGTCGTGGGCTATTGCTGCTTGCGGAAGTCGACCCAGCCGGGCAGCTCCCAGGGGCGGACCAGGGCGGCCCGCATGCGCTTCTCGAGCTCCTCGATCGAGGGGAGCGGGCTGAAGCGGCCGTCTTCCAGGCGGTAGGTGCGGCAGGTCAACGCCGTGGGTGCGCCCCTGTCGGCGAAGAGATCGGCGCCGCCGATGACGAACGAGGGCGAGCCGACGAAGTCGAGAGCGGCGGCCTGGGCGGGGCTGGTGACCTCGACGGGCTGGACACGCACGTCGTGGCGACCCATCCGGTCCAGGACCTCGAGCACCATCTCCCGGGCGCGGTCGTGGCTCGGGCATCCGGCCCACCACTGCAGGTCGAGGCGCCACTTGACCGAGCAACCTGCGGGCGAGGTGGACGGTCGCGTGACGTCCTTGTCGGCGAGCAGATCCTCGATCGCGTCGCGCAACCAGATCGCGCGCTGGGCGGGATCGTCGTAGTCGGCGTCGGGGGCGCCGTGGTAGCGCACGACGCCGTGGCGGTCGATGACGTAGACGTCAGGGGTGGCGGTCGCCCCGAAGGCACGGGCGACCGTCTGGTCGTCGTCGCGCAGGAAGGTCCCGGCCACCTCTCCACGCTCGACGCGCGCGGCCATGGCAGCGGGGGAGTCGAGGGGCTGGAGCTCGGCGTCGTTCGGCACGATCTGCACGACCTGGACGCCGCGGTCCGCGTAGTCGCGAGCGACGTCCTGGATGCGGTCGTGCCAGGCGAGGGCGTACGGACAGCCGTTGGAGGTGAAGACGACGGCGGTCGCGGCGGAGTCGGCCGGCACGATCTCGACGACGTTCCCGGACGCATCGGGCAGTGCGATGACCGGTGCGCGGTCGCCGACCTGCAGGCGGTGGTCGACCAGCTCTTGCGTCATGACGTGCTCCTCTTCGGACGTGGCGCTCGTCACGTAGTCTGCGGCTCCAGAAATCAGAACGGCAGTTCTGATTGGTGATGCGGCCCATCGACGAACGCGATGCGCGTCACGTCGGTTCGGAGCCTTGGACCAGGTACGCCGCGAGCATCGCGGTGAGCCGGGTGACGACCTCGTCCAGCTCGTAGTCAGCCGCCGCCTCACGGTCGTTGCCGAGGCCGAGCTGGCGCGCGAGGACGCTCCACACGACGGTGCACGCCCAGCGCAACGCGCCTTCGGACTGAGCCCGGCCGTGTGCGTCGGTGCGACCTTGGAGCGACCCGATGAAGGCTTCCTGCATGCGCAGGTGCGCCGTGCCACCGCGCTCGGAGATCACCGGGTCGTCGCGCCCGAGCAGCATGAACGGAGCCAGGACCTGGGCGTTGCGCTGGAGCAGCTCGGCGAGGGCCTGCACCGCCAGGCGTACGGCATCCTCGAACCCGGCCACGCCCTGGGGCACGCGGGCGAAGGCGGCCGTGGTCTCCAGATCGATCCGCCGCATCTCGCGAGCGTGCGCGACGCGGATCAGGTCGTCCTTGCCAGCGACCCGACCGTAGATGGAACCGGTCGAGACGCCGGCAAGTCGTGCCACGTCCTTGAGCGTGAAGACGCCGGATCCTCGTTCGATGAGGAGGGTCAGCGTCGCGTCGAGCGCACGGTCGAGCGACTGCTGGCTCCGCGCCTGTTTGGGAGCGCGGACGAGGTCGTCGCTCGGTGGCACACGCAGAACCATAGGGACGGCCGGGCCGGTCAGCCCCGAGTCGCCGTGACTCGACCGAGGTGGCTCGCGAGCTGTGCCCGCGCGGCTGCGGCGTCGATGACCATCGCTGATCCCGCCGCTTCGGCCGCCGAGCGCTGGAGGGCCTGTTCGCCGGCGACGATGTCGAAGGCGTCGTCCCAGTAGTTCCAGTGCCAGCCTTCGTACTCGCTGCTGATGGCGCCCTGGTAGCCCTCGTCGACGAGCAGTGCGACCAGGTCTCGCACCGGCACGGAGGGCTCCTCGCCGGCCGCGTCGATCCCGAAGAACTTGCCGTGGACGTGTCGCACCCAGGGCATGATCTCGCGCCACGACTCGACGCGAGCAGGTCCGAAGAGGCCGGTGGCGTTGATGGCGAGGTCGATGCCGAGCTCCGGCGACCCGTGCCGCCCGGCCAGCTCGATGAAGGAGCCGAAGCGGCCTCCGTGCTCAGCGTCGGAAACGGGTGGCCCCGCCTGGTGGTAGTCACGCCACAGCTGGTCGGCGGCCGTCAGGAACTCGCCGGTTGCGCCGCGGCGGCGGTACGCCTCGACCATGGACGGGGCCAGACCCGAGGTCGTCGTGCCCCAGTCGGCGACGAACCCCAGCAGCGGGGACGCGAGCTTCTCGTAGCGCTCGACCAGGGCCTGGACGAGCTCGTGCCGTGCGTGGTGATGAGCGTGGATCTCGATCGCCAACGTCACGCCGAGTCGCTCGGCGATCGGCAGCATCCGCTCCATCGCGTCGGGTGTGAGCGAGATCTGGACTCGCGCGAGCGGGAACCCGAGACGAGCGGCGGCGGCGATCTGCAGCTCCATGTAGTCGATCAGCTCGTCGTCCGTCATCAGCCGGTCCCGCCGGATGCCGACGTCGGTGTTGACCGCGCAGGACGTCAGGACGAGCCCGGTCTCCTCGACCAGGTCGCGGAACCAGCCCACGAAGTGGTCGTCGAGGTGCGGGAAGCCGCGGAAGCTGGAGAAGCCGATGATCTCCAGCCCGGGGCCCATGCCGTCGGCGGCGACCTTGCGGATCAGCTGCTCGAGGTCGTACCGGCGCCCGTGGAACGCGCGGGTGAAGCTGTAGAGCGTCACGCCCTGGATGGGCCGTCCGAGCGTGCTCATCGAACGGCCTCCGTCGGGCGCACCGAGTTGGCGGTCATCCGCATCTCCTTGCGTTCGTCGATCATCAGGACCCCGTGCGCGGTGACGATGTAGGGGATGAAGAGCTTGAGCTCCACGCTGACCAGGTGCTCCGTGCCGGACTCCACCTCGAGGTCACCCGAGACCGTCAGCGCATCGGTCGGGAACCACTGCTCCTCGACGAGCGCCGCGAACTCGTCAAGCCTGCGCTCGGTCCCGTTGAGCTCGACTCGCACTGACCCCGCCGGTGGGGTGCGGCCGTCGACGGTGAAGGAGACGTCCGCGATGCAGGAGGCCGGAACGGCCCGGTACCACGGGATTCGGACGTCGACCGACGTCCTCCCGCCGTCCACCACGAGGCTGTTCTCCTCGATCAATCGATCAGAGATCACTGCTTTCCCTTCCAACGGCGCGCGGATGCGCTTCGGGTGCGCGGGCTTCGTGATGCGCGTCACGCGAGCGTAGGTACGGCGATCGAGCGCTGCCCATACGGGATTGCCGATGCTCGTCATCACGGCCCTCGATGCGCACGGACGGGCCGATCAGAGGTCCGGTCAGTGGCCCCGCCGGGTCCCAGCGACGATCAGGAGCGCGCCGGCGGCGATCAGCCCCAAGGCCGCAGGCAGGGTGGCCCCGGCGATGGGGTTGCCCGTGTCCGCCAGCGTGCCCGAGGTGGCGGCGACGCCCTGCGCGCTCGCAGGTGCCTCATCGGCCGAGAGGTCGGGGCCGGTGCTCGGGGCTGGTGCGGGTCCGGAGCCCGGGCTGGAACCGGAGCCCGGGCTGGAACCGGGACCTGGGCTGGGCCGGGGACCAGGCTTGCGGCAGTTGACGTGGATGGTCCGTGTGCCCAGGAGGGTGCGGTTCGCCCGGACCTCGATGGTGACGGTCTGATCCTCGTACTTCCGCAGGTCGGCGACGATCGTGGTGCTGTCGCCGCCGTGGATCGGGGCGCTCACCTGCACGATCCGGCCGTCGACCCGGATGACGAACACGACGCGTGAGTCCGGGTCGCCGTCGTTCGCCAGCGTGATCGTCGACGTGGGCGGGGGACACTCTCGCCCGGCGACGTGCACTCGCGGCTCGGCCTGCGGGGCGACACAGTCGGGGGTGACCGTGTAGGAGGCGACCTCGACACCGTCGACGCGGACTCCGACGGTGACCGTCTGGTCCTCGAAGGCGGCGAGGCTCGGATTGATCGTCTGGGACGAGTCGGGGGCCACGACGACGGGCTGGCCGACAGGTGTGCCGTTGACGGTCGCCGAGACGACGATGGGGAGGGCTTCGTTGTTGACCGCGGTGAGGCTGCCCCGCGCCGAGCCGGTCTCGCACACCACGTGCGCGTCGAGCGCGAACGCTGGTGGCCCGGGCGCGCAGTCCACCGTCACCACGCGGCTGGTGAGGACCTCGCCGCCGGAGACCACCTCGATCGTGAAGGTCTGGTTCTCGAGGGCGGCCAGTGGAGCGGACAGGACGACGGTCCGGCTGCCGCCCGGCGGGACCGGTCCGACGGTCTCCGCGACGGTCCCGTTGACCAGGATCGAGAAGCTCGCCGGCGCGGTGGCGTCGGCGCGGTTCGTGACGGTCACCGTCACGCTGGGGTCGGTGCCGGTGCAGGCGAGGCCGCCGATCGTGGCGCCGGGGAGCGGGCCGACGTCCGGCGGGACCTCGCAGCCGTTGGCGAGGATCGCTCGGCCCGCGGGCCAGTTGCGGCCCCGGGGGAGTCCCGGGCGGATCGGGGCGATGATGTCGCCCCAGTCGTCGACGCCGGGGGCGAAGATCGGACCGGTGTGCGAGGCGTGTCCGCTGATGGCCGAGGACGTGGACACGACGATCTGGTTGTAAGGGTTGGTCCGTGAGTTCGTCCGGTGGCAGATGGTCACCTTCGCCTGCTTGACCGCGGCGACGCGCGGGTCGCCCGTCGTGCCTGGCTCAGCGTCCTGGGTGGTCACGGACGGTCCGGTTGCGGACGCGTCGACGACCGCGGGCTCGGTCGTCGGAAGCGGCTCGGCGACGGGTGTCGGACCGTCCGTCAGGGTCGCTCCTGCGCTCGGGGTCGGGCTCTCCGTCGCGGTCGGGCTCTCGGTCGTCGTCGGACTCTCCGTCGTCGCCGCGCTCTGCGTCGGGGCCGGACCGTCCGACGGGCCGGGATCAGGCTCGGCCGTGGCCTCGGGGGTCGGGGTGGGTGCGTCGGTCGGGCCCGACTCGTCGGCCGGGTTGAGTTCGGCCGTGCCCCCGGCCCCGGGAACCGGAACGGCGGTAGCACCGTGCACGGACGGAACGGCGGTGCGAACGGCGCCGACGGCCAGGGCCGGTGCCAGAACGGCAGCGACGACTGCGATCACGGAGAGCAGCACGGCCCAACGTGCGCGTCCGGCCCGCGCTGTGGGCGCCTCGTCGGTGTCGTGGCCGTCCGAGGCCGAGTCCAGGGATCGCATCATCCGACGCTAGGAAGACCTCGCCCTGGTCCAGATCACCCGCACCGGGTGAGGTAAAGCCTCCGGGGCGCTTCACTCGACGAGCGGGTTGGACCGGGAGATGCGCACTTCCTCGACGTCGAGCCCCGCCTGGACCCGTCGCAGCACGATGTCGTCGATCCGTTGCTCGTCGCGCAGCTCGAGCAGCGCCTCGCGCCGGCGCGCGATGAGGGCGAGGACGAGGCTCGTGTACTGGTCGTCGTGCTGCACGACCGGGTCGCCCTCGGACCCTGCGGCCGCGAGCAGCCGGCGTTGCTTGCCCAGCTCGTGCCGGACCCGCTCGACGACCATCTCTCCGCTGCCGAGCTCGGCGGCCGTCTCGTCGATGGCGTCGATGGCTTCGTCGAGTGTGAACACCTCGGCGAGGTGGATCTCCTCGGCGACCGAGTTGTCGACAGGCAGCCGCGCGAACCGCACCACCGCCGGCAGCAGCAGCGCCTGCAGCAGGGTCAGCACGATCACGCCGCAGGTGATCAGCACGATCAGGTCCCGGTCCGGGAAGGGCGCGCCCGAGTCCAATGTGTGCGGCACCGCCAGCACGGCGGCGAGCGAGACGGCGCCCCGGAAGCCTGTCACCGCACTCACCATCCGCTGGCGGGCACCGATGCGGCGCAGCCGCTGCGCGGGGCGGCGGTCGACGAGCCGGATCAGGTACGGCGTCGTGTAGGTCCACGCCCACCGCACCCCGATCACCACGGCAGTCACCACCAGCGTGTCGGCCAGCGCCCGCAGCAGCGAGGTGCTGGTCAGGTCACGGAGTGCGGACTGCGCGGAGAGGCCGACCAGCACGAAGAGCGCACTGCTGAGCACCGTCGTCGAGAGCGCCCAGAACGGGATGACGACCTGCCGCGTGGCCGCGGCCGTGATGCGCGGCGTGACCTGGCTCATGAACAGCCCGCAGGAGACGACCGCCAGCACTCCGGACGCGTGGATGGTGTCGGCGAGCAGGAACGCCGCGAAAGGGGTCACCAGCATCGCGATCGACTCGAGCATCGGGTCGTCCATGCGGCGGCGTACCTGCCAGCTGACCAGGCCGATCAGCCCGCCGGCCAGCACGCCGCCGCCGTACGCCAGCACCAGCAGCCAGGTCACGTGCCAGCCCGTCAGGTGCTGCTCGCCGACGGTCACGCCGACGGCCAGCCCGTATAGCACGAGCGCGGTGCCGTCGTTGACCAGGCTCTCGGCGCGCAGCACGGTCACCGTGCGCCGTGGCAGGTCGCGGGCCAGGACGCCGACCGCGGTCGCGTCGGTCGGGGCGAGAGCCGCGCCGAGCACCCAGGCAGGCCCCCACTCCAGTCCGAACGCGTGCGCCGCCGCCGCGACCGCGGCCGCCGTGGCGACGACCAGGACGGTGCTGGTGAGGACGACGACCCGCAGGTTGTTGCGGATCTCGCGCAACGAGGTCGTCAGGCTCTCCCAGTAGAGCAGCGCAGGCAGGAACAGCAGCAGCACGACCTCCGGCGGCAGCTGCGCGTGCTGCAGGCGGGGCACGAGCCCGATCAGCGCGCCGGCGATCACCAGCAGGATCGCGGGCGCGATCGGGTAGCGGCGCGCGAGCGAGCCGCACAGGACCAGGGCGACGCCCAGCAGGACCACCATCTCGAGTCCGAGCACGGGCCCATCTTGACCGACGGCGCACGACATCCTCCATGGACCGGACGACTCGATCCGTTTGAGAATGAGGCATGAGCCAAGACGACGATCTCCATCAGCGAATCAGCAACCTGGTCGACGAGGAGCACGAGCTTCGCGAGACCGGCGCATCACCGGCGCACGCCGAACGTCTCGCGGAGCTCGAGCGACAGCTCGACCAGGCATGGGACCTGCTCCGCCGGCGCCAGGCGGCTCGCGAGTTCGGCAGGGACGCCTCACAGGTGAGGGAGCAGCCGGAGGCCCAGGTCGAGGGCTACATGCAGTAGGCGCCCGACGAACGGCCGACGACGCCCGCGCGCGTCCGCGGTTAGCGGCTCGGCCCGAAGCCCTGGTCCGCCGCGCGGACGAATGGGGCGACTCGATGGTTGACGTGTCGGCGGCCGGCGGTCAATAGTTAGGCACATGCCTAAGTATCACGACGAGCTCGACGCCGTGCTCCGCGCACTCGCGGACCCGACGCGCCGGGCCGTCGTGGAGCGGCTGGCGAAGTCGCCAGCCGTCGTGTCCGAGCTCGCCGCGCCGTTCTCGATGGCGTTGCCCTCGCTCATGCAGCACCTGCGCGTGCTCGAGGACGCGGGCGTCGTCACGTCACAGAAACACGGACGCGTCCGCACCGTGAGCCTGCACCCCGGCGCCCTCGACGTCCTGCACCTGTGGCTCGGCGAGCAGCGCACGCCGGCCGAACGCCAGGCCGACCGGCTCGGCATCCACCTGATCCGCACGACGAAGGAACACTGACATGACCCGCGTTCGCATCGCCATGTTCGCCTCGCTGGACGGCTACGTCTCGGCCGACCAGTCCCCGGAGAATCCGATGGGGGAGGACTGGGAGCGCCTCACGGCGGGGTACGTCGCGACCCGCACGTTCCGGCAGCGAGTCTTCCGCGACACCAGCGGCGACGGCACCACCGGCGTCGACGACTCCTACGCCGCGGCCTACTTCGAGGGCGTCGGCGCCGAGATCATGGGGGCGGCGATGTTCGGCTTCCACTCCCACCCCGACGACCTGGACTGGAAGGGATGGTGGGGCGAGGAGCCGCCGTTCGGCACTCCCGTCTACGTCCTCACCCACACGGCGCCGCGTCCGTCGATACCGATGGAGGGTGGGACGACGTTCCACTTCCGCAACACCGCGATCGAGGACGTGCTCGCCGAGGCCACGGAGGCGTCCGGTGGCCTGGACGTGCGGGTCGGCGGGGGCGTCAGCACCGCGCGCGACTTCCTGCGCGCCGGCCTGGTCGACGACCTGCACGTCGCCATCGCCCCGATCCTGCTCGGCCGCGGCAACCGCGTGTGGGACGACCTGCGCGGCCTCGAGCTCACCCACAAGGTGACCTCGGAAGTCGCCGAGAGCGGCACGATCCACGTCACCTTCGCGCGGTAGGGGCGACACGTGACGATCGAACGCCGACTCGCCCGCGCGGGATTCACCCTGACCCGCGACTACCCGGTCCCGGTCGAGCGCGTCTGGGACGCGTTCGCCGACGAGCAGCAGAAGCTGGCCTGGTGGGGCGCCGGCGACGCCATCGAGCCCGGGGAGTGGGTCTTCGACTTCCGCGCCGGCGGACGCGACGTGGCCGAGGGCAAGTTCCACGACGGTCCGGTCACGCGGTACGAGGCGACGTACACCGACATCGTCGAGCACGTCCGCATCGTCACGACGTACGACATGTGGCTCGACGGCGTGCACATGTCGACGTCGGTGGCGTCGTTCGAGTTCGAGCCGATCGATGAGGGGACCCGGTTCACCCACGTCGAGGACGGCGTCTTCTTCGACCGGTTCTGGGCCGACGGGCCGAACCGCGAGGTGGGCAGCCGGGGCCTGCTCGAGGCCCTGGGCGACTACCTCGTGTGACGGCAGCCCGACGGCTCAGGGAGCCGCCGGGGTGAAGTCGAACCCGCTGATGACGACCTCGGTCGCCGGGGTCTGGTTCCAGCCGCTCTCGCAGCCGCAGACCCACAGGTTCATCCCGATGCTCTCGTCCAACGGCACGGGTACGTCGGCCCCGGTCGCGGTCGCGGAGGCGAACACGCTCCCGCTCGCGTCGTACGTCGTCCAGGTGATGCGGCCGGGGGCCCAGTCGATCTCCTGCGTGGTCGGGCCGGCCGGGGCCGGCGTACGGGCGACGGCGTCGTGGCCGTCGGCCCACGTGGTGTAGTCCCAGGTGATCGGGGTCGTGCCCCAGCCGGACGCCTCGATGTCGATCTCGCGGTGGCCGTAGGCGGCGTCGCGGCCGTAGGTGAACAGCCCGAGCACGACCTCCGGCGCGAACCCGGACGCGTCGGTGTCGACCTGCCACCGGTAGGTGCCGTAGCCCCACCCGTTGCGCGCCGAGTCGAGCTCGGCCTGCGTGTAGCGGCCCTTCTTGTCGCGCGTCACGGCCAGGTGGAGCCGACCCGCGTCGTCGATCGAGACGTTGCCCGCCGACCACTGCTGGGGGGCACCGGGGTTGCCGGGTGCCGTGCGCGGCACCCACTGGTAGCCCTGCCAGGAGAGCGTGGTCGTGCGCGCCGAGGCGGGGGAGAGCAGGCCGCCCGAGGCGACCAGGAGCGCGGCGGCGGCGAGGACGAGCAGCTTCTTCACGGGGAGATTCACGGGGGATCCTCTGGTGGCGAGAGGGATGGCGCGGCTCCGAGTGGCCGGCGTCACGCTGATTATTCGTCACCGACGGCACCGGCATGAGGCCGTTCGCCGAACTCGCCCCGCCCCGGGACCCCAGCCTCAGCGGCGGGCGATGACGTGGATCTGGGAGGCGAGCCTGCGGTACGGGTCGCGTCGGCCAGCCTCCAGCTCGGCGGCGAGGCAGTCCGCGAGCGTCTCGGGGTCCGGCGGCTCGTCGGCGGGACGGCCGTCGGTGAGGACGCGGACGCCGTACCACCTCTCGATCCGGAGATCGAGCCGCGCGCACCATCCCAGCACGTCGTCGAGCCGGTGGGCGTGGGCCTGCGCGCCGAGCTCGTTGACGTACCGACTCGCATCGAACGCGGCGAGGGCCGCCTGCCACTGCCCTCTCAGCCCCGGTCGGTATGCCAGTGCGTCGCCGTTGCGAAAGGTGAACGACAGCAGGCCGCCGGGCCGCGTCCGGGCGACCAGCGCCGCCAGCGCGACGGGGGCGTCCGGGAGGTACATCAGGAGGCCGTGGGCGCAGACCAGGTCGAAGGTGCGGTCGTCGACGACCGCGTCGAGATCTTCGAGCCTTCCCTGCAGCGCCTCCACGGTGCAGCCCTCGACACGGGCCTGTTCGCCCATCTGCGCCAGGAGGTCCGTCGAGGGGTCCACCCCGGTCACCCGGTGACCGCGGCGGGCGAGCGCGATCGCCTGGGTGCCCTGCCCGCAGCCGACGTCGAGGACGGTCCCGACCTCGGCCGCGTGCTCGCGCAGCTGCTCGCGGATCACGTGCTGTCGTACGACGTTGCGGAGCGTGCCCAGGCGTTCGAACCACACGCTCTCGACGGCATCGAAACTCGTCACCTGAGCAGACTGTCAGCCCGCGGAGAGCTCCGCGGCGAAGAACTCCAGCGCGGTCTTCGTCTTCGTCTGCTGCTCGCCGCTCAGCGGGATCCCGGACGACGCCAGGTAGGAGCGGGCGGCGAGGGCGACCTTCAAAGCGTCGGCCGGTGTGGACTTCGTGGAGAGCTCCGCCACCCGCGAGCCGTCCGGATAGGTCCACACCTCGGCGACGAGGCGCTGCCCGAGGTCCTTCGGAGTCACCTTGAGCTTGAGGACCAGGATCGGGCCGAGCACCGACAGGTCGTCCAGCGACAGCCCCTCCGGGGCATGGGCGGCGTAGAAGGCCCGTTGCTCCTTCGAGAACAGCTTGCGCAGCGGCCGGTCCCCGCCGACGGAGGCGAGCACGGCGGTCGGAGGCAGCGTGTTCTTCATCGACCCCGAGCACACGTACCCGCCGGGCATCGCGTCGACCTCGACGTTGAACTGGGGGGAGGAGCGGAACGCCGGGTCCACGTCGGAGGGCGTCAACGGCCGGAGCTTGACCGTCGAGTCGCTGTCACGGCCCTGGATGCGCCGCGCACGCACCACGACGCCGGCCCGGTTGAGCGCGAGGTCGGGCGTGTCGAAGAAGAACACCTGGCGGATCTGGGCCTCCAACGGGTCGATCGCCAGCGCCTTCGTCGCGGCTCGGTAGGAGCCGGAGGGCACGGTGAGCTTCAGCTCGACGCTGTCGGACTGGCCGACGAGCTCCATCATGCTCACCAGCTGATCAGGCAGCAGCTGGGCGGGTGCGGTGGTCATGGGCGTTTCCTCTCTCGGGCGACGTCAGCCGGGAACCGCTCGGCGAGCACGCCGTAGCGCAGGCCGCGGTCGCTGACGATCAACGAGTCCTTGCCGAGCTTCTCGAGCACGGTCCGGACGATGCAGGCGCCCGCGAGCACGACCTCCGCGCGCGCGGGCTGGAGACCGACGATCGAGCGCCGCTCGTCCGCGGTCCGGGTGCGGAAGAGCTCGATCTGGCGGTCGATCTCCGCACGGTCGAGCACGGTGCCCTGCACCACGTCGGGGTCGTACGCCGCCAGGCCGTGCCTGATCGCGGCGAGGTTGGTCACGGCCCCGCCCATGCCGAGCAGCGTGTCGGGCGGGCGCCGCCCGTCGAGGCGGTCCAGGTCGGCGGCGATCGCGTCGAGCGCGACACCCAGGGTCGCCGGCGTGACCACTGCGTCCAGTCGGAACTGCTCGGTGAAGCGCGCGGCCCCGACCTCGACGCTGAACCGCTCGTCGACCAGGTCCCCGTGGCCGAACGTGAACTGCGAGCTGCCACCCCCGGTGTCGAACACGACCCGGGATCCCTCGGCCGCCAGCCCGGCGGTCGCCGCGAGGTAGGCCAGCCGCGCCTCGTCCTCGCCCGAGATGATCTCCACCGTGACGCCGCACCGCTCCTGCACCCGGCGTACGAGCTCGTCGCCGTTCGGTGCGACCCGCAGCCCCGCGGTGCCCACCGCCACGATGGCGTCCACCTCGTGCTCCCGTGCCTCCTCGACCATGCCCACGATCGCCTCGACGGTCCTCGCCAGGGGCTGCTCGCCGATCCGGCCGGCCTCCCGCAGGCCCTCGCCCAGCCGTGTGACGACCGCGCGGTCGACGAGCCGGCGCCAGCCGTCGTCAGGGTCCCGCTCGGCGAGGTGGAGCTTCACCGAGTTCGTCCCGACGTCGACGATCGCGACACGCTCCGGCCCGATCCCCTCCACCGATTCGAGGCCCCGCCCGTAGTTCACGTTGGGGCGCCCGGCCAGCCCGACCTCGGCGAGCACGGCGAGGACACGTGAGGGGTCCTCGGACTCGATGGCGATCGTGCGTGTCTCGGCCCGGCGGGTGCGTACGCCGGTGACCTCGGCGAGGCAGCCGCCGATCGTGTGCCGCACCCGGTGCTTGTGCACCTCGACCGCCCGCAGCTGCGGCGTCGGTCCGACCACGCGCTCCATGAGCGCCTCGAGGGAGAGGCCGTCCGGGGCCGCCCCCGGCGGAGTCGGCACGCCCCACGCGGCGGTGACGGTGGCCAGGTCGGCCGGCGTGAGCGGGAAGGAGGCCTTCAGCACGGGCGCCCACTGCTCGAGCCCGTCGGGGCCGATCTGCTGGAGGTGCTTCACGTCCATCAGGCCGTCGCGGACCTTCACCAGGTCCGTGCTTGCGCTGGAGAGCAGGTACAGCTCGTCGCTGTCGACCGTCTGCTCGACGGGGAGCTGCGCGAACGCGGACTCGGCGCCATCGAAGTGATCGCCGAAGGTTCGCCACTCCCATCGGGGCACCACGGGCGGCATGCGGACAACCCGACCACGCGCGCGGCGCGCATGGATCACCCTTTTCGTGCGGATCGACCGACGATTGCGGACATCTCGGGTGCTGTCACGCGCGGCGGGCGCCGAGGCGTCGTACCGGTGTGCACACTGGACCCATGCGCCGCGCCATCGTCGGCCTGATCGCCGCCGCTCTCGGGATGACCACCACGCCTGCCCTCGCCGAGGACCCTCCGGCCCTGGAGGGGACCTCGCTGATCGCCGCGCCTCCACCGGCGACGTACGCCGGCCAGGCGGCGACCATCTCCTTCAGCCTGACCACGGGCGAGCCTCCCCAGCCCTTCGCCGACCAGCCCGTGACGGTCGAGCGGCAGCACGGCGGCGTCTGGGAGCCGGTCGGCACCGTGACGACCGACGCGACCGGTGCCGGGAAGGCGGCGGTCACGGCGTCCAGGATCCCGGCCGACAACGCGGTCCGCTTCGCCTACGCCGGCGACGCGACGCACGCGGCCGCCCAGGTCGTCGTCGGGATCCCGCTGCGCCGCCGAGCCAGTCGCGTGACCGTCTCGGGCCCGGGAAGCGTCGTCGACGAGCGAGCCAGCCGTGTGACGGTGACCTGGCGGGCCGACGACGGCGAGGGCGTGGCCGGGAGGGTGACCCTCCAGGTCGCCGAGAGGGCGGTCGTGAAGAAGGGCAAGCGGCGGACGGTGGTGTGGCGCTGGCGCACCGCCACGGTCCTGACGACCGACGCGCGGGGCGTGGCGGCGTACACGACGACGCCGCGCGTCGACACCCGCTGGCGTGCCCTCGCCCCGACCCTGCCGTGGGTGACGGGCGGCACGAGCGGCGTCTACCAGCTCGACAACCGCCCGCCCGGGCTCCCGGTGACGCTGCCGCGACGGGCGCCGTCGCCGAAGCGGGCGCTGCCCGTGCAGCCCCACGCCGTCGGCCCCGGGCCGAACGCCGTTGTCAGCGACATCCCGGACCCGGTGTGGCGCAGCATGGTCGGTCACACCTGGCACACCGGCTGCCCGGTCGGCCGCAGCGGGCTGCGTCTGGTGAGGGTGAACTACTGGGACTACACCGGCTACCGCCGGCGCGGCGAGATCGTCGCCGCCGACGAGGTGGCGGGCCAGGTGGCCGACGCGTTCTCCGACCTCTACCTCCACCAGATCCCGATCCGGTCGATGGTGCGCGAGGACAGGTTCGGCTGGTCCCGTCGGCTGCACGGCGCCGACGACTACAAGTCCATGCAGGCCGGCAACACGTCCGGCTTCAACTGCCGCGGCGTGGTCGGCAACACGCGCGTCCGGTCGCCGCACTCCTACGGGACCGCGTTCGACGTCAACACCTGGGAGAACCCGTACCGGTCGGCGCAGGGCATCGTCCCGGACCGCTGGTGGCAGACCCGTTCGCACCCGCGGGTGGCGTGGCGCAGCCGATCCCACGTCGTGGTGCGGATCATGGCCGCCCACGGCCTGCGCTGGACCTACGGCCTCGGCGACACCCAGCACTTCGACGCGGTCCCGCCGGGCGCGTCGCGTGCGATCGTCGTCGGGTGCGGCCTCAAGGTCTGCGAGTAGCCGGCCGTTCCTGGCGCGCCGCGACCAGCGTGAGGACGGCGATCGCGGCCCATGCGAGCAGCAGCAGCCACGACCTGACACCGGCCACGCCGATGCCCATCAGGTCGTGCTGCAGCAGCCGCAGGGCGGCCTGTTGCGGGGCGAGGCGGTCCACCTCCCACCACGGCGACGGCAGGTACGCCGGGTCCGCGCCGCCCAGCAGCGGCGCGACCGGGCCGAGCAGCAGTCCGGTCGCGAGCCCGAGGCCCGCGAGACCGAGCACCGACTCGGCAGCCAGGACCAGCCAGGCGCTGACCGCGACGGTGACGGCGCAGGTCAGCGCCGTCTCCAGCGGCCGGTCGGCACCGGCCAGGGTCGCGACCAGGGCCCCGACGACGCAGCCGGCGGCCGCCGTACCGGCCAGGCGTGCGGCGCCGCGCCGCGCCGTGGCCGCGACCGGACCCCGCCAGGCCGAGACAGCGGCCGCGAGGACGACACCGACGGTGATGCTGAGGGCGACGAGGAGCGCGGGCAGGCGGCGATGCGTCGGATGGGGCGGTGGCACCCGCTCGGCTCGCAGCGTGCGCCCATAGCTCGCACTCACCGCGCTGGAGTCCGCGACCAGCTGCTCGGCGACGTCGTCGGGCAGCCAGTCGGCGACGAGGATCGTGTCTCCCGCCTCGCGCAGGTCGATGACCACGGCGGCCGCCGCGGCACCGCTCGCGACCTGGTCGCGGGCGGCGTCGGCATCCGGGGAGAGATCGTCGCCCGACGCGATCACGCGCGCATCGACCGGGTGCCTCGACATCGCGTTCGCACGTCTGGCGGCCTCCTGGGCGACGACCGACGGGCCGGCGATCGCCACCACCTCGCCGTGCAGCCGGGGCCCACTGACCCGTGCGTGCACGGCCGCCGCGAGGGGCAGCACGACACCCGCCAGGAGGAAGAGGCCGATCGCCAGCCGGGCCGGCAGCAGCGGGCGGTCGGACACGCCGTCAGACTAGTGCCGTGGCAGGGAGCTCGACGGCGGGGTCACCGCACAGGTGGCGGCTGCGGGTCGCGGCGATCGTGGTGCCGGTCGCGGCCGCGCTGCTCGGGGCGTCGTACCTCGTGCCCGGCCGCTCGACGCCCCCGTCGGCACCCCCGGTGGCGGGCGCGAGCCAGACGCGGTGCCTGCCCACCGGGCGGATCGAGACCGTCGCCCAGCTGAACAGGTTCGTCGACACGGTGCGCGGCGGCCCCGACTTCGCCGGCGGGGATGTCGGAGCGAGTGCCCGCCTCCAGGACGGCCGTGACCTCTACGTCTTCGGCGACACGCTGCGCGCGGCCGCAGGCGGCACGACCCAGTTCGTGCGCAACTCCATGCTCGTCTTCGCGCCGGGCTGTGCCCAGGTCGTGCTGCCCGCCGGTCGTGGGGCGCTCGTGCCGGACCGCTCGGACGGCGTCGGCTACTGGCCCATGTCGGTCGCCCGCGTCGAGCGCCCCGGCTACGACCTGGTCGGCGTGGGCCTGCAGCGGGTGCACCGAGTCGGCTCGGGCGCGTTCGACTTCGAGGCCCTCGGCCCTGCCGCGGCTGTCTTCCTCGTGCCGCGCGGCGGCGTGCCGCAGCTGCTCGGCGTGCGCGACCTCGGGCCGGACAGCCCTGACACGACCCGGCCGATGTGGGGTGCGGCCGCGCTGGTCGAGGGGGAGTGGGTGTATCTCTACGGGACCGCTCGGCCGCAGGAGGCGACCACCGGCGGCTTCTCGCTCCGGGTGGCGCGCGTGCGCGTCGACGACCTGCTCGACACGGGCAGGTGGCGCTACTGGGACGGCACCCGCTGGCGCCGCGACGCCGCGACCGCCAAGGAGCTGCTGCCACCCGGCGAGGGCGTCTCGCAGACGCTGAGCGTCTTCGGGCGTGACGGCCGCTGGTACGCCGTCAGCAAGCGTGGCGAGTTCGTCGGCTCCGACCTCGTCGTCTGGACCGCCACCTCGCCCACGGGCCCCTTCGGCGGCGCGACCGTCGTCGCGCACATCCCGTCGGAGGCGGCCACCGGCACCCTTCGCTACATGCCGCTGGCCCACCCCGACCTGCTGCCCGTGCCGGGCACCGTGGTCGTCGGCTACAGCGAGAACAACACCGACGTCGCACGGGTGATCGACGACCCTCGCCGCTACCGGCCGCGGTTCCTCCGGGTGCCGCTCCCGCGCTGAGCCGGCCGGCCGCGCCCGATCGCTCAGCGATGACGCAGGATGACGCCATGACATGTGCCTTCTGCCAGATCGTGGCGGGCGAGGTCCCCGCGGCCCTCGTCCTCGACGAGCCGGAGGTCGTCGCGTTCCTGGACCGCCGGCCGGTGTTCAAGGGGCACGTGCTGGTCGTGCCGCGCGAGCACGTCGTGACGCTCCCGGAGCTGCCCGCCGACCTGCTGGCCCGCGTGATGGGTGCGGTGCAGCGGGTCGCGGCAGCGATCCCGGCCGCGCTCGGCGCCCAAGGCACCTTCGTGGCCGCCAACAACATCGTGAGCCAGTCGGTCCCGCACCTGCACGTCCACGTGGTCCCGCGCACCAAGGGGGACGGGCTGCGTGGCTTCTTCTGGCCGCGGACCAAGTACGACTCCGACGCAGAGGCCGCCGAGTTCGCAGCGCTGATCCGTGGGTCGCTCTGACGTCGCGCGAGTCGGAGTGTCGTCCTGCTCCGGCGGTTCGGCATGTCACGGGTCGGCTCATCTCGTCATTCCTGCAAGGTGCTGCCGTTCAACAGATCCGCACGATCACTCGGGCTGAAGCAAGATGGCCGTAATCGTTGCCAGCCGCACGTGTCTCATCTTGTGTGAAGCAATCGACAGCGAATCGAAGAATGTGCCGAGCGCTCGTAGGCCTGGCGGCGGGAGCGACAGTTGGTGCCTACGCAGCCGCAGTCGCCCCCACGAGCAGCGCTGCCCCGGCGACCGTGACCGATCCGAACGGCGGCGGCTATTACTGGTCCGACTGTATCTATGCCAAGCCGCTGCCGCCCGGCACAGCGATCGTCAGTTGGTTCATCATCTCGTCGGGCAGGGCGGTCGGGAAATACGCCCTCGATTGCAGTGCGGTTCGCAAGATCAAGGACACGCGTGGTTATAGCGGCAACACCGATGACTGCATCAACATCATTCTCACGAAGGCGATGAGCCATGGCACGTCAAAGTCGAACAACACCACCAACCTGACCACCCGTCCGTGGGCCGATCGCTTGGTCTACTTCAAGGGCTTCGTCGTTACCTCGAAGTCCGGCAATCACCGGATTGTGACTGCCTACACCGACTCGAACATCCCGGGCGTCGACGGCAGCGGCGAGTGGACGGACTGCAAGAAGTACCTGGGCTGAGTAACGTCCGATCCGATGAGACTCACGCTGCAGGTGGAGCCCCACGGCTGGGGTCGGTTGGAGTTCGCCGACACCCACGTTGCGACGATCGTCCGGGTCTCGAACGTGTCGGATGTCTTCGCGGACGTCATCGACGCGATCGCTGCGGCCGCCGCGGGCGCCGAGTCGGTCGAGGCCTACCTGGGGCTCGAGCCCGGGCTGGCGACCGTCCGCATCTCTCGACATGACGAGGCGTGGAGCAGGATCGAGATCGACGTCGGCGACCACTGGGGCGCTCACGGTGCCTTCAGCTTCCCGTTCGAGACACGCTCCTTGGCGAAGCTCGGACTGGAGTTCGCCGCCACCGTCGACCGCGAGACGTATCTGGATGCCTGGGCACCTCAGGTCACCTGGCCGACGGAGTCCCTCGAGGGGCTACGGGATCTGGCGCAGTGAGGCCCACGATGGGCCGAGGGCGCGTCCTTTAGAGTGACCGGCGGTCCGATCACGAGCAGGCGGAGGAAATCATGGGGCGTTTCGACGGGCGGGTCGCCGTCATCACGGGTGCGGCGCGGGGCATCGGCTTCGGTGTCGCGACGCGGTTCGCTGAGGAGGGCGCGTCGGTCGCGATCGTCGACCTCGACGAGGCGTCGGCGGTCGACGCCGCCGGTCGGTTGCCGCAGCCCGGTCAGGCCACGCACATCGGCGTCGGCGCGAACGTGGGCAGCTCGGCCGACGTCAACGCGGCCGTGGCCCGCGTGGTCGAGGAGCTCGGCGGCCTGCACATCCTGATGAACAACGCCGGGATCACCCGCGACAACCTGCTCTTCAAGATGACCGAGGACGACTGGGACCTCGTCATGAACGTCCACCTCAAGGGTGCGTTCCTGATGAGCCAGGCGGCGCAGGCCCACTTCGTCGCCCAGAAGTACGGCAAGATCGTCAACGTCTCCTCGACCTCGGCGCTCGGCAACCGCGGGCAGGCCAACTACTCGGCCGCGAAGATGGGCATCCAGGGCTTCACCCGGACGCTCGCGATCGAGCTCGGCCCGTTCGGCGTCAACGTCAACGCGATCGCACCCGGCTTCATCGTGACCGAGATGACGGATGCGACAGCGGCACGGCTCAAGCTCGACGTCGACGAGTTCCGGCGGCTCAGCGCCGAGCACAACCCGGTCAAGCGGGTCGGCTACCCCGAGGACATCGCGGCCGCGGCCGCGTTCCTCGCCAGCGACGAGGCGTCGTACATCACCGGACAGACGTTGTACGTCGACGGCGGCGTCAGCCTCGGGTAGCGACGTCGCCCGGGCGGAGTCCCCGGTTAACCGGGGACTCCGGAACTTCTCGGGTGTCATGACACCCCGGAAGTTCCGCTCCTCCCTGGGTGGCGTGACCCGGGGGACCGGTGTGACTGACGAGGTGCCCGAAGTCGACCGCCAAGTGTCGCCGTCATTGGGACGTCCGCGCGCCTCCGTGTTCTCATACCCGGGCCGAAGCAGACTGGACAGCGGCCACCGCTGGACTTGCCACACCCCCATGATCGGAGCCCACGTGCGCACTCGCACCCAGAGCCCCTCGAGGCAGCGCCGCCTCGCCCTCGTCCTCACGCCCGTTCTCGCCGCAGGCCTGCTCCTGGCCGGCTGTGGTGGCAAGAGCGACAAGAAGGCCACGGCCGACCAGCCCGCGGCGAGTACGTCGCCGAGCACTCCGCCGGCTCCGCAGTTCTGGCCGCTGACCGGGGTCCAGGCGCCCGCCGGGCAGTCGGTCGCGAAGAACCGGCCGGTCCTCGTCGTGAAGATCGACAACACCGACAACAGCTCTCCGCAGCTCGGCCTCGGCTCGGCGGACATGGTCGTCGAGGAGCTCGTCGAGGGCGCCGCCACCCGGCTCGCCGCGTTCTTCTACTCGACGCTTCCCAAGACGGTCGGCCCGGTCCGATCGATGCGTGCCAGCGACATCGGCGTGGTCTCGCCGGTCCACGCCACCGTCGTGACCAGCGGCATGGCCGGCCAGACGAAGGCACGCGTCAGCGGCGCGGGCGTGAAGTTCATCCAGGAGGGTGCGAAGGGCTTCTTCCGCGACAACACGCGGACGTCGCCGAGCTGGTACCACCTGCTGGACCACCTCGACGAGACGGCGACCCTGGCGAAGACCAAGTCGGCCGCGACCCCGAAGAACTACCTGACCTGGGGCACCGAGGCCGAGCTCCCCGCCGGGACGCCCGCCACCCAGGTCGACGTACCCTTCGGCGGCTTCCACACCACCAAGTGGGTCTTCCAGGGTGGCCACTACGTCAACACGAACTCCTACGCCAAGAAGGGCGACGAGTTCGCGGCCGACAACGTGCTCGTGATCCGCGCCCACATCGGCGACGCGGGCTACCTCGACCCGGCCGGCAACCACGTGCCGGAGATCCAGCTCGACGGCCGCACCGGCAAGGCGCTGCTCTTCCACGGCGGCAAGGTGGTGCGCGGCAGCTGGAGCAAGAAGACCGCCGCCTCCCCGTTCGAGCTGTCGACGGCCGCCGGCGCGCTCAAGGTGCCGGCCGGCCACACCTGGATCGAGCTGGTCCCGGACAACGGGCCCCAGCTGACGATCAAGTGACCTCAGTCCTCTTGTTCGCCGCGTAGCGGGCGCCAGCGAGCGTATCGAGGCCCGGTCCGGTTGCGGATCAGGTCTCGGTACGCCCTCGCTGAGCGGCTCGGGCTACTCGACCGACGGAGAGGTCAGACAGTTGCCGAGGCGGCGCTGCGGACGGCGTCGGCGAACGCGTCGACGTCGTCCTCGGTCAGGTCGAAGCTGCACATCCAGCGCGCGATCGGCCGCTGCTTGTCGGACTCGTCCCACAGGTAGAACGGGAACGTCGGCTGGACCGCGTCGACGACGGCGCGGGGGAGCCGTGCGAAGACCGCGTTGGCGTCCACCGGTGCCACGAGCTCGACCCCGTCGATGTCGGCGACGCCTGCCGCGAGCCGGACGGCCATCGCGTTGGCGTGGGCTGCGCTGCGCAGCCACAGGTCGTCGGCGACGAGCGCCTCGAGCTGGGCGGACACGAACCGCGTCTTCGAGCTGAGCTGCGTCGCCAGCTTGCGCAGGTAGAGAACGCCGCGCACCCGGTCGGGGTTCATGACGACGATCGCCTCGCCGAAGACCATGCCGTTCTTCGTGCCGCCGAAGGACAGGACGTCGACGCCCGCGTCGCGCGTGAACGACCGGACGGGTACGCCGAGCGCGGCCGCGGCGTTCGCGATCCGGGCGCCGTCCATGTGCACGCTCATGCCCAGCCCGTGCGCGTAGTCGGCGAGCGTCTTGACCTCGTCGGGCGTGTAGACCGCGCCGAGCTCGGTGGTCTGGGTGATCGACAGGACGGTCGGCTTCGCACGGTGCTCGTCCTCGAAGCCGAACGCCTGACGGGCGACCAGCTCCGGCGTCAGCTTGCCGTGCTCGGTCGGCACCGTCAGCAGCTTGAGGCCGCCGACCCGCTCCGGCGCCCCGCACTCGTCGGTGTTGATGTGCGCCACGTCGCTGCAGATGACGCCCGACCAGCGGTCGGTGAGCGACATCAGGCCGACGACGTTCGCGCCGGTGCCGTTCCAGACCGGGTAGACCTCGATCCCCTCGCCGAACAGCGGCGCGAACACCTCGGGCAGCGCTGCGGTGTAGGCATCGGCGCCGTACGCGCTCTGGTGCCCGCCGTTGGCGGTGCCCAGCGCGGCCAGCACCTCGGGGTGCGCTCCGGCGTAGTTGTCGCTGGCGAAGCTGATGCGGGAGGGGTCGTGGCGGACGGGAATCGTCATGCGGTCATCTTGCCGGTGACGCCTCGCGTCGACTCGACCACCCCACCCAGCTTCTTCGACAGCGTCTCGTAGAACATGCTCAGCGGGAACTCGTCGGGCAGGACGTCGTCGACGAGCTCGCGCGGCGGCAGGTTGAAGTCGAGCGTCTCGTGCGCGCGGGCCCACTTGGAGCCCGGGTGCGGCGCGAGGTACGTCGACACCAGCTCGTGCCCGACGATCCAGTGCACGACCTTCGGGCGGTCGATGCCGTCGCGGTAGAACCGCTGGATCTCCTCGCCGAGCTGAGCGGTGAGCTCGCGCGCCCGGTCGAAGTCGATGGTCAGCCTGTTGTCGGTCCAGCGCACGGCGTCGTTCTTGTGCAGGTAGGCGAACAGCAGCTGGCCGCCCATGCCGTCGTAGTTGCGCACGCGGTTGCCCGTGACGGGGAAGCGGAAGAGACGGTCGAACAGGACGGCGTACTGCACGTCCTTGGCCTGCCGGGCGTTCTGCGGGGCGCCCTCCTCGGCGAGCTTGACGGCCTCGCGGAAGGCGGTGAGGTCGCACCGCAGCTCCTCCAGGCCGTACATCCAGAAAGGCTGGCGCTGGCGGATCATGAACGGGTCGAACGGCAGGTCGCCGTGGCTGTGCGTCCGGTCGTGGATGAGGTCCCAGAGGACGAAGGCCTCCTCGCTGCGCTTCTGGTCCGAGAGCAGCTCACGCGCCTCGTCGGGCAGCTCGAGGCGGAGGATGTCGGCGGCGGCGCTGCTGACCTGGCGGAAGCGCGCGGCCTCGCGGTCGCAGAAGATCCCGCCCCAGGTGTAGGACGACGGGGTCTGCCGCACGGACACGGTCTCGGGGAAGAGCACGGCCGAGTGGGTGTCGTAGCCGGCCGTGAAGTCGTCGAACAGGATCGGGACGAACATCGGGTTGTCGTAGCGGGTCGCCTCGAGCTCGGCGAGCCAGTCCGGCCACGCCTCGTGGATGAGCACCGCCTCGAGGTTGCGGTCGAGGTTGCCGTTCTGGGTGTACATCGGGAACACCACCAGGTGGCTGCGGCCGTCCGCGCGATCCCGCGAGGGGTGGAACTCGGACAGCGAGTCCAGGAAGTCGGGGACACCCAGGCCCTCGCTCGCCCAGCGGGCCAGGTCGGCGTCGAGCGCCTTGAGGTAGGCCTCGTCGTGGGGGAAGTGCGGCGCGAGCTCGGCAACCGCCGCCCGGATAGTCTCGAGGAGGCCGATCGGGGCATCGGGTGCAGATCCGTCGGCCTGCTGGTGGCCACGCAGCTCACTGACCGCGTCGCGCAGCCGGAGCCAGGCGGGGTGCTGCCGAAGATTTTCCGTCATGTTGCCTCCGATGCCGTAGATCGTCCTGTCAGCCAGGCTAGGCCATGCAAGGTGATCGGACCAAGTGCACGCCGACGGGGCCGGACGTCATACGAGTGGGCGGTCGGGGCTGCCGATACGTATGACGTCCGCGACGCCGTCCTACGTCCTCGCCACGGCCTCCACGGTGGGCCATGATGGGGGCATGCCAGGCGACGAGGGAGGAGTCGCCGGCCTCGCGGCCGGCATGCTGCTCGTCGCCACGCCGGTCCTCCTCGACCCGAACTTCGCCGACACGGTCGTGCTGCTCCTCGACGTCGACGAGGAGGGCGCCCTCGGCGTGGTCCTGAACCGGCCGTCGCCGGTCAGCGTCGCCGAGGTGCTGGGGCAGTGGAGCGCCGCCGTCGCCGAGCCGCACGTGCTCTTCCACGGCGGACCCGTCGGCACCGACGCCGCGCTGGCGGTCGCGCTCCTGCGCGACCCGGCCGACGTGCCGGTCGGCTTCCGCGCCGTACGCGGGTCTCTCGGGCTGCTCGACCTCGACACGCCCACGGAGCTCCTGGCAGGCAGTCTCGCGGGGCTGCGCATCTTCGCCGGGTACGCCGGCTGGTCGCCCGGGCAGCTCGAGGTCGAGGTGGACGAGGGCAGCTGGTACGTCGTCCCGGCCGAGGCGCTCGACGCCTTCCGCGGCGACACGGCGGCCCTGTGGCGCGACGTCCTGCGCCGCCAGCCCGGCGAGCTCGCGTGGCACTCGACGCGACCCGTCGATCCGGAGCTCAACTGACCCGCCGATCCCTTCGCTGACCCCCTCGCCGGGTTAGGGTTGGGGCATGGGTTTCCTCGGCTTCGGCGACAAGGGCGGCACCGCTCTGGACGAGCGGGTGCAGGAGGATCAGCGCACCGTTCCGACCGACGAGGGCGACCACGACCGGTTCTCCCACTACGTCGAGAAGGACAAGCTCACCGAGGCGATGGTCATGGGCACGCCCGTGGTCGCGCTGTGCGGCAAGGTGTGGGTCCCGAGCAGGGATGGCACGAAGTTCCCGGTCTGCCCTGACTGCAAGGAGATCTGGGAGGGGCTCCGCCCCGACGACGGCGACTCGAACAACCCGGGCCCCGACGCGTGACGGGCGGGCGCCCGACCGACGCCGCCACCCCTCACGCACTCCCACCGGCCTGGCCGGAGCGCGCTGCCTGGGGCACCGCCCCGTCACTGCGCGCGTGGCAGCAGGCGGCGATGAGCAGCTACTTCACCGACCTGCCGCGTGACTTCCTCGCGGTCGCGACGCCGGGGGCGGGCAAGACGACGTTCGCCCTCTCGGTCGCCAGCGAGCTGCTCGGCCGCCGGATGATCGACCGCATCATCATCGTCGCGCCGACCGAGCACCTCAAGACCCAGTGGGCCGAGGCGGCCAGTCGTGCCGGCATCCCGATCGACCCGAACTACTCGGCCGGGCAGGGCAAGACGTCGGCCGACTTCCTCGGCATCGCGGTGACCTACGCCGGTGTCGCGGTCAACCCGCTCGCCATGCGGATCCGGACCGAGCGCTTCAAGACGCTCGTCATCCTCGACGAGGTCCACCACGCGGGCGACGCGCTGTCGTGGGGCGAAGGTGTGCGCGAGGCGTTCGAGCCGGCCGCGCGCCGGCTGGCGCTGACCGGCACGCCTTTCCGGTCCGACGTCAACCCGATCCCGTTCGTCACCTACGCGCCCGGCGACGACGGCATCCCGCGGTCGATGGCCGACTACACCTACGGCTACGCCGAGGCGCTGCGCGACCACGTCGTGCGACCCGTGCTCTTCATGGCCTACTCCGGTCAGATGACCTGGCGCACGCGCGCGGGCGACGAGATCGCCGCGCAGCTGGGCGAGCCGCTGACCAAGGACATGGTCCAGCAGGCGCTGCGCACCGCGCTCGACCCGGCCGGCTCGTGGATCCCGGCCGTGCTCGCCGCCGCGGACAAGCGGCTCTCGGAGGTACGCCGGCACGTGCCCGACGCGGGCGGCCTCGTCATCGCGACCGACCAGGACGCGGCGCGGTCCTACGCCAAGACCCTCAAGCAGATCACGGGGGAGTCGCCGACCGTCGTGCTCTCCGACGAGAAGGCGGCGTCGAAGCGGATCGCGGCGTTCAGCGCCGACGAGAGCCGCTGGATGGTCGCCGTCCGGATGGTGTCCGAGGGGGTCGACGTACCTCGTCTCGCTGTCGGGGTCTACGCCACCACCACCTCGACCCCGCTGTTCTTCGCCCAGGCGGTCGGCCGCTTCGTGCGGTCCCGCTCCCGCGGTGAGACGGCGAGCGTGTTCCTCCCGTCGGTGCCCGGCCTGCTCGGGCTCGCCGCCGAGCTCGAGCTCGCACGTGACCACGTGCTCGGCAAGAAGATCACCGACGAGGGCGACATCTTCGCCGCCGAGGACGCGCTGATGGCGCAGGCCAACGCGAGCGAGTCGGCCAGCGCCGAGGAGGAGGGCCTGCCGTTCGAGGCGCTCGGGTCCGAGGCCCGCTTCGACCGGGTGCTCTTCGACGGCGGCGAGTTCGGCCACGCCGGCGAGGTCCAGGTCGGCTCCGACGAGGAGATGGACTTCCTCGGCATCCCGGGCCTGCTGGACCCGGAGTCGATGAAGCAGCTGCTCCGGCAGCGGCAGTCCGACCGCGCCAAGGTGCACAAGGCGCGGGCCGCCGCGTCGGACGACGCGCGCGAGCGTGCCGCCGACTCGCTCGCCGACGTCTCCACCCACGAGCACCTGGCCACGCTCCGGCGCGAGCTGAACGGCCTCGTCGCCGCCTGGAACCACCGCACCGGCCAGCCGCACGGCATCACCCATGCCGCTCTCCGCAAGGAGTGCGGCGGGCCGGCCGCCGCCGTCGCGAACGCAGACCAGCTCCGGACCCGCATCGAGCGGATCCGCGAGTGGGCGGCCCGCAAGACCTCCTGAGACGCCGAGTCGGCGCAC
>NZ_BAAAPB010000002.1:707069-760164 GCF_039530925.1 Nocardioides panacihumi | reverse complement strand
CGCCGACTCGGCGACGTGGTCGGTCAGTCGATGTCGCCCACCAGCACGTCCTCGGCCACCTCGACGGAGCCGGGGCTGTCCGTGGCGCTGCCGCGGGTGACGATCCGGCCGCCGAGCGCCATCACGACCACGCCGACGGCGACGGCGATGCCTCCGAAGTAGAACGGCGCGTGCACGCTGACGTGCTCGAACAGCTTCATGGCGACGTACGGACCCGCGGCGCCGCCCGAGAAGCGGACGAACGAGTACGCCGCCGAAGCGACCGGCCGCTCGACGGGAGCGGCGTGCATGACGGCCTCGGTGACGAGCGTGTTCGTGACGCCGAGGAAGGCGCCGGCCACGATGATGCCGATCATGATCGCCGGCTCGTGCTCGGCGAACAGGCCCATCTGCAGCAGGTCGAGCGAGAAGAGCGCCAGCACGGCGGTCAGCGTCGCGACGGTCCCGAAGCGACGCTGGAGCACGGGAGCGACCCAGACCGAGGTGACTGCGAGCAGCACGCCCCAGCCGAAGAAGGTCCAGCCGATCTGCATGATCCCGAAGCTCGGCAGGGCGAACGGGCCGCTGGCCATCAGGGTGAAGAAGCCCAGGTTGTAGCAGATCGCGACGATCGCCATGAGGAGCAGGGCGGGGTAGCGCAGCGCGCGGAACGGGTCGAGGAGCGACGTGCGCCGGCCGGCGGGCGGTGTGGCCGGCAGGAAGAACGTCGTGGCCACCAGGGCGATGCACATGAGCGTCGCGACGCCGAAGAAGGGCGCCCGCCAGGAGTGCTCGCCGAGCAGCCCGCCGATGAGCGGGCCGGAGGCGATGCCCAGGCCGAGCGCCGCCTCGAAGAGGATGATGGCGCTGGCCACCGAGCCGCTGCTGGCCGACACGATCGTGGCCAGGGCGGTGGCGACGAAGAGAGCGTTGCCCAGCCCCCAGCCGGCCCGGAACCCGATGACGCCGGTGACCGTGCTCGACGATCCGGCGAGCGCCGAGAAGACGATGATGAGGACGAGGCCCAGCAGCAGGGTCTTCTTCGGGCCGATCCGGCTGGACACGACGCCGGTGATCAGCATCGCGACGCCCATGACCGCCATGTAGCTGGTGAAGAGCAGCGAGACCTGGCTCGGGCTGGCCCCGAGGTTGGCGGCGATCTCCTTGAGGATGGGGTCGACGAGGCCGATGCCCATGAAGGCGATGACGCACGCGAAGGCGACGGCCCAGACGGCGCGGGGCTGCTGGAAGAACGAGCTGGTGCCGGCGGGGGCGGCGGTGTGGGTGGCGCTGGGGGCGCTCATCAGGTCCTCTCGGTCGGGATCCCCGTCTCCGTGCCCTCGAGCGGTCCGGGCTCCAGCAGGTCGCGCAGGACGGCGACGGCCGTCGCGAGCTCCTCCTGGGTCCGGTTGTGTGCACGCAGTCGCTCGCTGATCGTCGTCGCGTAGGCGTCGCGCAGCCTGGCGAGGGAGTTCCTGCCCTCGCCGGTCAGGCTGACGACGCTGCCGCGGGCGTCGAGCGGGTTCGGGTCCTTGACGACGAGGCCATCGTCCACCAGGTGGGCGACGGCGGCCGACATCGTCGGCTGGGAGCACCGGTCGAGCTTGGCCAGGTGGGTGATGCCCAGCGGGCCGTGCTCGTCGAGCAGCGACAGCACCCGCGCCCCGGCGGGGACGTCGTGGGTACGACGCAGCGACCGCACGAGACGGGTCGTGTAGATGACCAGGTCCGTGCTGAGCGCTAGCGAGGCGTGGGGCAGGTGCGTGTACATGGTGTCGATTGTACGGAGTCCATAGGGAAACTATGTATCTTGATGAGGCAATCGTACGCCCGCCGGCCGGCAGGCCGAAATCAGGTGAGGGCGGCGGGGCTGGACGCGGTCGCCGGCTCGGGCCGGGCGAGCGCGCGCACCGGGCCGGCCGCGACGGTCAGCAGCGCGATGCCGACGTACAGCGTGCCCGCGACGGTGAGGACCTCGCCGATGCCGTAGGCCGCGGCGAGCGGCCCCAGCGCGAGCTGCCCGACCGGCACCGTCGCCAGCGACCCGAGCTGGTCGTAGGAGTAGGCGCGCGACAGCATCTGGTCGGGGACGTTCTCCTGCACGGCCACGTGCCAGCCGAGGACGAAGACCTGCACGCCGATGCCGGACAGGAAGGCGGCGACGATCAGCGGCGCGGTCGCCGGCCAGGCGCCGAGCACGATCATCGGCAGTCCGAAGAGGGAGCAGGCCAGCAGGCCGGACAGCAGTGGCCGCTCGAGCCGTCGCTTCATCAGCGCGAGCGTCGCGCCGAGGGCGCCGAGCGCCTGTGCCGACATCGCGAGGCCCCAGCCGTGGGCGCCGATCGACGTCTCGTCGGCCCGGACGGGGCCGAGCGCGGTGAGCCCGCCCTCGGCCAGGGCGTTCATGACGCCGCAGGCGGCGACGACGAGCCACAGCCACGTCGTCCCGCGGAAGTACAGCCAGCCCTCGCGCAGCTCCTCGAGCATCGTCGAGCCCGTGGGCACCGCCGCGGGGAGCGAGATCGGCAGCAGCAGGGCGGCGGCGAGCAGCCAGGTGATCGCGTCGATCAGGAGCGCCCAGCCGGGACCGATCCCGACCACCAGCGCCGCGGCGGCGCTCGGACCGATGACCATCAGCGAGGCCCGGGTGAGGGAGAGCAGCGCGTTCGCCTGCTGCAGCTGGTCGCGCGGCACGAGCTGGGGGACGATCCCGTTCATCGCCGGCAGGCCGGGAGCGACCACGGCACCGTTGACCGCTGCCAGGACCACCATCGTGCGGAGGTCGGCGTGGCCGCTGAGCACGAGGATCGCGAGGACCCCGCGGACGACGCCGGCCAGGACGTTGGAGGTCTGCACGACCCGGTGACGACCCCACCGGTCGGCGATCACGCCGCCGAGGAGCAGGAAGACGACGAGGGGGACGGTGTACGCCGCCAGCACCATGCCGAGCGAGGCGGTGCCGTGGTCGACCGCGAGGACGGCGAACGCGAGAGCGACCGGCGACATCGTGGTGCCGACCAGGTTGACCGAGCGGGACAGGAAGTACCACCGGAAGGGGCGCTCGCGAAGGGGGGACATCGCCGAGATCGAGGTCACACCGGACCTTAACCCTGCGGCCACTCATCCGTCAGCGTCGGGTTTTCCGGAGTGGGTCGATGGTCCCGGTGGGGTTGTCGGAACGGACGATCCGCAGGCTCCTCAGGCGAAGGTGACGCCGGCCGCCCGCAGCTCCTCGAGCGCCGCCGCCGTCGACTCCGGGGCGACCCCGACGGTCAGGTCGGCCAGCACCGTCACGGCGAAGCCCTCGCGGACCGCGTCGAGCGCCGTCGCGCGGACGCAGTGGTCGGTGGCGATCCCGCACACGTCGACACCGGTGACCCGCCGCTCGCGCAGCCAGGGCGCGAGAGCGGTGCCGTCCGTCGTACGACCCTCGAAACCCGAGTACGCCGCCTCGTGCTCGCCCTTGGTGAAGATCGCCTCGAACGGCTCCGGGTCGAGGTTCGGGTGGAACGCCTCGCCGTCGGTGCCGACCACGCAGTGGGCCGGCCAGGAGTCGCGGTAGTCGGGCTCCCGGGAGAAGTGGTGCCCGGGGTCGATGTGGTGGTCCTTGGTGGCGACGACGTGGGCGTAGGTCGCCGCCCCGGGCAGCCCGGCGGTGCGGGCCCGGAGCAGGTCGGCGATGTCGCTGGCGATCCGTGCACCGCCGCGCACGGGCAGCGACCCGCCCTCGCAGAAGTCGTTCTGCACGTCGACGACGATCAGGGCACGCTTCGTGGCGGCCGGAGCTTCTGCCATGGACCCATCAGAGCACGACTCGTGCCGAGCGGGCGAGCGTTGCGCCGCCGCGACAGGGCCCGAGGTCCGCGTCCCGCCTGACCGGAGTCACAGGAACACGGTCGGGAGCACCGGGTCGCCCTTGGCCATCGACTGCGCCTCGAGGGGAAGCTCGGCACGGGCGGCGGCGTGCCGGTCGCGGGCTGCGGTGAGCGGCTCCCGGCCGACGATCTCGCCGTCGCGCACCAGCGGCACGAGGAGGGTCCGGTCGTCGCCGTCGTCGACCGGTGCGGCGCCGATCCCGATCACCTCGGCCTCGGCGACGCCGTCGGCCGAGCGGCGGCGCAGCGCGTACTTGCGACCCCCGACGGAGATCTTGTCGACGCTCTTCTTGGCGACAGAGACGAGCTCGCCGTCCGAGCCCTCACGGGCGACGAGCTTGTAGACGAAGCCGCTGGTGGGGTGCCCGCTGCCGGTCACCAGCTCGGTGCCGACGCCGTAGCCGTCGACCGGCGCCGCGGCGAGCGCCGCGATCGCGAACTCGTCGAGGTCGCTGGTGACGATGATGCGGGTCCGGGTCGCCCCCAGGGCGTCCAGCTGCTCACGCACCTGGACGGCCAGGACGCCGAGATCGCCCGAGTCGAGCCGCACCGCGCCCAGCGACGGGCCGGCCACCTCGATCCCGACCCGGACCGCCTCGGTGACGTCGTAGGTGTCGACGAGCAACGTCGTCCCGACCCCGAGCGAGCTGACCTGCGCCTTGAACGCCTGCTCCTCGGTGTCGTGCAGCAGCGTGAAGGAATGCGCGCTGGTGCCGGTCGTGGGGACGCCGTGACGGCGGGCCGCGAGGTTCGAGCTCGCCTCGAAGCCGGCGACGTACGCCGCCCGCGCGGCGGCGACGGCCGCCTGCTCGTGCGTCCGGCGCGAGCCCATCTCGATGCACGGCCGGCCCCCGGCGGCGAGCGTCATGCGCGACGCTGCCGACGCCACGGCCGAGTCGTGGTTGTAGATCGAGAGCAGCACCGTCTCCAGCAGCACGGCCTCGGCGAACGTCGACTCGACGACCAGGAGCGGAGAGCTGGGGAAGTAGAGCTCGCCCTCCGGGTAGCCCCACACGTCGCCCGAGAAGCGGTAGTCGGCCAGCCACGACAGGGTCGGCTCGTCGACCACGCCGTCGAGGACCGCGAGCGTGTCGTCGTCGAACCTGAACGCCTCGAGCGCGTCGAGCGCGCGGCCGACACCGGCCACGACGCCGTACCTCCTGCCCTCCGGGAGGCGGCGGGGGAAGAGCTCGAAGACCGAGCGCCGGCCCGCCGTACCGCCGGCGAGTGCCGCTTGAAGCATGGTCAGCTCGTAGTGGTCGGTGAGGAGGGCTGTCGAGTCCACGGGCGCCATCGTGGCACGATGGTCCCCATGTCCGCGCCGAGCCCGGTGGAACTCGACGAGCCCGTCACCGATGACCTGACAGTCCCCGCCACCCCGTGGATCACCATCGTGTGGAACGACCCGGTCAACCTGATGTCCTACGTCACGTTCGTCTTCCAGAAGTACTTCGGCTACTCCAAGAAGAAGTCCGAGAAGCTGATGCTCGAGGTCCACCAGGACGGCCGCTCCGCCGTCAGCTCGGGCAGCCGCGAGGAGATGGAGCGCGACGTGCAGGCCATGCACGAGTACGGCCTGTGGGCGACCCTGGAGAAGTCCGAATGACCGGGTTCACCCGGCATCGCCGCAGCGGCAGGATCATCGCGAACTTCACCGGATTCGAGGCCGATCTGCTGCGGTCCCTGGCCGGCCAGCTCGTCGAGCTGCTGCGCAACGAGTCCGCCGCGCCGGTCGAGCAGGACCCGCTCGAGGCGATGCTCGACTTCTCGGGCCCCACGACCGAGCCCGAGGACCCGGTGCTCGCCCGGCTCTTCCCGAGCGCCTACCGCGACGACGAGGAGGCGGCGGGCGACTTCCGCCGCTTCACGGAGGGCGCGCTGCGCGACGGGAAGGCGGCCGCCGCGGCCACCATCATCGACACGCTCGAGGACGCCGGCCTCCCGCCGGAGCTCGCGGAGGACGGCCTGATGATCGACGTCGAGATGGAGGAGCCGACCGCGGAGACGTGGATGCGCTCGTTCACCGACATCCGGCTCGCGCTGGCGACCCGCCTGGAGGTCGAGGAGGGCGACGAGGACTACTGGGCGACGCTGCCCGACGACGATCCGCGCGGCCAGGCCCACGACATCTACGACTGGGTCGGCTACCTGCAGGAGACGCTGGTCGAGGCGCTGTCGGAGTGACCGGCCAGTGAGGATGCTCACGTCCGTACGTCGGGCGGCGCACTGGTCCCTCGGTCGCAGGACCTACGCTGGACGCCGTGCTGACCATCTCCCGGGCGACGTACGACGCGATCGTCGCCCACGCGAAGCGGGACCACCCGGACGAGGCCTGTGGCATCGTCGCGGGCCCGGAGGGCAGTGACCGACCGGAGAGGTTGATCGAGATGGTCAACGCCGCCGGCAGCCCGACGTTCTACGAGTTCGACTCGACCGACCTGCTCCACCTCTACAAGGAGATGGACGCACGTGACGAGGAGCCCGTCGTCGTCTACCACTCGCACACGGCCACCGAGGCCTATCCGAGCGTCACCGACGTCAAGCTCGCCGGCGAGCCCAACGCCCACTACGTGCTGGTCAGCACGCGCGAGCACGGAAACGCTGACGGTCCGGTCGAGTTCCGCTCGTTCCGCATCGTCGACGGCGAGATCACCGAGGAAGAGATCTCGGTGGTCGCGGCGTTGAGCCCCGTGGGTTGAGCCCCACCGACCACTGAGCCCATCTGATCAGGCACACCAAGGAGAGACCATGGCCATCGAGGTCCGAATCCCGACCATCCTGCGCACCTACACCGCCGGCGAGAAGGCCGTCAACGGCGACGGCGGCACGCTCGCCGCGCTCATCGACGACCTCGAGTCGAACCACGCCGGCATCAAGGACCGCCTGATCGACAACGGCGACCTGCGCCGTTTCGTCAACATCTACGTCAACGACGAGGACGTCCGCTTCCTCGGCGGCCTCGAGGCCGAGCTCAAGGACGGCGACCAGGTCGTCGTGCTGCCGGCGGTCGCCGGCGGAGCTCGCTGAGCGAGGCGGTGATGACCGAGCGACGCACCTTCGTCCTCGTCGACGGCGAGAACATCGACGCGACGCTCGGCAACTCGCTGCTCGGCAGGCGGCCGCTCCCGGAGGAGCGGCCGCGCTGGGAGCGCGTCACGGCGTACGCCGCCGAGCTGTGGGACCAGCCCGTCACGGGGCTGTTCTTCCTCAACGCGTCGAACGGGCAGCTGCCGACGACGTTCGTCCAGGCGCTGCTGGCGATGGACTACCGTCCGGTGCCGCTCGCCGGACGGGCCGACGAGAAGGTCGTCGACATCGGCATCCTCCGCACGCTGGACGCGCTCGCGGGTCACGACGACGACGTGCTGCTGGTCAGCCACGACGCCGACTTCGCCGAGCGGCTCCACCGGCTGGCCGACGGGCGTCGGCGGGTCGGCGTGCTGGCGCTGCGGGAGTACGCCAGCAACCAGTTCGACGCCCTCGGCATCGAGGTCCACGACCTCGAGGACGAGGTCGAGGCGTTCAACGTGGCGCTCCCGCGGGTGCGGGTCATCCCGCTCGACGACTTCGACCCGGAGCGCTTCCTGCGCTGAGGGCATCTCTCACGATTGGCACCCTGGACCATGCGCTTCGACAACCTCCTCGCCTCGGTGGGGAACACCCCTCTGGTGGGACTGCCGCGCCTCTCGCCCGGCGTCCTGCCGAACGGAGCCGAGGTGCGGCTCTGGGCGAAGCTCGAGGACCGCAACCCGACCGGTTCGATCAAGGACCGCCCGGCCCTGAAGATGATCGAGCAGGGCGAGAAGGACGGGCTGCTGCGTCCGGGCTGCACGATCCTGGAGCCGACGTCGGGCAACACCGGCATCTCGCTGGCCATGGCGGCCAAGCTCAAGGGCTACCGCATCGTCTGCGTGATGCCCGAGAACACCTCCGAGGAGCGTCGCCAGCTGCTCCGGATGTGGGGCGCGGAGATCGTCTCCTCGGTCGCCGCGGGCGGCTCCAACGAGGCGGTCCGCGTCGCCAAGCGACTCGCCGAGGAGCACCCCGACTGGGTGATGCTCTACCAGTACGGCAACGCCGCGAACGCGCTCGCCCACGAGGAGGGCACCGGCCCCGAGCTGCTCGCGGACCTGCCCTCGGTCACCCACTTCGTCGCGGGTCTGGGCACCACGGGCACGCTGATGGGCGTCTCGCGCTTCTTCCGGCGCGCCAAGCCCGACGTACGCATCGTCGCGGCGGAGCCGCGCTACGGCGAGCTGGTCTACGGCCTGCGCAACCTCGACGAGGGCTTCGTCCCCGAGCTGTACGACGCCGAGCTGATCGACACCCGCTTCTCGGTCGGTCCGCGCGACGCCGTCAGGAGGGTCCGCGAGCTGCTCGAGCTGGAGGGGGTCTTCGCCGGCATCTCGACCGGCGCCATCCTGCACGCCGCCCTCGGTCAGGCCGCGAAGGCCGTGCGTGACGGTGTGTCCGCCGACATCGCGTTCGTCGTGGCCGACGGTGGCTGGAAGTACCTCTCCACGGGTGCCTACGAGGGCACGATCGACCAGGCCGAGGAGTCCCTCGAAGGCCAGCTCTGGGCCTAGCCCGCACCACTCGGCACGCGCGCTCGCTGCGTTGTCGTCGCTCGACGGCCCCTTCGCGCCAAGGCCGTCTTCGCTCCTCCGCCTTGCGAGCGCACGCCCGAGCGGCGCGGACCGGGAGGGGCGCGGAATGTCGGTGGCCACTCCTAGCGTGGGCGATGCACCGGCCACACCGGGCCGGTCATCGAGCTGATGGGAGGGCCTGGCATGACGCAGCTGGACTGGAGGATCGAGCTCGTTCCGCTCGCAGTCTCCGACGTGGACCGCGCGGTGAGGTTCTACGGGGACGAGGTCGGCTGGAGCGTCGACTTCGACCACACCGTGCACGAGGGCCTGCGGTTCGTGCAGGTCACGCCCCAGGGCTCGGCCTGCTCGATCTGCTTCGGCGTCGGGCTCGACATGCTGCCGGAGGGCTCGTCGCAGTTCATCCAGGTCGTCGTGCCCGACGCGGACGCAGCCCGCGCCTACCTGCAGGAGCGCGGGGTCGCCTGCTCGGAGGTCGCCGAGCTCGACTGGGGCCGCTTCGTCTACTTCAGCGATCCCGACGGCAACCGATGGGCGTTGCAGCAGATCGTCCGGCCCGGGTGAGCCGTCGCGCGAGTCCGTTCGGGCCCGTGCGTGACGGCCGTCTCGCGTGATGTGGGTCATCGGCCGTGCGCGGCGGGGTGTCCAGCGCCTAGCCTTGCCCCTTGTGCACGACTTGAACCCGTCCGTCGACGTCGACGCCCCCATCGGCATCTTCGACTCCGGGTTCGGAGGGCTCACCGTCGCCCGGTCGGTCATCGACCAGCTCCCGCACGAGTCGGTCCTCTACGTGGGTGACACCGCGCGTGCGCCGTACGGGCCGAAGCCGATCGCCGAGGTGCGCGAATATGCCCTCGAGTGCCTCGACCACCTCGTCGACCAGGGCGTCAAGGCGCTGGTCATCGCCTGCAACTCCGCGAGCGCCGCGATGCTGCGCGACGCCAGGGAGCGCTACGACGTCCCCGTGACAGAGGTGATCCTCCCGGCCACCCGGCGCGCCGTCGCCGCGAGCCGCACCGGACGGATCGGGGTCATCTGCACCCGGGCCACGGCCGAGTCGATGGCCTACGACGACGCCTTCGCGGCCGCCCCGCACGTCGACCTGCACACCCAGGTCTGCGCGCGCTTCGTGCCGTTCGTCGAGGCGGGCATCACCAGCGGCGACGAGCTCCTGGCGGCGGCGCACGAATACCTCGACCCGCTGACCAGCGCGGGCGTCGACACGGTCATCCTGGGATGCACGCACTACCCACTGCTCACCGGCGTCATCTCCTACGTGATGGGCGACAACGTGACGCTCGTCAGCAGTGCGGAGGAGTGCGCGAAGGACGTCTACCGGATGCTCGCGAGCACCGGCCTGATGCGGGAGTCGGGCGAGCCGACGTACCGGTTCCTGACCACGGGCGCGCCGGACCAGTTCGAGACCATCGGGCGCCGGTTCCTCGGCCCCGAGATGGTCGCCGCGTCGCAGTTCGTGGGAGGACTCGCATGAGCCAGGATCAGGCGCCCTCGGGTCACGCTGCCGCGTTGACGCTCACGATCGTGGGCTGCTCGGGCTCCTACCCCGGGCCCGACTCGCCCGCGAGCTGCTATCTCGTGGAGGCGGTCGGGAGCGACGGCAACGGGGGCGACCGGACCTGGCGCATCCTGCTCGACCTCGGCAACGGGGCGCTCGGCGCCCTGCAGCGCTACGCGGACCCGTTGTCGATCGACGGCGTGCTGCTCTCGCACCTGCACGCCGACCACTGCATCGACATGACGTCCTACTACGTGCTGCGCAAGTACCACCCCAGCGGCAAGCAGCCTCCGATCCCGGTGTGGGGTCCGAAGGGGACGGCGCGCCGGCTCGCGCGTGCCTACGACCTGCCCCGCAAGCCGGGCATGCAGGAGGAGTTCGACTTCCGCAAGCTGCGGGGCCCGTTCGACGTCGGCCCGTTCCGGATCACCCCGGTCGAGGTCGAGCACCCCGTGCCGGCGTACGCCTTCCGGATCGAGGTCGCGGGCACCGTGCTCGCCTACACCGGCGACACGGGGCCGACCGAGGCGCTGCGCCGGCTGGCCGACGGAGCCGACCTCCTCCTCGCCGAGGCGTCCTTCCGCGACGGCGACGACAACCCCGAGAGCCTGCACCTGACCGGCGTCCAGGCGGGCGAGGTCGCCGCCCGGTCCGGCGTGAAGCGGCTCGTGCTCACCCACGTCCCGCCGTGGCACGACAGCGCCGGGATGCGGGCCGAGGCCGCCACGGCGTACGACGGCCCGGCCGAGCTCGCCGTCGCCGGAGCGGTCTACTCGCTGCCCGGCTGAGACCGGCACACGTGCAGGAACCGTGCCGTTTCGCCGGCATCCGGGGATTCTGCGGTGCGACCGGGTCTGTCGTCTGACAGGGTGGACCCATGATCAAGGTCGAAGGACTGACGCGGAAGTACGGCTCGTTCACGGCCGTCGACGACGTGAGCTTCACCTGCCAGCCCGGTCGCGTGACCGGCTTCCTCGGGCCCAACGGCGCCGGTAAGTCGACCACGATGCGGGTCATGGTGGGCCTCACGCCGCCGACCAAGGGACATGTCACGATCGGCGGGCTGCGCTACCACGACATCCCCAACCCCGGCCGCCACGTCGGCGTGCTGCTGGACGCCTCGGCGCAGCACGGGGGCCGCACCGGACGCGAGGTCCTCACCCTCGGGGCGATGACGATGGGCCTGCCGGTCTCCCGCGTCGACGAGATGCTCGAGCTCGTCTCGCTGACGAAGGCCGAGGCGAAGCGCCGGATCCGCAACTACTCGCTCGGCATGAAGCAGCGTCTCGGCATCGCCCACGCGCTGCTCGGCGACCCGCAGGTGCTCATCCTCGACGAGCCGGCCAACGGTCTCGACCCCGCCGGCATCCGCTGGATGCGCGGCCTGCTCAAGTCGTACGCCGACCGCGGCGGGACCGTTCTCCTGTCGAGCCACCTGCTGCACGAGGTCGAGCAGATCGCCGACGAGATGATCCTCATCGGCAACGGCCGGATCGTCGCCCAGGGCGACCGTTCGACGCTGCTCGCCGGTGCCGGGCCGGTCCAGACCCTGGTCACCTCCCTCGACAACGGCGCACTCACCGCCGCACTCACGAACGCCGGTCACGCCGTCGAGCCCGCCGGGCACGGCCTGCGCGTCCACGCCGCCCCGGTCGAGGTCGGCCGCGCCGCCCTCTCCGCCCAGGTCGTGCTGACCGACCTGCGCGACGGCGGCGCCGGACTCGAGGACCTGTTCCTCGAGCTCACCGCCGACACCCAGCGCGAGGCGACCGGCTCACTCCAGGCTCCGACTCCCGAAGGGACCGTGGCATGACCTCCTCCGTCACCGGCACCGCTCCGATCGTCCTCGACGTCAACGACACCGAGCCGGTGCCGTTCACGCGGCTGCTCAACGTCGAGCTGCGCAAGGCACGCGACACCCGTGCCAGCTTCTGGTTGCTGGCGATCATCGCCGTCGCCGTCGTCCTCGCGGAGGTGATCGCGCTCATCGTCGGCGTCACGCACGACGACAGGGCCGGCATCGACTTCGGCGCCTTCACCGCGGTCGCCGCCTTCCTCACCTCCGTGCTCCTGCCTGTGCTCGCGATCATGCTCGTGACGACCGAGTGGACGCAGCGCTCGGCGATGGTGACCTTCACGCTCGAGTCCCGACGCTCCCGGGTGATCCTCGCCAAGCTGGCCGTCGGCGTGCTCCTGACGTTCGCGACGATCGTGCTCGCGACGGCTGTCGGCGCGCTCTCCAACGCGCTGCTGGGCGTGTTCAACGGACCGGCGGACTGGAACTACGGCTGGGACGGCTTCTTCGGCTTCATCATCAGCCAGAACCTGGCGATGCTCGTCGGCTTCGCGATCGCCTCGCTGACGCTCAACACGGCCGCCGCGATCGTGCTCTTCTTCGTCTACCAGTTCATCCTCCCGACGCTCTTCGCCATCGGGTCGCAGCTGTGGAACTGGTTCGAGGACGTCGCCAAGTGGATCGACTTCGGTGCCGCGCAGAACCGGCTCTTCGAGCTGTCCTCCATGACGGCGGGCGAGTGGGCGCACCTCGTCGTCTCCGGCTTCATCTGGCTGGTCATCCCGCTCGTGATCGGCCTGCGCCGCATCCTGCGGGCCGAGGTGAAGTAGCTCTTCACCGGGCGTTTCGCGACGCGCCACGCCAGCGCTGTATCTGAGTAGCGGGTCACGCCACCTTGAAGGTGTGGCCCGCTACGTCAGGTTCGCCGCACTCGGCGACAGCTCGACGTTCGGCATCGGGGACCCGGTGCCGGGCGGGTGGCGCGGGTGGGCGCGACTGCTGGCGGACGGTCTCGCCACCGCGTACGACGTCTCGTTCTGCAACGCCGCCGTGTCCGGGGCGACCGCAGCGGCCGTCCGGCGCGACCAGCTGGGCCGGGCGCTCGCTCACCGTCCGACGCTCGCCTCGCTCGTCGTCGGCGTCAACGACACCCTCACGTCGACGTGGGACCCGGCCCAGGTCCGTGAGGACCTGCTGGTCTGCGCCGAGGCGCTGACGGAGGTCGGCGCGACGCTGATGACCCCCCGCTTCCACGACCACGGGTCGGTGCTCGGGCTGCCGGGCTTCCTGCGCCGTCCGCTGGGGCGCCGGATCGATGCCCTCAACCGGGTGTGGGACGAGGTCCACGCCGCGTACGGGGGCGTGCGTCTCGACCTCGCCACCTGCCCCGAGGTCCACGACCGGGCGACGTGGTCGATCGATCGCATGCACCCCTCGGAGCGGGGTCACCGCCTGTTCGCGCACGCGTGGGCGCACAGGCTGCAGGAGGCCGGACTCGTCTTCGAGCCGCCGTCACTCGAGCCGTCGGGTGGCATCCCGCCGAGCTGGCGACGCGACCTGGCCTGGGTGGTCGGCGAGGGTGCCCCGTGGGTCGGCCGCCGCGCGCGCGACCTCGGTCCGTGGGCGGTGCGGTGGGCGCTGGTCCACGATGCCGCCGGTCCGGTCCGGGCTGCCGCCGGCCGATAGGGTCGGCCCCATGACGAGCACCCCGCAGACAGAGGGCCTGAGCCGCGCCGACGGTCGAGCCGACGACGAGCTGCGCCCCATCACGATCACCCGCAACTGGCTCGACCACGCCGCCGGGTCGGTGCTCGTGGAGTTCGGCCGCACCCGTGTGCTGTGCGCCGCCTCCGCCTCCGAGGGTGTGCCGCGCTGGCGCAAGGGCTCCGGACTCGGCTGGGTGACGGCGGAGTACGCCATGCTCCCGGCATCCACCAACACCCGCTCCGAGCGGGAGTCGGTCAAGGGCCGCATCGGCGGCCGCACCCACGAGATCTCCCGCCTCATCGGCCGCTCCCTGCGCGCGGTCATCGACTACAAGGCGCTCGGCGAGAACACCATCCAGCTCGACTGCGACGTGCTGCAGGCCGACGGTGGCACCCGCACCGCCGCCATCACGGGCGCGTACGTCGCCCTGGCCGACGCGGTCGCCCACCTGAAGTCGGTCGGCGCGCTGACCGGCGAGCCGCTGACCGGCTCGGTCGCGGCCGTCTCGGTCGGCATCATCGACGGCGTCCCGCGGCTCGACCTGCCCTACGAGGAGGACGTCCGCGCGGAGACCGACATGAACATCGTGATGACCGGCGACGGCAAGTTCGTCGAGGTCCAGGGCACCGCCGAGGGCGTCGCCTTCGACCGGGCAGAGCTCGACGCCCTGCTGGCGTTGGGGGAGAAGGGCTGTGCCGACCTGACCCGGCTGCAGCACGAGGCGCTCGGCCGGTGAACGATGCCGTGACCCGGGTCTTCGTCGCGTCGCGCAACGCCAAGAAGATCCAGGAGATGGAGCGCATCCTGGCGCCGCTCGTCCCGGACGTGACCGTCGTCGGCCTCGACGACGTCCCCTTCTACGAGGAGCCCGTCGAGGACGCGCCCACGTTCGAGGGCAACGCGCTGATCAAGGCGCGAGCCGGCTTCCTGGCCACCGGGCTGCCATCGGTCGCCGACGACTCAGGGCTCTGCGTCGACGCGCTCAACGGCATGCCCGGCGTGCTCTCGGCCCGCTGGGGCGGACGCCCGCGAGGCCTGGATCTGGGGCGAGACCAGCGCAACAACGAGCTGTTGCTCGACCAGCTGGCCGACGTACCCGACGCGGCGCGGAGCGCGCACTTCACGTGCTCCGTCGCCTTCGTGTGGGCCGGTGGCGAGTCGGTCGTCGAGGGGCGGATGGACGGACGCGTGATCCGTGAGGTGCGGGGGAGCGGCGGCTTCGGCTACGACGTCCTCTTCGAGGCCGACGACCGTCCCAGCCTCACCACCGCCGAGCTGTCCCGGGAGGACAAGGACGCGATCTCGCACCGGGGCAAGGCGCTGCGCCAGATCGGTCCGCGGATCGCCGAGGCGCTCGGCCGATGATCGACGCGACGCACCGGCAGCACGCCTCTCGGGTGCGGTTGGAGTGGGGGCCCGTCGGCGCCGAGGCGCTCGCGCCTGTCGACATCGCCGTCGTGGTCGACGTGCTCTCGTTCACGACGACGGTGACGGTGGCCGTGGAGCGTGGCATCGAGGTCCTCCCGTTCCTGTGGAAGGACGAGCGCGCCGCGGCCTTCGCCGCCGAGCACGACGCGGTGCTGGCGGTGCAGCGCCAGGACGCGCTGCGCGGCGGGGACGGTGTCAGCCTCTCGCCCGTCTCGCTCGCCACCGCCCAGGGCGTACGCCGGGTGGTGCTGCCCTCCCCGAACGGGTCGACGGTCAGCACGCTGCTCGCCGGCTCCGGCGCGACCGTCGTCGCCGCCTGCCTGCGCAACCGCCGTGCCGTGGCGGCGTGGCTGGCGCCGCGCCTCACGTCGGGAGCGACCATGGCGGTCGTGCCCGCGGGCGAGCGCTGGCCCGACGGCTCGCTGCGGCCGGCCGTCGAGGACCTCTGGGGCGCGGGCGCCGTGCTCGACGCGCTCGGTCCGGCCGACCTCAGCCCTGAGGCCACCGCGGCGGTCGCCGCCTTCAGGGCCGCCGGCCTTCCCGGCGCGCTCCTCGGATGCTCGTCCGGTCGCGAGCTCGTCGCCGCGGGCTTCGAGGGTGACGTGGACATGGCGGCGGAGGTCGACGTCTCAGAGGTCGTACCGACGCTGGTCGACGGCATGTTCACGGCCGCCGCCGCGGACTGACGGTGTGGTGGCCGCGCGAACTATCACCTTGACGGTTTGGTGGTCGCGCGAACTGTCACCGTGACACTTCGCGGGATCGGTGACACTTGCGACCTGTCACCCATCGCGCGAACTATCACCGTGACGGTTTGGTGGCCCCGCGAACTGTCACCGTGACACTTCGCGGGATCGGTGACACTTGCGACCTGTCACCCATCGCGGGAACTATTACCGTGACGGTTTGGTGGTCGCGCGAACTGTCACCGTGACACTTCGCGGGATCGGTGACACTTGCGACCTGTCACCCATCGCGGGAACTATCACCGTGACGGTTTGGTGGCCCTCCGAACTATCACCGTGACGGTGTGGTGACCGCGCGAACCGGCCCCGACCGATCAGGTCGGATCTCCGACGGGGCGGCCGACCACCATCCCGGCGAGCAGGTCGTCGGGGAACGTCGCAGCCGTCTGCGGGTCCAGCCGGGACCCGAGACCGTCGAGCACCCGGGTGAAGAAGGCGCGGGCGGCCACGGCGTACACGACGTCGGCGATGTCGCCGTCGGTCAGCCCGACGGCTCTCAGCGCGTCGACGTCCGACTGGTCCACGGCCACGGCATCGGTGGCCACCTTCGACGCGAAGGCGTAGACCGCGCGATCCGGCTCGTCCAGCGTCGCGCCGGTCGGGTCCTCGGCGAGCGCCCACAGCGTCGCCTCGTCGCCGCAGACGTCGCGCAGGAACTTGGAGTGCGCGGCGGTGCAGTAGGTGGAGCGCAGGGCGCGCGCGGCGGCGATCGTGGCGATCTCGAAGCGGCGGCGGTCCATGCCGCCTCGGACCGTGGCGTTCAGGGTGTTCCACGCCTCCGCCACGTCCGTCCGCCCGGAGAAGGCGCCCGCGTAGTCGGGCACGAAGCCCCAGGCCCTGCGCTGCTGCTCGTAGTAGTCGGCCACCGCGCCGTCGGCCGCGGACTCCGGAACCGTGTCGATGAACATGACAGCAGTGTGCTCCTGCGACCCCTCCCGCGTCCCGCGCCGACGGGGACCTCATCCGCCGGTCAGGGCTCCCAGACGGCGGCGTCGTGGGCGAAGACGACCCGACGTGGGTCGAGCGCGAGCAGCCGGTCCATCCACGGCGGTGCGACGGGCAGCGGTGCGGAGTGTCCGAGCTCGGCCGCCCGAGCCGCGAGCGCGTCGGCGCTCCAGGCCGACGCAGTGTCATGCGACTGACCCGCCAGGACGACCGTCCCGTCTGACGCCGCCACGACCACCGACTGGTGACCGTCCACGTGCCCCGGCGTCGGGATCACGTGGACTCCGGGCAGGGGCTCGGCCTCGCCGTCGAGGGCCTGGTAGTTGCTTCCCTCGTGGTCGAGGAGCTCGGGGAAGGTGTAGTCGCCGGCGCGGGCGACGGCGAGCTCGGCGCGCTGGGCCAGGATCGGCGTCGCGCCGACCAGCGGATTGCCGCCGCAGTGGTCGAAGTGCAGGTGACAGTTGACGACCAGGGCGAGGTCGTCGAGCGACGCGCCGACGCCTGCCAGGGCGGAGGGCAGGGCGACCCGGCGGGGTCGGTACCACTGCTCGGTCTCCTCGTCGCCGCGCCCGATGCCGGTGTCGAGCAGCACGAGCCCGTCGGGGTGGCGCACCAGGTAGCCGTAGACGCCCTCGACACGCGGCCGCCCGGTCCCGGTCTCCTCGGCCGGACGCACGAACGTGCCGAGCAGGAGCCGGTGGACGTCGGTCACGCGGCGGCCTCCGCGGCGGCGCGCACGAAGCGCAGCTGCGCGAGGCCGTTGACGACGACCGAGAACACGAGCAGCGCCAGGCCGGCGGAGTGGTGACCGACGAGCCACAGCCCCAGCGAGGCCAGCCCGAAGACGAGCACCTTCACGACGGGACGCACCACGGGTCCGCCGTAGGGCGCCTTGGGCGAGGCGAAGAGGAACCACGCCGCGACGACCAGCACCGGCAGCAGCCAGACGAAGAGCCACGGCGCGGGCATGGACGCGCCGACGACGCCCGCCGCGACACAGGCGAGGAGCTCGTCGACGAGCACGAGCCCCAGGATCACCCACGCGAGAGCAGTCACGGCAGCATGCTCCCATGACGCTCTTCCGCCAGGCCGCCCACGCGGTCGCGCAGTACAACACCGAGCCCAAGGTCTGGGAGGTCCCGATCGCGGCCCAGCGCGAGGCCGCGCGACGGGCGTCCGGCGGAGAGCCCAAGGAGGAGGTCGGACGCGTCGACGAGATCGACGCCGACGGTGTCCCCGGCCGCCTCTACACGCCGGCCGGCGCCCGCGACGGTCTCGTCGTGCACTTCCACGGCGGCGGCTTCGTCTTCAACAGCGTGGAGGTCCACGACGCCGTCTGCCGTCGCTTCGCCAACCGCAGCGGGCTCGCGGTGCTCAGCGTCGACTACCGGCTGCCGCCCGAGCACCGCTTCCCGGCCGCCGTCGAGGACGTCGACACCGTGGTGCGCTGGCTCGCGCGGCAGGGACGGCCCGGTCCGGCGTACGTCCACGGCGACAGCGCGGGCGGCAACCTCGCGCTGGTGGCCGCGCTCCGCAACCCGGGCTTCTTCGACGCGGCCGTGCTCATCTACCCGTTCCTCGACCCGGCGCAGGGGTTCGGCTCCTACGACGACGCCGCCGAGGGGTTCGACCGGGAGGAGGCGGCCTGGTACTGGCAGCAGTACGCCGCGACGCCGGCCGACCTGACGGACCCCGACCTGGCCCCGCTGCTCAGCGACCGGCTGCACACCTTGCCGCCCACGCTCGTGGTCACGGCCGAGCACGACCCGCTGCGCGACGAGGGGGAGGAGCTGGCTCGCCGGCTGGACGCGGCGGGCGTGGAGGTGACGGCGACCCGCTACCTCGGCCAGACCCACGGCTTCTGGCGCCACGACGCCTTCACCAGCGCCGACCGGCTGGTCCGCCAGGTGTCCGGCTTCCTGGCGTCGTACGCCTGAGCAGGGCCGGAACCGCCCGCGGTGTGCCTCTGAGAGGATGGCGCCCATGCGCGTGCACCTCGGCTGCGACCACGCAGGCCTGGACCTCAAGAGCCACCTGACCACCCGGTTGACCGACCTCGGCTACGAGGTCGTCGACCACGGGCCGTTCGTCTACGACGCCCTCGACGACTATCCGGTGTTCTGCATCCGCGCCGCCGAGGCCGTCGCCCGCGAGCGGGAGCAGGGCCAGGGGAGCCTCGGCGTCGTGATCGGCGGCAGCGGCAACGGCGAGCAGATGGCCGCCAACAAGGTGACCGGGATCCGGTGCGCCCTCGTGCACTCCGACGAGACCGCCAAGCTCGCGCGGGAGCACAACGACGCGCAGGTCGTCGCGGTCGGCGGTCGGATGCACAGCATCGAGGACATGACCCGGTTCGTGGAGATCTTCCTCGCGGAGCCGTTCAGCGACGAGGAGCGGCACGTCCGCCGGATCGGTCAGCTCGACGTCTACGACCGGACCGGCGAGCGGCCTGCGCTGCCGGAGTCGGCGCGCGGCCTGGGCCCGGCGGAAGACCAGGACTGAGCAGGCGATGCCCGAGGGCCACACCCTCCACCGGCTCGCCCACGACCTGACCGACGCCTTCGCCGGCCGCCCGGTGCGTGTCGGCAGCCCGCAGGGTCGCTTCGACGCCGAGGCACGCCAGCTCGACGGCCAGCCGCTCGAGGGCGCGCAGGCCTGGGGCAAGCAGCTCTTCCTGGAGTTCCCGGGTGAGCGCTACATCCACATCCATCTCGGCCTCATCGGCAAGCTGCAGCTGACGCCGTACGACGCGGACGGGCACGTCCCGCCCCCGATCGGCCAGGTGCGGCTGCGCCTCGTGGGGGAGAACACCGTCGCCGACCTGCGCGGCGCCACCGCCTGCGACCTGTGGACGCGTGAGCAGGTCGACGCGTGCGTCGCCAGGCTCGGCCCGGACCCGTTGCGCGAGGACGCCGACCCGCTGCGGGCCTGGACGAGGATCAGCAGGAGCCAGCGCAGCATCGGCAGCCTGCTGATGGACCAGACGGTGCTGGCAGGCGTGGGCAACGTCTACCGCGCCGAGCTCCTCTTCCGGCACCGGGTCGACCCCTACCGGCGCGGCGACGCCCTGACGCGCAAGCAGTGGCTGGCGATGTGGGACGACCTGGTGGCGCTGATGCACGACGGCGTCGCCACGAACCGCATCGACACGGTCCGCGACGAGCACACTCCCGAGGCGATGGGCCGCGACCCGCGGGTGGACGACCACGGCGGCGAGGTCTACGTCTACCGGCGCACCGGTCAGCCCTGCCACGTGTGCGGGGCGACCGTCCGGACCGCGGAGCTCGACGGCCGCAACCTGTTCTGGTGCCCGCGTTGCCAGCGCGCCTCACGATCTCGCGCCGTCCGGTGATCCCGGCCACTAGAGTGTGGCACCCCACGACCACGAGGACCGAGACATGACTGCCCCTGCCGAGTCGTCGCGCGTTGCCGCGGTCGGACGGAGATGGTGGCGTGCTCGGGCCCGGCTGGGCGCCCGCGGCCTGGCCGGCCAGACCGGCGTACTGCTCCTGCTCAGCGTCCTCGCGGCCCTCGTGTGCGCCCTCACCGTGTTCGCCGACCACTACGCCCCGATCACGCTGCTCCTGGTCCCGCTGCTGATCGGCAGCCTGCTCCTGGGGCCGCGCACCCTGCCCTGGTTCGTCGTGTTCGTGCTCACCCTGACGGTCGTCGCGGTGGGGGGTCGCCGGCTACGGCACATCGAGATCATGCCGGTGGCGGTCACCGGCATCGCGATGGTCTTCCTGCTGGGCCTGATCGTGCTGCTCATGTCCTTCCGCCGCTCACGCCTGGGTGTGGCGGGCATCCAGGGCGAGTCGATGTTCGTCGACCTGCGCGACCGGATCCTCAACCAGGGCGGCATCCCGGTGCTGCCCGTCGACTGGCACGTCCAGTCCGCGCTCGCATCGGCCGGCGGGACCCTCTTCGCCGGTGACTTCGTCGTGGCCAGCCGCCCCGCGCGGGACCGGCTCGAGGTCGTGGTCGTCGACGTGTCCGGCAAGGGCGAGCAGGCCGGCACCCGGGCGCTGCTGCTCTCCGGCGCCTTCGGCGGCCTGCTCGGCGCGCTGCCGCCCGACCAGTTCCTCCCGGCGGCCAACGAGTACCTGCTGCGCCAGGAGTGGGAGGAGGGCTTCGCCACGGCCGTCCACCTCTCGGTCAACCTCACGACGGGCGCGTTCGACATCCGTACGGCGGGCCACCCGCCCGCCGTCTGGCGAGCCGCGGGCTCCGGCCGGTGGAGCGTGCTCAGCAGCGAGGGTCCGATCCTGGGGCTCATCCCGGGGGCGGAGTTCCACGTCGCCACCGGGGTGCTCGCCCACGGCGACGCGGTGCTCCTCTACACCGACGGCATGGTCGAGCAGCCGCGCCGCGACATCGACCTGGGGATCGACCGGCTGGTCGGGGAGGCGGAGTCGCTGCTGCGCGGCAACTTCCTCGACGCGGCGCAGCGGCTGGTCGACGCACTCGGCTCCCGCAACGACGATCGCGCGACCGTCGTGGTCCACCGGCTGTAGCCGGTTGGGGAGAAGCGCGCGGGGTGTGGCACCATTTCGCAGGTTGCCCGCTTCGGTGGGCGCGCGCGGATGTAGCTCAATGGTAGAGCCTCAGTCTTCCAAACTGATTACGCGGGTTCGATTCCCGTCATCCGCTCGATGGAGGGTCTCCGCTGCCCCGGAGGCCCGAGATCGCGGGGCGTAGCGTAGTGGCTAGCGCGCCTGCTTTGGGAGCAGGAGACCGCAGGTTCGAGTCCTGTCGCCCCGACTGCGTCACCCGTGCGTCACACGTGCGTCACCCGTTCAGTTCAACTAGAGGAGAAACCCTGTGAAGAGCGCCGTCGAGACCTTGAGCCCCACCCGGGCCAAGCTGACCGTCGAGGTGCCCTTCGAGGAGCTCAAGCCGAGCCTCGACAAGGCATACAAGCAGATCGCCCAGCAGATCAACGTCCCCGGTTTCCGCAAGGGCAAGGTGCCCGCGGCGGTCATCGAGCGTCAGTTCCCGGGCGCGGCCCGCGACCAGGCCCTCAACGACATCCTCAACACCAAGTACGTCGAGGCGCTGCAGGCCAACGACCTGACCCCGCTGGCCCAGCCCGAGGTCGAGGTCACCAGGTACGAGGACAACGGCCCGCTGGAGTTCACCGCCGAGGTCGACATCCGCCCCGAGTTCACCGTGCCGGCGTACGACGGCATCGAGGCCCAGGTCGAGGACGTCGAGGTCACCGACGAGGACGTCACCGAGCAGGTCCAGGCGCTGCGCGAGCGCTTCGGCACCCTCAAGGACGTCGAGCGCGCGGCCGCCGACGGCGACTTCGTCGTCATCGACCTCGTCGCCACCCAGGACGGCGAGACCGTCGAGGGCGCCGAGGTCAGCGGCATGAGCTACCAGGTCGGCAAGGGCGGCATGCTCGACGGCCTCGACGAGGCGCTCGTCGGCCTCTCCGCCGGCGAGGAGAAGACCTTCACCAGCCAGCTCGTCGGCGGTGACATGGTCGGCCAGGACGTCGAGGTCAACGTCAAGGTCACCCAGGTCCAGGAGCAGGAGCTGCCCGAGGCCGACGACGAGTTCGCCCAGCTCGCCAGCGAGTTCGACACCTTCGCCGAGCTCGAGGCCGACGTGCGCGAGCGCCTCGGCCGCGGCAAGCGCCTCGAGCAGGCGGCCGCCGCGCGCGACGCCGTTCTCGAGGCCCTCCTCGAGAAGGTCGAGATCCCGCTGCCCGAGACGCTGGTCACCGACGAGCTCAACGCGCGCCGCGAGAGCATCGAGCAGCAGCTGCAGTTCGCCGGCCTGACGATGGAGAAGTACCTCGAGGACGAGGGGCAGACCATCGAGGAGTTCGAGGCCGACCTCGAGCGCCGCGTGCGTGACGCCATCACCGCGCAGATGGTCCTCGACGAGATCGCCAAGGGCGACGAGTTCGAGGTCACCAACGAGGACCTCACCGGCTACATCTTCCGCCAGGCGCAGAGCCAGGGCCAGGACCCGCAGCAGGCGTTCTCCCACATCCAGGAGCACCCGCACCACCTGCAGGAGTACGCCGCCGAGATCGTGCGCGGCAAGGCGCTCGCGCAGGTCGTCGAGGCCGCTGTGGTCAAGGACGCCTCCGGCAACGTCGTGGAGCTGAAGAACCTGCGCCCCGACGGCACCATCGGCGAGCCCGAGGACGCCACCGAGGACGCCACCGAGGACGCTGCCGAGGTCGTCGCCGACGACGCGGAGTGACCCTCGGCTGAGCACCCACGAGGCGCCCGATCCCCGTTGTGGGGGTCGGGCGCCTCTGCGTTCGTCGCGGTCGCGCTGCCGACGTACGGCGGCCCCGCCTGCGAGACTGGCGCCATGAGCGCCACCACCGGCGTCCGTCCTGCGGTCGGCGGCCTGTTCCGGCTCGCGTTCGCCGCGGCCGCGTCGGTGACCCGCGCCGTCACGCCCGTGCTGATGCCCGTCCTCGCGCCTCTGCCGCGCCCCTTCGCACCCGTGGCCGGGGCGCTGACGAGCCCCCTCGGCAGGGTGGCGGGCGATCCTCGACGACCGGTCATCGCACTGCGCGTCGAGGGTCGCGACCAGCCTGTGGCCCCCGACGTGCTGGCGCGCCTCGCGCGCAACGACACGGGTCGCGTGCTGGTGCTCGTCCCGACCTCGGGCGGGGACGAACGCACCTGGCTGCCGGGGATCGAGCAGACCGGGGCGACGTACGGCGACCGGCTCGCCGCCCTGCTGGGCTGGTCGCCCGTGACGTTGCGCCACGACCCGTGGGCGTACGACGCCGAGGCCGGCGTCGCCGGCGGAGCGCTCGCCCTCGCCGCGCTGCTGCAGCGTGTCGTCGACGGGTGGCCCGTGCCGGTCATCCGGATGGCGCTGATCGCCGCCGGTGACGGCGGGCTGCTGGCCCGCAGCGCCCTCGGCGTGCGCGTGCCCGGGTCGCGCCCCTGGACGGACCTCGTCAGCGAGCTGGTCGCCCTGGGCACGCCGCCCCTGGGGACGCCGGTGGGCGCGCCTCGACCGGGCCCCGGTCGGCGGCTGGAGGAGGAGCTCTCCGGCGTCGTCGCTGTCGATGCCGCGGTCCTCGACGTGTCGGCGCTGGAGCACGTGGACTACCTGCTGGTCGAGGATCGCGCGCTGGCCGGGACACGCCCGATCGGCCGGGCGCTGGGCACGACGCTGGGCATCACGCTGGGCATCACGCTGGGCGGCCTCCTGCGGTGGGGGAGACCTGCGCGAGGCGTGCACGACCTCTTCCCGACCGCGGAGCGGTTCGCGGTGGCCACGCACCGCTGCCCGCTCGCCAACCACCCGCAGGTCCACGACGCGCTGCTGCGCCGGCTCGCCTGATCGCCGATTCGCCCGATCGTCCGACTCGTCCGACTCGCCCGACCCGTCCGCGCCCGTCGGTCCGCCCGGTGGACGACTCGAGCGTCTACATTCGTCCTCACTCGGGAACTGGAGGATCTCTCATGGGTCGGTCATCGCTGCGTCTCGGCACCGTGTTGGCACTGCTCGTCGCTCTCGTCCTCATCGCCCCTGCGGGGCCGGCGAGTGCGACGCGGACCAGGGCCAACACGGATGCGTTCTCGTTCTCAGGGACGTACGCGTTCCCCGACCACTACCTGTGCATCAACTACTCCGGCAAGGCCACGGTCAACTACAACGCTGTCCGCTACGGCCCGACGAGCGGATCGCCCGCGTACTACGACTACTGGCTGAAGGGCATCAAGCTCTCGTCGACGTCGGTCACCTACCGGGTCGTTCGTTACGACTCCGTCAGCCATGCCTGCACGACGACCGGTGTGAAGTGGAAGCGCCTGGAGGCCAGCCAGCACTGGTCCGGATACTCCTGCTCGTTCAACCCGTCGATCTCGGTGCAGTACCCGTTCGGCGCCGGCGTCTCGTTCTGGCCGAGCTGCGGCAAGCGCAAGCAGGCCACCTACCGGTCCACGTACGACCGGGCGAACGGGCTAGCGGGTCCTGCCCAGACCCAGGGGACCAGCAACGACCAGACGTTCGCGAACAACCACGTGGCCTACCAGCCGACCTACAAGGCAGCTCCGGCGAAGGGCGCCTGCTACGGCGTGTGGGTCGGCATGCACTGGTACGTCGGGTCGGCGGACAACCAGCGCAACTTCGGTGCGCACAGGCTGTGCCTGACGCCTCAGTGGTGAGCCGGCGTCGACCCGGCGCTGGGGCCGCCCACGTCCGCCGTCAGCGAACAGGGGCCGTCAACCCGTGGAACTGTCCGGGACGACGGCTAGGGTCGGCGACGTGAACCAGAACTCCAGCCACGCCGGGAGCCCGGCGGACTCGCACCGGATGGGCGGCGGTCCTGGACCGGCCGACCTCGACAGCCACATCTACTCGCGGCTGCTGCGGGAGCGGATCGTCTTCCTCGGGTCGGAGGTCCGCGACGCGAACGCGAACGCGATCTGCGCGCAGCTGCTGCTTCTCTCGGCGGAGGACCCCGAGGCCGACATCTTCCTCCACATCAACAGCCCGGGTGGCTCGGTGGACGCCGGCATGGCGATCTACGACACGATGAACTACATCCCCAACGACGTCGCGACCGTGGGCATGGGCCTGGCCGCGTCGATGGGGCAGTTCCTGCTGTGTGCCGGAGCGAAGGGCAAGCGCTACGCGCTGCCCCACGCGCGGATCATGATGCACCAGCCGTCGTCCGGCATGGGCGGCTCGGCCTCCGACATCAAGATCCAGGCGCAGCAGTCGCTGCACATCAAGAAGGTCCTGCTGGACCTCATCTCGCAGCACACGGGCCAGCCGCTCGACCAGGTGATCAACGACGCCGACCGCGACCGCTGGTTCACCGCCGAGGAGGCCCTGGAGTACGGGCTGGTCGACAAGGTCATCAAGAGCGCCCGCGAGGCCTCCGACGAGGGCCGTCCGGCCCACGCGAACGACTGAGCGGGAAGAGGAGCGACATGAACTACTACATCCCGCAGTGGGAAGAGCGCACGTCCTACGGCTTCCGTCGGATCGACCCCTACGCGAAGCTCTTCGAGGAGCGGATCATCTACCTGGGCACGCCGATCAGCGACGACGTCGCCAACGCGGTCATCGCCCAGCTGCTGTGCCTGCAGTCGATGAACCCCGACCAGGACATCAACATCTACATCAACAGCCCGGGCGGCTCCTTCACGGCGCTCACGGCGATCTACGACACCATCCAGTTCATCAAGCCCGACGTGTCGACGGTCTGCATGGGTCAGGCGGCGTCCGCCGCGGCGATCCTGCTGGCGGCCGGCACGCACGGCAAGCGGATGGCGCTCCCCAACAGCCGCATCCTCATCCACCAGCCCTACACCGAGGGCACGTTCGGCCAGACCTCCGACATCGAGATCCAGGCCAACGAGATCCTGCGGATGCGCGAGCTGCTCGAGAAGATGATCGCCGATCACAGCGGCCGTTCCCTGGAGGACGTCAGCCGCGACATCGAGCGCGACAAGATCCTCACCGCGCAGCAGGCGGTGGAGTACGGACTGATCGACACCGTGCTCGGATCGCTCAAGACGCCCGTCCTGGCGTGACGATTCTGAAGTGAAGGGCTCCGTGTCCGTCCCCCCAAAGGGGCGGACACGGGGTACCGTCAGGGGGCTGATTCCGGGACCCCACCCGCACGATCCCAACACGCACGACCGCAACACCTGTGAGAAGGAGACCGCCCGTGGCACGCATCGGTGACGGAGGCGACCTGCTGAAGTGTTCCTTCTGCGGGAAGAGTCAGAAGCAGGTCAAGAAGCTGATCGCCGGTCCCGGCGTCTACATCTGTGACGAGTGCATCGACCTCTGCAACGAGATCATCGAGGAGGAGCTCTCCGAGGGCAGCGAGGTCAGCCTCGACGAGCTGCCGAAGCCGAAGGAGATCTTCGAGTTCCTCAACTCGTACGTGATCGGTCAGGAGCAGGCGAAGAAGTCGCTCGCCGTCGCGGTCTACAACCACTACAAGCGCGTCCAGGCCGGGCTCCAGCCGGGCTCGGCGGCCTCCGGCCCCGGCAAGCACTCCAAGGACGAGGTCGTCGAGGTGGCGAAGTCCAACATCCTCGTCATCGGCCCGACCGGCTGCGGCAAGACCTACCTCGCGCAGACGCTCGCCCGGATGCTCAACGTCCCGTTCGCGATCGCGGACGCCACCGCGCTGACGGAGGCGGGATACGTCGGCGAGGACGTCGAGAACATCCTCCTGAAGCTGATCCAGGCGGCCGACTACGACGTCAAGAAGGCCGAGACGGGCATCATCTACATCGACGAGATCGACAAGGTCGCCCGCAAGGCGGAGAACCCGTCGATCACCCGCGACGTCTCCGGTGAGGGCGTCCAGCAGGCCCTGCTGAAGATCATCGAGGGCACCACCGCCTCCGTCCCGCCGCAGGGCGGCCGCAAGCACCCGCACCAGGAGTTCATCCAGATCGACACGACGAACATCCTGTTCGTCGTCGGCGGCGCCTTCGCCGGCCTGGAGCACATCATCGAGCAGCGGGTCGGCAAGAAGACGCTGGGCTTCACGGCCGAGCCGCGCGGCCACGCGGAGAAGCAGGCCGAGGACCTGCTCAAGCTGGTCCGGCCCGAGGACCTGACCAAGTTCGGCCTGATCCCCGAGTTCATCGGCCGCCTCCCGCTGATCGCGAGCGTCAACAAGCTCGACCGCGAGGCGCTCGTCGAGATCCTCACCGAGCCGCGCAACGCGCTCGTGAAGCAGTACCAGAAGCTGTTCGAGCTCGACGGCGTCGACCTCGAGTTCACCGACGACGCCATCGCGGCGATCGCCGACAACGCCCTCGAGCGTGGCACCGGAGCGCGCGGGCTGCGCGCGATCATCGAGGAGGTCCTCCTCCAGGTGATGTACGACGTCCCGTCCCGCGAGGACGTCAGCAAGGTCGTGGTGACCCGTGAGGTCGTCTCGGGCGAGGCGGCCCCGACACTGGTGCCGCGCGAGTCGGAGGCGAAGAAGAAGAAGTCGGCCTGAGGCCGCCAACCTCCCTGTCCTGCCGAGGTGACTAGACCACCAGCGGTCTAGTCACTTCGGGTCATTTGTGCCGATTCGTTCGTGTTCGGCCGTCGCGGCACGGGAGGATGTGACTGTGTCACCCGTCCTGGTCTCGGCAGGGAGGCGGTCATGAGCTCACAGCACAAGGCGCCCCTCGCAGCCTTCTTCGTCGTCTCGATCGCGTGCATCGTGGTCGTGGTCAACGCGCTGCGCTCAGACGCTCTCGCCGGCCTCTTCGTGAGCCCCACGCAGGTCGTGGTCGCAGGCGCCCGACTCATCCCTGAGCCGCGCGACGTCCTCGCGACCGAGGCCAAGGTGGTGGCGCGGGCGTCCGCAGGGATCGCAGCGACGCCCGACGTCGTCGACCACGTCGTCGCGCAGACCGGGCGGGCCAAGCCCGCGACCCGGTCCACGCACGCCGTGCCGGCCGCTCCCGAGCCGAAGCGCCACCAGAGCCACCGCGCTCACCACGCCCCGATCGGCGCCACGGCACCGACCGCCACGCACGTGGTGGTCCCCGCGCCCCCGGTCGCCCCGGTGATCCCCGCTCCGCCGCAGATCCCGGCGGTCGTCTCGCACGGGCACGCCGGCGAGGTCCACGGTTGGCAGGCGCACGACACGCAGCCGACCACCGTGCCGCCGTACGCGCTGCCGGGGCACCAGAGCGACTCCGCGGGTTGGGGTCGCGGGCACCACGAGGGCCGCGGGCACGGCTCGCGGTGGCAGACGAGCAGGTACGACGCCCGCTCGACCCAGCGTGTCGACATCACCCAGGCCGGAAGCGGCGACGGCGTCGTGCCCGGCACCCGGTCCAACGGCTGGGCCAACGGCCGCGGCAACGGCTGGTCCAACGGCTGGTCGAACGGTTGGTCCAACGGCCGGTCGCACGGTCGCCAGCACTGACCCGCGAGACGTCAATCCCCACGGCCCGAGACGTCAATCCATCCGGCTCGAGACGTCAATCCACGCGGCTCGAGACGTCAATCCATCCGGTCCGAGACGTCAATCCATCCGGCTCGAGACGTCGATCCGTCAACTGCTCAGCTGACCGATTGACGTCTCGGGCCGTGGGGATTGACGTCTCGGGCCGTGGGGATTGACGTCTCGGCGGTCAGTCGGTCGCCGCGAGCTCGGCGTCGACCGTGAGCTCGGTGGCCGACTCGTCGGGCACGAAGGTCAGCTCGCCGGTGATACGGCTGCTCTGGCGCAGGTCGTCGGCGGCCAGCTCGGCCGCCCGGACCAGTGCCTCAGGGCCGGTGACGGTCGCCCGCGAGAGCGGGGCTCGCATGGAGACCTTCGCCTGGGACTTCACGCCACGCAGCCCGGTCAGAGCGGCCGCGACGGCGTCGAGGCTGCTCGGGTCGGCGGCAGCCGCGGAGCCGAGCTCGAGCTCGGTCGGCCACGAGGCGCGGTGGATGGAGGTCCACTCCGCGTCACTCCCCGCGTGTGCGGAGGGCCACCAGGACCAGACCTCCTCGGTGACGTACGGGAGGAACGGGGCGAGCAGCCGCAGCTGGGCGTTCAGGGCGATCGCCAGCGTCGCCTTGGCGGACGCCTTCGCCGAGCTCTCCTCGACGGCGTACGCGCGCTCCTTGACGAGCTCGACGTAGTCGTCGCAGAACTCCCAGAAGAACTTCTCCGTGGTCTCGAGTGCCGTCGTGTAGTCGTAGGCCTCGAACGCGTCGGTGGCCTTCTCGATGACGTCCTTGAGGCGCGCCAGCAGCGCGCAGTCGACCGGCTCGCTCACCTCGAACGTGTTCAGCTCGGTCGCCTCCACACCGTCGAGGACGAACTTCGACGCGTTGAGGACCTTCACCGCGAGGCGGCGACCGACCTTCATCTGGGTCTCGTCGAACGGCGAGTCCAGGCCGGGCCGTGCCATCGCCGCGCGCCAGCGCACCGCGTCGGCGCCGAACCGCTGCAGGATCTCGGTCGGCACGACGACGTTGCCCTTGGACTTCGACATCTTCTTGCGGTCGGGGTCCAGGATGAAGCCGGAGATCATCGCGTGGTGCCACGGCACCTCGCCGTTCTCGAAGTGGGCGCGTACGACGCGTGAGAACAGCCAGGTCCGGATGATGTCGTGCGCGTTGGTGCACAGGTCCATCGGGAAGACCCGGGAGAACAGGTCGTCGTCGCTGCCCCAGCCGGCGGCGATGTGCGGGGTGAGCGACGAGGTCGCCCAGGTGTCCATCACGTCGGGGTCGCCGATGAAGCCGCCGGGCTTGCCGCGCTGCTCCTCGCCGAACCCCTCGGGCGCGTCGGTGGAGGGGTCGATGGGCAGCTGCGCCTCGCTCGGCAGCAGCGGGCTCTCGTAGTCGGGCTCACCCTGCTCGTCGAGGCGATACCAGACGGGGAAGGGGATGCCGAAGAAGCGCTGCCGCGAGATCAGCCAGTCGCCGTTCAGGCCGCCGACCCAGTTGTCGTAGCGGTGCTTCATGTGGCCGGGGACCCAGGTGATCTGGTCGCCGGCCGCGACGAGCGTGTCGCGCAGGCCCGTGTCGCGGCCGCCGTTGGTGATGTACCACTGCCGCGTGGCGACGATCTCGAGCGGCTTGTCGCCCTTCTCGTAGAAGTTCGCCATCCGCTGGGTCGGGGTCGGCTCGCCCTCGAGGTCGCCGGACTCGCGCAGCTTGGCGACCACGGCCTCGCGAGCCGAGTGCGTCGTCTTCCCCTTGAGGTCCTCGTACGCCGCCGCGGCGACGTCGCTCGAGAGCCACTCGGGCGTCTCGCGGCTCATCCGCCCGTCGCGCCCGACGAGCGTGCGGACCGGCAGCTGCAGCTCGCGCCACCACATGACGTCGGTGAGGTCACCGAAGGTGCAGCACATCGCGATGCCGGCGCCCTTGTCGGGCTCGGCGGCCGGGTGGGCGAGCACCGGGACCTCGACGCCGAAGACCGGGCTGGTGACGGTGGTGCCGAACAGCCCGGCGTACCGCTCGTCGTCGGGGTGCGCGATGAGGGCGACGACGCTCGGGATCAGCTCCGGGCGGGTCGTCTCGATGTGGACGGGGGTGCCGTCAGGGCGGTGGAAGGCGACGCGGTGGTAGGCGCCGGGATACTCCCGCGCCTCGAGCTCCGCCTGGGCGACCGCCGTCTGGAACGTGACGTCCCAGAGCGTCGGCGCCTCCTGCAGGTAGGCCTCCCCGCGGGCGAGGTTGCGCAGGAAGGCGCGCTGGCTGACGGCCTGCGACTTCGTGCCGATCGTCGTGTAGGTCTGGTTCCAGTCGACCGAGAGGCCGACCGTGCGCCACAGCTCCTCGAAGACCTTCTCGTCCTCCTCGACGAGCTGCTCGCACAGCTCGATGAAGTTCGGCCGGCTGATCGGGACCTGCTTCTTCGGGTCCGGCTTCTCCGGCGGGGTGAAGTCGGCCTCGTAGGGCAGGCTCGGGTCGCAGCGGACGCCGAAGTAGTTCTGGACCCGGCGCTCGGTCGGCAGGCCGTTGTCGTCCCAGCCGATCGGGTAGAAGACGGTCTTGCCGCGCATCCGGTGGAAGCGGGCCACGACGTCGGGGTGGGTGTAGGAGAACACGTGACCCACGTGCAGGCTGCCGCTCACGGTCGGCGGGGGAGTGTCGATCGAGTAGACGTTCTCGCGCGGCTGGGTCCGGTCGAAGGCGTAGGTGTCCTCGGCCTTCCAGCGCTCGCCCCACTTGGCCTCCAGACCCTCGAGCGCAGGCTTCTCGGGTACGACGACGTTGCGCTGTGCGGTCGTCGTATCCGTGGTGCCCGCGAGGTCGGGCTGCGTCTGGTGGGTCTCGGTCATGCCCGAAATCCTAGGGCTCGCTCGTTCACGCGCGCGAAACCACGGGTTGTGGGTGCCATCGGCGACCAGTTCACGTGGGGCCGCACTCACAACCTCCGGCCTGTGGCACCTAAACTCGACAAGCCATGACCGAGACCCCCGCCGCCCGACCGGCCCAGACCTTCGCCGAGGCGGAGGACGCCCTCCTCTCCCGCTGGCCCGAGACCAAGCTCGAGCCGTCGCTCGACCGCATCCGGGCCTTCACCGAGATCCTCGGCGACCCGCAGCGCGCCTACCCGGTCATCCACCTGACCGGCACCAACGGCAAGACGTCCACGTCGCGGATGATCGACACCCTGCTGCGGGCTCTCGACCTGCGCACCGGGCGGTTCACCAGCCCGCACGTGGAGAAGATGAGCGAGCGGATCAGCATCGACGGCGAGCCGCTCTCCGACGAGGCGTTCGTCGAGGCGTTCAACGACGTCGCGCCCTACACGCACCTGGTCGACACCGAGCAGACCCACCCGCTCTCCTTCTTCGAGACGGTCGTCGGCATGGCCTACGCCAGGTTCGCCGAGGCGCCCGTCGACGTTGCGGTCGTCGAGGTCGGCATGGGCGGGTCCTGGGACGCCACGAACGTCGCCGACGGCGCGGTCGCCGTGGTGACGCCGATCTCGGTCGACCACACGCAGTACCTCGGCGACACTCCGGTGGCCATCGCCGTCGAGAAGGCCGGGATCATCAAGCCGGGTGCGATCGTCGTCGTCGCCGAGCAGCCCGACGACGTCCTCGCGATCCTCGAGGCCAGGGCCCAGGAGGTCGGCGCCACGATCGTGCGTGAGGGCGTCGACTTCGCCGTCGTCACGCGCACGCCCGCCGTGGGCGGTCAGGTCGTGACGCTCAAGGGCCTGCGGGCGACGTACGACGACATCTTCCTGCCGCTCTACGGCGCCCACCAGGCGCAGAACGCCGTCCTCGCGCTGGCGGCGGTCGAGGCGTTCACCGGGGCGGTCGGCGAGCAGGGCGAGGCGCTCGGCGACGAGATCGTCCGGGACGCCTTCGAGAAGGTCACCTCGCCCGGGCGGCTCGAGGTCGTCCGCCGCTCGCCCACCATCGTGCTCGACGCCGCGCACAACCCGCAGGGCGCCGAGGCCACCGCCGCGGCGCTCGAGGACTCCTTCTCGTTCTCGCCGCTCATCGGCGTCATCGGTGTGATGGGCGACAAGGACGTCGAGGGGGTGCTGGCCGCGTTCGAGCCGCACCTCGAGCACCTCGTCGTCACCCAGAGCTCCAGTGACCGCGCCATGCGCGCGAGCCGGCTGGCGGAGGCGGCCGTGCCGATCTACGGGGAGGACCGGGTCACCGTGGTCCCGAACCTGGCCGACGCCATCGACGCCGCCGCCGCCCTGGTCGAGGAGGGGACGGGGGACTCGCTGAGCTCCGGCGCGGTGCTGATCACCGGCTCCGTGGTCACCGTCGGCGAGGCCCGGGTGCTGCTGGGGGGCGTGAAGTGACCGCCGAGCGCGAGAAGTCGCCGCGCCGTGGCATGTGCGCGGCCGTGCTGGCGCTCGAGGCGATCACGCTCGGCCTGACGACCCCGGTCATGATCTCGATCTCCGACGTCTCGACGGGCACCGCGCTCACCGTCGGCCTCGGGCTGGTCGCCGCGTGCGTGCTCGTCGCCGGCCTGTTGCGCCGGCCGTGGGCCTACGCCCTCGGCTGGGCGATCCAGGTCGCCGCCGTCGCGCTGGGCTTCGTGGTCGGCATCATGTTCGTGCTCGGCGGCATCTTCGCCCTGCTGTGGAGCATGGCCGACCTGCTCGGCCGCCGGATCGACCGCGAGCGGGCCGCCGCCTTCGCGGTGTACGACGCCCAGCACGCCGACTCCTAGGACCACGGCCATCCGGGCGGCCGGATTCCGCCGAGGATCGGGTCGCTCGCTATGGTGCGCACCATGACCCAGCGCTCTCTCGTCCTCGTCAAGCCCGACGGTGTCCGCCGCGGACTCACCGGCGAGGTCATCCGTCGGATCGAGGCCAAGGGCTACACGCTGGTCGCCCTGGAGCTGCGCACCGCCACCCGCGAGATCCTCGCGCAGCACTACGCCGAGCACGAGGGCAAGCCGTTCTACGAGCCGCTCGTCGAGTTCATGTTGTCGGGGCCGGTCGCCGCGATGGTCATCGAGGGGGAGCGCGTCATCGAGGGGTTCCGCTCGCTGGGCGGCGCCACCGACCCGACGACGGCGGCGCCCGGCACGATCCGCGGCGACCTGGGCCGCGACTGGGGCCTGGCCGTGCAGCAGAACATCGTGCACGGCTCCGACGCCCCCGAGTCCGCCGAGCGCGAGATCGGGATCTGGTTCCCCGGTCTGTGAGCCTCACGCCTGCCGCGTGAGCATCAGGCCGGCCTGAGCATCAGGTACGACGACGGGTCGATCGCGCCGGTGTAGCCCCTGCCCGGCAGGCGCACCTCGAAGTGCAGGTGGCAGCCGTCCGGCGCGCCGGAGTCCGACGCGCGTGCGATGAGCTGTCCGCGCCTCACCCACTCGCCCGGCTGCACGTAGACCCGGCGCGCGTGCCCGATGAGGATGTCACGGACGTGCCCGCCGACGGCGGAGCGGATCCGGAACGGGTGGACGCCGTACGCCGGCCCGGGCCGCCCGGGGGCCGACGGGCTCAGGACGCGACCGCGCCGGCCGGCGTACAACGGCGTGCCGCAGGGCATCGCGACGTCGATCCCGTGGTGGAAGCCGCGGTGGTGCGCGCAGCGCGGGTCGGGGTCGTAGTACGGCGCGCGCGTGCAGCCGTACGGCACCATGATCCGCCGCGCGCCCGCGAACCATGGCGAGACGTAGCGGGTCCGGTCACGCGTGTAGAAGTGCCAGCGCGGGTCCGGCCTCGCATCGGCGGGCGAGACCGCGCCCGGCAGCAGGCCGACCACCAGGGCCAGCATCGTCATCCCGAGCAGGCGTCGCACCAGCCCAACGTACGGCGGTCGACGGCCCCTGGCCACCGCCGGCCGACCGTCGAGATCCGAGTCACATCAGCCACTCCAGTCTCGGCGTGCCTCACCCGAAACACGCTTCCGCCCACCTAGCCTCGACGTGGGCGCGGCCGTCCTGCCGTCCCACTCTTCCCCGAACCAACAGGACGCGGAGCTCACCCCATGGCGAACAGCTTCATCGGCCGCGACATGGCTGTCGACCTCGGCACCGCCAACACGCTCGTCTACGTGCGCGGCAAGGGCGTGCTGGTCGACGAGCCCAGCGTCGTCGCCCTCAACCAGTCGACCGGCGAGGTGCTCGCCGTCGGCCACGAGGCCAAGCGCATGCTGGGCCGGACCCCTGACAACATCACCGCCCTGCGCCCGCTCAAGGACGGCGTCATCGCCGACTTCGAGGCCACCGAGCAGATGCTGCGGTGGTTCATCCAGCAGGTGCACCGGCGCCGTTACTTCGCCAAGCCGCGCATGGTCATCTGCGTGCCCAGCGGCATCACCGCCGTCGAGCAGCGGGCCGTGAAGGAGGCCGGCTACCAGGCCGGTGCGCGCCGGGTCTACATCGTCGAGGAGCCGATGGCCGCCGCGATCGGCGCCGGGCTCCCCGTCCACCTGCCGACCGGCAACATGGTCGTCGACGTCGGCGGCGGCACCACCGAGGTCGCCGTCATCTCGCTCGGCGGCATCGTGACGTCGCTGTCGGTGCGGACGGCGGGCGACGACCTCGACAACGCGATCGTGCAGTGGATGAAGAAGGAGCACTCCCTCCTGCTGGGCGAGCGGACCGCCGAGGAGGTCAAGATGACCCTCGGCAACGCCTACCCGATGAGCAACGAGCCGGAGGCCGAGATCCGCGGCCGCGACCTGGTGTCGGGCCTGCCCCGCACCGTCACGCTGTCGAGCTCGGAGATCCGCAAGGCCCTCGAGGAGCCGATCCACGACATCGTGGACGCCGTCCGCGCCACGCTCGACCAGACCCCGCCGGAGCTCGCCGGCGACATCATGGACCGCGGCATCGTCCTCACCGGTGGCGGCGCCCTCCTGCGCGGGCTCGACGAGCGACTGCGCCACGAGACCGGCATGCCGGTGCACGTCGCCGACGCCCCGCTGACCAGCGTGGCGCTGGGCGCGGGGCGCTGCGTGGAGGAGTTCGAGGCGCTCCGCCAGGTCCTCGTCGCGGACCGCCGGGGGTACTGATGGTCCTTCTCATCCCCGAGCGTCTCAACCGGCGCGGCCGCCTCGAGCACCCCGAGCCCGGCGCGCCCAAGCGTCCGACGATCGTCGCGCTGCTGCTCGCGTGCGCGGTGCTGCTGGTGCTCGACCAGACCGGCCCGGCGCTGACGCCCGTGCGGCGGCTCCTCGGCGAGGTCTACGGCCCGCTGGAGTCCGCGACCAGCACCGTGGCCCGACCGGTCACCAGCGTCCCGGAGTGGTTCCACACCCAGGGTGCCCTGCGCGAGCGCATCGGCGGGCTCGAGTCCGACAACGCGGCGCTGCGCCAGCGGGTCGCCTCGGCGGGCTTCGACCGCAACAAGCTCGCGGAGTACGAAGGTCTCACGGCCGCCGCGCAGGACATCGGCTACGCCGTCGTACCCGCCCGCGTCGTCGCGTACGGCGCCAGCCAGTCGTTCTCCCGCACCGTCACCATCGACGCCGGCTCGACGGCCGGCATCGAGCCGGACATGACCGTCCTCAACGCGTCCGGCCTGGTCGGGCGTGTGCTCCGGGTGACCCGCTCGACGGCCACCGTCCTGCTGATCGCCGACGCCGACTCGGTCGTCGGCGGCCGCGTGGGCGACAGCATGGAGGTCGGCTTCGTGCACGGCGCCGGCGTCCTCGGGGGCTCGGGTCGCCTCGACCTCGAGCTGCTCGACCAGAGCGTCGTGCCGGCCAAGGGCGACACCGTCGTGACCTGGGGGAGCAGCAAGGGTGCGCCGTACGTCGCGGGCGTGCCGATCGGCGTCGTCGACTCGGTCTACTCGAGCGTGCGCGACTCGACCCAGCACGCGCGGATCACGCCGATGGTCGACTTCACCAGCCTCGACGTGGTCGGCGTCGCCGTGCCGAGCGGGACGAAGAGCGACCGAGCCGTCATCGACGCCGACGGGGAGCTGAAGTGACGCCCGCCCGCCTCGCGCTGACCGCCGCCCTGATCAGCCTCGCCGTGGTCCTCCAGGCCAGCGTGTTCGACGCGTTCGCGTGGCACGGGATCGTGCCCGACCTCGCCCTGCTCGTGGTCGTGGGCGCGGCCCTCGTGCGCGGCGGGGAGTTCGGCATGGTGACCGGCTTCGCGGCCGGCCTCGTGCTGGATCTCGCGCCACCCGCCGACCACCTGGCCGGCCGCTGGGCGCTCGCCCTCCTCGTCGTCGGGTACGTCGCCGGCCGCGTGCGTCAGGACGCCCGGCCCGGCACCGCGCCGACCGCCACCACCGTGATGGCGACCGTGGCGGCGTGCAGCTTCGTCGGCAGCAGCATCTACGCGCTGACCGGCATCGTGCTGCGCGACCCGGCCGTCGGTGTCGGCGAGCTGCTCCAGGTCATCGCGATCAGCATGGTCTGGGACGTCCTGCTCGCCCCGCTCGTGCTGCCGGCCGTGATGGCGGCGTTCCGGCGCCTCGAGCCAGCCCGGTGACCGCATGAGCGCCACCGCCAAGACCTCCCGCCTGCGGCTGATCGTGCTGCAGGCGCTCGTGTTCTCCCTCTTCGCGACGCTCCTCGCCCGGCTCTACTACCTGCAGGTCGTCACCGGCGACACCTACCACGCGAAGGCGGCGTCGCAGTCGGTCCGCGAGGTCGTCAAGCAGCCGGCCCGCGGGCTCATCGTCGACGACATGGGTCGCCCGCTGGTGACCAACCGCAAGGCATGGGTCGTCGAGATCGACAAGAACGTGCTCGCCCAGCTCGGCTCGAGCGACCGCGCCGAGCTCGTCGCGCGCGTCGCCAAGGCGACCAAGGTGGCTGTCGCGGACATCGAGGGGACGCTCGCCGACTGGAACGGCTCGCGCTACCAGCCGGTGCCGATCGCGTCGGACGTGCCCGAGAAGGTGGCGCTCGCGATCCTCGAGCAGCCGGAGGACTACCCGGCGGTCGTCGCCGAGCAGCAGTCGGTGCGCGCCTACCCGCAGCCTTTCGGCGTCAACCTCGCCCACGTCCTCGGCTACCTGAGCCCGGTCACGCAGGACGAGTACGACACCGCCACCAAGCAGCACGACCCCTCGCTCAACGCCACCTCGGCCGTCGGCCGCGCCGGCGTCGAGAAGGAGTACGACGAGTGGCTGCGGGGCCTGCCCGGGCACACCTCCGTCGCGGTCGACTCCCTCGGGCGTCCGCTCGGCGGCGGCGACAGCGTGGCGGCCCAGCCGGGCGACACGCTCGTGACCAGCATCGACGCGAAGGTCCAGGGCGTCGTCGAGCAGCAGCTGCACGACGCGATCACGACGGCGCGCAAGACACTCGACCCGGTCACGCACAAGAACTACGTCGCCGACTCCGGGGCGGCCATCGTCATGGAGGCGAGGACCGGCCGGATCGTGGCGATGGCCAGCCAGCCGACGTACGACCCCTCGGTGTGGGTCGGCGGCATCACCAAGAAGCAGCTGAAGGCGCTCTACTCCGACGCCGGGGGCAACCCGCTGCTGGCCCGCGCGACGCAGGGGCAGTTCGCGCCCGGCTCGACGTGGAAGCCGATCATGACGTCGGGGGCGATCACCGGCGGGATGCCGACCGACACGACGCTGGGCTGCACGAGCGGACTGCAGATCGGCAACCGCTGGTTCAAGAACTACGAGTCCGAGTCCTACGGCAACATCACGTTCGCGCGCGCGCTCGAGGTCTCCTGCGACACGTTCTTCTACCGCGTCGGCCTGCACTTCTGGAACAAGTACGGCTCCGACCCGGCGAACGCGAAGGCGAAGGACCCGCTGGCCGCCGCCGCGAAGTCGTTCGGCTTCGGCAGCCAGACGGGCATCGACCTCCCCGGCGAGGCGAGCGGCCGCGTGGGCGACCGCCGCTGGCGGGCGGCGTACTACGACGCGATGAAGGGCTACTACTGCAAGCTCGACAAGTCGGGGAAGGCCGACTCGGCGTTCCTCAAGAAGTTCGCCCACGAGTTCTGCTTGGAGGGCGACTACTTCCGTCAGGGCGACGCGGCCAACTTCACGATCGGTCAGGGCGACACGATGGTCACCCCGCTGCAGCTCGCCCGGGCGTACGCCGCGATCTCGAACGGCGGCACCCTCTACGAGCCCACCGTCGGCAAGGCGGTCGTGGCGGAGGACGGCACGGTCATCAAGAAGATCGGGCCGACGGTCGAGCGGCACGTGAAGGTCTCGAAGAAGGCGCTCGCGTACGTCAACCAGGCGCTGCTCGGCACGCCGAAGGTCGGCACGCTGGCCTGGAAGTTCAACGGCTTCCCCCTCGACCAGGTCAAGGTCCGCGGCAAGACCGGCTCCGCCGAGGTCGAGAACAAGCAGTCGACGTCCTGGGTCGCCACGTTCGACGGCAACTACGTCGTGGTCATGATGGTCACCCAGGGCGGCACGGGGTCCGGCACCGCCGGTGAGCCCGTGCGGCACATCTGGGAGTCGCTCTACGGGATCACCGACGGGAAGGTGCACCCGAAGGACGCCGCCATCCCCGGCACCACCGAGCCCAAGGGCCTGCCCACGTTCGCCGACGACGGCGCGATCCTCCCACCGACGACGAAGGGGGCGGGTCAGTGAGCGCACGCCGGATCGACTGGCTGCTGCTGGGAGCGGTCGCCCTCCTGGCGACCGCCTCGTGCCTGCTCGTCTGGTCGGCCACGTCGCACCGCACCGCGCTGACCGGCGGCGACGGCGGCCTCTTCCTGCGCAAGCAGCTCGTCAACGTCGTCATCGGGGTCGTGCTCATGGCGGTCGTGTGGGCGACCGACCACCGCTGGATCCGGATCGTGACGCCGCTGGTGTACGTCGGCTCGATCGGCGGCCTGGTGCTGGTGCTGACGAACGGCATGACGATCAACGGCTCGAAGTCGTGGATCGACGTCGGCGGGATGTCCCTGCAGCCCTCGGAGTTCGCCAAGCTGGCCGTGGTCATCGGCATGGCCCTGGTGCTGGCCGAGCGGACCGAGGGCCGCTGGCGCGCCCGCGTCGGCCGGGGCGACGTCGTCGCGATGCTGCTCGTCGCCGCGCTGCCGACGCTGCTCATCGTGATGCAGCCCGACCTCGGCACGACCCTCGTGCTGTCGGCGACCGTCTTCGGGGTGCTCGCCGCCGCCGGTACGCCGCGGCGCTGGCTCGGCCTGCTCGCCGTCGGCGCCGTGACCGCGGCCGTCGCGGCGGTCTCCGCCGGCGTCCTCAAGGCCTACCAGATCGACCGCTTCGGGGCCTTCATGAACCCCGCCCTCGACCCGAAGGGCGCCGGCTACAACGTCCAGCAGGCGCGTATCGCGATCGGCAACGGCGGACTGTTCGGTCAAGGGCTGTTCCACGGTTCGACGACCCAGTCGGGCTTCGTGCCCGAGCAGCACACGGACTTCGTCTTCACGGTGGCCGGCGAGGAGCTGGGGCTGGTCGGGGCCGGGCTCCTGGTGGCGCTGCTGGGCGTCGTGCTGTGGCGGGCGCTGCGCATCGCGGCGCGCACCGACGACCTCTTCGGCCGCGTCGCCGCGGCGGGGATCGCCTGCTGGTTCGGCTTCCAGGCGTTCCAGAACATCGGGATGTGCCTGGGGATCATGCCGGTGACCGGCGTACCCCTGCCGTTCCTGTCGTACGGCGGCAGCTCGATGTTCGCCTCCCTGCTGGCCGTCGGCCTGCTCCAGAACATCCACGGCCGGTCGGTCGCCGTCGCCGAGCGCCGCCTCGTCGACTCCCCGGGCTTGCTCGCCGTGCGATAGCTCCGCCGTGCGTTAACCCGGGCGCACTACATTGGCACTCGATGAACAGCACACCGGATCCTGACCCGACCCTCGTCCGCGAGCCGGAGCCCGCGCCCGGTGAGTACACCCATCAGCAGATCGTCCGGATCATCGGCGGGCTCATGCTGGCGATGTTCCTGGGCGCCCTCGACCAGACGATCGTGTCGACCTCGATCAGGACGATCGCCGACGACCTGCACGGGCTGTCGGCGCAGGCGTGGGTGACGACCGCCTACCTGATCACCTCGACGATCACGACGCCGATCTACGGCAAGCTCGGCGACCTGTACGGCCGCAAGAAGCTGTTCATGTTCGCGATCACGGTCTTCATCATCGGGTCCGCGCTGTGCTCGTTCGCCACCTCGATGTACCAGCTCGCTGCCTTCCGCGCCTTCCAGGGCCTGGGCGCCGGCGGCCTGTTCACGCTCGTGCTCGCCATCATCGGCGACATCGTCTCGCCGCGTGAGCGGGCCAGGTACACCGGCTACTTCATGGCGACCTTCGGCGCCTCGAGCGTGCTCGGCCCCGTCGTCGGAGGCCTGCTCGCCGGCACCGACACGATCCTCGGCATCACCGGCTGGCGCTGGGTGTTCCTCGTCAACGTGCCGATCGGGATCGTTGCGCTCGTGGTGATCTTCCGGACCCTGCACGTCCACCACGTCAGGCGGCCCTCCCGGATCGACTGGATGGGCGCGCTCGCGCTGTGCCTGTGCCTGGTGCCGCTGCTCACCGTGCTCGAGCAGGGCCGCGGGTGGGGCTGGAGCTCGCCCCGGTCGGTCACCTGCTTCGTCCTCGCCGCCCTCGGCCTGGTGCTGTTCGTCGCGGCCGAGGCCTACATGCGAGACGCCGCGCTGATCCCGCTCTCGCTCTTCAGGATCCGACCGGCGGCGATCACCATCGTGGCCAGCGTGATCGTCGGCATGGGCATGTTCGGCGCCATGATGCTGCTGCCGCTCTACATGCAGATCGTTCACGGCGCGACGCCCACCCAGTCCGGCTTCCTGATGCTGCCGATGGTCGCCGGGCTGATGTCCGCCTCGGTGACGTCGGGGCGGATCATCTCGCGGACCGGCAGGACGCGGACGTTCCCGATCGTCGGCTCCGCGCTGATGGCGGTCGGCATGTTCGCCCTGACGACGATCTCGGCCGACACCCACCTGTGGATCGTGATGCTGATGATGCTGGTCGTCGGCTACGGCGTCGGCAACTGCATGCAGCCGCTGGTGCTCACGGTGCAGTCGTCGGTGCCGCCCAGCTCGATCGGCGTGGCGACCTCGGCGGCGACGTTCTTCCGGCAGATCGGCGGCACCATCGGCGTCGCCGTCTTCCTCTCGATGCTCTTCGGCGGGGTCGGCGCCGACATCTCGCACGCCTTCGACGACGCCAAGCCCCAGATCGCGGCGCTCGCGCAGGATCCGTCCTACCAGCCCACCGCTGTCGACCGCAGGGTCCTGGCCGGCGACAGGTCGGTCTTCGCCGAGGTGCAGGACGACTCCTCGATCATCGACCAGATGAGCCCCGTGCTCGCGCACCCGTTCAAGGCCGGCTTCGCGGACTCGATCTCGTCGGTGTTCTGGGTGTCGGGCAGCCTCGGCGTCCTCGCCTTCGGAGTGCTGCTGCTCATGCCCGAGGTGGAGCTGCGCCAGCAGTCGGCCTCGGCGGCGGCCGCCGCCGAGCGAGCACGGAGCGAGGCGGGGGAGTAGCCCCGGCCGGAGCCGGTGGAATCGGCTGTCGGCGCCCTGCCGACGTACCCTGATCGCTATGTCCGGCGAGTCTGTCTTCCCCCGTCTCGAGCCGCACCTCGGTCGCGTCACCAAGCCGATCCAGTACGTCGGCGGCGAGCTGAACTCGACCGTCAAGGACTGGGAGTCGGCCGACGTCCGGTGGGCGCTCATGTATCCCGACGCCTACGAGGTCGGCCTGCCCAACCAGGGCGTCGCGATCCTCTACGAGGTGCTCAACGAGCGCGACGGCTTCCTCGCGGAGCGGACGTACGCCGTCTGGCCGGACCTCGAGAAGATCATGCGCGAGGAGTCGATCCCGCAGTTCACCGTCGACGCCCACCGGCCGGTGCGCGACTTCGACGTCTTCGGCGTGAGCTTCTCGACCGAGCTCGGCTACACGAACATGCTGAACGCGATCGACCTCGCGGGCATCCCCCTGCACGCCGCGGACCGCGGTGACGACGACCCGATCGTGCTCGCCGGAGGGCACGCGGCCTTCAACCCCGAGCCGATCGCGGACTTCATCGACGCGGCCGTCCTCGGCGACGGCGAGGAGGTCGTGCTCGCGATCTCCGAGGTCGTCCGCGAGTGGAAGCAGGAGCGCAGCCGTCCCGGCGGAGAGCACCTCAACAGGGACGAGCTGCTGCGCCGGCTCGCGGTGTCCGGCGGGGTCTACGTCCCGCGGTTCTACGACGTCACGTACGCCGCCGACGGCGCGATCGAGGCCGTCGTGCCCAACCGTCCGGGCATTCCGTGGCGCGTCCGCAAGCACACGCTCATGGACCTCGACGCGTGGCCCTACCCGGCCAAGCCGTTGGTGCCGCTCGCCGAGACCGTCCACGAGCGGTTCTCCGTGGAGATCTTCCGGGGCTGCACCCGCGGCTGCCGCTTCTGCCAGGCGGGCATGATCACCCGGCCGGTGCGCGAGCGGTCCATCAACACCATCGGCGCGATGGTCGAGAACGGCATCCGCAAGTCCGGCTTCGAGGAGGTCGGCCTGCTCTCGCTGTCGAGCGCCGACCACACCGAGATCGGCGAGATCGCGTCGGGCCTCGCCGACCGCTACGAGGGCTCCAACATCTCGCTGTCGCTGCCCTCGACCCGGGTGGACGCGTTCAACATCACGCTCGCCAACGAGTTCTCCCGCAACGGGCGCCGCTCCGGCCTCACCTTCGCTCCCGAGGGTGGCAGCGAGCGGATGCGCAAGGTCATCAACAAGATGGTGACCGAGGAGGACCTCATCCGCACCGTCGCGACGGCGTACTCGCACGGGTGGCGGCAGGTGAAGCTCTACTTCATGTGCGGCCTGCCGACCGAGACCGACGAGGACGTCCTCGCGATCGCCGACCTGGCGAAGAAGGTCATCGCGAAGGGCCGCGAGGTCTCCGGCCGCAACGACATCCGCTGCACCGTCTCGATCGGCGGGTTCGTGCCGAAGGCGCACACGCCGTTCCAGTGGGCGGGCCAGCTCGACCACGACACGACCGACGAGCGGCTCGCCAAGCTCCGCAAGGAGGTGCAGTCGGACAAGCGGTTCGGCCGCGCGATCGGCTTCCGCTACCACGACGGCAAGCCCGGCACGGTCGAGGGACTGCTCTCGCGCGGTGACCGGCGGGTCGGCCGCATCCTCGAGGAGGTGTGGCGCGACGGCGGCCGCTTCGACGGCTGGAGCGAGCACTTCTCCTACGACCGCTGGATGTCCTCCGCGGCTCGCGCGCTCGAAGGGACGGGCGTCGACGTCGACTGGTACACGACGCGTGAGCGGGCCTACGACGAGATCCTGCCGTGGGACCACCTCGACTCCGGCCTCGACAAGGACTGGCTGTGGGCCGACTGGGAGGACGCGCTCGCGGCCGCCGACGGCGAGGACATCGAGATCGAGGACTGTCGCTGGACGCCCTGCTACGACTGCGGGGTGTGCCCGGAGATGGGCACGGAGATCCAGATCGGCCCCACGGGTCAGAAGCTGCTGCCGCTCTCGGTGGTCTGAGTCCCGGCCCGGACGTCATACGAGCTGGTCGTCCTGGCAGCCACCTCGTATGACGTCCCAGCGCCCCGGGACCCGGACGGCGGGGTTCTCGATGGACGACGCCCGACGCGTCAGACGGCGGTCCGCGCGGGGTCGCGCAGCTGGTCCTCGACGTAGACCGGCCGGCCGCACATCAGGCCGACGACGGTCTGCGGCACGCAGACGACGATCAGCACGCACAGCGGCCAGGTCCAGCCGCCGGTGTGCTCGTGGATGAGCCCGATGGCGAACGGTCCGATGCCGGCGATCAGGTAGCCGACGGACTGCGCGACGCTGGAGAGGGCGGCGGTGCCGGCCGGCGTGCGCGAGCGCAGGTTGATGAGGACCAGCACCAGTGGGAAGACGACGGTGCCGGCCCCGATGAGCAGGGCGGCGGGGATCGCGAGCCTGTGCGGGTCGATGAGCAGGGCGGCGTAGCCGATCGGGTAGCAGATCATGAAGCAGAGCAGGATCCGTCGCGGGCGTGCGCTGCGCGCCAGTGCGACCGGGGCCCACAGCGACAGCGGGATCGAGGTCGCGGCGACGAGGCCGACCAGGAGCCCGGCCGCGGTGGCGGAGAAGCCCGCGTCGCGCCACATGGTGGCGAACCAGCCGAAGACGACGTACGCCTGCAAGGACTGCAGCCCGAAGAAGACGATCATCGACACGCCGATCGGCGTCCGGAGGACCTCGAGGAAGCCGACCGTGTGCGGGCTGGGGTCGATGGCGTGGTCGTGCGCGACCATCGGCAGCCACGGGATGGCCGCGATCACCGCGACCAGTGCCCAGATCCCGAGTCCGGTGCGCCAGCCGCCGCCGGCGTGGGAGATCGGGACGGTCAGCATCAGCGCCAGGGTCAGGCCGACCGCGAGCATCGTCGTGTAGAGGGCGGTGACCTGGCCGACCCGGTCCGGGAAGTGCAGCTTCACCAGTGAGGGGAGCAGCACGTTGGCGAGCGCCATGCCGGCGAGCGCGAGCATCGAGAGCAGGAGGAAGACGGGCTCCTCGTCGGCCAGGGAGCGGCCGAGCAGGCCGATCGCCACCGCGAAGAGGCTGAGCAGCGTGACCCGGTGGACGCCGTACCTCCGGGCGAGCAGCGGGGCGATCGCTCCGAACAGCGCGAACGCGAGGACGGGCAGGGAGGTCAGCAGGCTCACCCCGCCCGCGCCCATGTGCAGGCCGTCGCGCACCTCTTCGAGGACGGGACCCACGCTGACGGCCGTCGGCCGCAGGTTGACGGCCAGCAGCAGGATGGCTGCCAGCACGATGACGGACGAACGGCGGATCACCAGGCGATCCTGCCACCGGGCTCGCCCGCGGCGGCACCGGGTATTGCGGAATCGGCGCCAGACGTGACGGCGGCCTAGCCTCTTCCCGTGCGACAGCAGCCCGAGCAGCAAGCCCCGCCGGTCCAGCGACTGCGGATCCGCTATGCCAAGCGCGGCCGGCTCCGCTTCACCAGCCACCGCGACTTCTCCCGAGCCTTCGAGCGCGCGCTGGTGCGGGTGCGGCTGCCGATGGCCTACTCCAGCGGCTTCAACCCGCACCCGCGGATCTCGTACGCAGGTGCGGCGCCCACGGGCGCGGCGAGCGAGGCGGAGTACGTCGAGATCGGCCTGGCCGAGATCGTCGAGCCGGCCGCGGTGCACGAGGCGCTCGCCGAGGCGCTGCCCGACGGGCTCGACGTCCTCGAGGTGGTCGAGTCGGCCGGGGGCTCGCTCGCCGACAGGCTCGAGGCCAGTTCGTGGCTGATCGACCTGGTGACGCCGTACGACGAGACGTCGGGCGCTGTCGCAGCCTTCCTCGGCGCCGACGAGGTGCTCGTCGAGCGGATGACCAAGAAGGGGATGCGCGAGTTCGACTGCCGCGGTGCGGTCGTCTCGCTCGAGGCCGAGCCTGCGGACCCTGCAGGGTCCGGCAGCCGGCTGCGGCTGCTGCTGCGGCACAGCGTGCCGGCCGTACGCCCCGACGACGTGATCATGGGGCTGACGAGTGTGGGTGGCCTGAAGGTCGGCCCCGAGTTCGGCGGCCTGCCGCTGCTCACGCGGCTCGCGCAGGGCCCGTTCGACGAGGCCACCGCGACGATCGGCGACCCGCTGCGCTGACCGGCGCGGGTGCGTCCGCGCGGCGCGCATCGCTGATTCTGGGGAGTGATGTGCGATACTCGCCTCGGTCGGCTGATTGTGCCGGTGCTTGCGCCGCACGGTGACCGACTCGACGAATCATCCGTCAGGCTGAGCTCCCATCCAGGGAGCGCCGGTCGGACACGGTGACGAAACTCCTCGTCCCAACGCCGCGACGCGGCCCTCAGGTCGGTGACAGCGACCCTGGCGGGCAAGCGACCGCGGCAGGCGTGAGGCAGGTGACGTCATTGACGCGTACGCGGGACGACTCGCCGCCCTGACAAGCTTTTGCGTCGGTCGATGACCCGCAGGTGGTCGACCGACGTCGGACCTGTCCGCCGCGTGGAGTGGCGGGCTGAGGAGCATCACATGGCCGACGACATCAACGTCGAGAACACCGACCAGACCGCCGACGGCACCGCCGGAGCCGGCCCCGCCAAGAAGGCGGCCGCGAAGCGCACCGCCGCCAAGAAGGCGACCACGGCGCCCGCCAAGAAGGCGACCGCGGCCAAGACCGCCGCCAAGAAGGCGACCGCGGCCAAGACGACCGCGAAGAAGGCCCCCGCCAAGCGGGCCGCCAAGAAGGCGGCTCCCGCCGACGAGGCGCTGCCGCTCGAGCAGCTCGGCGAGCCCGCAGCCCCCGCGGAGGTCGAGGCCGAGGCGCCAGCGAAGAAGACCGCCGCGAAGCGGACCGCGAAGAAGGCCGCCACCAAGACCACGACGCGCAGGACCGCGGCCAAGAAGGCGGCCGAGGCGCCCGCCGACACCGACGAGACCGCGTCCGCGACCCAGGCCGAGGCTGTGGCTGATGAGGTCGCCACGCCGGGCGCCCCGGCCGTGCTCTTCCAGTCGCCTGAGGCGACTCCCGCGCCGCGCAAGCGTGCACCCCGCAAGACCGCCGCCAAGAAGGCCGCCGCCAAGCCCGTCGACGAGCAGAGCCCCGTCGAGGAGGAGACCCCCGACGAGGTGGACGAGACCGAGACGCTCGAGGCCGTCGAGGCGGCCGAGCAGGCCGCCGAGACTGAGACGACCGACGAGCAGGACGCTGGCGAGGAGTCCGACGAGGGCACGCCCGCCCGTCGCCGCCGCCGCCGTGGCGGCCGTCGTCGCCGCAAGTCGGGCGGGAACGGCGAGGAGACCGCCGAGTCCGAGGACGAGGAGGAGGAGACCGCCGACGAGTCCGAGGACACCGAGGAGGCCGAGCAGGCCGCCGAGGGCGGGTCCTCGCGCCGTCGCCGCCGTCGCCGCCGCTCCGGCGACAGCGGGGGAGACGACGACGACAACCCGCCGAACACGGTGACCCGGGTCCGCGAGACCAAGCCCCTCGACCAGCAGATCACCGCCGTGTCGGGCTCCACCCGCCTCGAGGCGAAGAAGCAGCGTCGCCGCGAGGGTCGCGAGGCCGGCCGCCGCCGTGCGCCGATCGTGAGCGAGGCCGAGTTCCTGGCCCGCCGCGAGTCGGTCGAGCGCGTCATGGTCATCCGCCAGCGCGACGACCTCACGCAGATCGGCGTGCTCGAGGACAAGGTGCTCGTCGAGCACTACGTCGCCCGCGAGTCGCAGACCTCGCTGATCGGCAACGTCTACCTCGGCCGCGTCCAGAACGTCCTGCCGTCGATGGAGGCCGCCTTCATCGACATCGGCAAGGGCCGCAACGCCGTGCTGTACGCCGGTGAGGTCAACTGGGCCGCGCTCGGCCACAAGGACGGCCAGCAGCGCAAGATCGAGTCGGTCCTCAGCAGCGGCCAGACGGTGCTGGTGCAGGTCACCAAGGACCCGATCGGTCACAAGGGCGCCCGGCTCACCTCGCAGATCTCGCTGGCCGGCCGCTTCCTCGTCTACGTGCCCGACGGCACCACGAGCGGCATCTCGCGCAAGCTGCCCGACACCGAGCGCAACCGGCTCAAGTCGCTCCTCAAGGAGATCGTCCCCGACACGGCCGGCGTCATCGTGCGCACCGCGGCGGAGGGCGCCAGCGAGGAGGAGCTCACCCGCGACGTCGAGCGTCTCAAGGCCCGCTGGGAGGACATCGAGGCCAAGGCCGCCAACAAGAGCGCCAACGCCCAGCTCCTGTACGGCGAGCCGGACCTCACGCTCAAGGTCGTCCGCGACCTCTTCACCGAGGACTTCGCCAAGCTGGTCGTCCAGGGCGAGGACGCCTGGAACACCGTCAAGGGGTACGTCGACAACGTGGCGCCCGACCTGTCGGACCGCGTCGAGCGCTACGAGCCGGCGTCCGGCAAGGACCTCTTCGCGACGTACCGCGTCGACGAGCAGATCGCCAAGGGTCTCGATCGCAAGGTCTGGCTGCCTTCCGGCGGCTCGCTGATCATCGACCGGACCGAGGCGATGACCGTCGTCGACGTCAACACCGGCAAGTTCACCGGGTCGGGTGGCAACCTCGAGGAGACCGTCACCAAGAACAACCTCGAGGCTGCCGAGGAGATCGTCCGCCAGCTCCGGCTGCGCGACATCGGCGGCATCATCGTCGTGGACTTCATCGACATGGTGCTCGAGTCCAACCGTGACCTGGTGCTGCGACGACTGGTCGAGTGCCTGGGCCGTGACCGGACCCGTCACCAGGTCGCCGAGGTCACCTCGCTCGGCCTGGTGCAGATGACCCGCAAGCGGATCGGCACCGGCCTGGTCGAGGCGTTCTCCGAGAACTGCCCCCACTGCCAGGGCCGTGGCGTCATCATCCACGACCAGCCGGTCGAGTCCGGTGGCTCGGGCGTCATCGCTCCGGAGGAGGGCAGCGGTCGCCGCGGCCGTCGTCGGAGCGGCCGTGGCCGAGGCGGAGACGAGAGCGTCGAGACCCCGAAGCCTGCCGTCCCGTCGCCCAAGGACATCGCCCAGCTGCCGCGCCACGAGGCGGACGAGCTGGTCGACCTGGACGAGGCCGCCGAGGCCTCGGACGCGACCGACACCGACGTCGAGGTCACGCCGGCCGCGGCTGCCGAGGTCGAGGCGGCCGCTGAGGCGGTCGTCGGGGGCACGGACGCGACCGGGCCGGCCGCCGTCGAGGAGCTCGTCGACGAGGCGGTCGAGGTGGACAGCCCGGCCGAGACGCCGGCGGAGGCCCCTGCCGAGCCCGAGGTCGAGGAGAAGGCCGCGGAGCCCGTCGACGAGGCGCCCAAGGTCATCACCCGCACCCGGAGCCGACGCGGCGCGAGCCGTCCGGTCGTCTCGACCGGCGCAGGCGCCGTCGTCGAGGCGGTCGCCGAGCCGACCGAGACCGTCGCGCCGGTCGCGACCCCGGAGGCTCCCGAGCCGCCGAAGGTCGTCACCCGCACCCGCAGGGGGGCGAGCCGCGAGGTCGTGCACACCGGCGCGAACGCCGTACCCGCCACGGCGGTGACGGCGGACGGCGTCGAGCCGGCCGGTGAGGACGAGCACATCGAGCACGTGCCGATCAAGAAGAAGGGCGCTCGCAAGCGCTGAGCACGACCGGCCCCGGTGCCTCGTGGTTTTGCGCGGGTCACCGGGGATCCGTAGTATTGACCCTCGGTGTTCGACGACCCGTTCGATGGGCACCGATCGCCGGCATCCACCCCCGCACTGCATCGGGGTCAGGCGTGCCGCGACCCAGACTCAACGCTTGCAGGATGAAGGAGACCGCGGTGTACGCGATCGTGAAGGCTGGTAGCACCCAGCAGAAGGTTGCCGTCGGCGACGTCATCGAGATCGACCAGATCGCGACGGGCGTCGGCGAGTCCGTCACGCTCCCCGTGGTCCTCGTCGTGGACGGCGAGAAGGTCACCTCGACCGGTCTCGCCAAGTCCTCCGTCACCGCCGAGGTCCTCGGCGGCACGAAGGGCCCCAAGATCATCATCCAGAAGTACAAGAACAAGACCGGCTACAAGAAGCGCCAGGGTCACCGTCAGAAGTACACCCAGGTCAAGGTCACCGCGATCAACGCCTGATCGGGCTCCCTGATCAGCTGACGGCACTCACGAAGGACTGAAGAGATGGCACACAAGAAGGGCGCCGCGTCCACCAAGAACGGTCGCGACTCCAACTCCCAGCGCCTCGGCGTGAAGCGCTTCGGCGGCCAGGTCGTCAACGCGGGCGAGATCATCGTCCGCCAGCGCGGCACGCACTTCCACCCGGGCGTCAACGTCGGCCGCGGTGGCGACGACACGCTGTTCGCTCTGGCCGCCGGTGCGGTCGAGTTCGGCACCCGGCGTGGTCGCCGGGTCGTCAACATCGTCGTCGAGTAACCAGTCTCGACCTCTGAACAGCCTGTCAGGCCCGGCACACGCGGAACTGCTCCGTGGGTGCCGGGCCTGACGTGCTTGTCACGAGGCTCGACACCGGCTTCCCGACAGAAAGAATGGTTCCCATGGCAGTGCCCACCTTCGTCGACCGCGTGCGTCTGCACGTCCGTGCAGGACGCGGCGGCAACGGCGTCGCGTCGGTGCACCGTGAGAAGTTCAAGCCGCTCGGCGGCCCGGACGGCGGCAACGGCGGCCCCGGCGGCTCCGTGATCCTGCGCGTCGACCCCGACGTGACGACGCTCATCGACTACCACCACAGCCCGAAGCGCTCCGCGACCAACGGCGCCCAGGGAGCCGGTGCCCACCGCAACGGCGCCCACGGCGCCGACCTGATCCTTCCCGTGCCCGACGGCACGGTCGTCACCGACGCCCAGGGCAACCAGCTCGCCGACATGGTCGGCCCCGGCACCGAGCTCGTGGTCGCCGAGGGCGGCCGGGGTGGGCTCGGCAACGCGGCACTCGCCAGCGCCAAGCGCAAGGCGCCCGGCTTCGCGCTGCTCGGCGAGCCCGGCGAGGAGCTGGAGATCGGCCTGGAGCTGAAGGTCGTCGCCGACATCGGCCTGGTCGGCTTCCCCAGCGCCGGCAAGTCCTCGCTCATCGCGTCGATCTCGCGGGCGCGGCCGAAGATCGCCGACTACCCGTTCACCACGCTCGTGCCCAACCTCGGTGTCGTCCGCGCCGGGGACACCACGTTCACCGTCGCCGACGTGCCCGGCCTCATCGAGGGCGCGTCCGACGGTCGCGGTCTGGGACACGAGTTCCTGCGCCACATCGAGCGCTGCGCGGCGATCGTCCACGTCGTCGACACCGCCTCGATCGAGCCGGGTCGCAACCCGGTCGACGACCTGGAGATCATCGAGCGCGAGCTCGCCCGCTACGGCGGCCTCGAGGACCGGCCGCGTCTGGTGGCGCTCAACAAGGTCGACGTACCCGACGGGCGCGACCTCGCCGACATCACCCGCGAGGACATCGAGGCCGAGGGCTACCGCGTCTTCCCGATCTCCGCCGCCAGCGGCGAGGGCACCCGCGAGCTGATCTTCGCGATGGCCGAGATCGTCGCCGCCGCCCGCGCCGAGAAGCCGGCCGTCGAGGCCAAGCGCATCGTGCTGCGGCCGCCGAGCGCCGACGGCGGGGACTCGTTCACGATCACCCGGACGACGGACGGGTTCGTCGTACGCGGCGCCAAGCCCGAGCGCTGGGTGCGGCAGACCGACTTCGGCAACGAGGAGGCCGTTGGCTACCTCGCCGACCGGCTCAACCGCCTGGGCATCGAGATCCGCCTCGTCAAGATGGGCGCGCAGGAGGGCGACACCGTCATCATCGGCTCGCCCGAGGACTCGGTGGTCTTCGACTTCCGACCCTCCATCGAGGCCGGAGCCGAGATGCTCGGCCGACGCGGCGAGGACCAGCGCTTCGACGAGTCGCGCCCGGCCGCCCAGCGTCGCCGGGCGATCGACGAGGCGATGGACGACCGCGCGGAGGGCGAGACGCGTGCCGACGTGGCCCGTCGGCTCGACAAGCCGGCCGGTCCCGTCTCCTACGAGATCGGCTCGGAGGACGACCCGGACTTCTTCGACCTGTCCGAGAACGACCCCGACGCATGAGGGCGCAGGTCGTCGACGCGAAGCGGATCGTCGTCAAGGTCGGGTCGTCGTCGCTGACGACGGCCGCGGGCGGCATCGACCCTGACCGGGTCAGCGCGCTCGTCGACGTCCTCGCCGAGGCTCGCAAGCGCGGCGCCGAGGTCGTGCTCGTCTCGTCGGGCGCGATCGCGGCCGGACTGGCGCCGTTGGGGCTGAAGAAGCGCCCGAAGGCGCTCGCCGCCCAGCAGGCAGCCGCCAGTGTCGGCCAGGGTCTCCTGGTCCATCGCTACACCGAGGAGCTCGCCCGGCACGGCGTCACTGCCGGGCAGGTGCTGCTCACGGTCGACGACGTCACCCGTCGCAGCCACTACCGCAACGCGCTGGCGACCTTCGCGAAGCTGCTCGACCTCGGCGTGCTGCCCATCGTCAACGAGAACGACACGGTGGCGACCTCGGAGATCCGGTTCGGCGACAACGACCGGCTCGCGGCGCTCGTCGCCCACCTCGTCCACGCCGACCTGCTAGTGCTGCTCAGCGACGTCGACGGGCTGTACGACGCTCCGCCGTCCTCGCCGGGCGCCACGCGGATCGGAGATGTCATGGCCCTCGAGGAGCTGGCGGGGGTGCAGGTCGGCAAGACCGGGGCCGCGGGCGTCGGCACCGGGGGCATGGTCACCAAGCTGGAGGCCGCGCGCATCGCCGTCGAGGCCGGCATCCCGGTCGTGCTGACCGCCGCGGACCACGCCGGTGCCGCGCTGGCCGGCGAGGACACCGGCACGTTGTTCCACGCCACGGGCCGACGCCAGCGCACTCGGCTGCTGTGGCTCGCCCACGCGACCGAGCCGGCCGGCTCGGTCACGCTCGACGCCGGGGCCGTCCGCGCGCTGACGCAGCGCGGCGCATCCCTGCTCGCCGCCGGCGTCACCGGTGCGCACGGCCGCTTCCACGCCGGCGACCCGGTCGACCTCGTCGGTCCGGACGGTGCCGTGGTGGCACGGGGCCTCGTCGCGTACGACGCCGAGGAGATCCCCCAGCTCGTCGGCCGGTCCAGCAAGGACCTCGAGGCCGACCTCGGGCCGGCGTACGGGCGTGAGGTCGTGCACCGCGACGACCTGGTCCTGCTCTGATCTTGCCCAGTCGGCGCATCCTCGCACTCT
>NZ_BAAAPB010000002.1:679362-707061 GCF_039530925.1 Nocardioides panacihumi | reverse complement strand
CCTTCTGGAGTGCGAGGACGCGCCGACTCGGTCCTTCTGGGGTGCGAGGATGCGCCGACTCGGCACTCAGTCGACCCAGTTGCCGCCCTTCATCACGCGGCGGGGGCGCAGGTCGTGGCCGGCGACGACCAGGTCGGCGCGCTCGCCCACCTGCAGCCCGGGCGCAGCCAGGCCGGCGGCCCGGGCGGGCGAGGACGTGGCGGCTCGTACGACATCGGTGGGCGCCAGGCCGAGGGTGACGAGGCGCCGTACGACGTCGGCGAGTCGCGTCGTGCCGCCCGCGAGCGAGCCGTTGCGGGCCAGCGTGGCGACTCCGGCGGCGACGACGACCTCCTGGGGACCGAGGCGATAGCGCCCGTCGGGCATCCCGGCGGCGGCCATCGCATCGGTCACCAGTGCGATCGCATCGGCGCCGAGCAGGCCGAACAGGGTCGTCACCGTCTCGTCGGCGAGGTGTACGCCGTCGGCTATCAGCTCGACCACCGCCTCTCCCGCGCGCGCGGCCGCGAGCGAGGCGCCGACCGGTCCGGGTTCGCGGTGGTGCAGACCCGGCATGCCGTTGAAGAGGTGGGTGACGAGCGCGGTGGCCGGCTCGGCCAGGAAGGTGCGCGCGGTCGCGAAGGGCGCGGCTGTGTGCCCGAGGGCGGCGACGGCGCCGGCCGCGGCGACTTGGGCGGCGAGCTCCGTCGCACCCTGAAGCTCCGCCGCGATGGTCACGACGCGGATGTGCCCACGTCCGGCGTCGAGAAGTCGGGCTGCGAGCGTCGCATCGGGCGCCAGCAGGTGGCGCGGGTCCTGCGCGCCGCAGCGCTCCGCGCTCAGGAACGGCCCCTCGAGATGGATGCCGGCGAGCAGCCCTTCGTCGACCAGGTCCGCCAGGAGCTCCACGCCGCTCAGCATCCGGTCGGGGGCGTCGGTCACGAGGCTGCCGAGCAGGGCCGTCGTCCCGTGCCGGAGATGGTGGAGGGCCGCCGTACGCGCCTCGTCCACCGAGCCCGACGTGAACGACGCGCCGCCGCCACCGTGGCAGTGGATGTCGACGAGACCGGGCAGGATCACGTCGAGCGCCGCCCCGTCCTCGAGGGGGGTGATCGCGGCGATCCGGTCGTCCTCGACCCGCACTTCGGCGGGGCCGTCGTGCGAAGGGGTGACCAACCGGCCACGCAGCACCGTCATGGCGCGGAGTCTAGGGCTCCCGCCGAGACGTCAATCCCCACGGTCCGAGACGTCGATCCCCACGGTCCGAAGCGCCAATCAGGCCGAGCTACCGGAAGGGATTGACCTCTCGGGCCGCGGGGATTGACGTCTCGGACCGTGGGGATTGACGTCTCGGCGGGGAGGGGGAGACGTGCTGGTTCGTGGGGCGGTCGGGGGTCGCCGTACCCTGGAGGGTGACATGACCGCCGCCCAGACCCACGTCGTCTACCTCGACCACGCCGCGACCACTCCGATGGCCCCGGCCGCCGTCGAGGCCATGACCGCCCACCTGCTCGAGGTCGGCAACGCGTCGTCGCTGCACGCGTCCGGCCGACGAGCGCGCCGGGTCGTGGAAGAGTCCCGCGAGACCGTCGCCCAGGCGCTCGACTGCCGGCCGGGCGAGGTGGTCTTCACCTCCGGCGGCACCGAGGCGGACAACCTCGCGGTCAAGGGCGTCTACTGGTCGCGCCGGGCGCAGGACCCGCGCCGCGTGCGCATCCTGGCGACGGCGGTCGAGCACCATGCGGTCCTCGACCCCCTGCACTGGCTCGCGACCCAGGGGGGCGCGACGGTCGAGCTGCTGCCCGTCGACGGGGCGGGCCGGCTCGACGTGGCTGCCCTCGAGGAGTCGATCGCGCGCGATCCCGAGTCGGTGGCCCTGATCTCGGTGATGTGGGCCAACAACGAGGTCGGGACGCTCCAGCCGGTCGCTGACGTCGTCCGGCTCGCGGCGGCGTACGGCATCCCGTTGCACACCGACGCCGTCCAGGCCGTGGGCGCGGTGCCGGTCTCGTTCGCCGCGTCCGGCGTCGACGCACTGTCGCTCACCGGCCACAAGCTCGGCGGACCGTACGGCGTCGGCGCGCTCGTCGCCCGCCGCGAGCTGTCCGTGACGGCCCTCGTGCACGGAGGCGGCCAGGAGCGCGACATCCGCAGCGGCACGATCGATCCGCCGGCCGTCGCCGGCTTCGCGGCGGCGATCGAGCTCGCGGTCAAGGAGCAGACGGCGTACGCCGCCCGCGTCGGCGCACTGCGCGACCGGCTCGTGCGCGGCGTGATGTCGGTCGTGCCGGACGCCGTCCTCAACGGAGCCGCGGTCGAGCGGCTGCCCGGCAACGCGCACTTCTCCTTCCCCGGCTGCGAGGGCGACTCGCTGCTGATGCTGCTCGACGCGCGTGGGATCGAGTGCTCGACCGGATCGGCCTGCTCGGCCGGCGTGCCGCAGCCCTCGCACGTGCTGCTCGCGATGGGCCGGACCGACGCCCAGGCACGGTCGTCGCTGCGGTTCTCGCTGGGCCACACCTCCACCGACGCCGACGTCGACGCGCTGGTCGACGCGATCGGGCCGTGCGTGGAGCGGGCCAGGCTGGCCTCCCGATGAGCGGTGCCGCATGAGGGTGGTCGCCGCCATGTCCGGCGGCGTCGACTCGGCCGTCGCCGCGGCGCGCGCGGTCGAGGCCGGCCACGACGTGACAGGCATCCACCTGGCGCTGTCGCGCAACCCGGCGTCCTACCGCTCCGGCGCCCGTGGCTGCTGCACCATCGAGGACGCCAACGACGCCCGACGCGCGGCTGACGTGATCGGCATCCCGTTCTACGTGTGGGACCTCTCGGAGCGTTTCCACGAGGACGTGGTCGAGGACTTCATGTCGGAGTACGCCGAGGGTCGCACCCCCAACCCGTGCCTGCGCTGCAACGAGAAGATCAAGTTCGCGGCCGTGCTCGACCGCGCCCTCGCGCTCGGCTTCGACGCCGTGGCGACCGGCCACTACGCGGTGCTCCGGGAGGGGCCGGACGGCGTCGAGCTGCACCGCGCGAACGACGCTGCGAAGGACCAGTCCTACGTGCTCGGCGTGCTCCACCAGGAGCAGCTGCGGCACTCGCTGTTCCCCCTCGGCGACACGCCGAAGCCGCAGGTGCGCGAGGAGGCCGCGCGACGCGGGCTGCTGGTCGCCGACAAGCCGGACAGCCACGACATCTGCTTCGTCGCGGACGGTGACAACGCCGGCTGGCTGCGCGAGAAGCTGGGGGAGCGCCTGCCCAACACCGAGGGCGCGATCGTCGACGAGTCGGGCGCCGAGCTCGGCCGCCACTCCGGGACGGTGGCGTTCACGATCGGCCAGCGCCGAGGGCTGCGGCTGGGGCGGCCGGCGGCCGACGGGAAGCCGCGCTTCGTGCTCGACATCGAGCCCGTCTCCGGCACTGTGACGGTCGGCCCGCGCGAGCACCTCGCCGTCACCCACGTCTCGGGCAACCGCCCGCGCTGGAGCGGTCCGGCGCCGACCGCGTTCGAGGGCACCGTGCAACTCCGGGCGCACGGCGCCGAGCACCGGTGCCGGGTGAGCGTGGGGGAGACGGTGGAGGTGGAGCTGCTCGAGCCGGCGTACGGCATCGCGCCCGGCCAGGCCGCCGTGCTCTACGACGGCACCCGCGTCGTCGGCTCTGCCACGATCACGTCGACGCAGCGGGTCCCTGCATGATCGCCACCGGGATCGGGTCGCTGCCGATCCACGGTGCCGAGGACGAGTACGCCGAGGCGGTCCGTGTCGTGCTGGGCGAGCTGCCCGACCTGCCGCACGTGCCGGAGCTGCCCGGACGCGGCGCGACCGCCTCGATGACCGGCCGGACGCTGGCCGTCGTGACCGGCCTCGACGCCGACCTCCAGCCAGCGGGCTGGCGCCTCACCGGGTCGAGCGGATCGCCGGGCATGGACCACCGCCGTGCCAGGAGCCAGCTCGCGCAGGACCTCGACACCGTCGAGGAGCTGACCCAGGGCTACGAAGGCGCGTTCAAGGTGCAGGTCACCGGGCCGTGGACGCTCGCCGCGACCGTCGAACGGCCCCGCGGCGACCGCATCCTCGCCGACCACGGCGCCCGCCGCGAGCTCGCCCAGGCGCTGGCCGACGGGGTCCGCGAGCACATCAGGGACGTACGCCGACGGCTGTCCGGGGTGGACCGTCTCGTCGTGCAGCTCGACGAGCCCGCGCTGCCCGCCGTGCTGACGGGGAAGGTGCCGACCGCGTCCGGCTTCGGGCGACACCGGTCCGTCGCCCCGCCCGAGGCGTCCGAGACGCTCGGCTGGGTGCTCGGGGCGATCGCCGACGAGGGCGCCGAGCCGTGGGTGCACTCGTGCGCGCCAAACACCCCGCTGGGGCTGCTCCGCGGCGCCGGCGCACACGGCCTCGCCGTCGACCTGGGCGTGCTCGGCGCGGCCGACCACGACGCGCTGGCGGAGGCGCTCGAAGCGGGGGAGACGGTCGCGCTGGGCGTCGTACCGTCCGTGGACCCTGCCCAGGCGCCGACCGACAAGGACGTGGTCGAGCGGGTCCAGCGCTGGCTGGACATGCTCGGCCTCGACCCCGAGGAGGTTGGGGGGCGGCTCGTCGTCACGCCGACGTGCGGGCTGGCCGGTGCGACGTCCGGGTGGGCGCGCCGGGCGCTCGCGCTGTCCCGCTCCGGAGCGGCGGCTCTGAGCGGCAGGTGAGTGGATCGGTTCAACGGTTACCGGTCTGACAGGCCATCGTCTGCAGCCGAGGAGGAACCGTGTCCGACCTGACCGGGAAGCACGTCGCGATCATCGCCGGTGACCACTTCGAGGAGGCGGAGCTGGTCGTCCCACGCGACGAGCTGCGCGAGGGCGGGGCGACCGTGAAGGTCTACAGCCCCGACGGCGAGCCGATCCAGGCCACGCAGGGCGACGTGAACCCGACCGTGAAGATCGAGGTCGACGGCTCGTTCGACGACCTCGCGGTCGACGCCATCGACGCGCTGGTGGTGCCCGGGGGCTCGGTCAACGCCGACCACCTCCGGATGGACACGACCGCGCAGCGCATCCTGCGCGAGACCGACGAGGCGGGCAAGACCCTCGCGATCATCTGCCACGGGCCGTGGCTGCTGGTGTCGGCCGGCCGCGCCGAGGGGCGCCGCGTCACGAGCTGGCCGAGTCTTGCCGACGACCTGCGCAACGCGGGCGCGGACTGGGTCGACGAGGAGGTCGTCGTCGACGGCCACCTGATCACCAGCCGCAAGCCCGACGACCTGCCGGCCTTCGTCGGCGCCATCGAAGGTGCCCTCACCGGCGCGGTGGTCTGAGACGCACGAGCGCCCCGCAGCGATTGCCGCGGGGCGCTCGTGTCAGGACTGCCGTCAGCCGACGTGGACACCCTCGGGGAGGTCCGTGGCCAGCTCCTCGTGCTTGACGTCGAGGAAGATCCAGATGATCGCGGACCCGACGAGCGCCATCGCCGAGCCGACGAGGAACGCCGTGGTGGAGCCGTGGGCGAACACCTGGTGCTGGATCATGGTCAGTACGTCGGCCGGGGGCTTACCGCCGCCGGCCGCCGCGGCCGCCTGCTGCAGCTTCTCGCCGTCGCTGGTCATGACGTGCGTCGCGACCGTCGAGAGGATGGCCAGGCCCAGCGCGCCGCCGACCTGCTGCATCGTGTTGAGGACACCCGAGCCGATGCCCGCGTCCTCGGTGCGGAGGTGGTGCACCGCGGTCAGCGTGACCGGCACGAACGTCAGTCCCATGCCGATCGCCATCAGCGTGACCCACGGGAAGACGTGGCCCCAGTAGCCGGCCTCGGCCGCGTGGATCGGCAGCGTCGTGTCGGACGGGATCCGCGAGAACCCGAAGAGAGCGATCGCCGCCAGCAGGGTGCCGACACCCGCGAGGTAGCGCGGGTCGATGCGGTTGACGAGGTTCGACGCGATCGTGGCCGCGAGGACCATGCCGACGCAGAAGGGCAGGAACGCGACGCCGGTGTGCAGCGGCGTGTAGCCCTTCACGAGCTGGATGTACTGGCTCAGGTAGAAGAACATCGCGAACATCGCGGCCGGCAGCAGCATCATCGCCACGAACGAGGACGCGCGGGTCCGGCTGGCGAAGATCCGGAAGGGCAGCAGCGGGTGCTCGACGCGGGTCTCGATCAGCGCGAACAGGCCCAGCAGCGCGACGCCACCGATGAGGAATGTGAGCGTGAGGCCGTCGGTCCAGCCGTGGCTGGACGCGCGGGTCAGGCCGTAGACGACCGAGAGCAGGCCGGCGGTGCCGGTGATGGCGCCGGGCACGTCGAGCTCGCCGGTGTGCCGCTCGGACTCCTCCAGCAGCATCGGAGCCGCGAGGGCGGCCAGGACGCCGATCGGGACGTTGATGAGGAAGGTCAGTCGCCAGCCCTCGACGCTGATGCCGAACGCGCCGTCGAGGCCGGTCAGCCAGCCGCCCAGGATGAGACCCACCGCGGCGCCCACGCCCGACATGGCGGCGTACACGGCGAACGCACGGTTGCGGCCCGGGCCGGCCGGGAAGGTCGTCGTGATGAGGGCCAGCGCCGACGGCGCGGCCAGGGCGGCGCCGGTGCCCTGGAAGGCACGCGAGACCAGGAGCATCGCCTCGTTGCCGGCGAGACCGCCGACGAGCGACGCGGCCGCGAAGAGCAGCAGGCCGGTCATGAAGACCCGGCGGCGGCCGTACAGGTCGCCCAGGCGACCGCCGAGGAGCAGCAGACCGCCGAAGGTGAGCGAGTAGCCGGTGACGACCCAGGTCAGGTTGGCCGGCGTGAAGTCGAGGTCCTTCTGGATGAACGGAAGCGCGATGTTGGCGATGGTCGCGTCGAGCACCACCATCAGCTGTGCGATGCAGATGAGGACGAGCGCCCAGCCGAGGTGGCGATGGCCGCTCGGGGACACGACAGGCGGGTCTGCCTGTGCGGTGGAAGACATGGTCAGTCCTTCGAGATGGAGTGGATGCCGGATCCGGCGGCGATCTCCGGTCGGAGCGCCGCGGGGAGGATGATCTGGTCGATCACCCGCGTGATCAGGTCCTCGTCGGGCAGCTGCCCCATGACGAAGACGCGGTGGAGGACGATCCCGGCGAGCGCCGGGGCGATGAGGTCGAGGTCGACGTCGGCGCGCAGCTCCCCGCGGGCCCTGGCGCGCTCCCAGATGCCCCGGGAGCCTTCCAGCTTGTCCGTGAGGAAGTGGACGCGGAACTGCTCGGCGAACTCGGGGTCGCGGCCGATGGCCGTGATGACGCTGCTGAAGACGGCGAGCTCGGTGGGGTCGGTGAGCCCGCCCATGCCGCAGAAGGCCGCCTGCAGGTCGCCTCGCAGAGTCCCGGTGTCCGGGAACTCGTGCGGCTCCTTGCTGTTGGTCAGCGCGTCGATCACCAGGTTGGCCTTGCTCGACCAGCGCCGGTAGAGCGTGGCCTTGGAGGCCTTGGCCCGGGTGGCGACCGCGTCCATCGTGAGCCGGTCGTATCCCGCCTCGGCCAGGATCGCGAGGGTCGCCTCGAGGATCTCCAGCTCGCGGTCGCCCTCGACACGGGGGCGGTGCTTGCCGAGTGCCTTGGCGAGGTTCATCGCCGTCCTCCTGCCGTTAACATGGGTGAAACGAAACGGTTTCGTTTCACCGGTTCAAGATAGTACGACCTCGTTTCATTCCCGCCAACTCGTTTTTTCTCAGAATCTTCTGCAGCTCCCCGGAGCGGGTGCGCGGCTGTCGGTGCCGGACGGCAAGATGTGGGCCATGAGTGACGAGAGTCCCGCCAGCCTCCACTCCGAGCTGGCAGCGCGGATCGAGGCGGCGTCCGACGCCTACTACCGGGACGGCTCGTCCCCGCTCACCGACGCCGACTACGACGCGCTGCTGCGTCAGCTGGTGGAGCTCGAGGAGCAGTTCCCCGCGCTCGTCACCCCGGAGTCCCCGACGCAGCGGGTGATGGGCCAGGCCTACACCGACTTCGCCTCCTACCAGCACCTGCGTCGGATGGAGAGCCTCGACAACGCCTTCTCGCTGGAGGAGGTGGAGGCGTGGCACGCGCGCGTCCTGCGCGACGTCGGCACGGGGTCCGGGCCGGGTCCGGAGCTCCTCTGCGAGGTCAAGTTCGACGGTCTGGCCATCAACCTCCTCTACGAGGGTGGCCGGCTGACCCGCGCGCTGACACGCGGGGACGGCACGACGGGGGAGGACGTCACCCCCAACGTGCTGACGATCGAGTCCGTGCCCTCCCGGCTGACCGGGACCAAGGAGTTCCCGGTGCCGCAGCGCATCGAGGTGCGTGGCGAGGTCTACCTGCCGACGGTGCGCTTCGAGGAGATCAACGCCGAGCAGGCGGCCGCCGGCAAGCCGCTGTACGCCAACGCGCGCAACACCGCCGCGGGCTCGCTGCGCCAGAAGGATCCCGCCGTCACCGCCTCCCGGCGGCTGGCGATGACCTGCCACGGCATCGGTGCGCGGGAGGGTTTCGAGGCGACGTCGCAGTCGGGGTCGTACGCGGCTCTCTCGGCCTGGGGTCTGCCGGTCTCCTCGCTGGTCAAGGTGATGCCCGACATCGCCTCGGTGGAGGACTACATCGCCTACTTCGCCGAGCACCGGCACGACCCGGAGGTGCTCTCCCACGAGATCGACGGCGTCGTCATCAAGGTCGACGACGTCGCGCTGCAGCGCCGGCTCGGATCGACCTCCCGCGCGCCCCGCTGGGCGATCGCGTACAAGTACCCGCCCGAGGAGGTCAACACCCAGCTGTTGGCGATCGAGGTCAACACCGGGCGCACGGGGCGGGTGACGCCGTACGGCGTGATGGAGCCGGTCAAGGTCGCCGGCTCGACCGTCGAGATGGCGACCCTCCACAACTTCTACGAGGTGGCTCGCAAGGACGTGCGCCCCGGCGACACCGTCGTGCTGCGCAAGGCGGGCGACGTGATCCCCGAGATCCTCGGCCCCGTGCTAGCGCTGCGCCCCGACGGCCTGCCGGAGTGGGTGCCGCCGACGGTCTGCCCCGCGTGCGGCACCGCGCTGGTCGAGCAGAAGGCCGGTGACAAGGACCGCCGCTGCCCCAACCACCGCGCGTGTCCGGCTCAGGTCACCGAGCGGGTCAACCATGTCGCGGGACGGGGCGCGTTCGACATCGAGGGCATGGGCTACGAGGCGTGTGTCGCGCTGCTCGAGTCGGGGGCGCTGCGCAACGAGGGAGACATTTTCGACCTCGACGCCGACGCGCTCCTGCGCACGCCGCTCTTCACACGGGCGCCCAAGAAGGGGGAGGACGGCCCGCATCTCTCCGCCGACGGCTCGCGGGCGCTGACGGCCAATGCGGAGAAGTTGCTGGTCAACCTGCGAGAGCGACTCGACGTGCCGCTCTGGCGCGTCCTGGTCGCGCTCTCGATCCGTCACGTCGGCCCCTCGGCGGCCCGCGCGATCGCCACCGAGTTCGGCTCGATGGAGGCGTTGCGCGAGGTCGTCCGGGTCGCCGACGAGGCCGTCTCCGGGGACCTCGACCCGGACGCGGACGAGGCGACGCCCGAGCTGGGGGACGCCGTCACCACCGCCTCGGCGGAGGCCGTGCAGGCCCGGTCGAGACTCGCCGAGGTCGACGGCGTCGGCGGCGTCATCGCCGACTCGCTGATCGCGTGGTTCCGCGAGGGGTGGCACGTCGAGATCGTCGACAAGTGGGCGGCCGCGGGGGTCACGATGGCCGACGCGCGTGACGAGTCCGTCGAGCGGACCCTGGAGGGCCTGACCGTGGTTGTCACCGGCTCGCTCGTCGGCTTCTCCCGCGACTCCGCGAAGGAGGCGATCATCAGCCGCGGTGGCAAGGCGTCCGGGTCGGTGTCGAAGAAGACCGACTACGTCGTGGTCGGGGAGAGCGCGGGCTCCAAGGCCGACAAGGCCGAGGAGCTCGGCGTCGCGATCCTAGACGAGGCGGGTTTCGTGACGCTGCTGGAGGGCGGGCCGCAGGCCCTGACGTGAGATCGCGCGAGTCGGTTACCGGAGGGTCGAAGGCGGCGGGCGCAGCCCCGTCGGCGCCGTAGGACGACCGACCCTCTGACTACCGCGGGACCCGAGGCTCAACGGAGCGTCACGGGTCCCGCGGATCAGGTCCGGGTGCAGTGGGTCGTCAGCCGCCCGCGGGCTCGATGTTGTGGTTGGAGCGGAACAGGTTCCCCGGGTCCCAGGTGGCCTTGAGCTGGGCCAGCTTGGCGTACTTCTCGGGTCCGAACCCCGCGTGGACGTCGGCCTGCGAGGTGCCGGGCTCGAAGTTGAGGTACACCCCGCCGGTCGTGTCGGCCGCGAAGGCGTCCGAGAAGCGACCCACCCATTCCATCTCGTAGTCCGTCTCCGCCGGCGTCGCCCAGCAGGCGATCGGGTGCGCCATGTATGCCGCGTCGCGGTGGCTCGCCGCCGTCGAGTCCTCCGGCACCCGGGCCACGGCGCCGCCGTGCCGGAAGAGGATCCCCTGGGTCATCGGCGAGTGGATCTCAGCGCCGACGGCCAGGAAGCGGTCCAGGGTCTCGTCGGAGAGGCCCTGCAGGTGCAGGCCGCGGTGGTAGTTGAGCCAGCCGCGCGGGGCGAAGCCGTCGAGCATCGCCTGGAGAGCGGTGTACGGCATCGGCTGGATCAGGTCCATCCCGCCGGCCGCGATCTCCCGGAACGGCGCAAGCGCCTCGACGGCCGCCTCGGGCGGGCCGACGTACGCGAGCACCAGCCCGAGCACGGGCACCCCGACCATCTCGGGCGGCACGAAGTCGGCGGGCGGGGCCAGGATGGTCGCCATCGCCGCGACCACCTCCTCGGGCGCTGCCTCGAGCGCGTCGCGGTAGGCCTTCGCGACATCGCCTGCCCCCTCGCCGTTGGGGATCACCAGCATGCCGGCCAGCAGGAGGGGCGGCAGCGGGTGCACCTTGAGCTCGTAGTTGGCGACGACCCCGAAGTTCGCGCCGGCGCCGCGCAGCGCCCAGAGCAGGTCGGGGTGCTCGTCCTCGGAGACGTGGACCAGCCGGCCGTCGGCGGTCACGACGTCGGCGGCCACCAGGTTGTCGCAGGTGAGGCCGTACTTGGGGGAGAGCCAGCCGTAGCCGCCGCCGAGCGTGAAGCCGCCGACGCCGGTCGTGGTCACCCGGCCACCCGGGGTCGCCACTCCGCGCAGCGTCGTGTCGCGGTCGTACTCGCCCCACAGCACGCCGCCCTGGGCGATCGCCGTGCCGCGCGACGGGTTGACGTCGGTGCCCTTCATGCCGGAGAGGTCGATCAGCACGCCGGCCTCGTTCGCCGACGTGCCTGCGACGGCGTGGCCCCCGCACCGCACCGTCAGCGGAAGTCTGGCGTCCCGGGCGTAGTTGACGGCGTCGGCGATGTCGGCGACGCCGGTCGGGCGGACGATCACCGCCGGGTTGCGATCGATGCTGCCGTTGTAGACCGCACGTGCGGTCTCGTAGTCGGCGTCTCCGGGCCGGATCGTGGCGCCCTTGAAGGAGGGGTCGAGCTCGAGGACAGGGAGGGACGTTTCGGTCATGGCGACCACCTGGCTTTCTGGGAGTGAGTGGGGTGTCCCGTCGACCCACCCGAGCAGCGCCTTCGACCGGTGTGCAACCCCAGATGTGGGTAACTTCGGGCAGCGGCCGAGCACCGGGCGTGTCGCGGCGGCGCGTCACCGTGAGGATGCGGCGCGGTCGGGCGGGCCGGATCCGGGGTGAGCCCGGCGTACGCCGACACCTAGACTGACGCCCATGCCTGAAATCACCCGTGACGAGGTCGCGCACCTGGCCGACCTCGCCCGGATCGACCTCGACGACGCGGAGCTGGACCACCTGGCGCCGCAGCTGAACGTGATCCTCGAGTCGGTCGCGTCCATCCAGGGCGTCGCCGGCGACGACGTCCCGCCGACGTCGCACCCGCTGCCGCTCACGAACGTCTTCCGCGACGACGTCGTGCGGCCCTGCCTCACGCCGGAGCAGGCGCTCGCCGCCGCCCCGGAGGTCGAGGAGCAGCGCTTCTCCGTGCCGCGGATCCTGGGGGACGAGCAGTGAGCGACCTGATCCGCAGGACGGCCGCCGAGCTGGCCGACGCGCTCGCCGCGGGTGAGGTCACCAGCGTCGAGCTGACCCAGGCACACCTCGACCGCATCGCCGCGGTCGACACCGGCGACAAGGGCGTTCACGCCTTCCTCCACGTCGACGCCGAGGGCGCGCTCGTCCAGGCGCAGGCCTCCGACGAGCGCCGTGCGGCCGGAGCCGCTAGCCACGCCCTCGACGGCGTGCCGATCGCCGTCAAGGACGTGCTGACCACGGCCGGGCTGCCCACCACGTGTGGGTCGAAGATCCTCGAGGGTTGGATCCCGCCGTACGACGCGACCGTCGTCGGTCGCCTCAAGGCGGCCGGCCTGCCGATCCTCGGCAAGACCAACATGGACGAGTTCGCGATGGGGTCCTCGACCGAGCACTCGGCGTACGGCCCGACCCGCAACCCGTGGGACCTCGACCGCATCCCGGGCGGATCGGGCGGTGGGTCGGCGGCCGCCGTCGCCGCCTTCGAGGCGCCCCTCGCGCTCGGCACCGACACCGGCGGGTCGATCCGCCAGCCGGGCGCGGTCACCGGGACGGTCGGCGTGAAGCCGACGTACGGCTCGGTCTCGCGCTACGGCCTCGTGGCCCTCGCCAACAGCCTCGACCAGGTCGGTCCGGTCACCCGGACGGTGCTCGACAGCGCGCTCCTGCACGAGCTCATCGGTGGTCACGACCCGCTCGACTCGACGTCGACGACCGCGCCCGTCACCGGCCTCGTCGACGCCGCGCGGCAGGGTGCGGCCGGTGACCTCGCCGGCCTCAAGGTCGGCGTCATCAAGGAGTTGGCCGGCGACGGCTGGCAGCCCGGCGTCATGCAGCGCTTCCAGGAGTCGGTCGACCTGCTCACCAAGCTGGGCGCCGACGTCGTCGAGGTGTCGACGCCGAGCTTCGTGCACGCGATGGCGGCCTACTACCTGATCCTCCCGGCGGAGGCCTCCAGCAACCTCGCCAAGTTCGACGCGATGCGCTACGGCCTGCGCGTCACGCCGGACGGCTCCCCGAGCGCCGAGGACGTCATGAAGGCGACGCGCGACGCCGGCTTCGGCGACGAGGTCAAGCGCCGCATCATCCTCGGCACCTACGCGCTGTCGTCGGGCTACTACGACGCCTACTACGGCCAGGCGCAGAAGATCCGGACGCTCATCATCGAGGACTTCAACCGCGCGTACGCCGACGTCGACGTGCTGGTCAGCCCGACCGCGCCGACCACGGCGTTCAAGCTGGGCGAGAAGCTCGACGACCCGATCGCGATGTACCTCAACGACCTCGCGACGATCCCCGCCAACCTGGCCGGCGTCCCCGGCATCTCGGTGCCCTCCGGGCTGGCGCCCGAGGACGGCCTGCCGGTCGGCTTCCAGATCCTCGCGCCCGTCCTGGAGGACGCCCGGCTCTACCGCGTCGGCGCCGCCCTCGAGTCGGCGCTCGTCCAGCAGTGGGGCGGCCCGCTGACGCCTGAGGAGGTCGCCCGATGACTGACACCCTGATCCCGTTCGACGACGTCCTGAAGGACTTCGACCCGGCCCTGGGCCTCGAGGTCCACGTCGAGCTCAACACGGCGACCAAGATGTTCTGCGGCTGCCCGACGGAGTTCGGCGCGGAGCCGAACAGCCAGGTGTGCCCGACCTGCCTCGGCCTGCCCGGCGCGATGCCGGTCGTCAACGGCAAGGCCGTCGAGTCGGCGATGCGGATCGGTCTGGCGCTGAACTGCACGATCGCCGAGTGGTGCCGCTTCGCCCGGAAGAACTACTTCTACCCGGACATGCCGAAGAACTTCCAGACGTCGCAGTACGACGAGCCGATCGCCTTCGAGGGCTACCTCGACGTCGACGTCGACGGGGAGACCTTCCGCGTCGAGATCGAGCGCGCCCACATGGAGGAGGACACCGGCAAGACCACCCACATCGGTGGCGCGACCGGCCGCATCCACGGCGCCGACCACTCGCTGGTCGACTACAACCGGGCGGGCATCCCTCTCATCGAGATCGTCACCAAGCCGATCACGGGCACCGGCGCGAAGGCCCCGCTCGTGGCGAAGGCGTACGTCGCCGCGCTGCGCGAGCTCATCCTCGCGCTCGGCGTCTCCGACGCCCGGATGGAGCAGGGCTCGATGCGCTGCGACGTCAACCTGTCGCTCGCGCCGGCCGGTTCGGGCGTGCTCGGCACCCGGACCGAGACGAAGAACGTCAACTCGCTGCGGTCCGTGGAGCGCGCGGTCCGGTTCGAGATGGGTCGCCACGCCGGCGTGCTGCTCGGGGGCGGCAAGGTGCTGCAGGAGACCCGTCACTTCCACGAGGACACCGGCAGCACGTCTCCCGGTCGTGAGAAGTCGGACGCGGAGGACTACCGCTACTTCCCGGAGCCCGACCTCGTCCCGATCGCGCCCTCGCGCGAGTGGGTCGAGCAGCTGCGGACGACGCTGCCCGAGCCGCCGGCCGAGCGCCGGGCCCGGCTGCAGGCCGACTGGGGCTTCTCCGACCTGGAGATGCGCGACGCGGCCGCGTCCGGTGCGCTCTCGCTCATCGAGGAGACGGTCGCCGCGGGCGCCCCGCCGCAGGCCGCCCGCAAGTGGTGGCTCTCGGAGCTGGCCCGTCGCGCCAACGACCTCGGCGTGGACCTGACCGACGTCGGCGTCACGCCGGCCCAGGTCGCCGAGGTGCAGAAGCTGGTCGACGCGGGCACCGTCAACGACAAGCTGGCTCGCCAGGTCTTCGAGGGCCTGTACGCCGGTGAGGGCTCGCCCGCCGAGATCGTCGCCGCCCGCGGCCTCGCCGTCGTGTCCGACGACGGTGCCCTGTCGGCAGCGGTCGACGCCGCGATCGCCGCCAACCCCGACGTCGCCGACAAGATCCGTGACGGCAAGGTCGCCGCTGCCGGCGCCCTGATCGGTGCGGTGATGAAGGAGATGCGCGGCCAGGCCGACGCCGGTCGAGTGCGGGAGCTCATCCTCGAGAAGCTGTCCTGAGGTGGCTCGCTCGCGGATTGCGCTGCTGATCGACGCGGACAATGCGCCCGCCCGCAAGATCGGCGAGATCCTGAACGACCTCGCGTCGTACGGCGAGTGCAACATCCGCCGTGCCTACGGCAACTGGACCAAGCCCGACCTCAAGGGGTGGATCGAGGAGCTGCACGACGCCGCGATCCGGCCGATGCAGCAGTTCGACCTCACGACGCACAAGAACGCCTCCGACATGGCGCTGGCCATCGACGCGGTCGAGCTGTGGCACTCGGCCAAGCCCGAGGCGTTCGCCATCGTCTCCAGCGACTCCGACTTCACCCCGCTCGTGCACTACCTGCGTGAGAAGGGCGCCGCCGTCTACGGCTACGGCCGGGCGAAGACGCCGACGCCGTTCCAGAGCGCCTGCACGAAGTTCACGGTCCTCGAGCAGCTCGGCGAGGAGGAGTCCGACGACGCCGAGACGCAGGCGAAGGGCGGTCGTGAGCAGGTCCCGACCGCCGACCTGAAGGGCAACTCGGGCCTGGTCCGGCTGCTCCGGAGCGCCATCAAGGCCGCCGCCGGCGAGGACGGCTGGGCCACCGTGCAGCAGGTCGGCCAGCAGATCCGCAACCAGTCGTCGCTCGACTGGCGCAACTACGGCTACTCCACGCTGACCAAGCTGCTCACCGCCTCGGAGCTCTTCGAGCTGCGTGACGAGGGCACGCCGACGGTCGCCGTGCGTGACCCCCGCGCGAACCGAGGCTGAGCGCGGCTGAGCGACAGGCGGCGCGAACCGTGGGCGCGCTGTGGGATTCGCCATGCGGGTCCGGTTAGCCGCCGCGCCCGTGCGGGACTAGGCTGCCGTTCGCCCATCAAGGGCTACATCTTCATTCATCACGCTCGCGCGTGGGGGAAGCCGGTGAGAGTCCGGCACTGACCCGCAACCGTGTGCCCTTCCTCGGAAGGGCGAGTCGGAGCACCCGCCGCGAAGCGTCCTGACAACACGCTGTCGCGGATCACAGCGGGTGCGCCCTCGTGGCCTTCCCGTCTGTTGCAGCGGGAAGGAAACCATGCAGTCCACCACGCGCCGGTTAGGCACAGCCCTGACGGGGGCAGCACTCGCCCTGGGTGCCCTGGCCGTCACACCGTCCGTCCACGCGGCGACGGCCCACGACACCGTGCCGCTCGAGCAGTCCATCGGCTGGATGACCGGCCGGCTCACCGACGGTGCGCTGAGCACTCAGTACGGCGCCGACTACTCGACCACCGGCTACCTGGCCGAGGCGCTGCAGAGCGTCGGCGGGCACAGCACCGAGCTGGCGCCGATCCTGCACGCCCTCGAGACCCATGTCGACGAGCAGATCCACGGATTCGTGGGAGGAACGGACGTCTACGCCGGCAGCGCGGCCAAGCTCGCCGCGATCGTGCAGACCGCGGGTGACGACCCGACGAACGTCGACGGCACCGACCTGATCCAGGTCCTCGAGGGGCAGGTCGGCACCACCGGCCGCACCTTCGACACGAGCCCGTACGGCGACTTCGCCAACACGATCGGGCAGGCGTACGCGGTCCGTGCGCTCACCACCGCGACGAGCACGAAGGCTGCCGCTGCGACCGACTTCCTGCTCGACCAGCAGTGCCCGGCCGGCTGGTTCCGACTGGGCTTCAGCGCCTCGTCCGCCACCGACCAGAGCTGCGCGGCCGACGCCACCAGCAAGCCCGACCCCGACGCGACGAGCTTCGTCCTGCTCGAGCTCGCCCCGCTCGCGGACGGCAACGCGAAGATCGCTCGCTCCATCGGCCGGGCCGAGAGCTGGCTCGCCGGCCGGCAGCGGGCTGACGGCAGCTTCGGCGGCGGTACGTCGACCGAGGGCTCGAACGCCAACAGCACCGGCCTGGCCGGCTGGGCGCTGGGCCAGCTCGGCCACACGTCGGTGGCGGAGGCCGCGGCGACGTGGCTCCGCACGATGCAGGCGCACGAGCTGTCCTCCTGCCCCACGGCGCTCTCCGGCCAGACGGGGGCGCTGGCCTACGACGCGGCCGCGTTGGCCGCAGGCCGCACCTCCGGTGTGTCCGACAGCTACCAGTGGCAGCTCGCGGCCGCGCAGGCCCTGCCGGCACTGAAGTGGCTGCCCGTCGCGACGGGTCACGCCGCGCTAACCGGTCCGCGTGGGTTCCAGCCGGGCGGTGCCCGGGCGACGTACCGCGTCGCGGGCGCGGCCCCGGCCGAGACGCTCTGCCTCGCCGTCGGATCGGCCAAGCACGCCTTCACCGCCGGCACGGACGGCGCGGCCGCGCTGGGGGTGTCGCTGCCCGCCGCCACGACCACCCTGCCGTTCAGCCTGACGACTGCCGGAGGTGTCGCCGCCACCGGCACGACCAAGGTGCTCGGCGCCGCCCGGCCCTCGATCACGCTCAGCAGGACCCGGCTCGCACGCGGTGCGACGCTGACGGTGCGGATCTCCGGCCTGGCCGCCGGTGAGGACGTCACGCTGAAGCTCGGCAAGCGCGTGGTGCGGACCGGCCTCGCGGGCGGTTCCGGCGCCTTCACGGCGAGGGTGAAGCTCACCAGGGGGCTCGTGAAGCCGGGCAAGGTGAAGGTGACCGTCGTCGGCCAGTTCGCCAACCGGACCAATGCCAAGACGATCAGGGTCGTGCGTTGATCCAGCGACTCGTGGCCAGGCTGGCCGCCGCGGTGCTCGTCGCCGCGGCGGCTACGCTGGCGCTCCCCTCGACGCCGGCGCAGGCGGCGTACTGCTCGAGCGGTGCGGGCGTCAGCGTGCTGGTCGACTACGGCGCGCTGGGCGGCGGCATGTCCACCGGGTGCGGCTCCGGCTCACCCGCCTCCAAGGCCTTCACCAGCGCGGGGTTCTCCCTCAAGCAGTCGCCTCGCCAGGCGGGCTTCGTCTGCCAGGTCAACGGCAAGCCGGCGGACGGGAACTGCCTCGCCACGGACTCCTACTGGGGCTTCTTCGTCTCGGACGACGGCAAGGGCTGGGTGTATGCCTCCCAGGGCGTCTACCAGCAGGCGGTCGACGCCGGCGACTCGGTCGCGCTCGTGTGGCAGTCGACGTCGAGCCAGCGCAAGCCCGGGCAGGGCCCGGCGGCGCGTCCCACCGCCTCGCCGACCACGAAGGCGCCGACCGCGACGCCCAGCAAGAGGCCGAGCCCGAAGCCGAGCGCTCAGCCCAGCAGCAAGCCCAGCAGCAAGCCCAGCAGCTCGGCGCCGAAGTCGAGCACGCGGCCGGCGGCGCCGACGCCGGTGGCGACCGGCGCCGAGGGCCAGGGTGCGGCCCCGACCGCGACGACCGGCCAGGCGAGCACGCAGGCACCGACGCCGTCGGAGTCGACGACCACCGCGGCGTCGGCCGTCACGACGCCGAGCGACGACGTCACGCCGAGCGACGGGGCGTCGCCGAGCGCGACGACCGATGCCGCCACCTCGCCGACGGCTGACGGCGGCGGGCTGCCCGGTTGGCTCGCACCGGGGCTCATCGCGCTGCTCGCGGTCGTCGCCGGGGGCGTCGCGTGGGCCAGAAGGGCCCGATGACGGCACGCCTCGCTCGCGACCTCCATCCGATCGCCTGGTGGCTCTGGGCGATCGGGCTGGCGGCGTACGCCTCGCAGACCACGAACCCGTGGCTGCTCCTGCTGCTGGTCGGCGTGGCCGCGCTCGTGGTGAGTGCGCGCCGCTCCGACCAGCCGTGGGCGGGCTCGTTCCGCCTCTACCTCGCGGCAGGGCTGGCCATCGTCGTCATCCGGGTGGTCTTCCGCATCCTGCTCGGAGGGGCGTACGGCGGCACGGTGATCCTCCACCTGCCCGAGATCCCGCTCCCGGGCTGGGTCCTGGGCATCACCCTGCTCGGGCCGGTGACGCGCGAGTCCGTCCTCGCCGGGCTGTACGACGGTCTGCGGCTGGCCACCATCGTCGTCTGCGTCGGCGCGGCCAACTCGCTGGCCAACCCGAAGCGTCTGCTGCGCAGCATGCCGGCGGCCCTCTACGAGGTCGGGACGGCCGTCGTCGTCGCCGTCAGCGTGCTGCCGCAGCTCGCCGAGAGCGTCCAACGGGTCCGCCGCGCGCAACGGCTGCGCGCCGGCCACGGCCAGGGGTCGCGCGGCGTCCGCCGGATGCGACGCTTCCTGGTCCCGGTGCTCGAGGACGCCCTGGAGCGCTCGCTCACTCTCGCGGCCGGCATGGACACCCGCGGCTACGGTCGGTCGGGTGCCGCCACCCCCGCCGAGCGGCGCGTGACCGGGGCGCTGATGATCAGCGGCCTCATCGGCGTCTGCGTCGGTGCCTACGCACTGCTCGACCAGACCTTCCTCGGGGGCTCCTTCGGCGTGGGGAGGGTCCACGTCAGCCGGGGCGCCGTCGTGCTCGTGCTGGGCGTGGCCGTCTGTGTCGCCGGCATGAGGTCGGCGGGTGCCCGCGTCGAGCGCACCGTCTACCGCCCCGACGTGTGGCGCTGGCCCGAGACCGCGGTCGCGCTGACCGGAGTCGCCGTCGGCGCCGTCGGGTCGTGGGTCGCCCAGCACCAGTACGCCGTCGCCAACCCCGACCTCAGCGTGTCGCCGCAGATCAGCGCGGTCGCGCTGCTCGGCGTCCTCATCGGCCTGGCGCCGGCCGTGCTCGCCCCGGCGCCGCGGCTCGCCGCCTCGCGACGTGAGCTGCAGGTGGCCGCATGAGCGCGTCCCTGCTCGAGCTGCGCGGCGTCACCGTCACGCTCCCCGAAGGCGACCGGCCGGTGCTCGCGGGCGCCGACCTCGCGGTCGAGGAGGGCGAGCTGCTGCTCGTCTCGGGACCGACCGGCTCCGGCAAGTCGACCCTGCTCGGCGTGGTCGCCGGTCTGGTCCCACGCTTCACCGGCGGCGACCTGAGCGGAGACCTGCTGCTCGACGGTGTCTCGATCGTGCACACCCCGCCGCGCGAGCGCGCCGCCGCCGTCGGGTACGTCGGCCAGGACCCGGCCGCCGGGTTCGTCACCGACACCGTCGAGGAGGAGCTGGCCTACGGCATGGAGCAGCTCGGGCTGCCGCCGGCGACGATGCGCCGCCGGGTGGAGGAGACCCTCGACCTGCTCGGCATCGCCGAGCTGCGGGACCGCGACCTGCGCACGCTCTCCGGCGGCCAGCAGCAGCGGGTCGCGATCGGCGCCGTCCTCACCACGCACCCACGGCTGCTCGTGCTCGACGAGCCCACCAGTGCACTCGACCCGACCGCGGCCGAGGACGTCCTGGCCACCCTCACCCGCCTGGTCCACGACCTCGGCGTGAGCGTGCTGCTCGCCGAGCACCGGCTCGAGCGGGTGGTCCCGTTCGCCGACCGGGTCGCGCTGCTGAGGGGCGACGGGACGGTGGAGGTCGGGGATCCGGCCGCGGTGCTGGCCGGCTCGCCCGTCGTACCCCCGATCGTGGAGCTCGGCCGTGCCGCCGGCTGGCACCCGCTCCCACTCACCGTCCGCGACGCTCGGCGGCGGGCGAAGGGTCTCGACCTCGAGTGGCGGGATCTCGATGCGCCTGCGCCCAGCGGCTCCGGCTACTCGACCAGCGAGTCCGTTGGTCGAGCGGGGAGTGGCGGCGAGCGTATCGAGACCACCGACGCCGCCGTCGCCACCCACGGGCTCGTCGTCCAACGTGGCGATCGCGCGGTGCTGACCGACGTCTCGCTCACGCTTGCGGCCGGCAGCGTGACGGCGCTGATGGGTCGCAACGGCTCCGGCAAGTCGACGCTGCTCTGGACGCTGCAGGGCAGCCAGAAGCGCTCGGGCGGCACGCTCGCGGTCGCCGGGCACGACACCGCTCGGCTCGCCGCCGAGGAGCGACGTCGGTGGGTCGGGCTGCTCCCGCAGACCGCCGCCGACCTGCTCTACCTGGAGACGGTCGACGAGGAGTGCGCCGCCGGTGGCCCGCGCTGCCGACCGATCCTGGACAGCCTCGTCCCGGGCATCCCGGGCGACCGTCACCCGCGCGACCTCTCGGAGGGTCAGCGGCTCGCACTGGCCCTGAGCCTCGTGCTCGCCGCCGACCCGCCCGTCCTGCTGCTCGACGAGCCGACGCGCGGCCTGGACTACGCGGCGAAGCACGCCCTGGCCCGGCTGCTGCGCGACCAGTCCCACCGGGGGAGGACCGTGCTCGTCGCGACGCACGACGTCGAGTTCACGGCGCAGGTGGCCGATGAGGTGGTCGTCCTCGCCGACGGCGAGGTGGTGTCGTCGGGGCCGGTACGCCGGGTCGTGGCCGAGTCCCCGTCCTTCGCCCCCCAGGTCACGAAGGTCCTCGGGCCGCCCTGGCTGCGGGTCGACGAGGTGGTCGCCGTCCTCGCGGCGCGCCAGCCCGTCCCGGGGGTGGCGCCGTGATCCGGATGACGTCGCGGTCGGCGCTGATCCTCGCGATCGCGAGCCTGATCGGGCTGATCACGTTGGTGTGGCCGCTCCTGCTCAACGACCCCACGAGCACCCGGGTGCAGCCTCCGTTCGTCTTCCTCGCGCTGCTGCCGGTCGTGGTCGCGGTCGTCCTCGCCGAGCTCGCCCAAGGCGGTCTCGACCCGCGGGTGCTGGCGATCCTGGGCGTGCTGACGGCGATCGACGCCGTGCTGCGCGGCATCTCGGCCGGCACCGGCGGGGTCGAGCTGGTCTTCTTCCTCATCATCTTGGCGGGTCGTGTCTACGGTCCGGCGTTCGGCTTCGTGCTCGGGTGCACCAGCCTGTTCGTCAGCGCGCTCGTGACGGCCGGGGTCGGTCCGTGGCTGCCCTACCAGATGCTCTGCTCGGCCTGGATCGGCTTGGGCGCCGGACTGCTGCCCCGGGCCCACGGCCGTGCGGAGATCGCCCTCCTCGCGGCGTACGGCGTGGTGGTCTCCTACCTCTACGGGCTGCTGCTCAACCTCCAGGGCTGGCCGCTGCTCGCGGGCGTCGCCATCCCCGGCCACCACGAGCAGCTGGCCTTCGACCCGGCGGCCAGCCTCGGGGAGAACCTCGTGGTCTTCGTGAAGTACACCCTGATCACGTCGACGACGAGCTACGACACGATGCGTGCGATCACCACGGCGGTCGCGATCACGCTCCTCGGAGCGGCGGTGCTGACGCCGTTGCGCAGGGCGGCCCGCCGGGCGACCGTGACGGGCAGCGTGAGCGGGCGCGCGACGGAGGCCGTCGACGTGCCCAGCGTCGGCTGAAGGAGATGCGACCCTCGGCGGGTCAGCTCACGACCCGTCGGCCGCGCGGCGCGGCTCGGGGATGCTGACGTCGCTGCGTCGCGCGGCCGCCTCGAGGTAGGCGTCGGCGTCCTCGCGCTCGGCCCGCCGTTGGGCGAGCGAGGTCAGCGCGACCATGGCGTTGCGCCGCGCACGCGTCTGGGACGAGGTCGACCAGCGTCGGGCCGCCGCGGACAGCGCCTGCGGCAGCGGAAGTCGACTCAGCGTGATCCGAGACTGGGGCATGGACGGCTCCGGTGGTGGGGTGGGGACACCGATGGGGACCACGCTAGGCCGCGAGACGCGATCTGTCGTCACCGGCGCGTGACGTTTACGTGAATTCAGTCGATGACGGCCACCGGCGTACGCGCCGATCGCGTCATCCCGATGCTCGCGACGACGACGCACATCAGCGCCACCCACTGCACCGCGGTGAGCATCTCGCCGACGACCGCCCAGCCGGCGAGCGCCGCGGCGGCCGGCTCGAGGCTCATCAGGACGCCGAACACCGACGGCGCCAGCGAGCGCAGCGCGACCAGCTCGCACGAGTAGGGGATGACCGACGACAGCACGCCGACGCCGATGCCGATCAGCCAGATGTGGGCGCTGCCGAGGTCGCTGGCATACCGGCCGAGGGCGAGGGGGCTCAGCAGCGCCAGGGCCACGACGCTCGCGACGGCCAGGCCGTCCAGGCCCTCCCAGCGGCGTCCCGTACGCGCGCTCAGCAGGATGTACGCCGCCCAGGCAGCGCCCGCCAGGAGCGCGAACGCGACGCCCGCGACCGTCAGGTCGCCGCGCTCGAAGCCGAGCAGCAGCACGCCGAGGCCGGCCAGGCCGATCCAGATCAGGTCCCGCGCCCGCCGTGACCCCACGATGGCGAGCACGAGGGGTCCCACGAACTCGATGGTCACCGCGATCCCGAGCGGGATCCGTGAGAAGGCCTGGTAGATCGCCCAGTTCATCGACGCCAACGCCACCCCGAACGCGACGACCACCGCCCAGTCGTCGCGGCTGCGCCCTCGCAGCGACGGTCGGGCCCACGCACAGAGCACGACGGCGCTCGTGAAGAGCCGGAGCCACACGATCGTGGTCGGGGAGGCCTCGTCGAAGAGCGTCTTCGCCAGCCCGGCGCCGAACTGCACCGACGCGATCCCGATCAGCACCAGGACGACGGGGTAGCGGCTCGTGGACATCGCCCGCAGCCTAGAGCCACGGCCGTCGCCCGGATGAGGCCGACGTCGAAGATGAGAAGGTGTCGCCCATGGGATCTCCGTTCACCATCACCCGCTCGCTGGTCGTCGACGCCCCGGCGGAGCGTCTCCACGAGCTCATCGACGACTTCCACCAGTGGCGTGCCTGGTCGCCGTGGGAGGACCTCGACCCGAACCTCGAGCGCACCTACAGCGGTCCGGAGTCGGGCATCGGGGCGCACTACGGCTGGAAGGGCAACAAGAGGGCCGGCTCGGGCACGATGGAGATCACCGGTCTCGCGCCGGACCGGGTCGACATCCACCTCGTCTTCACCCAGCCCTGGCAGGCCGACAACCGGGTCTCGCTCGTGATGACACCGGCCCCGGCCGGTGGCACCGAGGTCACCTGGACGATGTCGGGCGAGCACACCGGCGGCTTCCGCGGGCTCGTCATGAAGCTGATGCCGATGGACAAGCTCGTCGGCCGCGACTTCGAGAAGGGGCTCACCCGCCTCAAGGCTCTCGCCGAAGGGTGATCGAGTCGGCGCGTCCTCGCGCTCCTGAGGCGTCGAGTCGGCGCGTCCTCGCGCTCCTGAATGGTCGAGTCGGCGCGTCCTCGCGCTCCTGAACGGTCGAGTCGGCGCGTCCTCGCGCTCCTGAATGGTCGAGTCGGCGCGTCCTCGCGCTCCTGAATGGTCGAGTCGGCGCGTCCTCGCGCTCCTGAATGGTCGAGTCGGCGCGTCCTCGCGCTCCTGAGGCGTCGAGTCGGCGCGTCCTCGCGCTCCTGAACGGTCGAGTCGGCGCGTCCTCGCACAGCGAGCGTCAGGATGCGCCGACTCGGCCTCTGTCAGGTGCGAGGATGCGCCGACTCGGCCTCTGTCAGGTGCGAGGATGCGCCGACTCGGCCTCTGTTAGGTGCGAGGATGCGCCGACTCGGGCTCTGTCAGGTGCGAGGATGCGCCGACTCGGCGGTGGCTACAGCTGCTCGGGCTGGTAGACCGGGATCTGCAGCTCCTCGGTCGTCGGGCCCAGGCTCGGCTCGGGTACGGCGGCGGTGATCGTCGACCCGTCGGGGCGGGTGCCGCCGACCACGGGCGCGTCGCCCATGTGACCGTCGGCGCGCGGACCGTGGTGGGACAGCCCGACGATGAGCGGCGCGTCCGCGCCCACGACGTACGACGTCCCGCGGACCGTGAGCGGCACCGGACCCGGGCCGTCGTCGATCGTGATCGCGATCAGGTCCTCGGTGAGCCTCACCAGCAGCCGCGTCCCCTGCCAGCGCACGCGGAAGGTGAGCGACGCCCACGACCGCGGCAGCCGCGGGTCGAAGGACAGGCAGCCGCCGTTGGTCAGCGAGCCGTAGTCGCGCATGCCGCCGAACCCGGCGACCAGCGCCGACCACACGCCGCCGGTGGAGGCGACGTGCATGCCGTCGACGGTGTTGCCGTGCAGGTTCATCAGGTCGACGTACAACGCGTCGTGGAAGTAGCGCAGCGCGGCCTCGTGGTAGCCGACCTCCGCCGCCACGATCGACTGGACGACCGCCGAGAGGGTGGAGTCGCCGGTGGTGATCGGGTCGTAGTACTCGAAGTCCGCGCGCTTCTCGTCCAGCGTGAAGCGGTCGCCCTGCAAGAACAGCGCCAGCACGACGTCGGCCTGCTTGAGCACCTGGAACCGGTAGATCACCAGCGGGTGGTAGTGCAGCATCAGGGGCCGCAGGTCGGGCGGGGTGTTGGGCAGGTCCCACACCTCGCGCTCGAGGAAGAAGTCGTCCTGCGGGTGGATGCCGAGACCCTCGTCGAAGGGGATGTGCATGCCCTCGGCGCACCGCGCCCACTCCGCGACCTCGGAGTCCTCGAGCTTGAGCCGGGCGCGGACCTGGCCGAACTCGTCCGGGTGCTCGCGCTGGATCAGCGCCACGGCCGCCACGGCCTGCTCGAGGTTGTAGCGGGCCATCACGTTGGTGAACAGGTTGTTGTTGACGACCGTCGTGTACTCGTCAGGACCGGTCACCCCGTGGATGTGGAACGACGGCTGTCCGTTGTGCCGCCAGAACCCGAGATCGCCCCACATGCGGGCGGTCTCGACGAGGATGTCGATGCCCTCCCGGATGAGGAAGCCGTGGTCGCCGGCCGCCTGGACGTACTTCGTCAGGGCGTAGGCGATGTCGGCGTCGATGTGGACCTGCGCCGAGCCTGCCGCGTAGTAGGCCGACGCCTCCTCGCCGTTGATCGTGCGCCAGGGGAACAGCGCGCCGCTCACGGCCAGCTCCTTGGCCCGGTCGCGCGCGGCCGGGAGCAGCACCGAGCGGAAGTGCAGCGTGTTCCGCGCGAGCGTCGGCTGCGTGTAGGTGAGGAACGGGATCACGTAGACCTCGGTGTCCCAGAAGTAGTGGCCCTCGTAGCCGGAGCCCGTCACGCCCTTCGCGGGCACGCCGAGCCCGTCGGCGCGCGCCGACGCCTGCGCCAGGCTGAACAGGTTGAAGCGGATCGCCTGCTTCATCGCCTCCATGGACGGGTCGGCGCCGTCGACCTCGACGTCCGAGGCCGACCAGAAGGCGTCGTACCACTCCCGCTGCTCCTCGTGCAGGCGCGTGACGCCCAGGCGGTGGGCGCGGTCGAGGGTCCGGTCGCAGCGGTCGGAGAGCTCACGCACCGGTACGCCGCGGGAGGAGTGGTAGGTGACGATCTTCTCGATCCGCAGCGTCGCGCCCTCGGTGGCGTCGACGCGGAAGACCATCTTGGTCCGGTCGTCGTCGGCGCGTACGACGGTCTCGTAGCCGTCGGTCGTGCTGATCCGGTGGTCGGCCGCGACGGCGAGCGTCATCCCGGAGTTGTTGGCCTGGTAGCCGAGCATCATCCGCTTCTCGGTCGCGTAGCTCATCCGGGGGAGCAGCACGCGCTCCTCGAACGCGGCGGCCTTGCGCGGGTCCATGCCGACACCCTGCGCGGCCTGCGGCTGGTGGTACTCGTCCTTGCCGTCCTGCCGGTTGAGGATCTGCGAGGAGATGACGACGGGCGCGTCGCCGCTGAGCATCGTCACCTCGAGGCTGAGCAGCGCGAGGTGGCGCTGGGTCATCGACACCATGCGCGTGGAGCTGATCCGCACGCGCTTGCCCGACGGCGTACGCCAGACCAGACGCCGGCGCAGCACGCCGTCGCGGAAGTCGACGCTGCGCTCGTACTCCTCGAGGTCGGCGGTGCCGAACGTGAGGGGCTCGTCGTCGACGTAGATCTTCATGACCTTCGCGTCCGGCACGTTGACGATCGTCTGGCCGGTGCGGGCGAAGCCGAACGCGTTCTCCGCGTGCCGGATCGGCCAGGTCTCGTGGAAGCCGTTGACGTACGTGCCGTGCACGAACGTGGGCCGACCCTCCTCCGGGTTGCCGCGCATGCCGAGGTAGCCGTTGCCGACCGCGAACAGGGTCTCGGTCAGGCCCAGGTCGTCGGGGCTGTAGCCGGTCTCGACGAGCCGCCACGGGTCGACGGGGAAGCGACCGTGGTCCATCGGGTCGGCGCCGACGCCGGACTGGTTGATCACTGTTCGCCTCCTGGGACGAGATGGCCGAGCTCGGACACGACGATGTCGGCCCCCGCGTTGGTCAGCGCCGTCTGGCCGGCGCCCCGGTCGACGCCGACCACGAGCCCGAAGTGGCCCGCGGCGCCGGCGGCGACGCCCGACACGGCATCCTCCAGGACGACGGAGTCGGCCGCGACGGCGCCGAGCGCCTCCGCGGCGTGCAGGAACGTGTCGGGGGCGGGCTTGCCGGCCAGCCCCAGCTCGTGGGCGACGTTGCCGTCGACGATGACCGCGAACCTGTCGAGCAGCCCGGCGGCCTGCAGCACCGCCCGGGCGTTGGCGGAGGACGACACGACGCCGAGGGGTACGCCGACCTCGCCCAGGTGGTCGAGCAGGACGACCGAGCCCGGGTAGGGCTGCACACCGTCGCGCGCGAGCACCTCGTTGAACGCGTCGTTCTTGCGGTTGCCGAGGCCGCGGACGGTCAGGGCCGTCCCGGGGTCGTCGGACGTGCCCTCGGGCAGCCCGATCCCGCGCGAGGCGAGGAAGTCGCGGACGCCGTCGTAGCGGGGCTTGCCGTCGACGTGGGCGAAGTAGTCGCGGTCGGTGTAGGGCGCTGCCTCGGGGTGGTGCTCGGCCAGATAGCCGTTGAACAGCTCTGACCACGCGGCCATGTGCACGATCGCCGTCGGGGTGATCACCCCGTCGAGGTCGAACAGCACGGCGGCGTACCGGCTCCAGTCGACGGACTCCATGGACCTCAGAGTATTGGTCTGGCGCGCCGAGGTCTGCAGGGTCCATGGTGAAGTCATGGCGACGAAGCTG
>NZ_BAAAPB010000002.1:600493-679309 GCF_039530925.1 Nocardioides panacihumi | reverse complement strand
AGTGGAGGTTCACGGGGCCGCATCACGACATGGAGGAGATCTACTCCGCGATGGTCGAGCCCGGCACCGGGCGGATCCTGGTGGGCGCGTCCTCTCTCTGGCTCGGGCCGCTCGTGCGCGCCAGCGAGGACGACGGGCAGACGTGGACCGAGACGTCGGTCAAGTTCCCCGACGACGTCGACGCGAGCGTGGCGCGGGTCTGGCAGCTCGCGCCGGGGACTCCGTCCGACTCCGGAGGCACGACGATCTGGGCGGGCACCGAGCCGGGCGCGATCTTCCGGTCGACCGACGCAGGGGCGTCCTTCGAGCTCGTGCGCGGGCTGTGGGACCACCCGCACCGCACCGAGTGGAACGCCGGCTTCGGCGGTCAGGCCTTCCACACGATCCTGCCGCACCCCACGGACCCACTCTCGGTGACCGCTGCGATCTCGACCGGCGGCGTCTACCAGACCCGCGACGGCGGCGAGACCTGGGCGCCCCGCAACGACGGGATCCGCGCGATCTTCCTGCCCGAGGGCATGCAGTATCCCGAGTTCGGGCAGTGCGTGCACAAGGTCGCCAGGCATCCGTCGCGACCCGAGCGCCTCTACCTGCAGAACCACGGCGGCGTCTACCGCTCCGACGACGAGGCGTCGACCTGGAAGTCGATCGCCGACGGCCTGCCCACCGACTTCGGGTTCGCGATGGTCGTGCACCCGCACGAGCCCGACACGATCTACACCTTCCCGATCGGGGCCGGCGAGAGTCGCTACCCGCCGCAGGCCAAGGCGCGGGTCTGGCGCTCGAGGGACGCGGGGGAGACCTGGGAGGCGCTCGACAAGGGCCTGCCGGACCCCTGCTACGTCGGCGTGATGCGGGACGCGATGTGCGCCGACGGCCACGAGCAGGCGGGGGTGTACGTCGGCGCCCGCAACGGCACCGTCTGGGCCTCGAACGACGCGGGCGAGTCCTGGAGGCGGGTCATCGGCGAGCTTCCCGACGTCCTGGTGGTGCGCGCGGCGACCGTGTGACTCGACCCCGCTGCGCCGCCCGCGCCTGAGACGCCGCATCGACCGTCGCCGATGCGCGGTTAGGCTGCGGGCCATGCCCGACGTGCCCGAGCCCAGCGAAATCGACATCAAGCCGCGCTCACGCGCGGTCACCGACGGCCTGGAGGCCACCGCCGCCCGCGGGATGCTGCGGGCAGTGGGCCTCGGGGACGACGACTTCGCGAAGCCGCAGATCGGCGTCGCCTCGTCGTGGAACGAGATCACGCCGTGCAACCTGTCGCTCGACCGGCTCGCGAAGGCCGTGAAGAACGGCGTGCACGCCGCGGGCGGCTACCCGCTCGAGTTCGGCACGATCTCGGTGTCCGACGGCATCTCGATGGGCCACGAGGGCATGCACTTCTCGCTCGTCTCACGCGAGATCATCGCCGACTCCGTCGAGACGGTCATGAGCGCGGAGCGGCTCGACGGCTCGGTCCTGCTCGCCGGGTGCGACAAGTCGCTGCCGGGCATGCTGATGGCCGCGGCCCGCCTCGACCTCGCCTCGGTCTTCCTGTACGCCGGCTCGATCATGCCCGGCCAGGTCGACGGTCGCGACGTCACGATCATCGACGCGTTCGAGGCGGTCGGCGCCTGTCTCGCGGGGAAGATGAGCCGCGAGGAGGTCACCCGGATCGAGAAGGCGATCTGTCCCGGCGAGGGCGCCTGCGGCGGCATGTACACCGCGAACACGATGGCCGCGGTCGCCGAGGCCCTCGGCATGTCGCTCCCGGGCTCGGCCGCACCGCCCGCCGTCGACCGGCGTCGCGACGGCTTCGCCCACCGGTCGGGCGAGGCGGTCGTCAACCTGCTCCGCCGGGGCATCACGGCCCGCCAGATCATGACGAAGGAGGCGTTCGAGAACGCCATCACCGTCGTGATGGCGCTCGGTGGCTCGACCAACGCCGTGCTCCACCTGCTCGCGATCGCGAACGAGGCCGAGGTCGACCTGACGCTCGACGACTTCACGCGCATCGGCCAGAAGGTGCCGCACCTGGCGGACCTCAAGCCGTACGGCAAGTACGTCATGAACGACGTGGACAAGATCGGCGGCATCCCGGTCGTCATGAAGGCGCTGCTCGACGCCGGCCTGCTGCACGGTGACTGCCTCACGGTCACCGGCGCGACGATGGCCGAGAACCTCGCCGAGCTCGCCCCGCCGGCGCTCGACGACGAGGTCATCCACAGCTTCGACCGGCCCATCCACGCCACGGGCGGCCTCACCATCCTCAAGGGCACGCTCGCGCCCGAGGGCGCCGTCGTGAAGACGGCCGGTTTCGACGAGACCGTCTTCCGCGGCACCGCCCGCGTCTTCGACGGCGAGCGCGCCGCCATGGACGCGCTCGAGCAGGGCCGCATCGTCGCGGGTGACGTCGTGGTCATCCGCTACGAGGGCCCCAAGGGCGGACCCGGCATGCGCGAGATGCTCGCCATCACCGGAGCCATCAAGGGCGCCGGCCTCGGCAAGGACGTCCTGCTGATCACCGACGGTCGCTTCTCCGGCGGCACCACGGGCCTCTGCGTCGGCCACATCGCCCCGGAGGCGGTGGACGCCGGTCCGATCGCGTTCGTGGAGGACGGCGACGAGATCACCCTCGACGTGCTCAACCGCCGCCTCGACATCACGGTCGACGAGGCCGAGCTCGAGAAGCGCAGGATCGGCTGGGAGCCGCTGCCGCCGAAGTACACGCGCGGCGTGCTCGGCAAGTACGCGAAGACGGTGGGGTCGGCGGCGCTCGGAGCCGTCACGAGCTGACCCGTCGAGACATCCGTGAGTCTCCCGGACAGGGGGTCGGCGCGCCGCTAGCCTGCGCGGCGTGCGTACGACGACCAGACACCGCGCGGCGGCCGGACTGTTGCTCGCGGCGTCGGTGTCGGCGGCCGCGCTGGCCATGGCGCCGAGCGACGCCAGCCCGCGACCGCAGCACCGGGCCGTCGTGCACGTGGCGTCGGTGAGCGCGTCGTCGTCGGTCGTGGCGACCTCCGCGGTCCCCACGGCGCAGGTCGCGCCGCCCCACCCGACGCTGCCCGGTGGCGGGCGCCGCGTGTTCGCGGACGGCCGCTTCCTCGTGGCCTACTACGGGACGGCCGGCTCGGGAGCCCTCGGTGTCCTGGGCGAGGACCGACCCGACCGGATGGATGCGCGGCTCACCCGGGCGGCGCGCGCCTTCGGCTCGCCCCGGCGGCCCGTGCAGAAGGTCTACGAGCTGATCGTGACCGTCGCCGACGCCCGGCCCGGTCGCGACGGCGACTACAACCACGACGTCTCGCATCGGGCCGTGCGCGACTACATCGCCGCCGCGCACCGGCACGGCGCGCTGGTCGTCCTCGACCTCCAGCCGGGCCGCGCCGACTTCCTCTCCGTCGCGCGACGGTGGGCGTGGGCGCTGGCCGATCCCTGGGTCGGGCTCGCGCTCGACCCCGAGTGGCGGATGGGGCCCGACGCGGTGCCCGGGCGCGTCATCGGCTCGGTCGGCGCGGCCGAGGTCAACGGCGTCTCCGCGTGGCTCCAGGCGCTGACCCGGCAGGCGGGGCTGCCCGAGAAGCTGTTCGTCATCCACCAGTTCCGTCGCGACATGCTGCGGTCGCCCGGACGCGTCGCTCGGCGCCTCGGCCTCGCGATGGTGCAGCACGTCGACGGCTACGGCACGCCCGGGCAGAAGAAGGCGACATACGCCGCCGTGGCGCGCCCGAAGCAGTTCACGATGGGCTTCAAGCTCTTCTACGACGAGGACGTGCACCGGATGAGCGCCCGGGCCGTGCAGCGCGTGCGCCCGAGGGTCAGGTTCGTCAGCTTCCAGTGACCGGCGTTTGAGAGACTGCCGGTGTGGGACTGCTCGCGAGACTGGTGACGCTCGGTCCCCACGCCGGAGCGCACCGGATCGCGATCCGTGCCTCGGTCTCGGTGCTCGTGCCGCTGCTCGTCCTGTTGTGGACCGGCCACCTCGAGTGGTCGATCTACGCCGTGTTCGGCGCCTTCACGTCCCTCTACGGACGCGAGCGCACCGACCGGGCGAGGCTCACGCTCCAGGTCGAGGCGGGCGTCACCCAGGTCGCGGTCGTCACGCTCGGCGTCCTCGTCGGGATCAGCGACCAGCGCGCCTGGATCTCGATCCCGATCGCGGCCGCGGTGGCGGTGGGCGCGTCCTACGAGTCCACGCGGCGGGGCTGGCACCCGCCCGGGTCCCTCTTCCAGGTCTTCGGCTTCGCCGCGGTCGCGTCCGCGCCGGCCACGGGTGCCGACGTGCTCCCGGCGGTGCTCGTCGCGGGCGGGTCCGCGCTGTTCTCGGTGCTCGTCGGGATCGCCGGGCCGGCCGTGCGCCGCGTCCGCCTCGCCCCCGGGCCGCCCGCGCTGCCAGACCGGCCGATCGGAGGCGCGGTCGAAGGGGTCTGGCGCTACGCGCTCCAGTCGGGTGCCGGCGTGCTCGTCGCCGGGTCGATCGCGACCTCGGCAGGGATCGGCCGGCCCTACTGGGCGATGGTCTCGGCGGTCGTGCCGCTGGTGGCACGCGACCTGTCCGTGCAGCTGACCCGCGGGCTGCATCGCGTGATCGGGACGGGGCTGGGCCTGCTCGTCGCGTGGGCGCTCTTCGCGCTCGACGTGCAGGGGCTGGCCCTCGTGCTCCTCGTCGCGGCGCTGCAGGCCGGCGCCGAGCTGCTGGTGGGTCGCAACTACGCGCTCGCGCTCGTCTGCGTCACGCCCCTCGCGCTGCTGATGGTCCACCTGGTGGCGCCCGTGCCGACCCACGAGCTGCTGGCCGACCGCGGCGTCGAGACCGTCATCGGTGTGGCGGTCGGTGTGGCGGTCGGCTACCTGAGCCGGCCGCGACTGAGCGAGGCGATCCGCGCACGGGTCGCCCGGTAGCCCCTCGGTAGGGTCTGGCGCGTGCCTGACGTGAACGAGTTCGGCCTGCCCGTCGGAGACGTCGTCGAGGGGTGGGCGCCGCGGCCTCGCCCGGAGCCGGTCACCCTGACCGGTCGCTACGTCCGCGTCGCGCCGCTCAGCTCGGCCCACTACGCCGAGCTGTTCAGGACGGTCTGCGGATCCGGCGACGGCGACCTGTGGACCTACCGTCCGGTCGATCGGCCGGCGTCCCTGCCGGACCTGTGGATGCACTTGGCCGCAGTCCTGGAGTCACCCGTCGACGTGACGTTCGCGCTGATCCCCACCGAGGGTGAGTACGCCGGCCAGCCGGCCGGCCTGGCGTCGTACCTGCGCATCGAGCCGGGCACGGGACAGATCGAGGTCGGCGGCGTCCTCTTCGCGAAGGCCCTGCAGCGCACCCGCGCGGCGACGGAGGCGATCCACCTGCTGATGCGGCACGCGTTCGACGACCTCGGCTACCGGCGCTTCGAGTGGAAGTGCGACAGCCTCAACGAGCCGTCGCGACGGGCCGCCGCGCGACTGGGCTTCGTCTACGAGGGTCGGTTCCGCAACCACATGATCACCAAGGGCCGCAACCGCGACACCGACTGGTTCTCGGTCACCGATGCCGAGTGGCCGGCGGTCCGGGCCGCCCACGAGCGTTGGCTCGACCCGGCGAACTTCGACGGCGGGCGCCAGGTCACCCCGCTGAGCGACCTGACCGCCGGCCTTGCCGCGGGCGCGCACTGACGCAACTGTCACCGTGATGCTTCGCAAACTGTCACGGTGATAGTTCGCGCGGTCAGTGATAGTTCGTAACTGTCACCGACCGCCCCAACTGTCACGGTGACACTTCGCAACTGTCACGGTGACACTTCGGCCGCGGACGCCGAGCCACCGCGGCGTCACTGCGCCGGTCGATCCCGGGACGTCATACGCGCTGGCAGCCCGAGCAACCACCCCGTATGACGTCCCGCCCCACGCCGGTCCGTCCTTGACCGACTGTCGGAGCCGGGTGCAACAGTGGCGTCATGGAGCAACGCATCAGCTTCGTGTCCCTGGCCGTGCGCGACGTCGCGCGCAGCCGCGAGTTCTACGTCGACGGTCTCGGCTGGACCGACGAGATGTACGTCCCGGGCGAGGTCCTCATGATCCGGGTGGGGGAGCACGTCGTGCTCAGCCTCTGGGACCGGGCGCACTTCGAGGCCGAGGTCGGACCGATCGCCGACGGGAGCAACGGGAGCAACGGGAGCAACGGGAGCAACCGGAGCGGCGGCGTGCCCCCCGTGACCCTCGCGCACAACGTCGCGACACCGGCCGAGGTCGACGAGGTGCTGGGCACGGCCCGCGGCATCGGCGCCGACCCGGTGCACGACGGGCAGCAGCGCGACTGGGGTGGCTACACCGGTTACTTCGCGGATCCCGACGGGTACCACTGGGAGGTCGCCCACAACCCCGGGCCCCTCGGAGAGCTGGTGCTGCCATGACCGACGACCAGCAGGTCCTCGACGGACACGGCGTCGCCGCGGCGCTCCTCGACGACTGGCGCATCCTCATGGGTGCGCTGCACGCGCGCTTCCGCACTGGCAGCTTCGCCAAGGGATTCGCTTTCGTCGAGCGGATCGCCGCCGAGGCGGACAAGGCCGACCACCATCCCGACATCGACCTGCGGTACGGCTTCGTCCACATCCGGTCGACCAGCCACGACGCCGGGGGAGTCACGGAGCGGGACGTGCGACTGGCGCGGGTGATCAGCGAGCTCGCCGACGGTCTCGGACTCACCCCCGAGACGGCGAAGCTCCAGGTCGTCGAGGTCGGCCTCGACAGCGCCGACGCCGCCGAGGTCAAGCCGTTCTGGGCTGCGGTCCTGGGCTTGTCGGACTCCGCGAAGCACGACGACGAGCTGGTCGACCCCGACGGCCTGCTGCCGACCCTCTGGTTCCAGGAGACCGACCGGCACGACCCGCCGCGGCAGCGGTTCCACTTCGACGTGCGGGTGCCGCCGGAGCAGGCGGAGGCCCGGATCAGGGCGGCGATCGAGGCGGGCGGCACTCTCGTCAGCGACGACCGTGCGCCCCGCTTCTGGGTGCTCTCCGACGCCCAGGGCAACAAGGCCTGCATCACGACCTGGCTCGGCCGCGACGGCGATCACGTGTGAGCCTCGCGCCGCCAGATGATGGGATTCGTGTCTCATATAGCGAGACGTCCTGCGGCGCAGGATGACGGATCCTGGGCCGGCGAGTAGGTTGACGGGCATGCGCCTGGACATTCTCGTACGCACGCGACGCGCCCGCTGAGCACTCAGTAGACGCGTCCCCCTCCGCTGCCGTCAGGCCGGGGGGTTTTTTGTTGCAGCGAACAGGCAAGGCCACAGACAGATGAGGAAGCGGACAGCATGAGTGACATCACCGGGGCGCAGAGCCTGGTCAGGTCGCTGGAGGCGGCGGGCGCGGAGAACGTCTTCGGCATCCCGGGCGGCGCCATCCTCCCGGCGTACGACCCGCTCATGGACTCCACCAAGGTCCGCCACATCCTCGTCCGCCACGAGCAGGGTGCCGGCCACGCCGCCGAGGGGTACGCCGCCGCGACCGGCAAGGTCGGCGTCTGCATGGCCACGTCGGGTCCGGGCGCGACGAACCTGGTGACGCCCATCGCCGACGCCTACATGGACTCCGTCCCGATGGTCGCGATCACCGGCCAGGTGCCCGCCAGCCTGATCGGCACCGACGCCTTCCAGGAGGCCGACATCCGCGGCATCACGATGCCGATCACGAAGCACAACTTCCTCGTCACCGACGCGGCGGACATCCCGGGCCGGATCGCGGAGGCCTTCCACATCGCCGCCACCGGCCGCCCCGGTCCGGTGCTGGTCGACGTCGCCAAGAGCGCGCTCCAGGCCATGACGACGTTCAAGTGGCCTGCCGAGCTGCAGCTGCCGGGCTACCGTCCGGTGACCAAGCCGCACGCGAAGCAGATCCGCGAGGCGGCGCGCCTCATCCTCGACCACCGCAAGCCGGTGCTGTACGTCGGCGGCGGCACCATCCGCGCCGGCGCCCACCGCGAGCTGCGCCGACTGGCCGAGCTGACCGGCATCCCGGTCGTCACCACGCTGATGGCGCGCGGGGCTTTCCCCGACAGCCACCCGCAGCACCTCGGCATGCCCGGCATGCACGGCACCGTGGCCGCCGTGGCCGGCCTGCAGAAGAGCGACCTCATCATCAGCCTCGGCGCGCGCTTCGACGACCGCGTCACCGGCGACCTGGCCACCTTCGCGCCCGGCGCGTCCGTGATCCACGCCGACATCGACCCGGCCGAGATCGGCAAGAACCGGCACGTCGACGTCCCGATCGTCGGTGACATCCGCGAGGTCCTCACCGACCTGCTCGTCGTGCTCGAGGCCGAGAAGGCCGCCGGTCGCGAGGGCGACTACGAGTCCTGGGTGGCGTACTGCGCCGGCATCAAGCGCAACTACCCCCTGGGCTACGACACCCCGGCCGAGGGCCTCGCCCCGCAGTACGTCATCGAGCGGCTCGGTCAGATCGCCGGTCCCGAGGCGCTCTACGTGGCGGGCGTCGGCCAGCACCAGATGTGGGCGGCGCAGTTCATCGGCTACGAGCACCCGAACACGTGGCTCAACTCCGGCGGCGCCGGGACGATGGGCTACTCGGTCCCGGCGGCCATGGGCGCCAAGGTCGGCCGACCGGACGCGACGGTGTGGGCGATCGACGGCGACGGCTGCTTCCAGATGACCAACCAGGAGCTGGCCACCTGCGCGATCGAGGGCATCCCGATCAAGGTCGCGATCATCAACAACGAGAATCTCGGCATGGTCCGGCAGTGGCAGACGCTCTTCTACAACGAGCGCTACTCCAACACGAACCTGCAGCGTCATGACAAGCCGATCCGGATCCCCGACTTCCCGACGCTGGCGGAGGCCTACGGCTGCGTCGGCCTGTCCTGCGAGTCCGCCGCCGACGTGGACTCGACGATCGAGAAGGCCATGGAGATCAACGACGTGCCCGTCGTCGTCGACTTCCGCGTCAACAAGGACGCGATGGTGTGGCCGATGATCGCGGGCGGGGCCAGCAACGACGAGATCCAGTACGCGCGAGACCTCGCGCCCAAGTTCGACGAGGACGACCTCTGATGGCAGAGCTCAGTAGCGGCAAGCACACCCTGTCGGTCCTCGTCGAGGACCGACCGGGCGTCCTCACCCGGATCGCCGGCCTGTTCAGCCGCCGCAGCTTCAACATCGAGTCGCTGGCGGTGGGCCCGACCGAGCACGAGGGGATCTCCCGGATGACGATCGTCGTCAACGTGGAGGAGACACCGCTCGAGCAGGTCACCAAGCAGCTCAACAAGCTCGTCGAGGTCATCAAGATCGTCGAGCTCGAGCAGGGCCATGCGGTCCAGCGCGAGCTGATGCTCGTCAAGGTCGGCGCCAGCGCGGAGACCCGCGGCCAGATCCTCGACGCCGTGCAGCTGTTCCGGGCCAAGGCCGTCGACATCTCCGCCGACGCCGTCACCATCCAGGTCACCGGCAACAGCGGCAAGCTGACCGACTTCCTCCGTGTCCTCGAGCCGTTCGGCATCCGTGAGCTGGTGCAGTCCGGCATGGTCGCCATCGGCCGCGGGTCGCGGTCGATCTCCGAGCGGTCGGGCCGCCCGGTCGCCGTACCCGCTCCGCCGCCGGCCGGCTGAGCCGACGATCTCCCCAGCAACCCCCCAACCCCTGGCCTCGAACGAGGCGAGAAACAACCAGAAGGAGAGCCCGAACGTGGCTGAGATGTTCTACGACGACGACGCCGACCTGTCCCTGATCCAGGGCAAGAAGGTCGCGGTCATCGGTTACGGCAGCCAGGGCCACGCCCACTCGCTGTCGCTGCGGGACTCCGGCGTCGAGGTCAGGATCGGCCTGCAGCCCGGCTCGAAGAGCGCCCCGAAGGCCGAGGCCGAGGGACTCGCCGTCGTGACGCCGGCCGAGGCCGCCGAGTGGGCCGACGTCGTCATGATCCTGGCGCCCGACCAGCACCAGCGGAAGCTGTACGCCGAGGAGATCGCGCCGCACATGACCCCGGGCAAGGCGCTCGGCTTCGGTCACGGCTTCAACATCCGCTTCGGCTACATCACGCCGCCCGAAGGTGTCGACGTCTTCATGGTCGCCCCCAAGGGCCCCGGTCACCTCGTCCGCCGTGAGTTCGTCGACGGCCGCGGCGTCCCCGTGCTCGTCGCCGTGGAGGAGGACGCCTCCGGCAAGGCGTGGGACCTCGCCCTGTCCTGGGCCAAGGGCATCGGCGGCCTGCGCGCCGGCGGCATCAAGACCACCTTCACCGAGGAGACCGAGACCGACCTGTTCGGCGAGCAGGCCGTCCTGTGCGGTGGCGCCTCGCAGCTGATCATGTACGGCTTCGAGACCCTGACCGAGGCCGGCTACCAGCCCGAGGTCGCCTACTTCGAGGTCCTCCACGAGCTCAAGCTCATCGTCGACCTGATGTACGAGGGCGGTATCGCCAAGCAGCGCTGGTCGGTCTCCGACACCGCGGAGTACGGCGACTACGTCTCCGGCCCGCGGGTCATCACCCCGCAGGTGAAGGAGAACATGATCGCGGTCCTCACCGACATCCAGAACGGCGAGTTCGCCAAGCGCTTCATCGCCGACCAGGACGCCGGTGCGCCGGAGTTCAAGGCGCTGCGCGAGAAGGGCGAGAAGCACCCGATCGAGGAGACCGGCCGCGAGTTGCGCAAGCTCATGGCCTGGGTGAAGTCTCACGACACCGACTACGTCGAGGGCACCGCCACGCGCTGAGCCCAGCCCGACGTACGCCCCCGGACCCGCGCGGTCCGGGGGCTTCGTCTTCCCCGAGCCGTCAATCCATCCGGTCCGAGACGTCAATCCATCCGGTCCGAGACGTCAATCGGTCACCACAGAGCGTCCTCGATGCGATCGGATTGACTTCTCGAGCCGTACGGATTGACGTCTCGAGCCGTACGGATTGACGTCTCGGGCCGGATGGATTGACGTCTCGGCGGGGCGGGGGGCGGAACAATCGGGGAGGGTCCAGATGTTGGTGCCACCGTGCGCATCGAGATCTGGTCCGACATCGCCTGCCCGTGGTGCTACATCGGCAAGCGCCGCCTCGAGACGGCCTTGGCCGGATTCGACCACCGCGACGAGGTAGAGCTCGTCTACCGCTCGTTCCAGCTGGACCCGACCGCGCCGACCGATCCGACCGAGACGGCGCAGGAGATGCTCTCGAGCAAGTACGGCGTCAGTCGCGCCGAGGCTGCCGGGATGCAGGCGCGTGTCACCGAGCTGGCCGCCGCCGAGGGGATGACCTGGCGGCACGACGAGACGGTCCACGCGAACACCCTCGACGCCCATCGGCTGCTGCACCTCGCGAAGCAGGTCGGCCGGCAGGTCGAGCTCAAGGAGGCCCTGCTGGCGGCGAACTTCGCGGGGGCGCGCAACCTGGCCGACCACGCGGTGCTGCGCGAGATCGCGGCCGACGCCGGGCTGCCGGCCGAGCGCGTGGACGCGGTGCTGGGGAGCGACGAGTTCGCGGCCGACGTACGTGCTGACGTCGATCAGGCCAGGGCGTACGGCGCGAACGGCGTGCCCTTCTTCGTCGTCGACGAGAAGTTCGGCGTCTCCGGCGCGCAGCCGACCGAGCTGTTCGGCCAGCTCCTGGACCGCGCCTGGCGTGAGTCGCACCCGCTCGTCGAGCTGGTGGGGGAGGGCGGCGCCGACGGCGCGTGCGGCCCTGACGGCTGCGCCGTCTGACCCTGCGGACGAACTAAGGTGAGGCAAACCTCACCTTGGTTAGGCAAACCTAATCTCGTGGCGTAGCATCCCGACCGTGGTTGCGAACTACCTCATCGGTCTGCGGGAGGGACTGGAGGCTGCGCTCGTCGTCAGCATCCTGGTCGCCTACCTCGTCAAGACCGGCCGGACCCACCTGTTGAAGCGGATCTGGGCCGGCGTCGGTCTCGCCGTGGGGGTCTCCCTCGCCTTCGGCGCGCTCCTCACCTGGGGGCCCAGCGGGCTCACCTTCGAGGCGCAGGAGGCGATCGGCGGTGCCCTGTCGATCGTCGCCGTCGGCTTCGTCACCTGGATGATCTTCTGGATGGCGCGTGCCGCCCGCGGCCTCGGCGGCGAGCTGCGCGGAGCGATCGACAGGGCCGCCGACGGCAGCCGCTGGTCGCTCGTCGTCGTCGCCACCCTGGCGGTCGGGCGCGAGGGCCTGGAGACGGCCCTGTTCCTGTGGGCCGCCACCAAGGCCGGTACGCGGGAGGCCGCCGGGGCGATCACGCCGACATGGGAGCCGTTGCTCGGCGCCGTGCTCGGGCTGGCGACCGCGGTCGTGCTCGGCTACCTGATCTACCGCGGCGCGATCGCGGTCAACCTCGCCAAGTTCTTCACGTGGACCGGCGCGTTCCTCATCCTGGTCGCCGCCGGCGTCCTGTCGTACGGCGTCCACGACCTGCAGGAGGCGGGGATCCTGCCCGGCCTGCACTCGATCGCGTTCGACGTCTCGAGCACCGTCGACCCGAACTCGTGGTACGGCACGGTCCTCAAGGGCATCTTCAACTTCTCGCCCGTGACGACCAACCTCGAGGCCGTCGTCTGGGCGCTCTACGCCGTGCCCGTGATGGCGGTGTTCTTCCTCCGCAAGCGGCGCGCGACGCTCGCACCACGCACGGTCGCCGAGACGTCCGGCCCGCGCGTCCCCGCCGCTCACTGACCCACGCTCCGACCGGCGGTCGCAGGCCGCCGTACCTCCCGAGAAGGACTCTGCCCATGCGCAAGCCCGCCCTGGCCATGACCGCCGCCGCACTCGCCGCGACGCCGCTCTTCGCGGCGTGCACGGAGAACGCCTCGTCCGCGACCGGCGACGAGAAGGACCCGCGCACCGTGACGGTGACCTCGTCGGCCGACGCCTGCAAGCTGTCCGCGACGAGCGCCCCGGCCGGCACGCTCACCTTCGAGGTGACCAACACCGGCTCCGAGGTGACGGAGTTCTACCTGCTGGGCGCCGACGGGATGACGATCAAGGCCGAGATCGAGAACATCGGCCCGAGCATCAACCGCAAGCTGACGGTCGACGCACCGGCCGGCACGTACGTCACGGCCTGCAAGCCCGGCATGAAGGGCGACGGCATCCGCGCCGACTTCACGGTGGACGAGTCCGGTGACGGGCCCACCGTCTCGGCCGACGAGCAGCAGCAGGTCGCCACCGCGCAGGCCAACTACAAGGCCTACGTCAACGACCAGTCCGACCAGCTCGTCACGTCCACGCAGAGGTTCGTCGCGCTCTACAAGGCGGGCAAGGACGACGAGGCCCGGGCCCTCTACCCGCAGGCGCGCGCGCACTGGGAGCGCATCGAGACGGTCGCGGAGTCCTTCGGCGACCTCGACCCGCTCACCGACGCCCGCGAGGCAGATCTCGAGCCCGGCCAGAAGTGGACCGGCTGGCACCGGATCGAGAAGGACCTGTGGGCCCCCGCGGGCTACCGGGCGCTGACGCCGCAGCAGCGGACGGCGTACGCCGACGACCTGATGAAGAACATCACCACCCTCGACGGCCGCATCGCCGGCCTGGACTACACCGTGGACCAGATCGCCAACGGCTCGCGCGGCCTGCTCGAGGAGGTCGCAGGAGGCAAGGTCACCGGTGAGGAGGAGGCCTGGTCACACACCGACCTCTGGGACTTCCAGGCCAACGTCGACGGCGCCCGCGTCGGTTGGGAGGGCGTCAAGCCCATCGTCGAGGCGAAGGACCCCGCCCTGGCGAAGCAGCTCGACGAGCGCTTCGGCGCGCTCCAGAAGCTGCTCGACCGGCAGCGGTCCGGCAACGGCTTCGCCTTCTACGACCGGGTCAGTGCCACCGACAAGAAGGCGCTCTCCGACGCGGTGAACGCCCTCTCCGAGCCGCTGTCCCGACTCACCGCGGCGGTGCTGTCCTGAGCGGCATCTCGCGTCGCGGCATCCTCGGTGGCAGCGTCGCCGCGGCCGGGGTCGCCGGCGCCTTCGTCGCAGGGCGGGCCAGCGCCGACGACGCGGTCACGCCTGCCGCCGGGCCGAGGGCGTACGCCTTCCGCGGCACCCACCAGGCCGGCATCGTCACGCCGGCGCAGGACCGGCTGCACTTCGCGGCGTTCGACGTCACCACCGACTCGCGCGACGAGCTCGTCGCGATGCTGACCGCGTGGACCGAGGCCGCCGAGCGGATGACGAAGGGGCACGGCGCCGGCCCGGTCGGGCCGACGCAGGGCGCCAGCAACCTCCCTCCCGACGACACCGGCGAGGCGATCGGCCTGCCGCCGAGCGGTCTGACGATCACCTTCGGCTTCGGGCCGGGCCTCTTCCGCACGGCTGACGGGAAGGACCGCTTCGGCCTCGCGGCGAAGCAGCCCGCCGCGCTCAAGGCGCTGCCGCACTTCCCGGGCGACATGCTCGAGCCGCAGCGCTCGTCCGGGGACCTCTGCGTCCAGGCCTGCGCCGACGACCCGCAGGTCGCGGTCCATGCGATCCGCAACCTGGCCCGCATCGCCTTCGGCACCGCGTCCGTGCGCTGGAGCCAGCTCGGCTTCGGGCGCACGTCGACGACGTCGGTGAGCCAGGACACCCCGCGCAACCTGTTCGGCTTCAAGGACGGCACCGCCAACGTCAAGGCGGAGGAGACCAAGGACCTCAGCGAGCACGTCTGGGTCGCGCGCGGCGACGACGCGAAGGCGGAGTGGCTGGCCGGCGGGTCCTACCTCGTGGCGCGGCGGATCAACATGCGCATCGAGGTCTGGGACCGCCAGCCGCTGGAGGACCAGGAGTCGTTCGTCGGTCGCACGAAGGACACCGGCGCCCCGCTGTCGGGCGGAGGGGAGTTCACCGAGCCGAACTTCGACATGCCGGGTCACGACGGTCCGGTCATCCCGCCCGACTCCCACGTCCGGCTGGTCCACCCCGACTTCAACGACGGCGTCCGAATGCTGCGGCGCGGCTACAACTTCGTCGACGGCTCGACCGACCTGGGCGTGCTGGACGCCGGCCTGTTCTTCCTCGCCTACGTGCGCAACCCCGACACCCACTTCGTGCCGGTGCAGACCAAGATGGCGTCGCACGACGCGATGATGGAGTACCTCAAGGTCACCGGCTCGGCGCTCTTCGCCGTCCCCCCGGGCACCCGAGCAGGGGAGTACGTCGGCCAGGCGCTCTTCGCCTGACCGGGCCTCAGGCCTCGAGCAGTGCCTCGGACGCGACCGCGGGCGTCGTACGCATCACGATCCGGCCGCCCTGCGCGAGGACGGGGAGCCACCGGTCGGCGGTCGCCTCGCTGAGCGGACCGAGCGCGAGGAAGACCGGGCGGTCCTCGCTCGCGTCCGCGTCGCCGGAGCTCGACGCCGACGGACCGACCGGCACGACGGCGGTCCGGGTGAACCCGTTCACCAGGAACTCGCCCCAGCCGAGCGCGCCCGGGACGTGGCCGTCGAGGCAGACCAGCGCGTGGGGCAGCGGCATCCGCAGGTGCACCTCCTGGGCCAGCTCGGCGTCCGCCGTGCGGAACAGCAGGGCCGAGCAGGCACTGAGCTCCTGCAGGAGCTCCTCGACGGTCGCGTCCGCGGGGTCGATCAGCGCCCACGCCGCGTCTGCGCGGCTCGCGCCGAACACGCACGTGAGGGCCAACGGATCGTTGGCGGACAGCACACCGACGGTGTCCCCGGGCCCGACACCGCACGCGGTGAGGGAGGCGGCGACGCTACGGCTGAGACCCTGGGTCTCGGCGTAGCTGAGTGTCGCGGTTTCGGTGACCAGGCAGGCGGACGTTGGGACCAGTGCGGCCCCGAGGTCCAAGCAGTCGACCAGTTTCACAGATTCTCCTGTGGGGGGAGAAGGAATGGTCGGGCGGGGAAAACCCTCTTCTAGCGACGATTGTCCGAATTTCTCTGGACAACCGTCAAGTCAAATCTGGACAATCGTCAAGCAGGTGGATCGTGCTGCGTCCGAGGGAGACAAGCAGATGACGTCGAAGGTCAGCCGCCGGCCGGTGGACAAGTTCGACGAGCGCCGCAGGGAGCTCGCCGAGTCAGCGCTGGTGACACTAGGGGAACTCGGCTATGCGCGCACGACTTTGCGTGAGATCGCCTCGAATTCGGAGTTCAGCCACGGCGTCCTCCACTACTACTTCTCCGACAAGCTCGAGCTGATCGTCTTCTGCGTGGGCTACTACAAGGCCAGGTGCGTGCACCGCTACGACGACGTGGTCGAGCGTTCGACCACCGCCGACGAGCTGCTCGAGGGCTTCGTCGCGAAGCTCGCCGAGACGATCGTCGAGGAGGCGCCGATGCATCGCCTCTGGTACGACCTGCGCTCCCAGAGCATGTTCGAGGAGAGCCTGCGCGAGCCGGTCGACGCGATCGACCGAGCGCTGGAGGAGATGGCCTGGCGGATCGTGACGCGGTACGCCGAGCTGCTGGGTGCGCCCCTGACGGCGACGCCTGCGCTGGTCTACGGGCTGCTCGACGGCCTGTTCCAGCAGGCCCTGCTCGGCCACATCGCGGGTCGCGAGGGCGCGCTCGGCCGGATGCAGGACGAGGTCCGCGCCGTGATGCCGCTGCTCTTCGGCGACAGGGCGGCCGCGTAGCAGCGTGGGTCAGTGCTTGGTGGCGATCAGCACCGACGCGTCGCTCGCCACCATCACCTCGACGGTGGTGAACCGGTCGTCGGTCAGCCACGCCTCCCGCAGCGTGTCGACCCGGCCGTAGCTGATCGGCGGCCACACCTCGCTCGGGGTGAAGTCGTCGAGCACCACGATGCCGCCCGCCTCCATCAGGTCGACGATCCGGTCGACGCCGACCTCGCCGGGCTGTCCGGAGTCGAGGAAGAGCAGGGAGAACGGGCCCTTGTCGAGCAACGTCGACCAGTCGGCCGCGAGCACCTCCACCTGCGGGTCGTCGGTGAAGATGTCGGCCGCGCCGGTCGCGAGCTTGGTGTCGAGCTCGGCGGTGAGGATGCGGACGTCGTCGCGGCGTACGCCGGAGCGGAGCCAGGCCGTCCCGACTCCGGTGCCCGTCCCGAACTCCGCCATGGTCCCGCTGCGGGTGGCCGCGAGCGTGGCGAGCAGACGGCCGGTCTCGTTGCGGCAGAAGGAGACGTATCCCGCCCGTCGCGAGACGTCGAAGGCCCGGGTGACGACCTCGGGAAGCTCTGGCGGGGCACTCATGGCGCGAGTCTTTCACGTCACCTTCCTGTCTCGGATGACGGACTGATCGCGGCACGGCGCTGACGGACCGCGCCTGCGCCGCTAACCTCGAGGCACCATGCGGACGTTCCTCGTAATTCGGCGCCGCGACGGGGCCCGGACGACAGTCTGAGAGGCCACCCCGTCGCGGTGGTCGTGCTCGTCCCGACGAGCCCCCTGGCTTCTCGTCCCCTCCCTCGTGAAGCCAGAAGGAACACCGCGATGCCCGCACAGCTGCTTGCCCGGACCCTCGACTGGGGTCCGGCGAACCACGATCCCGAGAACCCGTTCGGCCACCCGGCCACCGAGGCCGCTCTCGACCGGCGGGACGCCGGCGACGACCTGCCCGACGACAACTAGAGTCCGTGGGCGTGACTGTGCACCCGACCAGCCCCCTGCGTCTCGCTGTGATCCCCGGAGACGGGATCGGCCCCGAGGTGACCGCCGAGGCGCTCAAGGTCCTCGAGGTCGCCTCCCCGGTGAAGTTCGAGCAGACCCGCTACGACCTCGGCGCCGAGCGCTACCTCGCGACCGGGGAGGTGCTGCCCGACTCGGTCCTCGCCGAGATCAAGGAGCACGACGCCATCCTGCTCGGCGCTGTCGGTGGCAAGCCCAACGACCCGAACCTGCCTCCGGGCATCCTCGAGCGCGGCCTGCTGCTCAAGCTGCGCTTCGAGCTCGACCACTACGTCAACCTGCGGCCGTCCAAGCTGTTCCCCGGGGCCGTCTCGCCGCTGTCCGACGCCGTCCTGGGCAAGGGCGAGATCGACTTCGTCGTCGTACGCGAGGGCACCGAGGGCCTCTACGTCGGCAACGGTGGCTCGATGCGCACCGGCACCCCCGCCGAGGTCGCGACCGAGGTCTCGCTCAACACGGCGTACGGCGTCGAGCGGGTCGTGCGCGACGCCTTCGAGCGTGCCCGGCGCCGTCGTCGCAAGCTCACCCTGGTCCACAAGACGAACGTGCTGGTCAACGCCGGGTCGCTGTGGTGGCGGATCACGCAGGATGTCGCCCGCGACTACCCGGACGTCGCGGTGGACTACCTGCACATCGACGCCGTCATGATCTTCATGGCGACCGACCCGGCGCGCTTCGACGTGATCGTCACCGACAACATCTTCGGCGACATCATCACCGACCTCGCCGCGGCGATCACCGGCGGCATCGGGCTGGCCGCGTCGGGCAACATCAACCCCGACCGGACCTACCCGTCGATGTTCGAGCCCGTGCACGGCTCGGCGCCCGACATCGCCGGGCAGCAGAAGGCCGATCCGACCGCCGCGATCCTGTCGGCGGCGCTGCTGCTCGACCACCTCGGTCACGCCGACGCGGCCGCGCGCATCGACGAGGTGGTGCTGGCCGATCTCTCCGAGCGCGACGGCTCCGGTCGTCGTACGGCCGAGATCGGCGACGCCATCGCCGCCCGACTCTGACGACTCCGACTGCTCCCGGGAGGACTAGCCTCATGGTCATGGACATCACCACTTCGCTCTCGGCCCACAAGGCCAGTGACGAGCGCCTTGCCGAGATCCTCGCGGACCCGGGGTTCGGCAACTACTTCACCGACCACATGCTCACGATCGAGTGGACGCCCGACCAGGGCTGGCACGCTGCCCGCGTCGAGCCGTACGGCCCGCTGTCCCTCGACCCCGCCACCGCCGTGCTCCACTACGCCCAGGAGACGTTCGAGGGCATGAAGGCCTACCGCCACGCGGACGGGTCGATCTGGTCCTTCCGCCCGGAGGCCAACGCCCAGCGGATGCTGCGCTCGAGCCATCGGCTCGCGCTGCCCGTGCTCGAGCCCGAGGACTTCGTGCAGGCCGTCGACGCGCTCGTCACGGCCGACGCGCGCTGGGTGCCGGAGGCGACCGAGGGCAACGAGAAGTCGCTCTACCTGCGGCCCTTCATGTTCGCGTCGGAGGCGTTCCTGGGTGTGCGGCCCTCGCAGCACGTGACGTTCATGGTCATCGCCTCGCCGGCCGGGTCCTACTTCAAGGGCGGCGTGAAGCCGGTCCGCATCTGGCTCACCGAGGAGTACACCCGTGCCGGCCGCGGCGGCATGGGCGCGGCCAAGACGGGCGGCAACTACGCCTCGTCGCTCGTCGCGCAGCAGGAGGCCTACGACCACGGCTGCGACCAGGTCGTCTTCCTCGACGCGGCGGAGGGCAAGTACGTCGAGGAGCTCGGCGGCATGAACCTCTACTTCGTGTACGCCGACGGCCACATCGTGACGCCGGCCCTGACCGGCACGATCCTCGAGGGGATCACCCGCGCCTCGATCATCGAGCTGGCCGGGAAGCTCGGCCACCAGGTGGAGGAGCGTCGCTTCTCGATCGAGGAGTGGAAGTCGGGCGTGGAGTCGGGCGAGATCGTCGAGGTGTTCGCCTGCGGCACCGCCGCCGTCGTCACCCCGGTCGGCGAGCTGGTCTGGGAGGGCGGCTCGGTCACCTCCCCGGCCGGCGAGGTCGGCGCGACGATCCGCAAGCAGCTCGTCGACATCCAGTTCGGCCGCGCCGACGACACCTTCGGCTGGCTCCACCGCATCCTCTGACCCGCGAGTCGGCGCATCCTCGCATCTGTAGAGGGCCGAGTCGGCGCATCCTCGCATCTGTAGAGGGCCGAGTCGGCGCATCCTCGCATCTGTAGAGGGCCGAGTCGGCGCATCCTCGCGCCGCGTCTGCCCGGCCCCCGCGCCGCGATGCGAGGACGCGCCGACTCGGCAGTTCTGAGGTGCCAGGACGCGCCGACTCGGCAGTTGTGAACTGCCAGGACGCGCCGACTCGGGCGCGCTGAGGTGCCAGGACGCGCCGACTCGGCGACGTGCCGGTTAATCTCATCAGGTGTCGACAGCCCCACGCGAGCGCGTGCCGAGACCGGACCCCGGGGACGGGACCCGGTCCATCGGCGACTACACGTTGCTGGCTCCGCTCGGCGAGGGCGGGATGGGCGTCGTGCACCTGGCCCGGCGCTCCGACGGTCAGCGGGTCGCGCTCAAGGTGCTGCGCCCGCACGTCGTCGGCGACGACGAGACCCGCGCCCGGCTGGCCCGCGAGGTCGGGTCGCTGCGGCGGGTCCGCAGCCGCTGGGTCGCCGAGATCATCGACGCCGACCCGTGGGCCCCGGTGCCCTACATCGCCACCCGCTACGTGCCCGGGCTGTCGCTGCACGACGAGGTCGCCCGGGAGGGCCCGGTGCGCGGTGACGACCTGGCCTGGCTGGCCCGGTGCCTGCTGGAGGGCATCGCGGCGGTCCACGAGGCCGGCGTCCTGCACCGCGACGTCAAGCCGTCGAACGTCCTCATGGAGGGCCGCACGCCGGTCCTCATCGACTTCGGTCTCGCCCGTGTCACCGACGACCCGAAGCTCACCCAGACCGGCTGGCTGCTCGGCACGCCGGGATACCTGGCGCCGGAGGTGCTGTACGGCGACGAGCCGACCCGCGCGGTCGACGTACACGCCTGGGCCGCCACGGTCGCCTACGCGGCCACCGGCCGGCCGCCGTACGGCCGAGGACCGTCGATGGCCGTCATGGACCGCGCCCGGCGGGGCGAGCACGACCTGACCGGCGTGCCCTCGCCGCTGCGCGAGGTGCTCGACGCGGCACTCAGCCCCGAGCCGGAGCGTCGACCGAGCGTCACCCGGCTGCTCGCGTGGCTGCGCGGGCAGGGGCCGGCCCCGGTTGGTCGCCCGGCCGCGAGGTCCGGCATGCCGGTGCCTCCGGTGCCGCCGCCGGTGCCGCAGCCGGTCGAGACGATGCCGATCTCGCTCTTCACCGAGGGCGCCGGCGAGGCGCTCGACGCCGAGACGCGACTCGAGACGCAGGTCGACACCCGGCTCGAACCCCTGCCCTGGGAGGCTCCCGCTGACGGGCCGGCGCGCCCGGGAGTCGGTGAGCGTGCGCGCAGGTTCACCTTGCTGCTGGGGAGCGCGGCCGCGGCCGCGGCCGGCCTGGCGGCGTACCCCTGTGCCGCCCTCGCCGTCCTGCTCGTCCTCGTCTGGCTGCTGCGCACGGGTTCGCTGGTGGCATCGGGCATGGGGGACAGGCGGAGGCTCCGCGGCGCCAAGTGGTACGACGGCCCGCGGCTCGTCCTCGGCGCCCCGTGGGACCTGCTCCGGTCCCTGCCCTCGACCGCGCTGCTGGGACTCTGGGCCTTCGGCCTCGCCGTCGCGGCGATGCTGCTCTGCTACGCCGTGGCGGCGCCGCTCGGTGTGACCTTGCCGATCGCCGGCGCGGTGCTGGTCGGCTCGCTGTGGTGCGGCCCCGGCGGCTCGCGGCTGCGCTCGCCGGTCACCCGCGCCGTACGGCCTCTCTCGCACGGCGTCCGGGGCTGGCTCATCACGATGTGCGTGATCGCCGCGCTCGCCGGGCTGCTCGGCGGACTGGCCGCCCGGGGCGCCGACTGGCTCCCGGCCGGTGGCCCGCCGTTCTCCGGCCTCGCCGGCTGAGGCGCGGACTGCCTCGCCCACGTGCCACGGTGCCGGTTCCGAACTGTCACCGTGACAGTTGGAGCGGTGGGTGACAGTTAGCAACTGTCACTTCACGCGCGAACTGTCACCGTGACAGTTCGGAGGCCGGCGCGCCCAGCCCACCGGCCTGACCGCATGCCAAGACCACAGGTCCACATCCCGGGCTCCGGTGGCATGATGAGCGGCATGCAGCAGGGCACGATCATTAGCTAGCGCGTCAGGACCCTGACGCGCCGACCTCTCGCACCCCGAGAGGTTTTTTTGTGCCCGCACGACCCAGGAGCAGGACTGATGAGCGACTTCCACGTCTACGACACCACGCTGCGTGACGGCGCGCAGCAGGAGGGGCTCAACCTCTCGGTGGCCGACAAGCTGGCGATCGCGCGCCAGCTCGACGCGCTGGGCGTGGGCTACATCGAGGGTGGCTGGCCGGGGGCGAACCCGAAGGACACCGAGTTCTTCCAGCGGGCCCGGACGGAGCTCAAGCTGGAGCACGCCCAGCTGGCGGCGTTCGGCGCCACACGCCGCGCCGGGCTCAAGGCGGCCGACGACCCGCTCATCGCCGCGCTGCGCGACTCCGGCGCGGGGGTCGTCACCCTCGTCGCCAAGTCGCACGACCGGCACGTGGAGCTCGCGCTGCGGACCACGCTCGAGGAGAACCTCGCGATGATCCGCGACACCGTCACCCACCTGCGGGCGGAGGGGCAGCGGGTCTTCCTGGATGCCGAGCACTTCTTCGACGGCTACCGGGCCAACCGCGCCTACGCGCTGGAGGTGCTCCGCACGGCCACCGAGGCGGGCGCCGACGTCGTCGCGCTCTGCGACACCAACGGCGGCATGCTGCCGACGTGGGTCGCCGACGTCGTGCACGACGTGGTCGAGGCGACCGGCGCCAAGGTCGGCATCCACTGCCACAACGACACCGGCTGCGCCGTCGCCAACAGCCTCGCCGCGGTCGACGCCGGCGCGACCCACGTCCAGGGCACCGTCAACGGGTACGGCGAGCGCACCGGCAACGCCGACCTGATCGCGGTCGTCGCCAACCTGGAGCTCAAGCTGGGTCGGTCGGTGCTGCCGGACGGCTCGCTGCGCGAGGCGACCCGCACGGCGCACGCGATCGCGGACGTGACCAACGTGCCGCCCGCCTCCCGCCAGCCGTACGTCGGCTCGTCGGCGTTCGCCCACAAGGCCGGCCTGCACGCCAGCGCCATCAAGGTCGACCCCGACCTCTACCAGCACATGGACCCCCTCGGGGTCGGCAACGACATGAGGCTGCTGGTCTCTGACATGGCCGGGCGCGCCTCGATCGAGCTGAAGGGCCGCGAGCTCGGCTTCGAGCTGGACGCCGCCCTGGCCAGGCGCGTGACGGACCGGGTGAAGGAGCTCGAGTCTCGGGGCTACACCTTCGAGGCCGCGGACGCGTCCTTCGAGCTGCTGCTCCTCGAGGAGGTCGAGGGTGCCCGGCCGTCGTACTTCGACGTCGAGTCCTGGCGCGTCATCAGCGACCACGCCGGTCTGACCGAGGCGACGGTGAAGATCGTCGCGGACGGCGTCCGCTTCGTCGTGACGGATGAGGGCAACGGTCCCGTCAACGCGCTCGACCGGGCGCTGCGGGCCGCGATCGAGCAGGCCTTCCCGGAGGTGCAGCAGTTCGAGCTGACCGACTACAAGGTGCGCCTCTTCGACGAGGGTCACGGCACCAACGCCAAGACGCGCGTGCTGATCGAGACCTCCGACAGCGACGGCTCGTGGGTGACCGTCGGCGTCGGGGAGAACGTCATCGAGGCCTCCTGGGAGGCGCTGGTCGACGGCCTGACCTTCGGGCTGCGTCGGCACCGCTGAGCGGATCCGGCCGAGGCTCGAGCGTGTCGGCCACCCAGGGGTGGTCGTGACACTCGAGGCTCTGCCAGCCTGGGCGCGTGAGACTCGCGCCGACGTACCCCATCGAGACCGAGCGGCTCCTGCTGCGCCCGCTCAGCCCGGACGACGTGGACGCGGTCCACGCCTACCAGTCGCTGGACGAGGTGTGCGCCTACCTGCCGTACGAGCCCCGCAGTCGTGACGAGGTCGAGAAGCGCCTCCACGACCCGGACTTCACCCGCCGCGAGCTCGACGCGGAGAAGCAGGTCCTCCTCCTCGGGATCGAGCTCAAGGAGACCGGGCAGGTCATCGGCGACGTGCTCCTCATGTGGCACAGCGAGCTGCACCGGGCGGGCGAGCTGGGATACGAGCTGCACCCCGACCACTGGGGGCGCGGCTACGCCCCGGAGGCCTGTCGCGAGGTGCTCCGGCTGGCTTTCGACGAGCTCGGCCTGCACCGCATGACCGGCCGCATCGACGCCCTCAACACCGCCTCCGCCTCCGTGCTGCGCAAGCTCGGCATGCGCCAGGAGGCGGTGCTCGTCGAGAACGAGTGGTTCCGGGGCCGCTGGAGCGACGAGGTCGACTTCGCGATCCTCGACAGGGAGTGGCAGGCCTACCGCTCGGGCGCGAACACCTCGCGGTAGGCCGCGTCGAGCGTCGCCGTGTCCAGCGAGGTGACGACCGCGTCGTCGCCGTCGCCCTCGCGCGTCAGCCGTCCGGGCTCGCCCGTCAGCGCCACCGACCATCGCCCGGTCCTCGTCCCGCCCGCGTCGGGGTGGGTGAAGTACGCCGCCGTCGCGAGGTCCCAGAAGCGGGGCGGCGGGGCGGCGGTGAGCACACCGATGCCACCCACGACCGGCTGCCGCATGCCGGCGGGCGAGCCGTCGGGCACGACCTCGTTGGGGACGATGGTCATCGGCACCGGGCCGGCGAGCACGGCGGCGAGGGCGTCCGGGTCGGCGGCGGCGTTCCACTCGCCCGCGGTCGCGTCCTGCGGCGGCCCGGCCGCGACGCCCGTCATGGCGACGATGCGGTCGATGCGTGAGTACGCCGTCGGGTCGCTCCGCAGCAACGCGGCCAGCTCGGTCGCCGGGGCGAGCTCGACGACCTGGAGCCCGGGGTGGGTCTTCGCCAGCCGTCCGATCAGCGCCGCCGGAGGGGTCGGGTCGGTCTTCGTCCAAATCTCGTCGTCGCGCTGCAGTCCGCTGTCGCTGGCGGCGGTCACGGACCAGTCGGCAGGGAAGGGGACGCCGTGCGGACCGCGGGCCGTGGTGCCGCACGAGATCGGGACCGGATCGGCGCGCACCGCGACCATGAGGTCGTGGGCGATGTCGACGCCGGCGGGGCACCACACCATGCCGGTGGCGGGCACCGTCACGGCCAGCACCCGGACGCCGGGGTGGCGGAGCAGGTAGGCGAGCGCCACCAGGTCGTCCGGCGCGAGGTCGGTGTCGACCACGACGTCGACCGCGTCGTGGTGCTTCGCGGCCGGCACGGACAGCTGTCCGGGGGGCATCACCTCGCCGTCGTCGTCGTACGCCGCCGTGCACGCGGACGCGCACCCGCACGCCAGGAGTGCGACCGCCGTCGCGAACGCCGCCAGCGCCCTCATGAGGGGTACACCACGAACTGCGCGACGATCGCGATGACCGCGACCCCGGCCCCGCCGATGGCGAGCCGCCGGCGGACCGGTGACGGGAAGGCGAGCGCGACGACCATGACGGCGAGCGCGACCAGCCACAGGTCGTGCCACCAGGCCAAGGACGGTGAGACGACCAGTCGCTCCCAGTGCGCCTGGTACTGGCCGGGCACCGACAGCAGCCAGGCGGCCGGCAGACGGTTGGGGTCGACGTCCGGACCGAGGTCGACGTAGACCGGCTGCGACTGGAAGACGGAGAACGGAGCCAGCCACGAGGCCTGGTAGAGCCAGTACGCCGCCGTCACGGCGTACCACCCGAGGAACAGCGTCAGGACCGCGGTGGCGCGGTGCCGGAAGCGACGTCCCGCCGCCGCCCCCGTCGCCACGGCCAGGAGCCCGGTCGCCATCGGCTGCAGGATCTCGGGGGCGGTCGGGTACGCGTGCAGCGTGCGGCCTGGCTCGTCGCCCAGGTCGAGACCCCCGTTCGACCAGACGTAGGCGACGAGCCAGGCGATCGAGAGGGCGGTCAGCCCGAGGAGCGGTACGGCGGCCAGGAGCCGCGACACGCCCCGACTGACCTCGCCGACGGGAGTGCCGGGCGCGAGCCCCGCCCGCTCGCGGTGGAAGGCCAGTGCCACGAGGATCGCGGTGGCGAGGTGGAGACCGCTCGACGGGTAGAACCCGCTGAGGTACTGCTCGCCGTGCCACTCGGTGTCACGGGTGAAGCTCCACGCCAGGAAGCCGGTCACCAGCACACCGAGCACCAGCCAGGGGCTGCGCAGCATCCGCCGGGCCTCCTGCCAGGTGAGCGCGAGCAGCAGCGGGGCGGGACGGCTGCGACCGGCCGCGCGGCCGACGCTCACGACGTCCGTGGTCATCGGCTCCTCCCGGTGGTGACGGCGGTCCCCAGCGCGAGTACGGCGGCGACGGTGACCTGCCACGGATGCGTCCACCACCAGGCCGTGGCGTCACCGAGCGCGCCGAGCCGGTCCTGGAGGGCGAGGCCCACCATCACCCAGCACACGGGCACCGCCGAGGCGACCAGCACGCGACGTTCCGGCAGCCAGCTGGCGACGGCCAGGCCGGTCAGGCCCAGGGCGATGGTGGCGGCCCCGGCACCGGGTCCGGGGGTCAGCCTCGCGACCCCCAGCGTCACCGGCACGACCACCAGGGCGACGAGTGCCGCCCGGAGCAGCCGGCGCGCCGGCACGGAGGTCGGCAGCGGGCGGAGAAGCTCGTCGGCGGGGTCGCGCAGGGTGGCCGTCGCGGCGGCCGCGAGCGTGCCCGCGACGACGATCGGCAGCACGGTCGTGCGCGCTGAGAGCGAGCCGGCCGCCCAGGCGGCCAGCAGGCCGGTCGCCGCGACGGCGACGACCGGCGACCAGGGCATCGCCTGGGCGGTCGGACGCAGCGTCAGGCGCGCGACGAGCAGCCCACTCATCGTCCGGACCTCACGGCGAGGAAGTAGCCGTCGTCGAGCGTGGCGGGGCTGGGGGCGACACCGGCGGGCAGGTCCCCGAGGTTGCGGAAGGCGCCGTCCGCCGTCATCCACGAGCGGGTCGCCCGGGGATCCGCGATCGGGCTCTCCCAGACGCGGCCCTCGGCGAGGCCGCGCAGCTCGGCCGGCGTACCTTCGAAGCGCACCGAGCCCGCGGTCACCACGACGACCCGCTGGCAGAGGGCGGCGACCTCGGCCGTGTTGTGGGTCGAGAGCACGACGGTGCCGCGCGTCGCGGTGTCCGCGAGGAGCGAGCGGAGCTCGAGGCGCTGCTCGGGATCGAGCCCGGTGGCGGGCTCGTCGAGGACGAGCAGGTCGGGGGAGCCGAGGAGGGCCGCGGCCAGGGCGACGCGCTGACGCATGCCGCCCGACAGCGCCCGGATCCTGCTGTTGCGACGGTCGCCGAGCCCGACCAGGTCGAGCACGCGCGTGCACTCCTGGGCACGGCGGTCGCGGTCGGTGTGCTCCTTGAGGACGGCGACGTAGTCGACGAGCTCCAGCGCGGTGAACGAGCCGTAGAGCGCCGGTGCCTGTGGCAGGTAGCCCAGGCGACGGCGGAGCTCGAGCCGCTCGTCCGGCCGGGCCGGGTCGAGACCGAGGAGCCGCAGGCTCCCGGCGTCGGGCGCCAGCACCGTCGCCAGCATCCGCAACAGGGTCGTCTTGCCCGCGCCGTTGGGGCCGAGCAGTCCGACGACGCCGCCGTCGAGGGCCAGGTCGATGCCGTCCACCGCGGTGGTGCGGCCGAAGCGCTTGGTCAGGGCCGACAGCTCCACGGAGCGAGCGGCGATGTGGAGCTGGGTCACAGGAACCTCCGGTAGGACAGGCGCTCGCGGCGCCCGACGAAGAGGGCGATGGCGAGGACCGCGACGAGGAGCGAGAGCAGCTGGGTGGGCGCGCCGGCGACCGCCGACGCGACCAGGGCGGTGCCCTCGCGGAAGGCAGCAACGGAGACACCGAGGGCCCAGGACGAGCCGAGCGCGGCCGTGACGAGCGTGGGGTCGAGCCTCGTCGTGCCGGACACGAGGACGAGCGCGGACAGGGCCAGGCCCGGCAGCAGCCACGCGACCGCACCGGTCGCCGGGATCCCGAGCGCCAGGGCACCGCACACGCCAACGGGGACGGAGACGGCCGCGACGAGCAGCGCGCGGCGGGTGACGAGGCGGATGCCGGCCAGCGGCACGGCGAGCGCGAGCTCGCCGGCGGGGTCGGTCTCGCGGCGGTAGCACAGGGCGACGGCCACCATCGGGGCGAGCGGCGCGCCCGCCAGGAGGGCCGCCTCGACGCTGCGGCCGGAGGCCGACGCCACGACGAGTGGCACGGCGATCAGCAGGACGATGGCGAGCATGAGCGCGGCGAGCAGCGGCCGGCTCGAGACGCCGAGGCGGAGCACGGTGCCCTGGTGCAGGTGGGCGCCGCGTGCGTCGATGCGGTCGTCGATCAGCTGCCAGCGGCGCTGCGAGTCGGCGACCGTGCCCTCGGCGGACATGCTCGCCAGGGCGCGTCGGCACTCGGCGCACTTGAGCAGATGGGTGTCGAGCGAGGCCGCGACGGCAGGGGTCGCGCTTCCGCCGCGATACGTGAGCAGATCCTCGTCGGAGGCGTGCCAGGCGGTCACAGCAGTGCTCCTCTCAGCTCGGCGCGGGCGCGGCTCATCCGGCTCTTCACGGTGCCGTTCGGGATCCCGAGGAGCGCGGCGGCCTCGCGGGTCGAGAGACCGTCGAGGACGGTCGCCTGCACGACGGCGCGCAGCTCGGGGGAGAGGCGCTGGAAGGCGGCGCCGACGTCGCTGTTCTCGATCCTGGTCAACACCAGCTCCTCCGGGGTCGTCGACTCCTCCGGGCGGAGGCGCACCAGTCGCTCCACGACGTTGCGGCGCGGGCGCAGCGCGTGGAGCAGCGCACGGATCGCGATGCCCCACAGCCAGGCCGCGATCTCGCCGTCGCCCCGCCAGGCGCGCGGCCGGCGCCAGACGGCGAGGAACGTCTCCGAGATCGCCTCGTCGACGAGTGACACGTCGGCGCAGCGCCCGGACAGGCGCGCGGCCAGCCAGGGCTCGTGGCGCCGGAACAGCTCCTGGAGCGCTTCGCGGTCGCCGTCGGCGACGGCGCGCAGCAGCTCCACGTCGGTGGGTTCTCCACCGACGTACGAGCGGGCCTCGTCACTCATCACACATCCCTGTGCCGGCGACCGTGCCGATCGGTTCGCCACCCGTCTGGATTGTGTCAGCAGGATGCCGCCCGCGGGGTGGTCGCGCTCGCCGCGGGCGCTCGCTAGCGTGGCGAGCGTGAACGACCTCCACGACCTGTCAGCGCTGGAGCAGGGTGAGCTCGTCCGCCGGTGCGAGGTGTCGCCCGGCGAGCTGGCCGAGCACTACCTGCAGCGGATCGAGAAGCTCGACGACGTCGGTGCGTTCGTGACGATCGCGGAGGAGCGGATCTCGACCTGCGCCCGCTCGCTGGCGGTCAAGCCGGTGGGGGAGTCGCCGCTGTTCGGCGTGCCGACCGCGATCAAGGACCTCAACCTGACCGCCGGGATCCGTACGACGTTCGGGTCCGCGGCGTTCGAGGACTTCATGCCGGACATCTCCGACAACGTGGCGCTGTCGATCGAGGCGGCCGGCATGATCTCCCTCGGGAAGACCAACACACCCGAGTTCGGCTCGCCCTGCTACACCGAGCCCGACGTCGCGCCGCCGGCCGTCACCCCATGGGACCGCACCCGGGGCGCAGGCGGCTCGTCGGGCGGCGCCGCGGCCGCCGTCGCCGCTGGGCTGGTGCCCGTCGCACAGGGCTCGGACGGCGGCGGGTCGATCCGGATCCCGGCCTCGTGCTGCGGCATCGTCGGCATCAAGCCGTCGCGTGGGGTGATCTCCGGCTCCCCGATGTACGGCGACCCGGTCGGCCTCGGGACCTCCGGACCGCTCGCCCGGTCGGTGCGGGACGCGGCCGCGCTCCTCGACGTGCTCGCCGGCCGACGGGTCGGGGACCCGTTCTGGGCCGAGACCGGCTCCTACCTCGAGGCGTGCGACCGGCCGGTCGGACGTCTGCGGATCGCACGGTTCATCGAGCCGGTCATCGTCGAGGTCCCGGTCGACCCGGAGGTGGAGCGGGCCTGGTCGGACGCCTCGGCGCTGCTCGAGTCGCTCGGGCACGAGATCGTCGACGTCCCCGTGCCGCTGCCGCCCGAGGCGGTGCCGACCTTCGAGACCTGCTGGGCGGTCCTCACCGCGCTGTCGGTCGTCCCGCCGGAGCGCGAGCACCTGCTGCGGCCGCTCACCCGGTGGCTGACCGAACGCGGCCGTGCGGTGTCGGGGCCGGAGTTCGGCCTCGCCATCGGTGCGATGCGGCGCTACGCGGCGCAGGCGCTGGCCGCCCTGGCGCCGTACGACGCCGTGCTGACGCCGACGCTCGCCGTGCCGCCGCTGCCCGTGGGCGCGATCCGGGACGACGCCGACCCCGCGCGAGACTTCGACAACCAGAAGCGGTTCACGCCCTGGACGTCCGCGTGGAACGTCACCGGCATGCCGGCCGTCTCGCTGCCTCTGCACTGGACGGACTCCGGGCTGCCCGTCGGGGTCATGCTGGCCGCGCGGCCGGCCGAGGACGAGCTGCTGCTCTCGCTGTCGGCCCAGGTGGAGGACGCCGTCGGCGGGTTCACGCGCCGACCGCCGGGGTGGTGAGCCCGGCGCTCAGTCGTCGCCGATCCCGCGGGCGTGCAGCGCGTCGCCCGTCTCGTGCGCCCGCGCGACGACCCTGATGACGAACGGCGTCAGGTAGGCCCGGGGTGTGCGCAGGCCGCGGGCGCGGGCGGCGTCGCGGGTCTCGAGCGCCAGGGTGAGTGTGGCCGGCAGGGACTGGATCGCGAGCCCCACCGTGAGGGCCACCCGCTCGGGGTCGACCCCGAGCCGGCGCAGCGGTGTGATCCAGCGGACGAACGCGTCGAGCATGTCCGTCACGGCCGTGGTGTGGCTCAGCGTCAGACCGAGCAGGCCGAGTGTGAGCAGGTCGAGCAACGACTCGACGGCACGCGCGAGCCCGGACGACCACCACTGCAGTGCGGCCACCGCGAGCGCGAGCAGCAGGAGGGACCGCAGCGCGCGCAGCACCCGGAGCAGCGGGATCCGCGCGATGGCCGCGAGGGCGAGCCCGCCCAGCAGGAAGGCGACCGCCGACGCCGGTCCGCGTACGACGACCAGTGCGATGCTCGCGACGACGAGACCGAGCAGCTTCGGGCCCACCGGCGCGCGGTGGAGCAGCGAGTCGCCGGGCCGGTAGACGCCCAGCCCGTCCAGGTAGCTCATCGCTCCCGCGAACCCTCCGCGATCGACCCGACGTAGTCGGCGACCGCCTCAGCGGCCGGCCCGTCGTACCGGATCCGGGCGTCCTCGACGACGAGCACCCGGTCGCAGCGCGCGGCGAGGTCGAGGTCGTGGGTGACGAGGACGAGCTGCTGGGGGAGGGACAGGAGCAGGTCGCCCGTGCGGCGGGTGTTGGCCAGGTCGAGCAGCGTGGTCGGCTCGTCGGCGACCAGCACGTCGGGCTCGACGGCGAGCACCCCGGCGAGGGCGAGCAGCTGGCGCTGGCCGCCGGAGAGTGCGTGCACGCTGACGTCGGCGCGGTCCTCGAGCCCGTAGCGGGCGAGCGTGGCGAGGGCGGCCGCTCGCCGTTCGGTGCGGTCGCGGATCCGCTCGCGCAACGAGAGCTCCACGTCCTCCACGCACGTCGGCATGACCAGCTGTGCGGAGGGGTCGGTGAAGCAGAAGCCGACCGTACGGCGCACGAGCGCGCCCTGCCGCACCGTGTCGAGCCCGTCCACGAGGACGTGCCCGACCGACGGCTCGACGAGGCCGTTGATCAGGCGCGCGAGCGTCGACTTGCCGGACCCGTTGCCGCCGATGACCGCGATGCGTCGCTCACGCAGGACGAGGTCGGTGGGCGCCAGGATCGTCCGCTCACCGACGGTGACCCCGGCGCCCTCGAACCTGATCTCAGCCACGGCGTCCCAGCAGCTGGGGGAACGCGCGGTGCACCTCGGCGGCGACGATCGCCGCGACGGCGGCCTTGACGAGGTCGCCGACCCAGAACGGCGCGTCGAACGAGGCGGCCTTCGCCCACGACACGTCGAGCGCGAGGTGGAGCCCGGTGATGCCGGCGGCGTGGTTGACGAGGACGGCAGCCACCGCCGGCACGAACAGGAACAGTGCGCGGGTGCGGTTCGCGCCCACCAGCACGGCCCCGAGGCCGGCCACCGCGGCCAGGAACGGGAAGCTGTAGAGGTAGCCGGCCGTCGGCCCCGTGAACACGGCCGCGCCGGAGGTGTGCTCGGCGAAGACGGGCAGGCCGATCAGGCCGAGCAGGAGGTAGAGCGATGCCGCGAGGAAACCGCGGACCGGCCCGAGGACCAGCCCGGCGAGGATCAGCGCGAAGGTCTGCAGCGTGATCGGCACGCCGGCGCCGCCGACGGGGATGGCCGCGGTGTACGCCGCCGCGGCGATGAGCGCCGCGAAGACGGCGATGAGCGCGAGGTCGGTGGTCGTGAAGCGGCGCCGCGCGACAGGGGCGCTGGTGGTCGTCGGCGTCTGGGTGGCGGTCATGAGGGGCTCCTGGTCGGGACCTGAACGATGGTCAGGTGAACGGCGTTCAGGTTAAGGTGGGCGCGCTCGTCGGGTCAACGTGTCTCACCATGGGAAGTAGGTCACATGCGCTATCGCCGCGACGACGTCGTCGCCCGGGCCGTCGACGTGCTCGACCGCTACGGTCTGGCCGACCTCACCATGCGGCGCCTCGGCGCCGAGCTCGGCGTGCAGCCGAGCGCGCTCTACCACCACTTCCCGAGCAAGCAGGCGCTCCTCGCGGCCGTGGCCGACGAGATGCTGGCGCGCAGCATCTGGCCGGACGGCGGCCCCTGGGAGGAGCGGGCGACGGGCGTCTGCTCGGTGCTGCGTGACTCGTTGCTCGCCTACCGCGACGGCGCGGAGGTGGTCGCCACCGTGTGGTCGTTCGGCCTCGGCGCCGCCCATCCCTACGAGGCCCTCGTCGGCGCGCTGACCGAGGCCGGACTCGGTGAGCTGGCGCCTGTCGCCGCGCGCACGCTCCTGCACTTCGTCTACGGGCACGCGGTCGACGAGCAGACGCACCTGCAGGCGGCGTCCGTCGGCGCGATCGACGACGAGCCGCGCGAGTCGTCGGACTTCGAGACCGGGCTGGGCCTGGTCATGGCCGGGATCCAGCTGGCCGTCGCTGTGCGTCGGGCCTGACGTACACGGGTACACCGAAGTCCTCCTCGGGCGCGTCAGCCGAGCGTCGCGTCTGCGGGTGACGCCGACTTCGGTGTACCCCTGTACGTCAGCAGGCGATCACACTCGGCGATCAGCCGGTGTCGGATCACCTGGCCCCGCTCGGCGAAGCCGCGCTGCAGGTCGGCGTAGACCCGCTTGCCCTCAGGAGTCTCCACCCGGACCGGCGTCCACTCCTCGCCCGTGGGGTCGAGCCGCACCCCCGTCATGTCGTACGGCGCCGCCCGCATGTCCAGGACCCGGATGTCCCAGGCCAGCTCGAAGGCGTCGGCGACGAGGTCGGAGCAGATCATCGGCGTGAGCCGGAAGGCGTGCTTGTAGAGGTCCATCCCGCCGTGGAGGCAGCCCGGCTGCTCGAACTCGGGCCGGTCGTCGGCCGCCGGCGACAGCGCGTTGAGGGGCACGGCATCCGGGGTGAAGAAGCGGAAGGCGTCGAAGTGGGAGCACGCGATCCGATGCGACTCCACGACGGTGTCGGTGGCGGCCGCGCCGAGGCGCAGCGGCTGCGGGTGACGGGTCCCGCCCACGGACCCGGCGCGGTAGACCATCGCCCACTCGTGCATCCCGAAGCAGCCCAGGTGGGCCGGACGGGCGGCGGTCGCGCGCAGCAGTCGCAGCAGCGTCTCGACCAGCACGCGCTGGGAGGCGACGTGGTCGGCCGTCACGGAGGCCGGCGATCCGGCGTACCCCTTGAGCGAGGAGTAGGACGGCGCGTCGCTCAGGCCGACGCCGGCGCCCGGGTGCCACCGCATCAGCTGGGCCGGCCGCTGCGAGTAGTAGCCGAACAGGAAGTCGTGGACCGGGTGCTTCATGCCGGCCTCGCGGCGGGCCAGGTGCGGGTCGACGTACGGCGCGAGGCGGGCGCGGTGTGACGCGGCCCGCGCCTCCCACTGATCCCGCGACAGCACCTCCACGGCCCACAACCTTAGGTCGATAGGCTCCGAGGGTGCGTATCGCGAGATTCACCACCGGCGGCGACCCCCAGTACGGCGTGATCGCCGGTGAGGTCGACCAGTTCGGTCAGCCGCAGGAGGACGCGCAGATCCTCGTGCTCTCCGGCGACCCGCTGTACGCCGGCCTCAACCCGACCCAGCAGACGCTGCCGCTGAGCGAGGTCAAGCTGCTCGCCCCGGTGATCCCGCGCAGCAAGGTCGTCGCGATCGGCAAGAACTACGCCGACCACATCGCGGAGATGAAGGACGTGACCGGCGGCGAGGCCCCGACCGAGCCGATGTTCTTCCTCAAGCCCAACACCAGCGTGATCGGGCCCGGGGACGCGATCGTCTACCCGGCGCAGTCGGAGAACGTGCACTTCGAGGGTGAGCTCGCCGTGGTCATCGGGCGCATCTGCAAGGACGTCCCGGCGGACAAGGCCGCGGACGTCATCTTCGGCTACACCCTCGCCAACGACGTCAGCGCGCGCGACCTGCAGGTCGCGGACAAGCAGTGGAGCCGTGCGAAGGGGTTCGACACGTTCTGCCCCCTCGGGCCGTGGATCGAGACCGAGCTGACCCTCGACGAGATCAAGGCCGGCATCGACCTCAAGACCTACCTCGAGGGCGACCTCAAGCAGGACGGCACGACCGCCGACCTGATCTTCGACATCCCCCGGATCATCGAGCACGTCAGTGCCGCGATGACCCTCCTGCCCGGCGACGTGATCCTCACCGGCACGCCCGCCGGCGTCGGCCCGATGCAGCCCGGCGACGAGGTCGAGGTCACCTCGTCGCGGCTGGGCGCCCTGACCAACACCGTCATCAAGAAGTCCTGATCGAGAAGTGAGTGCACCTGTGACTGTCCGCGTCCGCATGGCCCCCAGCCCCACCGGATCCCCGCACGTCGGCCTGGTCAGGACGGCCCTGTTCAACTGGGCCTTCGCGCGCCACCACGGCGGCACCTTCGTCTTCCGCATCGAGGACACCGACAAGGAGCGCAGCACCCAGGAGTCCTACGACTCCATCATCGACCTGATGCACTGGCTCGGTCTGACGTGGGACGAGGGCCCGGAGGTGGGCGGCCCGCACGCGCCGTACTTCCAGAGCGAGCGCGGCGACCTGTATGCCGACGCGCTGGCCCGGCTCCGTGCGAGCCGCTTCGCCTACGACTGCTACTGCACCACCGACGAGGTGGCGGCGCGCCGGCTCGAGTCCGGCTCCAAGGTGATGGGGTACGACGGCCACTGCCGCGAGCTCAGCGAGGAGCAGGTCGACCGCTTCGTGTCCGAGGGCCGGCAGCCGATCGCCCGCTTCCGGATGCCCGACGGCTCGATCACGTGGAAGGACCTCGTCCGCGGCGACGTGACGTTCGAGACGCAGTTCGTCCCCGACTTCGCGCTCTGCCGCGCCAACGGCGACCCGCTCTACACGCTGGTCAACCCGGTCGACGACGCGCTGATGGAGATCACCCACGTGCTGCGCGGCGAGGACCTGCTCTCGAGCACCCCGCGCCAGCTCGCGCTCTACGAGGCGCTCAAGGAGCTCGGCATCGCGAAGGTGACGCCCGAGTTCGGCCACCTGCCCTACGTCATGGGGGAGGGCAACAAGAAGCTGTCCAAGCGCGACCCCGAGGCGCACGCGCTGGCCTACCGCGAGGACGGCTTCCTGCCCGAGGGCCTGCTCAACTACCTGGCGCTGCTCGGCTGGTCGATCTCGGGGGACCGCGACATCTTCTCGCTCGAGGAGATGGTGGAGGCGTTCGACATCAAGGACGTCAACCCGAACCCCGCGCGCTTCGACATCAAGAAGGCCGAGGCGATCAACGCCTCGCACATGCGGCTGCTCTCCGTCGACGAGATCACCCACCGAGCGCTGCCCTTCCTCAAGCGCGACGGCGTCCTCACCGACCCCGTGAGCCCGGCTGACCAGCAGCTGCTCGAGCTGGCGATGCCGTTCGTCGCGGAGCGGATCAACAAGCTCACCGAGACGTCCTCGATGCTGGGCTTCCTCTTCGTCCCCGAGGAGGAGTTCACCGTCGACGAGGCGGACAAGGCCAAGCTGGTCGACACCGACGACGGCCAGGCCGTCGTCCAGGCGGCGTACGACGCCCTCGCCCGGGTCGAGCCCTGGTCGGCCGCCAAGATCAGCGATGCGCTGACGCTCGCGCTCGTCGAGGAGATGGGCCTCAAGCCCCGGGTGGCGTTCGGCGCGGTCCGGGTCGCCGTGACAGGTCGTCGGATCAGCCCGCCGCTGTTCGAGTCGCTCGAGCTGCTCGGTCGCGTCCGCAGCCTCGGCCGGCTCCAGACGGCACTGTCCTGAGGACCGGGCCGATGCAGGCGGGGCTGGAGTACCAGCAGCTGCACAAGGGGGGTGTGACGAGCTGGTGGCGCGCGCTCATCGGCGTGTTCGTGCTCGCCCTCAACTTCGTGGGCTTCATGTTCTTCCCGCTCCTGCTGATCGCGCTCTTCGCGGCCTGGTTCGTCGGGCACGGTGACAGCCTCGACCAGGCCATGCAGCACCTCACCGGCGACACGGTCACGCCGGCGTTCCTGGCGTTCCTCAACCTGAGCCTCGCCTCGGCCATCCCGACCGTCATGCTGCTGACCTACGTGCTGCACGGCTGGCTCAGGCCGGGCTGGGTGGCGTCGGTCGCCGGCCGGATGCGCTGGCGCTGGCTGCTCGTCTGCCTCGGCATCGCGGTGCTGGCGCTGTGCGCCACGCTCGTCGTGTCGGCGCTGCTGCCGTCGGCGGGCACCGACGACGATCTCGGCGGCAAGGTCAACCACTTCACGTCGACGAGCCGCGACTACCTCCTCATCATCCTTCTCCTGACCCCGCTGCAGGCGGCGGGGGAGGAGTACGCGTTCCGCGGCTACCTCACGCAGGTCTTCGGCGGGCTCTTCCGCCCCCGGTGGGTGGCGGTCGTGGTGCCTGCGCTGCTCTTCGCCCTGGCACACGGGGCCCAGAGCCTCCCGGTCTTCCTCGACCGCTTCGCCTTCGGGCTGGTCGCGGGGGTGCTCGTCATCGCCACGGGCGGGCTCGAGGCGGGCATCGCGATGCACGTCCTCAACAACTTCCTGGCGTTCGGGCTGGCACTCGCGTTCGGCGACATGACCGAGGCGCTGCACGCCACCGGGGGCAGCTGGTGGATGATCCCGAGCACGCTGACGCAGTCGCTCGTCTACCTCGCCCTGGTGATGTTCGCCGCTCGAAGGCTCGGCATCGCGACGAGAACGGCGGGCGAGGCGTCGGAGAGTGCCACCGAATTGGTCGGCCAAACCCCGTCCGTGTAAGGTTTCGTCTCGGTTCGGACGCCCTGGCGGACGGACCGATCGACTGTTAAGTCGATGGTCTATGGTGTAATTGGCAGCACGACTGGTTCTGGTCCAGTTAGTCTAGGTTCGAGTCCTAGTAGACCAGCGAGTCCTCGCGGAAACGTGAGGATTTGGTGCGGAAACGATGCTCCGGCTAGTGTTCTGCGAGTTGTCCGAAGGGCAAGCCCCCGTTGTGTAGCGGCCTAGCACGCCTGCCTCTCACGTAGGTAGCGCCGGTTCGAATCCGGTCGGGGGTACCAGCGAAGAAGGTCCTGACCAGCAGAGATGCCGGTCAGGACCTTCTTCCGTCTCGGCGCGAGTTTCGTGCAGCGCCGGCCCGCGCTAGATGTTGGAGCCGTCCGGTGGCACGTCGGACGGCGGACGGGACGACCCGCCGGCGTCCGAGACGGGCGGGCACTCCATGCCGAGGGTGTAGGCCGTCATCGACAGGGAGCCGTAGGCGTACCCGTCGACGAGGACACGGACGTCGGCGCTCTCCGCCGACCCGGCGAGCCCTGCGAGGTAGAGGGTCGGGATGAAGTGGTCGGGCGTGGGCACGGCGTGCGCGTAGTCGCCGTGGGCGTCGAGCGCGGCCATCTCCGTCGGGTCGGTGAGCATCCGCGCCTTCGCGTCCTCGTCGAAGCGCTGGGCCCAGTCGAATCCGTCGTCCGTCAGCTTCCAGTCCATCCCGCGCAGGTTGTGGACGACGTTGCCGCTGGCGACGATGAGCACCCCTCGTTCCCGGAGAGGGGCGAGCTGCGCGCCGAGCCGCAGGTGGTAGTCGAGGGGCTTGTCCGCATTGATGCTCAGCTGGACGACCGGGATCGAGGCGTCGGGGAAGGCGTGCATCAGGACGCTCCAGGTGCCGTGGTCGATCCCCCAGCTGTCGACGTCCGCACCCACCCAGGTGGGGTGGACGACGTCGCTGATCTCCGCCGCGAGCTCGGGCATCCCGGGCGCCGGATACTGGACGTCGAACAGCGGCTGGGGGAACCCGTAGAAGTCGTGGATGGTGCGCGGTCGTGGCATCGCGGTGACAGCGGTCGCGTTGATGTACCAGTGCGCGCTGACGACCAGGATCGCCCGCGGGCGGGGGACGGCCTGGCCGAACGCCTTCCAGGCGGTCGTGTAGCGGTTCACCTCGAGCGCGTTCATCGGGTTGCCGTGCCCGAGGAAGGCGGCCGGCATGGTCCCGCCCTCGCGCTGCGTCTGCCGATCGGTCATGCGGATCTCCTCCGGGTCGATGGTGCTCCGCCGTGCGCGTCCGGGTCGCCGTACGCCGGCCCCGGCTCCCACGATGGCAGAATTGCTCGATCCCGTCCCCGGTGCGCGGGGCGCCCGTCAACGACCGCGGGGCGGCAGCAGCACCTCCCGATGGTCGAGCTCGCGCTCGAGCACCCGCAGCCCCGAGTCCGGCAGCTGGCCGGCGTCGCGCAGCCGTAGCAGCTCCTCACGTTCGGCCTCGATGACCGACAGGTGGAGGCGGAGGGCGGCCTCGTACGGCGGGTTGGCCGGGATGATCTCGTCGGCGTCCTCCAGCAGGTCGAGCCGCTGCTGGTAGCGGTCGAGCCGGTGCTCGAGCTGGGCCCGCACCGTCACGATCGCCTGCTGCTCGTCGGCGGCCTCCTCGTCCGACTCCAGCTCGGCCAGCCGGTCGAGCGCGGCCCTGACGGCCGCGGAGCGGGCCTCGTTGCGCAGCCGTGCCTGATCGACCGCGTTCGCGCGGAGCCCGACCAGGCGGACCAGCGGGGCGAAGGTCATGCCCTGACCGACGAGGGTCACCAGGACGACGAGGAAGGCGCAGAACAGCAGCAGGTCCCGGTCGGGGAACGGCTCGCCGGTGTCGGTGACCAGCGGGATCGTGTAGATCGCAGCCAGCGTGATCACGCCGCGGGTGCCCGCCCAGCTGAGGACCAGCACCTCCCTGGCCGTGAGCCGGTCCGTCGCGTCGCCGCCGAGGCCGGTGCGCAGCGGGCGGGGGAGGAGCTGGGTGACGACGAGCCACAGCGGGCGCAGCACCAGCACGACCCCGACGCTGAGCACCGCGGCGACGACCACCGTCGAGACGTCGTACCCGCCGAGACCGCGGACCACGGTGGGCAGCTGCTGGCCGATCAGCAGGAACACCATGCCCTCGAGGAGGAAGTCGACCAGCCGCCACACCGCGTTGACCTGGAGCCGGCTCGCTCCCGAGACCGTGCGGGGGCCGTCGTGCCCGATCGCGAGTCCGGCGACGACCACGGCGAGCACACCCGACACGTGCGCCTCCTCGCCGATCAGGTAGGCCACGAACGGCGTCGCCAGCGACACGGCGTTGAGGCTCAGGGGGTCCTGGCACCACCGGCGCGCCCACCGGACGCCGTACGCGACGAGCAGGCCGACCGCCACGCCCCCGGCGGCGGCGACCACGAACTCGCCGAGTGCCGTCCGGGTCGAGAACCCCTCTCCGGTGGCGGCGGCGACGGCGACCGACAGGAGCGTCAGTGCGGTCGCGTCGTTGAGCAGGCCCTCGCCCTGGATCAGCGTCAGCAGTCGTGGCGGCAGCCCGACCTTGCGGCCGACGGCGAGGGCCGCGACCGGGTCGGGCGGTGCGATCGCGGCGCCCAGCGCCACGCCGGCGGCGAGGGTCGCGCCGGTGACGAAGAGGGCGAAGCCGGCTCCGACGAGCAGTGCGGTCGCCACCACGAGCAGGACCGACAGGCTGATGACCGTGCGCACGTTGCGCCGGATCGCGAGCAGGCTGGAGTCCAGGGCAGCGCTGTAGAGCAGTGGCGGGATCACGAACGTCATGACGAGGTCCGGGTCCAGCTCGACGTTCGGGCCGGGCAGCACGGCGTACGCGATGCCGATCAGCGTCAGCAGTGCCGGCGCCGGCAGGCCGGTGTGCTCGGCCATGCGCTGGGTGGCCACGATCGCCGCGACAGCGGCCAGGACCAGGAGGAGCATCGTCGAGACAGGCACCCCCTCATCATCACGACGGCGCCAAGCAGGGGTGCGGGCGGCTCGGATAGTTGAAGATACAATTGTTTCGCGCTACCTTCGTGGTTGTATCTACAACCAATTTCGAGGAGTCGACATGACGCAGGTCGCGAGTCGGACCGCGCTGGCGGACCGCGGTATCCCGGCGACGCACCCCTTCGCCGCCCACCTGCGTCGCGCCGCCGCGACCGGGCGACACCGTGGGTGGACCCCGGAGGACGGCGCGCTCCCGGCGATCTACCTCAGCCACGGGGCGCCGATGCTCTTCGAGATGAGCGACTGGATGACCCAGCTGCACACGTGGGCCCGGGCGCTGCCCCGGCCGCGCGGCATCGTCATCGTCTCGGCCCACTGGGAGGCGGCTCCGCTCAGCATCAGCAGCAGCATGCCGACCGAGCTCGTCTACGACTTCGGCGGCTTCGACCCGATGTACTACCGGATGCGGTACGACACCCCCGCGGCCATCGAGCTCGCACAGGCGGTCTCGCGGCTGATGCCGGACACCGAGCAGGTGCACGAGCACCGCAGCCGGGGTCTGGACCACGGCGCCTGGGTGCCGCTCAAGATCATGTATCCCGAGGCGGACATCCCGGTGCTCCAGGTCAGCATGCCGACCCACGACCCGGCTCGGCTCATGGAGCTGGGGCGCCGGCTCTCGGCGCTGCGGCACGAGGGCGTGCTCGTCATCGGCTCGGGCTACATGACCCACGGTCTGCCGTTCATCGACTGGTCCGACCTGAGCCACGTCCCCGGCTGGTCGGCCGACTTCGACCACTGGGCGGCGGAGGCGCTGCAGCGAGGCGACGTCGACGAGCTCGCCGCGTTCCGCGAGCACGCTCCGGGCATGCCGTACGCGCACCCCACGGTCGAGCACTTCACGCCGCTCTTCGTCACGCTCGGCGCCGCCGACGATCCCACTGCGGCTCCGCGGACGCGGATCGACGGCTACGCCCTCGGCCTCGCGAAGCGGTCGGTCGAGGTCGACTGAGGAGTGGCTCACGCGCCGCGCGCGAGCCGCTCCCCGACGATCCAGCCCGTGCTCAGGTGACCGAGTGCAGCTCCTGCGATCGTGTCCGGCGGTAGTGCCGGAAGCCCAGCAGGGCGAGCACGAGCAGGATGATGGCGCCGATGAACGCGGCGATCGCGGCGTACCCCGCGATCGTGCCGATGGTCGCGAAGGCGTAGCCGTACAGCAGCAGCCCGCGCAGGGTCTCGCCCTGGAACAGCGTCTGCTTCTGTCCGGCCATCGCCTGGCAGTCGGGGGTCTGAGCGGCTGCCGGGTCGGAGCACTGGGCGATGTAGGCGTTGCTGACCTCGGAGTAGGTCTTGCCGTCGGCGACCTTGCTGAGGTGGACCGCGATGTAGTGGTCGGCGTACGCCTGGGCCTGGGCGCCGGTCGTCATCTGCTGCCCGGCGTACGGCTCGAGCGCTGCCTTGTCGTCGGCCGGCAGGTCTGCGAGCCCGGTCTTGTCGGTGGGCATCGTGATCTTCTGGGCGGCGAGCTGGTCGTGCACCTCGTTCGTGACGAAGAAGTGCGCCCAGGTGAGGAGCCCTCCGGCGACGAGCAGGAGGATCGCGAGGATGAGACCACCGATGGAGATCAGGCGGTCGAGAGTTGCGCGCATGTGTCACCAACCTCTGCTGTGAGACGCAGGCGCCACGCCACGCGCGTGACCGCCCCGGTGCCGCGATCGTCGCTTCGACGCCGAGGGCACGGCACCCCCGCTTCGGGTGAGGCCGACCCCGGCGGCCGGACCGTCATCGGAGTAGGGGAGGAGCGATTGACGCTCACCGGCGCCGGTGGCGACACTGAGAGGTCCGAGTGTGGCGCCCAGGGGAAGGGGCAGGTCATGTCGTGGAATCTGACGGGCAGCTACGTCGAGACGTGCTCGTGCGAGCTGATGTGTCCGTGCAACATGTCGTTCGACCACGGGGCGACGTACGACTTCTGCCGGGTGACGCTCGTGTTCAACATCCGCGCGGGTGACATCGAGGGCACCGACATCGCGGGCCGCCGGGTCGCGCTGATCGCCGATACGCCCAAGGTCATGACGGACGGCAACTGGCGGCTCGGCGTCTACATCGACGACGGCGCCGACGACGAGCAGTTCGACAAGCTCGTGAAGGTCTTCGGCGGCCAGCTGGGTGGCCCGATGGGCGCCTTGGCGCCCCTCGTCGGCGAGGTCGTCGGGGTCGAGCGGGCCGTGATCGACGTGACCGACGACGGGTTGCGGCACAGCGTCCGCGTGGCGGACACGATCGACTTCGAGATCGAGGACATCGTGCCGTTCGGCGTCGAGACCGGCGAGCCGGTGCGCTTCCAGGGCATGTTCCACCCGGTCGGCTCGGACCTGACCATGGCCGAGGCGAAGCGCAGTCGCATCGACGCCTTCGGCATCTCCTACGAGGGCAGGACGGGGCTGTCCAAGTCCGACTTCTCCTGGGCGGCCTGAGCCGCCATGGCGTCGACCGTCGGGCACGACGGCGACGCGGGCCTGGCCCCGGCGTACGCGGCCGTCCGAGCCCGGATCGGCCTGGTCGCCGCCCTGTTCGCGCTCGCGGCCCTCGGCTGGGTCTGGAGCGTCAGCGCGATGCGCGGGATGGACGCCGGGCCCTGGTCCGGGCTGGGCAGCCTCTCGTGGTTCCTCGGCCTGTGGGTCGTGATGATGGCGGCGATGATGTTCCCGTCGGTGGCGCCGACGATCGCCCTCTACACCCGCGCCACCAGGTCGACCTCGCCGCTGTCCCCGTGGCTGTTCGCCGGCGGCTACCTGGTGACGTGGGCGGCGGCGGGCGTGGTCGCCTACGTGATCGGGGCCGGGGCCGTCGCGGTCGCGGGTGATCGGCTGGCTTGGGACCGGGCCGGTCAGGAGGTCGCCGGAGCCACGCTCCTGGTGGCGGCCGCCTACGAGCTCACCCCGCTCAAGAACGTGTGCCTGCGCAAGTGCCGCAGCCCGTTGGGCTCGATCCTGAGCTCGTGGCGGGGTGGCTACCGCGGCGCTCTGAGCATGGGCATGCGCAACGGCGCGTGGTGCGTCGGATGCTGCTGGGCCCTGATGGCATCGCTGTTCGCGCTGGGAGTGATGAGCGTGACCTGGATGGCGTTCGTGGCGGGCATCATCGCGGTCGAGAAGACGCTGCCGTGGCGGCGCGGCCTGACCTACGCCACGGCCACGCTGCTGGTCGGCCTCGGCATCCTGCTGCTCGTCGCTCCGGGCGCCGTGCCCGGCCTCACGATCCCGTCGGGCGAGACGATGCCGATGAGCTGAGTGGCGTTCGGCGGTCGACTCAGCCTGCGTCCGCGGCGGGCAGCTCGACCTCGACCCGGAGCCCGCCGAGCGGCGAGTCGGCGAGTCGGACGTCCCCGCCGCGGTGACGGACCGTGGCTCGGACGAGCGCGAGCCCCAGGCCGGCACCGCCGCTCTCTCGGTCGCGGGCCTCGTCGAACCGGGTGAACCGCTCGAAGGCGCGCTCGCGGTCGGCCGCGGGGATCCCCGGCCCGGCGTCGTCGACCCACACGATGACGACGTCGTTCCGGCGACGCGCCGAGATCCGTACGACGGGGGAGTAGCGGGCCGCGTTGGCGACGAGGTTGGCGAACACGCGGGCGACCTCCTCGGGACGCGCGGCGACGAGCTGGGTGGGCCCGGGCTCGATCTCGACGCGCGCGGTCGCCGACGACTGGGCCGACGACTGGGTCGACGACTGGGCGGACCACTGGGCCGCCAGCCGCTCGAGCTCGTCGCGCACGTCGGCCGACACGGGCGCGTCGGCGACTGCGCCCGCCTCGATGCGCGCGAGGGCCAGCAGGTCCTCGACCATGGCCGACATCCTGCTGATGTCGAGGTCGAGCTCGTCGAGCACCTCCCCGCCCTGGCCGAGGCGGCGTGCGACGTCCACCTGCATCCGCAGCGACGCGAGCGGGCTGCGCAGCTCGTGCGCGACATCGGCGACGAACTCGACCTCCCGCTCCCGGGCGCGGTCGAGGCGGTCCAGCATCGAGTTCAGAGTCACGGCGAGGGCGTGGATCTCGTCCTCGGACGGCGGCACCGGGAGCCGGTCGCCACGTCCCGAGCCGGAGATCCGGTCGGCGGCGGCTCGGAGCCCCTCGACCGGGCGCAGGGCGGCGCCGATGACGCGCCAGGCGATCACGCCGAGCGCCAGCAGCAGGAGCGGGTAGCCGATGAGGAGGACCAGCCGCAGGACGTCGCTGTTCTCCACGAGGTCGTCGACGGGCTCGGCGACCACGATCGTGCGGGGGGTGGCATCGTCCGGACCCGCTCCGACGTCGGTGGCGCGGACCCGCAGCCGCGACGTGATCCCCAGGCGGGACCCGGACAAGGTCACCGGGCCGTGGCGGGCCTTCTCGAGCTCGTCGGGACGCAGCATGGAGGTCAGCCGGTCGGCATTCGCCGACGCGCTGACGACGCGTCCACGACCGTCGAGGACCTGGATGATCTCGACCCCGGTGGCGGGGAGTGTCTGCGGCAGCCGTCCGGCGCGGATCAGGCCTGCCACCTCCGCGGAGCTCGCCTGAGCGGCGCGGTCGACGCGGCGCAGCCCCTCGACGGAGAGGGCGGCGTAGAGGCCGATGCTGCCGATCGCGAGCGCGACGGCGAGTCCGATCAGGCCGATCGTCATCAGCCGGGCGCGCAGCGTCAGGCGCCACCAGAGTCCCGTCGGCCGCCGGGTCATGTGCCGACGATCGCCGACCCGCCGAGGCGGTACCCGGCTCCGCGGACGGTCTCGATCACGTCGGGGCCCAGCTTGCGCCGCAGGTAGCCGACGTACACCTCGACGGTGTTGGTGTCCCGGTCGCCGAGGTCCCAGACCCGGTCCAGGAGCTCGACCTTGGTGACGACCCGGTCGGGGTGACGCAGGAAGAACTCCAGCAGCGCGTACTCCCGTGGCGTCATCGCCACCGGCGCGCCGGCCAGGGTCACCTCGTGGACGGCGGGGTCGAGGCGTACGTCGCCCCAGCTGAGCGCCGGTGGCCGCGTGTCGTGGTGCCGACGCAGCACCGCCCGCAGGTGGGCGAGCAGCACGACGTACGACACCGGCTTGACAAGGTAGTCGTCGGCGCCGCAGTCCAGACCGTCCGCCTGGTCGTGCACGCCGTCCTTCGCGGACAGCATGAGGACGGGGACCGGGTTGTCCTCCGCCCGCAGCGTGCGTACGACGTCGTAGCCGGACAGGCCGGGCAGCATCACGTCCAGCAGCACGGCCTCGTAGGCGCCGTCGCGCGCCGCCTGGAGGCCCGACGGACCGGTGAGGGCGATGTCGACGGAGAACCCGTCCGCCATGAGGCCGCGGCGCAGGGCGTGCGCGAGCCGCACCTCGTCCTCGACCACCAGCAGCCGCACGCCGACATCCTGACAGGGTTTCGGAGAGCACCCACAGGTTCTCAGCCAGTTCACAGCGCCCGGCGCGACGATGAGCGCGTGACCCTGTTCGCTCGTCGACCCCAGCTGCGGTGGCTCGTGCCGCTGCTCACCACCGTCGTGCTCGTCTCGGCCGGATCCCTCGCGGCCGCCATCAGTGCGAACGCCGGCGATCCGCTGCCGGAGAGGAGTGCCGCGCAGCTCCTCGTCGATGTTCAGAACGCCCGGGTCGACGGGCTGTCCGGCACCGTCGTGCAGTCGGCCGCCCTGGGGCTCCCGTCGCTGCCCGGCGCCGGTGGTGACCAGAGCTCGAGCCTCAGCTCCCTGGTCTCCGGCTCCCACACGCTGCGGGTCTGGTCCGCGGGGCCGGACCGGACCCGCGTCGCGCTCCTCGGCCAGCTCGGTGAGTCCGACGTCGTCCGGAACGGGTCGGACGTGTGGATCTGGTCGAGCCGCGACAACTCGGCCCGCCACCTCACGATCCCGGCCGACGCCGGGCACGGTCCGGCGACCCCGGGAGAGACGCAGTCGATGACTCCGCAGCAGGCCGCCGACGCCGCCCTGGCGGCGATCACGCCGACCACGCGCGTCAGCACCGACCGCACCGCGCAGGTGGCCGGCCGGTCGGCGTACCAGCTGGTCCTCGAGCCGCGCGACCCGGCGACGCTCGTCGGCACCGTGAGGATCGCGATCGACGGTGCGACCCACATCCCGACCCGGGTCCAGGTCTTCGCGCGGGGCGCCACGAAGCCCGCCTTCGAGATCGGCTTCACCTCGTTCAACCCGTCGCGGCCCTCGTCGTCGGTCTTCGAGTTCAACCCGCCCGCGGGTGCGCACGTGACCAACGGGTCCGCCGGCGGTGCCGGCGACGCCGCGGGATCGGCCACCACTCCGCGCGAGTCGGGCAAGGCCAAGCCGCAGGTCGTCGGCGAAGGCTGGACCGCCGTTGTGGTGGCGAAGCTCCCCGCGTCGGCGAGCGGTGGCACGAACGGGGGCTCCGAGGGACGCGGCCTGGGCAACCTCGACGGTGTCGTGAGGGCGCTCCCGACGGTCTCCGGGGCATGGGGATCCGGGCACCTGCTCCGTGGCACGCTCTTCTCCGTGCTGCTCACCGACGACGGCCGGGTCGTCGCCGGGGCGGTGGCGCCCGCGGGCCTGTACGCCGCGCTGGCGGCCCAGTGACAGGCCCAGTGACAGGCCCAGTCACAGGCCCGTCGACCCGGCTGGGGACACGGCTGGGGACACGGCGGTGACAGGGCCTGACGCCGTCCGGACGCTCGGGCTCACGAAGCGGTTCGGCTCGCACGCTGCGGTCGACGGGATCGATCTCGTCGTGCCGGCCGGGGCCGTGTACGGGTTCCTGGGGCCCAACGGCTCGGGGAAGACCACGACGATCCGGATGCTGCTCGGGCTGGTCGTCCCCACCCACGGCCGCATCGAGCTCCTCGGACTGCCGGTGCCGGCTCGGGTCGTCGACGCGCTGCCGCGCGTGGGGGCGCTCGTCGAGGGGCCGGCGTTCCACCCGTACCTCTCGGGCATCGACAACCTGCGCCGGCTCGACGCCGCGGACCGCACGTCGGACCCGGCGACGTCGAGACGGCGGCTCGGCGAGGCCCTGGACCGGGTGGGGCTCGGGGCGGCGGCGAGCAAGCGCTACCGCGCCTACTCGCTCGGCATGCGGCAGCGGCTCGCCATCGCGGCGGCGCTCCTGACGCCCAAGGACTTGATGGTCCTCGACGAGCCGACCAACGGGCTCGACCCGCAAGGCACCCGCGAGGTCCGCTCGCTGATCGCCTCCCTCGCCGACGACGGCACCACGGTGCTCGTCTCCAGCCACCTGCTCTCCGAGGTCGAGCAGGTCTGCACCCACATCGGCGTCATGCACGCCGGCCACCTGGTCGCGCAGGGCCCGGCGGCCGAGATACGCCGGCAGCAGGAGGCCGAGGCCCGGGTCGACACTGATCAGCCCGAGCAGGCCGCCGAGGTCATGCGAGAGCTCGGGCTGCGCGACGTACGCGTCACCCCCCACGGTGCGCTCGGCCGGCTCGGTGACGTCGCCCCCGAGAAGGTAGTGACCGCGTGCGTCCATGCCGGCCTCTCGGTCACGCGCTTCGTCGTGGACGCGCCGACGCTCGAGGACATCTTCGTGGGTCTGACGGGGGAGGGCTTCGATGTCAGCGGCTGAGCTCGCGCCGCCGGCCGCGCGGGTCGCGGTCCGTCGGCCATCGTTGCGGTTCCTCGCCTCCGAGCTGCGCCTGGTGCTGCGGCGCCGCCGGAACATCGCCGGTCTCGCTGTCCTGGCGGCGGTGCCGATCCTGATCGCCGTCGCCGTGAAGTCGACCGCGTCGCAGCCCGGCTCCGACGCCCCGGACTTCTTCCAGTCGATCACCGAGAACGGACTGTTCGTCTCGCTGTCGGCGCTCACCATCGAGCTGGGTCTCTTCCTCCCGCTCGCCGTGGCAGCCATCTCCGGCGACGCGATCGCGGGGGAGGCCAACCTGGGGACGCTGCGCTACCTGCTCACCGTGCCGGTGGCGCGGCTGAGGCTGCTGGGCGTCAAGTACGCCGCGATCGTGATCTTCGCGTTCCTCGCGACGTTCCTCATCACGGTCGTGGGGATGGCGATCGGTCTCGCACTGTTCGGCGGCGGCAGCGTCACGACGTTGTCAGGCAGCCAGATCTCCTTCACGGCGGGCCTGGCCAGGGTGGTCCTCGCCTCCGCGTACCTGTCCTGCGCCCTCGCCTCGCTCGGGGCCGTGGGCCTGTTCATCTCGACGCTGACCGAGCAGCCGATCGCCGCCACGATCGCGACGGTCGTCTTCTCGACGGCCAGCTTCATCCTGGACTCGATCCCGCAGGTCGCCTGGCTGCACCCGTACCTGCTGACCCACCACTGGCTGGCCTTCGGCGACTTCTTCCGCACGCCGATCGCGTGGGACGGCGCACTGCACGGGCTCTACGTCGCCGCGGCGTACGGGTGTGTCTTCTTCGCCGCGGCCTGGGCGCGCTTCGCCGGCAAGGACGTCACGAGCTAGCGATGTGTCGGCTCGCCGCACATAGGGGTACCGCATCGACATGAGTGACCCCGATGCCTCGACCCGGCCTGACGCGACCCGGCCTGACGCGACCCGGCCTGACGCGACCCGGCCTGACGCGACGCGGCCTGACGCGACGCGGCCTGACGCGACCCGGCCCGACGCGTCCCAGGCGCAAGGCGTCGACCCCGACCTCTCGACCCCTCAGGCTCCGGGCCGTGACCCGTTGCGGCCGTCGCGCGCTGGCCGGGCCTGGGTCGGGGTCGTCGGCCTCGGCCTCGTGCTGGTCCTCCTGATCATCTTCATCGCGCAGAACACCCGCTCTGTCACCGTGTCCTTCCTCGGTTGGGAGGGTCACACGCCGCTGGCGGTCGCACTGCTGATCGGGGCGGTCGCCGGGCTCTTCCTGGCGGCGGTGGCGGGCAGCCTCCGCATCTTCCAGATCCGGGCCCGGGTACGCCGCGACCAGAGGCACCGCCCGACGCAGCCCCGGTGACCCGGCCTCCGGTCGCCGCCGGCGCACGTCACACAGATTGGGGACTGTGTCCGTCGGACCGTCTCGACCGTGGGTGAGCGTCCTTATCGTCCGAGGGTGCCCGGCCACGGGAGGAGGCAACGGTGGCGGTCCAGGACGAACCGAGATTCCGCGAGCTCGCTGCCGCCTTCGTCGAGGAGTGCCGTCGACGCGGCGTACGGCTCGACCAGGCCGCGGCGGAGGGCGTCCTCACCAGCCAGCTGTCCCTGTACTCGTCACGCGCACACGTCAGCGAGGTCGAGGTCCTCGCCCGCTACTTCGACGACGGATGGCCACGCAGGTTCGCGGCCCTCTTCGTGAGGTGTGACGGTGGCTCCGGACGCAGGACCGTCGAGCCGGACCGGGCGTTCGGCCTGGACAACGCCTGCAGCCTGCTGACCGCCCTCGCGCTGGCCGTCGAGCTCGCCGTCGCCAGTGGCGGTCACGCCGACCGCGACGAGTGCGACCTCGCGATCGCCAGCGCGGCGGTCTGCGTCGCCGAGTTCGGCGTCGCCGTACGCTCCCGGTGCTCGCCGGACGTCGTCCTGCCCGGCGCCGCCGTGAGGTTCGCGCGAGAGGTGCTCGACGTCGCCGCCGAGCGTGCTGCTGCCGGGACCTGGCAGCGCTGCTGGTGCAGTGAGCCGCTCCACGAGCACGACGACCTGCGGGCCGTCGTGGAGCAGCTGCAGGTGGATCTGCTGCTCCTGCACTGATCGACATCGGCGTGTCCGCCGTCGATGACAGCCCGAAGCCTGGCCGCGGTGGGCTGTGACCACTAGCCTCTCGGGCATGACGGCTTATCGGGTCGAGGCGTCACGGCTCGTTGCCGTCGAGCCGACGCAAGCGTTCGATCGGCTGATCGCCGCCCAACTGCCTGAGATCTTCAGTCGTCGGTACGCCGCCTTCCCGCCAGTGCGGGAGGTCGTCGACGAGCCGGACGACTGGGGAACTGTCGGGCAGGACCGCACGATCCTGCTCGCCGACGGTGGTCGACTGCGGGAGACGCTGACGGCTGTCGACCGGCCGCACGGATACGCGTACCTGCTCGACGACGTCCACGGACCGCTGCGGCCCTTCGTGCGCACCGTCGACGGCAACTGGTCGATCACACCGGAGGGAACGGGTGCCCGGGTCGGGTGGTCATGGACGATCGACCCGACCGCTCCACTCGCCCGGCTCACCCCGCTCGTCATCGGGCGGATGTGGCAGGGCTACGCCGCCCGCGCCCTGGCCGAGCTCGAGACGATCCTGATGCGATCCTGACGCCGTCGAGCGCCGCAGATCGACGCGCGGCGCAGTCGCGTCGGCGTCGGATAGGACGGAGGCGGGCTAGAGCCTCGACATCTTGGCGTAGGGGCTGGTGATCCGCACCTTCTGGGAGCGGAAGTCGACCAGCACCGCGCCGGCCTCCAGCTGGATGACCCGACCAACCCCGTAGGAGTCGTGCGAGACGAGGTCATCGAGCGCGTACTCCTCGATGATCGGCTCAGGCTTGGGTCGGAACGGGCTACTTGCCATGTGTCGCCGTGGCCCGGCTGAAGTTGTCATCTCTTCGAGTATCGCAGCATGAGGGCCCCACCGGAAGTCGGCGGGTGGCGGGCGCACCTCGTCACTCGGTCCGCGGCTGGCGGCGGGGATAAAATCGTCTCGTGCGCGACCGTGGTTGCCATCCGGGTCTGGATGGGGTCCGTGGCGTGGCCATCCTCCTGGTTCTCGGCCAGCACGCCATGACGAGGCCGTTCATCGACGGCTTCGTCGGTGTCACGGTGTTCTTCTGCCTGTCCGGGTTCCTCATCACCACACTCCTGGTGCGCGAGCTCCAGACCGGCACCATCGACGTACGTGGCTTCTACCGGCGGCGGGCGGCGCGTCTCTGTCCGGCGTTGGTGACGGTCGTGGCGGCGACGACCGTGGTGCTGCTCGTCAGTCGGGGGGGCCTGCGCACCGGTCAGATCCTCGCGCCTGCGGGCGCAGCCCTCACGTACACCACGAGTCTGTTCGACTGGACCGGCCACGTCTTCGCCACGAAGGACTACTTCAACTACACGTGGTCCCTGTCGGTCGAGGAGCAGTTCTACCTGCTCTGGCCGTTCGCCCTGCTGTGGGGCTATCGCCGCAGTCCCCGCCTGTTCGCCGCGCTCACGGTGTCGCTCATCGCGGTCACCTTGGCGCTCGATCTCTATCTCGGTCTGAGCCGGGACGTGCGCTTCGACCAGCACGAGTACTTCGGGACCGACACCAACGCGCTTCCGATCCTGGTCGGATCGTTGCTGGCGATCGTCGTCCACAACCACTGGCTGTCTCGAACCATGCGTTATCTCGCGTCGGGTGCGACGCTGGCGATCGTCCTCCTGCCTGTCGTGGCTTATCGGAACGACACCGGTCGTCCGTCCCTGGTGATCGTCGCTGGGACGGGACTGACGCTCGTGCTGTTGATCGGAGTCGTGATGCGGCCGCGTTCTGCGGTGGGGTCGCTCCTGGCAAGCGCTCCGCTGCGGTGGCTGGGCGAGCGGTCGTACTCGATCTACCTCTGGAACGTCCTGGTGCGGATCGCGATCCTTGCGCTGCTCGGGCACACCGTCCTGGGAGACATCGCCTGGATCGCGATCTTCATCGTCCTCGCCGAGGCGAGCTTCAGGTACGTCGAACGTCCACTGCGCGCACGACTGGCACGGCGGCGGGGGGAGTCGGGGCCGGCGGTGCTCGGGCTGGTGGAGGCTGGAGCCCCGCGCGTGACGTGAGGGTTGGGGGCTCCGGTCGCCGTCCTATTGGCGTCGGTGGATGTGGATGCGTCCGGGGCGTAGGTGTTCGATCTGGTAGTCGGGGTGGTCGGCGAGGGTGTGGTGGCGGCTGCAGAGGAGTGCGCCGTGGGTCAGGTCGGTGGGGCCGCCGTGTTGCCAGGCGATGAGGTGGGCTGCTTGGGCGGTGGCGGCGGGTCGGTCGCAGGTTTGGACGGCGCAGGTGCCGTGTTGGGTGATGAGCATGGCGAGGCGTTGTTTGGCGTTGTGGAGTCGTGCTTTACGGCCGAGGTCGAGGACCTCGCTGTGGGTGCCGAGGACGGCGGGGATGAGTCCGTGGCGGGCGGCGAGGCGGCGGGCCTGGCCGGGGCTGATGGCCTGACCGGTGTCGAGGTGGGCGGCACGGAGGTCGCCGAGCAGGGTCTGCAGTTCCATGGTGACCACGACGGTGGGTTGGCAGCCGCCGGTCTGGGGCAGTCGGCCGGTGGGGATCCTGTTGAGGAGCTCGATGAGGGCGTGCCCACGGCGTTCCTCGGCGCTGAGTTGTGCTCCGGTGGCGGGGTCGTCGGTCGGGATGGGGTCGGGTCGGCCGGGGTTGAGGAGTGCTTCGAGCATGCGTTGGAGTCGGACCCCGTCGAGCAGGGGGATGCGGAAGCTGCCGGTGGTGGTGGCGGTGACCTCGTCGTGGGTGAGGTTCACGAGGGTGGTGCGGGCGGCGCGTGCTTCGGCGCGGGCCAGCTGGTCGGCGAGGCGGGCGTCGGCGCCGTCGGGGTCGATGACCTCCTCGAGGTGGTCGGCCAGCCGGCGCAGGGTGTGGGTGTCGTGGGTGTGGGCCTGCCCGGCCAGGTACTCCTCCGCCTGAGCCCGAACGCCACCGTCGACCTCCTCGGGCAGGGCGTCCAGGGCGGCCAGGATGACCGTGGCGGAGGCGGCCGGGAACGCCCCGTTCGCGAGCGCCGTCCGGGTCAGCGGGTGCTCCTCCAACCCGCGGGCCAGGCCGATCTGCCGCTTCGCGACACCAGGTGCTATCCGGGTCCGGTCGCAGAGCCAGGCGACCAGGCTGGTCTCACCGTCATAGGCCGCCAGGTCGGAGGAGTCGGCCTGGGCCACCAGGGCCAGGGTGAGCTGCTCCAGCCGCGCCACCGCGGCATAGGCCTCCCGCAGGCACTCACCCAGCTGCTCCGGCGAGAGCGCCCACAACCGATCGACCTCGCCCCCGTCCAGCACCCCGTCCAGCACCTCGTGCAACCGACCCAGGAACCGATGCACCCCATGGGTCCGCGACGCCACAGGCCGACCAGGCGGCTCGGGGTTCACAACACTCATCGGGACTCCACGGATGCACGACACGGACAGAGGAGAACGGTCTGCTGATCGACGTGGAGGTGGAGCCACCGGAGTGACTGACGATCACCATCAACCGTACACGTGTTCGAACAATCTCGCAAGGGCTGTGTGCGATGCCAGTGGAGTTCACCTGATCCTCTCGCCGACTCTGTTGACCCAGGACGGCGATCCGGCGGGCAGGCGCAGTGGCCCGTGAGGCACGCCTCCTGGCTGAACGACCTGATCTGCCGCGATGACCGGGCGAGGTTGAGCACGCCGCCGTCCGGCTCAGCTCTCCTTGGAGAGCTCGATGGTGACGTCGGCCTTGACCATGGTCATCTTCGTGCCGTCGATCGTCGTCGCAACTCCGCTGATGAAGAGGGCGCGCAGCCAGTCATCCTGTGCGGACAGGTCTTCGGCGCACGCCATCATGGTCGACGCCGGTTGCGTCTTCCAGTTCAAGTTCTCCCCGGCGAGCGTGTAGGGCCCCGTCTGGGTGTTGCATCCTGCGGAGACGGCCATGTTGCCACTGTCGAAGACCAACTTGATGCTCGTCCCCTTCACGAGCGTGTGGCCCGTCACGCTTGTCGACACATACGTCGCCCCGGCCAAGTCACTCTCGGTCACCGCGGTGCCCGATGATGCGTCGGATCCGCACGCTGCCGTCCCGGCAAGCATCAGGAGCACGACCACGAACGGCGCGAAGGTGCGCTTCGTCATGGCGGCCATGGTCCCACTGAGACTGCGCACCGCGATCACCGAAATCGGGTGGTGGGAAAGGACCGGCGTATGGAGGCCTGCCCGGAGCCCGGAGGTGATGTCAACGGCACCTGAGACGCGGCTGACCGCGGCAGATGCGGACGTCCGCACATCCGCACCAGCACCCCAAATCGGCCGTGTAGCGACGGCCCCGCTGCCAGAATGCGGTGGGCCTATACAGCAGCGTCCCGGAAGGACGGACACGCAGGTGAACGTCGGCACGTGGCTTCATGGCGGGTCAGCGAGACCGCCGGCGTGGATGCGCATCTGGTTGATTCCGGCATCTGCGCTTGCAGTCTTCGCGGTGACGTCGCATCGTGGCTGGGGCGTCGGGCTGATCGCGGGTGTGGTCTACGGCGCGATGGGTCTTGGGATGGCGATCGCTCCCGGTCGGGTCGGTCCGTGGTGGCGACGCCACCCAATCCTGGACGGCTCACTGCTAGGCCCGCTGACGTTTCTGGCAGGGGCAGGTTGCACGTCATGGCCGCTGCGGACCTGCCTGGTGCTGGGCGTTCTCGGAGCACTCATCGGGGCTGGTACAAGTATCCGACGTGGTCGGCGTGCCACTGGCATGACGCTCGGGTAGCGGCAGATGAGTGCCCCGATTCGGGCTGATGCCTCTATGTTCCAGGGGAACGTGAGCATCTCGCTGACCGGAGACGTAGCACTCGTCTTGTTCGACCTGCTGCATCGCTGGGAAGACGAGGAGCGGGTGAACGCGCCGCAACACGTGGCTGAGCAGATTGCGCTGTGGAACCTGTCGGCCCTCTTGGAGCGAGAACTGAGCGAGCCCTTCCAGCAACTCGACCCGGAGCAGCGTCAGGCGCGCTGCCGGCATCTTCTCCGGCAGGTGGCTACTCGGCGGCGAGCTCGCCGATGGGGAGCGCGGCAGTCTCGACTTCTCCGTCTGAGTCGGTGACCGTGATCGTCTTCGTGCCGAGGTCGATCGACATGTCCTGGACGCTGCCGGCCGGTTTGCCGTACATGGTTCGCCACACGTGGGTGTCGCCGACGACAGCAAGGGTCGAGCTCCACCGCGCCATCTGGTTGTCGTCGAAGACGAGGAGATCGTAGTTCGCGTAGTCGCCCTCGGGGTTGTCGGTGAGGTAGCCGGCCGGCAGAGCGTTGTCGTCGACGTTGATGGCGTAGTGGCCGTCAGCGTCAGTGGCGACCGGCGGAGACTGCCAGGTGGGGACCGTCTCACCCACGGCAACGTGGGAGTCGTCGGCGATGGGGATGTTGACCGAGACCCGGATGCCGGCGGCCGGTGCCTTGTCCCGCGTGATGGTCCCGTGGACGAACAGGTCACCGGTTCCGGGCCCAGCTGCACGCGCGACAGGCGATGCAACCGCCACGGAGGCGGCGGTTGGCTCTCCCTCCGCGACAGGGGCCGGGTTGCTGGCCTCCTCAGTGTCTCCACACCCGGTCGCGAGAAGGCCGACCGCGCTGGCGATGGCGATCGCCGCGAGGCGGCGCGCGTGTGGATGCATGGGCTAGAAGGTAAGGCCCGTCGGTGAGCCAGGACATGACCCATATTGACCCTTGCGCCTGACGCGGTCGCGACTTCCCAACTACTCCCGCGCATGAGTGCCCGCTCAGAAACAGCGAATCCCGACCTGGCCACCCATACCTCCACGCGAACACTCGTCGCACGTCGAGCGGAGCGGAAGAGACCGGTTCGGCCAAGACAACGCCATGGCCGAGAGCGTCTTCGCGACCCTGCGGCACCCCCGGCTCGGCCACGTCAGACCGTCGGCGCGGCTGCGCCGATGCCCTCGCAGCCCGGCGTTGTGGCTGCGCGCTGATGTCCGCGGCCGCGGCCCGCGACGACCGAGGTGCCAGAATCGGAGCATGCAATGGTCACGGGGCCGACGCAGGCCGCCGCTCATCGGTGAGCTCCTCATCGTCGCGGCGCTCGTGGTCATCTACGACCGGCTGCGCTCCTTGGCCCCCGTCGACGTCTCGCTGGCCGTCGCGCACGGCCAGGAGATCCTGCGGCTCGAGACGACGTTGCACCTGCGCGTCGAAGAGGGTGTCAACACCTGGCTCGCCGGGCAGCCCGTGCTCCGGGACCTCGCGGCCGACTACTACCAGTTCATGCACGAGACGATCGCCCTGAGCATCCTCGCGATCTGCTACCTCCGCCGTCCGGCGGTGTACCGACCCGCACGCAACGCCCTGGTCCTGACGAACGTCGTCGGGCTCGTGATCTACGCGTTCTACCCGGTCGCTCCGCCGCGGCTGCTGCCCGACTCCGGGTTCGTCGACCTCGTCGCACAGGCCGGCTTCGGGAGCAACCACGGCGCGATCACGGCGGACCAGTACGGCGCCGTGCCGTCACTCCACCTGGCCTGGGCGACCTGGGCCGCACTCACCGTCGTCGCCATGACCCGCCGCTGGTGGCTGCGCACACTCATGGGTGTCCACGTCGCCCTGACCGCGACCATCGTCGTCGCCACCGGGAACCACTACGTGTTCGACGTGGCGGTCGGGACGACGCTCGGAGCGGCAGCGGCGTTGGCGGTCGGGCTGGTGGCCCGGCGTACGGCGGCCAGCGCACTCGCCGAGCCCGCCTGAGGGCGCCGTACGCCCGGCGGTACCAGGATCGGGCCATGGAACCCCGGGTCTTCTCCCTCGACGAGATCGAGATCGAGATCGATCCTGTGATCGGCGGTCTCCCCATCGACTTGCCGGACCCTCGCTAGCACGTGCTGGTGGGCCGCGTCGGGACAGACCAGACCTCGCATGCCGACTGACGTACGACGCGGGCCGATGCTGCCCTCCATCCACGTCGTGTCGGAGAGTCGTCCGCCGCGGTCTGACCTGGCGGCGTGTGAGGTGATCGTCTCCGCCGGAGGACATGGGTCGACGGTGTTTCGGGCACGGTCTCGGACATGGCCCTTCACGATTCCAGTGCCCGGCGCTACGCGGCGATCGCACGGCTGTTGCTCCGTCACGGTCGCTCGGACCTGGTCTCCGGTGCGGACCTGGACGGGTACGCGCCGCCCGAGGACGTATCCGAGCCGGCCACCGACGCGGCGGAGCAGTTCGCCGCGGACCTGGAGGCGATGGGTCCGACCTACATCAAGCTGGGTCAGCTCCTGTCGACCCGCTTCGACTTCCTCCCGACGTCGTACACGACCGCTCTGAGCCGGCTCCAGGACGAGGTGAAGCCGTTCGATGTCGAGGTCGTCCGTCAGACCGTCGCCGACGAGCTCGGGGCCGACGTACGCCACGTGTTCCGGGACTTCGACCCCGAGCCGCTGGCTGCGGCCTCACTCGGACAGGTGCACCGGGCGACGCTGCGCAACGGGCGTGAGGTCGTGGTGAAGGTCCAGCGGCCGGGGGTGCGGGAGGACGTCCAGGCTGATCTCGCCGTCCTGGCCCGGATCGCGGCCGTGGCGGACAAGGGCAGCGACCTCGGACGGACCTACGGCTTCGCCCGCCTGCTGCACGAGTTCGAACGGTCGTTGCGGCTGGAGCTGGACTACCGGCGCGAGGCCCGCAACCTGATGCGCTTCGCCGAGCTGACCGACCCCTACGACCTGTTGGTGGTGCCGCAGCCCGTCCTCGACCTGACCACCGGCCGCGTCCTCACCATGGACTACATCGACGGGCGCAAGGTCACCGACGTCGGACCGCTGGGACTGCTCGACCTCGACGCCGGGGCCATCGTCGACCAGCTCTTCTCGGCCTACCTGAGCTCGATCCTCGACCACGGCTTCCTCCATGCCGATCCGCACCCCGGCAACCTGCTGATCACCCCGGACGGTCGGCTCGCGATCATCGACCTGGGCATGGTGAGCATCGTTCCGCGCCGCATCCAGGACAAGCTCGTGCGTCTGCTGGTGGCGATCGGCGACGACAACGGCGAGCAGGCGGCGCGAGTGCTGGCCGACCTGGGCCAGCCGCTCGAGCAGTACGACGCCCATGCGTTCCGGGACGACGTCACGCACCTGGTCTCCGACGCGGTCTCGGAGGGCGCCGACCTGCAGGCCGGGCGTGTGCTGGTCGAGCTCAGCCGGACCTCGGGCGCCCACGGGCTGCGCCCGCCGCCTGAGATGGCGATGGTCGGCAAGGCGCTGCTGAACCTCGACCAGAGCACCCTCCACCTCGACCCCGACTTCGTTGCCGCGGAGGCGATCCGCGACCGGCTCAGTCACATCCTGCGAGGCGGCTTGCGCACGTCGCCCGGCGACCTGGTCACCGCTGCGCTGGACGCCAAGGAGTTCACCTCGCAGCTCCCGAGTCGGGCCAACCGGATCCTCGACACCCTGGCCGACGGGCAGCTGCGGCTGCGTGTCGACGCTGTGGACGAGGAGCGGCTGCACACCGTCCTCCAGCGACTGGCCAACCGGCTCACGCTCGGCGTGGTCATCGCGGCGGCCATCCTGGGGGCGTCCCTGCTGATGCAGGTGCCGACCGACAACCGGCTCCTGGGCTACCCCGCCATGGCCATCGTCCTGTTCACCCTCGCCATCGTCGGGGGCGGAGCCCTCGCCGCCTGGATCGTCGTCACCGACCGCAAGGTCGCCCGCACCGAGAGACGTGCGCAGAAGGACGTCCCCCGCATCTGAGCGCGAGGATCGTGGTGGCGCCGACCGTGGCGAGCAGGTCGTCGGTGATGCTTGACTGACGCCCATGTCGACCAGCGCCTGGCAGATCGACCGGCTCGACCTCGATGCCTATCTGGCGCGGCTCGGCGTACCGGCGAAGGAGCCGGGCCGCTCAGCGCTCGCCGAGCTGCACGAGGCGCACGTGCGCACGTTCACGTTCGACAACATCGACGTCCTGCTCGGTCAGCATCCCGGCGTAGCGCTCGATGCCGTCCAGGAGAAGTTCGTGGGCCGTGGCCGGGGCGGCTACTGCTTCGAGCACAGCACGATCTTCGCGGCCTCGCTGGAGCGTCTGGGCTACCAGGTCCGCAGGCACCTGGGTCGGGTCGGCGACCCCGACGCCGGCGCCCAGCAGGGACGCACGCACATGGTGGTCGAGGTCGTGCTCGACGGTCAGCGGCTGCTCTGCGACCCCGGCTTCGGGATGAGCTTGCTGCGACCCGTTCCGATGACCGACGGGGCCGAGGACGACTACCTGCCGGGGTGGCGCTACCGGCTGCGCCGGACCGACGCCGGTCACTGGGCCCTGGATCGACGGCGCGATCAAGGCTGGGAGGTCGCCCACACGACCGACGAGCTCGAGGTGACGCCGGTCGACGTCGTGATCGGACACCACTTCACCAGCACCTATCCCGCGTCACACTTCACGACCGGGTTGATCCTGGCCAAGCACCTGCCCGGTCGCCATGTCACCGTGACCCACGAGTCGCTCACCGTCCGCACGCCCGGCGCTCCGACGGAGCACCGGCCCTTGCACGCGGGCGAGCTGGGGGAGTGGCTGTCGGTGCTCGACGCCGGGCTGCTCCCCGACGAGCGCGCCCGGCTCCTCGAGAAGGTTCGCACCCTCACCTCACCGTAACGTGCTGTTGACTGTGCCCACGTGACGTCGCACGCTGTTGCCGGCGTCTGAGCGGAGGGCTCCATGGGTAAGTTGATCTACGCGGCCAACGTCTCCCTCGACGGCTTCCTCGAGGACGAGACGGGTTCGTTCGACTGGTCCGTGCCGGACGAGGACGTGCACGCGTTCTGGAACGAGCACGAGCGGCACATCGGCACGTCGCTCTACGGGCGACGCATGTACGAGACGATGCGCGTCTGGGAGGACGACGACTGGTTGACGGACGAGCCCCCGGTGGTCCGCGAGTACGCCGGGATCTGGCGAGAAGCGGACAAGGTCGTCTACTCCACCTCACTCGCCGACGTGTCGACCGCACGCACGAGGATCGAGCGGCAGTTCGAGCCCGAGGCGGTGCGACGGCTCAAGGAGACCTCCGGATCGGACCTCAGCATCGGAGGCGCGGGTATCGCGGCCGAGGCCTTCCGGCACGGCCTGGTCGACGAGTGCGTGCTGCTGCTGTGCCCGGTCGTCGTCGGTGGCGGAAAGCCGGCGCTGCCTCGAGGCGTACGGCTCGACCTCGAGCTGCTGGACCACGGACGATTCGACAACGGCGTGATCCACACCCGTCACGCGGTCCGACACTCCGCTTGACGGTCGCCCCGGAACGCGGGAGATCCGGTAGCTCGGCGCCTGTTGGTCGCCGTGACCGTCCGCCAGGGAGCGTGGCTCCATGACGTGAAATGTAACCTTGTGGTTACGTACCCGCATAGTTACATTAGGGCGATGGACGCCGTGTTGCATGCGTTGGCAGACGAGAGCCGACGGACAGTTCTCGAGATTCTCCGCGACCACCCGGCGACGGCAGGAGAGCTGGCCGAGGCTCTTCCGATCGCTCGCCCGGGCGTCTCCCGGCATCTGCGCGTGCTGCGGGAAGCCGGGCTGGTCGACGTACGCCCGGACGCGCAGCGCCGGATCTACACACTCCGCCCGCAGGCGCTCGTCGAGGTCGACGAGTGGCTGGGGGAGTACCGCCGGCTCTGGGAGGGCCGGCTCGACGCGCTCCACACCGAGATCGCACGAGGAAAGAAGGCACGACGATGACCACGATCGCGACGATGCGCGCACTCGACGAGACCCGCGGAGCAGTCCGGGTCGAAGACCTCTACGACACGGACATCGGCGACCTCTGGCAGGCGTGCACGACGCCCGAGCGCCTGGCCCGCTGGATCGCCCGGGTCGACGGCGACATGCGGGTCGGCGGCACGATCCGGGTCGTCTTCACGAGCAGCTGGACCGGTCCGGTGCGCGTCGACGTGTGCGATGCGCCCCACCACCTGCTGCTGACGACGGAGCCGGGCACGGACGACGAGGGGGAGATCGAGGCATGGCTGACCGAGGAGGGCGCCAAGACCCGGCTGGTGGTGGAGGAGCGCGGCCTGCCGATGATGCGTCTCCCGTTCCACGCCTCCGGTTGGCGGGTCCACCTCGAGGATCTCGGTCGGTCGCTGGAGGTCGACGGCCCGGTCCATCCGGAGGGCTGGAGCTCCGATGCCGGGGCGCCCGGTTGGAAGCAACGCTGGGACGAGCTCGCGCCCACGTACCAGCAGATGGAGATCGGTTGATGGTGGATCGGTCGTCGCGACGATCAGCAACCACTCGATCTGCAGTCTGAACTGCGGCACGCGGCACGCCGCAGGAACACGCCCAGTCAGATCCCGTCCGACGTCGGTCCGGGCCGAGCGCTCACCGCGCGACGCCGCACCGAACGGATCGGCACGAGGACGACTTCGAGTGCGCACACGACGAGCCAGAGCATGGCGAGCTCGAGGACGAGGAACACCAGGCTGAGGCGGAGGTCGCCGTGATCCCCACGCGGCAGCGGGTCGTGCTGGCTCAGTGGATCGGGGTGGACGGTGGCGAAGGCGACGAACGCAATGACGGCGGCCATCGGGAGCCCGGCGAGCAGCAGCACCCCGAACGGGTCCCGCCGGCCGGGCCGCGCCCACGACCACCCCGCGTGAGCGGGCCAGAGCGCGAGCACCACGGCAATGGCCCCGACGTAGAGGGCTGTCATGAGTGTCCGCCCAGGGAGGGGCGGACGAGGCCGTGGAACCTCACGGTCACGCCCCCGGGGGACGCGTCGCCGCACCCGGGAACAGCGCGACGACGACCCGCGGATACGTCCACCACAGGACGGCCCCGATGCCGAGCAGGACAGCAGCGACCGCGACGATCGGCCACGGACTCCACTCCTCGGTGCAGACGTTCGCGTCGCACACGTCGCCCGGGCCTCCGCGGTTGAGCCACGCGAGGTAGAGCACCGGGACTGCCACCCCGGCGGGGACCGCTGTGACAGACCGGTTCAGCAGCCGGAGGACGACGCAGAGCACCGTGACGGCCCCCGCGGCCAGGAGAAGGATCGGGCCGATCGTGAGCAGCGAGAGGACTCCGAGGCCCCCGAGCGCGCCGACGAGCAGCCACAGGGCGTAGTGCCACGGAGCCGGCGGTCGCATGCTCAGACGGTAGACCGTGCCGCGCCGCCGTGCACGGTGCGATGCGCTGTCGCGATCGCGGCCAGCCGATGAGGTCGTCGTCGGCTACGCGCAGAGCCCGTTGGCCGCTGCGTCAGCCGCGGATCGGGTCGGTGTCGAGGTGGGTGAGCTGCTCGGTGAGTCGCTCGGTGAGCTGCTCGGTGAGCTGCTCGGCGTGCCGGTCCCGCCCGGCGCACGGCTCGCGTTGGGCGGCGCGGCTGCGGAGATCGCGTCGCCGCTGAAGCCCCGGCCGAGCGGGCGGTCGGCGGCGACCTGCTTCCACAGGCGCTTCGCGCTCGGCAGGATGCGCACCCGGCCCCAGTGCGGGCTGTCCCTGGCGTAGGCGACGTTCGGCACCGTGACGAACTGGACGTGCTGGAGGTCGGCGTGTCGCAGCTGCCGGGCGAGCTTGACGAGCTCGCCCAGGCTCGCGATGTCCGGGTCGGTCGTGATCGAGCCCGTGAGCGCGTCCGCGAACCCGTAGAGCCGGGTCGGCTTCGTCAGCGTGCCGGCGGAGAACACCTTGTTGATGAGCGAGGCCAGGAACGCCTGCTGCCGCTTCATCCGGCCGATGTCGGAGTTGGCCGTGGAGTAGCGCTCGCGCACGTAGTCGAGCGCCTTGCGCCCGGTGAGCTCCTGCTGCCCGGCGTCGAAGTGGATGTGGTGGGCGTCGTCGTTGATCGCCTCGGGGATGCAGACGTCGACGCCGTGGACGGCGTCCACCATCTTCATGAACCCGGCGAAGTTGATCGTCAGGTAGTGGTCGACGTAGATCCCGGTGAGCTTCTCGAGCTGCTGCGCCGTGCACGCCGCCCCGCCGACGGTGAACGCCGCGTTCCAGATCGACTCGGTCGCGGCGGCCGTCCGCTTGCCGCTCGTGGAGGTGCAGGCCGGGCGGTCGACGAGGGCGTCGCGCGGGATCGAGATGCCGTACGCCGACCGGCGGTCGGCCGCGACATGGAGCAGGATCGTCGTGTCAGAGCCGTCGGCGCCCTTCTCGGTGTCGATGCCGCAGCCCTGGCAGGCCCGCGTGTCGACGCCGAGGAGCAGCAGGTTGAGCGCGGCCCTGGGCTGGTGCGACTTCTTGATCGAGTGCTTGATCGCGGCGCCCGCCGCCAGTCGGCCGTCGAGGTGGCGGTAGAGGAGCATGACCGAGCCCGCCGTGACGACCGCCAGGACCAGCAGCGTGCTCAGGATGACGATCAGCACGGTGCGTCGGTCGCGCGCTTCCGTGGTCGGGGGCATGTGCGGATCCTGACAGCAACGCGCGACTCTCGGTGGAAGTTCGCCCGACGAGTCACCGGCCACCGTGTCCGAATCCCGCTAGATGATGTCGGTGGCGTGGGAGAGGATGAGGACATGTCCCTCGATCCGAACGTGTGCTACCGGGCCGTCCAGAGCCGCGACAGGCGCTTCGACGGCACGTTCTACACGGCCGTCCGCACGACCGGCATCTACTGCCGGCCGTCGTGCCCGGCGCGGACGCCGGCGTTCGGCAACGTCACGTTCCACCCGAGCGCGGCGAGCGCCCAGGCCGCCGGCTTCCGGGCCTGCAAGCGCTGCCTGCCCGACGCCACGCCCGGCAGCCCCGAGTGGGACGTGGCCGGCACGGTGGCCGGCCGGGCGATGCGCCTGATCGCCGACGGTGTCGTCGACCGGGAGGGCGTCGACGGTCTGGCCCGCCGGGTCGGCTACACGACACGCCACCTGAGCCGCCTGCTGACCGCCGAGCTCGGTGCCGGACCGCTCGCGCTCGCCCGGGCTCGCCGAGCGCAGACGGCGCGCGTGCTGATCGAGACCACGACGCTCGGGCTCGCCGACGTCGCGTTCGCGGCCGGGTTCGCCAGCGTGCGGCAGTTCAACGACACGGTGCGTGAGGTGTACGCCGCGGCGCCGAGCGACCTGCGCGGCCGGCGTGGCGCCGACCGCCGCCCCGGCAGCGGCGCCGGCGTCGGCACAGGCACCGTCGCGATGCGGCTGGCGGTGCGCACCCCGTTCGCCGGGCGGGCGCTGCACGCATTCCTGGCGGCGCACGCAGTGGCGGGCGTGGAGACCGCCGGCGAGGGCTGGTACGCCCGCACGCTCGACCTCCCGCACGGCCCCGGCTCGGTCAGGCTCGACCTCACCGATGCGCTCGACGCGGGGGAGACCGCGTTCGTGCACGCCACGTTCCGCCTCGCCGATCTGCGCGACACCGGCGCGGCGGTCGAGCGGGCCCGTCGCCTGCTCGACGCCGACTGCGACCCGGTGGCGGTGGGTGAGCAGCTGGGCGCCGACCCCGTCCTCGGACGGCTCGTCCGTCGCACCCCCGGCCTGCGGGTCGCCGGCCATGTCGACGGCGACGAGCTCGCGGTCCGGACGGTCGTCGGCCAACAGGTCAGCGTCGCGGGCGCCTGCACGGTCCTCGGGCGCCTGGTCCTCGCGCACGGGACACCCGTCGAGACCGGCGTCGATGGCCTGACCCACCTCTTCCCGCGGGCCGCGACGCTGGCCGGCGTCGACCCCGAGACCCTCCCGATGCCGCGCTCCCGCGGCCGGGCGATCGCCGGACTGGCCGCGGCGCTGGCCGACGGTGAGATCGCCCTCGACCGCGGCACCGACCGTGGCGACGTACGTGCCCGCCTGCTGGCGCTGCCCGGCATCGGCTCGTGGACGGCCGACTACATCGCCATGCGGGCGCTCGGCGACCCCGACGTGTTCCTGCCGACCGACATCGGCGTACGCCGTGCGCTCGCAGCGCTGGGTCACCCGCCCGGTCACCCGCCCGGTCGCCTGCCGGCCGACACCCCCGATCCCGACGCGTGGCGCCCGTGGCGCTCCTACGCCCTCATGCACCTGTGGCACAGCCTCGACCTCGACCTGGAGGAGACCCCCTGATGTGGACAGTGATCGACTCGCCCGTCGGCGACCTACGGCTCGTCGAGCACGACGGCGCCATCACGGCCATCGAGTTCTCGCCGTTCCGGGACGGCACGAACCGTGCCGCGCCGGGCCGGCCGCTCGGCGACCGCGACGACGACGATCCGCTGCTCGTCGAGTGCGCCCGCCAGCTCCGCGCCTACTTCGACGGCACGCTGACCGAGTTCGACCTCCCGCTCTCGCCGGACGGGACACCGTTCCAGCGCCGGGTGTGGGCGGAGCTCCTGGTCGTCGGCTTCGGCAAGACGGCGTCGTACGGCGAGATCGCGCACCGGCTCGGCATGACCAACGCGGCCTCGCGCGCCGTCGGCCTGGCCAACGGCCGCAACCCGATCCCGATCGTCATCCCGTGCCACCGGGTCATCGGCGCGAACGGCAACCTCACCGGCTACGCCGGCGGTCTGGAGCGCAAGCAGCTGCTCCTCGACCTCGAGACGGACTCGCTCTTCTGAGGCTCGTGCGGCCCGGGCTCTAGCCTGGGCCGCATGCCCTGGCAGACCCGAGCCTCCCGCACCGTCTACGAGAACCGCTGGATCCGCGTCCGCGAGGACGACGTCACGCGGCCCGACGGCGTCGACGGGATCTACGGAGTGGTCGAGGTCCGCCACCCGGCCGTCTTCGTCGTGCCCGTCACCGGCGCCGGCGAGGTCGTCCTGGTGCGGATCGACCGCTACGCCCTGGGGCGCGAGCTCCTGGAGGTGCCGGCGGGCGGCACCGACGGCGAGGACCCGCTCGTCGCCGCGCAGCGGGAGCTGCGGGAGGAGACCGGTTACGTCGCCGACGACTGGCAGCCGCTCGGTGACGTCTTCTCGCTCAACGGGGTGAGCAACGCGCCGGGCCACGTCTTCCTCGCGCGCGGCCTCACCCGCGCCGGTGGCGAGGAGATGGTTGAGGAGGGCATCGCCGGCATCGAGGTGATCGCCTGGCCGGAGCTGATGGCGATGATCGGCCGCGGCGAGATCAACGACGGTGAGACGCTGGCTGCACTGATGTGTGCGGCCGTCGCGCTCGGGCGCCTGGTCTGACCGCCGAGACGTCAATCCCTACGGCCCGAGTCGTCAATCCCTCCGGCCCGAGACGTCAATCCCAACGGCCCGAGACGTCAATCCCTACGGCCCGAGACGTCAATCGACTCATACGGTGCACGACCGATTGACGGCTCGGACCGTAGGGATTGACGTCTCGCGCCGGACGGATTGACCTCTCGGGCTATTCGGCCGCGCGGCGCAGTGACTCCGAGAGCCGTTCGGCCGCGGCGAGGACGGCCGGGGCGTGCATCCGGCCGGGCTGGCGCGAGAGCCGCTCCAGCGGGCCGGACACGGAAACCGCGGCGATGACCTTGCCGCCGGGGGAGCGGACCGGGGCCGAGACCGAGGCGACGCCGGCCTCGCGCTCGCCGACCGACTGGGACCAGCCGCGTCGCCGGATGCCGGACAGGGCGGCGGCGGAGAAGGCCGCGTTCTGCAGGCCGCGGTGCATCCGCTCGGGGTCCTCCCAGGCGAGCAGCACCTGCGCGGCGGATCCGGCCCGCATGGTGAGCTGCGATCCGACCGGGATCGTGTCGCGCAGGCCGGAGGGGCGTTCGGCGGCCGCGACGCAGACGCGGGACTCGCCCTGGCGCCGCCACAGCTGTGCGGACTCGCCCGTGATGTCGCGGAGCCGCGCCAGGACGGGGCCGGCGGTGGCGAGCAGGCGGTCCTCGCCCGCTGCGGCGGAGAGCTCGGCGAGCCGCGGGCCGAGCACGAACCGGCCCTGCATGTCGCGAGCGACGAGCCGGTGGTGCTCGAGGGCGACCGCGAGGCGGTGCGCGGTCGGCCTGGCCAGGCCCGTTGCGGAGACGAGGCCGGCGAGCGTCGCCGGTCCGGATTCGAGCGCGGTCAGCACCAGAGCCGCCTTGTCGAGAACTCCCACACCACTGCCGTTGTCCATATGGCAAGACTAATATCTCACTCAGTGGGATGCAAGCGTAGGCTCCGAGGAGCACGCTAGAGGACGGTCACGACGACCGTGGAGTGGAGGAGATCGTCATGGGCAGGACCCTGTCGGAGAAGGTGTGGGACGAGCACGTCGTCCGGTCGACCCCGGGCGAGCCGGACCTTCTCTACATCGACCTCCACCTCATCCACGAGGTCACCAGTCCGCAGGCGTTCGACGGCCTGCGCCTCGCCGGACGAGCGGTACGCCGGCCCGACCTGACGCTGGCCACCGAGGACCACAACGTCCCGACCATCGACTGGGACAAGCCGATCGCCGACCCGGTCAGCCGCACGCAGGTCGAGACGCTGCGGAAGAACGCCGCCGAGTTCGGCGTACGTCTTCACCCGCTCGGTGACGAGAACCAGGGCATCGTCCACGTCGTCGGCCCGCAGCTCGGCCTGACCCAGCCCGGCATGACCATCGTGTGCGGTGACTCCCACACCAGCACGCACGGAGCGTTCGGTGCGATCGCCTTCGGCATCGGCACCTCCGAGGTCGAGCACGTGCTCGCCACCCAGACGCTGCCGCAGGCGAAGCCGAAGACCATGGCCGTCACCGTGAACGGCTCGCTGGAGGACGGCGTCACCGCCAAGGACCTGATCCTCGCGCTGATTGCGAAGACGGGGACCGGCGGCGGCCAGGGCTACATCGTGGAGTACCGCGGCCAGGCGATCCGCGACCTCTCCATGGAGGCCCGCATGACGATCTGCAACATGTCGATCGAGTGGGGAGCCAAGGCCGGCCTCATCGCGCCCGACCAGACCACGTTCGACTACATCGAGGGCCGTCCTGAGGCGCCGCGCGGCGCCGACTGGGACGCCGCCGTCGCTCACTGGAAGACGCTGGTCACCGACGAGGACGCGGTCTTCGACGAGGAGATCGTCCTCGACGCGAGCGAGGTCACGCCGTTCGTCACCTGGGGCACCAACCCGGGCCAGGGCGCACCGCTGGGCGCCGCGGTGCCGAACCCCGAGGACTTCGCGGACCCGCAGGACCGCGTCGCGGCCGAGAAGGCGCTGACCTACATGGGTCTCGAGGCCGGCACGCCGCTGCGCGACATCAAGGTCGACACGGTCTTCATCGGCTCCTGCACCAACGGCCGCATCGAGGACCTGCGCGCGGCCGCCGCCGTGATCCAGGGCCGCCAGGTCGCCGCCGACACGCGACTGCTCGTCGTGCCCGGTTCGGTCAAGGTGCGCCTGCAGGCACAGGACGAGGGCCTCGACGTGATCTTCAAGGAGGCTGGGGCCGAGTGGCGCGGGGCAGGCTGCTCCATGTGTCTCGGCATGAACCCGGACACCCTCGAGCCGGGCGAGCGCTCGGCCTCGACCTCGAACCGCAACTTCGAGGGCAGGCAGGGCAAGGGCGGCCGGACGCACCTCGTGTCGCCGCTCGTGGCCGCTGCGACAGCCGTGCGCGGCACCCTCTCCTCGCCCGCCGACCTCGAGCCCGTCGGCGCCGACGCCTGATCCCGGTCCCGATACGCAGCCTCGCTGGCGCTCGGCAGCTACTCGACCAACGAAAGAGCACACGATGGACAAGTTCACCTCGCACACCGGCGTCGGCGTCCCGCTGAAGCGCAGCAACGTCGACACCGACCAGATCATCCCGGCCGTCTACCTCAAGCGGGTGACCCGCTCGGGCTTCGAGGACGGGCTCTTCGCCGCCTGGCGCAACGACCCGGGCTTCGTGCTCAACAACCCGATCTACAGCGCCGGCAGCGTCCTCGTCGCAGGTCCCGACTTCGGCACCGGGTCGTCGCGCGAGCACGCCGTCTGGGCGCTCCAGAACTACGGCTTCAAGGCGGTCATCTCGAGCCGCTTCGGCGACATCTTCCGCGGCAACTCCGGCAAGGCCGGCCTGGTCACGGCACTCGTCGACGAGAAGGTCGTGCAGCGGCTGTGGGACTACCTCGACGACAACCCGGGGGGCGAGATCACGGTCGACCTCGAGTCGAAGACCGTCAGCACGCCGGGCGCCGGCGGCGAGCAGGGGGTCCACGACTCGTTCGACATCGACGACTACACCCGCTGGCGCCTGCTCGAGGGCTTCGACGACATCGGCATCACGCTGTCGCACGAGGATGACATCGCGTCGTACGAGTCTTCGCGTCCGTCGTGGAAGCCCGCCACGCTCTGACCTCGTCACGCCGGTGCGAGTGCCGGTCCCCGTCCGCGGGGGCCGGCACTTCCGCGTCCCATCCGATATTTCCCCGACGAACACGCGCCGCATGGTGACGGGCCGGGGGTCGACGTCGTTAGCGTGCGACGTAGTACGCCGGGCACGGGCCCGGCATCCGGGTCGTACGGAGTCGTAAGGAAGGTCGATCGTGAACAAGTCTCAGCTCATCGACGCGCTGGCGGCGCGGTTCGACGGCAACAAGAAGGCCGCTGCCCACGCGCTCGAGTCCGTGCTCGACACCATCACCCGCGAGATCGCGCGGGGTGAGAAGGTCGCCATCACCGGCTTCGGCTCCTTCGAGAAGAGGCTGCGGCCGGAGCGCACGGTCCGCAACCCCCAGACCGGCGAGGAGATCAGGACGAGGAAGACCTTCGTCCCGAAGTTCAACGCCGGAGCCGACCTCAAGAACGTGGTCTCCGGCGTCAAGAAGCTGCCCAAGCTCGCGCTGACGACCCTGCCAGGCAAGAAGGTCGAGGCCGACACGTCGGACTCCTCTGCCCCGGTCAAGGTCGCCGCCGCCAAGGGAGCGACGGCCAAGAAGACGTCAGCGGCCACGAAGACCACAGCCGCCAAGAAGGCGCCCGTGAAGAAGGCGCCCGTCAAGAAGGCCACGGCGAAGAAGGCCACGGCGAAGAAGGCGACCGCCGCGAAGGCGACCACCACGAAGGCAGCGCCGGCAAAGGTGACGGCCTCCTCGGGCGCGGCTGCGCAGACCTCCAAGAAGAGCACGGCAAAGAAGAGCACGGCCAAGAAGAGCTCTGCCAAGACGACCGCCACGAAGACGACGGCCACGACGTCGGCGGCGAAGAAGAGCGCTACCCCGGACGCCTGACGACGGCCGGCGGCCGTCAGGAGAGGTCGAGCTCCGCGACGACCGCCGCCGTACGTGCGCCGAGCCCGAGCATCGCCGCGGCCCGCAGGTCGTCGAGCGCGTCGACGTCGCGGCGCAGCGTCGCCAGCGGGCCGGGCACGGGCCAGGCACCGGCCAGGTCGTGCGCCTCCCGGGAGCCGTCGCCGAAGCGCGGCGCGAAGTCCTCGACGGCGGCGGTGTAGAGGGTCGTGCCGACGCCGTCGGCATCCGAGACGTACGCCGGCCGGCCGGCCGGCACCGACCTGAGCGCCGTGTCGAGGTCGTCCGGGCGCAGTGCCGGGAGGTCGCCCGTGAGCGCGACCGGCACGAGGCCAGGCCAGCGCCGGCTCGCCTCGGCAGCCGCCTGGACGAGCGTGCCGTTGAGGTCGTCGACGACCCCGTCCGGGATCGCGACACACCCGATCGAGGTCAGCTCGGTCGAGAAGCCCGCGTCGTCGGTCACGGCCAGCACCGCGCCGACCGTCTCGGCGGCCAGGCAGGCGGCGGCCGTGTCGAGGGCGAAGGCCTCGGCGAGCCGGCGGCGTACCGCGTCGGGGAGGCTGGAGAGCCGCGACTTGCCGCGGGCGGGCGGCTTCACGGGGAGGAGGACGACGTACGTGGGCATCGCCGTCGATCTTCCCAGGTGCCGCATCACCTCGAACGCGGTGGGGGACCGGTAGCCTCCATCCTCGTGGGCAAGTTCCGTAACCTGAAGCAGAAGCGTGGTTGGGCCTGGTGGATCGCGGTCCCGATCGTCAAGCCTGTCCTCCTCGCCACCACCAAGCAGCAGTGGGACGGGGGCGAGAAGATCCCTGAGACGGGCGGCTGCATCCTCGCGCTCAACCATGTCTCGCACATCGATCCGATGACGGCGGCCCACATCACCTGGGACTACGGGCGGCAGTCGCGCTACCTCGCCAAGTCAGGGCTGTTCAAGAACAAGTGGCTCGCGGGGTTCCTGCGCGCGGCCGGCCAGATCCCGGTGGAGCGCGCGACGGCCGGTGCGCGCGCCTTCGACGAGGCGGTCAAGGCCGTCAACGCCGGTGAGCTCGTGGTCGTGTACGTCGAGGGCTCGATCACCAAGGACCCCGCCGGCTGGCCGATGGTCGGCAAGTCCGGTGCCGCCCGGATCGCCCTCGAGACCGGTGCACCGGTCATCCCGGTCGGGCAGTGGGGCGCGCAGGAGCTGCTCCCGGCGTACTCGACCAAGCCGCACCCGTTCCCGCGCAAGACGGTCCGGATGAAGGTTGGCGACCCCGTCGACCTCTCCGACCTGATCCCGCAGGAGCACACGGTCCAGGTCGTCGCCGAGGCGACGCACCGCATCATGGACGCGATCGTCGACCTCGTGGCCGAGGTCCGCGGCGAGCAGCGCCCGGCCGAGCTCTTCGACCCGCGCAAGGCCGGCGTCAGCGCGACCGGCAACCCGAACAAGAAGCCCAAGAAGTGACGGGCCGCGTCGCCGTCTTCGGCGCGGGATCCTGGGGCACCGCGTTCTCGATCGTGCTCGCCGACGCCGGCAACGACGTGACCATCTGGGCGCGTCGCGAGGAGGTCGCCCAGGCGATCAACGAGCAGCACGAGAACCCGGAGTATCACCCCGGCATCCAGCTGCCGCCGGCCATCGAGGCCACGCACGACGTGGAGAAGGCCGTGCACGAGGCGGACGTCGTCGTGCTCGCGGCTCCGTCGCAGACGCTGCGGGACAACCTCGTCGAGTGGGCGCCGTTCCTGCCCGACCGTGCCGTCCTCGTCTCGCTCATGAAGGGCGTCGAGCTCGGCACGCTCGAGCGGATGAGCCAGGTCATCGCGGAGGTGACCGGCGCCGGCCCGGAGCGGATCGCCGTGGTCAGCGGCCCGAACCTGTCGCCCGAGATCGCGCGCCGCGAGCCGGCGGCCGGGGTCGTCGCGTGCACCGATGAGGGCGTCGCGCAGATGCTGCAGGCGCGGGTGCACAGCCCGGCGTTCCGGCCCTACACCTCACCCGACGTGATCGGGTGCGAGATCGGCGGCGCCTACAAGAACGTCGTCGCGCTCGCCTCCGGCATGGCCGTCGGGCTCGGCTTCGGCGACAACACGGCAGCGTCCGTGATCACCCGCGGGCTGGCCGAGACCGCGCGGCTGGCCGTCAAGCTCGGCGCCAACCCGCTGACGCTGATGGGCCTCGCCGGCCTCGGCGACCTGGTCGCCACCTGCTCCTCGCCGCTCTCGCGCAACCGGACGTTCGGGGAGAAGCTCGGCCGGGGCATGACGGTCAGCGACATCGTCGCCCACACCCGGCAGGTCGCCGAGGGTGCGAAGTCGTGCCACTCGCTGCGTGAGCTCGCGGCTCGGCACGACGTGGACGCCCCGGTGGCGCAGTACGTCGACGACGTGGTCGCCGGCAGGATGACCGCGGCCGAGATGATGGACGAGGTGCTCGGCCGGCCGACGAAGGCCGAGACCGAGTAGGGGGCGGAGTCCCCGGTTAACCGGGGACTCCGGAACTTCCGGGCCGTCATGACACCCCGGAAGTTCCGCTCTTCCCCGGGTGACGACGACTCTTCCCTGGGTCGGTCCGCTCAGCCGGCCGCCGCGGCGCGGTCCAGGCCGGCCTCGAGGTCCGCCCAGAGGTCCTCGACGTCCTCGATCCCCACGGAGAGCCGCACCAGACCCTCGGGCACCTCGCGCCCCTCGCCCTTCCAGCGGCGGCGTCGCTCGAACGTCGACTCGACCCCGCCCAGCGAGGTGGCGTGCACCCACAGAAGCGTGCCGTGGGTGAGCAGGTCGGCCTGCTCGGGTGTCGGGAGCACGATCGAGACGACCGCACCGAGCCCCGGGTAGCGCACGTCGGTGACGACGGGGTGTGTCTCGAGCCGGCGAGCCAGCTCGGCAGCGTTGGCCGAGGCCCGCTCGATCCGCAGCGCGAGGGTGCGCAGCCCTCGCAGGGCCAGCCACGCCTCGAACGGACCCGGGATGGCGCCGTACAGGTCGCGGCGCGACTTGAGGACGTCCCACAGCGACGGGTCGCCGACGACGACCGCGCCCATGATGACGTCGGAGTGGCCGGCGAGGTACTTGGTCGCCGAGTGGAGCACGATGTCCGCGCCCAGCTCGAGCGGCCGCTGCAGGATCGGGGTGGCGAAGGTGTTGTCGACGACCACGCGCGCGCCGACCTCGTGCGCCGCCGCGATGAGGGCCGGCAGGTCCGCGACCTCCATGCCGGGGTTGGTGGGCGACTCCAGCCAGAGCAGCGCAGTGTCCTCGTCGAGCGCCTTGACCACGGCGTCGGTGTCCGTGACGTCGACGAGGCGCGTCTTCACGCGGCCGCGCGACTCCCGGTCGGCGAGCTGGCCGATGGTGCCCAGGTAGGACTGACCGGCCACGACGACGCTGTCATGCCCGACGAGGTCGAGCAGCGCGCCGGTCGCCGCCTGGCCACTGGCGAACGCGAGTGCCTTGCCCCCCTCGAGGGCCCCGAGGGTGTCCTCGAACGCCACCCAGGCGTCGTTGGTGTAGCGGCCGTACTCCTTGTCGCCGCCACCGACGTACGTCGATGCCATCGTGATCGGCACGTTGAGCGGCTGGTCCGGCTCGTGCGGCGGCCGTCCGGCGTGGACCGTCACGGTGGACGGGCGGAGCGTGGCGGGCTTCGGGTGGTCGGCCATGGGACACACACTAGGGTCAGGAGCCATGAGTCAGATGCCCGGGATCGTCCGTGGAGGGACCGCATGATCGCCATGACGCTGGCGCAGATCGCCGACGTCGTCGGTGGTGAGGTCGTCGGGCAGGCCGGTCCCGTCACCGTGACCGGGCCCGTGGTGCTGGACGGCCGCGAGGCGGGCCCGGGGAGCCTGTTCGTCGCGTTCGTGGGAGAGCGCGTCGACGGTCACGACCATGCCGCGCAGGCGGGCGAGTCGGGCGCGGTCGCCGTGCTCGGCAGTCGCCCGACGGAGCTGCCGACGGTGGTGGTCGACGACACCAGGCACGCGCTGCAGCAGCTGGCGGCGTACGTCGTCGCCGAGGTGCGCCGCACCGGCGGGCTCACCGTCGTCGGGCTGACGGGCTCCCAGGGCAAGACGTCCACGAAGGACCTGCTCGGCGCCGTGCTCGGACACGCCGCGCCGACCGTCGCGACGAGGGGATCGTTCAACAACGAGCTCGGGATGCCGCTCACGGCGCTGCGCGTCGAGCCGGACACCCGCTTCCTGGTGCTCGAGCTCGGTGCGCGCGGCAAGGGCCACATCGCCGAGCTGACCAGGCTGGTCCCGCCGGACATCGCCGTCGTCCTCAACGTCGGGCAGGCGCACCTGGGGGAGTTCGGCTCGCAGGAGGCGATCGCCGAGGCCAAGGGTGAGCTCGTCGAGGCGCTCGCGCCCACCGGAGCCGCGGTCCTGAACGCCGGCGACGAGCGGGTCGCGGGCATGGCACGTCTCACGGCGGCACCGGTGGTGACGTTCGGCACGGGGGAGGAGGCCGACGTACGCGTCGAGGGGCTGCGCCTCGACCGCCTCGGCCGCCCGTCGTTCACGCTGGCGACGCCGCAGGGGTCGGTGCCGGTCACGCTGCAGGTCGTCGGCGCGCACCAGGCGCTCAACGCCGCCGCGGCGGCCGCCGCCGCGCTCGCTGCCGGACTCGCGCCCGCAGAGATCGGCGAGGCGCTCTCCAGCGTCACGACCCTGTCGCAGTGGCGCATGGAGCTGCGTGAGCTGGCCGACGGCGTCATCGTGCTCAACGACTCCTACAACGCCAACCCCGAGTCGATGCGCGCCGCGCTGGACGCACTCGCCTCGATCGGCGTCGCCCCGGACGTACGCCGGACGGTCGCCGTGCTCGGAGAGATGCTCGAGCTCGGGGACTCCGGCGCTGCCGCGCACGAGGCTGTCGGCGCCTACGCGGCCCAGCGCGGGATCGACCAGGTGCTGGTGGTCGGTGACGGCGCCCGCGGGATCGCCGTCGGCGCCGGCGCGCGCAGCACGCTGGTCCCCGACAACGCGGCCGCGGTGGCGTGGGTGCGCGAGCACGTCTCGGAGGGTGACGCGGTTCTCTTCAAGGCGTCCCGCGGGGCGCGCCTCGACGAGGTCGCCTCGACCCTTCAGTAAGGTCGAACGCTATGACCGACACCCCTGCCCGCAAGGTCCGCGTGGCCCTCGTCTTCGGTGGCCGCTCGGGCGAGCACGCGATCTCCGCCGCGACCGCGGCCGGCGTGATGAAGGCGATCGACGCCGACAAGTACGACGTCGTCCCGATCGGCGTCACCCGCGAGGGCCAGTGGGTGCTCGCCTCGGGCGACGCGTCCCACTGGGAGCTCACCTCCGGCCACCTGCCCGAGGTCACCCGCGAGTCCGGCCGCGAGGTCGCCAGTCTCGGCGAGGCCGGCGAGATCGACGTCGTCTTCCCGCTGCTGCACGGGCCGTACGGCGAGGACGGCACCATCCAGGGTCTGCTCGAGCTGGCGGGCGTCCGATACGTCGGCGCCGGCGTGCTCGCGTCGGCCGTCGGGATGGACAAGCACTACATGAAGCTCGTCTTCGCCGGCCACGGTCTGCCGGTCGGGCCGTACGTCGTCGTCAAGCCGCGTGACTGGGAGCAGAGCCAGTCCGAGGTGATCGAGCGGGTGCAGTCCGCGCTGAAGTTCCCGGTCTTCGTGAAGCCCGCCCGCGCCGGCTCGTCGCTCGGCGTCACCCGGGTCGACGACCTGACCGGGCTCGCCGACGCGATCGAGGAGGCCCGCTTCCACGACCCCAAGGTGCTCGTGGAGCAGGGGGTCGACGGCCGCGAGATCGAGTGCGCCGTGCTCGGCGGCCGCAACGGGGGCCCGCCGCGCGCCTCGGTCCCCGGGGAGATCGTCGTCGACCACGACTCGGCCGACTTCTACGACTTCGAGGCGAAGTACCTCTCCGACTCCCAGGCCCGCACGAACGCTCCGGCGGACCTGCCCGACGACGTCGCCGAGAGGATCCGCGACATCGCCGTCCGTGCGTTCGAGGCGATCGGCGCCGAGGGCCTGTCGAGGGTCGACTCGTTCGTGACGCCCGACGGCGAGATCGTGATCAACGAGATCAACACGATGCCCGGGTTCACGCCGATCTCGATGTACGCCAAGATGTGGGAGGCCAGCGGGCTCACCTACACCGACCTCGTCGACGAGCTCATCCAGCTCGCGCTGGAGCGTCCGACCGGGCTGCGCTGAACGCCGACTCGGCGAGGGATCAGCGGGCGAGCGCCCGGGTGAGCAGATCCCGGGTGACCTCACCGAGGGTCGTGCCGGATGCGGTGCAGGCGAAGGGGAAGACCGACGTCTCCGTCGTGCCCGGGGTGATCGCGGTCTCGAGGACCACGAACGAGCCGTCGGGGGAGACGATGAAGTCCGAGCGCGAGACGTCGCGCAGGCCGAGCACCTCGTGGGCACGTACGGCGGTCCGGCCCAGCTCCTCCACGACCGCCGGGTCGAAGTCCGGCGTGCGGAGGCCGACGAACTCGGCGGTGTAGCGGGCCGAGAAGTCGAACTCGTGACCCTTGACGAAGTCGATCTCGATCGGCGCCAGGGGTGTCACGCCGGCGTCGGTGTCGCGCACGACGACGGACACGTTGGCGCCCGGGTAGAAGAGCTCGATGAGCGCCTCGTCGTAGTAGGCGTAGGTGCCGACGAGTGCCGAGGGCAGCTCGGCGAGCCCGTCGACGCCCGTCACGCCGAGAGCGGAGCCGCCCCGGGTCGGCTTCACGACCACGCGCTCGCCGAGGCGCTCCATCACGTGCTCCATCAGCGCGGTCGCCCCGATGTCGCGGAATGTCTGGGCCGAGAGGCCGACGCTCTCGGGGACGGGGATCTCGGCACGCCGCAGGAGCTCGCGCGCGGTGCCCTTGTCGAAGGCCACGCGACAGGCCCGCGATGAGGAGCCGACGAAGGGCAGGCCGATCAGCTCGAGGAGGGTCTGGATCTCGCCGTCCTCGCCGAACTGTCCGTGCAGGACGGGCACGGCGGCGACCACCTTGTCGCGCTCGAGGTGGTGCAGCAGGTTGCGGTCGAAGTCGTACGACGACACCTCGACGCCGACCGCTCGCAGCTCGCGGACCATGTGGCGACCGCTGGCCAACGAGACGTCACGCTCGTGGCTCAGCCCGCCGGCGATGACGGCGATCGGCCCGTCGAAGTCACTCATGTCGCCTAGCGTTCCACACCTGGCGGTCACTGACAGCGCGTGCCCACGGTGAGGGTGCCCTTGAGTGGCGCGGCCAGGTCGGCCAGCGCTGCGGAGAGCGTCCCGCCGCGGTACTGCGCCGGGACGTGGAGGGCCACACGCGGCTTCAGCGTCACGGTGGTCAGCGTGATGTCGGCGCTGTTGTCGTTGGTCTCCTTGTCGGAGGCGAACCAGTCGACGCCGTTCGCGGTGATGCAGCTGGACGCCGGACCGAAGCCGGGAGGTACGCCGACCCCGCAGGTCAGCGTCATCGGCGGATCGCCCCAGGCGCCGCCGTACGCGTCCTTGGGCGTGAAGGCCGCCGGTGGCAGGTCGGCGAGCCGGTGGGGCAGCTTCGCGGCGAGCGCGGCGCAGTCGTCCCGGTCCGTCGCGGGCGGGGAGGCCAGCTCGACCGGACCGCCGCACGCGGCCAGCAGCAGGAGCCCGGAAAGTGCAGCGCCCCGTGCCGCGGGCGGCACGGGGCGCAGCAGGTCGCGCACGCTCAGATGTGGACGACCGGGCAGGTCAAGGTGCGGGTGATGCCGTCGAGGGTCTGAACCTTCGCGACGACGAGCTTGCCGAGCTCGTCGACGTTGCGTGCCTCGGCGCGCACGATCACGTCGTAGGGACCCGTGACGTCCTCGGCCAGCGTGACTCCCTTGATCTGCGCGATCTGGGTGGCGACGTCAGCGGCCTTGCCGACGTCGGTCTGGATCAGGATGTAGGCCTGGACGACCATGTTGCTCTCCCTACTGCTGGGGCTACTGGGCTGTTAAGTCCGCCGATCAACCTATCGTGACGGCCAGTCCTGTCGATACCCGTGTCCCACACGGCCTCGACGACGGTGACGTGTTGGGATGGTGGACGTGGCTGAGCAGACCCTGGCGGACATCGGTGAGTTCGGACTGATCGCGGAGCTGACGAAGCGCTTCCCCCAGGGCGAGCAGGTGCTCGTCGGTCCGGGTGACGACGCGGCGCTGCTCCGGATCCGCAACGGCCACGTCGTGGTCTCCACCGACCTGCTGGTCGAGGGACGGCACTTCCGGCGCAACTGGGCCTCCGCCGCCGACGTCGGACACCGTGCCGCCGCACAGAACCTCTCCGACATCAACGCGATGGGTGGGCGTGCCCACTCGCTGACGGTCGGCCTCGCCGCTCCGGCCGATCTCCCCGTGCGGTGGGCGCTCGAGTTCGCCGAGGGGTTCGCCGAGGAGTGCTCGCTGCTGGGCGCCAGCGTGGTCGGCGGCGACGTGACCCGGTCGAGCGAGATCGTCGTGTCGGTGACGGTCCTCGGGTCGCTCACCCAGGCGCCGGTGCTGCGGTCTGGCGCCCGACCGGGCGACGTACTCGCTCTTGCGGGCCGTCAGGGCTGGGCTGCGGCCGGGCTCGCCGTGCTCGGCCGCGGCTTCCGCTCGCCGCGTGCGGTGGTGACGGCCTACCAGCGCCCGGAGCCGCCGTACGACGCCGGTCCGGCCGCGGCCGCCGCCGGAGCGACCGCCATGGTGGACGTCTCCGACGGCCTGCTCGCCGAGGCCGGGCACCTGGCCGCCGCTTCCGGGGTCGCCGTCGACGTCACCTCGTCGTCGTTGGAGATCCCCGAGCCGTTCCTGGCCGTCGCCGCCGCGATCAACGCCGACCCGGCCTCGTTCGTGCTCACCGGGGGCGACGACCACGCGCTCCTCGCGACGTTCCCGGGAGACGCGTCGCTGCCCGACGGCTGGCGGGTGATCGGTCGCGTGTCCGAGGGGGAGGGCGTCACCGTCGACGGTGAGGCCTACGACGGCCCGACCGGCTGGACCCACTTCTGACGCCGAGTCGGCGCAACCTCGCAGCGCACAGGGGCCGAGTCGGCGCAACCTCGCAGCTCACAGGGGCCGAG
>NZ_BAAAPB010000002.1:577890-600403 GCF_039530925.1 Nocardioides panacihumi | reverse complement strand
GCCTTGCTCGCGTGCGAAGTTGCGCCGACTCGGCCTTGCTGGCGTGCGATGTTGCGCCGACTCGGCCTTGCTGGCGTGCGATGTTGCGCCGACTCGGCAGCAAGCAGAAGGCCCCGTCAGCACCCTGGTGGGCGCTGACGGGGCCTTCGTGCTCAGATCAGCGAGAGACCTTGCCGGCCTTGAGGCAGCCGGTGCAGACGTTCATACGCTTCGGGGTGCCGTTGATGACGGCGCGGACCCGCTGGATGTTGGGGTCGAAACGACGCTTCGTGATCTTGCGGGACCACGGCCGGTTGTTGCCGAAGCCCGGCTTCTTGGCGCAGATGTCGCAGACGGCAGCCACCGTGAACTCCTGAATGATTTCGATGCTAGGTCGGTCGTCGCCAGCGCAGTGCGCCAGGCAACCGAACGAGGATATCCCAGGGCGGGCAGCCGGATGAAATCCGGACGGCACCACTAGCCTGTGACGACACCCAGGCTACCGGGAAGGCGAGGAGAAGGCATGTCGGCAGCGCGACCTCTCGACCTCGCTGTCGTCGCCCGCTTCGCCGAGCTCGCCACGGACGCCCTCGGAGCGGCCCGCGAGGAGATCGACGCGCTCAACGTCTACCCGGTGCCCGACGGCGACACGGGCACCAACATGTTCCTGACCCTGTCGGCCGCGCGCGACGCGCTGCAGGAGGCCGGCGACCGAGGCCGGACGGCAGCACTCGAGGCCTTCGCCAAGGGCGCGCTGCTCGGCGCGCGCGGCAACTCGGGCGTCATCCTGGCCGAGATCCTCGGCGCCGTCGTCAGGCGGCTGGCGCGCCAGGCCGAGGGGGAGCCGACGGCCGTCGTCGTCGCGGAGGCGCTGGGGGAGGCCACCGAGGCGTCGTACGCCGCCGTCGGCACGCCTGTCGAGGGCACGATCCTCACCGTGCTGCGCGCGGCGGGCGAGGCCGCCATGGAGCGCGCGAAGGGGCCCGAGCCGAGGACGGGCGAGGTCCTCTGCGCAGCTGCGGCCGCGGCCCGCGAGGCGCTGGCCCGTACGCCGGACCAGCTGCCTGTCCTCCGCGACGCGGGCGTCGTCGATGCCGGTGGCCGGGGTCTGACCGCGATCCTCGATGCGGCCGAGACGGCGCTGACCGGGCGGCGCCCCAGCCCGGTGGCTCCCACGGTGACGCCGCACCGCACGATCCCGACGCCTCACCCGGGCGCACCCGTCGACCCGGGCGGACCCTCCTTCGAGGTCATGTACCTCCTCGACGCCCCCGCTGACACCGTGGCGTCCCTGCGTGAGCGGCTGGCCGCCCTCGGCGAGTCACTCGTCATCACCGGCTCCGACGGGCTGTGGAACGTGCACGTGCACGTCGACGACGCCGGGGCCGCCCTGGAGGCTGGAGTCGCGGCCGGCCGGCCGCACCGGATCCGGGTGACCCACCTGCAGGCGTCGGCGCAGGCACCCGTGCCGACGCGGACGGGGCGCAAGGTCGTCGCCATGGCGGCCGGGCCGGGTCTGCGCGCGCTGTTCGAGGACGCCGGAGCCGTGGTCGTCGACGGAGGTCCCGGGATGCGCCCGGCCGCCGGGCAGCTGCTGGAGGCCATCCGGCGCAGCGGCGCCGCCGAGGTCGTCGTCCTCCCCAACGACTCCGACACCGTCCGTGCCGCGGCGGTCGCCGCCCGGACCGCCGAGGCGGACGACGGCATCCGTGTCGCCGTGGTCCCCAGCCACGCCCAGGTGCAGGGGCTCGCCGCGATGGCCGTCCACGAGCCGGGCAGGTCCTTCGACGGCGACGTGCTCGAGATGACGGCGACCGCCCGGCACGCCCGCCACGGAGCCGTCACCGTCGCGGCGAAGCGCGCGATGACGATGGCGGGGGCCTGCGAGGTCGGGGATGCGCTCGGCGTCGTCGACGGCGACTTCGTCGTGGTCGGCGACGACCTCGCGGCGGTCGCGACCGACGTGCTCGGTCGCCTGCTGGGCGCCGGTGGTGAGCTGGTCACCGTCGTGTGCGGTGCCCACGCGGAGGCCGCCGACCTGGCCCGTGCCTGCTCGGCCTGGGTGGAGGAGCACCACCCGACTGTCGATGTCATGGTGTACGACGGGGGCCAGGACCGATACCCGCTCCTGATGTGCGTGGAATAGAGGGGAAGCCTGTGATCGCACTCGACTCCCCGGTCGGCGCTGTCCTCGGGGCCAGCAAGTCGGCCGAGAAGTTCACCAAGGGCCTCGGCCTGAGCACGGTCGGCGATCTGTTGCGGCACTTCCCGCGCCGCTACCTCAACACCGCCGACCTGACCAAGGTCGACGAGCTGCGCGAGGGCGACTACCTCACGGTCGTGGGGGAGATCGTGCGCAGCGAGGTGAAGGAGTACACCGACCGCCGCACCGGCCGGCGGGCCGCCCGCCTCGAGACGGTGCTCGGCACCGACGGGCCGCGCCTGCAGATGACGTTCTTCGCCAAGAACCCCCGCGTCACGCACTGGCAGGCCCGCCGGCTGGCCTCCGGCACGCGCGGCGTGTTCATGGGCAAGGTCGGCAGCTTCCGCGGCACCTGGCAGCTGACCAACCCCCAGCTCGTGCTGTTCGGCGATGCCGACGCCGACGACGGCGAGGCCGCCGAGGCGATGATGACCGTGGAGGAGCTCACCGCGCTCTTCCCGATCTACCCGCTGACGGCCGGGCTGGAGTCGTGGGAGGTCATGCGTGCGGTGCGGTTCGCACGCACGGTGGTCGACGAGGTGCCCGAGGTCGTGCCGGAGAGCATCCGGACGTCGTACGGCGTGATCGGCGCGCGCGAGGCCTTCGACTGGATCCACGCGCCCGACGACTGGGCGCAGGTGAAGGCCGCGCAACGGCGCTTCCGGTTCGAGGAGGCGCTCGTCCTGCAGACCGTGCTGGCGCGCCGCCGGCAGTTCGCCCGCACGATCGGCGCCGTGCCGCGGACCGGGGGCGGTGACCTGCTGGCCCGCTTCGACGAGCGCCTGCCGTTCGCGCTGACGGTCGGCCAGGACTCGATCGGGGCGGACATCGAGCGCGACCTCGCCCAGCCGCACCCCATGAACCGTCTCCTGCAGGGCGAGGTCGGCTCCGGCAAGACCGTCGTCGCCCTGCGGGCGATGCTCCGGGTCGTCGACTCCGGGGGCCAGGCGGCGCTCCTGGCGCCGACCGAGGTGCTCGCGCAGCAGCACTACCGCTCGATCACCGCCATGCTCGGCGACCTCGCCGGCGGGGGGCTGTTCAGCGACGGGACCGGCGTCGAGTTGCTGACCGGCTCGATGACGAAGTCTCAGCGGACCGGACCGCTCAGCCGGCTGGTGACGGGGGAGGCCGGGATCGTTGTCGGCACCCACGCGCTGCTGGAGGACCAGGTGCAGTTCTTCGACCTGGGGCTGGTCGTCGTCGACGAGCAGCACCGCTTCGGCGTCGAGCAGCGGGCCGCGCTGACCGACAAGGCGGGGACTCCTCCCCACGTGCTCGTGATGACGGCGACCCCGATCCCGCGCACGGTCGCGATGACGGTCTTCGGCGACCTGGAGGTGTCCACCCTCACCGAGCTGCCTGCCGGACGAGCGCCCATCCAGACGTCGCTGGTCCCGCTGGCGGAGCACCCGCAGTGGCAGGGGCGGGTCTGGGAGCGGGTCCGCGAGGAGGTCGCCAAGGGCAGCCAGGCCTATGTCGTCGCGCCACGGATCAGCGGCGACGAGCACGAGCAGGGGGAGAGCGACGCCGTCGACCGCGACGAGGAGGGCAACGTCCTCGCCACGCCGGGGTCGCTGAGCGCCGTCGTGGACGTCGCCGAGCAGCTGGCCGACGGGCCCCTGCACGGCCTCCGGGTCGGACTGCTGCACGGCAAGCTCCCGCCGGACGAGAAGGACCGCACCATGCGCGCCTTCGCCGCCGGCGAGATCGATGTGCTCGTGTCCACGACCGTGATCGAGGTCGGTGTCGACGTCGCCAACGCGACCGCCATGGTCATCCTGGACGCCGACCGGTTCGGCGTCTCGCAGCTGCACCAGCTGCGCGGCCGGGTCGGGCGTGGCGGGCTGCCGGGCCTGTGCCTGCTCGTGACCCACGCCGAGCTCGGCTCGCCCGCGCGCGCCCGTCTCGAGGCCGTTGCGGGCACCAACGACGGCTTCGCGCTCAGCCAGGTCGACCTCGAGCTGCGGCGCGAGGGCGACATCCTGGGCGCCTCGCAGTCCGGCCGCTTCTCCAGCCTGCAGAACCTGCGCGTCCTGCGCGACGAGCGGACGATCGTCGACGCGCGCGCGGCGGCGGCCACCCTGCTGGACAACGACCCGGACCTCGCCGGCGCGCCGGAGCTGGCGCACATGGTGGGCGAGATCGAGCGCACCGAGGGTGCGCAGTTCCTGGAGCGATCGTGACGCGGATCATCGGAGGCGCCGCCGGCGGCCGTCGGATCGCGACGCCGAAGGGCGTCCAGACCCGGCCGACGAGCGACCGGGTGCGGGAGGCGCTGTTCTCGGCGCTCGAGTCCTGGGCGGGGTCGTTGCACGACCTGCGCTTCCTCGACCTGTACGCCGGCTCGGGCGCGATCGGCCTCGAGGCCTGGTCGCGGGGAGCCACCGCGGTCACGCTCGTCGAGTCGGACCGCCGGACGGCGGCGCTCGTGGCGTCCAACGCCCGTGAGCTGGGTTTCGCCGACGCGGAGGTGATCGCCGCCTCGGCCTCGTCCGTGCTGGCAGGACGGCCGCGGTCGGCCTACGACGTGGTCTTCGCCGACCCGCCCTACCCCCTCGACGAGGAGGCGCTCGCCCACGACCTCGCGCTGCTCGCGGCCAACGGCTGGCTCGCCCCGGGAGGTCTCGTCGTCGTCGAGCGCGCCAGGCGCAGCCCGGAGCCCGTCTGGCCCGTGGGCGTGGCGCTGCTGCGCGAGAAGAAGTACGGCGAGACCCGCCTCTGGTACGCCGAGGCGACCGAGGGATGAGTAGCCTGTCCGCCATGCGTCGCGCCGTCTGTCCCGGCTCCTTCGACCCCGTGACCACCGGTCACCTCGACATCATCGGCCGCTCGGCCGGCCTGTTCGACGAGGTGGTCGTCGCGACAGGGGTCAACGTCTCCAAGAACCGGCTGTTCGACCCCGACGAGCGCCTGGCGATGCTCGAGGAGGCGGTGCGGCCGTGGGACAACGTGCGCGTCTCGGGCTTCAGCGGGCTGATCGTCGACTTCTGCCGCGAGATCGGCGCGATCGCGATCGTCAAGGGCCTGCGCGGTGCGACGGACTACGAGTACGAGCTGCCGATGGCGCAGATGAACGTCCACCTGACCGGCATCGAGACGGTCTTCCTGCCGGGCGCGACGGGCAACGCGTTCGTGTCGTCGAGCCTGATCAAGGAGGTCGCCGGCTTCGGAGGTGACATCTCCGCGTTCGTGCCCGACTTCGTCGCCGAGCGGCTCAGGGCGAAGCTCGCGCGCTGACCCGCGGTCGAGGGTCCGCGGCGCGACGCGCGGTCAGACGGAGCGCGTGTGGTGGCGCGGCCAGTCGAAGTCCGGCTCGGAGGTCTGGTCGAGCAGGAGCTCGGTGCCGGACTTCCCGAAGCGCATCTTCTTCGTGTGCTCGAGGGTGTCCTCGATGAGGATCCGGTTGGTCCGGATCAGGTCGGAGATCACCCCGAGCATCAGGCTCATGAAGGCCATGATCAGCAGCAGCGCACCCAGCAGGAGCGACTGCAGGTGGCCACCCTCGGTGTCGCGCAGCCAGAGGACGCCGTACCGAGCGAACGGGATCACGCCGAGCACGCCGAAGATCGCGGTCAGCCACGCGAAGATGACGTACGGCTTGTACATCATGAACGAGCGCACGATGGCGGCGCCGGACTTGGCGATGTGCTCCGGCATCGACTTGAAGAGCCGCGACTCGCGCGTCTTCGGGTTCGTGAGCACCGGGATGCTCGCGATCCGCATGTTCTTGTTGCCCGCCTGGATGATCGTCTCCATGCAGTAGCTGAACCGCGTGATCGTGTTGAGCAGCATCAGGCTCTCGCGCGAGTACGCCCGGAAGCCGCTCGCCGCGTCGGGGAGCTTGGTGCCGGCCGCGCGGTTGACGACGGTGCTGCCCGCCTTCTGCAGCACCTTCTTCAGCCCGGAGAAGTGCTCGACGAGGTCGACCTGACGGTCGGCGATGACGATGTCCGCCTGGCGGTGGATGATCGGCTGGACCAGGTCGGTGATCCGGTCCTGCGGGTACTGGTTGTCGCCGTCGGTGTTGACGACGATGTCGGCGCCGAGCTCCAGCGCCCGGACCACGCCGTCGTGGAAGGACCGCCCGAGGCCCTGGTTGCGGACGTGGTGGACGAACTCGGTCACGCCGTGCTCGCGCGCGACCTCGACCGTGCGGTCGCTGCAGCCGTCGTCGACGATCAGGACGACGATCTCGTCGATCCCCGGGATCTCGGTGGGGATGCTCTCCAGCACCGACGGGAGGGTCTCCTCCTCGTTCAGGCAGGGGATCTGGACGACAAGCTTCACAGGGACCTCATTCGGCTTCGATCAGGCGCAGTGGTACCGGACGAGTCTAGGGCGAGCGCAATCCTGCACGAAGCCGCCGACGCGCGCGTCGGAGAGCGACGGGCCGCAGCCGGGCCGCTGCCCGGGCTCGCAGCGCCCTCGCCGGACCGGCTCAGGCGGGCTTCTTCGCGATCGCCGTGTAGCCCATCGCGAACAGGCCGCCGCGGTCCAGGCGGGAGTCGACGGAGTACGCGAGACGCGTGACCAGCCACTTGTTGAGGGTCCAGCCGAGGCGGCGTACGCCGGGGATGCGCCAGGTCAGCGTGAGGATCGCCGTGGAGACCTGGTGGCCGACGAAGGACAGCAGGCCGCCGCGCTTGGTGACCTCGACGTCGGTGAACCCGGCGTCCTCGAGGATGCGGCGCACGCCGTACTTGGTGTAGCGGAAGAAGTCGTACGGCTCCTCGTGGAGCCGGCTCATGTGCGGCACCGACATGATGAAGGTGCCGCCGGGCTGCAGCACGCGGAAGACCTCCGCTGCGGCCGCACGCGGGTCCGGCACGTGCTCGAAGACCTCGAGCGAGACCGCGGTGTCGTAGTACGCCGACGGCACCTGCGGCATCGACTGGATGTCACCGACGTAGGTGACTCCGGCGGTGCGCTCCTCGATGTCGAACGTGTGGTACTCGTCGGTCTGCGGCTCGACGTACGGGCGGTAGGGCATCTCGCCGCAGCCCAGGTCGATGAAGCGGCCGCGGGCGTTCGCGCGGATGAGCGGCAGCGTCACCTGGTACTGGCTGTAGACCGCCGGGGAGAAGAACTGGCGGTCGGCGGAGTTCCCCAGATCCTTGTCGATCTGAGCTCGCACCTGCTTGAGGCCCATGTCCTGCTCTCTTCCATTCTCGAGGTGTCGCGGGCGGCGCCCCGACCGAGTCCGGCCAGGAATATACCCAGCGGACGGATGGAACCCTCAGGCGTCGTCGCCCGCGGGGTGGTGAGGTCGCAGCGCGGCGCCCAAGAGGGCGGCGAGGCCGTCGACGGCGGTCAGGACCAGTCGGCTCACCACGGCGAAGGCGAGACCCTCGGCCGTCGTGAGGGACCCGCTGAACGCGACGACGAGCACCCCTTCACGGGCCCCGACGCCGGCGGGGGAGATCACGACCAGGAAGCCGACCAGCCAGGCCAGGGCGAAGGCCCCCGTCGCCTGGAGGTACGTCACGTCCCCGCCGGAGGCGATGTCCTTCGCGATGATCCACGCCTGCAGGCCGAAGAGGAGCCACGACGTGAGCGACCAGGTGGCGGCGATGAGCAGGTGCCGCGCCTCGGGCGGGTCGAGGCGCACGTCGCGCCGGAGCAGCTTGGCGAGGAGCGTGACGAAGCGCGCGAGGATCGTCGGCTTCAGCAGGATGACGCCGATCGGGAGCACGATGAGCACGAACCAGTAGGTCTGCACGGCCTCGCGGTTGACGAGCGTCAGCGCACCGACCCCGACGAGCCCGCTCGTCACCAGGCCGACGAGCATCGCGACGAGCATGCCCGCGGCGTTCGCGGTGCGGGAGATGCCGTGCCTGCGGGTCAGCTCGATCTGCATGAGCATCGGGAAGACGCTCCCCGGGACGTACTTCCCGATCTGCGAGAGGAAGAAGACACGGGCGGACTCGCGCAGGGGCAGCTTGTGGTGCGGCGCCACCGCGATCATGCTGGCCCGCCAGCTCAGGCCGCTGGCGGCGAGGGCGGCCGCAGCCGCGGCCGCGGCCAGCACCAGGTCACGCCAGCCGAGCCGTCGCAGGCTCTCGGCGAAGCTCTCGCGCTGGCTCCAGATGGTGACGGCCAGCAGTCCGACGGCGATCAGGGCGACGCCGTACTTGACGACCCTTCGCGCGGTCGAGTCCTTCCGGGCCGTGGGGACGGTCTCGGTCACCGGTCGCTGCTCGCAGCGCTGGACAGGACCCACTGCCACATCGCCTGGACGCCGGTCTGGAGGTCGACAGCCGCACGCCAGCCGAGAGCGTCGTGCGCGCGCGTCGCGTCGAGCCACACCCGCTCGAGGTCGAAGCTGCGCGCCGGTGAGTGCTGGATGTCGGCGGGGTGCTCGTGGCTCACCGACTCGATGACCTCGAGGATCTCGCCGAGCGTGGTCGGCCGCCCCGAGCCGAGGTTGAGCACCTGCGGAACGGACTCGACGTCGCGCAGTCGCACGAGCGCGTCGACGAGGTCGTCGATGTAGAGGTAGTCGCGAGCCGCGGCCAGGTCGCCGTAGACGCTGATCGGCTCGTGACGGGCGAGGGCCCGCAGCCAGTGCCCGATCACGCCCTGCCCGGGGGCAGGGTGCTGGCCGGGGCCGTAGGCGTTGGCGATGCGTACGGCGACGCCGGACTCCCGGCGGCTCAGCAGCATGTCCTCGAGGGCGAGCTTCGCCTCGCCGTACGCCGTCGTCGGATGCGGCGTGGTCGTCTCGTGGAACGGTGGCGGCGCAGCGCCGTACACGGTGCCACCGGAGCTGAAGAACACGACCCGGGCCGCGCTCTCGCGCTCCTCGAGGGCGTCGAGGAAGTCGCTGAAGGCACGCCGGTCCGCGACGACGAGGTCCGGTGACTCGGCCGCGATCTTCGGGTTGATCGAGGAGGCCGTCCAGAACACGGTCCGCGCAGCGGCGATCCGGTCCAGGTGGATCGAGTTCGGCGCCGTCTCACTCCTGCCGGCACGGACGTTCGGCACGTCCAGAGTGTCGAGGCGGGACGCCAGCGCACGGCCGATGAAGCCGGCGGCTCCAACGACGACCGTGTCCGGTGTCTGAGATGATGCGGGCATGCTTCTCCTGATCTGCGGCGGACGATGAACCGTATCCCACGCCTCCTCGTGCTCGCGTCGACGTACCCGGGCACACCCGACGACGGGACGCCGGCATTCGTGCGTGACCTGGCCATTCGGGAGTCGGAGGCGTTCGAGACGCTCGTCGTGGTCCCACGGGTGCCGGGGGCCCCGGCGACGGAGCAGGAGGGCGCGCTGACGGTCCGCCGCTTCGCCTACTTCCCGCGCCGCTGGGAGGACCTGGCCCGCGGCGCGATCATCGAGAACCTCCGCTCACGCCGGAGCCGGTGGCTGCAGGTGCTCCCGTTCTTCGTGGCCGAGAGCCTGGCGGTCAGGCGGGCGGTCCGCGAGTTCCGCCCCGACGTCGTGCACGCGCACTGGATCATCCCCCAGGGTCTGGTCCTCGCTCTCGTCGCTCCGCGGGTGCCCCGCATCGTGACCACCCTCGGCGGCGACCTGTACGCCCTCCGGGCCGGCGTGCTGCAGCGCCTCAAGGCGTGGGTCGTGCGCGGCTCGCGCGCCGTGACGGTGATGAACGAGGAGATGGCCGACATCGTGCGCGAGCTCGGCGGGCGCGACGTGCGGGTCTCGCCGATGGGCGCCGACCTCTCCGCCTTCCGCGACAGTGCGAAGGTCGCTCGCGGCACCGGACCGGCCCTGCGGCTGCTCTTCGTCGGCCGCATGGTGGAGAAGAAGGGCCTCGGCGTCCTGCTCTCCGCGCTCCGAGGGCTCGACGTACCTGTCTCCCTGACCGCCGTCGGCGACGGCCCCCTGCGCGCCGAGATGGAGCGTCAGGCGGGCGGGCTGGACGTCAGGTTCGTCGGCCAGCTCGGCCGCGCCGACCTCGCTCGGGCCTACGCCGAGGCCGACATCGTGGTCGTCCCGTCCGTCGCGGCGGCCTCGGGCGACAAGGACGGGCTCCCGGTCGCGATGCTGGAGGCGATGGGCTCGGGCTGCGCGATCGTCGCCTCCGACCTGCCCGGACTCAACGAGGCCGTCGTCGACGGCGTCAGCGGCATCCTCGTCCCGAGCGGCGACCCCGACCGGCTCGCGGCCTGCCTGCGCGACCTCGAGGCCGATCGGGAGCGGGTCGGAGGGCTGGGCTCGGCCGCGGCCGAGCGTGCGGAGTCGTTCTCGGTCGAGCGGGTCGGCGACCGGTACGTCGACCTGCTGACCAGCGTGCTCGCCTGAGCGGGGCGGTCAGGCGCTGAGGATGCGCCTGGGCGCCACCGCGGTCTGCGGCCCGGCCGGCACCGCGGAGGACCGCGTGCCGACCCAGATGAAGGTCGGCAGGATCGGGGCGAGCGACTTCCAGAACGCGAGGGGGGCGTGCGCCAGCCGTGACGGGACCATGTCGTCGGACTGGAACGTGGCCGAGTCCGTGAGCACCGGGTAGGTGTAGTCCCAGATGTTGAGGCCGGCGGCCATCCGCTTCAGGCCCGGCCTGGCGCGGAACTTCTCGTAGTAGTGGTCGGCCTTGCCGGCCTTCGAGATGTAGCGGTCTGCCAGGCCCTGGGGGAGCCACGAGAGGAACGGCAGCTTGTAGTGCGGCTCGACGATGCCGAGCCGGTTGGCGAACCCGAAGTAGGCGACGCCGTCGTCCTTCAGGACGCGGCGGATCTCGTCCATGACGGCGTCGGCGTCGACGACGTGCTCGTAGATGTGGTTGAAGACCACCACGTCGACGGAGCGGTCGGCCATCGGGAGCTTCTCCCCGTCGGCGCAGGTGAAGCCGATGCTCGACCCGAAGTGGGCGTGGGCCGCGGCAAGACCGGGAACGTCGATGTCGACGCCGATGACCTGCGCGCCGGCGGCCCGCAGCTCGTCGCTGATGAACCCGGTCGAGCAGCCCAGGTCGAGCGCGACCAGGCCGTCGAGGTCGGACCGTCCGAGGAAGTGGCGGAGGACGGCCAGGATCTTCGCCGCCTTCTTCCGGCGAACACCCTCCTCGAGCATCTTGTCCTGCAGCTCGGAGTACGCCAGCTGCTTCTCTCGCTTGGTGCTCATCGGTCGGTGCTCTCCCTCGTTACCCGGACGTGGTCTCGAACGGTGGCCAGGCTACTGGCAGCCCGGTCGGGCAGCGTGGAGCGCGTCGGGCGAGCCCGGCATCGGCCGCGAGCACCCTGCTCAGAGCGCCCCTTCCTGGTGCAGCAGATCGTCGAGCTCGCCGGCGATCGACACGGAGAAGCGGGGCGTGAGGTGGTCGTGGTCCAAGCGCGTGACCATCCCCGAGGTCACGGCGTCGCACATCGGGAGCCGCGGACACACGATCGGGTCGATGTCGATGTCGTGGACACCCGGCACCTCGCGCGCGAGCCTGCGGTAGCTGCGCTCGGCGCGGGACGGACCGTCCGCGGGGAACTGGCACTGGTCGGCGAAGCGAGCCCCGCTCAGGCAGCTCATCACGTTGTCGTTGCTGATCGGCACCGGCTCGACGATCGCGACGCCGTACCCCTTCGCGGCGAGCTCGCGGGCGGTGTCGCTGACGGTGCGGCTCAGCAGGTGGGAGATGCTGCCGTGGATCCCCGGGTCCACCGACTTCACGGCGTACGCGGCGCCGATCGTGTGGTCGGTCGCGCGGGACGGCACCACGATGAGGTCGGGCTTGAACCTGGGGATGACGTACTCGTACCAGTGCTTCTTGGCCGCGGTGCAGGTGTCGCTGGCCTCGGGCGTCATCTGGACGAACATCAGACCCTGGGGCCATGCGCATGCCGACATCCACGCAGTCGCGAGAGTGAGGTCGTCCCGGCGCGCGATGGCGGCCAGGGCGGGGACGAGCATCCCCGCGTGTGAGTCGCCCATCAGCAGGACGCGCTTGCCGTGGCCGTGGTGCACGATGCACTTGTCGAGGTCGGAGCCGAGGCAGATCTGGTCCTTCGCCACGGTGCCCGCCACGTCGGACCACCGGGGGATCTGGGTGGCCGCCTGCAGGTCGAGACCCGTCAACGAGGTCCGCTCGTCGGCCGGGAGGTTCGTCGTGTGGGGAGCCACCGCCGAGATGGTCGGCAGCCTCGGCGACTCGAGGATGCGCGGAAGCGCCACGACGCCGGCGACGAGGCTCGCGGCGATACCCGCGACCACGACCATCCGGGGAGCCGCGGCGAGATGTCGCGACTTGCGGATGGGCAGCTCGAGCAGCTGCTGGCTGAGGGCCGCGAGTCCGGTCGCCACGATGGCCACCAGCACGTAGAGCTGCCATGGCGGCATGTCGGCGAAACGGCGGACCACGACGGTGACCGGGTAGTGCCAGAGATAGGTGCCGTACGAGATCTGGCCGAGGTAGACCAGCCAGGACAGGCTGAGCAGACGCGCCCCGGCGCCGGCCGGGTTCGCCTCGAGCGACCACAGCAGCGCGATCGTGGCCGCGGCGGCGGCGATGCCGCGCACCGAAGGATCGAGGTGGAGCATGCCGCTCGCCAGGACGACGATCGCAGCCAGCGCCATCACCTGCACGGCGACCGCCGCACGGCCGGGCACGCTCATGAGTCGCGGCGCCATGGTGCTCGCGGCGGCCAGGGCGGCGCCCCCGAGGAGCTGGTAGACGCGCGTGTGGGTGCCGTAGTACGCCAGGTCGGTCTGGCCTGCGCGCAGGGTCAGCACGAGGGCGACGAGGCTGAGGGCTGCGGCTGCGAGCGACACGAGCAGGAGACGTCGCGGTGCGGTCGACGGATTCCGTCGGCTCAGCCGCCAGACGGCCACCATCGTCAGCGGCCAGGCGACGTAGAACTGCTCCTCGACCGACAGGGACCAGAAGTGCAGGAAGGGCGTCGGGTTGTTGTTGTGCGCGAAGTAGTTGGTCGCCTGGCCGGCGAAGTGCCAGTTGGAGTAGTAGAGCGCCGCCGAGCGCGCGTCGCCGATGATCGCGGCACGGTCGATCGGAGAGGCGATCAGGAGCCAGACGACGCAGACAGTGCCGAGGACGAGGAGCGCTGCCGGGAGCAGCCGCCGCACGCGTCGGTTGTAGAAGCCCAGCAGCGTGAAGCGGTCGCCGTGGAGGTCGCCGATGACGAGGAGCGTGACCAGGTAGCCCGAGAGCACGAAGAAGATGTCGACGCCCAGGAAGCCGCCGGCGACCGACGCCATGCCGGCGTGGAACGCCACGACCAGGTAGACCGCGACGGAGCGCAGTCCGTCGAGGGCGGGGCGGTAGGTGACTCCTGGATGCGCGGTCGCTGGCCGCGTCACCGCCCGCACCGGACCTGGGGACCGGGCTTGATCCGGAACACGGCGGCGTACGGCGTGCTCTCCTTCGGCACGGGCTCGAAGCTGTAGCCGCGCATGCGCGGGACGGGGTTGGCGATGTTCATCGCATACCAGTCCCACACCACGTAGGCGTCCTGCTTGGTGACGACACAGGGGTCCTTCACCGTGGAGAGGTCCTGGAGCGACACGTTGCCGTACAGGCTGACGGCGGGCGCCGACCACCAGCCGATGCCGTAGAGGGTCGCGCCGGACGCCGCCAGCTCGTGGGCGTGCTTCCCGGCGGCGCGTGCCGCGGTGAGGGTCGCGCTGTTCTGGTCGGCTCGGGCGCTGTCGATGATCCCGCGAGCGGTGGGCTTCACGGCGAAGACGCCGAGCACGAGGGCGGCGGTGGTCGCCAGGGCCGCGAACCAGACGACGCCGCGGGAGAGCCGTCCCTCGCCGTTGCGCGCGCGCAGCCGGTCGATCACGACACCCGCGAGCACCAGGCAGGCCACCGCGAACGCGACCAGGCCGATGGCGACGCGACGCAGCCACGCCTTCTCGGTCGGAGTCACCGCCAGCCACCAGGCCAGGTAGCCGCCGGCGTAGACGGACGCGAGGACGAGCAGCACGACACCGCGGTCACGCAGACGGGTGAGGAACGCCGTCGGCCGAGCCACGATGACGATCGCCAGCGCCAGGAAGGGGAGCACCAGCAGCGGGCCGAGCGCCTCGGCAGGCATGCCGACGTTCGACGACAGGATGTGCAGGTGCTCGGCCATCTTCGCGAGCCCGTGCTTGGCCGGGGCCGTGGTCTTGTCGACCCCGGCCTGGTAGCTGATGGCGGTGAACTGCTCGTGCCACCAGTTGACGTAGTCGCCCTTGAGGGACGCGAGGCGGTAGAGCTCGAAGAGCACCAGGGGAGGGATGATCGCGAACAGCGAGAGCACGACCCGCCACCAGCGGGTGTCGCCGCGCCGCATGACGGCGACGAGGAGGGCGCCCAGCAGCAGGACCGGCAGCGCCATGGCGGCCACGACCTTGATCGTGAGGGCCAGACCGATGACGAACGCCGCCGCGGCGGTGAGGAGCGCTGGCCGCCGGCCGGTGGTCGCGGCCATGTCGAGGAGGACGAAGCTCGAGATCGCCAGCGCGGCGATCGCCATCTCGCCGTAACCGCCGAGGCCGGAGGCCAGGGCGCCGGGCACGCCGAAGAGCACGATCGAGGGACCCACCGTGCGCAGCAGCGCCCAGTGACGCAGGCCGACGCTGACGGAGACCGCCAGGATCAGCACGAAGACGAGGTTGGCCGCCTGCAGCGACAGCTCCGAGGTCCCGAGGACCTTGATGAACGCGGCCGCGAGGAAGATGTAGGGACCGCTCGTCTGGATCGCGGCAGGGAAGAGCTCCCGGGCCGCGTAGTCCCAGCGGTATCCGTCACCGTCCGCGACGTTCTGCGCGACCTGCAGGTTCATCGCGCCGTCGAAGACGACGGTCAGCCCGGAGGCGTACCAGGCCGTCAGCACCACGGGTACGACGACGCCGAGCACGGCCAGCACCCGCAGAGCCAGGCGTCGACCGCCGTCCCGTCCGCCCGACTGCGTCAGGCGGAGCTGGAGGCGTCGGCCACCCGGCCGTCGGTCGGGCGCCTCGCGGGGTGCCTCGACCGCGGGGCTGGGCGCGTCGGTCGGTGAGTGGGTCATGGAGTCTCTCTTGATCGTCAGGTCCGGAGGCTGACGTGCTCTGCCCCCGGTGGTTGCTGACAGGTCGTTTGTCGTTGTTCTCGGATCAGCTTGCGGCGTCGGCGTCGGCGTCGGCGTCGGCGCGCCGGTCCGGGATGAGCGCGGCGACCGCGTCGGCGAAGCCTGCCTCACCGAGCGTACGGTCGATGTGCTCCTGGCCCTCCTTCGACAAGGTGGACCAGAGATGATCGTCTCGCAGAAGCTCGACGATCTGCTCGGCGAACTGCTCCGGCGTGTCGGCGACCATCGCGTTGACGCCGTTCTCCAGCGACATGCCCTCGGCTCCGACGCTCGTCGTGACGACGGGGACGCCGTGCGACATCGCCTCGCCGATCTTGCCCTTCACGCCCGCGCCGTAGCGGAGCGGCGCGATGGAGACCCGGGCCCCCGCGTAGAGCGGTGCCAGGTCCTCGACCCAGCCGAGGTACTCGACGCCCTCGGGCGCACCCGCGACGAGGTCCCGATCGGGATCGCGTCCGACCACCTTCACCGAGACGCCGGGGAGGGTGCGGTGCACGATCGGCAGCACGTCGGCGACGAACCAGCGCAGCGCGTCGACGTTCGGCGTGTGCGCGAAGCTGCCGACGAAGAGGAGGCCGACCCGACCCGTCGGGGTCGCGTCGACGTCGTCGAGGCGCGGGTGGACGTTCGAGAGGACGCGTACGTCGGCCCCGGGGGCCAGCTGCTGGAGCAGCGTCTGCTCCACCGGCGAGACGACCAGGGTCGTGTCACAGATCCTGACCATCGCCAGCTCCAGCTCGCGCACCACGTCGACGAGCTCGGGCGGCGGCCCGTCGGCGAGCAGCAGCGACTCGCGCTCCTCGCGGAGGAAGTGCAGGTCGACGGTGTCGAGGATGATCGGCACGTCGGGCAGGGCGAAGCGGACGGCCTCGACGTTCGTCATCGCGACGCGGTAGCGCGACAGGATCACGGCCGACACCATGCCTCGGAGGGGCTTGAGGTAGCGGCGCAGCGCCCGCTTGTCGTACACGACCTCGATGCCCATCAGCTGCAGTGCCTTGCCGTAGTCACCGCTGCGGTGCCGGTCGTGCGGTACGAAGACGACCCCGTGCCCCTGGCGCCGGAGCTCCTGGAGCAGCCGCATCATCCGCACCGACCCGGAGTCCTCGTCGGGCCGCGGGACGAAGTGGTCGATGACGACGACGATGTCCTTGCCCTGGCGCCGGCGTGCGGCGCGTGGGCCCACGCCCGGGTCGTTCGGGTAGTGCGTGTCGAGCTCGCTGCGCCACTTGGTGACGAACTTCTCGCGGTTGACGACCTGGTAGGCCTTCACGCCCTGGGTCTCGTCGGTCCCGTGCGAGACGCCCTCGTCGTGCACCACGACGGACCGGGGCTCGTACAGCACGCGCATCCCGCGGGCACGGATGCTGAACGCGAGATCGGTGTCGTCGTAGTACGCCGGGGCGAGCTCCTCGCTCAGGCCGCCGAGATCGCGGAGGTCCGCGGCGCGCAGCATGATGGAGGCGCCCGAGCAGTAGTCGACGTCGCGTGCGTAGTTGTACTCGGCGTCGTTGGGGTTCTTGAACTTGCCGTAGTTCAGCCCGGAGCCGTCCGAGAAGATGACGCCGCCGGCCTCCTGCAGCATCCCGGTCGGGTAGATGAGCTTCGACCCGACGAGCCCGATCGTCGGGTCGGCCATCCGCTCCACCAGCGGGTCGAGCCAGCGGGCGTCCACGCGCGTGTCGTTGTTGAGCAGGACGACGAGCTCACCGCGGGCCGCCTCGATGCCGGAGTTGCACGCGCCGACGTAGCCGGTGTTCGTCGTGTGGGTGACCACGCGGATGCCGGGGATCGCGGCGAGCCGCTCACCGGTGTCGTCGGGGGAGGCGTCGTCGACCACGACGACCTCGAACGAGATGCGCGTCTTGACGTTCCTCAGGGCGCGGAGGCACTCGCGGGTGTAGTCCCACTTGCCGTGCACCGGGACGATCACCGACACGGTCGGCGCGTCGTGCTCGGGGAACGAGATGCCGGCGACCGACTCGTCGAAGCGGTGGTCCTTGTTGGCCAGGTAGTGCGCGAGGGTGTTCGCCTGGCGCGGGAGGTTCGCGAAGCTGCGGTAGGCCTGCGGGTCGAACAGCCGGTGCGGGAGACGGTTCTCGCTGTCCCCGCGCCGCACGTAGTGGAGGAGCGGGTTGACGCCGGCCTTGACGACGTCGGGGTTGCGGCGCAGGTAGCCGCGACCGGAGAACAGCTCGTTGGGGCTCAGCGTCCACAGCGAGGGCGTCCGCAGATAGTGGACGAGCGGGTTGGCGCCGACCGGTGCCGCCGCCGCGGCCTCCGACCTCGGGTCGAAGAGCGGGTGCGGGCTCAGGCCGCGCCGGGCGCCGATGGTGACGTAGTGCTCGAGGGGGCTCATGCCGATCGGGAGGCGACCAGCCTGCTCGACGTACCAGCGGGGATCGAAGAGCGGGTGGGGCGACAGCTGGAGGCGGTGGCCGCGCTCGGCGTAGTCCGTGAGCGCCGACATCGCTCCGCCCTTGGCGCTGCGCCGCCCTCCGTTACCGAGGTACCAGGAGGCGTTGAACAGCTCCCGCATGGCGCGCAGGCGCCTGTCGGTGAGCGGACCGGCTGCGCGCAGGTGCGCCCGGCGCGGGACGCGACGGGACAGCTGGGACCGGAGACGGGCGACGGCATCGGTCGTTGCCCGACCGGTGGGCGAGGAAGGCACTCGAGTCTTTCTGGATCGACATCTTCGGGCTCGAAACTCGGGGCATCCTACCTTTGCCTGTGCTTCGAACCCGCAGTCGCGGACGCGCCCCGACCGGGCTCGGCGGCTCCGGTCGCGCCCGTGCGGCGACGTTGAGGGACTCGGGAGTGGGCCGCGGTAGCCTGAGCTGACCTGCAGGTCCGACCCCGGAAGTGATCTCCCTGAACAACCTGGACCCACGAGCGCCGTTCGTGCTCGACACCCGTGACCTCGGCCGCCGGCCCGGCTCGCAGCGCGAGGTGACTCTCTCCGCACCCGCACCGGCCGACCTCGGCATCGAGGTCCTCAGCGTCCCGGTCGACTCGCCCGTCGAGCTCGACCTGAGGCTCGAGGCGGTCATGGACGGCGTGCTCGTCACAGGCGGTGCTCACGCGGCCCTCGCCGGTGAGTGCGTGCGCTGCCTGGAGCCCATCGCCGACGAGGTCGACGTGACGTTCCAAGAGCTCTACATGTACGACGACACGCGCGACGCGGCCTCGCTCGACGACGAGGACGACGACATCAGCATGCTCGAGGGCGACCTGCTCGACCTCGAGCCGGTGCTGCGTGACGCGGTCGTGCTCGCGCTGCCCTTCCAGCCGCTGTGCCAGGACGACTGCCCGGGCCTGTGCCCCGAGTGCGGGGCGCGCCTCGCCGACGACCCCGACCACAGCCACGACGAGCCGATCGACCCGCGCTGGGCGGGGCTGGCCGGCCTCAACGACGGTCAGGACTGAGCCGGAACCGACCCGGGTCCGACCCAGGAATAACGCTGGACCCCCCGGGTCTCGTAGGATTGCCCGGTTGCCTGACGCGCCGCGTTCCCGCGGAGTCGGGCAGATGACTTTTTGTTCGCAGGTTAGAGGAGAGAAAAGTGGCTGTCCCGAAGCGGAAGATGTCGCGCAGCAACACGCGCCACCGTCGCTCGGCCTGGAAGGCTGTCGCGCCGACCCTGGTCACGTGCGCCAACCCGGCGTGCGGTTCGAAGCACCTCCCGCACCGTGCGTGCGGCGAGTGCGGTCAGTACGGCGCTCGCGCCGACCGTCGCCAGGTCCTCTGACGCGGTCCTGACCGGCTGATTCGTTAGGGCCCGGTCCGCTGACCGCCTATACGGACTATCCCGAGCTGCGCGAGGCGCTCGGCGATCCCACGTTGGATCCCGAGCTCCTCGAGCGCGCTCTCACCCACCGCTCGTACGCGTACGAGCACGGTGGCCTGCCGACGAACGAGCGGCTGGAGTTCCTCGGGGACTCCGTGCTCGGCGTCGTCGTCACCGAGACGCTCTACCTGATGCACCCCGACCTCTCCGAGGGTCGGCTCGCCAAGCTGCGCGCCGCCGTCGTGAACGCGCGTGCGCTGGCCGAGGTCGGCCGCGCGATCGGGCTCGGCGGCCACGTCAAGCTCGGCCGCGGCGAGGAGGCCACCGGCGGACGCGACAAGGCCTCGATCGTCTCCGACACCGTCGAGGCGGTCATCGGAGCGGTCCACCTCTCCGGTGGCATCGAGACCTCCTCGGTGCTGGTGCACCGGCTCTTCGACCCGCTCATCGACGCCGCCTCGGCGCTCGGCGCGGGACTCGACTGGAAGACCTCCCTGCAGGAGCTCACGGCGGACCGCGGTCTCGGCGTCCCCGAGTACGTCATCACCGACGAGGGCCCCGACCACATGAAGACGTTCACCGCCCAGGTGAAGGTCGGCGACGGCCTGTACGGCAACGGCGTCGGCAGGTCGAAGAAGGAGGCCGAGCAGGCGGCCGCCGAGACGGCGTACGGCGAGATCGACGCCGTCCTTCCGGCTGCGCCTCCGGCCTCCTAGGGCCGCGGATGCCCGAGCTCCCCGAGGTCGAGGTCGTCCGCGCCGGCCTGGAACGCCACGTCGTCGGCGCCACCATCACGCAGGTCGAGGTGCTGCACTCGCGGCCGGTGCGTCGGCACCCGACCGGCCCTACCGGCTTCGTCGCCGAGCTGCGCGGGCGCACCATCACGGCCGCCCACCGACGGGGCAAGTACCTCTGGCTGCCCCTCGACGACGGCAACGCCATCCTCGGTCACCTCGGCATGAGCGGCCAGCTGCTCGTCCAGCCGCCCGAGGCCCCGGCCGAGCGCCACCTGCGGGTCCGGTTCGGTCTCGAGGGCTCCGACGAGGGGCGCGAGCTGCGCTTCGTCGACCAGCGGATGTTCGGCGGCCTGGCCGTGAGCGCCGGGGGAGCGCAGCTGCCGCCGGAGATCGCGCACATCGCGCGCGACCCGATCGACCCGGAGTTCGACCCGGAGGCGTTCGTGCGCCGGGTGCGGCGCTCCTCGAGCGGCATCAAGCGGCTGCTCCTCGACCAGACAGTGATCTCGGGCGTCGGCAACATCTACGCCGACGAGGCACTCTGGCGCTCGCGGCTGCACGGCGAGCGGCCCGGCAGCAGGCTGACCGGACCGGTGCTGCGCGAGCTGCTCGGTCACGTCCGCGACGTCCTGGGCGACGCGCTCGCCCAGGGCGGGACGTCCTTCGACGCGCTCTACGTCAACGTCAACGGCGAGTCCGGCTACTTCGAGCGGTCCCTCAACGCGTACGGGCGCGAGGACGAGCCGTGTCGGCGCTGTGGCACGCCGATGCGACGGGCGGTGTTCATGAACCGGTCGTCGTACTTCTGCCCGGTCTGCCAACCGGCGCCGCGCCGGGCGGGACCGCGCGCGAGGACCGACACGCCCGGGGTTTGACCACGCTCCTCATCGGTGGGACTCTGGTAGACGGCCCGGGCCCGCGGGCCGACTGACGATCCAACGAAGGAACGTTCCCCATGGCCAAGGCGCTGATCGGCTACATGAACAGCGACCTGCGGACGCCGCATCACCTCATCGCCGAGAACGCTCGGCTGCGTGCGCGTGTGCAGGAGCTCGAGCAGCTCGTCCTCTCTCTGAAGAGCGAGAACGACACGCTGGTGGCGGCGCACACCGAGCTGTTGGAGTCCTCCATCCAGGAGATGCAGCCCGCCTGACGGCCGGCTGTTCCGGGCGGGGCGAGGCAGAGCCTGTCCCGCCCGTTCCGGCGCGCCCGGCATCGCGCGGTCAGTGAGCGCCGGCCTCCTCGCGCGCCTTGAGCGGCAGGAGGAACGCGGTCAGGAAGCTGACGACGTAGCAGGCCGTCGTCGCCCACGTCACGGTGCGGGTCGAGATCGAGAAGCCGTGCTCGGGCAGCAGGTGGAAGAAGAGCGTGCCGAGGACGGCGACGCCGAGCGCGCCCGAGAACTGCTGCACGGCGTTGAGCAGCCCGGAGCCGGAGCCCACCTCGTTGTCGCCGAGGTCGGCCAGGATCAGGTCGAACAGCGGAGCGAAGATGAGGCCGCTGCCCAGGCCGGCGACGAGGAACGGTCCGGCGAGGTGCCACGCGCTGGCACCTCGCTCCAGGTCGCCCGCCACCAGGCCGAACCACGCGATTCCGACGATCGTGATCCCCAGTCCGATGTGCAGCACGTGGCGACCGAGCTTGGGTCCGAGCAACGCGCCCGAGAGGGCGGCGCCGACGGAGATGCCGAGGGCGTACGGCGTCTGGGCGATCGCGGCGTGGCGGACGCCGTAGCCGAGTCCGAGCTGCATGAACAGGCTCATCACCAGGCCGAGACCGACCATCGAGACGAAGAACGTGCCGAGGAAGACGATGCCGGCCACGAAGCCGCGGTGCTTGAACAGGCCGGGCTCGATGATCGGGTGGTCGCTGCGCTGCTCGGTCCAGACGAAGACGAGGAAGAGGGCGAGCGAGCCGACGATGACGCCGTACAGCCACGTCGGCCAACCGAGCTCACGGCCCTGGACCAGCGCGTAGATGAGGCCGGCGCTGCCCACGGTGATGAGGATCGAGCCGAGCGGGTCGAGCCGGGCGCCGGGCACCTTCGGGACGTTCGGGAGGTAGCGCCAGGCGAGGAGCGCGCCGACGAGGCCGATGGGCACGTTGATGAGGAAGATCGCGCGCCAGCCGGTGCCGGCGATGTCGGCGTCGATGAGGAAGCCGCCGAGGATCGGTCCGAGCACCGCTGACAGGCCCATAACGGGGCCGAACGGGATGAACGCCTTCTGGAGCTCGTCGGGCGGGAACGACTGCTTCACCATGGCGAGGCCCTGCGGGATCATCGTGGCTCCGAAGAGGCCCTGCACGACGCGGAAGGCGATGAGCGTGTCGGGGGTCGGCGCCAGGCCGCAGGCCAGCGACGAGAGCGCGAACCCGGCCATGCCGATGATGAACATGGGACGGCGTCCGACGATGTCGCCGAGGCGGGCCGAGGTGATCAGCCCGACCGCGAAGGCGAGCGTGTACGCCGCCAGGATCCACTGCAGCGTCGTCTCCGAGCCGCCGATGTCGCGGCGGATCGACGGTCCGGCGAGCTGGGCGACCGTGCCGTCGATGAGATCCATGACGTCGGCGATGATCACCACCGCCATCACGTACCAGCGGTAGCGATAGGCGGCCGCCATGACGGTGCCGGTGGTCTCGGTGGGGGTGACGGACATGACTGGATCTCCTCGTCGAACGCTGTTCGTCTTAAACGAACACTGTTCTATCTACGAACGGTGTTCGTGTCAATCCGATAAGATCGTCCGCATGGCGACGGAGAAGGTGTTCAAGCTCGGC
>NZ_BAAAPB010000002.1:469297-577822 GCF_039530925.1 Nocardioides panacihumi | reverse complement strand
CGACGTGGCGCTCGCCCAGATGCAGGAGAAGGGGTACGACGCGGTGAGCATGCGCTCGATCGCGAAGGAGCTCGGCACGGGTCCCGCCTCCCTCTACGCCCACGTCGCCAACCGTGACGAGCTCGACCAGCTCCTCATCGAGCGGGTCGCCGGCGAGTTCCCCATGCCCGAGCCCGACCCGGAGCGGTGGGACGAGCAGCTCAAGCAGGCGCTGCTCGACATGTTGACGGTCTACCGCGCGCACCCCGGTGTCGCCCGGGCGACGCTGGCGATGATCCCGACCTCCCCGGCCGCCCTGCGCAACGCCGAGGGCGTGATGGCGTTGTGCCGTGCCGGCGGTGTCCCCGACCAGCTCGCCGCCTGGGCGTGCGACATGTTCGCGCTCTACATGGGCGCGGTCGCGATCGAGGAGGACGTGTGGCGGATGCGGGCCGCGACGGCCGCGGAGGACGGGGAGCCCTATGGCGAGGAGGCGGTCGTGGCCGCCGTACGCGACCACTTCGCCGCGCTGTCGCCGCAGGAGTTCCCGCTGCTCAGCTCACTCGCCGGCGTGATGACGTCCGGGAGCGGCGACGACCGGGTCGGCTTCGCCGTCGAGATCATGGTCGAGGGGCTCAAGGCACTCGCGCGTCGTTCGGAGTGACCTCCCGCCGATCGTCGGCGCCTCCAGGTAGCCTGTGACCCGCTGAGCTTCCCCCGCGACGCCGCCTGAGACCATCAGGGCTTCGTGTCCGCTCGACAGCCGCCACCTGCGCCGTGGCGGGAGATCCGATGAGGGAGCCCGCGTGTACCTGAAGAGCCTGACCCTGAAGGGGTTCAAGTCCTTCGCGTCCTCGACGACGCTCCAGCTCGAGCCCGGCATCACGTGCATCGTGGGCCCCAACGGCTCCGGCAAGTCCAACGTCGTCGACGCGCTGGCCTGGGTCATGGGCGAGCAGGGAGCGAAGTCGCTGCGCGGCGGCAAGATGGAGGACGTCATCTTCGCGGGCACCTCCGGGCGTCCGCCCCTGGGCCGGGCCGAGGTCGTCCTCACGATCGACAACTCCGACGGCGCGCTCCCGATCGAGTACGCCGAGGTGACGATCAGCCGCACCATGTTCCGCTCCGGCGGCTCGGAGTACGCGATCAACGGACAGTCCTGCCGGCTGCTCGACGTGCAGGACCTGCTCAGCGACTCCGGCATCGGCCGCGAGATGCACGTCATCGTCGGCCAGGGCCAGCTCGACACGATCCTGCGCGCGACGCCCGAGGAGCGCAGGGGCTTCGTCGAGGAGGCGGCCGGCGTGCTCAAGCACCGCAAGCGCAAGGAGAAGGCGCTGCGGAAGCTCGACTCGACCGAGGGCAACCTGACCCGGCTCAGCGACCTGCTCAGCGAGATCCGGCGCCAGCTCAAGCCGCTCGGCCGGCAGGCGGAGGTCGCCCGGCAGGCTCAGACGGTCCAGGCCGACGTGCGCGACGCCAGGGCGCGGCTGCTCGCTGACGACATGGTCACGGCCCGCACCGCGCTCGAGCAGGAGCTCGCCGACGAGTCGGAGCTCCTGTCACGCCGGGCGGAGGTCGAGGGCGCCGTCGCGACCGCTCGCGAGAACGAGGCGGCACTCGAGGCCGCGTTGCGCGAGGACCTGCCGGCGCTCGCGAAGGCGCAGGAGACCTGGTTCGGGCTCAGCGGGCTGCGCGAGCGCCTGCGTGGGACGCAGTCGCTCGCAGCGGAGCGCGTGCGCAACGCGACGTCGGTGCCGGAGGTCGAGCACGGGCGTGACCCCGAGCAGCTGGAGGCCGAGGCGGCACGGGTGCGGGAGCAGGAGCGCGCGACCGACGCTGAGGTCGAGACGCACCGGACCGCGCTGGAGGAGGCGGTCAACGCCCGCCGAGGAGCCGAGGATGCTGCCGCGGAGGAGGAGCGCCGCGTGGCCGCTCTGCACCGGGCCGCAGCCGACCGCCGCGAAGGCTTGGCGCGACTGCACGGCCAGGTCAACGCGCTCAAGTCCAGGGCGGCCGCCGCCGACGAGGAGGTCGGGCGTCTGACCCTCGCGCGGGAGGAGGCCAAGGCGCGGGCCGACCGCGCGCAGCGCGACTTCACCGCGTTGGAGACCAAGGTCGCCGGCCTCGACGCCGGCGAGGAGGGGCTCGACGCGGAGCACGAGGCCGCGTCGGCCGTCCTCGACGACGTCGAGGCACGGCTCGCCAAGCTCCGGGTGGAGGCGGCCCAGGCCGACCGCGACCGGTCCGCGCTGGGCGCCCGCAAGGACGCGCTCGAGCTCGGCCTCGCCCGCAAGGACGGCGCCGGCGCGCTGCTCGCGGCCACCGACCGCGTCTCCGGCCTGATCGGCTCCGTCGCCGCGGTGCTCAGCGTGAAGGTGGGCTACGAGGCCGCCGTCGCCGCGGCCCTCGGCAACGCGGCCGACGCTGTGGCCGTCACCGACGCAGACGCCGCCATCGGGGCCATCGACCTGCTCAAGGCCGACGACCTCGGTCGCGCGGGGATGCTGCTCGGCGGAGCGCCTGCCGATGCGCGCGACTGGCCGACGCTTCCGGGCGCCGGTGTCGCCTACGCCGTGGACGTCGTCGAGTGTCCTGAGACCATCCGGCCCGCGCTCGCACGGCTGCTCTTCAAGGTCGCCGTCGTGGACGACCTCGCCGCCGCCCGGGCGCTGATCGCCCGCCTGCCGGACGTCACCGCGGTGACTCGTGAGGGAGACCTGCTGGGGAGCCACTTCGCCTCGGGCGGCTCGAGTGCGCAGCAGAGCCTGATCGAGATCCAGGCCGCAGTCGACGAGGCGACGACCCAGCTCGCCGAGGCCGTCGCCGCGTCGGAGCGGCTGACGTTCGAGGCCTCCCGTCTGGAGGCCGAGCGCCTCGACGCGCACAAGCGGGTGGACGTCGCCCTGGCCAAGCTGCACGAGTCGGACGCGACGCTCGCCGCGGTCGCCGAGGAGCTCGGGCAGTACGGCGCGCAGGCCCGTGCCGCCCGTGGCGAGGCCGACCGGCTGGACCAGGCGATCGCGCAGGCCCTGGACTCGCGCGAGCAGGCAGTCGCCGGGCTCGCCGAGCTCGAGGCTCGCCTCGCCGGCGCTGAGGACGCGGGGGAGGAGGAGCCGTCCACCGACGACCGGGACCGGCTCGCCGAGGCGGCCCGCGACGCTCGCCAGGTGGAGACCGAGGCGCGGTTGTCGCTGCGCACCTCGGAGGAGCGTGCGCGCGCCATCCACGGACGCGCCGACAGCCTGCTCCGCGCGGCAGCCTCCGAGCGGGAGGCACGGGCCAAGGCGATCGAGCGGCGCGAGCGCCTCCTTCGCGAGGGCCGGGCTGCGAAGGCGGTCGGCACCGCGGTCGGACACGTCCTCGTCCGGCTCGAGGAGTCGATCGCCCGGGCGGCTCAGGCTCGGACCGCCGTCGAGCAGGCCAGGAGCGGACGGGAGCAGGAGCTGCTCGGCGTACGTGCGACGCTGCGCCAGCTCGGCGTCGAGCTCGAGGAGCTGGTCAGCTCGGTCCACCGCGACGAGATGGCGCGCGCCCAGCAGCGGATGCGGATCGAGCAGCTCGAGGAGAGGGCGCTCGCCGAGCTCGGACTCGACGCGGAGACGCTCGCAGCGGAGTACGGCCCGGACCAGCCGGTGCCCGTCGCCGCGACCGAGGACGATCCCGAGCCGGAGCCTGTGCCCTACGTGCGCGAGGAGCAGCAGAAGCGGCTCCGCAACGCTGAGCGCGCCCTCTCCATGCTGGGGCGGGTCAACCCGCTCGCGCTCGAGGAGTTCGCCGCGATGGAGGAGCGGCACCAGTTCCTCACCGAGCAGCTCGAGGACCTGCGCAACACCCGCCGCGACCTGCTCGACATCGTCAAGGAGGTCGACGCCCGCGTGGAACAGGTCTTCACGGAGGCGTACGCCGACGTCGAGAGGGCGTTCGACCACGTCTTCAAGCGGCTCTTCCCCGGTGGTGAGGGGCGTCTGATCCTCACCGACCCGAGCGACATGCTCACGACCGGCGTGGAGGTCGAGGCGCGTCCGCCGGGCAAGAAGGTCAAGCGGCTCTCCCTGCTCTCGGGCGGCGAGCGGTCGCTGGTCGCCGTCGCGTTCCTGGTCGCGCTCTTCAAAGCGCGTCCCAGCCCCTTCTACATCCTGGACGAGGTCGAGGCCGCGCTCGACGACACCAACCTCGGCCGGCTCCTGGAGATCTACGAGGAGCTCCGGGAGAACTCCCAGCTCCTCGTCATCACCCACCAGAAGCGGACCATGGAGGTCGGCGACGCCCTCTACGGCGTCACCATGCGCGGCGACGGGGTCTCCACGGTCATCTCGCAGCGGCTGCGCGAGGTCGAGTCGGCCTGAGGCGCCGACGCGCACGGGTCCCGGATGTCGGGACCTTCGTCCCCTGTGTGGCAGGGTAGTGAGCAGATCCGCATCCCCACTCGGAGGGACTTCCCCGTGCTCCTCATCATGATCTCGATGCTCGCGATCCTCGCGCTGGCAGCGCTCGTGCTCGTCTTCGCAGCCTTCCCCCACCGCGGCGAGTCGGTGCCCGGCGTCCCGTGGCTGGGTGACGCGATGGAGCGGGCAGCCGACGTGGCGCCGGTCCTCGACGGCGACGACCAGAAGGCCTGGTCCCTGCACTCCTGATCGACATGGTGGTGCAGAGGGCGGGTGACACCCTCTGGTTGGATTGAGGCCATGACGCTGCTGCTCCTCATCATCGTGCTGGCCGTCGTCCTGGTGGCGATCGCGGGCATCGCCCTCGTGGCCACCCCACGGCGCAGGCGGACGCCCGTCGCGCCGCCGGCGCCGCGGCCGACGGCCGACCGGGAGGCGACGCCCCCGGAGGCGTCCGTCGACACGCTCCCAGCGCCGGTGGAGGAGCCCGCGGCGCCGGTCCGCGAGCGACCTGAGGGCACGGCGTCGCGCCTGGTTCGTCTGCGCCAGAGGCTCGCCGGCTCGCAGAGCGGCCTGGGACGGGGTCTGCTGGCGCTGCTCAGCCGCGACCGACTCGACGAGGACACCTGGGAGTCGATCGAGGACGTGCTGATCACCGCCGACGTCGGCGTACAGCCCACGCAGGAGCTCGTCGAGCGACTCCGCACCCGGCTCCGGGTGGAGGGACACGCGGATCCGCGCGCGATCCTGCGTGAGGAGCTGGTCGCCCTCGTCGACCCCGACATGGACCGGCGACTCCAGGTGACCGGCTCCGACGGCAAGCCCGGGGTGGTCCTCGTCGTGGGCGTCAACGGGGCCGGCAAGACCACGACGGTCGGCAAGATCGCCCGCATCCTCGTCGCCGAGGACCGCAGCGTCGTGCTCGGCGCCGCCGACACCTTCCGTGCCGCTGCGGTCGACCAGCTCGCGACGTGGGGCGAGCGGGTCGGCGTCGAGGTCGTCAGGGGTCCGGAGGGCGGTGATCCCGCCAGCGTGGCTTTCGAGGCCGTGAAGTCGGGTGTGGAGCGTGCGATCGACACCGTCATCGTCGACACCGCCGGACGGTTGCAGAACAAGCAAGGACTGATGGACGAGCTCGGGAAGGTCAAGCGCGTCGTCGAGAAGCAGGCGCCCGTGACCGAGGTCCTGCTCGTGCTCGACGCCACGACCGGTCAGAACGGCCTCGTCCAGGCTCGCGTGTTCTCCGAGGTCGTCGCCGTGAGCGGCATCGTGCTCACCAAGCTCGACGGCTCGGCCAAGGGAGGCATCGTCGTGCAGGTGCAGCGCGAGCTCGGTGTGCCCGTGAAGCTGGTCGGCCTGGGCGAGGGGCCCGACGACCTCGCGCCGTTCAGCGCCGAGGCGTTCGTCGACGCGTTGCTGGGCTGAGCGCGCCGGACATGGCAGGCATCGTGGGCAGGGCCGCCCGCCGACTCCGGTCGCAGAGGCCGTCCGCGGCCGAGCGGCTGCTGCTCGAGAGCCCGCTCTTCGACGCCGACTGGTACGCGGCACAGGCAGGTCGGCCTCTGCGCGGCACTGCCGCGGTGCGCCACTACCTCGCCGAGGGCGTCGCGCGGGGGCTGCAGCCGCACCCCCTCTTCGATCCGACCTTCGTGCGGTCGCAGTGGACCCAGTCGCGGCTGAGCCGACTGGGCGACGGTGACCCGCTGACCTTCTACCTGCGTCGGCAGGCCTACGGCACCGCGACGCATCCGCTGTTCGACGCCGCCGGCTACGTGCTGCGCACGCCGGAGGCGGCCACGCATCCCGGTGGTCCGACGGCGCACTACGTCCAGGTCGGGGCGGCGGCCGGTCTCCCGGCGAACGACTGGCTCGCCGGCGACCTGACCGCCTGGCTCGTCGCGCGACGTCAGGAGGCCGTGCGCCGACGTGGCGCGGCCGCCGTCGAGACGGACGCCGGCGATCTCAACGACGGGGTCGCCTGGGACGAGCTGGCCGGACGCGAGCAGGACGACGCGGTCGTCTCGGTCATCATCCCGACGTACGACGACTTCGTGATGACGTTCGCCGCGGTCGATGCGGTCGTCGCGTCCGACGGCGTCGACGGGGTCGGCATCGACTGTCTCGTCTGGGACAACGGGTCGCGTCCCGAGGTGGCGGCTGCCCTGGACGCACTGCCGTTGCGCTCCGGCGCGGTCAGGCTGCTGCGCAGCGAGACGAACCTGGGCTTCGCGCTCGGCAACAACCTCGCCCTGCCGCACGCACGGGGCTCGGTGGTCGTCTTCCTCAACAACGACACGACGGTCCCTCCAGGTTGGCTTCCTCCGCTGGTGGAGGCTCTGCGCGACACCGAGGTGCTCGGCGTCCAGCCGCTGCTCGTGTACCCGACGGGCGCCGTGCAGTCGGCCGGGGTCGCCTTCCCGACCACCGGCGGCCTCCCGCACCAGCTGCTGCAGGGCTTCCCGGCCGAGGACGCGGCGGGCATCGCGGGGCAGCGGCTGCACGCCCTGACCGGCGCGGCGCTGACGATCCGCTACTCCGACGCGGTCGCGCTGCGAGGCTTCGACCCGGGCTACGTCAACGGCATGGAGGACGTCGACCTCTGTCGCCGGCTCGCAGAGCTGAGGCCCGGTCACTTCCGCGTGCTGCCCGAGCAGCCCGTGGTCCACCACGAGTCGCGGACCCCGGGTCGCTACGCCCGCTACCTCGCCAACCGGGAGCTCTACCTCGAGCGGTGGCACGGGCGCGACGAGCCCCGTGACGACGGTGCGCTGTGGGCCTCGGCGGGCTATCGGGTCATGGGCCACGAGGTTCGCCGCCGCAACCCCAAGCAGGAGCGTCGGCTGCTCGTGCCCGAGCCGGTCCTCGTCCATGAGCTCCGCTTCCGAGCGGACCCGCGTCCCTTGCGCTGGGCGATCAAGAACCCCGCCTTGTCGGGTGCCGCCGGCGACTCGTGGGGGGACACCCACTTCGCGGACTCGCTCGCCGTGGCGCTGCGCAGGCTGGGCGAGGACGTCGTCATCGATCGCCGCGGCGAGTTCGAGCGCGCGACGTCGCGACACGACGACGTCGCACTGCTCCTGCGCGGCCGGCTCCCGCTGCGACCGACCCCGGAGCAGGTCACGATCGCCTGGGTGATCTCGCACCCCGACCGCGTGACGCTCGAGGAGGTGCGCCAGTACGACCGGGTCGTCGCCGCGAGCACCTGCTGGGCCGCCGAGCGCAGCCATGAGTGGGGTGTGCGGATCGACCCGCTGCTGCAGGCGACCGATCCCGAGCGGTTCCATCCCGACGCCGCCGTCCCGGACACGGGGGAGCGGCTCGTCTTCATCGGCAGCACCGACGGCCGGGTGCGCGCGGTCGTCCACGACGCGATCGAGGCGGGCCTGGACGTCGCCGTCCACGGCTCCGGTTGGGACGGTCTGCTGCCGCCGGACGTGCATCGATCGTCGTACGTCGACAACAGCGAGCTCGCCGCGGCGTACCGTCGCGCCGGGATCGTCCTCAACGACCACTGGACGGACATGAGGCGCGAGGGCTTCGTCTCCAACCGGCTGTTCGACGCGGTGGCCAGCGGCGCGAGGGTCGTCACCGACGAGATCGACGGGTTGGACGAGCTCTTCGGCGACTCCGTCCAGGTCTACCGGTCGGTGGACGACCTGCGCAGGCTGGCGTCCCTGCCCGACCCCGACGCGGTCTTCGGTGACGATGCCGCGCGCCGCCTGCTGGCAGCCAAGGTCCGGCGCGAGCACTCGTTCGACGCGCGTGCCAAGGACCTCGTCGCCATCGCGCACGAGCTGCACGCCGGCCGGTAGCGCTCTGCGCCCACCGTCGACAGGTGGGCGTAATGCGGGCGTCACAAGCGCTCGGATCTGTTACACCCCCGAAACATCGGGTGGCGCGCATCGAAACCTCCGCGCATGAAGGTGATCCGCAGATAGGGCGAGGGTCCGGGCCGGGCCGACCACTCGCCGTCGGAAAGTCTTTCTGGAGGTTCTGTGGACGGCTACTACGCCTTCATGCTGGTGGCGACAGCCCTGGTGCTGGTGATGACCGTGCCCGCGCTTGCCCTGTTCTACGGCGGCATGACGCGGTCCAAGTCGGTGCTCAACATGATGATGATGTCGTTCGTCGCGTTCGGCATCGCGAGCATCGTGATGGTGCTGTGGGGATGGTCGGAGGGATGGGGTGCCGACGGCGTCGGCAACGGCAACGGCAAGCTGATCGCCGACCCGTTCACCATGTGGGGGCTGGACGGGGTGACCTCGGCCAACTACATCTTCGTCATCTTCCAGCTGACGTTCGCGGCCATCACGGTCGCCCTGATCAGCGGTGCGATCGCCGACCGCGTCCGGATGCTCGCCTGGGTGGTCTTCATCCCGGTGTGGCTGACGCTCTGCTACTTCCCGGTCGCGCACAACGTCTGGGGTGGCGGCTGGCTGGCCGACAAGCTCAGCGGCGGCTCGACGGTCCCGCAGGACTACGCGGGCGGCACCGTCGTGCACATCAACGCGGGCATCGCCGGCCTTGTGCTGGTGCTCGTCATCGGCAAGCGGATCGGCTTCGGCCGTGAGCCGATGCGGCCGCACAACCTGACGCTCACGATGATCGGCGCCGGGATGCTGTGGTTCGGCTGGTACGGCTTCAACGTCGGCTCGATCGTCTTCACGGGCAAGACCGAGGCCGACAACGTCAAGCAGTTCATGTCGGAGACCGGCGTCACCTTCCTCAACACCACGATCGCGACCGCGGCCGCGATGCTCGCGTGGCTGCTCGTGGAGCGGCTCGTGCACGGCAAGGCCACGTCGCTGGGTGCCGCGTCGGGCGTCGTCGCCGGCCTCGTCGCGATCACCCCGGCCTGCGGGGCCGTCACGCTCACCGGCGCGATCATCGTCGGTGTTGTCGCGGGCGCGCTCTGTGCGCTGGCCGTCGGCCTCAAGTACAAGCTCGGGTACGACGACTCGCTCGACGTCGTCGGCGTCCACCTCGTCGGAGGCCTCGTCGGCACGCTGCTGATCGGCTTCCTGTCCAGCTCGTCGGCCCCCGGCGGCATCGACGGCCTGTTCTACGGCGGCGGGCTCGCGTCCCTCGGCGACCAGATCCTGGCAGCGCTGTTCACCATCGTGTGGACCGGCGTCCTGACGGCCGGCATCGCGGTCGCCATCAAGGTCACGATCGGGTGGCGCGTCACCGAGGAGGCCGAGGTCGACGGCATCGACGGCGACCAGCACGGCGAGTCGGCGTACGACCTGGCCGGCGGGACGGGGGTCCTCGCGTGAAGCTCGTGACCGCGGTCATCAAGCCGCACAAGTGGGAGGACGTCCGCGAGGCGCTCGAGACGTTCGGCGTCACCGGGATGACCGTCAGCGAGGTCAGCGGCTACGGCCGTCAGAAGGGCCACACCGAGGTCTACCGCGGCGCCGAGTACGACATCGCGCTCGTCCCCAAGATCCGGATCGAGATCGTGGTCGAGGACGGCGACGCCCTCGACGTGGTCGGCATCATCGTCAAGACGGCGCAGACCGGCAGGATCGGCGACGGCAAGGTCTGGGTCAGCCCGATCGAGAGCGTCGTGCGGGTCCGCACCGGGGATCGAGACGCTGCCGCACTCTGACCACAACGGACACGACCCGGCTCCTACGGGGGCCGGGTCGTGGCCGCATCCGGCACAATCGGCGGCGCACAGGTCGCCACCTGGCCCCGCGGACGCGGGGAAGGATCGTGAGGAGAACCATGAAGCTCGTCACCGCGGTCATCAAGCCGCACAAGTGGGAGGACGTCCGCGTCGCCCTCGAGTCCGTCGGCGTGACCGGCATGACCGTCAGCGAGGTCAGCGGCTACGGCCGTCAGAAGGGCCACACCGAGGTCTACCGGGGTGCCGAGTACGACGTCGCGCTCGTCCCGAAGATCCGCATCGAGATCGTCGTGCCGGACGGTGACGCCGACACGGTCGTCGACACGATCGTCCGGAGCGCGGGGACGGGCCGCATCGGCGACGGCAAGGTCTGGGTGGCCGCCATCGAGGGCGTCGTGCGCGTCCGCACCGGCGACCGCGACGACGCGGCGCTCTGATCTCCCACCGGCAGAGGGTCGTCGTCCCGTGACCGCCGTCGAGCGTGCCCGACGGACGGCTGCGGCCGACGCCCTCTGCCTGCAGGCGTACGACGCCTCGGCCGGCCCCGCGCAGGGAGCGGCACTCGTCGCGGTCGGCGGCTACGGCCGCGGCGAGCTGGCGCCGTACTCCGATCTCGACGTCGTCCTCGTGCACGACGAGGGCGTCGACCTGGGGGAGACCCCGACGAAGCTCTGGTATCCCCTCTGGGACTCCGGGGCCAACCTCGACCACTCACTGAGGTCGCTGCCCGAGATGGTGTCGGCGGCCGACGGTGACGTCCGCGTGGCGCTCGGGCTGCTCGACGTACGCCATCTCGCAGGCGACCCGAACCTGACCCTGCGACTGCGCACGACCATGCTGGCGAACTGGCGCCGGCACGCGCGCGAGCGGCTCCCGGGGCTGCGCACGATGGTCCGGCAGCGTCACGAGCTGCTCGGCGAGCTCGCGCACGTGAGCGTCCCCGACCTCAAGGAGGCGGCCGGTGGCCTGCGGGACGCGACGATCCTCAAGGCGCTGGTCGCGACGTGGCTGGTGGACGTGCCGCACACCGACCTCGAGCCGCGCCGCCAGGACCTGCTCGACGTGCGCGACCACGTGCACGGCATCGCCGCGCGGGCGACCGACCGGGTCGCCCCCGAGATGTGGCGCGAGCTCGCCGAGCGGCTCGGCCTGCCGGACGAGCGCGCCGCCCAGGCCCGGGTCCGCGGCATCGGACGCCGCATCACCCACCTCTCCGGCCTCACCTGGCGGCGGGTCGACGCCCTCATCGACCGGCCCGCCGGTGTCCGGCCGCGTCGGCCGGAGCTGACGCCCCTCGGGCCGGGCGTCGCCCTGTCCGGAGGCGAGGTCGTGCTCGCGCCGGGCGCGAAGCCGGCCGAGGACCCGCTGCTCCTCCTCCGTGCCGCGGCGCTGGCCGCCGAGCGCGACGTCGTGCTGGCGCCGCCGACCGCGGCGAGGCTCGCGCGGGAGGCCGCGCCGCTCCCGGTGCCCTGGCCGCCGGAGGCACGTCGTCTGTTCGTCCGGCTGCTGGCCTCGGGCCACGGCCTGCGCTCGGTGTGGGAGACGCTCGACGAGACGGGTGCCGTCGACCACCTGCTGCCCGAGTGGGAGCGGATCCGGCTGCTGCCCCACGCATCCGTCATCCACCGGTTCACCGTCGACCGGCACGTCGTGGAGACCTGCATCGAGGCATCCACGCTGATCCGTGCGGTGGCGCGCCCCGACGTGCTGATGGTGGCGGCCCTCCTGCACGACATCGGCAAGGGCAGCCTCACCGAGCACAGCGTGGCGGGTGCGCCCATCGCCCGCGAGATCGCGACCCGGATGGGCTTCGAGCCGGCCGCCGTCGACCTGGTCGAGACGCTGGTGCGCTGGCACCTGCTGCTCGCCGCCGTCGCCACGACCCGTGACCCCGACGACCCCGGCACCGTCGAGGCGGTCCGGGCCCACGTCACCGACCCGGCGGCGCTCGACCTGCTCGTCGCGCTGACCGAGGCCGACGCCCGGGCGACCAGCCCGAAGGCGTGGTCGTCGTGGCGCGCCTCGCTGATCCGCGACCTGGCCCGCCGGGCCCGGGTGGCGCTCGACACGGGCGCGGCCCTGCCGCCGCTCGTGGTGGAGGAGATGGCCGTGCCGAGGCAGGTCCGCCGCAAGGGAGAGGCGTCCTTCGACGTGTCGCCCGTGGCCGACGGCACCCGCGTGACCGTGATCGCCCGCGACCGGGTCGGCCTGCTCGCCGACATCGCCGCCACCTTCGCGATGCAGCGGCTCAGGGTCCGCGCGGCGCGGGCCTGGGCGCAGGAGTCGTACGGCGTCTCGGTCTGGGAGCTCGACGAGGAGCCGCTCGATCCGGCGGTGCTGCGTGAGCGCTACGAGGCGATCAGCGAGCGGCGGATCGACCCGGCCAGCCGGCTGCGGCCGTCCGACACCACCACGCTCGCCCCGAGCGTCGCCGTACGGCCCGAGGCGTCCACGCAGGCCACCGTGCTCGAGGTGCGCGCCACCGACCGGCCGGGGGTGGTCTACCTCGTCTGCGCCGCGCTGGCACGGCTCGACGTCGCCGTCCGCTCCGCACACGTCGACACCCTCGGACCGCAGGCCGTCGACGTGTTCTACCTGCAGGAGGCGTCGGCCGGGGTGCTGGGCGACGAGCGGGCCGCGCAGGCCGCCCATGCCGTCCGTGCGGCTCTTTCAGGGGAACCCGTCTAGTCTTGGGCTTCGATCCAACCGCCTGATCCGAGGACACAGATCTTGTTCGCCACGCTCTCCGACCGGCTCGCCGACACCTTCAAGAACCTGCGGGGGAAGGGGCGGCTCTCCGAGGCCGACATCGACGCCACCGCGCGCGAGATCCGCATCGCGCTGCTCGAGGCCGACGTCGCGCTGCCGGTCGTCCGCGAGTTCGTCGCGGCCGTCAAGGAGCGCGCCCGCGGCGCCGAGGTCTCGCAGGCGCTCAACCCCGCCCAGCAGGTCGTCAAGATCGTCAACGACGAGCTCGTCACGATCCTGGGCGGCGAGACCCGTCGGCTGCGCTACGCCAAGACCGGTCCGACCGTCATCATGCTCGCGGGCCTCCAGGGCGCCGGCAAGACGACCCTCGCGGCCAAGCTCGCCCTCTGGCTCAAGGAGCAGGGCAAGTCGCCGCTGCTGGTGGCGTGCGACCTGCAGCGCCCGAACGCGGTCAACCAGCTCCAGGTCAACGGCGGGCGGGTCGGCGTACCCGTCTTCGCGCCCGAGCCCGGCAACGGCGTCGGCGACCCGGTCGCCGTCGCCCGCGCCTCGGTCGAGGAGGCGAAGCGCACCCTCCACGACGTCGTCATCGTCGACACCGCCGGACGCCTCGGCGTCGACGCCGACATGATGAAGCAGGCCGCGGACATCCGCGACGCGGTCCAGCCCGACGAGGTCCTCTTCGTCGTCGACGCGATGATCGGCCAGGACGCGGTCACGACCGCGCAGGCCTTCCTCGACGGGGTCGGGTACGACGGCGTCGTCCTCACCAAGCTCGACGGCGACGCCCGTGGCGGTGCCGCGCTGTCGATCGTCAGCCTCACCGGCAAGCCGGTCATCTTCGCCTCCAACGGCGAGAAGATGACCGACTTCGACCTGTTCCACCCCGACCGGATGGCCGGCCGGATCCTCGACATGGGCGACATGCTCACCCTGATCGAGCAGGCCGAGAAGGCGTTCGACGCCGACGAGGCGGCCAAGGCGGCGGAGAAGGTGGCGTCGGGCGACTTCACCCTCGACGACTTCCTCCAGCAGATGCAGCAGCTGCGCAAGCTCGGCTCGATGTCGAAGCTGATGGGGATGCTGCCCGGCATGGGCCAGTTCCGCGAGCAGCTCGCCAACTTCGACGAGCGTGAGATCGACCGGATCCAGGCGATCATCCAGTCGATGACGCCCGGCGAGCGGGCGGACCCGAAGATCATCGACGGCTCGCGCCGCTCCCGCATCGCGCGCGGTGCCGGGCGGACCGTGTCCGACGTCAACCAGCTCATCGACCGCTTCGGCGAGGCGGCCCGGATGATGCGTCAGCTCGCCTCCGGCGGCGGGATGCCCGGCATGCCGGGCGCGCCGGGTGCGGCGTTCGGGAAGCGTGCCGGCGCCAAGCAGCAGGCGAAGGCGAAGAAGGGCAAGGGCGCCCGCCGGTCGGGCAACCCCGCGAAGGCCGCGGCCGAGGCGGCAGCCGTCGACAAGAAGCCGGCCGCCGCAGCCAACCCGTTCGGCAACCCGGGCGGCCAGGAGGTCGACTACGAGGCGGCCGCCGCGCAGCTGAACCTCCCGAAGGACTTCTCCAAGTACCTGAAGTGACCGGGTGGCCCGCGCGTGCCCGCCCGCCCGCGCGCGTGCCCGCCCGAGTGCGTGCCCGAGTGCATGCCAACCCAACTGTCACCGTGATGGTTGGAGCGACGGGTGATACCTGCGAAGTGTCACCCACCGCGCAAAGTGTCACGGTGACAGTTGGGGAGGGGCCCGCTCACTCCAGCCCGAAGGCGAACACCTTCTGCGCAGTGATGCGGATGACCTCGCGCGAGTAGCCCGGGCCGAACGGCTCGACGTCCGTCAGCGCCTCGGCGGTGCCGCGGATCTCGAGCATCCGCGGCCGCCACGGGTTCACGGACGCGAGGTCGTCCACGACGAACGCCACCTGCGGATGGCGGGCGACGTTGCGGAACTTCCGGGTCGCGCCCATGCGCCGGCCGCCGACCAGGATGCGGTGCTCGTCGTCCACCCGGAAGCCGACCGGGTTGTTCTGCGGCCCACCGTCGGGCCCGACGGTGGCCAGACGGCCGAGCATCTGCGACCGGAGATAGACGAGCTGCGCGTCGGTGAACCTCATGGCCCCATGGTCGTGCGTCCAGCACGGCGCGGCTAGGGTCCGGTGCGTGTCCAGCGTCCTCGTCGTCGATGCCGCCAACGTCGTGGGTGCCCGCCCGGACGGCTGGTGGAAGGACCGGGCGGGGGCCGCGCGCCGGCTGCACGAGGCGCTCCTCGTCGCCGACGTCGAGTACGACGTGGTCGTGCTCGTCCTCGAGGGGCAGGCCAAGTCGGGCGCCAGGGCCGGGCGTGACGCCCACGTCCGCACCGTCCACGCCGCCCGCGACGGAGACTCGACGATCGTCGCCGAGGCGCGGGCCGCTGCCGAGCGGGGTGACCGGGTCGCGGTGGTCACAGCCGACCGTGCCCTGCAGGCCAACGTCGCAGGGGTCGCCACCGTGCTCAGCCCGTCCTGGCTCCTGGACCGGCTCTGAGCCGATCGGGAGCGCTCCCAGAAGTTACGGACGCGTAACGGTTGACCTGGCTCAGACGCGGGTCACAAGGTGGTCGGGCGCGGTTATCGCGCCCCGGTGTCCTCTGAGCCGAGGCGTCGGGCCATCTCGGGAGGAGGCTCACGTGGTGTCTTTGCAGCACGCCCACCATCGGTCCGGTCAGGGTCCACGGCCACGCCGCAGCAGGCTGGCCGTCGTCAGCGCCGCCACGGCGGCGACCCTCGGTATCGCATTCCTCAACGCGCCGTCGGCGGACGCCGGCCACGCACGCGACGCCGGGTCACACGGCAGTCACCACGGCCACGCCGGCGGTCACTCGCCGGCGTACCTGAACGCCAAGCTCCCCACCAAGCTCCGCGTCGCGGACCTGCTCGGCCGGATGACCCTGGCCGAGAAGATCGGGCAGATGGCGCAGGCCGAGCGTGCCGACGTGACCGATGATCCGACCCAGATCAGTCGGCTCGGCCTCGGCAGCGTGCTCTCGGGCGGCGGCTCGGTGCCGGCGGCCAACACGCCCGCGGCGTGGGCCGACATGGTCGACGGCTTCCAACGGGAGGCACTGAAGACCCGGCTGGGGATCCCGCTGCTCTACGGCGTCGACTCCGTGCACGGGCACGGCAACCTCCTGGGCGCCACCGTCTTCCCGCACAACATCGGGCTCGGCGCGTCGCGTGACGCGAAGCTCGCCGAGAAGATCGGTCACATCACCGCGATCGAGACCCGGGCGTCCGGCCCGCAGTGGGCGTTCGCGCCGTGCGTCTGCGTCGCGCGCGACGACCGGTGGGGGCGCACCTACGAGTCCTTCGGCGAGAGCCCGGCGCTGGTGCGCAGGATGGAGACCATCATCGACGGGCTCCAGGGCCGCAAGGGTCAGATGGACCAGCGCGACCACGTCCTGGCGACCGCGAAGCACTACGCCGGCGACGGCCTGACGACCTACAAGGACACCCCGGACGACGCCAACGACTACCCGATCGACCAGGGCATCGACGAGGTCTCGCGCGCCGAGTTCGCCAAGCTCGCGCTCTCGCCCTACCCGGACGCGATCCGCAAGCACCACGTCGGCTCGGTCATGCCGTCCTTCTCGAGCGTCGACTGGACCGAGGACGGGCTCGGGAACCCGATCAAGATGAGCGCCAACAAGGAGCTCATCACCGGCGTCCTCAAGCACGCGTTCGGCTTCAAGGGCCTGGTCATCTCCGACTGGAGGGCCATCCACCAGCTGCCGGGCACCTACACCGACCAGGTCGAGGTCTCGGTGAACGCGGGCATCGACATGTTCATGGAGCCGTTCTCCGGTGACACGGTCGGCTACCCCCAGTTCATCCAGACGCTCACGCAGCTGGTGAACAGCGGCGCGGTGCCGATGAGCCGGATCGACGACGCCGTACGCCGGATCCTGACCGTGAAGTTCGACCTCGGCCTCTTCGAGCACCCGTTCACCGACCGCAGCCTGATGAACACGATCGGCAGCCCGGCACACCGGGCCGTCGCGCGGCAGGCCGTCGCCGAGTCGCAGGTCCTGCTCACCAACCACGACCGCACGCTCCCGCTGTCGAAGCAGGCACCGGTCTACGTGGCCGGCAGCAACGCCGACAACATCGGCAACCAGGCCGGTGGCTGGACCCTCACGTGGCAGGGCAGCCCCACCGGGGTCATCCCGGGCACCACGATCCGGGCTGCCATCGACGCGGCCACCGACGCGCCGGTGACCTACAGCCAGGACGCCTCGGCTCCGGTCCCCGCGGGCGCCAACGGTGTCGTGGTGGTCGGCGAGACGCCGTACGCCGAGGGGCCTGGCGACGTGAACGGCCCCGCATGGGCGCCGAACGGCATCCAGACGATGCAGCTCTCGGCAGCCGACCAGGCCGCCATCCGCACCGTCTGCTCGGCCGCGGCCACCTGCACGGTGCTCGTCGTGTCGGGTAGGCCGCTGATCATCCCGCCCGACCTGCTCGGCCAGATCGACGCGCTCGTCGCATCGTGGCTGCCCGGCAGTGAGGGAGCGGGCGTCGCCGACGTGCTGTTCGGCGCCCGTCCGTTCACCGGGAAGCTGCCGGTCACCTGGCCGCGCACGCTCGCCCAGGAGCCGATCAACGTCGGTGACGCGAACTACGACCCCCTGTTCCCGTACGGCTGGGGGCTGACCACCGGACGGCGGTGACAACGGCCGGGACGTCATACGGAGTGGGCCCTCTGGGAGCCGATCCGTATGACGTCCCGGCTGCCGGTAACGTGCCTCGCATGACGGTCCTGCGGTTCCACGGTCCGGTCCTGCCGAGCGGTGAGGTCCGCGACCTGTACGTCGTCGACGGCCGCGTCACCTACGAGCACCAGGCCGGCGCCGAGACGGTCGCCTCCGGATGGATCGTGCCGGGTCTCGTCGACGCGCACTGCCATCTCGGCCTCGGCGCCGACGGCGAGGTGAGCCGTGAGGAGACCGAGCAGCAGGCGATCGCCGACCGCGACGGCGGGGCGCTGCTCGTCCGCGACTGCGGTACGCCGGCCGACACCCGCTGGATCCAGGACCGCGACGACCTGCCGAGGCTGGTCAGGGCGGGTCGGCACGTCGCCCGCACGCGTCGCTACATGCGCAACTTCGCCGACGAGGTCGAGCCCACCGACCTCGCGACCGCGGTCGCCGAGCAGGCCAGGCGCGGAGACGGCTGGGTGAAGCTGGTGGGGGACTGGATCGACCGCGAGGCCGGCGACCTGACGCCGTCGTTCCCGGCCGAGGACTTCGCCGAGGCGGTCAAGGTCGCCCACGAGGCGGGCGCGAAGGTCACCGCCCACTGCTTCGGCCGCGACGTCCTGCCCGGGCTCATCGAGGCGGGCATCGACTGCATCGAGCACGGCACCGGCCTGACGCCCGACCTCGTCGGTGCGATGGCCGAGCGCGGCACCGCGCTGGTGCCGACCGTGGTCCAGACCGAGATCTTCCCCGGGCTGGCCGCCGCGGCCGAGGGCAAGTTCCCGCAGTACGCCTCGACGATGACCGACCTCTTCGCGCGGCGGCGCGCCACCCTCCTGACGGCGTACGACGCGGGGGTGCCGCTCTTCGCCGGCTCCGACGGGGCCGGCGGTCAGCGGCACGGCGTCCTCCACGAGGAGGTCGTGGCCCTGCACCGCATCGGCCTCCCGGCCGAGGTCGCCCTCGGGGCGGCGTCCTGGCGGGCGCGGGAGTGGCTCGGCTTCTCTCCGGACCTGGCCGAGGGGAGCGAGGCCGACTTCGTCGTCTACGACACCGACCCGCTGGCCGACCTGACCGTGCTGGCGCGGCCGTCGGCGGTCGTCCTGAGGGGCGCGGTCGTCTAGCCGAGGAGCACGACCGCGGCCACGACCGCGACCAAGCCCGTCACCAGCGCCTGCGCCACCGTCAGGATCCGCAGGCCGGGCTCGGCCCGGCGGCCGGGCCGCGCGAGGTCGAGCAGCACGGCGGCCATGACGGCGAGCAACGGCGCGAAGGACGGCCAGTAGCGTCCGCTCGAGATGTGCACGAACGGCTGCACCAGGGCTGCCGCGCCGAACAGCTTCAGGAGCAGGAGCGCCAGCTGGTCGCGCACGCCCCGGCGGACGACGACCAGCAGTGCCAGCGCGAAGGCGACCAGGAGGGCGCCGTACAGCACGACGGTCGGCCAGGTGACGAGACGGATGTGGGTGGAGTCGGCCGGCGGTGCCGGTCGCGCCTCGAAGCGGCGCGCGAACCCGCCCGGCTTGAAGACGAACCGCCCGAAGTCGCCCCGGACCTGGGCGATCCAGGAGCGCAGGTCGGAGTCGCGGAGCGCGTAGGCGGACATCTCGCGCTGGACGTCGACCTCGCTCTGGCCGGTGAGCGCCGCGATGCCCCGCGAGTAGCGGATCGAGCTGGTCCAGATGCTGCCCGGCGGGCACGGGCCGAAGCACACGTCGTCGACGTGACCGAAGGCGACGGCACGCGAAAGCGGGAGGGTCGTCGTGGTGACGACGCGGGCACCGAGGTAGTGGCTGGCCGTCACCGACCACGGCGCCAGGAGCGCGACGAAGACGACACAGGCCAGGGCCGCGGCCACGAGGCTCCGCCGCCACGTCGCCCGACCGAGGAGGAGCGTCCCGACGAGGAGCAGTGCGAGCGCCCCGAGCGACGCGGGGAGGGAGCTGGAGCGCAGGTACAGGAGGCCGGCGGCGAGGACGCCGATCCAGACGCCGGTCCGCAGGCGCAGTGGCCGGCCGGCGTACCAGTCGAGGCCGACGCGGAGCAGCTCGAGCACGAGGACGACGAGGACGAGACCCGCCATCAGGTCGGCCCACAGTGCGTAGGAGAACTGCGCCCACATCGGCACGCAGCCCGTGACGAGCAGCAGGCCCGCCGCACGAGCGCCCAGGCGCCGGTGGACGAAGACGGCCAGAGCGAAGAGCGCGACCGTGGTCAGTACGCCGAGGTAGAGCCGCGTCGTGGCCGCGTCGGCGTGTGGCGAGAGCAGGTAGAGCGGGGCCAGCAGGATCGCGTTGCCGGGCAGGAACGAGCCGTCGCTGACCAGCGAGTCCCGCACGAGCGTGGTGTCCGGAGCCTGGAAGGTCGCGACCTGGCGCATCAGGTCGGCGATCGCCTGGCCGGCCTCGTGGTAGTAGATCTCGTCGCCGGTGAAGGACGCATGGCCCGTGCGGGGCCACAGCCAGATCTTCACGGCCACGTTGGCGACGACGAGCGCCAGCAGGAGCGGGTGGCGCGCGATCGCCGCCGCCAGGCGCCTCACGACGCGCTCCCGTCGGGGCACGGCGGTCGCGTGCGAGACATCGTCACGCCGCGCGGGAGGTCGAGGACGATCGTCGACGTCACGGGCGTGCCGGCAAGGGCGCCGGGCAGCGGGACGACCCGTACCGTGACCGTCCGGCCCTCGTGGTCGGTGAACCGGGCGGGGGTCCCGACCGGCCAGGAGCCGGCGGGCCGCCGCCATCCGCTCCCGGGGAGCGCGCGGTCGAGGTCCGTCGCCACGTCGGCGGCGGGTGTGCGCACCACCTGGACGCTGACGGTGCGGGGCGACGAGGAGCCGGCGTGGGCAGGCCGCACCCCGGTGACGATCCAGCGGAACGGCAGGTCCGGCGTACCCTCGAGCGGCCAGCAGTACGCCGACGTCCCCGTCCAGGGCTCCGACCGGTGCCGGACGGTCCCGGCCGGGTGCGCGGGTGCGCAGCCGGCGAGCAGTGCCAGCAGTACGGCGGCAGTGGCCCAGCGGCGCACTCGCCCTCCTTCGTCGAAGTGATCGTCGCGGAGGACGTTATCGGTCGGATTTCTGCCCCTGGCTCGACCTCTGGCAGACTTGTCTGTCGAGTCCTGCAACGGGCGGCCCCTCTCACCGGCCGATGCAGTGTCCGCCGAGGAGCGGGCGCCGGTGTTCCCCACCTGGTCGTGCGATCCTCACCCACACACGAATTCCGAAGGAATACCACAGACGTGGCTGTCAAGATCCGTTTGAAGCGCCTGGGCAAGATCCGGGTGCCGCAGTACCGCATCGTCGTCGTCGACTCCCGCAAGAAGCGCGACGGCCGGGTGCTCGAGGAGATCGGCAAGTACCACCCCAAGGAGGACCCGTCCTTCATTGCGGTGAAGTCCGACCGCGCCCAGTACTGGCTCGGCGTCGGCGCTCAGCCGACCGAGGCCGTCGAGGTCATCCTCAAGGTCACCGGCGACTGGCAGAAGTTCAAGGGCCTGCCCGGCACCGAGGGCACCCTGAAGGTCGCCGCGCCGAAGCCCGACAAGCTCGAGCGCTTCAACAAGGCCCTGGCCGAGGCTCACTCCGCTCCGACCGCCGCGGCCACGACCAAGGCGTCGAAGAAGGCTGAGAAGAAGGTGGAGGAGGCTCCGGCCGAGACCACCGAGGCTCCGGCCGCCGAGGCCGAGGCCCCCGCCGCTGAGCCCGCTCCCGAGGCCTGAGCATGCTCGCCGAGGCGCTCGAGCACCTCGTCCGCGGCGTGGTCGACCACCCCGACGACGTCGTGGTGCGTGACAAGCAGCTGCGCCGCGGTTCGATCCTCGAGGTCCGGGTGCACCCCGACGACCTCGGCAAGGTGATCGGCCGGGGAGGCCGCACGGCCTCCGCGTTCCGGACGGTCATCGGAGCGCTGGCCGGTAAGAACGGTGCTCGCGTCGACTTCGTCGACGTGGACCGGCGCCGCTAGGCCTCGCAGCTCAGCTCGACACCGGACGGGCGTCACCCTTCGTGGGTGGCGCCCGTTCTGCGTCTCCATCGCTACGGTGGTGCCCCGCCCGCAGAGGAGGCCGCCGATGGGTCGACGCGATGAGCCGCTCGCGGCATACGTGGGCGAACAGGCCCGCCGGATCCTCGCCGGAGTCCCGCGACTGCCGGACGCTGAAGCGGTCCACCGCACGCGCGTGGCGACCCGCCGGCTGCGAAGCACGCTGAGGGTCTTCGCGCCCCTGCTCGAGCTCGCGCCCGCGGACGTGGCGTGGGCGGACGAGGAGCTGCGCTGGTTCGCCGGGTTGCTGGGCGCGGTGCGCGACCGGCAGGTCCAGCGGGCACGGTTCGCCACGGCGCTCGGCGAGCTGCCGCCCGAGCAGGTGCTGGGATCGGTCGCGGCGCGGATCGAGGGCACCCTGTACGCCGAGCAGGTCCAGGCGCAGGAGGAGATCGCGAAGGCGATCGGGTCGCCCCGATACGACGCACTGTGCACGGTCCTCGAGGCGTGGCGGGTCGACCCACCGGGAGCGGACAGTGATCCGCGCGCGCTGCGCAAGCGCGCCCGGAAGGCGGCCGAGAAGGCGGAGCGGCGACTGGTCGCGGCGTGCGCGAGCGGCGCCGACGTCGAGCTGCACAGAGCACGCAAGGCGGCCAAGCGGGCGCGGTACGCCGGGGAGCTGCTCCGGCCGCTCGGGCACGGCAAGTCGCAACGCAAGCGGTTCAAGGTCGTCCAGGTCCTGCTCGGTGACTTCCAGGACGCGGTCGTCGCCGAGGCGACCCTGAGGCGCCTGGTGAGCGGGGTCCCGGCCGGGGAGAGCGGCTTCACGTTCGGGCTGCTCCACGCGCACGAGCGCGCGGAGGCCGAGCGGTTGCGAGGGCTGGTGTGCGGGCGGGGCGGAGTCCCCGGTCAGCTGTGACCCCAGGGTCGGATGTCCCGTCGGCTACGCGAGAATGTCCTCCGTGGAGTCCATCGAGGTCCTGATCGGCCGCATCGGCAAGCCGCACGGCATCCGTGGTCACGTGACGATCGACGTCCGGACCGACGAGCCGGACCGGCGCTTCGCCGACGGCGCACGGCTGCGTGCCGTGCCGCCCAAGGGCTCGGCCTTCGGCCACCCCGTCCTCACCGTCGCGGCGAGCCGCTGGCACCAGGGCATCCTGCACCTCCTCTTCGAGGAGCTGTCGGGTCGCGAGGCCGCCGAGTCCGCGCGGGGCGTGCTGCTCTACACCGACATCCCCGCCGACGCCTCGCCCGACGACCCGGACGAGTACTACGACCACCAGCTCGTCGGCCTGGCGGCGTACGACGTCGACGGCACCCGCCTCGGCGAGGTCACCGGGCTCTTGCACGGTGGGGCGCAGGACCTGCTCACGATCCGCACGGTGGACGGCCGCGAGGCGCTGGTGCCGTTCGTCAAGGCGCTCGTGCCCGTGGTCGACCTGGCCGAGCGCAAGGTCGTCATCGAGGACCGCCCCGGGCTGGTCACGCCGCTGCCGGAGGAGGACGAGTGAGGCTCGACTACCTCACGATCTTCCCCGACTACCTGACGCCTCTCTCGTTGAGCCTGCCCGGGAAGGCGATCGACAGCGGTCTCCTCGAGGTGCACGTCCACGACGTGCGCGGCTGGACGCACGACCGGCACCGCACGGTCGACGACACGCCGTACGGCGGCGGAGCGGGCATGGTCATGAAGCCGGAGCCCTTCGGCGAGGCGTTCGACGAGCTCGGCGTGGACCGGGGGACGGCGATCGTCTTCACGACGCCGAGCGGCGAGCCGTTCACGCAGGCGCTCGCGACCGAGCTGGCGAGCCGCGAGCGGATCGTGTTCGCCTGCGGGCGCTACGAGGGCATCGACCAGCGGGTGCTCGACCACGCCCGCACGGTCGCCGACGTGCGTGAGATCAGCATCGGTGACTACGTCCTCAACGGGGGAGAGGTCGCCGCCCTCGCGATCACGGAGGCGGTCGTGCGCTTGCTTCCGGGCTTCATGGGCAACGCCGCGTCCCTGGCCGAGGAGTCCCACTCGGGGGAGGGATCGGGGCTGCTCGAATACCCCGTCTACACCAAGCCCGCCACCTGGCGCGGGCACGACGTCCCGCCGGTGCTGCTCAGCGGCGACCACGCCCGGATCGCGGCCTGGCGCCACGAGCAGCGACTGCAGCGCACCGCGGAGCGCCGGCCGGACCTGCTCCACGTGAGCAGCGCCGCCATCGACTGGGACGTCGTGCCCGCGACGCGGAGCGATGCGGGCGAGATCCTCACGCTCCAGCGCGCCTGCTGGCTCGCCGAGGCGTTCGACGCGCAGTCGCTGGAGATCCCCGCCCTGCAGGAGGACCTGGCGACGGTCGTCGCCGAGCTCGACCGCTGGCAGACGTACGTCGTCCGCTCCGGTGGCCGGCTCGTCGGCTCGGTCCGCGGGCGGATGGACGACGGGCCGGACGGTGAGCGGGTCTGGGACATCGGCCGGCTGATGGTCGCCCCCGACCTGCAGGGGAGGGGCCTGGGGCGGCTGCTGCTCGAGCACATCCAGGCGGTCGCTCCGGCCGAGGCGACGTCGTACTGGTTGTTCACCGGCGCCACGGCCACCCGCAACCAGCGGCTCTACAAGAAGGCGGGGTTCCGTCTCCGGCCGGACATCGAGCCACCGCCGCTCGCCGTCGTCATGACCAAGCGCCGCCGCGGACGGATTTCGGGCTCCTGACGGCACTGTGGCAGACTCATCGCTTGGCCTCGTCGGCCGAAGGACAGCTCCGGGCACGATCGAGCGGAGTGTCTGCGTCGGGCTCCTGCCACAGGGGGAACCGCACGCCGCCGGCCAGCAGCACGAGGTCCGCATCTGAACAGCACGTTCCCACACCGCGGCTGACCTGTGGCATCTGTGAGGAGAGATCATGAGCAACCTGCTTGCCGAGATCGGCAACAACATCAAGCGCGACGACGTCCCGGACTTCCGCGCCGGCGACACCGTCAAGGTCCACGTGAAGGTCGTCGAGGGCAACCGCTCCCGCGTCCAGATCTTCCAGGGTGTCGTGATCCGCGTCCACGGCTCCGGCGTCGGCCGCACCTTCACCGTCCGGAAGGTCTCCTTCGGCGTCGGCGTCGAGCGCACCTTCCCGCTGCACTCCCCGATCTTCGAGACCCTCGAGGTCGTCACCCGCGGTGACGTCCGCCGGGCGAAGCTCTACTACCTGCGCAACCTGCGCGGCAAGAAGGCGAAGATCAAGGAGCGTCGCGAGGCCTGATCAGGCCGATCGGTCGGAGTCTCCTTAGACTCTGCGCGTGACTTACGAGGACCGCGATCTCACCACCGCCGAGACGGATGGGGGGTCGCGGTCCTCTGTTTCTCGCCGGCCCTCCCGTGGGCGTGCGGCGCTGCCCGTCTGGCAGGAGACGCTGCTCCTCCTGGCCGGCGCGCTGGTCCTCGCGATCGTGATCAAGGCGCTGTTCGTCCAGGCGTTCTACATCCCGTCGGAGTCGATGGAGCCAGGGCTGGTGAAGAACGACCGGATCCTGGTCGAGAAGCCGTCGTACTGGTTCGGCGGGACGCCGGCGCGCGGCGACGTCGTCGTCTTCAAGGACCCGGGCGGCTGGCTCGGCCCCGAGGATGTCTCGCAGGCGTCGAACCCGGTCACGCAGCTGCTGACGAAGGTCGGCCTCTACCCGTCCGGCGGCCACCTGGTGAAGCGCGTCATCGGAGTGCCCGGCGACGTCGTCGAGTGCTGCGACAAGCAAGGTCGGCTCCTCGTCAACGGCAAGGCGGTCGACGAGTCGGCGTACGCACGCCCGGGCGGCAACGGCTGCGACCCCGGGACCGCCGGTGTCTGCTACGGACCGATGCCCGGCGTGAAGCACTGGAAGACGCCGCCCGTCCCGAGGGGCATGCTGTTCGTCATGGGCGACAACCGGGCCCACTCGGCCGACTCCTCCTACCATCTCTGCACGGCTGCCGAGACCGACTGCTCGGACTCGCCGTGGGTCGCCTCCGACCTCGTCGTGGGCAAGGTGATGGCCGTGGTGTGGCCGGCCAGCAAGTTCCGCATCGAGCACGCTCCGGACAGCTTCGACGAGGTGCCCTCGAGATGACGGCCGCCCCGACGCTCCGATTCGAGCGCACCCTGCTGCGCGGAGGTGTTCGCCACCTCGCGGCGTGCGACGAGGTCGGTCGCGGCGCGCTGTGCGGTCCGGTGACGATCGGCATCGTGGTCGTCTCCGAGACGACGCGGACGGCGCCGCAGGGGGTGCGCGACAGCAAGCTGCTCACCCCCGAGGCCCGGGAGCGGCTCGCGCCCCGGATCCAGCGTTGGGCGGCCTGCTGGGCGGTCGGGCACGCGACTCCGGCGGAGATCGACGAGTTCGGCATCATCGCGGCGCTCCGACTCGCCGGGCACCGCGCCCTCGGACAGCTCACGCTGACGCCCGACCAGGTGCTGCTCGACGGCAACCACGACTACCTCACCCCGCCCGAGCAGGACGCGCTCTTCGGAGCGCCCGGGCCGGTCGAGGGGCTCGTCGAGGTCGTGCCGCCGGTGCTCACGCGCATCAAGGCCGACCTGACCTGCGCAGCGGTCGCGGCCGCCAGCATCCTCGCCAAGACGGCGCGCGACGCGCTGATGGTCGAGCTCGACTCGCAGCACCCGGAGTACGGCTGGGTCGAGAACAAGGGCTACTCGGCGCCGGCCCACATCGACGCGCTCGCGCGGTTCGGGCCGACGGCGCACCACCGGCGGTCCTGGAGCCTGCCGGGGGTGGTCGCCGGACTAGAGTCGGAACTGCCCGTCGTCGTACCGATCGAGGCTCCAACGAATGAGGAGAGTGCATGAGCGCCGAGGACCTCGAGAAGTACGAGACCGAGATGGAGCTGACGCTCTACCGCGAGTATCGCGACGTCGTCGGCATCTTCAAGTACGTCGTCGAGACCGACCGTCGCTTCTACCTGTGCAACCAGGTCGACGTGAAGGCACGCAGCGAGGGCGGGGACGTGTTCTTCGAGATCTCGATGACCGACTGCTGGGTCTGGGACATGTACCGCCCGGCGCGGTTCGCGAAGAACGTCAAGGTGCTGACGTTCAAGGACGTCAACGTCGAAGAGCTCCAGCCGGCGGAGATCGACCCGCCCAAGTGACCCCGGTCGGGCGCTACCGGACGGAGTCCGTCCGGACGGTGTCCGCGCCGCCGCCCACACGTGCCGAGCAGCTGGTCGGCCCCGTCGAGTCGAACGAGAACACCGCATGGTCGGTGATGTCGACCCCGCGCGAGAAGAGCCCGGTGTGGAACTCGTGCGTCGCCTTGAGGTAGATCCCGACCGAGTCCTGGCTGTCCACGCATGCTGAGATGTCGTCGGCCAGCCAGCTGCCGCTGACGTACTCGAACGTCCGGTGCTCCGGGCTCCAGCGGTAGACGACGCAGGCGTTGACGCAGGATCTGAAGCCGGTGCTGTCCGCCTTGCCGGGGTAGCCCTTCGCGTTCGCCTTGTAGACCCACAGCTCGTCGATCGCGTCCTTGGACAGGCGGGCGTCGGAGTGCACGATCGCGGTGGCTGCGGCGTCCGCGAGCTCCGGCGCGTTCTCGACCGAGCAGGCGGGCGGCGCGCAGAACTCGGACGGCTGGTGGGACTGCTCGCGATGGTCTGCCAGGGCCGACGCCGCCGTACGGCCGCCGGCGCGCACCAAGGAGGCCAGTGCTGCGTCGTCCTTCTTCAGGAACGCCATCTCGACGATCCCGAACACGATCACCAGCAGGAGCGGCGCGACGAGCGCGGTCTCGATGATGACCGCGCCGCGACGACCGGATCCCGATGTCCTGCGCATGCTCGGTGCTCCCTCCCCAAGAGACGGCCCCCGAGGCGTCAAGTTAGGGGCTAAGGGCCCGGTCTTGTGGGCGATTGGCGCCGAGTTCATCCCAACGAGCCAGGCGGGCATGGCCCACCCGGGCCAGACCGGTCGGGACCCCGGTGGCCCGGGACCGGCATGCCGAGGAGGTGGCACGGATCCATCGGGCGAGGGCGTGCTCACCTGAACGGTTGACGCCGAACTCGGGAAGGGGTCCCCCTTCGAGTAGTCCGAACGGGGCATTTCCTCGACCGGGGGACCAGCAAATGCCCCCAAGGGCCTCGACTCTGATGCCAGAGCGCGCCCTGAGCCCTACTCTCAGCGACGTGGCAGGCTCGGAGAAGCGATCCGTTCGGCGGCGTACCGATCACGGTGCGGCCGCCGTGGAGTTCGCCCTGTTGCTGGTCCCGCTGCTCATCATCGTGTTCGGCATCATCCAGTACGGCTTCTACTTCTGGACGATGCAGGGCGGCGCTGACATCGCACGCGACGCCGCTCGCCGGGCAGCCGTGGGCGACCCGGTCGTCTGCACCGACTTCAAGTCGTACGTGACCGGGAAGATCAACGGCTTCGTCGGCTCGGGGAAGGTCGTCACGATCTCCCGCAGGTACGTGCAGAACCCGTTGATCCCGGTCGCTTCCCGGAACAGCGCCACCGAGATCCGCGTCAACGACACCGTCAACGTGGCGGTGAAGTTCAAGGGCTACGACTTCCACCTCCCGTTCGTGCCGTTCCCGAAGGACGGGATGGTGACCGCCTCGGCCGAGGCCAGGGTGGAGAGCGTCGACACGCAGCCCGGGGCGCTGACATGCACCTGATCCCGCCGCGCCTGCGCGCGCGGCTCTCCCCGTTCTCCCGGCACGATCGCGGCGCGGTCGCGGTCGTCGTCGCGATCCTGTCCGTCCTGCTCTTCTGCTCCGCCGCGCTCACCGTCGATCTCGGCAACGCCTGGTCGCGGAAGCGGTCGGTGCAGAAGCAGGTCGACATCAGCGCCGTGTCCGCCGGTATCGGGCTGCCTGCGTCGGCGAGCCTCGCAGGTCACGAGCCGGCGACCATCGCCGCCGCCGTCGCCTCGTACCTCGTGAACAGCGAGAACCAGGTCCACGGGTCGTCGACGACGATCACGGGAGCGCAGCTCCTGGACGGGGTCACGAGGAACGGCGAGATCACCTGGCTCAACGCCGACCGAACGACGTGCAACCCGAGCGTCACCGCCTGCCTGGCCATGCGGGTGCTGTCCCCGGTCGCGACGGTCGACTTCGGCCTGGCCGGCATCATGGGCTTCCACAAGAAGAACGTGCAGCGCACCGCCACCGTCGTGGTCGAGTCCGTCCTGCCCGACATGCAGGACACGCTCCCGTTCTGGCTGCCGCAGGGGTGCGGCTACGGGGCGGCCCTGGCCGACACCACCGGTGGCTCGGCCTCGTCGCCGACCCCGACCCCGACGCCCACGCCGACCCCGACCCCGACGTCGAGCCCGACCGCCACCGCGACTGCGACGGCGACGGCGACAGCGACCGCCACGGCCCCTCCCGACGCGGTCGGCACCCACGTGCTCTCCGGCTCGAACTACACCGTCGCCCAGGGCGGCTCGGTGCTCATCCACGGGCTCACCATCAGCAACATCGACACGAAGAAGACCGACCGGGCGACGATCCGCATCTACTCGCCCGACTTCTCGCGCTTCATCGACTACGCGGCCCAGGACAAGCAGGTCATCACCAACCCGCTGAACGTCCCTGACTTCACCGTCAAGACGGAGCTGACCGCCACCGCCGGCGTGTGGCACGTCTACGCGTACATCCAGCCCAAGGGCAACGTCGCGCCGAGTGTGTCCACCACCTCGCTCACGCTCACGGTGACGGGCACGGCGACGCCCAGCCCGACGAGCTCGTCGACGACCAGCTCGTCGCCCATCGCGTCGTCCTCGCCGACGGCGAGCGCGAGTCCGTCGAGCGTGCCGGTGGGCTGCATCGGCTCCGACCGGGGTGAGTTCGGCCAGCTGTCGAGCCCGCGCAAGGACGAGAGCAACCTCCAGAAGGCGTTCGCCCGCAACATCGCCTACGGGCTGGACCACGAGATCCAGCCGTTCTGCACCACCCCCGGGAACTCCTGCCCTCCGGACCCGAGCAAGGACTGCGGAAAGGCCGACGGCGACATCCCCGGCGGCATCGTGGACAACGTCTCGGCGAACGGGAAGAACTGCATCGTCGGCGACACCGGCAACGACGGTCCGAAGACCTACGACGGTCTCTTCGGCAGTGGCGGCATCCCGCGGGGACGTCTCGACGTCGCGAACGGCGCGACCCGCTGCCCGAGGACGCCCGCCTCGGTCCGGCCGAACCTGGTGATCGGCGGCAACACGATCAACAACGACGTGCTCTCCTGCTTCCTGACGCCGGGTCACACGCTGGACGACATCGCACAGCTGAACGGCGTCGACCCGAGCATGCTGGACCCCTCGGTGACCGAGTCGCCGCGCTTCGTGTGGCTGCCGGTCGTCTTCGCCAACGACCGGGCGCAGAAGAACTTCCAGCCGATCAAGGAGTTCGTGCCCGCGTTCATCACCGACGAGACCCAGACGTCGGCCGCGACGGCTGCGAACGGCACGGACATCAACGGCTCGTCGGTCAAGGTGCTCCGGGTGTTCGTGTTCAACAAGGACGCCCTGTCGGCCGACGCGCAGCACAACAGCGTCCACTACAACCCCAACATCGGCCAGGCGGTCGTCCGCCTCATCGACTGAGGACGGGCCACTTCCCGTCCCCAGCCGGGACCGCCCGTCGGGCCGTCCACAGCTGACGCCGGCGTACAGCGCGGTCGTCGGAGGCGCCCTCGATGCTCGTCGTACTTCAGCGATGAGCTCGGGAGGTCGGCGGCATGAGCACCACAGCAGCGGCGCGTTCGGCGTTGGGACGGTACGGCGAGTCAGTGGCCGAGAGGCATCTGACCGCGGGCGGGATGGTCGTCCTCGACCGCAACTGGAGGTGCGACGAGGGCGAGCTCGACCTGGTGCTGCGCGAGGGTGACCTGCTGGTCGTGTGCGAGGTGAAGACGAGACGCGGCTCCGTCGGCGGCACGCCGCACGAGGCGGTCGGGGCCGAGAAGCTCGACCGGCTCCGTCGGCTCGCCGAGCGGTGGGCGGTCGAGCACGGGCTGCACCCACCCGGGATCCGGATCGACCTCGTGGGTGTCATGCGGGCCACGCGCGGTGCCGCCAGCGTGGACCACGTCCGCGGGCTGTTGTGATGGGGTTCGCTCGCACGCACACGGTGGCGCTCCAAGGCGCCGTGGGCCACCTCATCGACGTCCAGGCGGACGTGTCGCCCGGTCAGGTCGGGACGACACTGGTCGGCAGGGCCGACGCGACCCTGGCCGAAGGGCGCGACCGGGTCCGCATGGCCGTGGTCAACAGCCGGCTCGAATGGCCCTCGACCCGCAGGATCACCGTGCTGCTCTCGCCGGCCGACCTGCCCAAGACCGGCACGCACTACGACCTGGCCATCGCCGTCGCCGTGTTGGCCGCCGCCGACGTCGTGCCCCGTGGCGCGCTCGAAGGGACGGTCTTCATCGGTGAGCTGAGCCTCGACGGGGGCCTGCGGTCGGTGCCCGGCGTGCTGCCGATGGTGCTCGCCGCGTCACGACGCGGTGTCCGCTGCGTCGTCGTGCCGGAGCCACAGGCACGCGAGGCGGCGATGGTGCCGGGCGTCATCGTCCTCGGTGTGCGATCGCTGGGCCAGGTCGTCGCCGAGCTGCGTGACGAGGAGGTGCCGAGCGCTCCGCCCGTGCCGGACCCCGCCTCCCACTCCTACCTGGGCTGGCGCGGCCAGGCGCGGCTCGACGAGCTCGACATGTCCGACCTGGTCGGGATGCGCGAGGCGAAGTTCGCGGCCGAGGTCGCCGCGGCAGGTGGACATCACCTGCTGCTCACGGGGCCGAAGGGCTGCGGCAAGACCTCGCTCGCCGAGCGGATCCCCGGGATCCTGCCCGACCTCGACGCCGAGGAGTCGGTCGAGCTGACGGCGATCCGCTCACTGGCCGGCTCGCTGGACCCGGCCGCGGGGCTGGTGAGGAGGCCGCCGTACTCCGCACCGCACCACGATGCGACGAAGCCCAGCCTCGTCGGCGGCGGCAGCGGCCGGGTCCAGCCGGGCCTGATCAGCCAGGCGCACGGCGGCGTCCTGTTCCTATAGAAGGAATCTTAACCCGGTTCTGCCCAACGCGCACCCTGGCAGCCGGAACTGGGACCTGACCTGTCGGAACAACCTGCTCCCCGCGACTCGGGGGAGAATTGACGTAGACACCGGACTGGCGTGAGGGCCGCGGAGTCGACAGATCAGTCGACCTCCAGGAGCGCCCATGCTGAACATCCCGCCGTCACCCCTCTCCGTCCGGAGCGCCCACGCCCGCCTCGCGGCCCTCAGGAAGTACCGGGCCAAGGACGACCCCCGCGTGGTCGAGGCCCGCCGCGACCTCGTCATGGCCCAGGCCGCCGCCCTCGTCACCGAGGCCGCCGCGCTGATCGCGGGGCAGTCGTGATGATCGAGCCCTACCGCCGCGCCGCCGCCGCCTTCGGCGAGTCCGCCGAGCCCCTGAACGACCTCGTCTACGCCCCCCAGACACCCGCCGCGTCGCAGCCGTCTCCGTCAAGACCCGCGACGCGGCGGGTCAACACCCTCGCCGCCCGTGCCCGGCTCGCCCAGCGCATCTCCAACTGGGCCAGCATGCCCGAGACGGTCAAGGACCGCCTCATCGCCCGCGAGATGAAGGAGCAGTCATGAAGGCCCCGATCGGCCCTGCACCGTGCAAGATCTGCGGCGTCGAGACGGGTCAGCGGCTCGCCTGGCAGCAGCACACGGGCTTTCCCCCGCACGCCCTGCCGCAGTTCTTCGAGGTCGGCGTGTGCGACGACTGCGTGAGCCTCCGGCCGGACGAGTCCGGCGTGGCCGTCCGCGCCGCCCTCCGCGTGCTCGGCCGGTCCGAGGACCGCTGGGACGCCGCCGCCCCGTTTTTCAACGACGCGCTGGGGGAGGCCCTGTCCAAGGTGCTGTACGCCAGCCAGAACCTCGCGGACCCGCAGGCGAAGGCGTGGGCCCACGTCGACCGCGGCCTACGCCGCGACCTGCGGCGCGCGTACGCGGGGGTCCTGAAGGCCCGCGCCTTCGAGGTCCGGCGCCCGGTGCTGCCCGAGGCGGCCACCTTCCGGCCGCCGGTCGGGTACCGGGGCTGCGGCTTCTGCGGCGTCGGCGAGTCCCGCGACTGGCACGGTCCGTCCTGGACAAAGACCCTGACCCAGGGCCCCGACCTGCGCGAGTACGTCGTGTGCGACGACTGCGTCAAGGCGCTGCAGGCCATCGGCGCGGTCGGCACCCGCGCCGTCGCCAGGGCGTACATGACGGCCCAGGGCCTCGCCTACGACGAGGAGGACCCGCCGCTTGGCCTGCGGGCCTGGCTGGACACCGGCCTGCCGCCGTCCGCCGAACCGTGGGCCCACGCCCAGGTCCACTTCAAGGAGCGCCCGCCGAACCTCGCCGACGCCCTGGCCCGTGTCGCCGCTCTTGAGGCCGCGTTGAGGGGGCAGTCGTGATCCGCGTCGAGGGCCTGCACCGGGAGTGCCAGGCGAGGATCGACCTCTACAACCTCCTCACGCCCGAGCAGCGGAGGGAGCACCCGAACGCCGTACCGGAGCCGCCCTGCGGCGCCTGCCATGCGAAGTGGACTGCGGCGCTCGCGGCCGACCAGGGCGACTTCCTCCTCATCGTCGAGTCGGCTCACGGCGTCATCACGGGGCCGCTGTGACGGCGCCAAGGCTGTGCCGAAACGGCCTGCACGACCTGGACGACCTGGAGAACGTCTACGTCACGCCGAGCACCGGCCTTGAGACGTGCTACCCGTGCAGGCTGGCCACCGAGCGGGAGTACCGCGAGGCCAAGAAGGCCAGCCCGCAGGCGCCGGTCGAGCCCTGGAGCGACGCCGTCGCGCTGCTCAACGCCTTCCGCATCGACGCCGGGCCGAAGTCGCGGGCCGCGCCGTGGGAGTCGGTGGCGACCAAGCAGCAGGTGGACGACGCGTACGCCGTGATCCGCGAGCCGGGCTCGTGGCACATGTGGCTCCGGCCGCGCGGCGGCAGCAAGACCCAGGACGCCTCCCTGGTCGCGCTGGCCTGCCTGCTGACCATCCAGCCCGCCAACAGCCGGTCCCTGGTGTACGCCGTGGACAAGGACCAGGCGGCGCTCCTGATGGAGAAGTTGACCCACCTGACGCAGCCGCTGGTCGACCAGGGCCTCCTGAAGGTGATCGCCGACAAGGTGGAGAACCCGGCCACGGGCGCCACCCTGACCATCGAATCGGCCGACGCGCCGTCCGCCCTGGGGCACACGCCCTGGCTCGTGATCGTGGACGAGTTCTGCGCCTGGAAGGACACCCGCGGGGCCCGCATGCTCTGGCACGCCGTCGTGTCCGCGATGCCGAAGAGGCCCGACAGTCGCCTGCTTGTGATCTCGTCCGCGGGCGACCCCGGCAACTGGACGCACGAGGTCGTGAAGAAGGCCCGCGAGGGCGCCGACGGCCACTGGCGGTTCTCGTACATGCCCGGCCCGTGCCCGTGGTGGTCGGCGCGGGACGTCGAGAAGCAGCGCGGCGCCCTCAGCGACGCCGCCTTCTCCTGGTACGTCCTCAACGAGTTCGCCGCCGCCGAGAACGCCCTCGCGTCGGCCGACGAACTGGCCGACGCCGTCGCGCGCGGCGTCGCGTCCCGGCCGTACGACCCGGCGCAGCGGTACTGCATCGGCGTCGACCTGGGCCGCAAGGTCGACGCCTCCGTGGTCGTCGTGGCCCACCGCGAGGGCGACCGCGTGGTGGTCGACCACGTCGACCGCTGGCTGCCGACCAAGGCCCGGCCGGTCCGGCTGGAGACCGTGGAGGCCGCGATCCGCCGCCACCACGGCGCGTACGGCCGCCCGCACATCCGCATGGACCCTGCCAAAGGCGAGCAGATGAGCCAGGCGCTCAGCGAGTCCGGCGTGGAGGTCGAGGAGTACGCGTTCCACGAGGCGAGCATCGACCGGCTGGCCAGCAACCTGTCCCGGCTGTTCGGCGAGCGCCGCATCTCCGTGCCGGACGAGAAGGACCTGCTCGACGAACTCGGCGCCGTCATCGTCAAGACCTCGCCCAGCGGCCGGGTCCGGCTCGACCACCACTCCGGCAAGCACGACGACCAGGCGGTCGCGATCGCCCTCGCCGCGCACTGGCTCATCTCGCAGCCCTTCTGGGGCGCGCCCTCCATCAACAACGTCGAGGACCTGAAGCGCGCCCGGAGCATCAAGCGTGACCGCCGCTCCCTGCCGATGGGCACCGCCCGCGGCCTGCCGGACCACCGCGCCACCGCACACTCCCACCTGGCCCAGATCATCAGGAGAGCACTCTGAGTCTGCGACTGTGCCTGCCGCAGAGCTGCCCCTCCTGGGCCCTGGGTGGGTGGGCCCAGGAGGTCGGCTCACCTGAGGCGAGACCGCTCGAGAGACGGCGAGGAGGGTGCAGCCGCGGTCGTCCCAAGCAATCCAAGGGATAATTGAATTGGCGGCCGGAACCCGACAGCGAAGGCCGAGCGAAACCACGCTGAGCACCAGGTAGAGCAGCCGGGCAACGATGGGCCCCGGAAGTCCCCACAGGGGGCGCTGAGGAACAGTAGGCCGTAGCCGCGTCGGGCGGAGCAGGAGCCGAAGGCCCCTCGGAACGTGAGTTCCGAGAGGACCCCTGCCATGCCGCACGACCCCCGTGTCCAGAAGGCGCTGTCCCGCGTCGCCCGCGCCACGCGTCACCCCGCCAACGTCGACCCCGCCGAGATCGCCGAGGCCCGCGCCGCCCTCGCCGAAGCCAAGATCCAGGCGTACATCGAGAAGGCCGTCGCCGAGGCGCCGCCTCTCTCCGCCGAGCGCCGGGCCCGGATCGCCCGGCTCCTCACCGCGGACGGTGCGTGATGACCGGCCAGGAGAGGACCCCGGAGGTCCACGCCTTCCCCGAGGAGTGCTGCAAGGACCTGACACTCTGCGGCGCCAAGCCCCTGCCCGGCGACTACGTCAACGGCTTCGCCCGCGACTGGACCTGCCCGGAGTGCGTCGCGATCGCGGAAGCGGGCAGGCGATGAGCCCGGCCGTGCTCGCCCTCCTGGCCTGTCAGGTGGCCAACGGCGCCCTGTGGGTCGTCGTCTTGGTCCGAGGCTCGTGATGGGCAAGCGGAACGAGGCGGGCCTCACCGCCCGCGAGCGCAAGAACGCCAAGAGGCAGGAGCGCAAGCGCGTCCACCGGGACCGCTACGCGAAGGCAGACGACCAGGGTGGGTCACAGAAGGGATCTAACGATGACTGACCCGGACTTCGAGGCGTGGGACGCCGCCCAGGCCGAGATGACTGCCCACGAGCGGGTCGTCGAGGCGCTGGAGCGCGGCGGGAGCCGGGCGGACGAGGGCCGGCCGGACTTCTGGAACTGCCCGGCGCACGAGGACAGGAACCCGTCGCTGCACGTCGAGGACGCGCCCGACCGGGTGCTCCTGCACTGCTTCGCGGGCTGCTCCCAGGAGGCCGTCGCGGGAGCCCTGGGGATCGGGCTCGGCCAATTGTTCAACGAGCGCGCGACGTACACCTACACCGACGCGGACGGCACGCCCGTCAAGAGCGTGAAGCGCCTGCCGGGCAAGAAGTTCGTGCAGACCGGCGACACCGCTGCGGTCCTGCTCTACCGGCTGCCTGCCGTGCTCCGGGCGGTCGCCGAGGGCCGCACCGTCTGGCTGGTCGAGGGCGAGAAGGACGTCCACAGCCTGGAGGTCGCGGGCGAGGTCGCCACGACCTGCTCGGGGGGCGCGAACGCCTGGCACAAGGTCGACGTCTCGCCCCTCTACGGAGCCCACGTCGTCGCCGTGCTCGACGCCGACGAGGCCGGGCAGAAGTGGGCCAACCAGGTGCTCGACACCCTGGACGGCCAGGCCGCCTCGCTGACGTTCCGGCAGGCGGCCCACGGGAAGGACGTCACGGACCACCTGCTCGTCGCCGGGACCGACACGCTGGTCGAGGTCACCCCGGCCGAGCGCACACCCCACGACCTGGCTGTGGCTGGCGAAGTGCGACGCCTCCGGGCCCAGCAGGAGGCCAGGGCGGCACTGGCTGTGGAGGAGGCCAGGGCGGGCCGCCTGGGTGGCACAGGGTGGTCCCCTGTGGACCTCCGGGACGTCCTGGTGGGCCTGCGGGACGGCACCATCGACCGCCCCGCCCCCACGCTCGGCGACTTCGGCGACGGGTGCCTGTTCTACGCCGGGCGGATCAACGGCGTCCACGGCGACAGCACGGCGGGCAAGACCTGGACCGCCCTGGTCACGGCCGCCCAGGAGATCGCCAAGGGCGAGACGGTGGTCTACGTCGACCTGGAGGACTCGGCCGAGGGGGCGCTCGCCCGCCTGGTGCTCGACCTCGGGGTCGAGCCGGACGACGTCGCCAAGCGGCTCGTCTACCTCCGCCCGGACGAGCCGCTGACCCTGGTGTCGACGGCGGCGCTGCGGGCCCTGCTCGCCGAGCGGCGGCCGTCCCTCGTGGTGGTCGACTCGACCGGCGAGGCGCTGGCCCAGGCGGGCGCCAACCCCAACGCCGACGACGAGGTCGCCCGCTGGTTCCGCACGCTGCCGCTGCTCGCGGTCGAGGCGGGCGCCGCGGTGCTCCTGCTCGACCACGCCACCAAGGCGGGCGACAAGGAACTCTGGCCGATCGGGTCACAGCGCAAGCGGGCTGCGATCACGGGCGCGGCGTACCTCCAGAAGGTCGCGGCGCCGTTCGGCCGCGACCAGGACGGCAGGGCGGTCCTGGTGTGCGCGAAGGACCGGCACGGCAACTACCCGCTGGGCCACCGCGTGGCGGCGCTGCGGGTCCAGGGCGGCGTGATCTCGCTGGCACCGGAGGGCACCGCCGCCGCCGACTTCGGTGATAAGACGAACGCCGACAAAGAGCGCGTCAGCCGGGCGTTGGAGGCGGCGGGGAGGCCCCTGTCGGGGTCGGCGGTCGAGACGGCCGCGGGCGGCAACAAGGCCAGGGTCCAGGCGGCGCTGGCGGCACTGGTCAAGGACGGGTGCGTGACGGTCGCGACCGGGGAACGCAACGCGAAGATGCACACGCTGGTCCGGCCGTTCCACGCAGACGGGTTGCTGTTGTGACTTCCCCCCGGTGGGGGTGGTCGACTCTGTCTGCCCCCGCGGTCAGGGCTGACCCCCACCTCCCCCCTCCTAAGGAGTGGGGGGAGGAGGCGTGGTCGTTCAGCCCCCTGGACGACCTCCCCTGGGGGAGGTCGGGGGAAGTGGGGGGAGGTCAGCCCTGGGGGGTCGCGTCTGCCTGGTCGCGGCGCTCCGGGCGGCTCCGTGTGATCTTTCCGGTATGAAACCTGGTCGACCGCCCGCCCTGTCCGTCGCGGACGTCGAGCGCCTGCGGTGGCTTCACGCCCGGCCGACGTGGAACCGGCCACGCCAGGACGAACTGGCCGCCCTCTTCGGCGTCGACGTGCGGACAGTGAGAAAGGCACTGCGCGGGGCACCCCCGTACGACTTCGGGACCCCGCGGCGGACGCGGGACAGAGCGCGGGACCGCCGGTACGAGACGGAGCAGCGGGACGCCCCGTTCGCGTACCAGCGACCGAGCCACCAGGCGGCGACCGGGCACGGCGCGAGCAACCGACCGATCCCCGGCATGCGCGACTCCAGCGTCCCGCTCCCCGTCCAGCGGTGGGAGGGGAAGACGACCCGGCGGCTGTTCGTGCCGGACCCGACGATCACGCCCGCGGAGTGAACCGGCCGCCGACTCGCCCTGGTGCGGGTCGCCGCCGTAGCGGGCGAGTCAGCGTGCCCCGGTGCCGGGGAGTTGCCCCGGTGTCGCGTTGAGTCCAGCGTCAGGCTCGCTTAGATCGAATAGTTCGAGCCGCCCCGCTCAGAGAGCGTGCCTTGAAGTCGAACGTGTGTGCATACTCGTGTGAACTCGCGGGCCAGACCTGGGATCTCGAGGGGCGTACGGCAGCACATGCCGTTTGACCTGGGAAGACGGTGTGACGACGGACTCGGAAGGCTCCGGAGACGTCGTGCGGAGTTCGGAACAGGACACGCCGGTACAAACAACGCTTGACATGCGAGGGGAGTTCACGTCTACCCTGGGAGTCCAACGACGCCCAGGAGGCAACGAATGACCGAGGCACCGACCGCGGACGCGGTCACCGAGAAGGCGGACGCGAGCGACGCCGAGCCCGCGAGGCGCGGCAAGGGGTTCCCGACGATGGACCTCGTGAGCGCGGCGGAGATGGTCCACACGGTCGGGGGGCACGGGGCAGAGGTGTCGACCACGGCCTTCGCGCAGTACCTGGGCCACTCGACGCCGAACAGCGGGCCGTTCAAGAGCAAGTTGGCCGCGTTCAGGGACTGGTCGCTGGTGACCACGAGGAGCGGCCGCGTCCTCCTCACGCCCCTCGGCAAGGAACTGGCCAGGGCCGACGACCCGGCGGCCGACCTGGCGCTCCTCAGGCGCGCCTTCGACTCGTGCAAGATCTTCAAGGACTTCTACGACAACCAGGCCAAGGGGGTGCCGATCAAGCGGGAGGTCCTCGGCCGCCGCGCCACGCTCGACCTGAGCGTCAGCCCGACGTCGCAGGACAAGTTCGTGGCGACGTTCGTGGACAGCGCCACGGCTGTCGGGCTCGCGACGTCCGACGCCGAGGCGGGCACCGTGACCTTCCACTCGGCGGCGGCCGCCGAGCCCGCTGCCCCCGAGCCCGCCGCGGCCCCCGAGCCTGCGGAGGCCGACCCGCAGGTCGAGGCCCAGGGCGGTACCGACGCGACCCCGCCGTCCCCGCCTCGCACGCCCGTCGCCTCGGGGTCCGGCGCTCCGGCGGTCCTGCGCCAGGTCTGGCCGACGGCCACCGGGGAGATCGTCCTGGCCGTCCACTCGACCGAGCCGCTGCCCGCGTCGGCGTTCGCGCTCGTGGGGAAGGCCGTGCAGGCGGCCTCCGACCTGGCGGAGTCCATCGGGAAGCCCGACAATGCTTCCTGACCGGGGCTGGAAGACCTACGAGGACGCCCTGCGCAGGGTCGGCGAGCGCCGCCCCGAGAACGCGGACGAGCCGCTGCTGGCGTTCCTGGACGTGATCGGGCTGGTGACCGGCGACCCGCGGGCGCTGACCGAGGACGGGTCGGCGTACTTCGCTGCCCGGTTCATCCGGGGGGACGAGGACGCGGCGGGCGCGGTCCTGCACCGGCGCGTCATGGCCCACCCGGCCGCCACCGCGATCACCCAGTTGCTGGCAGGCGTGCCCGGCGCCGACCGCGACCGGGCCGAGACAGTGCTGCGCAGCCAGGGCTTCCCGGGCGTGACGGACCGGTCCGTGGGGTCGCTCCTCACGCTGATGGACCGCGCCGGGCTCGTCGAGTACAACCCGCGGAAGGCGTCCCTGCACGTTCTGGACTCGCCCGCCACCGCCGTGGGCGAGGCGGTGCCGCCGAGCGTCTTCATCTCGCCGAGCACCCCCTACGGGAACAAGGTGTGGCTCCGGCGGGTGCTGGCCGAGTGCGAAGGGTCGATCGACTGGCTCGACAAGCACTTCATGCCGGTCGCGCTGGAGGCACTGTGGGAGGCCGTGGACGGGTCCCGGGTCAGCCGGGTCCGGGTCCTGTCGCTGCGCCTGTCGGAGCACGAGGGGAAGCGGCCGCTCCGGCAGTACCGCGACCTGCGGAGGGAGTTCGCCGAGCGATCGGTCGCCCTGTCGTGGCGCACGATCGACTCGACGAAGATCAGGGACACGCACGACCGCTGGATCATCGGCGACGGCTCGGCCCGCAACGTCCCGAACGTCAACGCGATCTACACGGGCCAGCACTCCGAGCTGATCCTGAGCGGGCAGCGGGACGAGTTGGCGCGCCTGTACGACGGTTACTGGGCCCATGCCGTGCCCTTCGACCAGGCCGAGGGCGCGTCCGCCGCCTGAGCCCGGCCTGGCAGCGAGGCCCGCGGCGCCCTGGCTAAGCGCTGGGGCCTCGCCGGGCCTCACGCGCCAGACGACCGCGACGCGACGCGGGAGTGTCGGGGGCCCTCTCGCGTCGGGTATTCAGCGCCCAGGAGGGGAGCGCCGCCCGGCGTTCTTGACTAGTCTCCGCAGCGTGGGCGAGCAGCGCGACGTCAAGGTCTTCATCAGTTGGTCCGGCGACCTTGCCCGCGAGGTCGCGGTCGCGCTGCGTGACTGGCTGCCCCTCCTCTTTGACCACGTCGAGCCCTGGGTCTCGGACACCGACATCGCCGCGGGCCAGCGCGGGCTCGTGCAGATCGAGGCGGAACTCCGGGAGACCCAGTTCGGGATCGTCGTCGTCACGGCCGAGAACCAGCACGCTCCGTGGCTGAACTTCGAGGCTGGAGCACTGAGCAAGACAGTCCCTGGAGCGGAGTTCGAGCAGCGGGTCGTACCGCTGCTGGTCGACCTCGCGCGCCCCACTGACCTGACCGGCCCCCTCGCACAGTTCCAAGCGAAGGTCGCCGACAAAAGCGGAACGCTGGCTTTGCTCCGGAGTCTGGCGGCGGTGGCAGGCGTCGGGGAGGGCGTCATCACGGCCCGGTTCGCCGCCTACTGGGACGCCCTAGAGACGACAATCGCAGCGGCCAAGGAGGTAGCCGCCAAGAACGGTAAGCCCAGGCAGCCGTCGCGGGACCAGGCGGACGTCTTGGCCGAGATCTTGCTCCACGTGCGGCGTCTTCGCAGCCAGGTGGGCGACCTGCCGCTGCAGGACACACCACGCGAGAAGGTCCTCGCGGTGGCGCGCGAGGCCGCGACTTGGCACAACGTCCGAATAATGAACTACTCGGTGCTCGCCGACGGGGGTCTCCGGTTTTCCGTCGTGGCAACGGGGTTGGAAAGTATGCCTCCGGACGTCGATGGCTTCGCGAACGCCCTGCGCCTCGGTCTGGAGAACGACAATGTCGAAGTCATCATGAACGGTCGGCGCGCCCCACTGTCCGAGGGCGGATCCTGACCGGAGGGACATGCAGGGCCCGGCGCGTCAGCGCCAGACCACCTCGACGCGGTCCGGCGTCCAGCGCGCCCCCCGGTGCGGCGCCTTCGCCACGACGACGGCCTGGACCAGCGTGTCCACGACCGCGCGCTGCCGGTCGACGTCGAGCGCCGGAAACGCGTCCGCCGTCGCGACCACGGGCCGCGGCGGCGCCTTCGGCCGGGCCTTCTCCAGGGCCGCCTGCTCGGCCTCCAGCGCCTGCACCTGGGGGAAGGTGACCGCGCCGGAGAGCACGCCCGAGTTGAACGCCGCCATGAGCTCGGCCACCTGGCCGGGGATCGCCCGCAGCCGCGCCTCGCCCTCCCACTCGGCCGCCGCGACCGGCTCCTCGGCGAGGTCGACGTCGGCCAGGCGCCGCTCGACCAGCGCCGCGATCAGGGCGTCGGTCTGCACCCCGGCGACCGTCACGCTGTGGCCGAGGCCCTCGGAGCCGCAGGCGTAGGCGTGGGCGCCGCGGGACGTCCGGTAGCCGTGCATGCCGCCGCCGCACACGCCGCAGCGGGCGATGCCGGAGAGCAGGTACCGCTGGCCGCCGACGCGCGCCCTCGGCCGCCGCCCGTCGAGCGCGGCCTGCAGCGCGTCGAAGGTCGCCTGGTCGACCATCGGCGCCCAGACGCCGCGCACCCTCTCGCCGCTCGCGTCGCGCGCGACCTGCTTCTGGTGCGTGCGCCACCCGGCGAGCCGCGGGTTGCGGAGCACCTGGCGGACGGCGGTGTGGTTCCACGCCTTGCCTCGGGTCGTGGTGACCCCGGCCGCGTTCCAGCGCCGCGCGACCTCCCGCGTCGGCACGCCGTCGATGACGTCCTGGATCGCACGCCGCAGCAACGTCGCCTCCTTCGGGTGCAGCGCCACCTTGTCGTCGCCCCAGCCGAACGGGCGCGTGCCCTGGTTGGGCGCCCCGCGTTGCGCCTTCTGGAGGAACGCGCGCCGCAGCCGCTCGGCGGTGACCTCGGCCTCGTGCGCGTCCACGCTGGCCTTGATGCGCGCGACCATCCGGCCGCTCGCGGTCGACAGGTCGTCGTCGCCGGAGGCGACCGTGTGGAGAAGCGTGCCGTGCTGCTCGTGGAGGGTGATGAGGTCCTCCAGTTCGAGCGGGCGCCGCGTGAGCCGCGAGTTGGCGTAGGCGACGATCACGTCCACGCCGCCGTCGCGCGCCGCGGCGAGCATCGCGTCGTACGCGGGGCGGGCCTTCTTGCTGAGGGTCGACGCCGAGATGTCGTTGTCGACGTACGGCGGCTCGACCAGCGTCCAGCCCTCCCGTGCGACGAGCGCCCGGCAGTCCTCCTCCTGGCGGGCAACGCCCAGGCCCTCCTGCTCGGCGTCGCGTGAGATGCGGCAGTAGATCGCGGCGCGCTTGCTCACTGGTCGTCCTCCTCGTCGTCGGCCCGCTCCCACGGCTCGACCACGACGGCCGTCCCGCTGTTCCAGTGGGTGTCGGCCCAGTCGCGCTCGTCGTAGGGGTCCTCGCCCCGGTAGTCCTCGTCGCGCAGCAGGGAGACGGCGTCGGGCCGACCGTCGGCGACGTCGCCGCTCGTGACCACCACGTCGCCGGGCAGGTACCACCCGCCGGTCACCCGCTGGATGTTGTGCGTCTGTCCGTCCACCGTGACCTGGCCTAGCGTGTCGAGCGGCGCTGCCTCCAAGGCGGCCTCCAGGGCGGCGGGGTCTGTCGTGTCGAGGTTCTGCACGTACATGTCGGTTCCTCTCGGGGAACTGGCACCGGGCCAGTATATCTTGCATCTCGACGAGTTCCCGCTCTTCCGCACCGACGTCATCGACGCGCTCCGCGAGCCTCTGGAGAACGGCGACATCACGGTCGCCCGTGGCGAGGAGACCGTGACACTGCCCGCCCGGACGATGGTCGTGCTGGCCTCGAACCCATGTCCCTGCGGCAACAACGTCACGACCACCGGACACCTCTGCACCTGTCGGCCGAGTGAGATCCGGGACTACAACCGACGAGTGCGGGGCCCCATCGTCGACCGGATCGACATCACGCGGGCGCTGCAGCCACCCGCTCCCGGAGACGGTGACGCGCACGAGCGTCGCGACACCTCCGAGACCATCCGTGTCCGCGTCGCCGAGGCCCGCATGCGTCAGATCGCCCGATTCCGGGGAGAGGAGTGGCGTCTCAACGCGCAGGCGCCGAGTGCAGCCCTGCGCGAGCGTTGGCCGCTGACGCCACAGGCCGAGGAGACGCTGGTCGGCGCAGTCGTCAGCGGGAGGCTGACCCGGCGGGGCTCCGTCCGGGTGCACCGGATGGCCTGGACCGTCGCGGACCTCGCCGGGGTCGTCACACCGGGCACCGACGAGGTCATGACGGCGCTGGCGTTGAGGTCCGGCGACCCGCTGCGCCACGACGTGCTCGAGGCGGTGACCGCGCGATGACGTCGTCGTCCGGCCTCGACGACGTGCAGGCGGAGCGACTGGCGAGGGTGACGCTGAGCCTGGTGTTCGAGCCGGGTGATCCGCGCGCGGCCAAGCTCTGTGCCGAGCTCGGAGCGCGAGAGCTGGTCGACCGGCTCCGATCCGACCGGGCGGCCGCCGACATCACGACGGACGCCGGGACCCGGCTCCCGTTCGTGGAGCCGGAGCGTGATCTCGAGCGGGCCGCGGTCATGGGGCTCCGCTTCGTCATCCCGGGCGATCCCGAGTGGCCCACCTGCTTGGACGGGCTGGCCGCCGCACCGCCACTCGCGGAGAGGGGTGGTCCGCCGCTGGGGCTGTGGGTGCGCGGGGCCCGCCGGCTCGACGAGCTGAGTGACGCGATCGCGATCGTGGGGAGCCGCGCGGCGACGACGTACGGGACGGACACCGCCGCGAGGATCGCCGGCACGGTCGCGACGGACGGCTGGGCCGTGATCTCCGGCGGCGCGTACGGCGTCGACCAGGCCGCCCACCGTGGATCGATGGGCGTCGGCGGGATGACCGTCGCGGTGATGGCTCACGGCCTGGACCGCACTTACCCCGCGGGCCACGTCGACCTGGTCGACGCCATCGCGGAGCGCGGGCTCGTCGTCTCCGAGCTGGCGCCGGGGTCCGCGCCCACACGGATCCGCTTCCTCGCCCGCAACCGGCTGATCGCCGCGCTCGCCCGGGGGACCGTCGTGGTCGAGGCCAAGGTGCGCAGCGGGGCCCTGAACACGGCGAACTGGACCGGCCGGCTGCATCGACCACTGATGGGCGTGCCCGGGCCCGTCACGAGCGCCTTCTCGGCCGGCGTACATGCGCTCGTGCGCAGCGGAGCAGCCACGCTCGTCACGTCAGGGGACGAGGTGCTCGAGGTGGTCGGCCGGGTCGGTGAGCACGCGCTCGCCGAGCCACGCGCCCCGGAGCGGGTCCGCGACCGACTGACCGTCCGACTGCAGCAGGTCCTCGACGCGGTGCCGGTCGGGCGACCTGCACCGACGGACGGCGTGGCACGCACGGCGGGGATCGGGATCGTGGAGGCGCAGCGCGGGCTCGACAAGCTCGAGCAGCACGGACTGGTGTCCTTCGCAGAGGGAGGCTGGCGGCTCACCGACGCGGCACTCGCCCACTGAGGCGGTCGGTCGGGCCTACACTCGCTGTGTGACTGCTGAGGCTGGTGAGGCCGACTTGCTGCCGGAGGCATTCGCTCGCCTGCTGGTCGACTACGAGAGGCATCTGCGCTCCGAACGAGACCTGACGCCGCACTCCGTGCGCGCCTACATCGGAGACATCGAGAGCCTGCTCGACCATGCGCACAGGATGGGGATCGCCTCGATCGGCGAGCTCGACCTGCGCGCGCTGCGCAGCTGGCTCGCCAAGCAGCAGACGACGGGTCGCGCCCGAACCACGATCGCCCGCCGCGCGACGGCGGCACGCGTCTTCACGGCCTGGCTCGCCCGCACCGGACGGATGCCCGCCGACGTGGGCGCCAGCCTCGGGTCGCCGCGTGCCCATCGGACGTTGCCGCCCGTGTTGCGTGCTGACGAGGCTGACGCGCTGATCCGATCGGCGTCGGAGCTCGCGGATGACGGCAGCCCGGTCGGCTTGCGTGACGTCGCGATGCTCGAGCTCCTCTATGCCACCGGGATCCGCGTCGGTGAGCTCGCCGGACTCGACGTCGACGACCTCGACCGCGAGCGCAACGTCCTTCGCGTCCTCGGCAAGGGCCGCAAGGAGCGCACGATCCCGTACGGCACTCCGGCCGCTCACGCCCTCGACGCGTGGTTGGTCCGCGGTCGACCCGGCCTGGTCGCCGAGGGCGCGGGGGCGGCGTTGTTCGTCGGCACGCGCGGGCGCCGCATCGACCAGCGCGCGGTCCGTACCCTCGTCCACCGTCGTATCGCCGATGTGCCGGGCGCACCCGACATCGGGCCGCACGGGCTGCGCCACACGGCCGCCACCCACCTCCTCGAGGGCGGCGCCGACCTCCGATCGGTCCAGGAGCTGCTGGGCCACGCCTCGCTGGCGACGACGCAGCTCTACACCCACGTCTCCACCGAGCGGCTCCGTCGGGCCTACCAGCAGGCCCACCCGCGCGCGTGACGCCGAGTCGGCGCGTCCTCGCACGCCGGAGACCCCGAGTCGGCGCGTCCTCGCACTTGTGTTGGGTCGAGTCGGCGCGTCCTCGCACTTGTGTTGGGTCGAGTCGGCGCGTCCTCGCACTTGTGTTGGGTCGAGTCGGCGCGTCCTCGCACTTGTGTTGGGTCGAGTCGGCGCGTCCTCGCACTCCTGAGGGGCCCAGTCGGCGCGTCTTCGCACTCCTGAGACCCCGAGTCGGCGCGTTCTCCGCGACTGTGGGGCTGAGGGCCTGCGAGGTTGCGCCGACTCGGCATCTTGAGGGTGCGAGGTTGCGCCGACTCGGCATCTCGAGGGTGCGAGGTTGCGCCGACTCGGCTAGCTATGTGCCGGGCGGGAAGCGCAGGAGCTGCAGCGGAGCGCGCCAGGCGGCGTAGGGCGGCGCGGTGCCGGTGGCGGCCGGCACTGACGCGTCGACGGGTCGGTCGCGCCAGAGCGGCAGCAGCCGCACGGGCGCCGAGCCGACCAGCCGGAGCGGGTCGAGGTAGGTGCCGTCGGCGTCGCGGATCCAGCCCCAGTGCAGGCATGCGTACGGCGGGCAGTGTGACTGCGTGCGGGTGAGCGCGCCGATCGGTGCGCCGGCCGTGAGGGTGACCCCGACTCGGACGGCCGCGGTGACGGGCTCGTAGGTCGTCCGGGTCACGCCGTCGTCGACAACGACCACGCCTCGGCCGGCCAGCGTGCCGGCGAAGCTCACGCGGCCCGGCAGCGCCGCCACGACCGTCTGGCCGACTCGGCCCAGCAGGTCGACGCCTCGGTGACCCGGGCCCCACGCGGAGGTCGGCGCGGCGAACCGCTCGACGATCGTCGGCACGGGGGAGAGGGGCCACACGCCGACCGGATCCGGCTCCCCGGCGCCGCTGGCCGGGCATGGGCCGAGGATCAGGATCCCGGTCAGCAGGACGACGACGATTTGGCAGCCGGGGAGCCGGGTCAGGGCGGCGGTGGACGACCTCATGGAGCGACGATGCCCGGCCGCGGAGCGGGGTCGCACCGGACGGCGTACGGGCGGGGGAGAACCGTGGATCGGGAGCCCGGTGTGGACAGCCTCTGGCCCGGTGCACAGAGATTCGCTCCGCGCGGGCGATCCGACTACTCTTGACCGTGCAACCCGTATGGGTTGACTTCGCACGTCCGCAGACCGCGACGGCGCTCGACTCCTGAGCGCCGACCACCCGTGGGCGCGTCCCTCAGTCCTGAGCGATCGGGTCGGGGCGCGCGTGGGCGTCAGGGCCCGGCTGAACACGAACCGGGCGGCAACTGAAAACCGACCGGAGCCGCTTCCGGCCCGTCCTCGACAGCAAGGACGGGCAGACGGAGTGCGGCCCCACCACAAGGAGAGAACCATCATGGCAGTCGTGACCATGCGCCAGCTCCTCGAGAGCGGCGTCCACTTCGGACACCAGACCCGTCGCTGGAACCCGAAGATGAAGCGCTTCATCATGACCGAGCGCAACGGCATCTACATCATCGACCTGCAGCAGTCGCTGGCCTACATCGACCGCTCCTACGCGTTCATCAAGGAGACGGTCGCCAAGGGCGGCGTCATCCTGTTCGTCGGCACGAAGAAGCAGGCGCAGGAGGCGATCCAGGAGCAGGCGACCCGCGTCGGCATGCCCTTCGTCAACCAGCGCTGGCTCGGTGGCATGCTCACCAACTTCCAGACCGTGCACCAGCGGATCAACCGTCTGAAGGAGCTCGAGGAGCTCAACTTCGACGACGTCGCGGGCTCGGGTCGCACCAAGAAGGAGCTGCTGCAGCTCAAGCGCGAGAAGGACAAGCTGGAGAAGACGCTCGGTGGTCTGCGCGACCTCGGCCGCACCCCCAGCGCCGTCTGGATCGTCGACACCAAGAAGGAGCACCTCGCCGTCGAGGAGGCTCGCAAGCTCCGGATCCCCGTCATCGGCATCCTGGACACCAACTGCGACCCCGACGAGGTCGACTTCCCGATCCCGGGCAACGACGACGCCATCCGTGCGGTCGGCCTGCTGACCCGCGTGGTCGCCGACGCCGTCGCCGAGGGCCTCATCGCCCGCTCCGGCGCCAAAACCGCCGAGGGCACCGAGCCGGCGGAGCCGCTGGCCGAGTGGGAGCGCGAGCTCCTCGCCGGCGCCGAGGGCACCGAGGGCAAGGCCCCCGCCGCTGAGGCGACCGAGGCCCCCGCCGCTGAGGCGACCGAGGCTCCTGCCGCTGAGGCGACCGAGGCTCCTGCCGCTGAGGCGACCGAGGCTCCTGCCGCCGAGGCGACCGAGGCCCCCGCTGCTGAGGCGACCGAGGCTCCTGCCGCTGAGGCCGCCGCGGAGACGACCGCCGAGGCTCCGGCCGAGGCCTGATCCGCTCCCCGTACACCGACGTACTCGAAGAGGAAGACACATGGCTTACACCGCAGCCGACGTCAAGAAGCTCCGTGAGCTGACGCAGGCCGGCATGATGGACTGCAAGAAGGCGCTCGACGAGACCGACGGCGACTTCGACAAGGCCGTCGAGCTGCTCCGCGTCAAGGGTGCGGCCAAGGCCGCCGCCCGTGCCGCCGAGCGCGAGACGTCCGCCGGTCTGGTCGCGACCTCGGGCAACGCACTCGTCAGCCTGCTGGCCGAGACCGACTTCGTCGCCAAGAACGAGGCGTTCGTCAAGGCCGCGCAGCAGATCGCCGAGGCCGCCGACGCCCACAAGGCCGGCGACGCCGAGGCGCTCAAGGCCGTCTCGCTCGGCGACCAGACCGTCGGCGAGGTCGTCGACGAGCTCGCCCGCACCATCGGCGAGAAGATCGAGCTCGGCCAGGTGGCGTACTTCGACGGCAACACGACCGTCTACCTGCACAAGAAGGCGTCCGACCTGCCCCCGACCCTCGGCGTCCTCGTCGAGTTCGAGGGTGACGAGGCCGCTGCGAAGCAGGCCGCCCAGCAGGCGGCCGCGCTCAAGGCGCAGTACCTCACCAGCAGCGAGGTCCCCGCGGACGTCGTCGAGGCTGAGAAGGACGTCCTCACCAAGAAGACGCTCGAGGAGGGCAAGCCCGAGGCTGCCGTCGCCAAGATCGTCGAGGGTCGCATCAACGCCTTCTTCAAGGAGATCGTGCTCCTCGACCAGGAGTCGGTCTTCGAGGCCAAGAAGTCGGTCAAGCAGGTGCTCGACGCGGCGAACACGTCGGTTTCGCGTTTCGCCCGCTTCGAGGTCGGCGCCTGATCTGACGACTCCTGGCACGCACCCGGCGGCGTTGTCGGCCCTCGGCGGCCGCTTCGCTCCAAGGCGGCCTTCGGGCCTCCGCCTTGCCGGGCGCGCACCATGAGCCCTCAGATGATGGAATAGGTTTCACCTGACGTACGAGGAGGCCGGTCCGATGACACATCAGCTGTTCATCGGGCCGGCCTTCTCGCCTGTCCAGCCAGACTCAGCCCACCGAAAGGTCACCGCGTGACGGCGTACAAGCGTGTTCTCCTCAAGCTCTCCGGCGAGGTCTTCGGCGGCGGGAAGGTCGGCGTCGACCCCGACGTCGTCCAAACGGTCGCCAAGGAGATCGCGGCTGTCGTCGAGGCGGGTGTGCAGGTCGCGGTCGTCACCGGCGGTGGCAACTTCTTCCGAGGCGCTGAGCTGCAGAACCGGGGCATGGACCGCGCCCGCGCCGACTACATGGGCATGCTCGGCATCGTCATGAACTGCCTGGCGCTGCAGGACTTCCTCGAGAAGCTCGGCGTCGACACGCGCGTCCAGACGGCCATCACGATGGGCCAGGTGGCCGAGCCGTACATCCCGCGCCGCGCGATCCGCCACCTCGAGAAGGGCCGGGTCGTCATCTTCGGTGCAGGGATGGGCCTGCCGTTCTTCTCGACCGACACGGTCGCCGTCCAGCGCGCGCTGGAGAGCAGGTGCGACGTCGTCCTGGTCGCCAAGAACGGCGTCGACGGCGTCTACTCCGCCGACCCGAAGAAGGACCCGACGGCGGTCAAGTACGACGCACTCACCTACGACGAGGCCATCGGCCAGGGCCTGCGGATCATGGACCAGACGGCGTTCGCGCTCTGCGGCGAGAACAAGCTGCCGATGGTCGTGTTCGGCATGAAGCCCGAGGGCAACATCCTGCGCGTCGTGCAGGGTGAGAAGATTGGCACCCTGGTCAGCGCCGGCTGAGGCCGCGCGACCAGCGAGATCTCAACGAAGGAGCACCGGTGATCAACGACACCCTCAACGAGGCCGACGACAAGATGAACAAGTCGGTCGACGCGACGCGCGAGGACTTCGCGACCCTGCGCGCCGGCCGGGTCACCCCCACGGTCTTCAGCAAGCTGACCGTTGAGTACTACGGCACGCCGACCCCGATCCAGCAGCTGGCCACGTTCACCAGCCCGGAGCCCCGCGTCATCGTGATCGCTCCCTTCGACATCTCGGCGATGCCGAACATCGAGAAGGCCATCCGTGACAGCGACCTCGGCGTGAACCCGTCCAGCGACGGCCGCGTCCTGCGTGCCGTGTTCCCGGAGCTGACCGAGGAGCGCCGCAAGGACTACATCAAGCAGGCGCGAGAGAAGGCCGAGGGCGGCCGCGTCGCCGTCCGCCAGGTCCGCCAGAAGGCGAAGCAGAACCTCGAGAAGCTCGAGAAGGACGGGGAGATCGGCAAGGACGACCTCACCGGTGCCGAGAAGCGGCTCGACGCGATGACCAAGAAGCACACCGACGCCATCGACGACCTGCTGAAGCACAAGGAGGCCGAGCTGCTCGAGGTCTGATCCTCGCGCATCCCGGACTCCGAGAGTGACCGACATGTCTGTGCCCGCCCCCGCCGCCGACCACCCCGAGGGCGGTCGGCCGAAGAACGGCGGGGCAAAGGACCACGGCCGGGCGGGACGAGACCTCAAGGCCGCGATCATCTCGGCCGTCGTCCTGCTCGCCGCGATCGCGCTCTCGCTGTTCATCTGGAAGACCCTGTTCATCCTGATCGTGGCGACAGCTGTCGTCGTCGCGGTCTGGGAGATGCGCAAGGGGCTGCTCGCCAAGGACATCGACCTGCCCGAGCAGCCACTGATGGTCGGCGGCGTGGTCATGGTGGTCGTGGCCTACTTCTGGGGCACGGACGCGCTCGTGACGGCGACAGCCGTCTCGGCGCTCGTCATCATGCTGTGGCTGTTGCGCCGCGGGGTGGACGGCTACGTCAAGACGGCGACCGGGTCGGTGTTCACGCTCGTCTACGTGCCGTTCCTGGGCTCCTTCGTCGCACTGATGCTGGCCGAGGGCGGCACCTGGCGCGAGACAGGCGTGGACGACGGCGTGAAGGGCATCATCACGTTCGTGCTGGTCACGATCGCCTCCGACATCGGCGGATACATCGCCGGCGTGCTGTTCGGCAGGCATCCGATGGCTCCCGTCATCTCGCCGAAGAAGTCCTGGGAGGGCTTCGCCGGCTCGGCCGTCTTCACGACCGTCACCGGTGTGCTCCTCGTCGTGTTCCTCCTCGACGGCGCCTGGTGGGTCGGCGTCGCGCTGGGTCTGATCGCGGTCGTCATGGCCACGCTCGGCGACCTCTGCGAGTCGGTGATGAAGCGCGACCTGGGCATCAAGGACATGAGCCACGTCATCCCCGGGCACGGTGGCCTGATGGATCGGCTCGACTCGCTCCTCGCCACGATCGCCCCGATCTGGCTCCTCCTGCACTACGCCGTCTTCAACTAGGCCCCCCGCGGGGCGCACCCGCGCGATATGTCCCGCGGTCGGACGTGAGGTGGCGTTATTGTCGAGTGACACATCCTCGATCGTGGGGAAGGACCGATGAGCCAACTGCGACCACAGACCGCTGACGGCGAGGTCGACGTGTCGGACGAGCGTCGGCCGAACTGGTGGCACCGCGACCACCCGATCTTCACGCCGCTGAGCGGCTTCTTCTCGGGCCTCGTCTTCATGCTGGTGGTGCCGGGCCTGTTCGGCGCCGTGCTCGAGACCTTCTTCTCCCAGCACACCGTGACCGACCTCTTCCCGTTCGTCCTCGTGGCCCTGGCAGTGCCGGTGGTGCTGGTGGCCCGCCGCCGGACGCGCCGTTTCGGCCTCTACTTCGTCCTCGGCATGGTCGCCACGGCCGCCGTGGTGCTGGGCGTGGCCGCACTCGTCGTCTGGCTGATGACCGCGACCGCGTGACGCCGCGTCACGGCACCCAGACGACGTAGCCGCTGTAGCCGCTCACGACCGCTGCCACGCCGGCGCTCACCGCCCGCGCGGCGCGCTCGGGGGTGAACGAGGAGGCGTCGTACGTCGTGGCCGTGCCGAGTCCCTCGCCGCGGTAGGAGGCTCCCTTCCAGTCCGCCGCGGTGACGTTGAAGGTCGGCTCGGCCAGCTCGGCGCCGACGATGAGGAACCTCTGCTGTGCCCAGCTCGCCGTGACGACGGCGAGCGGGTCGACCAGACCCTCGCCGGTGCTGACGACCAGGTCGGCGTGCTCGTCGATCGCGGACTGGATGGCCGGCACGTAGTTGAGCGGGTCGTCGGCGACGACGGTGGTCAGCGGCACGTGGGTCCGGGACGCCCAGGACCGCACGGCCGCGCTGAGCACCTTCGTCTGCGCGTCCTGGTCGGTGGTGAGCAGCACGACGCGGAAGTCCGACGGCACGGTGACGCCGTCCCAGGATCCCGGCGACGGCGTCATCGTCCCGCCCGGGGGAGGCGGCGCCGTGGGGGTGACGAACCCGGGGCCGAGGGTCCCGCTGCCGGGCAGCGGCTCGACGGGTCCGCCGTCGGCCCCGACGATCGCAGGGGAGGACGTCGGCGACGGGGAGCGGGACTCGTCGGCGGTGCTCGCGGAGCAGGCCGACGTGAGGGTCAGGACGGCGGCTGCGACGAGCCAGCCGGAAGCGCGGGGGAGCACGGGACGCCTCTCGAAGGACGGGACTTGCGGCGTCTGTCTACCTGACCGATTCGGCCCGTTCCATCCCGCTCGACGGGTTTACGGAGGTGTTCGCCGGTCCGACCCCGTTCGTTCACCTGTCGCCGAGACGCTCCGCCTGCCATGCGAAAGATCCCCGCGCTCGCCACACCCCTCGTCGTCCTGCCGCTCGCCGTCCTGCTCTGCATGCTGCTTCTCGCCCCGCGCGCCGAGGCGCACGGCTTCTCGTCGGTGGTGTACGCCGGGGCCACCGCCCCGTCGGTGGGCCACGTCCGCGTCGATCTGGCGCTCGAGTACGACCTGCTGCTCTACTCCGTCGCCGACGCCGAGCGCGACGACCCGCTGGTCAAGGAGGGGCAGCCGGCGTGGGACGCCGCTGACCTGCCGGGTCAGGCGAGCGCGCTCAACCACCACGCGCCCGCGGTGCTGGCGTACGTCGAGAAGCGGTTCCGCGTCAGCGCGGACGGCTCGCCCTGTACGCCGACCCCGGACGGCGCCTTCACCGTCGAGCTGCGCGATGTGCCTTACGCCCACGTCGTGCTCGACTACCGCTGCCCGGACGCGGCCCGTGCGCACGTCGTCACCAGCACGCTGTTCCGCGACGACGAGGGCTACGTGAGCGGCACGAAGACGATCGTGACCTACGACCTCGACTTCGTGGACGGCAGCGCCGCGCTCGACGGCTCGCACACGTCCTTCTCGACCCGGCAGTCCACCGCAGAGCGGTTCTGGGAGTTCTTCCGACTGGGCTGCGAGCACCTGCTCACCGGCCTCGACCACCTCCTCTTCCTCACCGCCCTCATCGCGGGCTCCCGCCGACTGCGCGAGATCGTGCTCGCGGCGACGACCTTCACCCTGGCTCACTCGGTGACGCTGCTGCTCGCGGCGCTCGGCGTCGTCACCGTGCCCTCGGGCCTGGTCGAGCCGGTCATCGCGCTGTCGATCGCATGCGTCGCCGGGTGGCACCTGCTGCGGCTGTGGCTGAGACGCGAGCACGCGATCGACCTCGACACCACGAGCACCAGCCACTTCGCGCTCGACCGGGCCGGCTGGGGCAGGCTCGCGGTGGTCTTCTGCTTCGGCCTGATCCACGGTCTCGGCTTCGCCGGCGCCCTCGGGATCCAGCAGGCGTGGTCCTGGACGCTGCTGTGGTCGCTGCTCGTCTTCAACCTCGGCATCGAGGCGGTGCAGCTCGGGCTGATCGTTGCCCTGTTCCCGCTGCTGGCCCTGCTGCGGCGCCGCAAGTCGGCGACCCCGAGCCTCGTCGTGACCGGCGGCATCGCGGCGGCCGTGACGGTCGTCGGGCTCGTGTGGTTCGTCCAGCGGCTCCCCGGAGTCTGAGCGTTCCATGAGTGGAGCCTGCGAGAACGTGCCACGTTCACCGGCCCGTCACCGGGTGCCGAAACGGTGAGCCGTCCTCACAAGTTCTTCGCACGGATCGAAAGGGAACCGCTTCGATGAAGCTGCTCAACACCCGCCGGCGCGCAGCTGCCGGCATCGCGACCGTCTCCTTGGCGGCCGCTGCGCTCACGGGCACCGTGATCGTGACGAGCGCCGACGGCGCCAGCCCCGCCACGTTCAGCGGCGTCGTGCTCGGCGTCGGCAGCGACGAGACCAGCCGCACGCTGGCCTGGTACTCCTCGACGAACCCGGCCAGCGAGACCGTCGAGGTGTCGAAGACCGCAGACTTCGCGACCAGGACGCCCTTCGCCGCCACGCTCGCGCCGAACGTCACCACCGACGCCGCGACCAGCACCGCGCTCACCAGCGCGAACGGCAAGGCCACGCTGACCGGCCTGGAGGCCGACACCAAGTACTACTACCGGATCGTCTCGGCGGACGGCGGCAAGTCGGCGTACTACAGCTTCAAGACCGGCACGTTCGGCGACGGCGACTACCAGTTCCTGTTCTTCGGCGACCCGCAGATCGGCTCCTCCGGCGACCCGGTGCTGGACGGCGACGGCTGGCAGTACACCCTCGACCAGACGAAGATCCACAGCCCGAGGGCGGAGCTGTACGTCTCCGGCGGCGACCAGGTGAACACCGCCAACAACGAGACCGAGTGGAGCCAGTTCCTGCGTCCGTCCGAGCTCCGTTCCGTCCCGTGGGCGGCGACGATCGGCAACCACGACGTCAGCGGCTACGCCTACGAGCAGCACTTCGCCCTCCCGAGCACCATCGACCGCAGCGACCCCCTCTACACGAACGCCGCGAAGAAGGGCCCGGCCGCCGACGCGGTCTCCGGCGGTGACTACTACTTCACCTACAAGGGCGTCCTCTTCATCGACCTCAACTCGAACGCCTACTCCGCGGCCAACAACTCCGACCCGGCCCACGTCGCGTTCGTGCAGAGCACCATCACCGCCCAGAAGGCGGCCGACCCCGACATCAAGCACGTCGTGCTCGTCTACCACCACTCGATCTACTCGCCGGCCGACCACGCGAACGACGCCGACAACGTCCAGCGCCGCGTCGACTTCACCAAGGCCTTCTCCGACCTCGGGGTCGGCCTGGTGCTCCAGGGCCACGACCACTCCTACTCGCGCTCCTACGCGATCAAGGGGTCGACCGCGGCTCCGAGCGGCGCCAAGGCCAACCCGGCCGAGCAGCCGGGCCAGACCACGGTCGTCGAGGGTCCCGGCGGAGTCATCTACGTGACCGCCAACTCGGCCTCGGGCTCGAAGTACTACGACCTGACCAACCCCGGCTTCAGCGCCGGCGGCGCGGCCATCGACCCGCAGGGCTACACCAAGGACCCGCTCGACCCGAACGCCGGTGACACCGCGACCGGTCCGCACGCCCGCCACTGGGCGAACTCGGTCGAGAACCAGGAGCACGTCCCGACGTACGTCGAGGTGACCGTCACCGACAAGGGCCTCACCGTCAAGAACATCCGCTCCGGCGACGGCGATAGCCCGAACGCGGCCGTCCAGCGCGGCAACGTGACCGGGATCGGCCCGAACCTCGCGGGCACGCCGGCGCCCATCGGCTCGCTCGTCGACCAGGTCCGGATCTACCGCAGCCAGGCCGACGTACCGGTCGTGAAGCCCCCGGCCAAGCCGCCGGTGCACCTCGTCGGCGCCGCTCCGAGGATCGGCGGCAAGGCCCGCGTCGGGAGGCGCCTGTTCGCCGAGGCCGGGCACTGGACCCCGGGCACGAGGCTCTCCTACCAGTGGCTGGCCAACGGCAGGCCGATCGCCGGCGCGACCGGCACCTCCCTCAAGCTGACCGGCAAGCTCGAGGGCAAGAAGGTGTCCGTCCGCGTGACCGGCACGCTCCAGGGCGCCACCCCGTCCTCGCTCGTCCGGACCAGCGGGGTCCGGAAGGTCAAGTGACGCACGCGCACCGCGCAGGCGGGCCCCGGAGCCGACGGCTCCGGGGCCCGTCCCGTCTCCGGCGGTGTTCGGCGCCCCGCGGACTAGGTACGCCGACCGCCCGGATGTGACACTGGAGGCCTGATGTCGGACCCGAAGCCCCTTCCCCTCGTCTTCAACGCTCCGCGCGGCCGTGCCAAGCCGCCGCGGCACCTCGCCGACCTCAGCCTGGCCGAGCGCCAGGAGGCGGCGAAGGAGGCCGGCCTCCCGGGCTTCCGGGCCAAGCAGCTGTCGGTGCACTACTTCGAGCGGCTCGTGCACGACCCGGCCGAGATGACCGATCTCCCGGCCGCGCAGCGCGACGAGATCGTCGGCACCTTCCTGCCCGACCTGATGACCCCGATCCGGACCCTCGAGGCTGACGCCGGCACGACGCGCAAGACACTGTGGAAGCTGTTCGACGGCGCGCTCGTCGAGTCGGTGCTGATGCGCTACACCGACCGGGCCACGATCTGCATCTCGTCGCAGGCCGGCTGCGGCATGGCCTGCCCGTTCTGCGCGACCGGCCAGGGTGGTCTGCAACGCAACATGTCGACCGCCGAGATCGTGCACCAGGTCGTCGTCGGCGCCCGCGCGATGGCGTCCGGCGACGTCGCCGGCGGACCGGGTCGGCTCTCGAACGTCGTGTTCATGGGCATGGGGGAGCCGCTCGCCAACTACAAGGCGGTCATCGGCGCCGTACGACGCCTGACGGATCCGGCGCCCGAGGGGCTCGGCCTCAGCGCCCGCCACGTGACCGTCTCGACGGTCGGCCTCGTGCCCCGCATCAAGCAGCTGGCGACGGAGGGCGTCCCGGTCACGCTCGCGCTGAGCCTGCACGCGCCCGACGACGAGCTGCGCAACGAGCTGGTGCCGATCAACACCCGCTTCAGCGTCGCCGAGACGGTCGAGGCCGCGTGGGAGTACGCCCGCACCACCAAGCGCCGGGTGTCGATCGAGTACGCCATGATGCGCGACATCAACGACCAGGCCTGGCGCGCCGACCTGCTCGCCGACGTGCTCAACTCCTACGGCGACTGGGGCTGGGTCCACGTCAACCTGATCCCGCTCAACCCGACGCCCGGCTCGAAGTGGACCGCGTCGGACCCGGCGGACGAGCGTGAGTTCGTGCGCCGGCTCGAGGCGAAGGGCATCTCGACCACCGTCCGCGACACCCGCGGCCGCGAGATCGACGGCGCCTGCGGGCAGCTGGCGGCCGCGGAGTAGCGCTTCGGCACAATGGCGGTGTGCTGCTCTTCGACGACATCGCCGCCGAGTACGTCGATTTCGCTGCGTACGCCGAGGGCGACTCGCCCACCTTCGCCGACTGGGCCCGCGCGGTCGCCGGCGACACGGAGGTGCTGGCCTGGCTGGGCGACCTGCCGGCGATCAAGCACCAACCGAACCTGGTCTTCGCCGCCGCCCGGCTCCACGGCGTCAGCGCTCCCGGTCCGTACGCCGGCCTCCGATCCGCGCTGCTGGAGGACACCGGACCGATACGGGAGACGATCCTGGCGCGCGCGACGCAGACCAACGAGGTGGGCCGGCTCGCGACGCTGACGCCGGCGTTCGCGGCCGTCGACGGGCCGCTGGCGCTGCTCGAGGTCGGCGCCTCCGCCGGACTCTGCCTCTACCCGGATCGCTGGAGCTACGAGTGGGAGTCCGACACCGGTGTCGTGCGCCTCGGTGCCGGACACACCCTCACGTGCAGGGTCAAGGGCGAGGCGCCGCTGCCGACGCAGCCTCCACAGGTGGCTTGGCGCGGTGGCATCGATCTCAACCCCCTCGACGTCACCGACGCGGACGACATGAGGTGGCTGGCCACGCTCGTGTGGCCGGAGCACGACGATCGGCGTGCGCGCCTGTCGCAGGCCATCGAGATCGCTCGCGCCGAGCCGCCGACGATCGCTCGCGGCGACCTGTTGGACGAGCTGCCGACGATGGTCGAACGGGCGTCGCAGTTCGGCACCGTCGTGGTGTTCCACTCCGCGGTGGTCGCCTACCTCGAGCCAGCCGACCGCGTCCGGTTCGAGGCGATGGTGCGTGGTCTCGTCTCGGACGGGAGGTGTCACTGGGTCAGCAACGAGGGCAAGCGCGTCATCGAGTCGATCACGGCGACCGGTCCGGCCATCCCCGCGGAGAAGCAGACCTTCGTCCTCGGCCTGGACGGGCAGGCGATCGCCCACACCCACGGTCACGGGCGCTCCATGCGCTGGCTCGACGGTGGCGCTACCGAGGCTTGAGCCCCGCCGTGCGCTGTCCCGTCCCGCCGACACGCCCGAGCCGGTCCAGGTAGCCCTCCTGCCGCAGCCCCAGCAGGCCGAGCGCGATCGCGGCCAGCTCCACGGCCAGGGCCAGCCAGGCGTACCAGCTCCACCCCGTCTGGATGCCGAAGAGGCCCACCGTCAGCGAGATGAAGAAGGCCACGATCGTCGCGGCTCCGAAGCCCGCGGTGAGGAACAGCGGCTCCCAATCGCGCCAGGCGAGGAGGAGGACGGCGATGACGACGCCGGCGACCACGTTCAGCACGAAGAGCTTGCCGACGGTCCCCTGGTCCTTGACGCCGTCGAACCAGAGGTAGAGGTGGACGGCCGCGGAGACCAGCACGGCCAGCGCGGCGAGTGTTCGGATCTTCATGGTGTGCTCCCTTTCAGAGCGGGTCCGCTGTACGCGGCGAAGAATCGGTCGCGGAACGTGTCCATGCGCCACACGGGCGCGTCCGGTGAGGGGTGCAGCCCCGGCTGCCAGCGCCAGTCGGCGATCGACGCGAGCACGGCGGGGTCGTGGGCGATGACACTGATCGGGACGTCGTGGCCGGGGTGGGTGCCGGTCACGTAGCTGTGCGGCTGGTGGTCGCCGAGCACGACGAGCACGAGGTTGGGGTCGTGCCGCTGGACGATCCAGGAGACGAGCGACTGCCAGGTGTACTCGACCGACTTCCCGTAGGCGGCGCGGACCTGGTCGGGGTTGCGGAAGACCGAGTCGGGCGAGCCGCCGACCGCCGGGATCCGGTCGTAGATCGATCCGTCGCCGACGGCCGACCAGGGGACCAGCTGCGGGAGGGGCGTCCACGGGTGGTGGCTGGACACGAGGTCGACCTCGGCCATCACGGGTCGGCGTGCGCCGGGGGTGAGCTCGTTGCGTCCCAGCGCCGCCAGCGTGAACTGGTCGGGCATGGTCGCGTAGCTGAACCGTCGCCCGCGGTAGCCGACGTTGCGCGCGTCGTAGAGCTTGTCGAAGCCGTAGAAGCGGCTGCCGTCGGCCCAGTCCTTGGTCACCGCCGGCACGTCGAACACCGTGCGCCACCCGGCCTCACGGAATGCCGAGCTGAGGGTGGCGTGCTGGGAGGTGATCAGCTGGTCGTAGCGCTGCTGGCTGTCGACCCAGAGCCCCGACTGCAGGGTCGAGTGGGCGAGCCAGCTCGCGGCGCCGAACGTGGGCGAGGTGAGGAACGCGCTGCGCGCGCCGTAGCCGGCCGCCTGGAGCTGGGCCGTGCCGTGGTCGAGGACGGCGTCGACGCCGGGGGAGTACGACGTCCCCTGGACCGCCACCCGCCCGTAGCTCTCCACGAAGACCAGCAGCACGTCCTTCCCGCGCAGCCGGCCGAGCAGCCCGGCGGGCAGCTGCTCGTCGACAGCGATCCGCTCCGCGAAGGCCTTGCGGTCGGCGATGTCGGTGCCGATGGTCCGGAACTGGCTGACGGCCAGCTCGGAGGTCTGCACGGAGGCGACGCCCCCGCCCGCCGCGGCGGCGAACGCTCCGACGGTCGCGAGCGCGGCGACGAAGGAGACGCTGACCCGGCGGTGCCGCGCCGCGGCCGACGCGGCCCGGGCGACCGCGCCGGTCAGCACGACGAGCAGCACGACGAGCAGCAGCACGACGCCGACGACCAGGCCGACCGCCGCCGGCGTGCCGCTCGAGTCGCGCACGACGCCGATCGCCGGCGCGAGGTAGTAGGAGTCGTTGAGCAGGTCGAAGCGCCGGTCGAGCACCGCCGTGAAGCCGAGGTCGAGCGCCCGCACGAGCACCAGCAGGGTGAGCACGACGCCGGCGACGACGCTCAGCGGCCGGCGTACGGACCGCGGCAGGACGACGGCGAGCGCCACCAGCACCAGCAGCTCCACCGGCAGCCGGACGAACGCCGCGGGGGAGACGTCGACGATCCGGTCGGGCGCGACGAGCGCCAGCCACACCAGCGCGAACGCCGCCACGGTGACCGCGGCCGACGGCCGGCCCCGCGCCTCGGCGGGCCGCAGCCGCCACAGCTGGCGCACCTGGTGGGCGAACGACTCGACGAGGAGGGCCAACGCGACCGCCAGCGCGACCAGGGCCGCCTCTCGCGGCAGGACGCCCGCCGCGACGACCGTGAGCACGATGCCCTGCACGGCCGCGACGACCTTCGCCCAGTAGCGGTGCGGTGTCGTGCCGCGCAGCCACGGCCAGCACCAGCCGGCGACGAGCAGCAGGTAGCGCGCGAGCCCGATGAGCAGGACCCACGGGGTGACGGTGGCAGCGACGTACACGCTCAGCACCAGCACCAGGAACGCGTCGACCTCCATGTCGTAGCGCGCGCCGAACCGCGTGACCACGGTGCGGCGGGCGACCTCGCCGTCGACCGCGTCCAGCACCAGCGCGACGGTCGCCACCGTCACCATCAGCCCGATCCGTGCCGGTGCGACGAAGGAGCGCACGACGAGCAGCGCGACGAAGCACGCCAGCAGGAGCCGCGTCGTGGTCACCGCGTCGGCCGGTCGGATCTGAACCCTCGGCATGGGACCTCCGTGTAGTGGGGTACGACAGGGGTACGAGGCACCCAGGCTTCTGGTTCAGTCTGGACGCAGCCGGCCCCGGAAGGACGGTTCGCATGACGGTGACGACGGCACGTGCCTTCGTCGTCGCGCGTCCCGGCGTCGGCGAGATCCGCGAGGTCGCGCTGCCGGACCCCGGGCCCGACGACGTGCTGGTCCGCACGCTGCACAGCGGGATCAGCCGCGGCACCGAGACGCTCGTCTTCCGCGGCGAGGTGCCCGAGGACCAGCGCGAGCGGATGCGGGCGCCCTTCCAGACGGGTGACCTGCCCGGCGCGGTCGCCTACGGATACCTCAACGTCGGCCTCGTGGAGGCCGGCCCCGACGAGCTGCTCGGACGCACGGTCTTCTGCCTGCACCCGCACCAGACGGCGTACGTCGTGCCGGCCGGCGCGGTCGTGCCGGTCCCCGAGGGCGTGCCGGCGCAGCGCGCGGTCCTCGCGGGGACGGTGGAGACGGCCGTGAACGCCCTCTGGGACGCTGCGCCGCTCGTGGGCGACCGCGTCGCCGTCGTCGGCGCGGGCATGGTCGGCTGCTGCGTGGCGCGCCTGCTCTCGCGGATCCCCGGGGCGCAGGTGACGCTCGTGGACGTCGACAAGGAGCGGGCGGTGACGGCTGCGGCGCTGGGCGTCGGCTTCGCGACACCGGATGAGGCGCTCGACCCCGCCGGCGGCGAGCGGGACCTGGTCGTGCACACGAGCGCGACCGGCGAGGGTCTGCAGCTCGCGGTCGAGCTGCTCGCCGACGAGGGCACCGTGCTCGAGCTGAGCTGGTACGGCGACCGCCCGGTCGAGCTCGCGCTCGGCGGCGCCTTCCACTCCCGTCGGCTGCGGATCGTCGCCAGCCAGGTCGGCACGGTCGCGCCGGCCCGTCGCTCCCGCCGCAGCACCACCGACCGGCTCGCGCTCGCCCTCGCCCTGCTGCGCGACGACGCGTTCGAGGCACTGCTGAGCGGCCGCTCGCCGTTCGAGGAGCTGCCGGACGTCATGGCGCGGCTCGCCGCCGGGCAGGCCGCGCTGTGCCACACCATCGACTACCCCCATGCCGATCACACGGAGGGCTGAGCCATCTACACCGTCACCGTCCGCGACCGGATCATGGTCGCCCACAGCTTCACCGGCGAGGAGTTCGGCCCGGCGCAGCGCCTGCACGGGGCGACGTACGTCGTCGAGGCGGCGTTCCGCGGCGGCGCGCTCGACGGCTCGGGGGTGCTCGTCGACATCGGGCGGGCCGCGGCCGAGCTGCGGGCCGTGCTCGCCGACCTCGACTACCGCAACCTCGACGAGTCGGCCGCGTTCGCAGGCCGCAACAGCACCACCGAGGTCGTCGCCGAGGTGGTCGGCGACGCCCTCGCCGGTCGGGTCCGGGCCGGCGCACTGGGCTCGGGCGTCGAGGCTATCGCCGTCACGCTGCGCGAGTCCGACATCGCGTGGGTCACCTACGAGACCGCGCCATGATGTCGCTGCACCTGGTCGTGCCCGACGGGATCGACGATCCCGCCCGGGCGAGCGGCGGCAACGTCTACGACGGTCGACTTCGCGACGGGCTCACCGGGCTGGGCTGGGAGGTCGTCGAGCACGCGGTGAGCGGGCCGTGGCCGTGGCCCGACGCAGCGGCGACGGCTGCGCTGTCGGCGGCTCTCGACGCGGTCCCGGACGGCGCGCTCGTCCTCGTGGACGGCCTGGTCGCCTCCGCCTCGCCGGCAGTGCTCGTCCCGGCCGCGCGACGTCTTGCGCTGGGCGTCCTGGTCCACCTTCCGCTCGGGGTCGACGTCCCGGCGGCACGTGCCGCTGAGCGCGAGGTGCTGCTGGCCGCCCGGACGGTCGTGGCGACCAGCGCCTGGACGCGCGAGTGGCTCAGGCACCACTACGTGCTCGCGACGGTGCACGCGGCCCCGCCGGGTGTCGACCGGGCGCCCGTCGCGGCGGGCTCGGGCACCGGAGGGGCGCTCCTCGGGGTCGGCCGTGCGTCCCGCGCCAAGGGGTACGACGTCCTGGCCGCCGCCCTCGAGATGCTCGACGACCTGCCGTGGAGCTGCACGTGGGTCGGGCGGGTCGACGAGGTCGACCCGGTCACCGCCGGCCGGGGCCGGATCGACCTGGCCGGTCCGCTGGCGCCCGGGCTCCTCGCCGAGCGCTACGACGCCGCCGACCTGCTGGTGCTGCCCTCGCGCGGTGAGACCTACGGCATGGTGGTCACCGAGGCCCTCGCCCGCGGCGTGCCGGTGCTCGCCTCCGACGTGGGCGGCGTCCGCGAGGCCCTCGGGCAGACCTCCGACGGTCAGCTGCCCGGTCTGCTCGTCGCGCCGGGCGACCCGCGGGCCCTGGCGGCGGGACTGCGGCTGTGGCTGACCGACGCCGACTTCCGGGCGACGCTGCGCGTGTCGGCCCTCGACCGCCGTACGGACCTGGCGGGGTGGGACACCACGGTGGCCCGGGTGCTGGAGGCGCTGCCGACGCCGACGCCCACGTTGAGAGGGGCGCGGCCGTGAGCGGCCGGGCCTGGCTGCGGCCGGCGCTCGGCATGGTGATCGTCGCGGCGCTCATGGCGCGGTTCGGCGCCGACCCGATCGTGCGCGGGCTGCGGGCGGCGGACGGTGCCCTGGTCGCGCTCGCCCTCGTGCTGACCGCTGCGGCGACCGCGTGCTGCGCCTGGCGCTGGCGGGCCGTGGCGAACGCGCTGGAGGCCGGGATCGGCTTCGGACCGGCGTACCTGTCCTGCTACGGCGCACAGTTCCTCAACGCCACGCTGCCCGCGGGAGTGCTGGGCGACGTCCATCGGGCCGTCGAGCACGGGCGGCAGGCCGACCGAGCGGGCAGCGCCGTCCGCAGCGTCGTGTGGGAGCGGACCCTCGGGCTGGTGGTGCAGGCGGTCGTCACGCTCGCGGTCGTCGCGCTCGTGCCGAGCGGGCTGCGTCAGGTCGCGGTGGTGGTCGGGATCGGTGCCCTGCTCCTCACCGCCCTGGTCGTGCGCTGGGTCCGTCCGGTCACCGCCGACCTGCGTGTCATCCTCGGTCGCCCGCGGGCCGCCGTCACCGTGGTGCTCGCCTCGCTCGGAGTCGCGGCGTGCCACACCGCCGTCCTGCTCGCCGCCATGGCCGCGACGGGCGTCGACCTGCCCGCAGCGCAGACCGTCGCCCTGGCCCTCGCGGTGCTGCTCGGCTCGACGGTGCCGGCGAGCATCGCCGGCTGGGGGCCGCGGGAAGGGACGGCGGCCTGGGCGTTCGTCGCCGTCGGGCTGCCCGCCTCGGACGGCCTCGCCGTCTCGGTCGCGTACGGCGTCGCCGCGCTCGTCGCGACGCTTCCGGGCGCGCTCGCCCTGCTGCTCGGGCGCGCGGTCGCCGCACGGCATGCGGTCGGCGCACGGAGCGCTATCCCCGCACACCAGGAGGCGTCGCTTGGCTGAGCTTCCCTACATCCTGCTGAGCTGCTGCGTCTCGCTGGACGGCTGCCTCGACGACGCGACCGACTGCCGGCTCGTCCTCTCCAACGACGCCGACCTCGACCGCGTCGACGCCGTCCGTGCGGGCTGCGACGCGATCCTGGTGGGCGCCGGGACCGTCCGCTCCGACGACCCGCGGCTGCTCGTGCGTGACGCCGACCGCCGTGCCGTGCGGGGGAGTCGTGGGCTGCCGGAGACTCCGCTCAAGGTCACCGTCACCGAGCGCGGCAAGCTGGACCCCGATGCCAGGTTCTTCACCGCCGGGGACGGGCCGAAGCTGGTCTACTGCGCCACGGCCTGCGTCGAGGACGTGCGCGCGGCGGTCGGGGGGCGGGCCACGGTCGTGGACGCCGGAGCGTCGGTCGGGATGAGGGGTGTCGCCGAGGACCTCCACAGGCGGGGAGTCCGACGGCTGCTGGTCGAGGGCGGGGCGAGCGTGCTCACCCAGTGTCTCGAGGAGGGCATCGCCGACGAGCTCCAGCTGGCGGTCGCACCCCTGCTGGTGGGCGACCCGCAGGCGCCGCGCCTGCTCGGCCCGTCGGCCACGGACGGCCTCCCGGGCGATCGCGCGCGCCTGGCGGGCGTACGTCAGGTCGGGGACGTGGTGGTGCTGCGCTACGCCCTGTCGGGGCGATTCGCGGAGCGGGTCTCGGAGCGGTTCGAGGAGGAGTAGCGGATGCGACAGGTGACGATCAGGAAGCAGGTCAGGCTCCCGGTCCGGCTGCCCGACGGCCGGGTGGCCACGGGACGGCTCTTCAGCTTCGACGGGCTCGCTGACGGCCGCGAGCACGTCGCGCTCGCCCTCGGCGACCGTGCGGACGGGCCGGGCACCGGCCCCGCCGGCGTACCGCTCGTCCGGCTGCACAGCGAATGCCTCACCGGGGACGTCCTGGGCAGCCGGCGCTGCGACTGCGGGCCGCAGCTCGACGACTCGCTGGACCGGCTCGAGACGGAGGGTGGCTACCTGCTCTACCTGCGGCAGGAGGGCCGCGGGATCGGGCTCTACGCGAAGATCGACGCCTACACGCTGCAGGACGACGGGCTGGACACGTTCGACGCCAACCTCGCGCTCGGCTACCCCGAGGACGCACGCGACTACACCGTCGCCGCCCAGATGCTTCGTGCGCTCGGCCTCGACGAGATCCGGCTGCTCAGCAACAACCCCGACAAGACCGCCCAGCTGACTCGGCTCGGCATCCGGGTCGTCGAGCAGGTGCCCATGACCGTGCACCTGACGCCGTCCAACCAGGGCTACCTGGCCGCGAAGGCCGCCCGGTCGCGGAGGTACTAGTACCAAGGTCCGATGGTGCGCCGACCGCGCCGACGGCGAGGGTGGAGCTGTCAGACCAACCGCCCACCACCAGGAGTCCCCGATGATCATCAAGGCAGCTCTCGCCGCTCTCGCGGTCGTGGTCGCCGGAGTCCCGGCGGCCCTCGGCCTGTTCGGCAACGCGTCGTTCACCCGCCAGGTCCCGGTCGAGGATCCGACCGATACACCGTCGCTGGTCTCGACCACGCCGACGTCGTCCGCGACGCCGACCGCGCGCCGTACGGCGTCCTCGGAGGCGACCGAGCACTCCACCGAGCACTCCGCTGAGCACTCCGCCGAGCACTCCACCCGGCCGACCACGACCCGCCACGCCGAGCAGGGCGACGACCGTGGCACGCGTGAGGCGGAGCCGGGCGACGACCGTGGCACGCGTGAGGCGGAGCCGGGCGACGACCGGGGCGGTCGCGACACGGGCCGCCGGGGCGGCGACGACCGGTCCGGCCACCACTCCGGAGGCTCCGACGGTTCCGGCCACGGCGGCGGCGACGACCGACGATGATGGGGCGATGACGACCGAGGCGCAGGTCCCGTGGCTGGTGGTCTCCCGGCCACGGGGCGCCGGCGGTCAGGGCGACGGCAGGCCGGTGAGGGTGCTCCTCCCGGTGCTTGCCGCCGCTCTCGCCGTACTCGTGCTCGTCGCCGTCGTCGGCTCCTACGCCGCCCGGCGGCTCGCCGAGCGCGAAGCGGTGAACGACGCCGCCAACACCACCGACCTGCTGGCACGAGCGGTCGTGCAGCCGGCCCTCACCGACGGCATCGTGACCGGTGACCCGGCGTCCGCCGCGGCGCTGGCGGCGGCGCTGCACGACTACCTGCCCGCCTCCTCGGTCATCCGGGTCAAGGTCTGGTCGCGCGACGGGAAGGTGCTCTGGTCCGACGAGCCGCGCCTGATCGGCGCCGTCTTCCCGCTCGGACAGGCGGAGCGAGCGGTGCTCGACGACCCCGCCACGAGGGCCGACGTGAGTGACCTGGACGAGCCGGAGAACCGCTACGAGCGCGGCAACGGCAGGCTGCTCGAGGTCTACCGCCCGGTCTGGACACCCGGTGGCACGCCGCTGCTCTTCGAGACCTACGCCCGCTACGACACAGTCACGGCGCGCTCCGGTCAGCTGTGGCGCGGCTTCGCCGGCGTGACGATCAGCAGCCTGCTGTTCTTCGCCGCCCTCCTGACACCGTTGCTGTGGCGGCTGCTCGGACGGCTGCGACGGTCTCAGCGCCAGCGCGAGGCGCTCCTCGAGCAGGCGGTCGACGCGTCGCAGGAGGAGCGACGCCGGATCGCCGGCACACTGCACGACGGCCCTGTCCAGGAGCTCGCCGCGACGTCGTACGTCGTCAGCGGCGCAGCCGCCCGCCTGTCCGCCGCCGGCGACACCGCCACGGCCGCGGAGCTCGAGCGCGCGGCGTCCACGTTGCGCAGCAGCATCGGCAGCCTCCGCTCTCTCCTGGTCGACCTGCATCCGCCGGGCCTGGAGTCGGCCGGGCTGCGCTCGGCGCTCGGTGACCTCGCCGCCGGGTTGCAGCCGCGCGGCATCCGCGTCGACCTCGAGGTCGACGACGACCTCGACCTCGCACCCGACGAGGAGCGGCTCGTCTACCGCGTCGCGCGCGAGTGCCTCCACAACGTACGCCGCCACGCAGCCGCGACCCACGTCGCGTTGTCCCTGCACAGGACCGACGAGGGTGTCGTGCTCGAGGTGGCCGACGACGGCGTCGGGTTCGACCCCGTCGCGGTGATGGCGAACCCGCCCCAGGGCCACCTGGGTCTGCGGGTGCTCGCCGATGTCGCCTCCGATGCCGGCGCCGAGCTCGCGGTGGCGTCGGCGGCCGGCGTCGGCTGCGTCTGGCGGCTGAGGTTGCCATGATCCGCGTGGTCCTGGTCGACGACCATCCCCTCGTGCGCGCCGGCATCCGGGCTCTCGTCGAGGCCGCCGGTGACATCGAGGTGGTCGCCGAGGCGGCCGACGGGGCGGCGGCGGTCGACGCCGTGGCGACGCTGCCCGAGCCGCCGGACGTCGTACTCATGGACCTGTCGATGCCGGGTGTCGACGGCGTCACCGCGACCCGGCGCCTCCTCGACGCGGGCGGTGCCGGCGCGGTCGTCGTGCTGACCTCGTTCGCCGACCAGGCCAGGGTCGCCGAGGCGCTCGAGGCCGGCGCGGTCGGCTACCTGCTCAAGGACAGCGAGCCGGCCGACCTGCTCGCCGGGATCCGCGCCGCTGCAGCCGGTCATGCGCCGCTCGACCCGCGGGTGGCCCGTGCGCTGCTGCCCGCACGAGGTCCGGCGCCGGGCGCCGACCTCAGCGACCGGGAGCGCGAGGTGCTGGCGCTGGTCGCGCGCGGGTTGGCGAACAAGCAGATCGCGACCCGGCTGGGGATCACCGAGCGGACCGTGAAGGTCCACCTCGGCAGCGTCTTCCGGCGCATCGGCGTCGCCGATCGTACGAGCGCCGCCCTCTGGGCCCGCGAGCACCTCTGACCCACCCGGACGTCATACGAGCTGGTGGCTCTGGCGACCGGACCGTATGACGTCCGCCCGATGACCCGCCCCACGTCATACGAGCTGGCGGCTCCGGCGACCGGACCGTATGACGTCCGCCCGGTTGCTCACGCGACATTCACCGACACGTCAACCGGTCATGGCGACCCGTTGACGCCCGCCCGCCACCGTCGGTGCCATGACGAGCGTCATCGAGCTCCCGCTCGGGGGCCGGGCCGACGGCCACCTGCGCGTCCTGGTCGTCGCCGAGTCCTTCCTCCCGCAGGTCAACGGCGTCACGAACTCGGTCCGTCGCGTGCTCGAGCACCTGGCCGCGGAGGGACACGAGGCCGAGCTGGTCGCACCGACCGGCCCCGAGGCGTACGCCGGCTTCCGTGTCACCCGCGCCCGGGGCGCGAATCTGCCGTTCTACCGGGACTTCCGCATCGGGCTCGAGACCCGCCGCCGCCTGCGTGCGGTGATGACGCGCTTCCGCCCCGACGTCGTGCACGTCGCGAGCCCGGCGACGCTCGGCTACCAGGCCCTGAAGGTGGCCGAGGAGCTGGCCATCCCGACGGTCGCGATCTACCAGACCGACCTGGTCGGCTTCGCCGAGCGCTACGGGTGGCCGTATCCGCTCCCGGGCGGAGTGCCGGCGGCCGCCGCGCTCACCCGTGCGATCCACCGCCGGGCCGGCCGCACGCTCGCACCGTCCTCTGCGAGCCTCGCCCAGCTCACCCGGCTCGGTGTCGAGCGGACGGCACTGTGGCCGCGCGGCGTCGACCTGGTGGCCTTCGATCCCGCACGCGTCGACCACGGCCTGCGCAGCCGCCTCGCTGCGAACGGCCGGACGATCGTCGGGTACGTCGGCCGCCTGGCCCCCGAGAAGGAGCTCGGGCTGCTCGCGCACCTCGCGAACGACGACCGCTACGCGCTGGTCGTCGTCGGGGGAGGCCCCGAGGACGAGAGACTCCGCGCGCTGCTCCCCGGGGCACACTTCCTCGGTGTGCTCCACGGCGACGAGCTCGGGGCGGCGTACGCCTCCCTCGACGTCTTCGTGCACACCGGCCGCCACGAGACGTTCTGCCAGTCCGCCCAGGAGGCGCTCGCCTCCGGTGTGCCGGTGGTCGCCCCGCGCTCGGGCGGCCCGATCGACGTCGTCGACGACCAGGTCACCGGGTTCCTCTACGAGCCCGGTGCCGGCGGGCAGCTCGCCGCGATGGTCCAGCGGCTCCACGACGATCCGCGCCTACGGCGACGGATGGGCCGCGCCGCCCGTACCGCTGTCGCCGGCCGCTCCTGGCAGGCCGTCAACGACCGCCTGATCGCGCACTACCGCGACGTCATCGGCGTCCGCTTCACCGCCCACCGCCCCGCCGCCTGACCCCGCGGGGATCGACGTCTCGACCCGTGGGGATCGACGTCTCGACCCGTGGGGATCGACGTCTCGACCCGTGGGGATCGACGTCTCGGGGTCAGGGTCGATGGCTCGCGACGACGGCGGCGGCGTCCTCGACGGTGTCGACGAGGCGGACCCGGTCCTCCATCACACGGCCGGTGGCAAGCGACCGCAGCAGGGGCCACACCGGCAGCTCCTCGGTCCAGTAGCGCTCTCCGACCAGCACCATCGGCGCCACCGTCGACGCGTCGCCGTAGTAGTTCTCGCACGCGTCCTGGAACACCTCCTGCACCGTCCCCGCGGCGCCCGGCAGGAACACGATGCCCCCCTCGCACACCTCGAGCAGGATCGCCTCGCGCGTGGCGTTGCGGAAGTACTTCGCGATCGCGTCGCAGAACACGTTCGGAGGCTCGTGCCCGTAGAACCAGGTCGGGATGCCCAGCGACCTCCCGCGCGGCGGCCCGCCCGCCCGGTGACCGGTCGCGCCGCGCACGGTGAGCGCCACGTCGACCCAGTCCTGGATCGACGGCCGGAAGCCCGGCACCGCCGCCAGCCGTGCGGCCGCGGCCTCCACCTCGGCGACGTCGTACGACGCCATCCAGGCGCCCAGGTTCGCCGCCTCCATCGCGCCGGGTCCGCCCCCGGTCGTCACCACGCTGCGTTGCCCGAGCGCGTGCCCGAGCCGAGCCGCCGCGGCGTACGCCGGCTCCCCACGCTGGACGTCGTGCCCGCCCATCACCCCGACCAGGTGCCGGCCCTCGATCCACCCGTCGAGCGCCTCGTCGATCGCGAAGTCGTGCAGCGCCCGCACACGCGCCGTCTCGCGGGTGTGCCGCTCGCGCGACCACGCGTAGGCGCGCGCGTCCAGCGAGTCGGCGTACGACGTCGTGTCGTAGAGCTCCTCGGCGGTGTACAGGTCGGTCCGCTCGGGGTCGACGGGGGAGTCCACGACCGGTGCGGCGAGGGGTGCGGGCCGGGTGCGGACATGACGACGGTTCACAAGAGCCGAGACTAGAACGCCACGGCCATCAGCTCCCCGAAGAGCGCGTGCTCGTCGACGTCGAGCCCGCGCGCCGCGAACCACCGGCACACGTTGGTGCAGTCGCGCAGCAGGAAGTCGGCGCCCGCTGGGTTGGCGACGAGGTCGACCATCTGCGGCAGGTCGATGACGACCAGCCGATCGCCCGCCGCGAGCACGTTGTACGGCGACAGGTCGCCGTGCACCAGGCCGTGCTCGGTCAGCGTGAGGAGCACGTCGCGCAGCTGCGAGAAGTAGTGCGCCAGCAGCTCCGGCTCGGGGCGGGTCTGGGCCAGCCGGGGCGCCGTGCTCGAGCCGTCCGGGCCGTCGACCCGGATCCACTCCATGAGGATCTCGGTCCCGTCGATCTGCACCGGGTAGGGGACCGGTAGCCCGAGCTCGTGGCAGCGCACGAGCGCCTCCCACTCGGCGCGCGCCCACTGCCCGGCGGCCACCGAGCGGCCGTAGGAGGTCTTGTTGGTCATCGCCCGCATGTCGCGGGTGTTCCTCGTGCGACGGCCCTCGGTGTAGGACGCCGACCGGTGGAACGTGCGGTGCTCCTCGCCGCGGTAGCGCTTGGCGACCATGACGACGGACTCGCCGAGACCTCCTCGGTCCGGCGGAGGGGACCCGGGCACGGCGCGCTCGAGCAGGTAGGCGTCGGCCTCCTTGCCGGTCTTGAGGATGCCGAGGTCGGTGTCGACCGCGGCCTGGGAGGTCACGACCCAGTCGGGACGGGGCTGCGGGCCACGGCACAGCGGCTCGACCGCGAGCCAGGTCGACCAGCGGGTGCCGGTGTCGGCGAGCTCGTCGTCGGGGTCGAGCGCGACGAAGTCGAAGGTGAAGCTGGGATCAAGGGTGAAGTCGGAAGACAACGGTGCTCCGGTGAGAGTGAGAGGGGCGGCGGGTGGGCAGGCCGACAACGACAGTCGTCACGGGTCCTCGCCTCCTCTCAGTCACCGGGCGTCTCGGAACGACGCAGCCGATCGCGGGCCAGCCTCGCCTGCGCGATCGCCCGGGCGCAACCGGTTTTTCTCAGTGGCCGCCGAGCAGCGGCGCCATCGCCCGCGCGGCGAGGCTGGGTCGGCCGGTGAGCCGCTCCTCGGCGTCGGCGAACGTCATCGTGCGCAGCCCCACGTTGATGCCGAGCCAACGCAGCGGCTCGGGCTCCCAGCGCGGCGACCGGTGGCCGACCCAGGGGAGTGCGGTGAGCGGCGTCGACTGGCCGAGCACGAGGTCGCGGAGGGTGCGACCCGCCAGGTTCGTGGTGGTGACCCCGTCGCCGACGTACCCGCCGGCCCAGGCCAGCCCCGTCGACGCGTCGAGCCCGACCGAGGCGCACCAGTCGCGTGCGATGCCGAGCGCGCCGCCCCACGAGTGGGTGACCTTCGTGCCCGCGAGCATCGGGAACATCTCCAGCAGTGTCGCGTACAGGCTCGCGAACACCCGCTCGTCGCGGTCGTGGGCCGGGTCGATCCGGGAGCCGAAGTGGTACGGCGCCCCGCGCCCGCCGAACACGATCCGGTCGTCGGCGGTGCGCTGCCCGTAGATGATCAGGTTGCGGTGGTCGCTGAAGGTCTCGCGCCGGGCGAGCCCGATCTCGTCCCAGACCGAGGCGGGCAGGGGAGCGGTCGCGATCATGAGCGAGTAGACCGGCACGACGGCGCGCTCGGAGCCGCGGATGCTCGGGGTGTAGCCCTCGGTGGCGCGCACCACGACGTCGGCGCTCACGGTGCCGCGCAGCGTGACGACGCGGTGCGGCTCGATCGCCGTGACGGGCGTCTGCTCGTAGATGGCGACGCCCCGGGCCTCGACGGCTCGGGCGAGCCCGCGCACGAGCCTGGCGGGGTGGATCGCGGCGCAGTCGGGCGTGTACGTCGCCCCGAGCGTCCCGGTGGCGTTGATGACCGCGCGTGCCTGGCCGGCGTCGAGCAGTCGTACGTCGTCCTCGCCCCGTCCCCAGGCGCGTGCGCCGTCCACCTCGGCGCGTGCGCGCTCGAGCTGGGTCCGGGTGCGGGCGAGCACGATGGTGCCGCCCTTGGCGATGTCGGCGTCGATCCCCTCGGCCGCGGCCACGCGGGCGATCTCGTCGATGCTGTCGCGCATGGCCTGGTGCTGGGCCAGCGCGGTCTCCCGCGTGCCGATCCGGGCCAGGGCCGGCAGCGAGGCGGGGAACAGTGCCGAGGCCCAGCCGCCGTTGCGGCCGGAGGCGCCGAAGCCTGCGGTCTCCTTCTCGACGACGGCGATCCGCAGGTCCGGTCGGGCCTCGGCCAGGTAGTAGGCGGTCCACAGCCCGGTGAAGCCCGCGCCGACGATCGCCACGTCGACGGAGGTGTCGCCGGGGAGTCCGTCCCGCGGGTGCAGGGGGTCGCCGGCGGTGGCATGCCACAGCGACAGGCCGGCGTACGTTGGACTCACCCGTGCTGATCCGTTCGCGTCGCTCACCGAACGCCCCACGAGTAGGTCTGCTTGCGCAGCCGCAGGTACATGAACGTCTCGGTGGCGACCACGCCCGGGATGGTGCGGATGCTGTCGGAGATCAGCTCGAGCAGGTGCTCGTCGCTCTCCGCGACGACCTCGACGAGGAGGTCGTAGGAGCCCGCCGTGATGACGACGTAGTCCACCTCCTGGAGCTCGGCCAGCGCGTCCGCGACCGGGTCGAGCGTGCCGGTGACCTTGATGCCGACCATCGCCTGCCGCGCGAACCCGAGCTCGAGGGGGTCGGTCACGGCGACGACCTGCATCACCCCGGAGTCGACGAGGCGCTGCACCCGCTGCCGCACCGCCGCCTCGGAGAGGCCGACGACCTTCCCGATGGCGGCGTAGGATCGGCGACCGTCCTGCTGGAGCTGCTCGATGATGGCCTTGGAGACCTCGTCGAGCGTCACCGACGGCTTGCTTCTGGTGCGGGTCATGGGCGCCAGTGTCCAGGGTCGGTCAGCCCCGGTCAAAGATTTCCTCGCGTGTGGCAGAGGATTTCGCCGGTCACCGGTGGCCGTCACGACGTAGTTCGTTGCAAACTTGTTTCGTAACTACGGATTCCCTTGTGGTTCGCGGGTGACCCGTGTCACGATCCGGTGGCTCGGCGAAGCGCCGGGCGATTGATGGGAGGTACGCCGTGGCCGGGAATGGCCTGACGCGCCGAGGTCTGCTCCAAGGCGCAGGAGCCACAGCGTTCGGAGGGCTCAGTCTTTACGCGCTGCAGTGGTTCTCGACGCCGAACCGTCAACAGGACCCGACGTCGTGCTTCGCCAAGGACGTGTCGGCGACGGACAAGAAGCTGATCGTCTCGAACTGGCCGGAGTACATCGACCAGGACGCGGACGGCTACAAGTCGACGATGACCGTCTTCAGCGAGCGGTTCGGCATCGACGTCAGCTACACGGCGGACGTCAACGACAACAGCGAGTTCTTCGCCAAGGTCGTCAACCAGCTCGGCGCCTGCCAGCCGACCAAGCGCGACATGTTCATGCTCACCGACTGGATGGCCGCGCGCATGATCCAGATGGGCTGGATCCAGAAGCTCGACAAGTCGAAGATCCCGAACGTCGACAAGAACCTGATCTCCTCCCTGCAAGGGGTCGGCTGGGACCCGAAGCGCGAATACTCCGCGCCCTGGCAGAGCGGCTTCACCGGCATCGCCTACAACAAGAAGCTGGTCAAGGAAGTCCGCACGATGGACGAGCTGCTGACCCGCGACGACCTGCGCGGCAAGGTCACGATGCTGACCGAGATGCGCGACACGATGGGCCTGATGCTGCTCTCCGAGGGCAAGGACCCGGCCAAGTTCACCGACGCCGACTGGACGGCGGCCATCGACAAGGTCAAGGCCGCCCGTCGGCGCGGCCAGATCCGCGCCTTCACCGGCAACGAGTACGTCAACGACCTCTCCGCCGGGAACATCGCGGCCTGCGTCGCCTGGTCCGGGGACGTCGCGGCGTCCGGGGACGACAACCTCGTCTTCGTCCGGCCGGAGGAGGGCCTCATGATCTGGGCGGACAACATGCTCGTGCCCAATCTGGCCACCCACCAGGGCAACGCCGAGAAGTGGATCGACTACTACTACGAGCCGGAGACGGCGGCCAAGCTCGCCGCGTACGTCTGGTACGTCACCCCGGTCAAGGGCGCCCAGCAGGCGATGGAGAAGGTCGGCCCCGACCTGGTGAAGGCCGGGCTCATCGACGACGTCGACTCGATGGTCAACAACCAGCTCATCTTCCCGACCGAGGAGTACCTCAAGTCCACCCACAGCTTCATGGCCCTCGACGAGGTCAAGATGCGGCAGTACGAAGGAGATTTCGCCGATGTCACAGGTGGCTGACGCCGCATCCGCTGTTGGTCGCGACCTGCGACTGACGGGGCTGCGCAAGGAGTATCCCAACGGCTTCGTCGCCGTGCACGACCTCGACCTGGTCATCCCGCAGGGCAGCTTCTTCGCCCTGCTGGGCCCGTCGGGCTGTGGCAAGACGACGACCCTGCGCATGGTCGCCGGCCTCGAGACGGTCACGCAGGGCTCGATCACGATCGGCGACCAGCAGATCACGCACGAGAAGCCCTATCGCCGTCCGGTCAACACCGTCTTCCAGAACTACGCGCTCTTCCCCCACCTGACGATCGCGGAGAACGTCGCGTTCGGGCTCAAGCGGCGTGGCGTGAAGGACGTCGCCGGCCCGGTGCACGAGATCCTCGAGCTCACCGAGCTCACGGTGCAGGCGGACAAGCGGCCCGCACAGCTCTCCGGCGGTCAGCAGCAGCGGGTCGCACTCGCTCGCGCCCTCATCAACCGCCCCGAGGTGCTCCTGCTCGACGAGCCGCTCGGTGCGCTCGACCTCAAGCTGCGCCGGGCGATGCAGCTCGAGCTCAAGCGGATCCAGACCGAGGTCGGCCTCACCTTCGTGCACGTGACGCACGACCAGGAGGAGGCCATGACGATGGCCGACACGATCGCGGTCATGAACGGCGGCGTCGTGGAGCAGCTGGGCAGCCCCACCGAGCTCTACGAGAACCCGGCGACCACCTTCGTGGCGAACTTCCTCGGCCAGTCGAACCTGATCGCCGGCACAGTCGTCGGCATCGAGGGCGACCAGGTGAAGGTCGACATGGAGGGCACGGTCGTGTCCATCCCGCTCGACCGCGCGCACACGGCGAACACCGCCGGCACGAAGGGCTGGGTGGGGATCCGTCCCGAGAAGGTCCTCATCGCCCCGGCGGGCGAGCCGATCGACGCACCCGGCAGCCACATGACCGGCGCCGTCATCGTCGACTCCAGCTTCATCGGCGTCTCGACGCAGTACGTCGTCAAGATGCCCTGGGGCCGAGAGATGATGGCCTTCGAGCAGAACACCGGCGCCCGCGGCGTACTCGCCCCCGGCACCAAGGTCGACGTGTCGTGGCGTCCCGAGTTCGCCTTCCTGCTCGACGCCAGCCAGGACGTCGACGCGGGCATCGAGGAGGACTGATGGTCGCGGTCACCCCCGAGAAGGCGGCGCCTCCGGAGCCGTCCGCCGCTCCGCAGCGGCGGCCGCGGCGGAGCAGGGCCGGCTACTGGCTGATCCTGCCCGCGGCCTTGTGGCTGGGCGTCTTCTTCATCCTCCCGTTCTACTCGCTGCTGGCGTCCTCGCTCTTCGACCCCAGCGGCTCGGTGCTCACCGGTTACAAGGTGACGTACCACTGGGCCAACTTCCCGAACGCCCTTCGCGACTACTGGATCCCGCTGGTCCGCGCGTTGTGGTACGCCGCGCTGGCGACGTTCTTCTGCCTCATCCTCGGCTACGTGCTGGCCTACGCGATCGCCTTCAAGGCCGGTCGGTGGAAGAACCTCATGCTGGTGCTCGTCGTGGCGCCGTTCTTCACGAGCTTCCTCATCCGCACGCTGTCGTGGAAGCTCATCCTCGGCGACAACGGCTGGGTCGTGAGCGCGCTCCAGACGGTGCACATCCTCGGCGCCAACGGCCGCCTGCTGGCGACTCCGATCGCCGTCATCGCCGGTCTCACCTACAACTTCCTGCCGTTCATGGTGCTGCCGCTCTACGCCTCCCTGGAGAAGATCGACGGCCGCCTGATCGAGGCCGCCGGTGACCTCTACGCGTCGCCGGCGCGTGCGTTCTTCAAGGTGACCTGGCCGCTGTCCCTGCCCGGTGTCGTCGGCGGCACGCTGCTGACGTTCATCCCGGCGGCCGGCGACTACATCAACGCCACGCTGCTCGGCAGCCCCAACCAGAACATGGTCGGCAACGTGATCCAGAAGCTCTTCACCACGACCGGTGACTACGCCGCCGCCGGCGCGCTCTCGGTGATCCTCATGCTGATCATCCTGGTGATGGTCATCCTGTACATCCGCAAGGCCGGCACGGAGGAGCTGCTGTGAACGCGCTGTCCCGCCTCGGTCGCTGGGTCCGCGACCACCTGATCCTGATCCTCGGGATCCTGGTCCTGGTCTACATGTACATCCCCAACATGGTCGTGGCCCTGATGTCGTTCAACGACAGCAGCCACGCCCGCAACCTGTACCAGTTCCAGTCGTTCACCCTGAACAACTGGCTGCACCCCTGCGCGCCTGATGGGATGTGCCAGTCCGTCGCCAAGAGCCTCGAGATCGGCATCATCGCGACCGTGGTGGCCACGGTGATCGGCACGCTGGCGGCCTTCGCGCTGGTCCGGCACCGTTTCCACGGCCGGGGCTCGATGAACCTCGTGCTGTTCCTGCCGATGGCCTCGCCCGAGATCGTGATGGGCTCCTCGCTCCTGGCGCTCTTCATCGCGTTCCACGCCGGCGGGCACCTCGGCACCGGGACGATCCTGATCGCCCACATCATGTTCTGCCTGTCGTTCGTCGTCGTCACGGTGAAGTCCCGCTTGGCGGGCCTCGACGGCAACCTCGAACAGGCGGCGATGGACCTCTACGCGACGGAGTCGCAGACGTTCTGGAAGGTCACCTTCCCGCTCGTCTTCCCGGGCATCCTGGGCGCGGCGCTGCTCTCGTTCAGCCTGTCCTTCGACGACTTCATCATCACCAACCTGAACGCCGGCCAGACGGTCACGTTCCCGATGTTCGTCTGGGGTGCCGCCCAGCGCGGCGTGCCGATGCAGGTCAACGTCGTGGGCACCGTGATGTTCCTCATCGCCATCGCCATCGTGATCAGCGGCGAGGTGCTGTCGCGCCGACGGAGCCGGGCCCTCGCCGGCTAGGACGAACTCCATGCATCACGCACTCGACGACGCCGAGCCGGCGCCGTACTGGCTGGACGACCCGCGCCGACCCGACGGCCTGCCACCGCTCGTCGGTCAGGCGTCGGCGGACCTGGTGGTCGTCGGCGGCGGCTACACCGGCCTGTGGACGGCGCTGCTCGCACGCGAGAGGTTCCCGTCCCGGTCGGTCATGCTGGTCGAGGCGGGTCGCTGCGGCGACCAGGCGAGCGGCCGCAACGGCGGCTTCGCGTCGGCGAGCCTGACCCACGGATTCTGGAACGGGCTGTCGCGCTGGCCCGACGAGCTCGAGACGCTCGACCGGCTCGGCGCCGAGAACCTCTCCGAGATCGGCAGCACGATCGACAAGCTCGGGATCGACTGCGACTGGCGCCTGACCGGCGAGCTGTCGGTGGCGACCCGTCCGCACCAGGCCGACGAGCTGGCCGAGCTGTCAGGGGAGATGACCGCGCGGGGCATCGAGCACTCGCTCCTCGACGCGGCCGGTGTGCGCGGGCTGCTCGACTCCCCGACGTACGTCGGCGGCCTGCTCGAACCGCACGGCACGGCCCTCGTCGAGCCCGCCCGTCTGGCCTGGGGCCTGCGTCAGGCGTGCCTCGACGCCGGCGTCGTCGTCCACGAGGGCACCCGGGTGAGGTCCCTGGTCCGTGAGGGTGCAGGCGTGCGGCTGGAGACCGATCGCGGCTCCGTCCGCGCCGGGAAGGTCGCCCTCGCGACGAACGCGTTCCGGCCGCTGCTGAGGCGGCTCTCGCTGATGACGGTGCCGGTCTACGACTACGTGCTCATGACCGAGCCGCTCTCCGCGGAGCAGCTCGCCTCCATCGGGTGGCAGGGACGGCAGGGCGTGGGTGACTCCGCCAACCAGTTCCACTACTACCGGCTCACGCGCGACAACCGCATCCTGTGGGGCGGCTACGACGCCGTCTACCACTACGGCTCGCGGATCTCCCCGGAGCTGGAGGCGGCCGGTCCGACGCACGAGCGGCTGGCCGGGCACTTCTTCGAGACGTTCCCGCAGCTCGAGGGGCTCCGTTTCACCCATCGCTGGGCCGGCGTGATCGATACGTGCACGCGGTTCTCGGCGTTCTTCGGGACGGGCCTCCGGGGCGACGTCGCCTACGCCTTGGGCTACACCGGCCTCGGCGTCGCGGCGACGCGCTTCGGCGCACAGGTCGTGCTCGACCTGCTCGAGGGCGAGGAGACCGAGCGGACCCGGCTGGAGATGGTGCGGTCCAAGCCCCTGCCGTTCCCGCCCGAGCCGCTGCGCTGGGCCGGCATCCAGCTCACCACCCGCTCGCTGGCGAAGGCCGACGCCAACCAGGGGCGACGCAACCTGTGGCTGAAGTCCCTGGATCGCGCCGGCCTCGGCTTCGACAGCTAGAACCGCCGAGTCGGCGCATCCTCGCGCTCCTGAAAGGCCGAGTCGGCGCATCCTCGCGCTCCTGAAAGGCCGAGTCGGCGCATCCTCGCAGTCAGACTGCGAGGATGCGCCGACTCGGGCCCTGTGACGTGCGAGGATGCGCCGACTCGGGCCCTGTGGCGTGCGAGTTTGCGCCGACTCGGCGCACCCGGACTCAGGCGCGCCCAGACTCGACGTCTCGTCAGAGCATCGAGGATGCCTTGTCCAGCACCCGGCGGAGGATCTGCTCGATCTCGTCGAACTCGGTCTGGCCGACGATGAGCGGGGGAGAGAGCTGGATGACCGGGTCGCCGCGGTCGTCGGCGCGGCAGTAGAGACCCTCTTCGTAGAGCGCCTTGGAGACGTAGCCGTAGAGGATGCGCTCGCACTCCTCCTCGCTGAACGACTCCTTGGTGTTGCGGTCCTTGACCAGTTCGATGCCGTAGAAGTAGCCGGAGCCGCGGACGTCGCCCACGATCGGCAGGTCCTTGAGCTTCTCGAGCGTCGACTTGAACGCCGCCTCGTTGTTGGTGACGTTCTCCAGGAGGTTCTCGCTCTCGAAGATGTCGAGGTTGGCCAGGGCGACGGCCGTCGAGACCGGGTGGCCGCCGAACGTGTAGCCGTGGGCGAACATCTGGCCGTCCTCGAGGAACGGCTCCATCAGCCGGTCGGACGCGATCATCGCGCCGAGCGGGGCGTAGCCCGAGGTCAGACCCTTGGCCGACGTGATGATGTCGGGCGTGTAGTCGAACTTCTGACCGCCGAACCACGTGCCGAGCCGGCCGTAGGCGCAGATGACCTCGTCGGAGACCAGCAGGACGTCGTACTCGTCGCAGATCTCGCGCACCCGCTGCCAGTATCCGGGCGGCGGCGGGAAGCAGCCGCCGGCGTTCTGGACGGGCTCGAGGAAGACGGCGGCGACGGTGTCGGGGCCCTCGTTCTCGATCGCCACGGCGATCTGGTCGGCGGCCCAGCGACCGAAGGCCTCAGCCGACGCATCGTCGGTCACGTCGATGAGGCCGCCCGTGATCGAGTCGGCGCGGTAGACGTTGGTGTTCGGCACGCGGAAGGTCGAGGGGACGAGCGGCTCGAACTGCTGCTTGAGCCCGGGCAGGCCGGTGATCGACAGCGCGCCCTGCGTGGTGCCGTGGTACGCGATCGCGCGGCTGATCACCTTGTGCTTCATCGGCTTGCCGACGAGCTTGTAGTAGTTCTTCGCGAGCTTCCACGCGGTCTCGACCGCCTCGCCACCGCCGCTGCTGAAGAAGACGCGGTTGAGGTCCCCGGGCGCCAGGTTGGCGAGCCGCTCGGCGAGCTGGATGGCCGACGGGTGGGCGTAGGACCAGAGCGGGTGGAACGCCAGCTGCGAGGCCTGCTTCGCCGCGGCCTCGGCCAGCTCGGTGCGACCGTGGCCGACCTGGTTGACGAAGAGCCCGGCCAGGCCGTCGAGGTATCGCTTGCCCTGGGCGTCGTAGATGTACGCGCCCTCACCCTTCACGATGATCGGCACGTCTGCGTCCTTGTACGACGAGTGCCGGGTGAAGTGCATCCACAGGTGGTCCTTGGCGGCCTTCTGAAGATGGGGCAGGTCAGCGGTGTAGTCCGGGTCCATGGTCCCCATGGTTCCTGTCCGAGGCGCGAGATGCAAGCGAATCCGAAGTGATCTTGCGCGAAATGCGACGGAATCCGTTGTTGGAAAGGGGTGGCACGGTGCTGATAAACACTCCTCATGACCCTCACCCTGTTCACGAACGGCACCCTCTTCACCGGTCACACGTACGTCGGCCGGGTCGGTGCCGTCGTCGTCCGCGACTCGCTCGTCGAGGCGGTGCTGCCGCCGGGGGCCGACCTGCCCGACCTGCCCGACGGGCGCGTCGTCGACCTGGCCGGTGGGCTGCTCACGCCGGGGTTCGTCGACGCGCACGTGCATGCGGTGCAGGGCGGGCTCGAGCTGCTCCGCTGCGACCTGTCCGGCCTCGACCGGCGCGACGACTACCTGCGCGCCGTGAAGGACTACGCCGACGCGCATCCGGAGCTGGAGTGGATCACCGGGGGCGGCTGGTCGATGTCAGCGTTCCCCGGCGGGGCCCCGACGAAGGACGACCTCGACCTCGTCGTGCCGGACCGCCCGGTCTTCCTGCCGAACCGCGACCACCACGGAGCCTGGGCGAACAGCCGCGCGCTCGAGCTGGCCGGGATCACGCGCGACACGCCCGACCCGGCGGACGGCTACTTCGAGCGCGCCGCGGACGGGAGTCCGACCGGCACGCTGCACGAGGGCGCCATGCACGCGGTGGCCCGGTTGCTCCCCGAGATCACCGCGAAGGACCTGCGTGACGGGCTGCTCGCCGGACAGGCTCGACTCCACTCGGTCGGCGTGACCGGCTGGCAGGACGCGATCGTCGGCGACTACGCGGGCATCACCGACCCGGGGCCGACGTACGCCGAGGCGGCCCGGGCCGGCGACCTCACGGCGTACGTCGTGGGGGCGCTGTGGTGGGACCGCGACCGAGGGACGGAGCAGATCGCAGACCTCGTCGCGCGGCGCGCGCACTACACCCACGGCCGCTTCCGGGCGACGAGTGTGAAGGTCATGCAGGACGGCGTGCCTGAGAACGGCACGGCGTCGATGACGGTGCCCTACCTCGACCGCTGCGGTCATCCCACCGCCAACGCCGGGCACTCCTTCGTCGACCCGGCGGTCCTGAAGGAGGCGGCCCCTGCGCTCGCCGCGCTCGGCTTCCAGATCCACGTGCACGCCATCGGCGACAGCGCCGTGACGGAGACGCTCGACGCCCTCGAGGCGATCGGCGCGGACGACGCCGACCTGCGCCACCACGTCGCACATCTGCAGTTCGTCCGCCCCGACGACCGACCGCGCTTCGGGCGGCTCGGCGTCGCCGCCAACCTCCAGTCGCTGTGGGCGTGCCTCGACGACCAGATGGTCGACCTCGTGCTTCCCGCGGTCGGGCCCGAGCGCGCCGCCTGGCAGTACCCCTGGGCGGCGCTGCAGGCCGGTGGTGCCCGGCTGGTCTCGGGCAGCGACTGGCCGGTGAGCACCCCCGACCCGTGGCAGGCCCTGCACGTCGCGGTCAACCGCGTCCACCCCGGGGACGACCGGGAGGCATTCCTGCCGGAGCAGTCGCTGACGCTGGAGACAGCCCTGGCGTCGTACACCTCGGGGAGTGCGTGGGTGAACCACCGCGACGACGCCGGCGTGATCGCACCCGGCATGGTCGCCGACCTGGTCGTCCACGACCGGGACCCGTTCCAGGGTCCGGCCGCGCGGATCGCGGAGACGCGGGTCGTGAGCACCTGGGTCGAGGGCGTGCCCGTCCACGAGGCGTAGCTGCGCCTGCCGGCCGTCAGAGCGGGTTGAGGCGGGCCCTGAGCAGGCAGAACTCGTTGCCCTCGGGGTCGGCGAGCACGTGCCAGGACTCCTCGCCGGTCTGACCGATGTCGGCAGGACGCGCTCCCAGAGCCAGGAGGCGTTCGAGCTCGGCGTCCTGGTCGCGGTCGGTGGCGTTGACGTCGATGTGCAACCGGGACTTCCCGGGCTCCGGCTCGTCCCGGCGGCTCAGGATGATGGTCGGCTGGGGGCCGCCGAAACCTTCACGCGGGCCGATCTCGAGCGTGCCGTCCTCCTCGCGGTCGAGCACGACGAAGTCGAGCACCTCGCACCAGAACCGGGCCAGCAGCTCGGGGTCTCTGCAGCCGAGCACGAGCTCACTGACACGACACGCCATGGACGGGACCTGCTTTCGGGTCGAGGACTGTCGGGGGACTTCCTGGTCGCGGATGCGTCGGGCCCATTCTGCAGGGCCGCCTGGTAGCGCCAGATGCCGACGACCTCCACCGGTCACCCCCCAGCCTCGAGACCGTGGACCAAGGCTGCTCCGGCCGGTGGGTCGCTGTCGATGGCACGCGGAGCGCGCCAACTCGTTCGTCAGTGGATGACGAGGCCGAGCGGCAGGCCCGAGCAGGGGAGTGTCTCGCGGCCGGCCTCGACGCGGTCCCCGGGGCCGACGTGCGGGTCGGCTGACACGACGGCCCGGCCGTACTCGTTGACGAGCGTCGCTCCGGCGGCCCGCAGGCCGGGCAGGAGCATGCCCTCGAGCGTCTCGACGAGGGTGTCGGCGCCGACGACTCCGACCATCCGGCCGTCGACGATCACCGGGGCGGTGGTGGTGACGGTGTACTCGTCGGTGCAGACGAAGTCGACGTACGGGCCGGTGAGGTGCGGGTGCCCGGTGAGCTGCGGGTTCGCGAACCACGGGCGCCGCGTGTAGTCGAAGGTCTCGGTCGCGGTCAGCGTCGGCTCGGCCAGGAGGCGGCGGTCGTCGCCCTGCCACCAGGCGAGGTAGAGCGGCTTGTCGGCGAGCGCGTTGCGCGCCGCGACGAAGCCGCCGCCGACGAGGTGGTGGGGGCCGTCCAGGAAGTCGATGACCCGTACGGCGATCGCGGCCGTCGCCATCGCCGCGGTCACCGGGCCGGACTCGAACTGCTCGGTGAGCGCACCCTGCCACGTGTGGAGCTCGTCGAGGATCTGGTGGAAATGGCGTTCGACGTCACGGAGGCATGCCTCCGCCGAAGTCACGCCGGCCACGGTCACGCCCATCATCATCGCACCGCCGCGTGGAGGTCGGCCAGCAGTTCGAGGGTGTCCGTCACCTGCGCCCGCGTCACGCGGCGGGCCGTCTCGGAATCCCCGTCGGCCAAGGCGTCGGCGAGCGCCGACAGCCGGTCGGCGGTGGTCCGCCGGTGGTCGGGGTCCTGCAGCGGGAGCCGGAGCAGGGCCCCGAAGTCGGCCTCCAGCCGGATCACCTCCCGGGTCAGTCGCGCCGACTGGGTGAGCGCAGCGACCGCCAGGTAGAACTCCGTCTCCGCGCGCCGCCACGCACCGACGTCGCACCCGGTCGAGTGGTCGCGCGGCACGATGCCGCGGACGTAGTCGACCTCCGCCGGGTCGACGCGCGCCGCCGCGAGCTCCGCGCAGCCGGTGAGCACGACGGTGTAGTGGCTCCCGCGGTCACGCAGCTCGAGGCGCGACATGCCAGCGAGCCTGGTGTGGGTGAGCGCGTCGCCGGACGGCGCCGTGACGAAGCTGCCGCCCTTGCGGCCGCGGACGGTGGTCACCAGCCCCTGCTCGCGCAGCGCCACGAGCGCCTCGCGGGCGGTCACCAGGGCGACCCCGAAGAGCTGGGCGAGCTCGGCCTCGCTCGGGAGCCGCTCGCCGTCGACGAGCATGCCGGCCCAGATCGCCTCGGCCAGCCTGCGTTCGACGAGCAGCGCACGCCCCTCGTCGCCGATGGGCGCGAAGATCGCCGCTCGGACAGGGCCCGTCTCGGGGCGCCCGCCTGCCGGGGACTCGGCCACTCTCCACCTCCTTCACGAGGAGAAGTGCAACGACTCGGAAACTTTTGCTACCCGCTCATCGGAACTGCTCGCGGAATTAACATATGGGACCATATGATTCCTCGGCGCGACACTACCGGAGCGGAGAAGGATGAGCGGCACAGCGATCAGCCTCAGCGGGCTGAGCAAGCACTACGGCGAGGTCAAGGCCGTCGACGACCTCGACCTGCAGGTCGCCGAGGGCGAGTTCTTCTCGATGCTCGGCCCGTCGGGCTCGGGCAAGACGACGGTCCTGCGCCTGATCGCGGGCTTCGAGCAGCCGACGGCCGGGCGGATCGAGCTCGCGGGCACGGAGGTGACCGGCCTCGCGGCCCACCAGCGCGACGTCAACACCGTGTTCCAGGACTACGCGCTCTTCCCGCACCTCAGCGTCCGGCAGAACGTCGAGTACGGCCTGCGCGTGAAGAAGGTGCCGACGCGTGAGCGCCGCGAACGCGCGGAGCAGGCGCTGGCCAGCGTCCGCCTCGACGCGTACGCCGACCGCCGTCCGCACCAGCTCTCCGGCGGCCAGCGGCAGCGGGTCGCGCTCGCGCGGGCGCTGGTCAACCGGCCGCAGGTCCTGCTGCTCGACGAGCCCCTCGGCGCCCTGGACCTCAAGCTGCGTCGCGAGATGCAGCTCGAGCTCAAGGAGATCCAGCGCGAGGTCGGCATCACCTTCGTGTTCGTCACCCACGACCAGGAGGAGGCGCTGACGATGAGCGACCGGGTCGCGGTGTTCCGCGACGGTCGCATCGAGCAGGTCGCCTCGCCCGTGGAGCTCTACGAGCAGCCCGCCAGCCCCTTCGTGGCCGGGTTCGTCGGCACGTCCAACCTGCTCGACGAGGCGCTGGTCGGCCGGCCCGGCACCTGGGCCATCCGCCCGGAGCGCCTGCTGCTCGGCGAGCCCTCGCCGGGCGCCCAGTCGGCCGACGGCGAGATCACCGAGGTCGTCTACCTCGGGGCGGCGACCCACACGATCGTGCAGCTCGACGCCGGCCCGACCGTGACGGTCTCGCGGCCGAACTCGGGCACGGCCCACCTGGCCGAGCGCGGCGCGCGTACGACCGTCAGCTGGCGAGCCGACGACCTGGTTTCCCTCGGGTCCGCTCCGACCCGTCCCACCGAGGAGGAATGATGCAAAGAACAGCGGCACTCCCAGCAGTCCGCACAGCGCTCGCCGTGGCGGTGGCTGGTGCCGTCATCGCCCTGTCAGCCTGTGGTTCGTCGGACTCGTCCGGCGGCTCCGCCGGCGGGTTCAAGGCCCCGGACATCCCGATGGCGAAGAAGCTCGGGGACAAGGAGGGGGCGGTCAACATCCTGGCCTGGCCCGGGTATGCCGAGGACGGCAGCAACGACCCGGCGACCGACTGGGTCACGCCTTTCGAGAAGGACACCGGCTGCCAGGCGACGGTGAAGTACTTCGGCAGCTCCGACGAGGCACTCAACCTGATGAAGTCGGGTGACTACGACGTCGTGTCGGCCTCCGGTGACGCCACGCTGCGGCTCATCGCCGGCGGCTACGTCCAGCCGGTCAACACCGACCTGCTGACGAACTACGCCGACATCCAGCCGTTCCTGAAGAACACGGCGTACAACTCGGTCGGCGGCCAGATGTACGGCATGCCGCAGGGCTGGGGCGCCAACCTGCTCACCTACAACCCCGACGTCGTGAAGCCCGCGCCGACCAGCTGGGCGGACATGTTCGACGCCAGCTCGCCGTACCAGGGCAAGGTCTCGGCGTACGACTCGCCGATCTACATCGCCGACGCCGCGCTCGTGCTGATGAAGACGACGCCGGACCTGAAGATCACGAACCCGTACGCGCTCGACAAGAAGCAGTTCGACGCGGCCGTCGCCCTGCTCAAGAAGCAGCGCGGCATCGTCGGCGAGTACTGGTCCGACTACGCGGCGCAGCAGCAGGCCTTCGAGAAGGGCGACGACGTGCTCGGCACGTCGTGGCAGGTCATCGTCAACCTCGTCGAGGCGGACAAGAAGCCGATCCAGGGCGTCGTCCCCGACGAGGGCTCCACCGGGTGGTCCGACACGTGGATGATCAACTCCAAGACCAAGCACGTGAACTGCGCCTACGCGTGGCTCGACTACATCGGTGGCCCGCAGGGCAACGCCGCGGCGGCGTACTACTTCGGTGAGGCGCCCGCCAACGCCAAGGCCTGCGACACCATCGCGACGGTCGACAAGGACCCGACGTTCTGCGACACCTTCCACGCGGCGGACGCGGCGTACGCCAAGAAGATCTGGTACTGGACCACGCCGATCTCGCAGTGCCTCGACGGCCGCACGAACGTCAAGTGTGTGCCGTACTCCGAGTGGGCCAAGGCCTGGACCGAGATCAAGGGCTGATCGGATGAGTCTGCGGCAGCCAGGGCCCCGGGCCGGTGTGGCGACCGGTCTCCTTCTGGGGCCACCCCTGCTCTGGCTGGGAGTCGCCTATCTCGGGGCCCTGGCTGCCCTGCTCGTCACGGCGTTCTTCTCGGTCGGCGAGTTCACGTCCGAGGTCATCAAGGTCTTCACGCTCGACAACTTCTCGTCGCTGCTGAGCGAGCCGATCTACCGGACGGTCGCGTTCCGCACCATCGGGATCGCGGTCCTCGTGACCGTCGTCGACGCGGTGCTCGCCCTTCCGATCGCGTTCTTCATGGCGAAGGTCGCCAGCCCCCGCGTCCAGCGGGCGCTCGTCATCGCCGTGCTGATGCCGCTGTGGGCGTCGTACCTCGTCAAGGCGTACGCGTGGCGGGCGATGCTGTCCGCCAGCGGGCCGCTCAGCTCGATGGGCCTGCACATCGGCTACGGGCTGCCGGGGCTGATCATCACGCTCGGCTACCTGTGGCTGCCCTACATGATCCTGCCCGTGTACGCCGGCCTGCAGCGCCTTCCCGGCTCCCTGCTCGAGGCCTCCGCGGATCTCGGCGCGTCGGCCGGCACGACGTTCCGCCGGGTCGTCATCCCGTCGATCTTCCCCTCGCTGGTCGCGGGGTCGATCTTCACGTTCTCGCTGACCATGGGCGACTACATCGCCGTCAAGATCGTCGGCGGCCCTACCCAGATGATCGGCAACGTCATCTACGAGAGCGTCGGCACCGCCAACAACCTGCCCTTCGCGGCGGCGTACGCGTTCGTCCCGATCCTCGTCATGCTCGTCTACCTGTGGGCCGTGCGGCGCACAGGCGCTCTGGAGAACCTGTGATCCCCACCCGCCTCAAGGTCTTCTACGGCGCGGCGACAGCCGTCGTGCTGCTGCTGATCTATGCGCCGCTGGCGCTCGTCGTGCTCAACTCCTTCAACACCTCCAAGTCGTTCGCCTGGCCGCCGACCGGGTTCACGACGGAGTGGTGGAGCCGCGCGTGGCACTCCTCGGGCGCGCGGCACGCGCTGCTCGTGAGCATCGAGGTGGCCCTGCTCGCGACCGCCGTCTCACTCGTGCTGGGCACGCTGGCGGCGCTCGGCCTGCAGCGCAGCCGGTTCTTCGGCCGCAACGCGATCTCGCTGCTCATCATCTTGCCGATCGCCCTGCCCGGCATCGTCACCGGCATCGCGCTGAACAACATGTTCCGCACCGTGCTGGGGATGCAGCTGGGTCTCCTCACGGTCGTCATCGCGCACGCGACCTTCTGCATCGTCACCGTGTTCAACAACGTGCAGGCGCGGCTGCGGCGACTCCAGGGCTCACTCCAGGAGGCCTCCGCGGACCTGGGCGCCCGGCCGTTCACGACGTTCCGACTGGTGACGTTCCCGCTGCTGCGCTCGGCGCTGCTCGCGGGTGCCCTGCTCGCCTTCGCGCTGTCCTTCGACGAGATCGTGGTGACCACGTTCACCGTCAGCGCGACCCAGCAGACGTTGCCGATCTGGATCTTCGCCAACCTGTTCCGGCCCAACCAGGCGCCGGTCGTCAACGTGGTCGCGGCAGCGCTGATCGTGCTCTCGATCGTGCCGATCTGGTTCGCGCAGCGGATCTCGGACGACCCGCAGACCCACTGACCGCAGCCGTGGCTACGCCGTGGCGGTGAACGCCTCGGCCACGACGTCGAACGCCTCCTGCAGGAGCTCGTCGCCGATCGACAGCGGCGGCAGGAACCGGAAGACGTTGCCCCACGTGCCGCAGGTGAGCACCACGACGCCCTGGGAGTGGCAGTACGCCGCGACGCGGGCCGTCCGGTCGGCATCCGGCTCGAGCGCGCCCGGCCGGGTCAGCTCGATCGCCATCATGGCGCCGCGCCCGCGCACCTCGGCGATGACCGGGTGGGCGTCCTTGAGGGCGTCGAGACGGGTCTGCATGATCGCGCCGATCTGACGCGCTCGGCCGGCGAGGTCGTGGGTCTCCATCTCCTCGATCGCGCCCAGCGCCGCAGCGCAGGCGACCGGGTTGCCGCCGTACGTGCCGCCCAGGCCGCCGCCGTGGACGGCGTCCATGACCTCGGCGCGCCCCGTCACCGCGGCGAGCGGCAGGCCGCCCGCGATGCCCTTGGCGGTGGTGATGAGATCGGGGACGACGCCCTCGTCGTCGACGGCGAACCAGGTGCCGGTGCGGCACAAGCCCGCCTGGATCTCGTCGGAGACGAACAGCACGCCGTTGCTCCGGCACCACTCGGCCAGCGCCGGGAGGAAGCCCGGAGCCGGCACGACGAAGCCGCCCTCGCCCTGGATCGGCTCGATGACGACACAGGCCAGGTTGGCGGCGCCGACCTGCTTCTCGATGACGTCGATCGCGCGGGCGGCCGCGTCGGTGCCCGAGAGGCCGTCGCGCAACGGGTAGGACATCGGCGCGCGGTAGACCTCACCGGCGAACGGGCCGAACCCGTTCTTGTACGGCATGTTCTTCGCCGTCATCGCCATCGTCAGGTTGGTGCGGCCGTGGTAGGCGTGGTCGAAGACGACGACGGCGTCCCTGCCGGTCGCGACGCGGGCGATCTTCACCGCGTTCTCCACCGCCTCGGCGCCGGAGTTGAACAGGGCGCTCTTCTTGGCGTGGTCGCCGGGGGTGAGCTCGGCGAGCTTCTGCGCCACGTCGACGTAGCCGTCGTACGGCGTGACCATGAAGCAGGTGTGCGTGAACGCCGCCAGCTGGGCGCTCGCACGCTCGACGACCTTCTCCGCCGCGTTGCCGACGGTGGTCACGGCGATGCCGGAGCCGAGGTCGATGAGGCTGTTGCCGTCCACGTCGACCAGCACACCGCCGCCGGCGGCGACGATGAACACCGGGAGCGTCGTGCCGACGCCGTCGGCGACGTACGCCTTCTTGCGGTCGAGCCGCTCGAGCGACCCCGGGCCGGGGATCGCTGTGACGAGGTTGCGCTTCTGGCTGAGGGAGGGGCCACCGGTTGCCGTCATGGCGTCAGCGTAGGACGCGCCGATCGGCTGGTGAAGCGGTAGGCGCCGCCTACAGAGCCGGCGGTGTCTCGCTCAGCGACCAGTAGTAGTAGGAGAGGTCGACCCGGATCGCACGCAGGTCCACGCCGTTGCCGTTCGCCACCCGGAACTCGACGTAGACGTCCTGACCGCTGAGGTCGCGGCTCACCGGGCGCGGAGCCAGCCACTGGGCGTTCGCCCACTCGTCGGGCACGCGTGAGGCCGGGGCGCCGGACCCCCGCGTCCAGCCGATGCCGGCCGCGGGGACGGAGTAGCGGAAGCGGTAGCGGGTGTCGCGATGCGTTCCTGCGAGCCGGACCCCGACCCGGAGGGTGTCCGCGCCGAACATCGCGACCCGGGGGAGCCGGACCTTGAACCGCTGCACGACGACGTCCCGCGTGCCCGTGCGGGACGCGCACCTGGATCCCGACAGCAGGGCGACGCTCCCCGTCACGCGCTTCGGCCCCGGGCTCCTGACCGACGAGCAGCGGCCGACGATGCGACCCTCGCCGATGCGCGCGCTCGACGGGTGCACCGTGAGCGTCCGGTGACCGAGGGCGTCGTGGTAGAGCCGGACGGCTCCGAGGTCGACGGCGATCGGCCGGCCGTAGGCATCCGGCATCTCCGCCGTCGCGGTGTAGGTCCCCGCCGGCTGCATCGGACAGCCGTCGGGCGGTGCGCACCGGCCGAACCCGTCCCACTCCAGGCGGTAGTGGCCGGGGTCGTCGGGGCAGCCGGTGTCGTCCATGAGCCCGCAGCCGGCAGGGTTCCCCGGCTCGTCGAAGACCACGTCGCCGCCCGCGCTGCGGATGGTGAGGCGGGCGGTGGAGGCCGGCCGTCGCCAGTAGACCGGGAGGCGCCACAAGGCCGGTGCCGGGTTGCCCCCTCTGAAGTAGACGGCGGTCCGCACCGCGTCGACCGCCGGCGGCGGTGTCGGCGCCGGGTCGTCGATCAGCGTGATCGGGAGCGTCGCGGTGGACGGCGCGACGCCGGAGTCGGTCGGGGTGACGGTGACCAGCAACGTGTAGCTCCCGGCGGGGACCACGACGCCGTGCTTCTCCGGGTCGATGGACAGCGAGACGTACGCCGTCCCGTTCCCCGCGATCGGCACGGGCGGCAGCACCGCCTGGGAGGCCTGGTCGAGAAGGGTCCAGGTCGCGTCGTACGACGTCACCGCGGCACGCAGGGTGAGCCAGGCCGTCGAGCCCTGATAGGCGGGGTCGGTCAGGAGCGAGCGCTCCGGCTCCGCCCACACCACGACGGGGCCGGCCGCCGATGCGGGCGGCGCGGGCGATGCGACCACCCCGATCGACGCCAGCATCGCCACCGCAGTGGCGATCCACCGCCGTGCTCGACGAGCGACCATGTGACCCTCCCGGAGAACGAGCCGTCCGCTGTGGCCCGGCAGGCGGCAATCTAGTCGGGGTCGCGGGCCGAGCGGGAGAGGTCGCAGTCGCCGAGGTGTCGGCGTCGCCGTCAGCCCGACCTCCGCGGGCGCCGGGTCTGGGAGGATGGCCCGGTGCGTGACCCCCGTGATGTCGTCGTCCTCGGCTCCACCGGCTCCATCGGCACCCAGGCCCTCGACCTGGTGCGTGCCAACCCCGACCGGTTCCGCGTCGTCGGGCTGACGGCCGGCGGGAGCAACCCGGAGCTCTTCGAGCGTCAGGTGGCGGAGTTCCGGCCGGCGTACTCCGGTCTCGGCGAGGAGGCCAGTGTCGAGGCAGCCGGCATGGACGCCGACGTGGTGCTCAACGGGATCACCGGAGCGGTCGGGCTGCGGCCGACCCTGGCCGCCCTCGACGCGGGCAACGCCCTGGCGCTGGCCAACAAGGAGTCGCTCATCATGGGCGGCCCGCTCGTCCTCGGTCGCGCCGAGCCCGGGCAGATCGTGCCCGTCGACTCCGAGCACTCCGCCATCGCGCAGTGCCTGCGCGGCGGCGCCGCGGACGAGGTACGCCGGCTGGTGCTGACCGCCTCGGGCGGCCCGTTCCGCGGCCGGTCGCGGGCCGACCTGGAGCAGGTCACCGTCGAGGAGGCGCTCCACCACCCGACGTGGGACATGGGCCCCGTCATCACGATCAACTCGGCCACGCTGGTCAACAAGGGCCTCGAGGTGATCGAGGCGCACCTGCTCTTCGGCATCCCCTTCGACCGCATCGAGGTCGTCGTGCACCCGACGAGCGTCGTGCACTCGATGGTCGAGTTCCTCGACGGGTCGACCCTCGTCCAGGCCAGCCCGCCGACCATGCTCATCCCGATCGCGCTCGGCCTGGCCTGGCCCGAGCGGGTGCCGGACGCGGCTCCGCCCGTGGACTGGACGACGACGAACACCTGGGAGTTCTTCCCGCTGGACGACGACGCCTTCCCGGCAGTGGGTCTGGCGCGGGCGGCGGGGGAGCGGGGCGGCGTCGCGCCGGCCGTCTACAACGCCGCGAACGAGGTCTGCGTCGACGGGTTCCGGCGCGGGACGCTGCCGTTCACGGGCATCGTCGACACCGTGGAAAAGGTGCTGGCAGCCCTGGACGACGTACCCTCGACGCAGACGCTCACCGTCGACGACGTCCTCGCCGCCGACGCGTGGGCGAGGGCCGCGGCCGCTGCCCGCATCGACGACCACCGGACGGAGCGCACACCGAGTTGAGCACGCTGTACTACCTTCTCGGCGTCGTCCTGTTCGTCGTCGGCCTCGCGCTCTCCGTCGGGCTGCACGAGTTCGGCCACCTGATCCCGGGCAAGCTCTACAACGTCAAGGTCACGCAGTACTTCATCGGCTTCGGCAGGACGCTGTGGTCACGCCGCCGCGGCGAGACGGAGTACGGCGTCAAGGCGATCCCGCTGGGTGGCTACGTGAAGCTCGTCGGGATGATCCCGCCGAGCCCTGACGACGACCCGGCCTCGGTCCGCAGCCGTCCGACCGGCATGTTCGCGCAGCTGGTCGACGACGCCCGTTCCGCCGAGTACGAGGAGGTCGGGCCGGAGGACCAGGACCGCCTCTTCTACAAGCTGCCCTGGTGGAAGCGCGTCGTCATCATGGGCTCGGGCGTGGCGATCAACCTCGTGCTCGCGTTCCTGCTGTTCGCGGTGGTCTTCATGGGCTACGGCGTCTTCAAGCCGACGACCACGGTGAGCACGGTGTCGCAGTGCGTCAAGGTCGTCCGGACGGGGCAGGAGCCCGGCGCCTGCACGCCGACGGACCCCGTCGCGCCGGCGAAGAAGGCAGGCATCCGCCCGGGTGACCGGATCGTCTCCTTCAACGGGACGCCCGTCACCGGTTACAAGAGCCTGCAGAGCCTGATCCGGGGTAACGAGGCCGGGACGGCCACCATCGTGGTCGAGCGCGGCGGGAAGGACGTGACCCTCCGGACCGACACGGCGGTCAACGTCCTGCCGTCGCTCGACGATCCGGAGAAGTCGGTGAAGGCCGGCTTCCTCGGCATCGGCCCGACCCAGACCCGACAGCGGCAGGGCCTCGGCTACGTGGTCTCGTCCATGGCGGACGGGACCTGGCAGACCGTGAAGGCCATCGGCTCGATGCCCAACAAGGTCTACCACATCGCACGCGCGTCGGTGGGCCTGGAGACACGGGATCCGAACGGCCCCATGAGCGTCGTCGGGGCTGGGCGCGTCGCAGGTGAGCTGGTCTCGGACCAGCAGACCTCGCTCGCGTCCCGCTTCTTCTCGGTGCTCCTCATCCTGGCCGGCCTCAACCTGTTCCTCGGTCTCGTCAACCTCGTCCCGCTGCCGCCCTTCGACGGTGGAGGTGTGGCCACGACGATCTACGAGGCCGCACGCCGGGCCTTCGCGCGCCTGCGCGGCCGACCCGATCCGGGGGGTGTGGACGCCGCCCGGCTGCTCCCGCTGACCTACGCGATGGCCGCCGTCATCCTCGTCGTCAGCGTCGTCCTGATCTTCGCCGACCTGGTCGTCCCAGTTCACGTCCCGAACGGATAATGAGTCCCATGACCGCCATCTCCCTGGGCATGCCCGCCGCTCCGCCGCCGGTGCTCGCACCGCGTCGCAAGACCCGCCAGATCCAGGTCGGCAAGGTCGGTGTCGGAAGCGAGCACCCCATCTCGGTGCAGTCGATGACGACGACGCTGACCGCCGACGTCAACTCGACCCTGCAGCAGATCGCCGAGCTGACGGCCGCCGGCTGCGACATCGTCCGCGTCGCCTGTCCCAGCCAGGACGACGCCGAGGCCCTGCAGGCGATCGCCCAGCACTCCCAGATCCCGGTCATCGCCGACATCCACTTCCAGCCGAAGTACGTCTTCGCCGCGATCGAGGCCGGCTGTGCCGCCGTACGCGTCAACCCGGGCAACATCCGGGCCTTCGACGACCAGGTCAAGGAGATCGCCGCCGCCGCGAAGGACCACGGCACCTCGATCCGCATCGGCGTCAACGCCGGCTCGCTCGACAAGCGGCTCCTGGAGAAGTACGGCAAGGCGACGCCCGAGGCGCTCGTCGAGTCGGCCGTCTGGGAGGCGGGCCTCTTCGAGGAGCACGGCTTCCAGGACTTCAAGATCTCCGTGAAGCACAACGACCCCGTCGTCATGGTGCGCGCCTACGAGCTGCTCGCCGAGCGCGGCGACTGGCCCCTGCACCTCGGCGTCACCGAGGCGGGCCCGGCGTTCCAGGGCACGATCAAGTCGGCGACCGCGTTCGGCGCGCTCCTGAGCAAGGGCATCGGTGACACGATCCGCGTCTCCCTGAGCGCCCCGCCGGTCGAGGAGGTCAAGGTCGGCCTGCAGATCCTCGAGTCGCTCAACCTCCGTCCGCGCCGGCTCGAGATCGTCTCGTGCCCCTCGTGCGGCCGTGCCCAGGTGGACGTCTACAAGCTCGCCGAGGAGGTCACCGCCGGACTCGAGGGGATGGAGGTGCCGCTCCGGGTCGCCGTCATGGGCTGTGTCGTGAACGGTCCCGGCGAGGCCCGCGAGGCCGACCTCGGCGTCGCCTCGGGCAACGGCAAGGGCCAGATCTTCGTCAAGGGTGAGGTCATCAAGACCGTGCCCGAGTCGCAGATCGTCGAGACCCTCATCGAAGAGGCGATGAAGATCGCCGAGGGCATGGAGGCCGTCGACGGCGCCGCGCCGTCGGTCAGCATCAGCTAGTCGCGACGCCCCACATCGCGGCGACGTGCCGCACGTCGGTGCCGCAGCATCCGCCGAGCACCCCCAGTTGGGGGAAGGCCTCGAGCAGCGGCTGCTGCGCCGCGGCCAGCGCGACCGGGTCGCCCTCGTCGAGCTCGGTGGCCTCATCGAGCTCCGCGTGGCTCCGGGTCGAGGCGTTCACCCGCAGGCCGCCGATCCGCTCGCGCCAGGCGCCGTCGTCCAGGCCGGCCAGCACGTGGGTCGGGTGCGCGCAGTTCACCAGGAAGTACGCCGGCTGCGCGACCGCGTCCACCGCGGCAACCGCCTCAGCCAGCGTGGTGCCGTCGGGCAACCGCCCGTCGGTCTCGACGGTGAACCCGACGGCCGCCGGCACCCCGACGTCGGCCGCGGCCCAGGCGACGCCGACGGCCTCGCCGACCTCGGTCAGCGTCAGCGCGGTGACCCGCTCGACGCCGGCGGCACCGAACGACGCGATCTGCGGCCGGTGGTACTCCGCGGCCCGCGCTGGGTCGACCGCCCCGTCGGTGCGGTAGCCGTCGCCGCGCGGTCCGAGCGTGCCGCCGACACTCCAGCCGACCAGCTCGTCCTCCCGCTCGCGGGCCAGGCCGACCAGGAGGTCGACCGACGCCCGGTTGACCCGGTCGAGATCGGCCGCCCCGTAGCCGAGCCTCTCCGCGTGGTCGCGGTTCGCCCGCCACGTGGGTGTCTCCAGCAGCACCGGTGCCTGCGCGGCGATCGCCACCTCGACGTACGCCCGGAAGTAGTCCGCAAGGGTCGCACCACCGTCCTCGCTGTCCAGCAGAGGGAACGCCGCGAACTCGGGCAGGTCGTAGCCGCGGTGGAAGATCAGGTCGGTCTCGAGGCCGCCGTCGGTGACCCGGCATCCTGTGGGGATCGTCATCGCTCGCTCCTGTCGGCCCTTCGGGACCGCCCTGCCCGCCTGCGTTGCGGGCACAGGGGCAATCTCTCCCGACGGCACACTAGGCTCGCTGCGTGCTCACCACGCGTCAAGGGATCCGCCCGCTCGGTCCGGCGGATCTCGACGCGTTCCTGCGGCTGGTCGCCCTCGACCCCGTCGTCAACGTGTTCGCCGACTACCGCGCCCGAACGACGAGCCTCGAGCCGCGCTGGCTCGGTGGCGAGATGTGGGGGCGGTACGCCGAGGGTGAGCTCGTCGCCGCCTGCCACGTCGGCGCCAACCTGGTGCCGATCGGCGCCGACGAGGACGATGCTCGGGCCTTCGGCGAGCGGGCGCTGACCCGCGGGCGCACCGTCTCGACGATCGTCGGGCCCCAGGACGCGGTCCGTTCGTTGTGGCACACGGTGGCCGGCGTCTGGGGACGGCCCCGCGACGTACGTTGGAACCAGCCGCACATGCAGCTCGACGGCGAGCCGCTCGTCGAGGCCGACCCTCACGTGCGGCGCACCACGCGTGCCGACCTGGCCGAGGTCTATCCGGCCTGCGTCGCCATGTACACCGAGGAGGTCGGCGTCTCCCCGGAGCACGGCGGCGGCGCCGAGCTCTACCGTGCGCGGGTCCTCCAGCTGATGTCGCGAGGCTGGTCGTTCGCGCGCTTCGACGAGTCGGGGCGGCTGATCTTCAAGGCCGAGGTGGCCTGTGCCTCGCCGCACGCCGCACAGATCCAGGGCGTCTACGTCGTGCCCGACCTGCGCGGGCGCGGGCTCGCGTCCGCCGGCATGGCAGCCGTGGCACAGATCGTCCGCCGGGAGATCGCGCCGGTGGTGTCCCTCTACGTCAACGACTGGAACACGCCCGCCCGTCGCGCCTACGAGCGTGTGGGGTTCGTCGAGTCGGCGCGCTTCTCGACCGTGATGTTCTGAACGCTGCGTAGGGTCGGCGCATGGCCTTCCCACGTGGCACGCGCATCCTCAGTGCGGCCTTCGCGATCAGCGGGACCGTGCACCTGGTGCGTCCTCGGACCTTCGAGCCGCTCATGCCGTCGTGGGTGCCGGCGCATCGCGAGGTCATCGTGGCGAGCGGTGTCGCCGAGCTCGTCTGCGCCGCGGGGTTGAACGTCCCGGCGACGCGGCGGGTGGCCGGCCTGGCCAGCGCCGTCCTCCTCGTCGTCGTCTACCCGGGCAACCTGAAGATGGCCGGCGACGCGGCGCGCACGGACAACACCGCACTGAAGGCCGCGACGTTCGGCCGGCTGCCCCTGCAGCTCCCGCTCATCCGCGCCGCCCTGCGTGCCGCCCGCGGCTGAGCCGCGCGGACACCGGTACACCGAAGCCGTGTGCCGGGGCTGCGACGCCGCCTGAGGCGATGCCCGCAGGAGGACTTCGGTGTACCCGTGTACGAGCCTGTGGAAGGCCGGATGCGCGGAGCCGCTGCCGGTGACCACCATGGCGCCGTGGACGAGCCGCTGCTTGATGCCGACCCGGGCCTGGTGCCGCGGGCGTTGGTCGAGCTCGGCGGAGTGGCCAGCCGATCGGCACTGGTCGGACGGGCTGGTCGGGCGAGCGTCGATCGGGCGCTCGCCCGCGGCCGGATCGTCGCTGTGCGGCGCGGCTGGTACGGGTCGCCGGAGCTCGGGTCGGCAGCTGCGACGGCCCGTGCCGCGGGCGGCAGGCTCTGCCTGGAGAGCGCGGCGCTGCACCACGGCTGGCCGGTCAAGCAGGTGCCGGAGGTGCCGCACGTCCTGCTCGCTCGAGGCCGCAAGGTGCCGCGCGGCCTCGTCGGCCGAGCAGTCTGGCACCGGGGTGACCTCTCCGAGGAGTGTGACGACGTCGCGACCGGCAAGGAGCTCACCCTGGCGCAGTGCTGCCGCAGCCTGCCGTTCGATGCAGCGCTCGCCGTGGCCGACTCCGCGCGACGGGCGGGTGAGTCGGCGCTGCTGACTCGGGTGGGCCGCCTGGCCAGGGGGCCCGGCGCCCCTCGCATCCGACGTGTCGTGGCCGAGTCGAGGGCCGAGGCGGCGAACCCGTTCGAGTCGGTGCTCCGCGCGATCTGTCTCGGTGTCGCGGGTCTGAAGGTGCGACCGCAGGTCCTCATCACGAGCACCGATCCCTGGTCGCGCCCGGACCTCGTCGACGAGGATCACCGCATCGTCATCGAGGCCGACTCCTTCGAGTGGCACGGCGATCGCGGTGCCCTCCGACGCGACGCCCGACGCTACAACCTGCTCGTCGCGGACGGGTGGCTCGTGCTCCGGTTCTCCTGGGAGGACGTCATGTTCGACCAGGACTACGTGGCCGCGGTGCTTGCTGGGGTGGTCGCCCTCGTACACCGGTACACCGAAGCCGTGTGCCGCGGCTGCGTCGCCGCCTGAGGCGATGCCCGCAGGAGGACTTCGGTGTACCCGTGTACGCGGGTCAATACCGGGTGGGTGCCGACCGGACGCGCGCCGTAACCTTCTGCCCATGCTGATGCGGATGTCGACCCTGTTCGTGCGGACCCTGCGAGAGGACCCCGCGGACGCCGAGGTGCCGAGCCACCGGCTCCTCGTCCGGGCCGGCTACATCCGCCGCGCCGCGCCCGGCATCTACACCTGGCTGCCGCTCGGCCTGCGGGTCCTCCGCAAGATCGAGGGGATCATCCGCGAGGAGATGGACGGCATCGGCGCCCAGGAGGTCACCTTCCCGGCACTGCTGCCGAAGGAGCCCTACGACGTGACCGGCCGGTGGACCGAGTACGGCGACGGCATCTTCCGCCTCAAGGACCGCAAGAACGGCGACTACCTGCTCGGGCCGACGCACGAGGAGATGTTCACCCTCCTCGTGAAGGACCTCTACGGCTCCTACAAGGACCTGCCGCTCAGCCTCTACCAGATCCAGACGAAGTACCGTGACGAGGCCCGACCCCGCGCCGGGCTGCTCCGCGGTCGCGAGTTCACGATGAAGGACTCCTACTCCTTCGACATCGACGACGCCGGCCTGGAGGAGAGCTACCAGCGCCACCGCGACGCCTACGTCCGGATCTTCGACCGGTTCGGCTTCGACTACGTCGTCGTCAAGGCGACCTCGGGCGCGATGGGCGGCTCGGCGTCGGAGGAGTTCCTGGCCAAGGCGGAGGTCGGTGAGGACACCTACGTCCGCTGCACCAGGTGCGACTACGCGGCCAACGTGGAGGCGGTGCAGGTCAGCCCGCCCGCGCCCCAGCCGTACGACGACGTGCCGGCCGCCCACGCCGAGGACACGCCCGGAACGCCGACGATCGACACCCTCGTGGACCATCTCAACGAGCGGTTCCCGCGCGACGACCGGCCCTGGGCGGCCGGTGACACCCTCAAGAACGTCCTGGTCATCCTCAAGCACCCCGACGGCACCCGCGAGCCCCTCGCCATCGGGCTGCCCGGCGACCGCGAGGTCGACCAGAAGCGCCTCGAGGGTCAGCTCGAGCCGATCGAGGTCGAGCCGATGGACGAGGCCGAGTTCGCGAAGCACCCCTCGCTCGTCAAGGGCTACATCGGCCCCGGCGTGCTGGGGGAGAGCAACGAGTCGAAGATCCGCTACCTCGTCGACCCGCGCGTCGGTGAGGGCACCCGCTGGGTCACCGGTGCGAATCAGCCCGGCCGGCACGTCATCGACCTGGTCGCCGCCCGCGACTTCACCGCGGACGGCACCATCGAGGCCGCACAGGTCCGCGACGGCGACCCGTGCCCGCAGTGCCAGGCGAGGGGCGACGACGGCGTCCTCGAGTCCGCGCGGGGCATCGAGATGGGCCACGTCTTCCAGCTCGGCCGCAAGTACGCCGATGCCCTCGGCCTCCAGGTCCTGGACGTCAACGGCAAGCTCGTCACCGTCACGATGGGCTCCTACGGCATCGGCGTGACCCGGGCCGTCGCCGCGATCGCCGAGGACACCCTCGACGACATCGGCCTGTGCTGGCCCCGCCACGTCGCGCCGTACGACGTGCACCTCGTCGCCGCGGGCAAGGACGAGGCGGTCCTGGCCGCTGCCGAGCGTCTCGCCCACGAGCTCTCCGGGGCTGGCGTCGACGTGCTCTTCGACGACCGCGACAAGGTCAGCCCCGGGGTGAAGTTCAAGGACGCCGAGCTCATCGGCGTGCCGACGATCGTCACGGTCGGGCGCGGTCTCACCGACGGCGTCATCGAGGTCAAGGACCGCCGCAGCGGCGAGCGCGAGAGCGTGGCCGCCGACCACGTGCGCGACCACCTGGTCGCGCTGGTCCGGCAGCGCTGACGGGTCCGCCGGACCGTGATGCGCAGGATCGTCTGCCCGACGCTCGCCGGCCGAGTCACCTCGGCCGACGAGGCGGCTGCGCACATCCGCCCGGGCGACTCGGTGGGCATCAGCGGGTTCACCGGCGCGGGCTACCCCAAGGCGGTGCCGGCCGCGCTGGCGGAGCGGATGCGCACGGCGCACGAGCGCGGCGACGAGTTCCGCGTCCAGCTGTGGTCGGGCGCCTCGACGGCTCCTGAGGTCGACGGCCTGCTCGCGTCGGCGCACGGGCTCTCGAAGCGGCTGCCGTACAACTCCGACCCGACGCTGCGGGCACTCATCAACGACGGTGAGGTGGAGTACGTCGATGCCCACCTGAGCCACTCGGCGCAGCACATGTGGTTCGGGTTCTACGGGCCGCTCGACGTCGTGGTCGTGGAGGTCACGGCGATCCTGCCGAACGGGCTGCTCGTGCCGAGCAGCAGCATCGGCAACAACAAGACCTGGCTCGACAGGGCCGACAAGGTGATCCTCGAGGTGAACTCGTGGCAGCCGCGCGAGTTCGAGGGGTTCCACGACGTCTACTACGGCACGCGTCTGCCGCCGCACCGTGCTCCGATCCAGCTCACCTCGACGATGCAGCGGATCGGGGACCCGTACCTGCGGGTCGACCCGGCGAAGGTCGTGGCGGTCGTCCAGACGGACGCGCCCGACCGCAACACGCCGCTCAAGCCGGTCGACGACAACTCGCGGGCGATGGCCGACCTGCTCGTCGACTTCCTGCGCCACGAGGTCCGGGTAGGGCGGATGCCCCCGTCTCTGCTGCCGCTCCAGTCGGGCGTCGGAAACGTCGCGAACGCGGTGATGGCGGGTCTGGTCGAGGCCGAGTTCGAGCCGATGACCGCTTACACCGAGGTCCTCCAGGACGGTCTCCTCGACCTGCTCGACTCCGGCAAGCTGACCGGTGTCTCCGCGACCAGCTTCGGCCTCTCACCCGACGGCGTCCGCCGCTTCATGGATGCCATCGACTCCTACAAGGGCCGGATCCTGCTTCGCAGCGAGGAGATCTCCAACCACCCCGAGGTCGTCCGGCGCCTCGGCGTCATCGCGATCAACGGCATGATCGAGGCCGACATCTACGGCAACGTCAACAGCACGCACGTCATGGGCAGCGCGATCATGAACGGCATCGGCGGGAGTGGGGACTTCGCGCGCAACGCCTTCCTGAACTTCTTCGTCTCGCCGTCGACGGCCAAGGCCGGTGCGATCTCGTCGATCGTGCCCTTCGTGAGCCACGTCGACCACACCGAGCACGACGTGCACGTCCTCGTCACGGAGCAGGGCCTCGCCGACCTGCGCGGGCTGTCGCCGAGCGCACGCGCCGACCGCGTCATCGACCACTGTGCCCATCCCGACTTCCGCGAGCCGCTGCGCGACTACGTGGCCCGCGCTCGTGCCGCGCGTCCGCACGCGCAGCACACCCCGCACCTGCTCGACGAGGCGTTCAGCTGGCACCGGCGCTACCTCGACACCGGGTCGATGGCATGACCACCCCGGGCGGGGTCGACGCCGTCATCTTCGACTGGGGCGGCACGCTGACGCGCTGGCACGACGTCGACTTCCACGCGGAGTCGCTCGCCCTCGCGCAGGCCGTCCGGGGCGCCCGCGACCACGACCACGCAGTGAACGCTCCCCGGTTGCACGAGGCCGGTCGGGTCGTGTGGGGCTGGTCGCGCGACGAGCAGCGCAGCGCGACGATCGCGGACCTCTTCGACGTCGCCGGGCTCGAGCACGACGCCGACCTGCTGAGTGCGTACTACGAGTTCTGGCTGCCCCACACCGAGACCGACCCCGAGGTGCGGCCGCTCCTCGAGGGGCTGAGGGCTGCGGGGATCAAGGTCGGCGTGCTCTCGAACACGATCTGGCCGCGCGCCTGGCACGTCGGGTTCTTCGAGCGCGACGGCGTCGCGGACCTGATCGACGGGGACGTCTACACGTCGGAGATCCCGTGGACGAAGCCGTCGCCCGACGCCTTCCGCGCCGCGATGGAGGCGGTGGGGGTCAGCGACCCGGCCCGCTGCGTCTACGTCGGCGACCGGCTCTACGACGACATCTGGGGCGCGAAGAGCGCCGGGATGCGGGCGATCCACATCCCCCACAGCCTCATCCCGGCCGAACAGGCCGGGCACACGGAGGGCGCTCCGGACGGCGTCGCGGCGTCGCTGTCAGACGTCGCCGGCCTCGTCGCGGGGTGGTTCTGAGCGCCCTGGATCCTCCTCCCGCCGCCTGAGGATTCTGCACTTAATTGCAATGCACAGACTTGAGGGCGCGTGTTGGTAGCCCCTGGTCACGCTCGGTTGCATGATTGTGCACGAGGGCGTCCCAACCGTCAGTCCCCACAGCAGACGGGTCCCTCACGGCCTCGTGTCCAGGCCTTTTGAGTGGTCCGTGAGCTCACGGATTCCGGGGAACGTCTCGGGAGTTCCTCGGAACGTGAGCCCACGGACCGCTCCGTCTTTCAGGGCGTCGACCGCCCAGGAGCGGGCCCCGTCGTGGGTCTGCGAGACCACCCAGGCGTAGGTCTCCTGGCAGGAGCGCTCCAGCTCCAGCGCCGCGCGCCGGATGCCCGCCGGTGTGTCGATCCGCCGCGGCGTCGCGTACGCCGGCGCCGGGCCGACCGGCTCCTCGCCGGCGTCGGCGATCAGCGCCTGCAGGCGGTCGCGCCGGGCGCGGTGGCTCTCGTAGGCGCTGCGCACGGCTCGGGACAGGTCGGTCGCGCCGGTCCGCGAGGCGCGCCCGCCGAGGACGCCGTAGACGTAGACAGCGGCGTGCTCGGCCGCGAGCGCCGTCTGCAGGGGTGTGACGGTGGTCGTCATCGGGTTGCCTTCCGGGCCGGGAGCACCGCCACGTGCTGCGCGATCGAGGCCGCCATCGAGGCCAGCAGGCGGGCGAGCGCGCCGTCGCCGGCCCGGTCGGCCGCGTCGGTCAGGGTCGCCTCGAGCGCGACCTCGCTCGCGTGCAGGGCGGTGGCGGTGGGAGTCGGCACGACGGGAGCCCCCGAGGGCGAGGCCGAGGGGGAGCCGGTCGGCGCCGGTGCTCCGAGTGCCGCGAGGTGCGCGTCGTGCACGTCGGCCAGTGACTGTGCCCCGGGCACCGCCGCAGCCAGGTCGCGCGCCCGGCGTACCGCCGAGACGACCCGGTCGACGAGGAGCTCGTCCGCGGTCGGTGCGGGCGGGGTCACCGGCGGCGACTGGGGGAGCAGGTCGCAGGCGGTCAGCGGCAGCACGACCGCCCCGACGAGCATCCCCTGCACGCTGCGTCGGGAGAGGGGGCGGGAGAGCGATCGCACACGCGGACCCTACCGAGGCGTGCTGCTCACCCCCGCGTCGAGCCGATAGGCTGTCGGCCACAACTGCACCACACAACAGGACAGGGAGATGGCCATGACCGGCCCGTTGCAAGACTCCGTCAGGGAGCGGCTCGAGGGCGAGCTGACGCAGCCCCTCGCCTCCCTGGGGCTCGACGTCGAGGCCGTCGAGATCACGCCGGCCGGCAAGCGTCGCATCCTGCGGGTGGCCGTCGACAAGGACGGCGGTGTCACGATGGACGACGTCGCCGACGCGACCCGTGAGGTCAACCGGGTCCTCGACACCTCCGACGTCATGGGTGAGCAGCCGTACACGCTCGAGGTCACCTCCCGCGGCGTCGATCGCCCGCTCACGCTGCCGCGCCACTGGCGCCGCAACGCGTCGCGCCTCGTCAAGGTGACGCCGCACGAGGGTGGCCCGTTCACCGGCCGCATCGTGGGCAGCGACGAGGACGGCGCGACGCTGGACGTCTCGGGCAAGGAGCGTCGGCTCGTGTACGCCGACGTCAAGCGCGCCCTGGTGCAGATCGAGTTCAACCGACCCGGCAGCGCCGATGGCGACGCCGACGAAGAAGGAGACGCCTGATGGACATCGACCTGAGCATCCTGCGGATGCTGGAGCGGGAGAAGGAGATCTCCTTCGACGTCCTGGTGGAGGCGATCGAGCAGGCCCTCCTCACGGCGTACCACAAGACCCCGGGCGCCCAGCACGACGCGCGCGTCGTGCTCGACCGCAAGTCCGGCCACGTGAGCGTGCTCGCTGCGGAGCTGGACGCGGAGGGCAACGTCATCACGGAGTACGACGACACGCCTGACGGCTTCGGCCGGATCGCCGCGACGACCGCGAAGCAGATCATGCTCCAGCGGCTGCGCGACGCCGAGGACGACATCAAGTTCGGCGAGTTCTCCGGTCGCGAGGGCGACATCATCTCGGGTGTCATCCAGCAGGGACGCAACCCCGACGACGTGATGGTCGACCTGGGCAAGATCGAGGCGTTGCTGCCGGTGAGCGAGCGGGTGCCCGGCGAGCGCTACGACCACGGCACCCGCATCAAGTGCCTGGTCACGAGCGTGCGCAAGGGGATGCGCGGGCCGCAGATCACGCTCTCGCGCAGCCACCCGAACCTCGTCAAGAAGCTGTTCGCCCTCGAGGTCCCCGAGATCGCCGACGGCACCGTGGAGATCGCGGCCATCGCCCGTGAGGCAGGCCACCGCAGCAAGATCGCGGTCAAGTCGAACACCCCGGGTGTCAATGCGAAGGGCGCCTGCATCGGGCCGATGGGCCAGCGGGTGCGCAACGTGATGGCCGAACTGCACGGCGAGAAGATCGACATCGTCGACTGGTCCGACGACCCGGCGACGCTGGTGGCCAACGCGCTCTCGCCGTCGCGGGTGAACTCGGTCGAGATCCTCGACGCGGCCGCGAAGTCGGCGCGGGTCGTGGTGCCCGACTACCAGCTCTCGCTGGCCATCGGCAAGGAGGGCCAGAACGCCCGCCTGGCCGCCCGGCTCACCGGCTGGCGCATCGACATCCGCTCCGACGAGGAGAAGCCGGCCGAGGCGTGACCCCGGATCGGTCGACCACCCCCGTTTCGGAATCCGTTGACCTGAACCGGTAGAGTGGGGGATTGGTGGAACGCCAAGACGAAACCCCTGCTCACGGCCCCGTTCGGACCTGCATCGGTTGTCGGAAGCGGGCTACCAAGCGCGAGTTGTTGCGGGTGACCGCCGGCTCGGACGCGCACGGCCGCCCGGTCGTCGTACCCGATCCGACAGCCACCGCGCCCGGCCGTGGAGCGCATCTGCACCCCACGTCCGAGTGCTACGACCTCGCGGTGCGGCGGAAGGCCTTCCCACGAGCCCTGAGGCTCGAGGGAGGACTGTCCGTGGCGCCGGTGGGGGAGTACGTCGCCTCGCTGACCGTTTGATCAACCCGACCAGGAACTGGAGCAACAGCTCATGAGCACTCGATGAGTAACTCGCGATGAGCCCCCTCCGCTGTTCGCACAGCACCAACCACTAACGGTCACAGAGTTCCCCCGATATCCGGGTCTGTGGCCAGAAGGAGAATTGTGGCCAAGACCCGAGTATCAGAACTCGCCAAGCAGTACGGCATCACCAGCAAGGAAGCGCTGGAGAAGCTGGGTGCTATCGGCGAGTTCGCCAAGACCGCGTCGTCGAGCATCGAGCTCCCCGCGGTGAAGAAGTTCGAGGCGAAGTACGGCGCTGACCTGCTCGCCCAGAAGCCGGCCGCCGCGCCCGCCGAGGAGTCGGCGAAGCCGGCCGCCGCCCAGCCCGCCCCGGCCACCGAGTCGGCTCCCGCCGCTCGCGCCGCCGAGGCTCCCGCCGCGCCGTCCGCACCGGCTCCTGCCGCGCCCGGCCCCCGGCCCGGTCCGGCCCGGAAGGCCGCCCCGGAGGAGACGTCTGCTCCGGTGGCGCCTGCTGCCGAGGCTCCTGCTGCTCCGGAGGCTCCGGCCGCCGAGGCGCCCGCTGCTCCGGCCGCCCAGGCTCCGTCCGCACCTGCTGCGCCCAAGGGCCCCACGCCGGGCCCGCGCCCGGCGCCGCGCCCGGGTTCGCCGCGTCCCGGCAACAACCCGTTCGCGTCCAGCCAGGGCATGGGCCGTCGGCCCGCGCCGCCGGCCGCCCGTGACGGTGGGGCCGGCCAGGCCGGTCCCGCTGGTGCCGGCGACGGCGCTCAGCGTCCCCCGCGTCCGCCGGCCGGCCGCGACGGTGGCGCCCCGGGTCGTCCGGGCATGCCTCGCCCCAACCCCGCCATGATGCCGAAGTCGTCCGGCTTCGGTGCGCCCCGTCCCGGTGGCGCTCCCGGTCGCGCCGGTGGCCCCGGCCGCCCTGCTCCGGGCGGTCGTCCCGGTGGCGGCGGTGCCCCGGGTCGCGGCGGTGCGGGTGCCGGTGCCGGTGCCCCGGGTCGCGGTGGCTTCGGCGGTGGCCCCGGTGGCGGTGGCGCCCCCGGCGGCGCCGGTCGTCCCGGTGGCGGTGGCCGTCCCGGCCAGCGTGGCTCCACGCAGGGTGCGTTCGGTCGCCCCGGCGGCCCGTCGCGCCGTGGTCGCAAGTCGAAGCGGGCGCGTCGCCAGGAGTTCGAGGCCATGGAGGCCCCGACGATCGGCGGCGTGCGCGTCCGCAAGGGCAACGGCGAGACCGTCCGTCTGCCCCGCGGTGCTTCGCTGACCGACTTCGCCGAGCGGATCAACGTCGACGCTGCTCAGCTCGTCCAGATGCTCTTCAGCCTGGGCGAGATGGTGACCGCCACCCAGTCCGTGGGTGACGAGACCCTCGAGCTGCTCGGCGAGGAGCTGAACTACATCGTCCAGGTCGTGTCCCCGGAGGACGAGGACCGCGAGCTGCTCGAGTCCTTCGACATCGAGTTCGGCGAGGACGAGGGCGACGAGGCCGATCTGGTTGTCCGTCCGCCGGTCGTGACCGTGATGGGTCACGTCGACCACGGTAAGACGAAGCTGCTCGACGCGCTCCGCAACGCGAACGTCGTCGCGGGCGAGGCCGGTGGCATCACCCAGCACATCGGCGCCTACCAGGTGTCGACCCAGGTCGACGGCACGGACCGTGCGATCACCTTCATCGACACCCCGGGTCACGAGGCGTTCACCGCCATGCGTGCCCGCGGCTCGCAGTCGTCCGACATCGCGGTCCTCGTGGTCGCGGCCGACGACGGCGTGATGCCGCAGACCGTCGAGGCGTTGAACCACGCCAAGGCGGCCGGCGTACCGATCGTGGTGGCGGTCAACAAGATCGACAAGCCGGAGGCGGACCCGACCAAGGTCCGTGGCCAGCTGACCGAGTACGGCCTCATCCCCGAGGAGTACGGCGGCGACGCGATGTTCGTCGACGTGTCGGCGAAGTCGGGCCTCAACCTCGACAAGCTGCTCGAGGCGATCGTCCTGACCGCCGACGCCAGCCTCGACCTCCGGGCGAACCCGCACCAGGACGCCCAGGGTCTGGTCATCGAGGCGCACCTCGACCGCGGTCGCGGTCCGGTCGCCACGGTGCTGGTCCAGCGCGGCACGCTCCGCGTCGGCGACTCGATCGTCGCCGGCCCGGCCCACGGCCGCGTCCGGGCGATGCTCGACGAGTTCGGCCACGAGATCGAGGAGGCCACCCCGGCCCGTCCGGCGATGGTGCTCGGTCTGTCGGCCGTCCCCGGTGCCGGTCAGAACTTCCTCGTGGTCGAGGACGACCGGATGGCGCGTCAGATCGCCGAGAAGCGGGAGGCGCGCGAGCGTGCCGCCCTGCAGGCGAAGCGCCGCGTGCGTCGTACGCTCGAGGACTTCATGGCCTCCATGGAGAAGGGCGAGAGCCAGGAGCTCAACCTCATCCTCAAGGGCGACGTGTCCGGTTCGGTCGAGGCCCTCGAGGACGCGCTGGCGAAGATCGACGTCGGCGACGAGGTCGGCATCCGCGTCATCGACCGCGGTGTCGGTGCGATCACCGAGACCAACGTCGACCTGGCTGCGGCCTCCGACGCGATCATCATCGGCTTCAACGTCCGCCCGCAGGGCAAGGCGACCGAGATGGCCGACCGCGAGGGTGTGGAGATCCGGTACTACACGGTCATCTACCAGGCCATCGAGGAGATCGAGGCCGCGCTCAAGGGCATGCTCAAGCCCGAGTACGAGGAGCGCACCCTCGGCCAGGCGGAGATCCGCGCGATCTTCCGCAGCTCCAAGATCGGCAACATCGCCGGTTGTATGGTCACCAGCGGCCTGATCCGTCGCAACGCCAAGGTCCGGGTCATCCGCGACGGCAGCGTGGTGGCCGACAACCTCGACCTCGCCTCGCTCAAGCGCGAGAAGGACGACGCCTCCGAGGTCCGCGAGGGCTTCGAGTGCGGCCTGGTGCTGCGCAACTTCCAGGACATCAAGGAAGGCGACATCGTCGAGGCCTTCGAGATGGTGGAGATCCCGCGCGGCTGATCCCGCCGAGTCGGCGCATCCTCGCACCCCCGTGT
>NZ_BAAAPB010000002.1:437109-469267 GCF_039530925.1 Nocardioides panacihumi | reverse complement strand
GAGGCGCGAAGATGCGCCGACTCGGCGGAATGAGAGAGTGAGAGCATGACCAGTCCACGCGTGCGCAAGATCGCCGATCGGATCCAGGTGATCGTCGCGCAGATGCTGGAACGCCGCATCAAGGACCCGCGACTCGGGTTCGTCACCATCACCGACGTCAGGGTGTCCGGCGACTCGCAGCAGGCGAGCATCTTCTACACCGCGATGAGCGACGACCCGACGGCGCTCGACGCGACGGCCGCGGCGCTGGAGTCCGCCAAGGGGCTGATCCGCTCCGAGGTGGCCAAGCAGCTCGCCATGCGGCACGCCCCGTCGCTGGAGTTCATCCACGACGCCCTGCCGGAGACGGCCCGTCACCTCGACGAGGTGCTCGCCCGCGCCAAGGCGCAGGACGAGGCGGTCGCCGCGACCCGCGGGTCGGCGTACGCCGGTGACGAGGACCCGTACAAGAAGCCTCGTGAGGACGAGGACGACTGGGACGAGGACGTCGAGGACGACGAGTGACGGAGCCTGGCCTCGTCGTCGTCGACAAGGCAGGTGGGATGACCTCGCACGACGTGGTCGCCCGCGTCCGCCGGCTGGCCGGCACCCGCAAGGTCGGCCACGCCGGCACGCTCGACCCGATGGCCACCGGCGTGCTGGTCCTCGGGGTCGACCGGGCGACCCGCCTGCTCGGACACCTGATGCTCACCGAGAAGGCGTACGACGCGACGGTCCGTCTCGGCCAGAGCACGAACACCGACGACGCCGAGGGCGAGACGCTCGCCACCGCGTCGACGGACCATCTCGACGGCGAGGCGATCCGGGCGGCTTTCGCCGGCCAGGTCGGCGACATCGAGCAGGTGCCGACGACCGTCAGCGCGATCAAGGTCGACGGCAAACGCGCCTACGCGCTGGCACGTGCGGGGGAGAGCGTCGAGCTCGCGGCCCGGCCGGTGACGATCCACGAGCTCGCCGTGCACGCCATCCGGCGGGAGGGAGCGGTCACGGACGTCGACATCTCCGTCCGGTGCTCGAGTGGCACGTACGTCCGCGCCATCGCCCGCGACGTCGGCGCGACGCTGGGCGTCGGGGGGCACCTGACGGCGCTGCGGCGCACGGCGGTCGGGCCCTACGGCGTCGACATGGCACACACGCTCGAGGAGCTCGGCGAGGAGTTCGCCGTGCTCCCGATCGCGGACGCGGCGCGGGCCGCCTTCGCGTCGTACGACCTCGACGAGGAGCAGGCCCGCGACGTCCGGGTCGGGCGCAGGCTCGCGCTCGGGCTCGCCGGGCTGACCGCGGTGTTCGCGCCTGACGGCGCCTTTCTCGCCCTGTACGAGCCGACGGCCGATGCGTCCGTCGCTCGACCCGTCGCGGTGTTCACCGGCTAAGGCTCGCTAGAGTCTGACCTCGTGCAGCTGTGGCGATCGCTCGACGAAGTGCCGTCCGACCTTGGCCGGACGGCCGTCGTCATCGGGAACTTCGACGGCGTGCACCTCGGTCACCAGCACGTGCTCGCGACAGCGCGTGCGAAGGCTGACGAGCAGGGGCTGACCCTCGTCGCCGTCACGTTCGACCCGCACCCGATGGCGGTCCTGCGCCCGGAGCACGCTCCCACCAGCCTCACCACGATCGAGGTGCGCGCCGCGCTTCTCACCCGCCACGGCGCGGACGCCGTCCTGGCGCTTCCGTTCGACCGTGACATGGCGTCCTGGACGCCGGACGAGTTCGCCCAGCGGGTGCTGATCGACGCCCTGCACGCCCAGGTGGCGGTGGTGGGCGCCAACTTCCGGTACGGCAACCGCGCCGCCGGCGACGTCGCCTGTCTCGCGGCGTTCGGTGCCGGTCACGAGATGGCGGTCGAGGGCATCCCGCTCGACGGCGGTCCGCAGGTCTGGTCGTCGACGTACGTCCGCACGTGCCTCGCCGCCGGCGACGTGGCCGGAGCGGCGGAGGCTCTCGGTCGCCCGTACGCGGTCAGCGGCGTCGTCGTCAAGGGCGACCAGCGTGGCCGCGAGCTCGGGTTCCCCACCGCCAACGTGCCGACCGAAGCGCTGACCGCAACCCCCTCGGACGGTGTGTACGCCGGCCGGCTGACCCGCCTCGACACCGGCGAGCGCTACCCGGCGGCCATCAGCGTCGGCGTGAACCCGACCTTCGACGGTGTCATCACCCGCCGGGTCGAGAGCTACGTGCTCGACCGCACCGACCTGGAGCTCTACGGCGTCGAGGTGGTCGTCGAGTTCGTGGAGCGGCTGCGCGGGATGGAGGCGTTCGGCTCCGTCGAGGACCTGGTCGACCAGATGGGTGCCGACGTCGACCGCGCGCGTGCCCTCCTCGCCCACCCCTGACCCCGAGACGTCAATCCCCACGGCCCGAGAGGTCAATCCCCACGGCCCGAGAGGTCAATCCCCACGGCCCGAGACGTCAATCCCCACGGCCCGAAACGTCAATCCGTCCGGCATTGCGGAACGGATCGACCGCTCGGGCCGTGGGGATTGACGTCTCGGCGGCTACTTGACCTCGGCTCGCATCAGGGTGCGGAGGCCGATCGCGAGGGGCAGCACGAGCCAGATCAGCGTGGTCACTCCGAGCTGGGCCCACTCCTGCCGGCTCATGTCGTCGTAGAGGTTGCCGGAGGCCCAGGTCAGGTCGAACCAGCCCACGTGCTGGTGCCACCAGTCGTTGGCGTTGGTGAGCGCACCGGACACGCCCGGCAGGACCAGCGAGTAGACGAAGTAGCCGACGATCGCGGCCGGCGAGCTGCGAAGCAGGACACCGAGCATGAAGCCCATCAGCATGCCGATCTGGTCGGCGAGGACGATCTGGCCGAACTGCGTGGCGGAGATGTTCCACGTCTGGTCGACACCGGCGAGCGCGCTGCCGACGACGTTGCCGACGGCGCCGACACCGAGCGCGACCAGCATGGAGACCACGCCGATGCCGACGGTCAGCAGCCCCTTGGCCCCGATCACCCGGGCCCGGCTCGGCACCAGCGTGAAGGTGGTGAGCGCGCTGCGCTGGCTCCACTCACTGGAGACCGCCAGCACGGCGACCATCGGGAGGATCACCGTCATCGGGACACCCACGGCGGAGCCGAAGGCGCCGTAGTCGATCTGGTCCTTGGGGGCGAACAGGATGACCGCGCCGGTGGCGAGGACGGCCAGGATGAGGATGCTGGCCATCAGCCAGAAGCCCGAGCGGGTGTCGAACATCTTGCGCAGCTCGACGCCGAGGATCCGGTGGAACGGGATCCGGGCGGGGACGGCGCGATCGCGGGCCGGCGTACGGACGTCGGTGGTGTTGAGGGTTGCGGTGGTCATGCCGCTGTTCCTTCCTGGGGTGCGAGGTGGTCGCGCTGGCTCTCGGCGGTGAGGGCCAGGAACATCTCCTCGAGCCCGGCGCCGTCGGCGGCGCGCAACTCGGTGAGGGGTACGCCGGCCGCGAACGCCGCCTGTCCGACGACCGCGAGCTGCGCGTCGGCGAGGAGGGCGCCACGGTCGGCGGCGGTGTGGCCGATGCCGGCGGTGGTGAGAGCCCCGGCGAGCGCGGCCGCGTCGGCGGCCCGGACGAGCGTGCCGCCGGCGGCGAGCAGCTCGTCCTTGGTGCCCTCGGCGACGATCCGGCCGTTGCCGATCACCACGAGGTCGTCGGCGATGACCTCGATCTCGTGGAGCAGGTGTGAGGACAGCAGCACGGTCCCACCCTGGTCGGCGAAGCCGCGGAGCAGGTCGCGCATCCAGCGGATACCCGCCGGGTCGAGGCCGTTGGCCGGCTCGTCGAGGATGAGCACCTCGGGATCGCCGATGAGGGCGACGCCGATGCCGAGACGCTGGCGCATGCCGAGGGAGTAGTTGCGCACCCGGCGGCCGGCCTCGCTCTCGGTCAGGCTGACCCGTGCGAGCGTCTCGTCGACGCTTCCCTTGGGCAGCCCCATCGTGCGCTGCGCGATGGTCAGGATCTCCCGGCCCGTGCGGCCGGCGTGCTGGGCGGATGCGTCCAGGAGCACGCCGACCTCGCGGCCGGGGTTGGGCAGGTCAGCGAAACGACGACCGAGGATGGTCGTCGTCCCGGAGCTGGCCTCGGTGAGGCCGACCATGACCCGCATGGTGGTGGACTTGCCGGCCCCGTTCGGGCCGAGGAAGCCCGTGACGCGACCGGGCTCGGCGGTGAACGAGACATCGTCCACGGCCGTGAAGCCGGCGTGCTTCTTGGTGAGGGACTCGACGTTGATCATGCCCGGAAGCCTCGCCGAACCGGTGCCGAGCGCGCGTCGGGCAGGCCCCCGGAACGGACCCTGAGCCGCCCCTGAGACGGGCCGGGGTCAGAGGTGCTGGACGACTCGGGGGTTCGCCGCGGGGCGCAGCCACCGCACCAGCCAACGCATGTTGCGCGGGTTGCCGACCTGGGTGCATCCGGCGGTCGGCGCCCAGCGGTGGCCGGGCTTGGAGGTGTGGTAGAAGATGCCGCTGCCCTTTCCGGCCACCGGCTGAGGGCCCTGCCGCGGCGTCAGCCGGACGTGGTTGTAGTCGACCACCCAGCCCCAGCGCATCGACGGCCGATCGCCGCTGCGCACTCCGGGCACCTCCAGCCAGGTGTTGTAGTCGGGGCCGGGGGTGTCGCTGACGATCGAGGTCGGCCTCCGGCGCCGCCAGGGCATCGGCCCGGGCGCCCTCGTGCCGGTCGTGAACGTCACCTTGATGTCGTAGACGCCGACGGGGGAGCGGCGATCACCCTCGCGCTGCTTGCCCCAGCCCTTCGAGCCGATGGTCGAGCGGAACTGCCGCACGAGCCGCCAACGCCCGGCGTCCTTCTGCCACGCCTGGGTGACGCTGCAGTACACCTTGCGGCACCAGCGCCGGCTGGAGATGGTCCGCACGACCTGGGTCGTGCCGGCGGGCACGGCGCTCGCGAAGGCAGGTACGCCGGCTGTCGACCCCGTCGTCACCGCTGCGCGGGCCGGTCCGGCCGGTGCAACCAGGTCCACCGCGAGGAGCAGTCCGGCGACCAGAAGTGCGAGACGGGTCATGACCCCGATCGTGTCACTCCGGGCGCCGGCTCGCACCCGTCGACGGTGGGCGGCTAGACCCGGAGCCACGCCAGCACCGCACGGACCCGCCGGTGGTCGTCCTCACCGACGGGCAGGTCCAGCTTGGTGAAGATGCTGTTGATGTGCTTGAGGACCGCCTTCTCCGTCACCGACAGGCGTGCCGCGATTGCCGCGTTGGAGCGGCCCTCGGCCATGAGGGCCAGCACCTCGCGCTCGCGCGCGGTCAGCCGGTCGAGGGGCTCCTCGCGGCGGCGGGCCATGACGGTCGCCACGACCTCGGGGTCGAGCACCGTGCCGCCCGCGGCGACCCGGCGTACGCCGTCGACGAACTCGGCGACGTCGGCGACCCGGTCCTTGAGCAGGTAGCCCACGGCGCCGACGCCCGAGGCCAGCAGCTCGCGGGCGTAGAGGTGCTCGACGTACTGCGAGAGGACCATGACCGGGAACCCCGGTCGCTTCTCGCGGACCGCGATGGCGGCCCGCAGGCCCTCGTCGGTCTGCCCCGGCGGGAGACGGACGTCGAGCACGGCCGCCTCGGCCTCCGGGTCCTGCAACGCCACGTCGAGGGCAGGGGCGTTGTCGACCGCGTGCAGGATCGTGAAGCCACGGTCGCTGAGGAGCTGGATCAGGCCGGCGCGGAGGAGGGCGTTGTCTTCGGCGAGGACAAGTCGCACGGAACCTCCAGGGTGACGATGGTCGGTCCGCCTTCGGGACTCGACAGGGCCATCGTGCCGTCGAACGCCGCCAGCCGACGCATCACCCCCAGCATGCCGGTCCCCGCATCGGGGGAGGCCCCGCCGCACCCGTCGTCCCCGACCACCGCCCGGAGCCGTCCGTCCCGATGGGCGAGGCCCACCCAGGCGCGCGCCGCACCGGAGTGCTTGCCGATGTTGGCGAGGCACTCGGCGACTCCGAAGTACACGGCCGACTCGACCGGCGCCGGGGGGCGCCCGGGAAGGTTGATCTCGACGTCGACGGGGACCGCCATGTCGAGCGCGAGGGCCTGGACCGCGCCCCCGAGCCCCCGGTCGGCCAGCACCGGCGGATGGATCCCACGAACGACCGACCGCAGGTCCGCGATCGCGGTGGCCGTCGTCTCCCGCGCGTCCTCGACCAGCTGCCGGGCCTTGGCAGGGTCCTCGTCGAACGCCTCCTGCGCCATGCCGAGGCTCATCGACAGCGCGACCAGCCGCGCCTGGGCGCCGTCGTGCAGGTCCCGCTCGAGTCGGCGCAGCTCGGCGGCCGAGTGGTCGACGAGGTCGGCGCGGGTCTCGGTCAGCACCTGCACGCGCTGCTCGAGCCGCTCCGTGCGGCTGTAGGAGAGGAAGAAGCGGTCGAGCACGGACCGGGCCTGCATCAGCGGAGCGGCGGCGTACCACCAGATGAACCACGTCACCACGGCGGCGAGCAGCAGCACGACCAGCAGTGACAAGGCGAAGCCGAGCGTGCTCGCGACCAGCAGCCAGCCCAGGTCGCGCCAGGTCATCGGGTCGACGACGACGACCCGGAGCCGGGCCATCGGGCCGCCGTCCGGGAGCGGTCGGTAGGGATCCGGCAGTCGCTGGCCGAGGACCCGTCCAGCCATCCGCCGGTGCAGGTTCGCGACGGCCCGGGTGACCGGGACGAGGGCGACCAGGATGGCGAGCCCGACCCACACGATGGTGAGCACGCCGCCGACCACCCAGAGCACGAACAACAGGATCATCGGCACCGCGAGGAGCACCTGCAGGCCGGCGTACGCCGTCAGCCGTCCCCGTCCCACAGGTGGCCGCTCAGCTTCGGGCAGCTCGGTCGTCATACCTCTCATCCTCCCGCGCCGTGGCGCCGCGCGCGGTGGTGCTGGCACCACCGCAGGACGGGTGCGCACGCCCCTGACGGCGCCATCTGCCCTCCGCGACGGTGGAACCACCCTGCCCCGCCCACCCCGAAGGAGACAGCGATGGGCAACCCACTCACCTCCATCCCGATGCGGGCCGCGACCTGGAGCGCCCGCCACCCCTGGCGTGCGATCCTCGCGTGGATCGCCCTCGTGGCGGCCTCGGTCGTCGCCGCCATCCTGGTCTCGACCGTTCACACGACCGACGCCGACTACCGGCGTGGAGAGTCCGGCCGGGCCGACCAGATGCTCGCGCAGGCCGACCTGACGGCCCCGCCCGTGGAGAACGTCCTCATCTCGCCGACCGCCGCCGACGCGTCCGGCGGCCTGGCCGGGGCACGGACGGCCGCCGCCGAGATCGCGGCGCGTGCCGGCGCCCTGCCGCACGTCACCCGGGTCGCGGACCCGGTGGTCAGCCAGAGCGGCGACGCGCTCCTGCTCCCGGTCGAGCTGGCCGAGGGCACCGACGACGTCGCAGACCTCCAGAAGGTCGTCGCCGCCGCGCAGCGCGCCCACCCTGACCTGTCGGTCCGCCAAGCAGGCGACGTCTCCATCGACCAAGCGATCAACGACCGGGTCTCGGAGGACCTCGGCTCGGCTGAGAAGACGAGCCTGCCGGTCACCCTGGTGCTGATGCTGCTCGCGTTCGGCGCACTGATCGCAGCCGGCATCCCGGTGCTGCTGGCCGGGACCAGCGTCGCCGCGACGATCGGGATGATGGCGCCCGTCTCGCACCTGGTCCACATGGACCTGAGCGTCTCCAGCATGATCGTCCTGATCGGCATGGCGGTCGGGGTCGACTACTCGCTCTTCTACCTCAAGCGCGAGCGCGAGGAGCGACAGGCCGGCCACACCACCCTCGACGCGGTCGCCATCGCCGCGAGGACGTCGGGCCACTCGATCCTGGTCTCCGGCGGCGCGGTGATCGCCGCCATGGCCGGCCTGTTCCTGGTCGACGACGTCACCTTCAACTCCCTCGCCGTCGCCTCGATCCTCGTGGTCGCCGTCGCGGTGATCGGATCGATCACGGTACTCCCGGCGCTCCTCGTCGTCTTCGGCCACTGGGTCGACCGTCCTCGGGTTCCGCTGCTGTGGCGGCTCAACCGGCGCCTCGGCGCCGGTGCGATCAGCGGGCGACTCCTGCGGCCCGTGCTGCGTCGCCCGGCCATCGCGCTGGCCGTCGTCGGTGTCGCGGTGGCGGCACTGGCGATCCCGGCACTCGGGATGCGCACCCACTCCGCCACGCTCGAGACCCTGCCGCAGGACATTCCCGAGGTCGCGACCTACGCCGAGCTCCAGCGCGCCTTCCCGAGCGACGGCTCCGCCGTGGTGTCGGTCGTCGTGCGCAGCGACGGGAGCGACCCGGCCGCGCTCCGCTCCGGGCTCGACCGGCTGGTGCGCGACGCGGTCGCGACCGGTGACTTCACCGAGCCCTCCTCGCCGGCGCAGACCTCGCGCGACGGGCGGACCACGGTGCTGCGCCTCGGCATGCCGTACGACGAGTTCGACGACCGCGTCCCCGCGGCGGTGCGCGAGCTGCGCGCCGACGTGCTGCCGCACGCGCTCGCCGGTGTCCCGGGGATCGAGCACGCCGTCGGAGGTGGCCCTGCCCAGACGCTCGACGACGCCGACCACCAGCACGGCCGGCTCGCGCTCGTGATCGGCTTCGTGCTGCTGCTGACGATGCTCATCATGGCCACGACGTTCCGCAGCCTGGTGCTCGCCGGGGTCTCGACGCTGCTCACCCTGCTGTCCGTGGGCGCGGCGTTCGGCGTGATGACCCTCGTCTTCCAGCACGGCTGGTTCAGCGGCGCCCTCGGGTTCACCACGCCGGGCTTCGTCATCAACTGGATCCCGCTGTTCGTCCTGGTCGTCCTGGTGGGGTTGTCGATGGACTACCACGTCTTCGTCATCAGCCGGATCCGCGAGCTGGTCGATCGCGGCTACCCGACCAAGGTCGCCGTGGAGCGCGGGATCACCGCGAGTGCCGGGGTGGTGACGTCGGCGGCCGCGGTGATGGTCTCGGTGTTCGCGTTGTTCGCCGGGCTCTCGATGATGGAGATGAAGATGATGGGCGTCGGCCTGTCGGTCTCGATCCTGCTCGACGCCACGCTCGTCCGGCTGGTCCTGCTGCCCGCGGCGCTGACGATCCTGGGGGAGCGGGTCTGGTGGCCGCGCCGGGTCGGCACGCCGGGGACCGTCGTGACCGAGCCCGAGCCGGCGTACGCACGGCTCGGATCCTGAATTGGGCTCCTGGCGGAGCCGCGGGATAGAGTTCTGCGGTTGCCTTCCGGCAGCGAATGCACAGCCGTGAAACGGCCGCGGACCAAGAGTGCCCCGGTGAACAGGCCCGGGCGCGCCGCGCAGCGAGACGAGAGGAGCCCTCCATGGCGGTTGGAACCGACGCGGAGACCAAGAAGAAGATCATCGCCGAGTACGCCACGAACGAGGGTGACACCGGCTCGCCCGAGGTTCAGATCGCGCTGCTGTCGCACCGCATCGGCCACCTCACCGAGCACCTCAAGCAGCACAAGCACGACCACCACAGCCGTCGTGGCCTGCTGCTGCTCGTCGGCCAGCGTCGTCGTCTGCTCAACTACCTGCAGAAGACCGACATCAACCGGTACCGCTCCATCATCGAGCGTCTCGGCCTTCGTCGTTGATCGCGACGTGAGTCTTCGTGTGCGGGCAGCCACCTTCGGGGTGGCTGCCCGTTCCGCATTTCGGGCACCGGCCCGATAGGCTGTCAACCGAAATCCGAGTCCGAAACCCGTGGAGCGAGGCGCTCCACCGCTATGACAAGAGAAGAAATTGACTGAACCCGTCATCTCCGCCGTCGAGACCGTTCTCGACAACGGCAAGTTCGGCAAGCGCACCGTCAAGTTCGAGACGGGCCTTCTGGCCCGCCAGGCCGCCGGTTCGGTGACCGCCTACCTCGACGACGAGACCATGCTGCTGTCGGCGACCACTGTCTCCAAGCAGCCGAAGGACCACTTCGACTTCTTCCCGCTCACGATCGACGTCGAGGAGCGGATGTACGCCGTGGGCCAGATCCCCGGCTCCTTCTTCCGGTCCGAGGGCCGCCCGGGCGAGGACGCCATCCTCACCTGCCGCCTGATCGACCGCCCGCTGCGCCCGACCTTCAAGAAGGGCCTGCGCAACGAGGTCCAGGTCGTCATCACGGTGCTGGCGCTCGACCCCAACCAGCCCTACGACGTGCTCGCGATCAACGCGGCGTCGATGTCCACCCAGCTCTCCGGCCTGCCGTTCTCCGGCCCGGTCGGCGGCACGCGGGTCGCCCTCATCGACGGCCAGTGGGTGGCGTTCCCGACCCACGGCCAGCTCGAGGACGCGGTCTTCGACATGGTGGTCGCCGGTCGCGTGACCGAGACCGGTGACGTCGCCATCATGATGGTCGAGGCCGAGGCGCCCGAGCAGGCGTGGGACCTCATCCAGGGCGGCGCCCAGGCGCCGACCGAGGCGATCGTCGCCGCCGGTCTGGACGCGGCCAAGCCGTTCATCAAGCAGCTGTGCGAGGCCCAGGCCGAGCTCGCGAAGCAGGCCGCCAAGCCCGTGGCCGACTACCCGGTCTTCCTCGACTACGAGGACGACGTGCTGGCCGCGGTCGAGGCCGCGGTGGGCCAGGACGTGCGCGACCTCTACAGCGTCTCGGGCGACCGCGAGCGCGTGCTGAGCAAGCAGGAGCGTGACGAGGAGGGCGACAAGATCAAGCTCGCCCTGCTCGAGAAGATCGGCACCGACTTCGAGGGCCGCGAGGGCGAGATCGGCGCGGCCTTCCGCTCCGTCACCAAGCAGGCGATCCGCACCCAGGTGCTGCGCGACAAGGTCCGCATCGACGGGCGCGGTCTGGCCGACATCCGCCCGCTGCACGCCGAGGTCGACGTGATCCCGCGCGTCCACGGCTCCGCGCTGTTCGAGCGTGGCGAGACCCAGATCCTGGGTGTCACGACGCTGAACATGCTCAAGATGGAGCAGCAGCTCGACACGCTCTCCCCGGAGAAGTCGCGCCGCTACATGCACAAGTACGTCTTCCCGCCGTTCTCGACCGGTGAGACCGGCCGGGTCGGCTCGCCCAAGCGTCGCGAGGTCGGCCACGGCGCGCTCGCCCGCCGGGCACTCCTGCCGGTGCTCCCGGCCCGCGAGGAGTTCCCCTACGCGATCCGCCAGCTCTCCGAGGCCATGGGCTCCAACGGCTCGACCTCGATGGGCTCCGTCTGCGCCTCGACGATGTCGCTGCTCCAGGCCGGCGTCCCGCTGAAGGCGCCCGTCGCGGGCATCGCGATGGGTCTCATCTCCGGCGAGGTCGACGGCGAGACCAAGTACGTCGCGCTCACCGACATCCTCGGTGCCGAGGACGCTTTCGGCGACATGGACTTCAAGGTCGCCGGCACGTCGGAGTTCGTCACCGCGCTCCAGCTCGACACCAAGCTCGACGGCATCCCGGCATCGGTCCTGGCCAGCGCGCTGAACCAGGCCAAGGACGCCCGTCTGGCGATCCTCGAGGTCATGGGTGAGGCGATCTCGGGTCCGGAGGAGATGGCCTCGACCGCCCCGCGCGTCATCTCGGTCAAGGTCCCCGTGGACAAGATCGGCGAGGTCATCGGCCCGAAGGGCAAGGTGATCAACCAGATCCAGGAGGACACCGGCGCCACGATCTCGATCGAGGACGACGGCACGGTCTACATCGGCGCCACCGACGGTGCGTCGGCCGACGCCGCCCGGGCCGCGGTCAACGCGATCGCCAACCCGACGATGCCGGAGATCGGCGAGCGCTACCTCGGCACCGTCGTGAAGACCACCAACTTCGGTGCCTTCGTGTCGCTGCTGCCCGGCAAGGACGGCCTGCTGCACATCACCAAGCTGCGGGCCCTCAACGACGGCAAGCGCGTCGAGTCGGTCGAGGACGTCGTCGAGGTGGGCCAGAAGATCCAGGTCCAGATCGTCGAGATCGACGACCGCGGCAAGCTCTCGCTGGCCCCGGTCGTCGAGGAGACCGAGGCCTCGGCCGAGTCGGCCGACGAGGTCGTCGAGACCGAGGAGTGACGCTTCCGCGTGACCCCTCGCACCACTGAGACACGGGCGACCGGCCGGCAGACCCCTGCCGGCCGGTCGTTCCCGCATGGCCGCGCCCAGCAGAAGCGCGTGGAGTACACCCCGTCGGGCGCCACCCAGAGGGTCGGCACGACGCTGACGCTGGAGGAGGGCCCGGGGTCCGTCGTACGTCGCACGGTGCTGCCGGGCGGGCTGCGGGTCGTGACCGAGCAGATGGCCGGCGTACGCTCCGCTGCCGTCGGCGTCTGGGTCGGCGTCGGGTCGCGGGACGAGAGCGCCCGACTGCACGGCGCCTCGCACTTCCTCGAGCACCTGCTCTTCAAGGGGACACCCGAGCGCTCGGCGTTGGAGATCTCGCTCGCGCTCGACGCCGTGGGCGGGGAGTTCAACGCCTTCACGGCGAAGGAGTACACGTGCTTCCACGCCCGCGTGCTCGACGACGACCTGCCTCTGGCGATCGACGTGCTGGGGGACATGATCACGTCGTCGGTGCTCACCAGCGACGACGTCGAGGCCGAGCGTGACGTCATCCTCGACGAGATCGCGATGCACGACGACGACCCCGACGACGTGGTGCACAACCTGTTCGCCGCCCAGGCGTTCGGCGAGGACACGCCGCTCGGGCGGGGGATCGCGGGCACGACGGCGTCGATCGAGGCGCTGTCACGCGACCAGATCCGACGCTTCTACAAGAAGCACTACCGCCCGGCGAACATGGTCGTCTCGGCCGCGGGCAACCTCGACCACGCCACCGTCGTCAGGCTCGTCCGCAAGGCTTTCGGACGCGGGGGCTTCCTGACCGGGAGCGAGCCCCCGGTGCCGCCGCGCTCCGGGCGCGCCCTCCGCGTCGCCTCCGGTTCGGTTGCGACGAGCAAGCCCTTCGAGCAGGTCAACCTCGTGCTCGGCATGCCCGGCCTGGCCCGGGACGACGACAGACGCTTCGCGCTGTCGGTGCTGACGACCGCCCTCGGCGGTGGCACCTCGTCGCGGCTCTTCCAGGAGGTCCGTGAACGGCGCGGGCTGGCCTACTCGGTCTACTCCTTCGCGAGCTCCCACGCCGAGACCGGCCTGGTGGGCGTCGCGGTCGGCTGCTTGCCCTCGAAGGTCGACGACGTGCTGAAGGTCGTCCGCTCCGAGGTCGCTCTGCTCGCACGTGACGGGATCACCGCCGAGGAGCTCGCCGTTGGCAAGGGCCAGCTGCGCGGCGGCCTCGTCCTCGGTCTGGAGGACTCGGCGTCTCGCATGTCGCGCCTGGGCAAGGCGGAGCTGGTGCACACCGACCTGCTCACGATCGACGAGGTGCTCGCACGCATCGACGCCGTCACCCTCGAGGAGTGCAGCCAGGTCGCCGCTCAGCTGTTCGCCGGCCGGGAGATCCTGGCGGTCGTCGGCCCATAAGTGCCGAGTCGGCGCATCCTCGCGTTCTGAGAGTGCCGAGTCGGCGCATCCTCGCGTTCTGAGAGTGCCGAGTCGGCGTATCCTCGCGCCGTTGTCCACAGGGCTTCGGTACGACGGTCGCGGATCGCTCCGCGCACCTGCACGATGCCCGCCATGGAGCTCACGAACTGGATCCTCGGGCGCGCCTTCGACGAGTCGTTCCCGCTGTCGCCCGACGAGCCCTTCACGACGGAGATGGCGAGGCGCGAGGGCCTCGGCCCGCGCCAGCTCACGACTCTCGTCGCCGAGGGTCTGCTGCGGCGCCCTGTCAAGGGGATCTACCTGGCGACGTCAGCGGGTGACTCGCTCGCCCTTCGGGTGGCCGCCCTGCGCCTGGTCGTCCCCGAGGACTGCGTCGTCGTCGACGGTCACGCCGGGTGGCTCCTGGGGGCGGAGATGACGCTGGCACCCGGGGAGCACCTGGAGCTTCGGCCGGTATCGATCTTCAGGCCGTCGGGGTCCGGGCGGCTGCGTAACGGGATCGCGCGCAGCGGCGAGCGGTGGCTCCCGGACGCGCACGTCGTCGATCTCGGAGGGCTGCGCGTGACGACCGCGATCCGTACCGCGTGGGACCTGGGCCGCACGCCATCGGTGAGGCGTGCGCTCGCAGGGGTCGACCAGATGCTGAGGCTCGGGACCTTCAGCCATGCCGAGCTGCTCGCAGGGATCGAACAGTTCCGCGGTCAACGATGGATCACGACGCTCCGTGCCGTCGGTCCGTTGGCCGACGGACGCGCCGAGTCGCCTCCGGAGTCCGTGCTGCGTCTGATGTGCCTCGAGAACCTGCTGCCTATGACGCCACAGGTGGAGGTGTACGACGGCGAGCGGTTCGTCGCGCGCTTGGACCTCGCGGACGACTCCCTGCTCGCCGCGGTGGAGTACGACGGTGTCGAGTGGCACTCGTCACCCGATCAGCAGCGCGAGGACCGGACGCGGCGTCAGGACGCCCGTGACCAGGACTACCTGATCGAGGTGCTCACGAAGGAGGACGTCTTCGCTGACCGAGGTCGGTCCGGCGATGCGAAGATCGTCGATCTGCGACGCCGGGCGCTGGCTCGGCGAGGACGGCGCCTGTCCGCCTGAGCGGCGCGCCTCGGCGTACTGCGAGGTTGCGCCGACTCGGGCCCGTGGGGGTGCGAGGTTGCGCCGACTCGGGCCTGTGGGGGTGCGAGGTTGCGCCGACTCGGGCCTGTGGGGGTGCGAGGTTGCGCCGACTCGGGCCTGTGGGGGTGCGAGGTTGCGCCGACTCGGGCCCGTGGGGGTGCGAGGTTGCGCCGACTCGGGCCTGTGGGGGTGCGAGGTTGCGCCGACTCGGGCCTACTTGCGGCCGATGATGCCGATGACGGCCGGCTGCTTCTGGTCGACGACGGAGACCCGGAAGCCGGCGCCGATGAGTGCCTTCGAGGTGTTCTCGACCATCAGTGGCACCTCGTCGCGGCGCGTCGACTCGTAGAAGATGCTGACGGTGCCGCCGGGCAGGAGGCGTTCGTAGAGCAGCGCGACCTCGTCCGCGGCCTCGCGCACCCAGAACAGGTTGACGTTGAAGGCGAAGACCTTGTTGAGGCGCTTCACCGGCACGCGCAGGGTCGCGAGATCGATCTGCCGTACCGTCAGGCGTCCCGCCTGGACGAACCGCGCGCAGCGGCGCTTCGTCCGGTCGACCCCGGACTCCGAGCGGTCGATCGCGAACAGCTTGCCCGTCTCGAGCCTGCTGCAGATGAGCTCGGCGCCCGCGCCCGGGCCGCACCCGATCTCGAGGATGTGGTCGTTGGGGTGGACGTCGATGAAGTCCACCGCCCAACGGATCCGCGCCGGAATCGTCTGCACTGGCATGGCCTCAGCCTGCCAGATCCCCCGAACCGACGTCGCGGCCGGTTCCCCACACGGACACGGAGAGGTGCTGCAAGGCGGCTCCAAGTCTCCTGCAAGTGCCCGCCGACAGGCTCCCGACCATGAACCTGACACGACGTGGGCCCCTGGTCCTCCTCGCCTGCCTGGCGACCGCACTCTCCGTCATCGAGCCCGCATCGGCCGCGACGGCACGACCCGACCTGAAGCCGACGGGGGCCACACTCGGCCAGACCCGGCAGGTCGTCGGCGGCACGCTGAGCGTCATCTACTCGGCGCGCAACGCAGGCACCAGGGCGGCCGGAGGCTCCACCACGCGGATCTACCTGACCACCGTGACGTCCGCCGCGAGCAGGCAGCCGTCCGACAGGCTGCTCGGCTCCGGAGCGCTGCCGCGGCTGCAGGCCCGCGCGAGCAGCGGGTCGCGTCGCCTGACGGTGACGATCCCGGGCGCGACCCGCCCGGCGACGTACGGCGTCCGCGTCTGCCTCGACGACCCCTCGCGCGTCAGGGAGCGCCGCGAGTCCGACAACTGCCGGCTGACCGCGACCCGGCTCACGGTGACCGCCAGGCCGACCCCGCCGACCATCCCGCCGGCGGGGGCACCCGACCTCACGGTGACGAGTGCGACGGCGAGCACCGGCAGCCTGACGGAGGGCTCCGCCCTCACCGTGACGTACGCCGGCCGCAACACCGGTCCGCAGCCGGCCGGCGCGTCGACGACGCGCGTCTACCTGACGACGGACGAGACGTCGCCCGGCAAGCTGCCCGCCGACATCCGGCTGCGCGGGGCGAGCCCGCTGCCCGCCCTGGCGGCCCGGAGCGATGCGCCGGCGATCACCGCAGGCGTCCGCGTCCCCTACGGCATTCCGGCGGGCAGCTACGCCGTGCGTGTCTGCGTCGACGACCTGACCGCCGTCGCCGAGAGCGACGAGACGAACAACTGCCGACTCGCCCCGGCCCACCTGACCGTCGCCGCGACGCCCGGCGACCTCGAGGTGCAGTCCTACGGCGATGCGGCGGCGTGGCTGCCGGACTCGGCGTCGCTGACGATGCTCAAGCTGTTCTGCGGCGCGACGACGCCGCCGCAGACCATGTCCCTCACAGCCGCCGTCAGCAGCGTGCGGTCGCGGCTGGCAGCCACCGTCGGCGGGAGCGCGCTCGACATGGTCGCCGCGTCCCCGCTCGCCGCGGACGCCGTCTCCGCCCAACGGCTCGCCGGCACGGCGCTCAGCCAGAGCAGCCCGGGCCTCGCACTCGCCGCCATGCTGCGGGCGCACGACCTCGACCCGCAGGACGGCGGCCACCTGGTCGGCCTCGCGGCGCTGGCCAACTCCAGCGGCATGCCCAACGAGGCGCTGGCGTTCCTGGACGCCGCCGACCGGCTGGAGTACCGCGACCCCGCGATGGGCATCCCGGTGCAGGCAATCGCCCACAACGAGCGCGGCCAGGCGCTGCTCATGACGGGGCGTCCGGCGGCCGCCAGGACCGAGCTCTCCGCCGCCCTCGTGCAGTCGCCGATGCTCAGCGAGGCGGCTCGGGGCCTGGCCGCCGTCGAGGCGTGCGCCGGCCAGGACGCCAAGGCGATCCGCGACAACCGCATCGGCAAGGTGCGGCGCCAGACCCGGGTGCCCGACGACGTCACGCCCGAGGGACCCGAGCCGAACATCGACCTCACCCACGGCGTGGCGACTCCGCTGCGGCACCTGCCGATCGCCGAGACGCCCGTCCAAGGCGTCGTCATGGCGGACGAGTACGTCGGCATCGACGAGGAGATCGCCGGCGAGGTCCAGGCCGACGTCGCCGAGCGTCAGGCGCTCGAGCAGCGCCTCAGGGACGTCGAGGCGCTGCTCACCCCGGCCGAGGTCGAGCGCCGTGACGACCTGGTCACGCTCGGCCACACCGTGACCGACACGGCCGACATCGACGCCCTGTGGAACAGGCTCACCGATCTCAAGGACCGCGCCCGCGAGCGGCGCGAGGGATTCTTCGGCGGCGGCACCGGCGAGGCGCCGTACACGTTGCGGACGCTGATGGACGACGCGTTCCAGGCCTGCCAGGGCTCGCCGGACGACATGTGCTTCGACAACGAGATGAAGCGCACCTGCATCCCGGAGCTCGCGGGTGTCCACAGCCAGTGGCGCGTGATCGTCGGCGAGATGCAGACGGCGGGCGACGCGTGGATGGAGGCCGTCTCCACCCGGATCAGCGCGGTGGCGGCCAATCTCAAGGACGCCGACGCGCACCGGCTGCTCGTCCTGCTGATCGAGTCGTTGGAGAGCAACGCCTACGCCAGCCTCGACCAGGAGGCCCGCTGGTGGACGCACGACGAGAAGATCTGGGCGGACTACTGCGTCACACCTGCGGAGGCGGCGCCCATGCCCGCGCCGGCGGACGGGGCCGGGAACAGCAAGGGCGGCTGCCCGCCGGAGCTGAAGTCGTTCAACATCGTCCTGTCGCTCGGTGACACCTCGATCAAGGGCAACTGCGAGAAGATCACGGTCAACGTCTCCCAGGAGGTCATGCCGCTGCTCAAGGCCTTCGCCGAGTTCAGCTACGACTTCCGGTCCGGGACCACGACGTACGTCGTCGGCACGCAGGGCGGGCTCGAGGCCGGCGGGTCGGGGGTGTCGTTCAAGTCCGGGCTCTACGTGACGTCGAACCGCAACGGGATGGTCGACATGGGCTGGCGCGTCGGACCCGAGGTCAACGTCGGTGCGCCTGCGGTCGAGATGGGCGTCTGGGGCGGGGACATGGACATCTCGTTCATCTCCGGGCCGTTCGGGGGCTGACCTGCCCGACCGCCGCGTGCACCCAGTAGGTTCGCTCCCGTGAACATGGGCGAATCCCTGACGAAGGTCGGCGTGCTGGGTGCACGCGGCAAGCTCGGCTCCGCCATCGTGGCGGGGCTGGAGCAGTCCGAGGACGTCGACGTGGTCGCCCGGGTCGGCAGCGCCGACCCGCTGCAGGCCCTGCTGGACAGCGGGGCAGAGGTGGCCGTCGACGTGACCACGCCCGAAGCGGTGATGGGCAACCTGGAGTTCTGCATCGCCCACGGGATCCACGCCGTCGTCGGCACCACCGGCTTCGACGAGGAGCGACTCGCCACGGTTCGCGGCTGGCTGAGCGACGCGCGCGGCGTCGGGGTCCTCATCGCCCCGAACTTCTCGATCGGCGCGATCCTCATGATGCGGTTCGCCGTGCAGGCGGCTCCGTTCTTCGAGTCCGTCGAGATCGTCGAGCTGCACCACCCGACGAAGGCCGACGCACCCTCGGGCACTGCCCGGCGTACGGCGGAGCTGGTCGCGGCCGCGCGCCGCGACGCCGGCCTCGGGCCGGTCCCGGATGCCACCAGCACCCAGCTGGACGGTGCGCGGGGCGCGGTCGTCGACGGGATCCACGTGCACGGCCTGCGCATCCGTGGGCTGGTCGCCCACCAGGAGGTCGTGCTCGGCGGGGTGGGGGAGACCCTGACCATCCGCCACGACTCGCTCGACAGGGCGGGCTTCGTGCCCGGCGTGCTGGCCGCCGTGCGCGGCGTCCCCGGCCACCCGGGGCTCACGGTCGGGCTGGAGAGCTACCTCGACCTCTGAGTGCCGCCGCCGACTCCGTGCGGCGAACGCAACACCCCCGTAACACCGCGGCGACACGAGCGGTGGCTGCAGGTCCTAGCGTCGGCGCCGTGGAGGACGACGAGCCCGGCGCACCCCTCGACCGGGCGGTCGCCGTCCCGTCGGGGACGGACGTCCTCGCGCTGGCGCGGGCATGGTTCCCCGAGGCCGAGCACATCGCGGGATCGCGGGCAGGGCCTGCACGGCGGCTGGTGGGCGCCCGCTTCGGCGGCGGCGTCGCTCCGGCGCGGTCCGACGGGCCCGGCCTGCTCCGCATGACGGCCGACGCCGGTCTGCGCGGACCGCTGGGCCCTTCCGCGGCCGGCGTGCCGCTCGCGGCAGGGCTCGAGGACGTCTACCTGGTCGAGGCCAGTGCCGGCGACGCCGTGCTCACGTCCTGGCTTCTCGCGGTGGCGCGCCGTACGGGCGGCGCGGTCGTGGACGGACGGGGCGGTGTGCGCGCGCCGGCCGCCGCCGAGTTCGTCGGCCTGACGCTCTATGCGCCCGACGCGGTCCCGGCCGAGGTCGCCCTGGCACAGGCCCGCTCGGTCGCGCCGATGATGCGACCCGTCGCCGCGCCCCCGACCGAGACCTACCGGCTCGCCTTCGACACGCCGTACGACGGCACGGTGCTGGTCAGCCTGACCACGCGCACCCAGCTGCCGGTCGTCCTGATGTCGCTGGCACCCGAGGCCTACGGCCGCTACGCGTACGCGCTGACGTGGGTCCCGTCGGGCCCGGCGGCCGAGGCGTGCGACACCGTCGTCGGGCGCTTGGCCCGCGGCCGGATCGTGCCGCTCGTCGCCCGGCTCGCCGCTGCCTTGTCGGGCGTGACCGGCGGCACGGTCGTCGACACCGGCGGGTTCGTCGTCACGCCCGAGGAGCTGCGCCCCTGAGCTCCACGCGGGGCCTCACGCGGGGCCTCACGCGTGGCCTCACTCCGCGGCCAGCGCGGTGTGCAGCCGGATCTCCTTGAGGGGCGAGCCCGAGGGCGCTTCGAGCGTGCGGTGGGCGCCGTCGGGTGCCCAGCCCGCGCCGGTCAGGAAGGCCCGCGTGGCGTCGTCGGTGGACGGCACCCAGCAGACCGCGCGGACGAACCGGTCGGCGACGAGCGTGTCGGCCGCTGCCTGCAAGAGCCGCGAGCCGTGGCCCTCCCGGAACCGGGTCGGGTCGACCGTGAGCTCGTCGAGGGCGCCGTCGCGCAGCGGGTCGCAGTCGGGGTCGCTCGCCGGCCCGGTCATCACGAAGCCCACGACGTCCGAGTGGGCGAGCGCGACGAGGACGCGCTGCCGGGCGTCGGGCGCCTTTACGAGCGAGGCGCGCCAGGCGGCGGCCGCGGCCTCGACCGCCTCGGGGCCCGACGGGAGCTCGGTGGCCGGCAGCAGGTCGGCGTACCGCTGCTGCCAGGAGCGCAGCTGCACGGCCGCGATGGCGGGCGCGTCGTCGGCCCAGGCCACGCGGACGCTGAGATCGGAGGAGGTCACCCCGCGATCCTGCCGCATCCCGCCGTCGGCCGGCCGCCGAGGCCCGTCAGCGGTAGGTCTCGGGCAGGTCCTGCCCGATGCGCACCTGCGGCTTCGGCATCCGCAGGAAGCGAAGCTGCAGCGCGCGCACGACCGCGTAGTAGGTCAGGCCCTTGCGCGTGGTGTCCGGGAAGCGCACCTTGAGCTGCCGGTGCATGCGGAACCGCATCCAGACCAGGTCGGCGGCGACGGCCAGCAGCATCAGCGTCATGAAGACGTTGGAGAACCCGGCGTACGCACCGCTCTTCACGAAGCCGAGGGCCAGCGTGAAGACCAGGAACGGCAGGATCATCTCGGCGAGCCTGAACCTGCTGTCGACGTAGTCGCGCACGAAGCGGCGCACCGGGCCCTTGTCGCGGACGGGCAGGTAGCGCTCGTCCCCGGTCCGCATCCCCTCGCGGAGCTTCTGGCTCGACTCGTAGCGGGCGCTGCGCGAGGCCGCCTGCTGCTCCTTGCGGGTGCGCGGCGTGCGGACGCGGGCCAAGCGCGCCGCCTCCGCCTCCTTGCGGCTGGGCGTCGGACGCCCCTTCCCACTCGCCTTCGCGGTGGACTCGTCGACGACGGTGCTCTCGGACTTGCGACGGAACAAGGGTGGGCCTTCTCCAGCTGGGACGGGGTACGACGACCAGGGTAGTCGGTCGGTCGCGCGCGGTTGTCCTCCCGCCGTAGGGTGAGGGCACACCGTCGAACCTGCGCGAGAGGCAACCGAACCGCCATGAGCCTGTGGAGCCGTTTCTCCCTGATCTTCAAGTCGAAGGCCAGCAAGGCGCTCGACCGCGCCGAGGACCCCCGCGAGACCCTGGACTACAGCTACCAGAAGCAGCTCGACCTGCTGGCGAAGGTGCGCCGTGGCGTCGCCGACGTGGCCACGAGCCGCAAGCGCGTCGAGCTCCAGCTCAACCAGCTCAACCAGCAGTCAGGGAAGCTCCAGGAGCAGGCCGAGAAGGCCATCGGCCTGGGTCGTGAGGACCTCGCCCGCGAGGCGCTGACCCGCAAGTCGGGTCTGACCGCGCAGATCTCCGACCTGCAGGCGCAGCACGACTCGCTGCAGGCGGAGGAGGAGAAGCTCACCCTGGCCCAGCAGCGGCTGCAGGCGCGGGTCGAGGCGTTCCGCACGCGCAAGGAGACCATCAAGGCGACGTACACCGCCGCAGAGGCCCAGTCGAAGATCAACGAGGCCGTCACCGGCATCAGCAGCGAGTTCGGCGACGTCGGCGCGGCGATCCAGCGCGCGGAGGACAAGACCGCGCAGCTGCAGGCTCGGGCCGGTGCCGTCGACGAGCTGATCGCGTCCGGCGCGCTCGACGACGTCACCTCGCTCAACAAGGGCGACGACATCGCCCGTGAGCTGGAGGCGCTGAGCTCGCAGACGGACGTCGAGGCCGAGCTCGCCCGCCTCAAGGGCAAGGCGTCGGGCCAGGAGCTGCCCGCCGCGGATGCACCCGAGGCGATCGAGTCGGGCCCGATCCTCGACGCCGACGAGGAGCCCGCGGCGCAGAAGCCGACCGAGCAGCAGTAGCTCGTCCCAGCAACACGTGCGACGGCCCGCCGGGGATCTCCCGGGCGGGCCGTCTGCTTCGACGAGGGCACGAAGTCGAACGCTCGATGAACCCGCGTCGGACGACCGGGGAGCACTGATCCGACCACTGACGCGCCAACGGTTGCGGGATCGGGGAGAATTGCCGCATGGCACGTACACGGTTCGCCGGAGACGCCGGGCTCTCCACGCGGATGACCCTGGTGATGTTCCTTCTCGGGGCACTCTTCGTCGGCTTGATCGCGATCCTGATCGCGATCTTCCCGATCCAGTACGCACCGTTCATCGGGCTGATCGGCCTCGGTGTCGCGTGGTGGCAGTGGTATCAGTCGGACACGGTCGCGATGAAGGCGATGCGTGCGCGTGAGGTCTCCCGCGAGGAGGCCCCCGAGCTGCACGGCATGATGGAGCGGCTCTGCGTCCTCGCGGACATGCCGAAGCCTCGCGTCGGCATCGCCGACACCGACCTGCCCAACGCGTTCGCCACAGGACGCTCCCCGGACCGCTCCGTCGTCGTCGTGACGACGGGCATCCTGCGCCGCCTCGATGCCGAGGAGCTCGAGGGGGTGCTCGCGCACGAGCTCTCCCACGTCGCCCATCGCGACGTGCTCGTCATGACGGTCGCCTCGTCGGCGGGCATCATCGCGAGCATGCTGACGCGCGGCGCCCAGTACGGCGCGTGGTTCGGCGGCGGGGACCGTCGGCGCGGCAACGACAACAACGGGCTCCCGATCTGGCTGATCGTCCTCGTCGTCAGCCTCGTCGTGTACGCCGTCAGCTTCATCCTCCTCCGGCTCCTCTCGCGCTACCGGGAGCTCTCGGCCGACCGCGCCGGCGCCCAGCTGACGATGAAGCCGCGGGCCCTCGCCAGCGCCCTGCAGAAGATCACCGGCGAGATCAACCAGATCCCGACGGCCGACCTGCGCCAGACCCAGGCCATGAACGCCTTCTTCATCGCCCCGGCGATCAACGGCGTCTCGCTGCGCACCCTCACCTCGACCCACCCCTCGCTCGAGCAGCGGCTCGAGCAGCTCGCCCGCATCGAGGCCGAGCTCGGCAGGCCGGCCGACTGATGGGTCTGTGGGACACCATCACGGGCCGCTCGAAGCCCAAGCAGGCGAACCTCGACGCGCTCTTCCACGTGCCCTCCGCCGCGATCACGCTGCAGACGGCGCTCGGCCTGACCCCGACCGGGGACGGCTCGGTCTGCTACCGCGGCGCCGCCGGTGCCGGCTTCGCGACGACCCAGGCCGACCTGGTCGCCCTGGTCTCGGAGGGGCCCGACGCGCCCCGGGTGACGACGACCACTGACGAGTTCGGGTTCACCTGGCTCGAGCTCGACCACGATCCGCTGGACCCGGCCAACCCGGAGCTCACCTCCCTGGTCACCGGGCTGCACGCGGTCAACACCACGCTCGAGGAGCAGGGGTTCGGCCCCGGGCTGCTCTGCTCGCTGGTGCCCTTCGTCGGTGCCGACGGACGCCACGTCGGGCTCGTCTACCTCTACAAGCAGGGCACGTTCTACCCGTTCGCGCCGGCCGGGCCGCAGAAGCGCGACAACCTCCTGGAGATGCAGGTGCGCGACACGCTCGCCCGTGAGCTGCCGATGGAGCAGGACCTCGGCCGGTGGTTCGCGATCTGGGGCGCGCCGGGTCTCTGAGCGCGACCCCACAGGTCTGGCACAGGCTGACCTGACTGCCGTCACAGATCGCATCGAGAGCCTTCGCGGGTGCGATGGAGACTCCCGAGAAGAGGGCGCCGCGGGCGCGTGTGGTGGATCGCGGCGGCTGTCGTGCTCGCGGTCGTGGCGGGGAGCGGCGGCTGGTTGCTGCTGCGTGGTGACGGCGGTGCCGCGGCCACGACGGCGACGACGGCGAAGGTCACGACGACCACGATCGAGCAGGCGGTGTCGGCGTCGGGCACCGTCGAGCCGGCGAGCACGGCCGACCTCGACTTCGACGTCTCCGGCACCGTCACGCACGTCTACGTGGCCGCCGGCGACACCGTGAAGAAGGGCCAGCGGCTCGCCGAGGTGGGCGCCACCGCGCTCGAGGCCGCCCGGACGGCGGCCCAGAGCACACTCGACGCTGCGCGGGAGCAGCTGACCGTCGACACCGACGCGGCTGCGTCCGACGTACAGCTGGCGGCAGACGAGACCGCCGTGGTCTCCGCGCAGGCTTCCCTCGACGAGGCGGACCAGGCCGTGCAGGACGCCGTGCTCCGCGCGAGCATCGCGGGCACCGTCACCTCGCTCGGGCTCGAGGTCGGCGACACGGTGGGGTCCGGTTCCGGCTCCGGCGGCGCAGCCTCCGGCTCCGGCAGCTCCGGTGGTGCGAGCACCGGCTCCTCGGCCACGTCGACCACGAGCGCCGTGACCATCGTGTCGAGCGGCAGCTACATCGTCGACGCGACGGTCGCCAGCTCCGACGTCGCCAGCGTGAAGAAGGGCCTGCAGGCGAAGGTCACGGTGACCGGCGTCGCCGACACCGTCTACGGCACCGTGCAGAGCGTGGGCCTCGTCGCCCAGACCAACAACAGCGGTGCGGCCGTCTTCCCGGTGACGATCAAGGTGACTGGCAAGCGCGACGATCTCTACGCCGGCACCTCGGCCACCGCCTCGATCGTCGTGAAGCAGACGCCGAACGTGCTCGTGGTGCCGAGCCGCGCGCTGAGGAGCAGCGGGTCGACGACGTACGTCATGAAGATGGTCGCCGGCAAGGCAACGAGGACCACGGTGAGGATCGGCCAGGCGTACGGCGCGCAGACCCAGGTCGTGTCCGGCCTGTCCGACGGGGACACCGTCGAGGTGCAGGGCTTCGTCCGCCCCAGCGGCAGCGGCGCCGGCGGCACCGGAGGCACCCAGCGTCAGGGCGAGTTCCCCGGCGGCTTCCCGGGCGGTGGCGGCTTCGGTGGTGGCACCTTCGGTGGCGGAGTCGCGGGCGGCGGTCAGTGAGCGCACCGGTCGTCCACGTGAGCGGCGTGCGCAAGACCTACCGCTCCGGCAGCATCGAGTTCGAGGCCCTGTGCGGCATCGACATGACCATCGACGAGGGGGAGTACGTCGCGGTCGTCGGGCCGTCCGGCTCCGGCAAGTCGACCCTGATGAACCTGCTCGGCTGCCTCGACATCCCGACCGAGGGCACCTACCTGCTCGGCGGCGAGGACGTCTCGACCATGTCCGAGGCGCAGCTCGCCGAGGTGCGCAACCGGCGCATCGGGTTCGTGTTCCAGCAGTTCCACCTCCTCGCCTACCTGCCGGCGTGGCGCAACGTCGAGCTGCCCCTCCTGTACGCCGGCCTGCCGCGCGCTGAGCGGCGTGAGCGTGCCGTCGCGGCACTGGAGAGGGTGGGGCTCGGCGACCGCGTCCGCAACCGGCCCGGCGAGCTCTCGGGCGGCCAGCAGCAGCGTGTCGCCGTGGCGCGGGCGCTCGTCACCGAGCCGGACATCATCCTGGCCGACGAGCCGACGGGAAACCTCGACTCCGCCTCCACCGCGGCGGTCCTGGCCCTGCTCGACGAGCTGCACGACGCCGGCCGCACGATCGTGCTGATCACCCACGAGCACGAGGTGGCCGCTCGCGCCTCGCGCAACCTCGTCATCCGTGACGGGCTCATCACCGACGACGTGCTGGTGGGTGCCCGATGAGCTGGGCCGAGACCTTCCGGACCGCGCTCGACGCCGTCCGCTCCCACCGGCTGCGCTCCGCGCTGACCATGCTGGGCATCGTCATCGGCATCTCGTCGGTCATCCTCACCGTCGGCCTCGGCCAGGGCGCGCAGGACCAGGTGAAGAAGCAGATCAGCGCGCTCGGCAGCAACCTGCTGATCGTGTCGCCCGGGTCGAGCACGAGCTCCTCCGGCGTCCGCGGGGGCTTCGGCTCCTCGACCACGCTCACCCTCCGGGACGCGGAGGGGATCGGCGACCCGGCCGCCGTCCCCGATGCCGCACGGGTGGCGCCGGTGTCGTCGGGGTCGAGCTCGCTGACGGTGGGTGAGACGAACTGGACGACATCGATCGTGGGCACGACGACGTCGTGGCTCGGCGTACGCGCCCGCACCCTCGCGCAGGGGCGGTTCTTCACCGGCGCCGAGGTGACGTCGGCCGCAGACGTCGTCGTCCTGGGCGCCGACACGGCAGCCGAGCTGTTCACCACGCCGGAGAGCCCGGTCGGTCAGAGCGTGAGCGTGGACGGCGCACAGCTGACGGTGATCGGCGTCCTGGCGGCGAGCGGCTCCTCCTCGACGGGGTCGTCGGAGGACGACCAGGCGGTGATGCCGATCAGCACGCAGAAGCGGCTGACCGGGTCGACGACGTCGTCGGTCAACACGATCTACGTCGAGGCCACGTCGGCCGACACGCTCTCGGCGGCGTACCAGGAGATCGACGCGCTGCTCCTCAATGCGCACGGGGTCTCGTCGGCGAACGCCGACTTCAACATCTCGTCGCAGGAGTCACTCGTCGAGACCGCGAACTCGACGAACAAGACCCTGACCGTGCTGCTCGGCGGCATCGCGGCGATCTCGCTCCTGGTCGGCGGCATCGGCGTCATGAACATCATGCTCGTCTCCGTCACCGAGCGGATCCGCGAGATCGGGCTGCGCAAGGCGCTCGGCGCGACCCCGTCGGTCATCCGGAGGCAGTTCCTCGTGGAGGCGTCGATGCTGGGCCTGGCGGGCGGCGTCATCGGCGTGCTCATCGGGTACGCCGGCTCGTTCGTGCTGCCCTCGCTCATCGACCAGCCGGTCTCCCTGTCGGCGATCGCCACCTGCGCGGCGCTCGGCACCTCCCTGGCCCTCGGCATCGGGTTCGGCGTGTATCCCGCCAGCCGTGCCGCCCGACTCACCCCGATCGATGCGCTGCGCAGTGAGTAGCCGCGTCACCCACCTCGGAAGGACACCTCCCATGACCCTGACCCGCTCCGCCTTCGCTCTTGCCGGCGGCGTGCTCCTGCTCGGCGGCCTCGCCGCCTGCGGTGGCTCGGGCTCCGCCGACACGGCTTCCGAGGGTGCCGGTCAGACCGCGCCGTCGGGCGCCGCGTCGGGTGCCGCATCGGGCGCGCCCGGCGCGGGAGGCCAGGGTGGCTTCCCGGGTGCCAACGGCCTGGTCGCCGACATCTCGGGCAAGACGCTGCAGGTGCAGGGCCGGTCCGGCCAGACGGCGGTCACCTACACCGGCTCGACGACCTTCACCGCCCAGGTGGCGGCGAAGCTCGCCGACGTGACGGTCGGCAGCTGCGTCCAGGTCAGCGCGCTCCAGGACGAGGCCTCCGCCGGCTCCACGGCATCCTCGGGCACCGATGCCCCGACGGCGATCACGGCCGCGACGGTCCGGATCGTGGCGGCCTCGAACGGAAGCTGCACCCGAGGCGGCCCGGGCGGCGGCAACCCGGGGGACCGGCCCTCGGGGATGCCGAGCGGGATGCCGAGCGGGATGCCGAGCGGCGCGCCGTCCGGGGCTCCGAGTGGCGCTCAGGGCCGTGGGTTCGGCGGCTTCGGCGCCTTCGGCCAGGTGTCCGCCGTCTCGGCCAGCGGCTTCACGGTCGCCGAGCAGCAGGTCGGGCAGAACGGCGCCACCGGCCAGACCACTGACGTCACGGTGACGGTCGCGACCGACACGACCTACACGACGACCAAGGACGCCACTGCGGCGGCTCTGGCCGTCGGCAAGTGCGTCTCGGCGACGGGCCGGTCCGACGACACCGGTGCCGTCACGGCCCAGCGCATCACGGTCAGCGATGCGGCGAACGGTCAGTGCACCGGCGGGTTCGGCGGCTTCGGCCGGGGCTCCGGCGTCCAGCAGGGAGCCGCTCAGTGAGGCGGCTGGTGCGCCCGCGCAGCTTCGTTGCCGCCGGCCTGGTGGCGGCAGTGGTCGGCGGTGGCTGGGCGGCGTACGCCAGCGGGGTCGATGCGACGGCTCACTACCGGACGGCGTCGGCGTCCACGGGGGATGTCGACCAGACCCTGTCCCTGTCGGGCACGCTGGAGCAGTCCGCGCGCGACGACCTGTCGTTCGGCACGTCGGGGACCGTGTCGAAGGTGACGGTCGCCGAGGGTGACACGGTGGCTCGCGGCGACGTACTCGCGCGGCTGGACCGGACCACCCTCAGAACGGCTGTCACGAGAGCCCGCGCCGACGTCGCCGCAGCCCGTGCGCAGCTCGCGTCGGACGAGTCGGCGCAGGCCGACACGGTGGCGGCGGTGAGCTCGTCGGGTGCGTCGGGTGCGTCGGGGAGCGGCGCGACCCAACCGTCGTCCGGTGCCTCGTCGTCGGGTAGCTCGTCGTCCGGTGCCTCGTCGTCCGGTGCCTCGCCATCCGGCGGCGCGTCGGCGGGCGGCGGCCCCGGCGCCGCGACCCCGGCCGTTCCTCCGGCGGTCGCGGCAGCCCTGGCGAAGCTCGCCGAGGAGCAGCAGGCGGTGACAGCCGGCCAGAGCGCGGGGGCGTCGGCGCTGGCCGACGCCAAGGACAAGCTGACCGCCCAGACCGAGGCGTGCAAGGACGCCTTCACCGCTCCGACGGGGGACGGCTCCGCGGGCGGCTCAGGCGACGGGACCGGCACGGGCACCGACTCCGGCTCCGACACCGGGACCGGGAGCGGGACCGGCGACGGTGACGGGAGCGCGGCCGGGGCGGCTGGGGCGAGCGACGGTACGACACCCGCCGCCTGCACGACCGCCCTCGCCGACGTCCAGGACGCACAGCAGAGGGTGAATGCGGCCCAGGACGACCTCCAGACCGCATTGGAGACGCTCGGAGCGACCCTCTCGGACGCCGCGAAGGCACTCGGTCAGACCGCGGCGACGGGCACTGGGTCCACCTCGAGCGCGTCCTCCGCCAGCGCCGACGGCACGAAGGCTGGCGCCGGCACGAGCGGCTCGACCGGCACGAAGAGTGGGTCCTCCGCTTCGGCCCCGACCGGCTCGACGGGCTCGACGGGCTCGACGGGCTCGACCGGCTCAGCGCCGACGGACTCGACCGGCGCAACCGGCGGATCCAACGGCGGCTCCGGCACCGGCCGCACGGTCACTGCGGCGACACTCGCCTCGGACCAGGCGAAGATCGACCAGGCCAAGTCCGACCTGATCGCGGCCGAGCAGTCCCTAAGCGGCGCCGTGATCAGGGCGTCGGCGGCCGGCACCGTGGTCGCAGTTGACGCGACGACGGGTGACTCCGCCACGGCGGGCGCCACGGTGGTCAGCGTCGTCGGGTCGGGAACGACGACGGTCGACCTCAGCGTGAGCGCGACCGACCTGGCCGAGCTGAAGGTCGGCCAGGTCGCCGCCGTGACCCCTGCCGGCGCCGAGAAGGCGCTGCCGGCCTCGGTGACACGGCTCGGGCAGCTGCCCGACAGCTCGAGCGGCACGACGACGTACCCGGTCGTCGTGACCCTCGATGGCACCGGCCTCGATCTGCCGAGCGGTGGGACGGCGTCGGTCGACGTCGTCGTCGGCACCGCCTCCGGCGTCGTCACCGTCCCGACCAGCGCGGTGAGCAACGGGGCCGTCGACGTCATCGACGGCGCGACGGTCACCCGTGTCCGCGTGACGACCGGCGTGGTGGGGCGGACCCGGACCGAGATCGTCAGCGGTCTCAAGACGGGGCAGGAGGTCGTGCTGGCCGATCTCGACCAGGCCCTTCCCAGCGGCGGCTCGACGACCGACCAGCGCCGCTTCGGTGTGGGCACCACCGGTGGGTTCGCCCCACCGGCGGGCGGACCCACCGGCGGCGCCCCCGCCGGCCGCGGCTGATGACGTAGGACCGAGCGGAGCCCCGGACCCTGCGCACGCCCGCCTCGCCGAAGTATCACCGTGACACTTCGCGGCACCGGTGACACTTCAGACCTATCACCGGTCGCGCGAACTATCACCGTGATACTTCGGCGGCGACCCGCCCCGGGCTGGTCCTGCCTCGAACCCGAGCGGGCCACGCGTACGCCGGGCCGATCCGCATCACCGCCACAGAGATGTCACAGACTTCTCACAGGAACGCGCGAGAAAGTGGAGACCATGAGCGACACGGAGACCCTGTCCCGCCCCGACGGATCCCCGTTGCGCGTGCTCGTCGTCGACGACGAGGTCAACATCGCGGAGCTGATCAGCCTGGCACTGCGTTACGAGGGCTGGCAGGTGCAGATGGCCCACACCGGCATGAAGGCGGTGGCGGCGGCCAAGGAGTTCGAGCCCGACGCCGTCGTCCTCGACATGATGCTCCCCGACTTCGACGGGCTCGAGGTCCTGCGTCGCGTGCGCGTGACGCAGCCCGACCTGCCGGTCGTCTTCCTCACCGCGAAGGACGCCGTCGAGGACCGGGTCGCTGGGCTCACCGCCGGCGGTGACGACTACGTGACGAAGCCGTTCTCGCTCGAGGAGGTCGTCGCCCGTCTGCGCGGCATGATGCGCCGCGCGGGCGCCCGCCGGCAGGACGCCAGCTCCGTCCTCAGCGTCGGTGACCTGCGCCTGGACGAGGACAGCCACGAGGTGTTCCGCGGAGACGACGAGATCAGCCTGACGGCCACCGAGTTCGAGCTCCTGCGATACCTGATGCGCAACCAGCGCCGGGTGCTGTCGAAGGCCCAGATCCTGGACCGCGTGTGGAACTACGACTTCGGCGGCCAGGCCAACGTCGTGGAGCTGTACATCTCCTACCTGCGCAAGAAGATCGACGCCGGACGCCCGCCGATGATCCACACGCTTCGCGGCGCCGGCTACGTCCTCAAGCCGGCGAGCTGATGAGGCTGTTCGCAACCCTCACGGCCCGCCTCGTCGTCACGGCGGTGGCGCTCGTGGCGATCGTCTGCATCCTGATCGGCACCGTCACGGCTGTCGCGTTGCGCCAGCAGCTGATGGACCGCCTCGACCAGGACGTGCACTCGATCGACCACCCGGGTCCGCAGGGTGCGCGGAACATGGCGCCCGACACCCTGCAGGTGGTGCTGCCCGGCGCGGGGAGCTCCGTCGCGAAGCAGGGTCAGATCCTCAATCGGGACGAGAGCGAACCCACGACCATCTCGAATCTCGACGGGTTCGAGGACGTCCCGACGGATCGGAGCGTCCACTCGGTCAACGTGCCCGGCCACGGCACCTATCGGGTGATCGCGATGCAGGTGCCGCTCCAGGACGGGACGAGCGTCACCGTCGTGACCGGGCTGCCGACGTCCAGGGTCGACGACACGATCGCGGGCCTGGTCCGCTGGGAGGCCCTGCTGACGTTCGTCGGGGTCATCATCGCGGCCGCCGCGGGCACGGTCGTCGTACGCCGTCAGCTGCGGCCGCTCCGGGAGGTGGCCGCGACGGCGCACACGGTGGCCGAGCTTCCGCTCGCGACCGGTGACATCGGCGTGACCGAGCGGGTGCCGGAGCGGCTCACCGACGCGCGCACCGAGGTCGGCCAGGTCGGCAACGCGCTCAACACCCTGCTGGAGCACGTCGAGTCCTCGCTCGCGGCGCGGCATCGCAGCGAGCAGCAGGTGCGCCAGTTCGTCGCCGACGCCTCCCACGAGCTGCGTACGCCGCTCACGACGATCCGTGGCTACACGGAGCTCGCCCGCAAGCACCCCGAGGACACCGGCGCGACCAAGCTGGCCTTCGCCAAGGTCGAGGAGGAGTCGGGCCGGATGACCTCGCTGGTCGAGGACCTGCTCCTGCTCGCCCGCCTCGACGCCGGACGGCCGCTCGAGCACCACCCGGTCGACCTGACCAGGCTCCTCATCGAGACGGTGTCCGACGCCCGGGTCGTCGACCCGGATCGGCGCTGGCAGCTCGTGCTGCCCTCGAGCGCGGATCCGGACGCCGATGCCGACTCCGGCGTGGTCGTGCCGGGCGACGAGCAGCGGATCCACCAGGTGGTGACCAATCTGCTGAGCAACGCCACGCGCTACACCCCGCCCGGCACCACCGTCACGGTCCGGGTGCTGCCCGACGGGTTCGACGTGCACGACGACGGCCCGGGGTTCCCTCCTGCCATCGCGGCGCACGCCTTCGAGCGCTTCGTGCGCGGCGACGAGTCCCGCAACCGCGGTGGCGAGTCGGGCGCCGGCCTCGGCCTCTCGCTCGTCCAGGCGATCGTGCACTCTCACGGTGGGTCCGTCGCGCTCGACAGCCGTCCCGGCGACACCACCATCCGGGTCCGTCTCCCGCACTGACCCCGAGAGGTCAATCCGTACGGCTCGAGACGTCAATCCCCACGGCCCGAGACGTCAATCCGTACGGCTCGAGACGTCAATCC